>JACCXH010000049.1 GCA_013697245.1 Bacteroidota bacterium
GGCTGTGAAGTTGGTTGCTGCCGCAACCGTATTTGTTGCAACAACACTCATAGATGAAGTATTTGACGTTGTACAACTAACAGAGCCTATTGAGAACATGGCCGTTGCAGTATAAATGCCTGATGCAGCAGGTTGAATACTTGTAATGTTTGGATTAAAAATAGTTGATGTGAAAGCGTTTGGGCCTGTCCAATTAAAACCGGTTGCGCCGGGTGCAACAGCTGTCATATTTGCTGTTGCATTCTGGCAAATATTTGGTGGAACCGTAATAGCAACCGGAGAAGTAGCAACCACCGAAACATTTGAAGCAGCACCAGTTGTACATGTTAGCGGTCCGTTTGTAAAATAAGCTGTTATCGAATAATTACCGGCTCCTGCAGGAAGTATGCCGGCTACTAACGGATTTTGCAAAGCAGAAGTAAAAGCGCCAGGCCCATTCCATGAATACGAAACTGCGCCTGTTGCACTGGATGTTAAATTTAAATTAGCAGCCTGGCACAAAGTAAAATTGGGTGTTACTGTAACAGGATTAGTTGCAACCACGGCCACTTGCACTGTATTTGTTCTCGGGCAAGTGATTCCATTAAAATTAATATTTGAACTAACGGTATAAATTCCTGATGAAAGCGGTTGGATAGTATTTAGTGTTGGATTTTGTATAGCGGAAACATAAGCGCTAGGGCCGGCCCATGCATAAGCAGTAGCTGTTGGCATAGATGAAGTTAGATTTACAGTTCCATTCATACACACATTTGTATTTGAACTAACGGTGATGCTATGATTGGGCGCAACATTAACCTGCGTTGTTTGTGTTCCCGTGCAACCGTTTGTATAACTTGCGGCTACCGTAAATGTGCCAATGTTTGGCGTGGTAACATTTGGGTAAGCAATAGAAGTGGTTGCAAAAGAAGTGGTAGGTGCACTTGGGCCTGTAACGTTAAATGTGCCAGTACCAGACGGACTCACCGTAAATGTGGCATTGCTTCCATAACAAAAATTTGTTGGTGTTGTAACAGAGATAGGAATAACCGGGTTAATGGTTAATGTAAATGTTGTTTGATCTGCAATTGGCGCCAATGAACTATTTAAACCTTGTGCCTGAACGGTGTAAACCTGATTCACTAATGAACTAACGGTGAATGATGGACTAGTTTGCACAACCGCACCCGGGTATAGCGTATACGTTCCGGCCGATGCATTAACCCATGTACCTGTAAAAACAGCTAACTGCCCCGGGCAGGCCGTTTGATTTTGATATTCTAAAGGGTTACAGGAAACTCCGGCTGTACCTGTATTTGAAAAAGATACAGGTGTATTTACGCCACTTGGGTTGGTGATCAAAATAATATATTGTTGTCCCTGAACCACAGGAATTGAAGGTTGAAAATTACACGGCGATCCACCGCTGGGAACTGCACCCATACCAGTTCCACCACCACCTGTACAATTCCAGTTGCAGGATACAGGAGGTAATGTATTATTAAAAATATCGTTACACGCCGTTGCTGAGTATGGCCACATGATCCAATCGTAATTTCCGGCTTGTGGAAATGATGAACCAAATGCACCGAAAGAAAAACCAAGATTACCAGTTGTAGTAATATTTAACAGCAGCCATTGCGGGTTTGCAACATTTGTAAACATACAACCTATATTTACTGCTTGCGGATTTGAAAATGGATTACTAACACTTAAGCCAGGCGTTAAGCCTGTTCCGGAATTTGCACTAAAACTAAAAGCAGAATTTGTACAAAGATTAACAAGATTGTTGCACGCTGCAGGATTTTGAGAATAGAAATTTTTTCCTGAACTGATGATCAAAGAAAAAATAAAAAATATTTTATAAAAACGTCTATTCATTCATTAAAAAAACACTCAACTTAGATATAGATTATTTAAAAGACTTTAATAAAAATCCATTAAAATAAGTCCGAATAAAAACAATTAACAAAGTTATTCATTATTCTAACGTAGCAGAATTTTTCCCTAAGTTAAACAGTCTTTTTACTCAATAAAATCGACTAAATTTAAAAATACCCCGTTGACGGTATAAAAAAAGATCCCTCAATTTATTGAGAGATCTTTGAGATAATAATTCTTTAAAAGGCTCTATTAATTCCGATCATCCACCTGAACTGGAAATAATCTTTTTCCGCATATGGTAAACGGTTAATAAAGAACGGGCAATCAAAGCGAATTGTTAATGGTTTTACATTATACAATTGTCCCCATCTTACAATACTTAAGGTTGTGCCTATACCGGCATCTACCATTAAATCGCTCATAACATTAGCTGTATTGGCAGCATTGGTATTTATAATCCCCGCATCACCAAAAAGATAGGGTTGCAGTTTTACGCTATTATGTAAAAATTTAGGGTTGATGAATTTAAATAGCTCACCAAATTCTATTTCTGTATTAAAGGCAGCGCCGGTTGCCCCTTTGTAATTATAATTAAAAGATCCGTCAGCATTTTTTTGCGCTAATAAATAACCCGAGTAACCCCTTAAATTTAAACCGCCACCCGCAGTAAAGTGATTGGTGACATTACCGTAATTGCCCCATTGTGGCGGAATAATGCCCATAGAACGGGTGTATTTATTATCCATTAACTCTTCGTTATTGGCCCCGGAAACATATAACATTGATTCGGATGGTAGACTATTACCAAAACCAATTTGACCAAACACGCGCGTATTGATATTTATTTTACCAAGATCAGTTTTATTTACACTGCTTATGGATGCAGCAGAAAAATCATAATCGTTTGTAAAGGCCGCTGTACGAATATCCATTAAAATTGTACCGGTACCTTTTTTGTATTTGTAATTATGTTCTAAGCCAACATGCACAGCGCTGTTTAATTTTTGATAGCCCCATTCTTTGTTATTGATAAGATAGATCATGTCTTGAGGCACATCTCTTAACATGGCTTTTAAGTGAGTGTAGATCCTTGTTTTATTATTGTTACTTCTTTTTTCAAAACCAATTGTTCCGGCATCTAAACCATCCAACGATTTTAATTGCAGATACACATTTGATTTTTTAATGTATTTGTTTAACGAAGTTTTGTAATCGAACAAGAACGAGATCTTATTAAATTTATTTATCCTAACCGTACTGTCTAAATAGGCTTGTCCTAAACCGCTGCTCAGCCAAACGCCCAATTCAAAAACATGTTTGGTTAATAGATAATCGCCGGATAGAACCGCACCCAATTTAACACCATCGTAACCGTTATACCAAACCCCCGGTCTTATACGCATATCATATCTCTTCCAATTAACAGGATTGTAAACATGCGAATCAAAACGCAAATTAATATAACCATGTTTTACATTGTTGGTCATATCTACATCGGCTAAACGGTAAGATGGATCGATGATAACATTTTTTATTTTTGTGCCAATATTTAATGTGGCCGTATAAGTTGGTTTTAATTTTGGTCCCCAGCCAATCCAGCGTGGCAGCGTAGTAGCGCCGGTTGGTTTTTCGAACCAGGTGTTTGGAATATAATAATGACGTGCCGAATCGTTCTTATCTATCACTACAAAATCAATTGGCATTTGCATGGTACCTTTACGTTTAAAGGTAATTTCATATACATCATTTTTTTTGCGTTTAATTCTTCCAATTTTATAATCAATTGTTTTTGTTGTTTCTAACCATTGATCAAAGAACCAATTCAGATCAACACCGGTAAACCCGATAATTGAATTCCTGAAATCTTCAGGGTAGGGGTGACAGAATTTCCATTGTTTAAAATAATGTTGCATGGCCTTATCAAAAAAAGAACGGCCTAAAACATACTCTAAATTTTTAAGCATGGCGGCTGTTTTTGTGTACACCTGGCCGTAACCGCCGCCATGACGAATGCCGCCATTAAAGTCATCGCTGTGTGTGTTTAAAGGCAGCTCTTCATTACGAATTACGGCGTTGGTATAAAAAGAATTGTATATCTCGTCATCAATAACTTTTACAGGCTCTGTAAATTTTTCAACATAATTACTTTTTGGTTTTGGCTCTATCATTAAAGGGCCGTCTATGTATTGATAGGTATCTGCTGTATAGAACTGTGTAAACCCTTCATCCATAAACGCACGATAGTTCTCATTACTTCCTACCATTCCCTGAAACCAGTTGTGTGTCATTTCGTGAACGATTAAGCCCCTGTAATTAGGGTCAAAGCCCCCACAAAGCGTTAACATCGGGTATTCCATACCATCCTGTGCATCGGCAATGATCATTTTTGGATGATGATAAGGGCCAATGTTGTACGAATTTACTTCCATGATCTTGGCAGTATATTTTGAACAGTTGTACCAACCCGCCGCGTGTGGCTCTTGTACCAGGGCAATACAGCGCACACCATCCCAGTTTGTTTCGCCTATTCTATAAGTGGGATCAGCGGTAAAAGCGCAATCATGCACATTGATCGCAGAGAATTTCCATGTTTTTTTAGTGCCATCTTTTTTGATCACTACTGATGGCGGTGAATTGAAAGGTTTTTGAAGAAAATTACTAATGTCTAATTTTTTACGCAAGGTATCGGGTAACATTTCCTGCTCATTTAATAAAGTACCAGTACCATCAATTATATAATTGTTTGGTAACGTCATTTCTACATTATACGAACCAAAATCGCCATAAAATTCATGATCCATGTGTTGATCGGTGTTCCAGCCAAATTTACTGTCAATAACCGTTACGCGTGGGTACCAGTGCACAATGTCGTAATGTTTATAACCAAAGGCATTAAACATTTTCATGCGGTTGCGAATGGCCTCTACATCAAAATAAGTTTTAAAATCAAGGATCATCGTTAATGCTTCGCCCGATTTTAATGGCTTTTGAAAATAAACTTTAAGAATAGTGTTATCCAGTTCTGTTTTTAATTCCTGGCCGTTAACCGTAATTTTTTCTACAGAAGTGCCAAGGTTTTGTGAACGGTACTTACCAAACTTTAAATTGTAGTTATTATTCTTATATAGATTGGCGCAATATGAATCTTTAGTTTGAGCGTTACTATATAAATGAAAATAAACGAAAGAGATGTCGTAGGGAGAATTATTCCAATAGGTTAATTCTTCGTTACCGGTAACAATATCGCTACTATCGTTTAATTCTGCTTTAATAGTATAATGTACATCTTGTTGCCAATAACCTTCAAACGGTTTACGGTTCTTCCAATATAATGGGTTAGTGGTAGACCTATAATCAACATATTCGTTTTGTGAAAGCGAATTAAGGGACAATAAGAGGAGACTTATACTTAAAAGGAGAAATTTATTGAAGAAAAATCGCATAAAGTTAGATGTAAAAGACAAGTATAAATGTAGGCATTTAAGCTGCAATATTAATAAACGTTAAAAAAAGCCTCCAAAAACGCCATTCTTAACTGTTTTTGTTAATTATTGCGCGCATATGTTAATTAATAATTTCGCTGGCATAGCATTTGCGTATTAGTATTTATTAACAGGAAGAAGTTAATTAATATCTCGACAAAAGATGTAACTTCGCCGACCAAATTACGGTATAAGCCGTTAAATTGAAGCAATGAATAGATTAAAATTAATAGCATTTTTGTTCCTGAGCCTGCACTACTGCTATAGTCAGCAAATAACCATTCACTTTAAAGGAAAGATCTTTACCGAGAAAAACTCTGCTATTGGCGGTGCTAATATACATGTTGTACAGGATGAATTCCTTTCAAGCTCAACCCAGGCCGATGTAGATGGCAACTATAACCTATATTTACCCTTAAACCGCGAGTTTGATATAACTGTTTCAAAAGAAGGATATGTACAAAAAAAATACTTTGTAAGTACCAAAGGTATTAAAGAGAACCAGGTAATGCCTAAGTTTCCTGATTATGTAGCCGATGTAGTATTATTTACCCGTTACGAAGGCGTTGATTATTCGCTTTTTGACCAACCTATTAATAAATACTCTTACAACCCAAAAAATAATAACATCGATTACGACGAGGCCTACTTAAAAGATATGAAAGCGGCCATGAAAGAAGTACAAAAGGCCGAACAGGAAGTAATTAAAGCGGCTCGTGAGAAAGAATTGGCAGATAAAAAACTGGCTAAACAGTCAAAAGTGGGTTATATCCCTCAAAGAAAACCTGCAATAGCAAGTACTTCTGTTCAAAATAGTGATAAAACCATTGTAATTTCTAATACAGTAGTTAATAAAAAAGCTCTAACTCCTAATGTTTTAGCCCTTTTAGCAAAATATCAACCGGGTGTTACAGAAGAGATCATCCAAGGTAAAAATGTTTATATCATTCAACGTATTTTAGTTAAAGAAGAAGAGGTTTGGATCTATCAAAAGAAGATCTTTAATTGGGGTGGAGTGGCCTGTTTTAGGGATAATGAATCTATCACCGAGGGTATATTTGACCAGGAAACCTCTGCCAATCTTAACCCATCTTTTAACACGACAGTTTCTTCTAAATAAGCTATTTTCGCAGAGAGGATTCTCCTCTTTGTAAATTATTGCCTTTTTCTTAAAAAAAATCCCGGATCTTGGTGATTTTTAGAATATTTTCCTATCTTTGCAGCCCAATTAAAAACAAAAATAAATAAACAATGGAAAAACGTTATGAGACGGTCTTCATTTTAACTCCCGTTTTGTCTGATGATCAGGCAAAGGAGGCCGCGAAGAAAATTAAAAAAACTATTACCGACCTAGGTGGAAAGGTAGTGAACGAAGAGAACTGGGGCCTAAAGAAATTGGCTTACCCGATCCAAAAGAAAACAACCGGTTTTTACCATTTACTTGAATTTTCAGGTGAAGGTGAGGCTATTGTAAATGATTTGGAAGTTACTTACAAACGTGATGAGCGTATCTTACGCTTTTTAACGGTAGCTTTAGATAAACACGCTGTTGCCTATGCAGATAAACGCAAAGGTTTAAGAGCGGAAGCTAAAACTAAAAAGAAAGAAAGCGCTAGCGCGTAATGTTTAACTAATTAACGTTTAAGAAAAAATGGCAGCCCCAAAAGACATAAGATATCTTAACCCTCCAACAGCAGAGGCTAAGAAAAAAAAATATTGCCGCTTTAAGAAAAGTGGTATTAAATACATCGATTACAAAGACCCTGATTTTTTATTGAAATTTGTTAACGAACAAGGTAAATTGTTACCTCGCCGTTTAACAGGAACTTCATTGAAATTCCAACGTAAGGTAGCGCAAGCCGTTAAACGTGCCCGCCATTTATCATTAATGCCATACGTGGCCGATTTATTAAAATAAGGAGGAGGAAAAGAAAATGGAAGTTATTTTAAAACAAGATATAAAGGGATTAGGTTACAAAGATGACAAAGTAACTGTGCGTAACGGTTATGGTCGTAACTTTTTATTACCAAAAGGCATGGCAGTTCTAGCAACTGAAAGTGTGAAAAAAATGCACACTGAAATTCTAAAACAACGTGCTTTTAAAGAAGACAAATTGCGTAAAGAAGCTGCTGCAAATGCTGAGAAATTAGCAGGTGTAAGCATTAAAGTTGGTGCAAAAGCCGGCGAAAGCGGAAAAATATTTGGTTCTGTAACCAATATTCAAATTGCTGATGCATTACAAAAAGCAGGTTACAATATAGAACGTAAGAATATCGAACTAGCTGAAGATAACATCAAGGCTTTAGGTACTTACACTGCAAAAGTACGTTTATATAAAGACGTTGCTGCTACTGTAAACTTCGAAGTTGTAGCTGAATAAGTTTAGCTTAATTTTTTATACTTTTAAAACCCGTAACCTTGTTACGGGTTTTTTATTTTAGAGCCAATAATGTCTGACAGTAAAATTACATTATTTTTTATGGCTTTTGCCGCCATTGTATCGGCCACTATGTGGATCGACTATTTTAGGCGCATTGATGTTTTTGAACGTGAAAAGATCTGGCCATTAATTACCGCTTTAATAATAGGTTGTTGTACTCCTAGTATTTGTTTATTTTTTTACAGCTTGCTTCATAAGGCGGGTATAGGAGAAAATGGTAAGTTCCTGAACGATTTCCTTTATGCCATATTTGGTGTAGGTTTAAACGAAGAGTTCTCTAAAATAATAGGCGTTGTTGTTGTAATAACCATTTTCAGAAAAAAGATAGACGAGCCAATTGATTATCTTATTTATGCAGGTGTGGTTGCTATTGGCTTTGCCATGATCGAAAATTTTAAATACTTCAGTTTATACGGTATTAAAGTTATTACGCCCCGCACATTTTATTCGTCGTTAGAGCATATTATAAATACAACTTTAATAGTGTATGGTTTTTACCGTTATAAGTTGTTTAAAAAAGGTAAACCTGTAGTTAATGTACTTGTTGCATCCTTTGTGGCTATTGCCTCGCATGGCTTGTTCGATTTCTTTTTAATGGATACATCTTATGGTTATCTCACCGCCTTTTTTTCAATTATGATCTATTTAATTGGTATTAATTTTTGGGTGCAAATGCTTAATAACGCCAATAATTTTTCAAGCTTTTTTGATTACGATAAAATTCATTACACCTATAAAATATTTTTACGTTTATTATTTTGGTACTCTTTAACCATTGTAATAACCTTTGTAAATAATATTATCGTATCCGATCTAAGAACCTCGGTCTCAAAATTCTTTTTCGCTTTGTTCTCCGACGGGTTTTTGTTTTGGGTAGTCATGTTAAGGGTTAGCCGCTTTAAAATTTACAAACAAAAATACTTTAACCTTAAAATTCAATTCCCTTTTTATATTACAAAAAATAAAGACGAAGACCTTAAGATCCCCTTTTTAAATATTCGTATAAAAGTACGGGGCGAAAATTATATGGAGCACATTCCAACCAAATATATTGATAAAAGTATAATTGTATGTCCTGTAAATAGTACTACTAGTTTTTTAAACATACCGGTTAATGCTACTATCACTAATAAATATTTGTTGTTTGATGATGTGGTAGTTTATTCGGTAGTGTTTAATCATATTGGTATTGGCGAAAATAATTTATTTCTTTTAAAACCAAAAACCCGTGGACGGACCGAAATTGATGGCATATACCCGGTGGAAGGTTTATACAAGGTAAATAACGAAGTGGTAGATCTTTCTAAGGTAGATATCAAAAGCCTTAAACTTTTAGAATGGGTATATTTAAAAGTATAACGCCGTTTCTATCTTAAAATGCCTGTATTTTTTTTCTTGCTTTATTCTGCTATATTTGTAAATAGCCTTACCTTTTTTGAGATATTTATTTTTTATCGTTGTTTATTTTATTTCTATTCTTAACCTTTCCGCGGGTAAAGAAAGAATATACATAAAAGACCCTTCAAAAGATCTTGGCCAAAAGGAGGCCATTCTTATTTTACCGGGTTTTGGTTCGCGCGTGCACGGCACAAAGCTTATTTCAGATTTTTTCTTTAATAATGAATACGATGTTTTTATTCCCGATTATATATCGCGCCATTCTATTGCAGATTGTGTAACCAACCTCGACGAGTTTATAATAAAACACAAACTGGCAGGATATAAAAAATTACATGTATTTTCTTACATAGTTGGCTCATGGACACTCAATAAATGGATCCTGCGACATCCAAAAAACAACATCACTTCTATTGTTTACGATAGAAGTCCCTTGCAGGAACGCGCGCCTTATGCCCTTGTAAAAGATGTGCCTTTCATTATTCGTTTAGTTGCCGGTAAAATAATGAAAGAGTTTTCGCAAACACCATATCCATCGCTTACAAAAAATAATATTAAAGTGGGCATCATTATAGAAAATAGAGCAACTAAACTAGTATTTAAACATAAACGCTCTGCTTTATTGCTGGGGCCTATAACTTGGGACGTTGATTCGCTAAAACAGGAAAACGATGATTTCTTTTATACCTTATCAAATCATGATAATATGTACAACTGTTTTGATGTTACCGGCAAGGAGATCATGAATTTTTTTAGTACAGGTAAATTTACAATAACTGCAAAACGCCAAGTTTATAAAGAAGATCCTTTCACGCTTTACAATAAAAAATAAATGATATCTTTTTACCAGATAAAACCCAAGTTTCAGCAGCTCTTAAAGCCCGTTCTAAGCGGTTTGTATAAATTGGGTATTAGCGCAAACATGATCACCTGGGCGGCAATTTTATTGTCTGTTGGTACTGGTATTCTTACATGGATGCATCCTTACGGTAAAGTTTTTTTAATTCTGCCATTAGCCCTTTTAGTACGTATGGCCTTAAATGCCTTGGATGGTATGATGGCACGTACGTATAATATGCAAAGTAAAGCCGGAGAAGTATTAAATGAGTTAGGCGATGTTATTTCAGACCTGTTCATCTTTATTCCTTTAGGAAAGTTATTTTCGTTGAATATATATGTGTGTTTACTTTTTCTTTTTCTCTCTGTTATTAATGAGTATGCCGGCATTTTGGGAAAAGCTGTTTCAGGGGCTCGCCGTTATGAAGGACCAATGGGCAAAAGCGATAGGGCATTTGTAGTTGGCTTAATAAGTTTGATCTTGTTATTTACAAAAGCTCTATTGCCATATCTGGATATAGTTTTTATGGCAATTAATTTATTATTGGTTATTAGTACTTCTGTAAGAATTTATAAAACATTAAAACAAGCGAAATGAATTTTTTTGACACCGCAAAATACTTAGATAATAAAGAAGTTATTTTTATAATCTTACTAATTCTTGGATTATTGGTTACGGCTACTTTATTGTTTTTTATATGGGGTAAAGTAAAACCGCAAGCTAATTTAACCGAGCTTAAAATGAGAACTAAATCATGGTGGGCAATGGCTGCCATATTTGTTTTGGCTACCACCATTCATCCCATAGTTTCTTATGTTGCTTTTGGCCTACTTTCATTTGCTGCCATGCGCGAGATAGCAAGTATCAGTAAAAATGTAAGGGCTGAAGACAGGCGCGTGATCATCTGGTGTTATCTTGCCATTCCAATACAATATTTTATTGCTTACAAAGGTTGGTTTAATCTCTTCATTATTTTTATTCCTGTTATTATGTATATCTGGATTCCTTTTGTATTGGTCATCCGTGGTATAACAACAGAGATAGGACGATCAATGAGTGTATTGCCAACACAATTAATGCTTACCGTATTTTCTATCAGTCACCTCGCCTATTTATTATCACTTCCCGAAATTGAAGGCTTTCATGCAGGCGGCCGCGGCTTATTATTGTTTGTGGTTTTTTTAACTGAAATGAATGATGTCTTTCAGTTTACTTGGGGCAAATTATTTGGCAAGCACAAGATCATACCAAAGATAAGTCCTAATAAAACCTGGGAAGGTTTTGTGGGTGGTATATTAACTACAACAGTGCTGGCTTACTTTATAAAATTTTTGACACCATTAAATGGTATAGAGTCATTGGTAGTTGGTTTTATGATCGCTTTTGCAGGTTTTGTTGGCGATGTAGTTGTGTCGGCAGTTAAAAGAGATATTGGTTTAAAAGATACAGGAACGCTTATTCCGGGCCATGGTGGCTTGTTAGATAGGATAGATTCTCTTTCTATTTCAGCGCCGGTGTTTTTTTACATCGTTTATAATTTATATTACGCCTAATGCGCAGAATTGTTTTAGGCCTTATATATTCAATATTAATGCGTAATTTTTTACGAATCATTGTTGGTGTAAAATATCACAAACAAGATCTTCTTAAAAAAAACAAACAATTTGTAATTGTTTCTAATCACAATAGTCATTTAGATACGATGGCTCTTCTTTCGGCACTTAGTTCAACTCAATTGGTAAAAACACATCCTGTTGCAGCGGGAGATTATTTTGGGCAATCGCCTGTGCGCGCTTTTTTTACGCGCTATTTTGTGAATGCTATTTTAATTCCCCGCACAGTTAAAAAAGGCGAACAAAATCCTATTCGCGTAATGAGTGAAATATTAAAAAAGGGACATTCATTAATTTTATTTCCGGAAGGTTCGCGCGGTGAACCCGAAAAAATGCAGGAATTTAAAAAAGGCATAGGCCTATTAATGAAAATGAATCCGCAAGTACATTACATACCGGTATTTATGAAAGGTATGGGTAAGGTTTTACCAAGGGGCGAAAGATTGTTAGTGCCCTTTGATGCTTATGTTTGTTTTGGAGAGCCAATACTTTGCAGATCAACGGATGTAGAGGCAATTGTTTGTGAAATTGAAAAAAGTATCATGGATTTAGCTGAAATTACGACCATAAAACCCGAAAAATAAATATTTATTTAAAAGTTTTAGAGTACATTATTTGAGGTTATGAAGTAAACTTTGAAATAGATTAACATTAAATTTAACTTTTTTTTCATATTTTTGAATAGGGTAGTCTACTTTTTAGCACGACTTACATATATAAACCAAAATAAACTCAAATGAAAAAAATAATTTACTCATTAAGTATTATGGCATTAACTACAGGTTTAATGTTTACTAGCTGTAAAAAGAAAAAAGCATTTAAAGAAGAAGATGGTCAATCATCTTCCGATAACAGGTCGGTACAAAGCGAAAATGATGCTGCTACCAATGATGTTAATACAGAAGTAGGAAACAATGCTTTTTTACATGGTAGAACTGTAAATGGTTCAAGCGCGGTTGCCATTCAAAAAGCACTGGGCATTACCGCTACAGGTTATACTATTGATACCCTAGGTGCATATTTAGGAACAATTAAAATAAACTATAACGGCACTACAGTTAATAACCGTACAAGAACAGGGTCTATTCGTTTAAGCATACAAAACTACCCAACAAAAAAATGGAAAGACGCCGGTTGTGTTTTAAAAGTAGATTATCTTGCTTACAAAGTTACCCGTGCATCTGATGGAAAAAGCATTGAGTTAAACGGAACGCAAAATATTACTAACGAAACAGGCGGAAGCTGGTGGGAATTGTTGATCGTTAAAACACAAACAAGTTTGGGTACATCTGTTAAAGGAACTAACCTTAATGTAACTTTTGAAGATGGTAAGACCGCTGTTTACAATATCAATCGTAAATTTACTTATACCTTGCCGGGTGGTATCTTAACTTGCACAGGCGAAGGTATTGGTTCAGAAGGTGATCTTTCAGGCCTTGAAAATTATGGTACAACTCGTGATGGCGATACATTTACAAGTCAGGTTACAACGCCAATTGTTTGGAACTGGACTTGCGGATGGTGGGCTCCTGTTGCCGGTGCTGTTGATATTAAAGTAGCTGATAAAGAATTTGATCTTAAAGTTACTTTCAGTGTTGATCAAAGTGGTAACTCGGTTAGCGCCGGTTCAAATACTTGTCCGTATGGATTTAAAGTAGAATGGTCACACAAAAAGAAAACCAACAAGAAAATTTTCGGTTACGTTTAATCTAAAAAAATAGTATAAAAAAAGCCCTGCGATATTTTCGCAGGGCTTTTTTATTTTAGTAAAATTCTAACTAACTAAAAGCATTGAAGCCCGTCACATCCCGCTCCGCAGGATTTGAACCAATTTTTAGCGCGTGTTAATCCTGTAGCTTTATTAAAAACAAAAAGGATCTGCGATCCTTCTCTTATTTAACAGCCAAAAATTTGTTTATTACCTTTTTTATATTACTTTTAATAAACTGATCTCTTAGCGCATTTAAAATGAAAATAACTAAAAAAATATTTTTGTCTTTTGTCTTTTATGCGCAAATAAATTTAGTACCAAATCCATCGTTTGAGGATACTATTGGTGGTTGCCCTAATAACGTTTCACAATTATACAAAACAAAATTTTGGTTTAATACGAATGGAAGTACTGACTATTTTAATAAATGCTATAGCGGACCTTTTGATTATGCCAATATTCCGAAAAATTCATTTGGCTATCAAAACACAATTTTAAGTAATTGTAAGGCTTATTGTGGAATTCTCACTTATTGGCCATTTAACATTAATACTGAGACATTAGGAATAAAGCTAACAGATTCGTTGTTGACAGGAACAAAATACTATTTTTCAATAAAAATCTCCTTAGCAAATACAAAGTACGCAACCAATAATATTGGCGCCTTGTTTTCAACAAAAATTCCTAGTGTCTCTGCGGTAGGTAGTCCACCAAATTTTTCTAACATAAAATTTAATCAAGTTATAACTGATACCCTGAATTGGACATCATTATTTGGAAATTATCTTGCTGACTCAAATTATAAATATATATCGATTGGAAATTTTTATGATGCTTCATTAACCACAACAGTTATGGTTAATTCGGGTGGAACACAGGGCGCATAATATTTTATTGATGATATCTGCTTAAGTACTGATTCAGCTTTTACATTTAATTATCAAGTCAATTGTTTAAATACTGGTGTTTTTGAAAATGGATTAATCAGTGAAAACAATGAATTTTACCCCAATCCAGCATCCAATAAAATAAATATTACTAACATCAACAAATCAATTTTCTCTCTCAAAATATATAACCTAGATGGTTGCATTGTTTTAGAAAAAAAAGACATAGTTACTGAAGAAGTTGATATAAGTTCTTTATCGAATGGCCTGTACTTTATAGAAATATCTACATATAACTTTAATAAAAAAGAAAAATTAATTATCCAAAAATAAACCCTATTATGAAATCAGAAAACAAAAAAGTATCATTTGCTGTTGCGTTTACATTAACAGTATTTGCAGCTCAATCCCAAAATAATTGAAAAGTAGATGGTAACAACGCAAGTAACGGTGAGTATATCGGGACGAATAACAGCAAAAATTTTGTCATTAAAACATCAGGCAACACAAGAGCTGTTTTTGATAAAAATGGTGGTTTTTTAAATAATGGCCTTATTACCACCGACACTTTGAGCGTTTTAGGCGGGGCGAGAATTACCGGTAGATTGCATGTAGGGCAAAATTCTTTGTGGTTAGGATCGATTAACCCATTTTCAGGAAGTGACGATATTACCTCAAGTAATGGTATTATTAATATTGGTGGTGAATTAAGTGTCCCACTTCCATTTTCTCAAATTAAAGTAGGTATTGGCACGCAGTTACCGCAATTTAATGTGCATGTGGTTGATAACCGAAGCCCTTCAAATAGGGTAACACAAACATTTGCCAACTTTACTACGAGTCAAACATCAAGCGATGGCTTCCAGATTGGCATCTTCGGTAGCGGTAATGCGAATCTAAATCAACAAGAAACTAATTTACCTATAACATTAACAACGGCTGGCGGATTTGTTGGCGTGAGTAACACCAATTTATTGTTTAATCCCACAAGTTTATTTCATATCAGCGATGGCGCAAATGCCACCAATTACCAGGTAACAAATAACACAACAGGTGTTAATGCTGGAGATGGTTTAAAGCTTGGTATTTTAGCAAATGGTATTGGTGTATTAAACCAACAAGAAAATCTTGACCTTCGTTTTTTAACCAACAACACGCAACGAGCGGTTATAAAAGCAAACGGTTTTGTTGGTGTTAACACAAATGTACCCGGTAACCAATTTGAGATAAACACAGCCTTAGCAAGCGCAGAAACCGCAAACGGTGGGCCTGTTGCGCCAACCTTTGGCCCGCCAACAGGCGCCAGTGGTTTACGTTTTAGCGATCTTAATAGTACAAGCATACCGCAAAATAATACAAGCGGCAAAGTGCTAAGCGTTAATAACCTTGGCGATGTGGTTTTGGTACCCGATGGTGGTAGCAGCGGCCCGGCTGTTGTAACAGCACAAAACGGTTTAAATACAAGTGTTGCATTTCCAGCAGTGGAGTTGGGTGGTACATTATTGCATCATACGGATGTAGCCTTACAAAATTTTAATATGATGTGGAGCGGTTTGGGCACATTTAATGTTTCAAGTACGGGGTTAGTGCCTGCCAATTCACTTAACCCTAAAATTGCTTTTTACAATACCGAACTTTCAACAGGGCAATATTTTTTAACCGATCTTACAGTAAATCCCCCCGGTGTTACAGGTACATATGGTTCGGTAATTGAAAACAAAACAAAAAACACTTTTCAAAACATAGGCCTGGTATCAAATGCCGACGGTAATGGCAATGGTACCATAGGTATAGCAGGCAATAGTCAAAGTTCGTCTAACACAAATAACGGTAATAATTATGTTACAGGCGTTCAAGGCAGCGGTATCGGTGGCTATTTAAGTAAAGGAGGCGATTTTTCAGCTACAGGCACTTTAGGTTTAACTGATAAATCTATTGGCACTACGGGCGCTGTAGTTGGCAATGCAATTAGCGAATCGTTTGGTGTATTAGGTAAAAATTTGTGTACCTCGCCAATAAAATATGGTGTTTATGGAACAGTTGATAATACCAACTCGAATGAAAACTCGTATGGTGTGTTTGGTGTTTCTAGTACCGGTGTTAGCGCTTCCATTGTTCCGTTTACAAATTTGTTTGGGGTTTACGGTCGTACGGCTTTTGGCGAAAATAATTATTCGGTTTATGGCACTATTAATTCGGGCATTGGCACAAATGCCTATGCCGTATATGGTGATATATCTGGCGCAGCAATTGGTGGCTATACAATTAAATATGCAGGATACTTTAATGGTGATGTTAATGTTAATGGAAATATTGTCGGTGCAACGAGCATTTCGTCCGATAATAAATTTAAAATTAATAAGCTTGCGATAACAAATTCAAAAAATTTAATTAACTCATTATTGCCAAAATCATATAATTTAGATTCAACAAATTGGAAAGAATTTAGATTTACAAATAAAAAACAATATGGTTTTATAGCGCAAGATGTTGAAAATGTTTTACCTGAATTAGTAAACGTTATGCAAGCAGCGGCTATAAAAGATTCACTTGGAACGATTATAAAGCCGGCTCATAGCTACAAAACATTAAATTATAATGCTTTTATAGCAATTTTGGTTGCTAATGCTAAAGAGCAAAACAACCGTATTGATAGTTTAATTACCGCTTTAAATTCTAATTCAAAAGTAATTAACCCAAACCAAACACCCGCAAACACTGGGGTAAATGCCACTACTTTAAACAAACAAAACATTACTTTAAGTAATGCCGATGCTTTGGTATTGGATCAAAACCAGCCTAACCCTTTTAGCGAAAGCACCGTTATAAAATATAATGTACCTGAGAAATATGGTTACGCACAATTAATTTTTACAACAATAGAAGGCCGTATTTTAAAAACTGTAGATATTGCTAAAAAAGGCCTGGGCGAAATCACAGTTTATGCCAACGATCTTAGCAGTGGTATTTATAATTATACTTTAGTGGTAGATGGTAAAACCGTTGATACTAAAAAAATGATCAAACAATAATTAATTTACAATTGAAAGATTGACGATTGTAAAAATAAAAAGATCGCGGCATTCTTGCACGGGATCTTTTTATTTAGCGTAAAAAAAATCTTAGTGCTTCTTTGTGAGCTTAGTGTATTGGTGGTTAATTAACTAAAAGCATTAAAGCCCGTTACATCCATTCCGGTAATTAATAAATGTATATCGTGAGTTCCTTCGTAAGTAATAACGCTTTCTAAATTCATCATGTGGCGCATAATAGGGTATTCGCCTGTAATGCCCATACCACCGTGTATTTGACGTGCCTCACGTGCAATTTGTAAAGCCATGTTCACATTATTACGTTTTGCCATACTAATTTGTGCAGGCGATGCTCTGTGTTCATTTTTTAGAACACCTAAACGCCAGGTAAGCAATTGTGCTTTGGTAATTTCGGTGATCATCTCTGCTAATTTTTTTTGTGTTAACTGAAAAGCACCAATTGGTTTACCAAATTGGATACGCTCTTTACTGTAACGCAAAGCACTGTCGTAACAATCCATGGCCGCACCAATTACGCCCCAGGCAATACCATAACGCGCGCTGTTCAAACAACCCAAAGGACCTTTTAAGCCTTTAATGTTTGGGAAAATATTTTCTTTAGGCACTTTTACATTATCAAAAACCAATTCGCCGGTAGCACTGGCGCGTAAGCTCCATTTACCATGCGTTTCAGGGGTTGTAAACCCTGCCATTCCTCTTTCAACAACTAAACCTCTTATTTCTCCCGCCTCATCTTTAGCCCAAACAACAGCAATGTCAGCAAAGGGTGAATTAGAGATCCACATTTTTGCACCATTTAAAATTACATTCTTACCATCGCCTGCATCTTTAAAATTAGTGATCATACCATTTGGGTTAGATCCGTGATCGGGTTCTGTTAAACCAAAGCATCCCATTAGGTCGCCGGTGGCCAGTTTTGGCAAATATTTTTTCTTTTGTTCTTCGCTTCCATAAGTAAAGATAGGGAACATCACCAAAGAGCTTTGTACCGAAGCTGTAGAACGCAAGCCACTATCGCCACGTTCTAATTCCTGCATAATTAACCCGTACGAGATCTGGTCTAAGCCCGGCCCGCCATATTCCGCCGGAATATAAGGGCCAAAGGCACCTATCTCGGCCAAACCTTTTATCCATTGTTTTGGGAACTTAGTGGTTTGACAAGCCTCTTCTACAATTGGTGTAACTTCTTTTTTTACCCATGCACGGGCAGTTTCTCTTATCAGTTTATGTTCATCGCTCAAAAGCTCATCCATTAAATAGTAATCGTGAGCCTGAAAATTATCGGTAGCCATAGTTTTTAAAATTGAGCTACAAATTTAAGAATTAAACATGGGAAACAAAGCTTTGTTTGTTATTTGAAAAAATCGTATTTTTAAGGGTAAGAAAAATTCTATAAAAACACGCATACTATATTTGTTTTTGGCCATTTTATTGGTTGACCTCTCTGCATTTAGCCAGGACATTCACTTTTCGCAGTTCAATGGCTCTTTATTAAATTTAACGCCCGCTTTTACAGGCTTTTTTAATGGCGATTTTAGGGTGGGTGCTATCTATCGCAGCCAATGGCAGGCTGTTCCCGTGCCATATTCAACCTTTAGTATGGCCGGCGAAGCGCGCTTTAAACCTAAACAATTGGTAAAGGATATGGTTGGTATTGGTTTGGTTTTTAATAGCGATAGAGCAGGCGATGCCCGTTATGGTACAACACAGTTGTATGCCAACGGCAGTTATATTTTTTTAGGTAAACCCGATAGTAGTTTGTTATTTACAATTGGCATGAACCTTGGCTGGTGCCAGGTTGGTTTTGATTACGATAAAATGACCTTTGATAGTCAATATGACGGTGTAAACTATAATAAGACCACAGCTACAGGCGAAAATTTTGACTGGACAAAATATAATTATGCCGATATAAATATGGGCACAGGCATACAATATATTTTAAATAACAAACATCGTTTTACGGTTGGTTTAGGTTTTCACCATTTAACCAACCCCGTTATTACATACCAGGGCAATGCCTTAAGCAGGTTGGATTTTAGATTGACGAATTATTTAAGTTATTCAACACCCATTAATCAAAATGTTGATATTATTGCCGAAGCATTGATCTCGAAACAGGCAAAAAACTACGAGTTAATACCTCACAGTTCTATCAAATATTATTTTAGCCGTGATGAAAATAAAGCGGTGTTGGCCGGTGTATGTTTAAGGGCCCGCGATGCAGTTATTTTTAGATTTGGTTATACTCACAAAACTTTGCAAAGCGGTATTGCCTACGATATTAATACCAGCAAATTTACCGCTGCCACCAACAGGCGCGGTGCATTTGAAATTTTTATTAATTACGTCATATCGCGTAAGGTGAGCAATTTTGTAAAAAAAAGGGTATGTCCCGTATTTATGTAAGGTGAAAAAAACGCTTTGGTTTAAAATACTTTTTTTATGTTGCAGCTTTAATTTTGCAATTGGGCAATCGAGCCGTTTAGTGCAAGCGCAGGCAGATGCCGCCATGGCAAATAAAGACTGGTATGGCGCCGCGCAATGTTACAACCGTTTGTTTTATAGGGATAGCAGCGATATTGGTTTACAATACAATTATGCCGATGCCAGCCGTTTAAATTTTGATATGGATCTGGCGTTGCGTTTATATAATAAGGTTGCAACGCTTGATAACGGTAAAAAATATCCGCTTACTTTTTATTGGATAGGACAGATCTTAAAAAGCAAAAGCCAATATAAGGATGCAAAAAAATGGTTCACGAAATTTTCGAAGGTTAAAAAGAAAAGTCAGAAAATTAATTTCGATTATTATTTAAAAAAATCACTTATCGAAATAGAGGCCTGCGATCTTGCGCAGATGCTTATTAAAAACCCGGTAAGCCCAAAGCTCGAACATCTTGATACGACAATAAACAGCAAGGTAAGCGAATATGCCGCTTTTGAAAAAGACAGCACACTTTATTTTTCGTCTTTAAAAAACCCTGCAAAAAAAGATGCCAACGATGTAAGCTTTAATAAAATTTACAAGTCGGAAATGAGAAAAATGAAGTGGCAAAAAGTAAAAGCCCTTGATACAAATATCAATGCTACTTATTTACATAACGCCAACACCTGTTTTAGTGCTAATTACAAACAGATGATCGTGTCGCGCTGTAAAACAAAAAATGCCAGCGAGTATACCTGCGAATTATATTTAAGTAATTATGTAAATAATAAATGGCAGTTACCCGAGCGCATGCCCGAACCTATAAACCAAAAAGGTATAAATACATCGCAACCAAGTTTTGGCGAAATAAACGGGAAACAAGTATTATTCTTTGCCAGCAACAGGCCAGGGGGCGAAGGTGGACTGGATATTTGGTACAGTTATAAAAATGACGATGGCAGTTATGAAGCGCCTAAAAATGCCGGAAAAAAAATTAATACGCCTGACGATGAAATAACGCCCTGGTACGTGAACGAAAGAAATACATTGTTCTTTAGCAGTACTTATCACAAAGGACTTGGCGGTTTTGA
The DNA here is from genome assembly GCA_013697245.1 of Bacteroidota bacterium. Classification (GTDB taxonomy): domain Bacteria; phylum Bacteroidota; class Bacteroidia; order B-17B0; family Aurantibacillaceae; genus Aurantibacillus. The sequence goes on from JACCXH010000049.1 coordinate 20,806, forward strand.
TATCTTTAAAAGCGAATTTAAAGATTCTGTTTTTTTAGAACCGCAAAATGCCGGTTACCCTATAAACAGCAGTTATAATGATATTTATTATTCGGTAAATAAAACCCGCGATCGCGCTTATCTTTCAAGCAACAGGGTAGGTTCTTATTTTGAAAATAAATTAAACTGTTGCAATGATATTTACAGGTTCACGATTAAGCCTTTAAACCTGCCGCCAACGCCAATAGATACAATGGCTTTACTAACTGGTCAAATGAAATTATTATGCCCGCTTACGTTGTATTTTCATAATGATGAGCCGGATCCAAAAACAAAGAACATTGTTACACCAAAAAACTACGAAACAACTTATAATGAATACAAGGCTCTAGTGCCACAGTATATGGAAGAATATCCAAAAGGGACGGAGGGCGATATAAAAGAAAAAGCAACTAACCGTATTGAGAATTTTTTCGCAGATAGCGTGGATGCCGGCATGGAAGACCTTCGGAAATTTTCTGACCTATTAGAAAAAGTATTAATAAAAGGCGAGACCGTAAAAATTACCATGAAAGGTTATTGCAGTCCATTAGCCAGCACCGATTACAACGTAAACCTGGCAAAACGCAGGATAAGCAGTTTGCGTAACTACTTTGCAGAAACAAAAAAAGGTTGGTTTGTAAAGTATTTTAATAATCAAACACCCGGCGAAGGAAAAATTATTTTTGAAGATGTGGATATTGGTGAATTACCGGCCAGTAAAGTAAGTGATGATCTAAAAGATAAACGTAATTCGGTTTACAATCCTGCTGCTGCTTCAGAGCGTAAGATCCAGATCATTGCTGTAAGTTTTGGAGGCTGATCAATCTTTCTTCTTTAAACGCTCCATGTTCCTTTGAATATAATTTTCTGTTGGTAAGGAAGCTGTTTGTATTCGTTTGGCGTAAGTAATAGAATCTGTTATTTCTTTATTCTTTTCATCCACAATATTCTTTTGATTTTGAATGATGTGATTGTCTTTCCTTTTTCTGGTAAAATTTTTATATAACACAACTGATAGAAGAAGCAACAATATTATTCCTACTGCCATGCCATATTGCCTTAGCCTTTGTTTATCTATCTCGGCATCTTTTAAACGGGCTTCTTTATTTAGATTACTTATACTTAATTCATTTTTATCAGATTCGTATTTTTCTTTCATTTCGTTCATTTGTCCGGCAAAATCTTTATTAAATAAAGTATCGCGAATGCTTAACGCATTAGAAGCATTTTCATACGCCAATTCAAAATCCCTGGCTGTGGCATAAGTGCCGGCCAAATGCTTCATAAGCGTAAAATTATTTTCACTGTAAAATAGTCCAAGGTCTTTAAACCCTTTTTTACTTTCTTCATATAATTTTATGCTTTCTTTTGTTTTGCCAAGATCTCTATAAAGATTAGCAAGTGCGTATTTCCAAAAATAAAAATTAGAAGAAGAATCACCTGATATAATAAAATCTTTACAGCAGGTCTCAATATATTTTCGAGCCTTTACAGGATCGTTTTTCATCATGTAACAATTTCCAATATTTCCAAGGATGCTTGGATCACTTATATTATTGGCTTTTAGAACTGCCGCCGACTTAAAAAAAAACACCAGTGCGCTATCATAATTTTTTAGGTTAAAATAGGCAATGCCCATATTTTGATTGGAAAGATTAATACCCATTACAAAATTTGCTTTTTCAAAAACAGGCGTACACTTTCTGAAAAAGCGTATTGCTTCGCGGTTTTGATCCATTTTTCGATACAACATACCTATATTACATTCAACGCGAGAAATGCTTATGGTATCATGCAGTTTTTGATAATATGAAATAGCATTTAGATAGTAATTAATACTTTCTTTAAAGTGAAAAGTTTCGTCGTTAATAACACCTAGTATTTTTAAGCCAGTTGCAAGATCTGCAATGCGATTGGTTTTTCGGGCAAACTCAATACCTTCTTTTACTACCTTTTCTGCTTCAACTACATTGTCGTATTTTATTTCATTGGCAAGGGCAATAAGCGTTTTTGCTTTAACGGTATCTACTAATTTTTCTTTTTTTAAGATCAGTTTAAGAGAATCTAAAATTTGCGATTGACAAAATAGTTTTGAATGAAAAAAGAAAATAGAAAGTATGAAATAAAACAGGAAGTATTTATTTTTCATATTTCATTTTATTTATAAACGAATTCCGATAACGCAAACGTCATCTACCTGTTCAAGCTTTCCTCTCCAGTTCTCAAAGGTTGAGTTAAAGATCTCTTTTTGTTCCATCATGGGTTTACTATGATTAACTAATAAAAGGTCGTTCAGCGCTTTATATTTGAATTTTTTTCCTTTTGGTCCGCCAAACTGATCTGCAAAGCCGTCAGTATATAAATATAACATATCGCCGCTTTGCGCGTCAATGGTATAAAGTTTAAAGTGTTCATCCTTTTCGCCTTTACCAACGGGCATTTTATCTGTAGGCAAAGTAATTAACTCCTTATTCCTAATAAGCACAGGCGCATTATTAGCACCGGCATATTCAATTTTAAATTTATCACCTTTAAGTTCGATCTTAAGCAAGATACCATCCATACCATCTTGTTGGCCTTCTTTTGAAATATCATTTATCAATCTTGTTCTTACATGATCAAAGACCTGGCTTGGCGGCGAAATATTTTTTTCTTTAATACCCTCATTTAAAAAACCAATGTTTAAAAGGCACATAAAAGCGCCGGGCACACCATGGCCGGTGCTATCGCAAACTGCTAAATAGAATTTATTATTGTGCTCTGTAGCCCAATAAAAATCGCCACTCACAATATCTTTTGGTTTAAAGAACACAAAATGATCCGGTAAATATTTCTTTAAAAAATCGTTATGTGCCAATAATGTGTTTTGTATCTTTTGTGCGTAATTAATGCTATCTACTATCTCTTTATTCTTGGTAGAGATCTCTTCGTTCTTTAGTTCTATTGCTTTTTCATAATCTTCTGATCCTTTTTTAAAATATTGTATCACATAAAATAGTACTGCAAAAACAGAACTAATAGTAATACACCAATATTTGATCTCAAGATCGTGCGGTATAGTTGTAATAGGAGCGTGTGTACTTTGATACCATGTTACTAAAAAGAAAGCGCCCATATTTAAATAGAACAATAAATAAATGGTTGCTTTTTTTCTGAAAAGAATACCAGGAATAGTTGCAGTTGTAAACAAGAAGAATCTATCGCCAAGGTTAATGCTGTTATACCAACAGATAAGGCATACACATAAAAGAGGAGTAAAAGTAAAATAGTATTTATTAAATGTAATCCAGCCCTTATGATTAAAATATGGTGTTAAACAAAATATCACTGTAAAGGGTATTGCAAAATAAAGCATATCATAAAGCTTTATAGTGAGACCGGTTAAACAAAACACGAACATCATTATTGCAAGAATGATGCTCATCCTGTTCATGAGGGTAATGGTTTTCACATCATACGGACTATTCGTGTATTCGATTCCGGCAGTTGTAACTTTTTGTATAAAATTCTTCATTAAAACTTTAGCGTTTTATGTTTTTTTTAAATGTAACATTTATATTAAACGAATTCCTTTTATCTAAAACTAAATATAGTAATAATTCAATAAAATTAGCAGTATAAGTGATTGTAAACAGAATTTTTCCAGATGTAGTTTAGCGCCTTTTGTCTTTGGCGGTTAATTTTTTTTAAGGATTCTATTCAAATCTTAAACTATCAATCGGGTCTAATTTGGAAGCCCGTTTAGCCGGTAAATAGCCACTTAATAAACCTACAACGATACAAATGATCACTCCTGTAATTATCCAGAACCAGGGAATAAAAAAGCCTGTACTTAATGCAAAACTTATAAGGTTGCCAATAACAATGCCAAGTAAGATCCCTATTAATCCTCCCATAACGCAAATAACAACACTTTCAATTAAGAATTGATATTTTATTGCTTTTTGAGTTGCACCTAATGCTTTTCTAATACCAATTTCCCTTGTGCGTTCTGTAACACTTACCAGCATAATATTCATAAGGCCAATAGCTGCGCCAAGTAAGGTTATCAATCCAATAATTGTAGCGCCAAGTGTTACCGTTTTAAGATCTTTAATTAAAATAGAGGCAAGATTATCAGATTTTACAATATCAAAATTATCTACACTGGTGGTTGGGATTTTACGCACCTTTCTAAAAACAGCACGCGCTTCGTATAAAATATTATCCAGCATAGTACTGCTTTTGGTTAATACGTTTATGGTAAAACTCATATTATCACTTCCAAAATATTGCCGTGCGTTTGTAAGCGGAATAATGCACAATTTATCGCCGCCAAAGCCTGCGCTATTGCCTTTACTCTTTAGAACGCCAACAATTTTATAACGCGAAGCGCCTATCTTAATTGTTTTATCAATTGCACTTTCGTTCTCTGTGAATAAGGCTTTTTCAATATCTTTTCCAATAATAACAATGGGTGCGCCACTGTTTACTTCATAAGCATTAAAATTTCTTCCGCGCTCAAGATCGTAACCTGCTGTTAGAATATAATTTTCATCGCTGCCAAATACCTGTATGTTTGGATTTGTTTTTTTACTCCCATATTTTATGCGTGTGGCCATACTTGCCATAGTAGATACAGAAGTAATTACAGGATAATTAAATTCGTTTTTAAATCTTACAGCTTCTTTAAATTTAATATTATTAAAGGTCTTTGCTTTTTTACCGTGACGACCAACACGAATGTTAATATCTGCATTACGAATGGTAAATGTATTGGCGCCCATACTGGTAAAATTATTATTGATGCCATTCTTTATAGCGTCAATAGCCGAAAGAATGCCCACTAAAGCAGTTATACCAATTGCAATAATAAGCATGGTAATAATAGCGCGTAAACGATTTGCCTTAATAGAATCGAGTGCGATAGAAATATTTTCTTTAACGTAGATCAATATACATTAAAGTTAAGCAATAAGTAAATGGAATAATGAATTAAATTATGAGCGGCTGTTAAGTGGGATTTATGATGAAAGATAAATGACTTAAGACCGTTCTATATTGAGTCTTCTGTCATGCATCTTTTGTCTATTTATAGATCTCTTTCTTCGCCGCCAGCAACGTATTTTGAATTAACGAAGCAATGGTCATTGGGCCAACGCCGCCGGGTACTGGCGTAATATAACTGCATTTAGGAGCAACTACATCAAATTTTACATCACCTTTTAATTTAAATCCGGTTTTGCTTTCAGCACTTACAACACGTGTTGTACCAACATCAATAACAACCGCACCTTCTTTTACCATATCGGCTTTTAAAAATTCAGGAATGCCTAATGCACAAATAATAATATCGGCCTTTAAAGTGTGGGAACTAAGGTCTTTTGTTTTACTATGACAAAGTGTTACGGTGCAATTTCCTAAAGCCGTATTTTTAGCAAGAAGTATACTCATTGGCGAACCCACAATATGGCTGCGGCCAATAACCACACAGTGTTTACCACTTGTCTCAATCTTGTAGGCCGATAATAAATGCACAATGCCATAAGGCGTTGCACTCACGTAACAAGGTAAATTTAATACCATTCTGCCAACATTTATTGGATGAAAACCATCCACATCTTTACTGGGTTTAACGGCTTCAATAATATTGTGTTCGTTAATGTGGCGAGGTAGGGGTAGTTGAACAATAAATCCATCTACATCATGATTGTTGTTAAGATCATGAACGGCTTTTAATAAGTTTTCTTCTGTTACATTATCCGGCAAACGAATTAAAGTAGAATTAAACCCAACCCGCTCGCAGGCTTTTATCTTACTGGCCACGTAGGTTTCGCTGCCACCATCGTTGCCCACTAAAATAGCTGCCAGGTGTGGTTTTTTTGCTCCTGAAGCTACCATTTGCTCTACTTCTTTAGCAATGGTTTCTTGTAACTGAAGCGATATTTTTTTTCCGTCTATTAATTGCATTAGTAATTTATTATTTTATAATATTTAATTGTTTCGCCGGATTGGAGAAAAGAATTCTTTAATGTCATTGTAGCTAATATTTTATATTTACCAGGGGGAGCAACAAAATTTCCAATATAAATCTGGCCGGTTGAATCCTTGCCATCATACCATGCAGGTTGATCAACAAAAAAGAAATGAGTTATACCCATTTGAAATCTTCTATGAGTATATGAAACTTTACCCGTAACCGTTTTATCGCATCCGGTGCTTGGTGTTCGACTGGCATATTTACCTTTATTGTTTTTATCAATTGTGATGTACATATTACAATTTGAATATGAAATCCATACTCCCGGAAGTATGTTGTTTTTATTGGCTTTTTTACAAGTTGAATTTGTAAAGCAAAAAACAAATAAAATAAATATGGAAACTATTTTCTTCAATTTTTCGCCACTAATTTCACTAATTACACAAAATTATTTTACTAATATACCTATTTCACAGAAGTTTATGTCTGCGACATTATTAAGAATTTTCACTAATCTTGTTATAAAATTACGCGTTTAAATTTTAAACTATCCTCTCCAAAATTAACTAACAAACCAAGTTTCAGTTTTGAAACGGCAAGATAATTTATTAGTTGTTTATAATGATTATCGGCAATGCTTTCCTGCGCTTTGATCTCAACAATTATTTTATCAAAAGCTATAAAATCCGAGATGTAATAATGGAGAAGCGTTACATTTTTATATTTAATGGCAAATTTTTTTTCTTTTTCAAAAGAAATATTACGTTGTTGCAATTCGTAACTTAAAGCATCTTTGTAAACCGTTTCTAAAAACCCCCTTCCTAAGTTTTTATGAACTTCAAAACAACATGCGATAAAATTAAATACTTCTTCTTTATAAACTAAATTGCTTAAACCATAGATCCCTTCAGGTTCCTGTACTGTATATATTTCCTCTTGGTCTATAATAATTTAGTGGAATAAATTTTTTAGTGCAATTTGTGAAATTCGTGGGTTAAAAAGAGTCACAATTATTTCGGCATACCCTTTGGCATGTTACGCATCAACTTACTCATGGCGTTCTTATCGTTCATCATGCGCATCATTTTACGTGTATCTTCAAACTGTTTTAATAATTTGTTCACCTCTTGTATGCCTTGTCCGCTGCCTTTTGCAACGCGTTGCCTGCGCGAGCCATTCAATAATTCGGGCTTTGTTCTTTCTTCCGGCGTCATGCTAAAAATAATAGCTTCAATACCTTTAAAGGCATTGTCATCAATGTCCATATCTTTCACCGCCTTACCCACACCGGGTATCATGCCAACCAGATCTTTAATGTTTCCCATTTTTTTGATCTGGTGTAGCTGACCTAAAAAATCATTAAAGTCAAATTTATTGGTCGCAATTTTCTTGCTTAATTTTCTTGCTTCTTCTTCGTCAAATTGCTCCTGCGCGCGCTCCACTAAAGTTACAACGTCGCCCATACCTAATATTCTATCGGCCATACGTTCAGGATAGAACACATCCAGTGCATCCATCTTTTCGCCGGTACCAATAAATTTAATTGGTTTGTTTACAATACTTTTAATAGATAAAGCCGCACCACCACGGGTATCGCCATCTAATTTGGTTAAAATAACCCCATCAAAATCCAAACGGTCGTTAAATGCTTTTGCAGTATTAACGGCATCCTGGCCGGTCATACTATCTACTACAAATAAAATTTCGTTAGGCTTAATTGCTTTTTTAAGATCAGCAATTTCATTCATCATCAACTCATCAACCGCTAAACGGCCCGCAGTATCTATTAATACAACCGAGTTGCCATTTTCTTTAGCTTGTTTAATAGCAGCTTCGGCAATTTTAGTTGGATTTTTTTCTTCGCGGTTACTAAATACTTCCACATCCAATTGCTCTCCTAACACATGCAATTGATCAATAGCTGCAGGACGGTAAACGTCGCAAGCCACCATTAAAGGTTTTTTACCTTTTTTTGTTTTTAAATAATTGGCAAGCTTACCGGTAAAAGTTGTTTTACCGGAACCTTGTAAACCACTCATTAAAATAATAGTTGGGTTACCGCCAAGGTAAATATCTTCTTTGGTACCGCCCATTAAAGCAGCTAATTCATCATGTGTTATTTTTACCAGTAATTGCCCAGGAGATACAGATGTAAGAACGTTTTGACCTAAAGCTTTTTCTTTAACCGTATCGGTAAATGTTTTAGCAACTTTATAGTTAACGTCGGCATCTAAGAGTGCTTTACGCACTTCTTTCATGGTTTCGGCAACGTTTATTTCTGTAATTTTACCCTGGCCCTTTAAATTTTTTAAAGCGCGATCGAGTTTATCCTGTAAATTATCAAACATGGTACTTTTTTTAAATAGAATACAAATTTAGGAAATTGAATGTAATTTTACATGATTAAAAAATGAACCACGAACATTATATGCAATTAGCACTGGACCTTGCTCAACAAGGCTGGCCCAAAGTAGCGCCTAACCCAATGGTAGGCTGCGTTATTGTTCATAATAATACCGTAGTTGCACAAGGATATCATGAACAGTATGGTTTACACCATGCAGAAGTAAATGCCATTAATAGTTTGGATACAGAAATAGATCCTAAAGAATGTGTTTTATATGTTAGTCTTGAGCCCTGCTCACACCATGGCAAAACCCCGCCCTGCGCCGATCTTATCATAAGTAAAGGGTTTAAAAAAGTGGTAATTGCCTGTAAAGACCCAAATCCATTGGTTTCCGGTAATGGCATTAGTAAATTAAAACAAGCCGGCATTAACGTTATAGAAGGGGTTTTGGAGCTGGAGGCAAAAACCTTGAACAAACGTTTTATTACTTTTTTTGAAAAAAAACGGCCATACTATATTTTAAAATGGGCACAAACGGCCGATGGTTTTATGAGCCGCACGCCTTTGCCTGCCAATAAAACCGATAATAAAATAAGCGGACCCGAAGCGCAAAAAATGGTGCATGCTTTAAGGGCCAGTGAAATGGCGATAATGGTGGGGAAAAATACCGTTTTACTTGACGATCCAAGTTTAACCACCCGTTTAGTAGAAGGAAAGAACCCGGTAAGGATCTTTATTGATAGGAACCTGGAAGTGCAGGATGCTTTTAATATATATGAAAAAGATGCCGAAACCATTGTGTTTAATGGGATAAAGGATGAAGTGAGGGAGCATGTTCAATTCATAAAACTAAATTTTGATGTTAATATCCTTTCGCAGATCTCCGATAAACTGGTTGAGTTAAATATTCAGAGTGTTTTAGTAGAGGGTGGAACCACTTTATTGAACGATTTTATCCAGCAAAATATATTTGACGAGATCCTCGTCTTTGAGAATCCAAATTTAAAATTCGGTACCGGCAAAAAGGCCCCGCAGATGAATTTAGTAGGGCATTTTGATCAGGTGGGAGAGGATAAATTATATAAGTTTTTAGGTTAAAACACCTTAAATGACCGGTTTCCAATAAATTAACCAACAAAATGCAGAAATAATTGCCTTTTAATTTTGCTAATTAATATTCTTCTCGTATATTTGCGTCCCTTTAGAAAGGGAATTAAAATTAGAATTAAAAAGATAAAATCATGTCACGTATTTGTCAGTTAACCGGAAAAAAAGCAATGGGTGGAAACAAAGTATCGTTTTCAAACGCTAAATCTAAACGTCAGTTTAAAGTAAACTTAAAACGTAAACGTTTTTTTATCCCTGAAACAGGAGAGTGGGTAACTTTACGTGTATCTACTTCAGCATTAAAGAATATTAATAAAAAAGGTATTAGTGCCTGTATAAAAGAAGCCAAAGCAAGTGGCATTTTAGCAGCATAATTTTAAAAAAGCATAGTAATGGCAAAAAAAGGTAATAGAATACAGGTAATATTAGAGTGTACAGAGCACAAAGAAAGCGGTAAGCCGGGAACGTCTCGTTACATTACTACTAAGAACAAAAAGAACACTACAGAGCGTATTGAATTAAAAAAATACAACTCGGTGTTAAAGAAAATGACAGTTCATAAAGAAATTAAATAATCGTATAGTTTAAGAAAACATGGCAAAGAAAGTAGTTGCAACGCTAAAGAGCGGAAAAGGTAAAGATTTTACGAAAGTTATTAAAATGGTTAAATCACCAAAAACCGGTGCTTATAGCTTTAAAGAAGAAATTGTTCACAACGACCACGTTGCAGATTTCTTAAAAGACAAATAAGTTAACATTCATTGTATTTAGTTATTAAAAGAAATTCTTTCCTTTAAACCGGAAAGAATTTTTTGTTTTAACCACTTTATTCTAATCAAAAATAACTAAGCACTAAATTAAAATGAGTTTTTTCTCAAAATTATTTACAAAAGAAAATAAAGAAAGCTTAGATCAGGGACTTACAAAGACCAAAGAAAGTTTTTTTGGTAAGATCGCTAAAGCCCTTGCCGGTAAAAGCTCGGTAGATGCTGATGTGTTGGATAACCTGGAAGAAGTATTAATTACAGGCGACGTAGGTGTAAGCACTACTTTAAAAATCATTAAACGTATTGAAGAACGAGTAAAAAAAGATAAGTACGTGGGTGCAGATGCTTTAAATACTTTATTAAAAGAAGAGATATCGGGTTTATTGTTGGAGAATAATAAAAATAATGATTCATCTCATTTTTCAGAACCATTAAAGAACAAACCACATGTAATAATGGTAGTGGGTGTTAATGGTGTTGGCAAAACAACTTCAATAGGCAAGATAGCTTACCAATACAAACAAGCGGGCAAATCAGTTATTTTGGGCGCTGCAGATACCTTTAGAGCAGCGGCGGTAGAGCAGTTAACCATTTGGAGTGAAAGAGTGGGTGTGCCAATCGTCAGTCAGGGTATGGGTGCCGATCCTGCAAGTGTTGCCTTTGATACGTTAAGCAGTGCCAAATCAAAAGATGTAGATGTTGTTATTATTGATACAGCAGGACGTTTACATAACAAGGTTAATTTAATGAACGAGTTAACCAAAATTAAAAACGTTATGAAAAAAGTATTGCCCGATGCACCGCACGAAGTATTGTTGGTATTAGATGGCAGCACCGGACAAAATGCTATTGAACAATGCAAGCAATTTACAGCAGCAACAGATGTAACAGCACTGGCTGTAACTAAATTAGATGGTACCGCTAAAGGTGGCGTGGTTATTGGTATATCCGACGAGTTTAAAATTCCTATCCGTTATATTGGTGTTGGCGAGAAGATGACCGACCTGCAAGTGTTTGATGCCAAAGAGTTTGTTGATTCTTTGTTTAGCAAGTAGTTTATTTGACCTCTAATTTTTTTTTTATTAGATTTACGTATAAAATCACGTATATGAAAAAAATCTACTTTTCTTTTATATTACTTTTAACCATTACGGTATCAAATGCGCAATTAACACTAACTAAAGCGTTAAATAGCCCGGTAGTTGGCGATGTTTTTATTCAGAACTATTACGATTCTACAACTGCTATTAATAAAATAACAGGCACCAATAAAGTATGGAATTACAGTTCGGTGGTAACGGGAACAGCTTCACCAAATAATACCACATACACCACCGTAGCTTCAATTCCAGGGGCATCCGCAGCCTTTCCAATGGCAACTTTGGCAAGTTTTAATCCACCGGCAAATTCCTCTACCTCATATTATATATTTAAAAATAACCTAACTGCTGATGAAATTTTAGGAACCTTCGCCGGAACAACTGCAACTACTTATTCGAACACTGAAATTGATATGACCTATCCTTTCACGTATGGCTCTTCTTTTTCGGATGTATCTGGTTATTCAACAGGCACAGGTACCAATACCACATCGCAAAGCGGTACAGTTACGCTGACTGGTATGGGCACGGGTACAGTAATTTTACCAGGCAATATTACTTTAACTAATTGTTTGCAGGTAAAGTTAACAGGCGTAGCAACAGTAATTGATCCATTTCTTGGTTCGCCTTTAACAATCACGGTAACAGGTTTTTCATATTATCATGCTTCTCAAAAATTTCCTTTAGCATCTTTTAGTTATGGTAGAATTAGTTATATGAGCACAATAACTAATGATTTTAGTTTTTCGATAAACAATAATGTAATCCCTGCGGTAGGTATTAAAGAGAATAGCAATACTGCTTTCTTTAATTTATTTCCAAACCCGGTTAGCGACAAGATCACTATCTCAACCGATACTAAGCTCTCAAAAGATCTAACGGTAAGTATTACGGACATAAGCGGTAAATTGGTTAAAACCGAAATGATCGATACAGATCTGAAAAATTATATGGATGTTGCCGGGCTTGAAAAAGGAATTTATTTTCTTACCATAAATGCCAACGGCATTAATTCAAGAAAGAAATTTATTAAGGAATAATCAAAAGCTTAACGTATAAGTTTTTGCTTCGTCAACATTTATATAAGTACTATCGTTACTTGTTGTTGTGATTCCGTTTTTTACTTTTAAAATATTTACACGCCATAAACCAGCTGCTAAACCGCCCGGAAGACTTGTTGCAGCGCCATTACGCAGAGCAGATGAGCTAAGAGCTCTTTTAAACCAAAAATCACTTGGAGGATTAGGAATGTTATAAAGCTCATGTTTAAATTCTACATAGATAGAATCTGGAAATATTATTGGAGCGCTTGGATTCAATTTTACAGTTAACATATCTGCTAAAGGCAATGATCTTAATTCATAAAAAGTATTACTAATATTACTTTTGTCAATTGATTTTCTTGATATATCCGGTTGTGACCGAAAATCGCTGTTAATAAAAGAGTTTTTTACAATAAGTTCATAAGAATAATCAGAGCTTTGATTTATAGCTACATTATCAAATGTAAAATTGCCATTATTATCAGTCTTTGTTGTCAAGTTCGAAGGGAATTCCTTACCAGTATTACTCTTTTTTGTATTATGATATGTACTTAAATGAACCGTATAATCTTTTATTGGTAGGCCACTGACCGTATTGAGCAAAGTTCCATGAAAAGTTTCGGTAAAGATTTTCTCTTTTTTATGACATGAAAAAAGGAAGACAATAAAAAATGCGAAATATATTTTTGAAATATAATTTTTCAATTTATTATAATTAATACAGCTAAGATAGTGAATTATCTTTAAAAAATTTCGCTAATTTTTCTTCTGCTTTATCTTTTTCTTTTTGCGTGGTAAATACTTCTGCAGCCCAATGCTCAGGCTTTTTTGTTTGTTTTTCTTTATCGTTTTGTATACGGTCTAATTTTACTTCGGCTTCTATTACATTATTCACAAATTTATAAGCAGTTTCATCTTTAGAATTTATCAGATCTAATAACAGACTTCTTTTTTTAAAAGAAACTAATTCGGCGTTTGGAATTTGATAATGAGTTGCAAGTTTGTAAACGCTTTGCATTAATTGTTTTTTAGTTTCTTCGGTCATGTTATTTTTATTTGAGGCGTAAAAGTAAGCAATTAATCAGGTAAAGACCTTTCAGGTTTATTCTGAAGAAATAATAAAACCAAACAAGGTTATTTAGTATGTATTTGTTAATTGTTAAAATTTGACCTATTCTTAAAATTTAAGGCAATTTACACAGTATTAAATCTTTACATTTTAAGGGTGCTTATTGTTAACCCAATATTAACAAAATTGTAAACAATTAGCTTTCTGTTAAATAATTTATATGTTTGATTATCAATAGATTAAAATATATCAATTATACTTAAAATCCTTTAAAATCTCAGTATATTTGTTTCCGTTTTAGTAAGACAAAAGCGTTTAATTAATCAATTATGTTTAACCCCTCAAACTAAGTCTTAGTAGTTTGATACAAGTAAATTAAAAATGTCAGAAAAAGTTCTAACAGGTAATGCGGATTTCGATTGGAGTTCGATTGGTAAAAAACAAGACAATTATACAACAGATGAAAAAGAGAAGTTGGATGAATTGTATGGTAAAGCGTTAAGTACAATTACAGATGCTCAAATTATTGAGGGTACTGTTGTAGCTAAAAACAACCGCGAAGTAGTTGTAAATATTGGTTATAAATCAGATGGTGTTGTTGCTCTTTCAGAGTTTCGTTACAATCCGGATCTAAAACTAGGCGATAAAATAGAAGTATTTATTGAATCAACTGAAGATACTAATGGTCAATTAGTATTATCTCATAAAAAAGCACGTGCCAACAAAAGCTGGGATCGTGTTAATGAAGCACTTAATTCAGATGAAATTATTAAAGGTTTTGTTAAATGCCGTACTAAAGGTGGTTTAATTGTTGATGTATTTGGTATTGAAGCATTTTTACCGGGTTCACAAATTGACGTTAAGCCAATTCGTGATTACGATGTTTACGTTGGTAAAACAATGGAATTTAAAGTTGTAAAAATTAACAACGAATTTAAAAACGTAGTAGTGTCTCACAAAGCTTTAATTGAAGCAGAAATTGAAACACAAAAACGCGATATCATCTCTAAATTAGAAAAAGGACAAGTATTAGAAGGAACTGTGAAGAACATTACTTCTTATGGTGTATTTATTGATCTTGGTGGTGTTGATGGTTTAATTCACATTACAGATCTATCTTGGGGCCGTATTAACCACCCGGAAGAGATCGTTAAATTAGACGAAAAAATTCAGGTTGTAATTCTTGAATTTGATGATGATAAAAAACGTATTGCTTTAGGTTTAAAACAATTAACGCCTCATCCTTGGGAAGCTTTAAATTCTGAATTAAAAATTGGTGATAAAGTAAAAGGTAAAGTAGTTGTTATTAACGATTACGGCGCATTTATCGAGATCGCACAAGGTGTTGAAGGTTTAGTTCACGTAAGTGAAATGAGCTGGAGCCAACATTTACGTAGCGCACAGGAGTTTGTTAAGATCGGACAAGAAATTGATGCGATTGTATTAACTCTTGATCGTGAAGAGCGTAAAATGAGCTTAGGTATGAAACAATTAACGCCTGATCCTTGGAATATTATCTTAGATAAATACGCTAAAGGCTCTAAACACACAGGAACAGTTCGCAACTTCACCAACTTTGGTGTATTTGTTGAATTAGAAGAAGGTGTTGACGGTTTAGTTCATATCTCTGATCTTTCTTGGAGCAAAAAAATTAAACACCCTAGCGAATTCTGTAAAGTAGGAGATAAAATGGATGTTGCTGTTTTAGAAATTGATGGCGAGAACCGTCGTTTATCTTTAGGACACAAACAATTGGAAGA
Organism: Bacteroidota bacterium; assembly: GCA_013697245.1. Classification (GTDB taxonomy): domain Bacteria; phylum Bacteroidota; class Bacteroidia; order B-17B0; family Aurantibacillaceae; genus Aurantibacillus. The sequence goes on from JACCXH010000049.1 coordinate 35,979, forward strand.
AAATCCATGGGATGTTTTTGAAACTGTATTTACAATAGATTCAGTACATAGTGGTACTGTATTAAATGTAAACGATAAAGGCGCTACTATTGGCTTAACTTATGGTGTTGAAGGATTCTGTCCTGCTCGTCATTTGAACAAAGTAGATGGTACATCTTTAAAATCTGAAGAAGTTGCAGATTTCAAAGTAATTGAATTCAGCAAAGATGCTAAACGTATTGTTGTTTCTCACGCTCGTTTACACGAGGAAGTGAAAGACGAAGCAAGAAAAGTAGAAAAAGCTACTAAGAAAGCTGACTTTGACGAAAGCAAAAAAGCTGTGAAAAAAGTAAAAGATAGTCAAGAGAAAACCACTTTAGGTGATATCTCTGCATTATCGGATCTAAAAGACAAATTGGACGCTAAAAAATAAGCTGTTTAATAAAACTCCCCAAACGACGAGTTCGTTTTAGGGTAACTAAGAATCACGCCATGGTTTTTAGTTTTTTGAGAGCCAAAACCCACACTAGTTGTGGGTTTTTGGTTTTTATACCCTCCCGTTATATTAATAACAAGGCTTTTGCCTAAATGAGATCTTGTGAGCTTTGTTCTTATTAGCTTTTCGGTTTTTACGTTACAAACACAATAAACCAAATAATGTGGCGTTATTATACATAACACAGCATTCTTAATTATAAACTTTAAACACAACACAGCAATTATTGCCTATGACAAGAACATTTACTTCCAACCTTAATGAAACTGCCATTAAATCCGCGAAAGATCATTGCGATCTTTTGCCTTATCCCGATAGCTATCAGGATGCAGAACCTTCAAAAAATGTTATCGATAACATTTTAAACTTTAGCAAAAATCTTGAAATTAAAAGATCAAGGTTTGTTGATACTATTGAAGTGATAAAAAGTTAGTTTTTTACTCTTTCGCACAAAAAGGTATTCTGATCGTGATTCTAAATCTTAGTAGAAAAAGATTTTAAATTTGTATGCAGATAGCTACATGTAAGTATCGAGACGCTGCTTACTATTTATTTTGTGAAAATAAAAACAAATTCCACTTCCTAAACATAAACTAGGAGCAATTTTTTGGTGATTCAATATTTCATTGTAGTTGAAATGATAATACACCGATGCGCCAAAATAATTTTTCCAGCTGAGTTGATTGGTAATATTTACATGAAATTCAAATCCAACAACTATTTCTGCTGTAGTCAATCTTATGTTATCAAGCCCGGGCTTTTTATCTCCCCAAATTAATTTTTCTTCCCGCAACGCCCCTCTCGAAAGCGGCAATTTAGTTGTATACTGTATTGATGAGAAAAAATTTAGTTGAAAAAGATCTTTCATTCCACAATTCGATTGATAATTGCTATCAAGTGTAAGTACCCTGCTATAACTCACAATAACACCTCGGGCCTTCCCGGAACATTGTTGAATAACCGGCCCGGCACTAAAAGCATTTCTACCTTTATAAAAACCGGTATTAATAGAATAAAACCCACCATGCCCATTACCGGTAGAACAAATACCCGTACTAAATAACGGCTTAATTTTATCAGTTGAATTTTGAGCCAATAAACCACTTGAATTTAATGCAATTAAAAAAAGGATAACACTTGTTTTAAAGATCAGGATAATTTTAACTTCCTTTAATCCATGTAATGTAAGCACTGTTTCTTTTTTAAGGGTATTCATATTATTCATTTCTGTTTTACTCATACAAATTAACAAGTATTACAGATGTTGATTTATACGATAAAAACCGGTGGGTTTCATATGTAAGATTTTTCGATAATTTGAAAAACAGATTTTTTTACTGATCCCTTCACATTTTTTGTGGAATACAATGCTGCTCCGCATCTACATACTAAACTATTTGTATTAATTTAGATGTATAAACTATCCCACATGAAAAAAAACATTTTTTACTTTCTTGTCATTCCTTTTTTAGGCTTTTCCCAGATACAAAACCCGGAACAAAGAATTGAAACCCCCATTAAAGCCGTTACGCTTTATTTAGATGGGGCAGAGGTTAACCAGCAAAAACAAATTAATTTAAATGCCGGAATTACCTCGGTGGTGTTTACCAACCTCTCTTCAAAATTAATTCCAAAAAGCATACAGGTTAATGTTGGCGAAAATATTAGCGTATTAAGCGTTTCAGAAAAATTAAATTTTTTAAGTCTTAATGCAGAAAGCGCTAAAGTAAAACAATTAAAAGATTCGCTTAAAACCAACCAATATAAAACACAGCAACTTGTTTATGATAAAGAAGCTTATGATAAAGAAAAAGAATTGTTAGCCAAAAACAATAGCATTGGTGGGCAAGAGAAAGGAGTTTCTATTGCTGAACTAAAACTGGCAGCCGATTTTTACCGCTCACGCATTAAAGAAATAAATGGCGAGATATTAAAGCTGGACACTAAAATAAACGACATGTATGTTGTTGCCAATCATTTGCAAAGCGAGTTGGATGAATTGAACATCAACGAAAATAAGCCAACCGGCGAAATTATTATTTTATTACAGTCAGATACAAAAGTAGCAGCCAACATTGATCTTAAATATGTTGTTTCAGATGCAGGCTGGGCCCCTTATTACGAGCTAAAAGCAGAGGATATTGGAAAACCAATTACCTTGGTTTACAGGGCCAGGGCATTTAATAATACAGGCGTTAACTGGTCTGACGTGAAATTAAAATTATCTACTTCCGATCCCACACGTAATGCATCTAAACCATTAATTGCACCCTGGTTCTTAAACTTTAACGGAGATGTTTTTGGTGGTAACTCAAACGGATATTTAAGCAACAGCAATAAGCCGGCGCAGTACCAACAATCGCAAATAAGTAGTGGCAATCTTGAGAATCAATTTGGTACCAAACAACAATTAAACGAAGTGGAATTAAAATCATACAATGATTATAAGAAAAAAGGTAAACGCGAAGACGCTAATAAAGTAGTGTATGAAGAAGTTCAGGTTTCTGAATTAAGCGCAGAGTTCGAAATTAAAAAAGCATATACTATTCCGGCTGATGCTAAACCATACATTGTAGAGGTAACTACTTACAGTCTTAACGCAACGTTCAAACATTTTTCAATTCCTAAAGTAGAGAAGGATGCATTTTTATTGGCTCGTATTACCGGCTGGGAAGATCTTGACCTGATAGAAGGTCCTGCCAACGTATATTTTGCAGGAACGTTTGTTGGCCAGTCGTATGTTAACCCAAGAAGTGTAAATGATACCTTGGATCTTTCTTTTGGCCGCGATAGCAAAGTAATTGTTACACGTACAAAAATAAAAGATTTTAATAATGAAAAAGTATTGGGTAATAACCGTAAGATCGTTTACTCTTATGAAATGATCATTAAAAATAACCGTAAAAATGCTATTAACATTGATCTTGAAGATCAGTTGCCAATTTCGCAGAACAGCGAGATAGTAGTAGATGCCGTTGAATTATCGAAGGGCCTGGTATATAAAGACGATGGAAAAGTAAGTTGGAAATTTTTAATTCCGCCGGGCGAATCGCAAAAAGTAATTTATACTTATACTATAAAATATCCTAAGAACAGGATTGTGGAAACGGAGAAAAAATTAAGGAAAGTAAGGGCCATGTATTAGAAATTTGATTTAAGATAAATGATATAAGGTACAAGAAGCGTAATTGCTTTAAGGTTTTATATCATTTGTCTTTTATTTTTTATCCGGTCTTAGGCCCACTTCTTTATCAATACCATGGCGGTTTCTACCATATAATCTGTCCACAATGCAGGTTGCCATCCGGTTATTTGTTTAGTTTGCAATAGTTGAATTGTTTTATCCACATCTTTATTTGCAAAAAGTGTATCAATAATAAATTGCTGCTCTTTTCTAAGAATATTATCCTGTAAAGGTTTTAAGGGTACTTTATGATCGATCTTTTTCCTTTTAATTTTTTCGGTTGGACTTTCTGCTTTTTTTCTTTGTGAAGAAACGATCTTTTTTATTTGTTTAAAGTCTTTTACGAATTGTAATTTATCTTTTTCAGTTTTTATAGTGTTGCCTAATCGTTCAAAGATCACATATTCTACATTTTCACAAAATGGTAATGCTTCTTTTAATAATTCAAAAACTTCTTTAGGCACGGCTTCATCGTGTGTATCTCTTCTTACTTTATTTTTACTTGTCTTAACAGTAGCCCAACTGCCACCGGAGATATGAATTTCTTTTACTTTGTGAAGGGGATACGATTTGATCAGCTTTAAAGCATCTACCTTAAAATTATGTGATTGGCACCAGATATTGTGAAGGTCTAAAATTAAAAAGCCGTTAACGGGCTCTAATAATTTTTCTAAAAATTCGCCTTGTTCTTTTATTTGTTTGTTGCTAAATGCAAAGGCCAGGTTCTCGATGCCAATAGGTAATTGCGAAATATTTTGTAAACGCTTTAAACGATCTTGTCCAATAGCTAAAGTTGTTTTGTTGAATGGAACGGGCAGGGGAGTGCCTTTATGAAAATCGTCGGATGACATAAAACCAAAATGCTCGGTAACATGCCTATAATTATATTTTTTTACTTCGATGGCAAGTTGTTTTAGCCATTTTCCCTGGTTACCATCCCAAAGGCCTTTTAAAAGCGAATAACGAACGCCGTGTCCAATTAATCTGCCGCGTTTTGAATACTCGCTTAAAAGCAAACTAAGCCATTGTGGTTCTTTGCTTCCTGATCGGATGGTATCGAATGACCATTCTATAACATCAATTTCTCCGGACTGAAACAATGGAAGCGCCGCCTCAATAAAATCGGCTTCGGGCATTAAAGATATTCCAACCCATGGGTTCATGATCAAATTTACAAAATAGTCGTTAGATTCTTGTCGTTAGTCAATAGCACAACACTGACTAAATTCTAACGGCTTTTGACTAACCACTAATTAGCCCATTCCACAAGGCGGGCAGTAATCGGCAGTGATAGGTCTGCTTTTATTTTTAGAAACTTTTACAGAATCTTTTTTTGCATTTTCAGTTTTGGTATCCTTAACGGTTGTGGTCTTCGTTTTTGATTTGTCGTCCACTTTTGGTTTTGGGGTTTGTGCTACAGCGCTAAAGCTGATCAGGGCACTTAAAACAATAGCTGATATTTTCATAATATAATTTTTAAATTGTAAATCAAAAAATTGTCAATTTTTTATCCCATTCCGCAACCAGGACAATACCTGTGCGAGTGGTTAGGTGTATTATTTGAAACAGAGTCAACCGAATTGTGCTTTCGTTTTGCTTTTTTTGTCGAATTGCATTTAGTAGTTTTTACTTTAGCAGTTGTATCTTTTTCTTTAAAACTAACCGGCTTATCCTGCGCAAAAGCGTTTGCGCTAAAACTTATAAGGGCACCCATTGCTATAGTTGATATTTTCATAATATTTTTTTAATCTTGAACCTTTAACTTTAAACCAAACTTATCCTCTGCCGCAAGCTTCGCAAACCTTTGGCGAGTATTTAGGCTCAACTAATAAAGTTGAATCCCTTACAGCTAATTGGTTCTTTGAATTTACACATTTTGTTTTTATAGTTTTAGTGTGCTTTACTTTTGTAACCGTTTTAGGTTTTTCCTGCGCTAAAGCAGTTACACTTAAACTTACCAGGGCTCCGAGAGCTAATGTGGATAATTTCATTTTTGTTGTTTTTATTAAGATGCTTGTTTTGGAATAATTCCATAAAATTCAATTAACCCTTTCCACATTTGCCACAAGAGCTTAAATTATTAGGCAGTAACTCGCTTTTAGGGGCAACACCGTTCGGTTTAAGTTTGTTTTGCTTAACAGTTTTGCTGTTTTTATAATTAAACGACGTAGCTTTTCTTACAACCTTTAAAGAATCGCCAAAAGCAGGGTTTTGACTTGCATTGGCACTTAGGCCAAGGCTAAAGCTTATCCATGTTTTAAGGGCTATTGCAGATAATTCCATGTTTCTTTCGTATTAGGATGCGGGATCTTTTTCTTTTCCATAAAACAGAACCATTTTTTTAATAAATTTATTCAATGAAAAGAACCATATGGATAGCATTGTTTTTGCCATGTTTATCATGGCACAGCCTGTACATAAAAAAGTATGTGCATTATTTTTGGGTAATAGCTATACTTATGTTAATAACCTGCCTTTACTTATTTCTAATTTGGCCCTTGCAAATAAAGATACCTTGGTTTACGACGATAATACACCGGGTGGATACACACTTAATAACCATTTTACGGATATTGTTACTAATAGTAAAATAAATGCTAAAGCATGGGATTATGTTATTGTGCAGGCCCAAAGTCAGGAACCTTCTCTTTCGCCAGCACAGGTGTATAGCCAAACACTACCCTATGCACGCAAGCTGGATAGTTTAATTAAACATAATAATAGTTGCAGCAATACCGTATTTTACGAAACCTGGGGCCGTAAGAACGGCGATGCCAGTAATTGTGGGACTTACCCGCCAGTATGCACCTATTTAGGAATGCAGAATAGGTTGAAGCAGTCTTACAAAAAATTTGCAGATACCTGCAATGCAATTGTATCGCCTGTTGGCGAGGCATTTAAAAGATCAATTGCTTTAAGCCCTAATATTGAGTTATACCAGGCCGATGAAAGCCATCCTTCGTTAGAAGGCTCATACCTCGCGGCCTGTGTTTTTTATGAAGTATTATTTCAAAAAAGCGTATTATCAAACACATTTATAGCATCTGTAAATTCGGCTACAGCAACATTTTTGCAACAGGTAGCGCATACAGTTGTTACGGACAGTCTTGCAGTTTGGAACCTAGGCATACACCAACCCTGGGCTGATTTTTCGTACAACTGGGTGGCAGGTTTAAATTATCATTTCATTACTAATTCGCAATTTTTTACTAACATGTGGTATTTTGGTGATGGCGGAACCTCTTTAGTGCCTACGACCTTTCATTTTTATCCCGCCAACGGAACCTATACTGTTACTCATATTGTAAGCGATAATTGTAAAACAGATTCTATTTTAAAAGAGGTTATTATAAATTCTACAGGCCTTCAAACTAATACTACTACACCTGTTTTTATTTACCCAAATCCGGTACACAACAATTTATTTATTACCGGCGCAGATAATTTTGAAAATAACAATTCACTCATCGAAATAATTGATCAACTAGGACGAAGGATCTACAAAGCTCCTTTTAGTAAAATAATAAATACCAGGAATTTTATAAATGGTTTATATTACCTGAAAATATATAACCCTATTAGCACTTTAAATTTTCAATTTATTAAAAGCGATTAATTACCTTTGTTTATGATCAAAAAAATAACCTTTCTTGTTTGTTTTATTATAGGTGCTATACAACCCTCTTTTTCTCAAACAATTAATCGTACTTTAATAAAAGCCGATAAATTATTCATTAAGCAGGAGTTTACAGAAGCCGCTAAAGGTTATGAGCGTTATTTAAAATCTTTTCCAAAAGATTATTACGCCTCTCGCCAGGCAGCTATTTGTTATAAAAAAACAAATAACCAAAATCAGGCCATAGATCATTGGCCAAATGTTATTGAAAGCAGTAAAGTTACCGATGCCGATAGATTAGATTATGCCAAATGTTTATTAGCGAACTATCGCACGCAGGATGCTAGAATGATGATCAATTTTTTAAAGACGAGCCCTGATAAAGCTATTGCAGCATGGGGACTTGCTTATTTAAATACGTCGCAGTTTTATATGGATTCTGCCATCACAAAAGTAAAAGAGCTTACAGGTATTAATACTATTGCTTCAGAAGATTGCCCGCTTATTTCAAATAATAAATTAATATTTATTTCAGAAAAAAATAAGACCAGCAAAGTTTTTACTGCAAGTGTTAACGCTAACAAAAGCACACTACTTACAGCAACAAAAAAAGATGATAGCAGTTTTTCTGATGAACAATCTTTTGCCAAACACATTCAAAATAAAGGCATCTCGGGTCAGGTAAGCTTATCAGCTGATGAAAGCCTTATGTATTATAGTCGTTCGGCCTCTTTAAAAGAAATGAACAAAGTGGGCGAGTCGGGTATTTATAAATTTCAGATCTATAGCGCCAATCCACACGCCGAAAAAGCGGAGGTAAGTACACCCTTTATTCACAACTCATCTGAGTATGATTACTTGCATCCAAGCATGAGTAAAGACGGCTTAAAATTATATTTTGCCAGCAATATGAAAGGCACACTAGGTGGTATGGATATTTTTGTTTGTGAATTTATTAATGGCGCCTGGAGTTCACCAAAAAATTTAGGTGTACTTATCAATACACCGGGTGATGAAGTTTTTCCGCATATTACAGAAGAGGGCGTTCTATATTATGCCAGCGATTCGCGCCCGGGTTTAGGCGGCTTGGATATTTTTTATGCAGAACCAAATAAAGATGATGGTAGTTTTTTTACTGCAAAGAATGCAGGTGCTCCAATAAACTCGCAGTTTGACGATTATGGTATCTATATTTTAAAAGGAGGTAACAACGGTTACTTTAGCAGCAACCGAAAAAATAATTTACAGGATAATGATATTTATTATTTTGTAAAAGAAAAGCCTTAAGAAGCTAGATAATAGTTGATAAAAGGAAAATAATTAATATAAACAGGAGCACCTTTAATATAATACCAACAATTCCTAAGATCTTCCCAATTTTTGCAGTTTCTTCCCCTTCATATACATCGGGGTTTGTTTTTATTTGCTTTAAGGCTTTATCTCCCAAGACAATGGCGGCTATGCTTCCAAAACCTATAACAAAACCAAGAATTCCAAATACAAGTGCCAGAACTGCAAGGTCATTTGATCTTTCACTCCTATGATTATTTGATTTTGTGGAATTGTTATCGGTTGCAGCATTTTCATTTTTAAATACCTCTTTAGTGCCGTTAGCATAAGTTATCATAAACACACTCGATTTTTTTATGACATACATTGGCCCATCCGGCGAATCACATTTTTTATACTTTACATCCAAGGGTGCAATTTCTAATACTTTTACGCTGAGTTCATCCCCATTTTTTAAAACGATCTTATCGCAAGGCTCATTTTTATTTAAAATTAACGGATCAAGTGCTATATGTTTTAAAGGCTTTAATTCATTATTTACGGAAGCTACGGTCTCTGCATTAGTATAAGAAAAAGGAATTGTAATTTGCTTAGAAAGCAGGTTTTCGGATACTTCTTCTTTTTTTGTTTTTATAAAATTGTCTTTTTTAGTTTGAGTTTTCGCTCTTCCATTACTTACATAAAAACCTTTTTGATATTTACGTTTTTGCACAGAGCAGGATAACAAAATAATAACGGGTAGAATAAAAAGTAATTTTTTCATCAAAAAATTAGTATTAGGTAAAAAGATCGAGATCATAAACCGAGCAACGCAGCTAAGATGACTATAAAAAGAATAAACGCCAAAATAGATAACATAACAATCCCAAGTATTTTTCCAACCTTTGCCAGTAATTCTCCTTTATACATTTTTGGATTTTCTCTGATCCTTTTTTGTGCCTTGTTACCGAGCAATACAGCCAAAACACTTCCAATACCATATGTAAAAAACCCTAACAAGCCTAAAACAAAAGCCCATATTGCTAATGGGTGAGTTTTTTGCGGCCCATGGTAATTATCCTTGTAGTTATTTGGGTTTTGATTATTGTTATTAGCAGGCTCAGATTCTGATTTAAATACTTCTTTAGTACCGTTAACGTATTTGATCATAAATACATCTGTCTTCTTCACAACATAAAGTGGTCCGTCTGTAACGCCACATTTTTGATATTTTATTTCTGTTGGGGTAATTTCAAGAACTTTGGCTTTAACCTCGTCACCATTTTTTAATGTGATAAGATCGCAAAGAGAATCTGGATTAATAAGTTTTTTAACAAGGGGTTGTAATAATAAAAGATCAGGCTTTGTAACTGCAGAAGTAGAAAAGATCATTTCCTCTTTTTCTGTTACCGGTAATGTGGTTTGTTTTAAAATAAGTGGTTTTGCTAAGGGGTCTTTTTTAACACAGTCATTTTTTTGCGCCTGCGTTATATGCTTGTTGGTATTACTTACATAAAAACCCTTTTGGTACTTACGCTTTTGAACCGAACAGGAAAACAGGATTAAAAAAGGAAGTATAAGAAGAAGTTTTTGCATTTTTATTTGTATTATCTTATAATAACAACGGTATCCTTATACAAATATTGCAATTAGTAATACCGTTTTACTAAGAGCAATAAAACATCAAAAGGTTTAAGCAAACGCGCTAACAATACCTCCCATTAAGCTAAAGCAAACTATCCAGTAGCCGCAGTTAATAGCAATGTATTTAAAGCCTTTACCTTCAAACATAGCATTTGTGCCTAAAACAGGCGTTGCTACCATAAAGCCTGCAATGGTACCATGTAATGCGCCATGTTTAAATGTTCGGTAACTGCTTCCTAAATGATCCATAATGGTTTTATAAAGTGCCCCCATTTCAGAATTTGGATCTTCGATCGTTTGTTTGTAAAATAATGAATTCACATGGAACTGATGAATAGCCACAAATTGCATCGCAAATGCTAATAAGAAAGCCAATATAAAACTTACCCCAAAAACCACAGCCATGTTAGTATTCTTTGCTTTTTCAGGCGTCATGCCACTAGCAGCCATCCAGGCTTTACCAAATACTTTTGGATTGTACCATACAAAGCCTAATACCATTGGTATTAAAGTAGCTATAATTATTCCTAAAAAATTTATATGCATAAGATTGATTTTTAGTCAAATATATTAAAATAAACAGATTTAAACTTGTTAAAAAAGCTATTTTATCAGAGTTACGCTGTTAAATGTTTGTTATATATATTAATTTACAAGGTGCTTTTTCCTCTACATTTGTGTATTAATTTCAAAAATGAAACAATTTTTTAGATACTTTATACAGGGACTAATTTTATTCATCCCTTTGATCATTACCATGGCCATTCTATCAAAATTATTTAATTTTTTTGCCGGCCTTTTTTCTTTTATTGGTTTAACCGAAAGTACCATCTTAAATACTATTTTAGGTTTAGTAGTTACCTTAGGCGTTATTGCACTTATAGGTGTGTTGGCATCTTCTTTTGTGTTTAAACAATTCTTTAATTTTTTAGAAGATAAATTAGAACATGCGCCTTTTATTCGTCACATTTATTCACCCATAAAAGATTTTACAAATGCCTTTGTTGGCAATAAAAAACGTTTTAATAAACCGGTGCTTGTTTTAACTAACCCAGCCGCCGAAATTGAAGAAATAGGTTTTATTACTCATGAGGACATGAAAGATTTTCATATTGTAGATAAGGTCTCTGTTTATTTGCCAATGTCTTATTCTTTATCGGGCAGGTTGGTTATTGTACCAATTAAAAACGTAAAACCTTTGGCTGCTGATGCTGCCGATACAATGAAATTTGTTGTAAGTGGTGGTGTTACGGATATTGATGAATAATTATCTTTAATTTAGAAACTCAAAATAAGATGCCGGATATTCTTCAAATAAAAAATGTTTCAAAAAAGTACAGTAATCATATTGCTTTAAACGACGTTTCTATTAACGTTGCCGAAAAAGCAGTATTTGGTTTACTTGGCCCAAATGGCGCCGGTAAAACGTCGTTGATACGCATTATCAATCAAATTACCGGTCCGGATAGCGGCGAGATATTTTTTAAAGGCGAAAAATTAAACCCAAAACATGTAGAGCGTATAGGTTATTTACCGGAAGAGCGTGGACTTTACAAAAAAATGTCTGTTGGCGATCAAGTACTTTATCTCGCTCAACTGAAGGGGTTGCCTAAATACGAAGCAAAAAAACGTTTAACGTATTGGTTCGAAAAATTTGAAATGCAAAGCTGGTGGAAAAAGAAAATTGAAGAATTAAGTAAAGGCATGCAGCAAAAGGTTCAGTTTATTGTTACTGTTATTCATGAACCCGAACTTTTAATTTTAGATGAACCTTTTAGCGGCTTCGATCCAATTAACGCGCAGTTAATTAAGAACGAGATCTTAGAGCTTCGCAAAAAAGGTGCTACCGTTATTTTTTCTACACATAATATGGGCAGTGTAGAAGAGCTTTGTGATAACATTGCTCTTATTAATAAATCAGAAAAAATTCTCGATGGTTCGGTAAAAGAGATCAGAAAGATCCATCGCACAAATACGTATAATATAACTTTTAAAGGTAACCTGCTTGGCTTTACCAATGCCTTATGGACAGGCGCTGAGATACTCGATAAAAATACTGAGGATGACATTCATTCTGTTACTTTAAAATTGTTGGGTGGTGTTACATCGAGTCAATTATTACAAGCTATTTTACCAATTTGCGAAATTCATTCTTTTAATGAGTTAATACCAAGTATGAACGATATTTTTATAATGAAAGTTAACCAGGGTAACGAAGTTGCCGGTACAAAAAGTAATTATACCGAGTAAATAAAATTGAAATGAAAAAAATAAGATTAATAATTGCACGTGAGGTAAAATCAAAGCTTGCCAATAAAACATTTATTATCATGTCGATACTTGCGCCGATCTTAATAAACGGTTTTCTGGGTATTATGATAAAAATGTCGCAATCAGAAAAAACAGAGCAAAATGTTTTGGTAATTGACGACTCTAAATTATTTAGAGATAAATTGGTAGGTAATGATTTTGTTTCTCTTTCTTATTCAAATGCAAAGTTGGAAGATGCCGTAGCTAGCTTTACCAAAAAAAATTATACCTGCGTTCTATGGATCTCGCCAAACCTTATAGAAGGTGGGGCAGGGGCCACAAAATTATTTTATAAAAAATCACCGGGCCTGGCCTTTCAAACTTTTATTAAGGACCAAATGGAACGGATCGTTTATGAAAATAAATTAAAGGCCAACAACATTGATCCTGCTATAATTTCCAACTCAAAACAAAATATAAAAGTGATTATGGAGCGGGTTGATGAAAAAGGGAACACGGAGGAGCAATCCGACATAAGGCTTTTTGGTTTTGTGATGGGAGCCTTGATGTTTATTTTTATTTTGCTGTATGGCATGATGGTGTTTAGATCTGTAATGGAAGAAAAAACCAGTCGTATTGTAGAAGTCATCGTATCATCGGTTAGACCCTTTGAACTTATGCTTGGTAAAATAGTTGGTGTGGCCATTGTTGGTACCATACAATTCTTAATAATGGGTTTGCTGACCTTTCTTTTAAGCGCTTTATTATCTACTATATTTTTAAAAGATGCAAAAACACAATTAGATAGTTTTAATGCGCAACAGGAACTGGTGAAAAAGAATGGCACAAACATTAATTTGGATCAGCTCGAAAAATTTGATGATAAATTAAAACTGTTCGATATGCTGACAAAGATCCAGCAAATTAATTTTGTAGAGGTATTTGTTTGTTTTATCCTTTATTTTATTTTTGGTTATTTATTCTACAGCTCAATAATGGCGGCTATTGGAAGCGCTGTTGATTCGGAGGCCGACTCCCAGCAATTTATTACACCCGTCATGATCCCATTGATGGTAGGTTATTTTATAGCTATTAAAACTATTATGGATCCCGATTCCTCAGCGGTATTCTGGGGCTCTTTAATTCCGTTCACCTCTCCCATTGTTATGATGTCGCGCATAACCAATGGTGTGCCTTTTTGGGAACTTTTATTGTCGTTAAGTATTTTATTTGTATCGTTTATTTTTATGACCTGGATGGCCGGGAAAATATACCGCACCGGTATTTTAATGTACGGTAAAAAAACAAGTTGGAGAGAAATAGGAAAATGGTTGTTTTATAAGTAGCACTGCAGGATGGAACACAGATGAAACGGATTAAACAGACCCACACTGTTTTTTAATTAAATTATCTGCGAAGATCGGCTATATCCGTAAGATCGGTGTTCGATCAAAGTGTTACACCTTAACCCCAATCACCAACACGTCATCCACCTGGTCTTGTTTGCCACGCCAAGTTTCGAAAGAAGAATTTAAAAGATTTTTTTGTTCGGTAAAATTCAAATGACAGTTTTGTAATAATACCTCTTTAAATTGACGGTGCATATATTTTTTAAAGTTAGGCCCGCCAAATTGGTCAGGAAAACCATCAGAAAATGTGTAAATACAATCGCCTTCTTCTAATTTAATTACATTATTTGTAAATGGTTTGTATACATGGTAAAAACCACATGGTTGTTTATCGGCTTTATAAATTTGCAATTCCTGGCCATGGCCTTCTTGCTGTGCTTTAACAATATAAAGTGCATTATTTGCAGAAGCATATTGTAATTCTTTTTTATTTTTATCAAAACAGCAAATGGTAATATCCATACCATCTTTACTCTCACCAAAATTACCGTGTTGTTTTAAGGTACTAACGATCTTATCACGCATCATGTTTAATATCTCTGATGGTGTTTTAATACCTTTTACTTCAACTATCTCATCTAAAAAAGATAGGCCCAGCATGGTCATGAATCCTCCGGGAACCCCATGGCCTGTGCAATCACCGGTTGCATAAAAAACAACATTGTTCTTTTCATAGATCCAATAAAAGTCGCCACTCACAATATCTTTAGGTTTAAACAATACAAAACTATCTTTAAAGTGACTGTTAAAGTGACCTTCCAGAGGAATTAAAGATTGCTGAATGCTGCGCGCATAATTGATACTATCGGTAATTTCTTTTTTCTGGTTAACAACTTCTTCGTGCTTTTCCTCAATGATCTCTTTTGATTTTGCTAATTCTAATCGGCTTTTAATCTCACGGTAAGTAAGCCTATAGCGTGTCCGGATAAGAAACACACAAAATATAGCCACAGTAAGGATTAGTAAGCCACCGTTTATAACAAACTCTTGTACAGATAAGTTGCTGTTAACACCATAAAATATAATATTACTGATGATGGTAGCCGCTAAAACAATCACAGAAAAGATCACTTCCCAAAGTACCAACATACCAACACCAATAAATAAAACCATGTAAGCAAAAGCATGTTGTTGAAAATGTTCAATATCCATAACGCTCCACATATAGGCGTTTTGAATGCTTATGCCCAACACCAGAACAAACATGGTGGCATAAATATTAATACCGGTAATTTTTCGGCTAATTAAAATTAAAGTGGCAATGAGTGAAACGCTGGCGCGGAAAATAAAAAATGCCAGCCAATATTCAGGAAGAACAAAAATATCGCTAATAAACCAAACTAAATTTAAAGCAATACCAACCCAGCAGGTAATGACGTGAAATTTTTCAGTCGACCTGTAAAATTCTTCTTTAACTTTAAGTTCGGGAACCGTGGTTTCTTCCATAAGGAGTTCCTAAAATACGAAAGTTTCACAATAAAAGATGTTACTTTTCGACAAAAACAGAATTTAAACACTTTTAGGTCTGTATAGTACCTACGTTGTATTGTTTTGTAATTGGCGAGTGGTCGGCCATTTCAATGCCCATACTAATTACTTTTCTTGTATCTAAAGGATCAATGATGGCATCTAACCAAATACGTGCTGCCGCATAATAAGGTGTGGTTTGCGCATCATAACGGTCTTTTATTTTGTTATATAACTCTGCTTCTTTTTCAGGTGTAATTTCTTCGCCTTTTGCTTTTAAACTGGCCACTTCAATTTGTACTAATACCTTTGCCGCTTGCGCGCCACCCATTACAGCTACCTGTGCTGTAGGCCATCCAACGATCAAACGCGGGTCGTAAGCTTTACCACACATGGCATAATTGGCCGCTCCATAACTGTTGCCTAATATGATAGTGAATTTTGGAACAACAGAATTAGCCATGGCATTCACCAATTTAGCACCATCTTTAATTATACCGCCTTGCTCGCTACGGGAGCCAACCATAAAACCGGTTGCATCTTGTAAAAACACTAAAGGGATTTTTTTCTGATTACAATTCATAATAAAACGCGCGGCTTTATCGGCGCTATCGCTATAAATTACGCCACCAAATTGCATCTCATTGCTTCCTCCCGGTTTTTTTGCTTTTACCACTTTACGTTGGTTGGCAACAATACCAACTGCCCAGCCATCAATGCGGGCATAGGTTGTAATAATGCTTTGTCCATATAAAGCCTTGTATTCATCGTGCTCGCTGCCGTCTACCAAGCGTTCAATAATATCATACATATCGTATTGCTTATCGCGTGCAACCGGAAAAATACCGTAAAGTTCTTTTTCATCTTTTTTTGGTTTAACACTAGCAGTTCGGTTAAAGCCTGCTTTTTCATATGCACCAACTTTACCCATAATGTTACGGATGCGGGTTAAACAATCGGCATCATCTTTACATTTATAATCGGTTACACCGCTAATTTCGCAATGCGTTGTTGCGCCACCTAATGTTTCGTTATCAATGCTTTCGCCAATGGCGGCTTTTACTAAATAACTTCCGGCTAAAAATATCGAACCGGTTTTATCAACGATCATGGCTTCATCGCTCATGATGGGGAGATAGGCTCCGCCTGCAACACAGCTACCCATAACCGCGGCAATTTGTAAAATGCCCATACTGCTCATAACGGCATTATTTCTAAAGATCCTTCCAAAATGTTCTTTATCCGGAAAAATTTCATCTTGTAATGGTAAATAAACACCGGCACTATCTACCAAATAAATAATTGGTAAACGGTTTTCCATGGCAATTTCCTGAGCACGTAAATTCTTTTTTCCTGTAATAGGAAACCATGCTCCCGCTTTTACCGTTGCATCATTCGCAACAACTATACATTGCTTGCCGCTAACATAACCAATAATAATAACCACGCCACCACCAGGACAGCCACCATGCTCGGCATACATTTCGTAGCCTGCAAATGCACCCATCTCCACACGAGGCGTATCTTTATCCAATAAAAAATCAATACGTTCGCGCGCACTCATTTTGCCTTGTTCGTGTAATTTATCAATGCGGGCTTTACCACCGCCTAAATACACTTTTTGCAAACGCTGCTCCATTTGGCTAATGAGCAAACGCATTTTATCGTCGTTCTTATTAAATTCTAAATCCATAATGTTTTTGTTAATGCTTTAAATTTATATATTTTTTTGTTTTAGCCTCATCCTAAATCCTTCTCCAACGAAGAAGGACTTTGCTGTTAGTTTCCTTCTCCTATGGAGAGTTAAGGAAGGGCGAGGCTTTAAGTCTTTATCATTTTTAAATATTTCACCACATCGTTTAAATAATTTATCAAATTAAAGGGTGTAGTTTTTTG
Source organism: Bacteroidota bacterium (assembly GCA_013697245.1). GTDB lineage: Bacteria > Bacteroidota > Bacteroidia > B-17B0 > Aurantibacillaceae > Aurantibacillus. The sequence goes on from JACCXH010000049.1 coordinate 53,189, forward strand.
AATTATTAATTGTACTTCGTTAAAATCATATGTTTGCCCGCACTTAACAGGGGCTTTTAGCATAGAGGTAACTGACGAGGCAAATAAATGAAAGTTGTTTGATGCGTTTATTACCAGATCAAATTTTTTTTGTGTTAAACCATTAGCTATCATTTTTTTTGGCAAGTTTAAAAAAGAGCTTTCTTTTTTTGTAAAACAGTTCCAGTCGCCAAAACTAGGCTCTTTTGAAGCCAGTTCTATAAAAAAAACTTCTACATATTTTTGTGAGTCGGTAATAAATTTATCTAAAGCGCTTTTATTTAGTGTTTCGTCTTTGCTTATTACGAGGGCAATTTTCTGAATTTTATCCCAGGATAAAAAATATTTTGGGAGGGCTACATTATCTTTTGCAACCTGTGACCTTAAAGTTATTTCAGCTAACTTGTTTATCATTATTAAAATAATGTTTTCGCTAACGCTATAAATTTGTTTACGGTTTGTTCTAGTGTTTGCGTGCTTTTGCCACCGGCAGCATTAATATGGCCACCGCCACTAAAATGTTCGCGGGCAAATTTGTTCACATCAATTTTTCCTTTACTTCTAAAAGAAATTTTTATATAACCTTCCGATTCCATAAATAATGCGCAAACCTTTATTCCCTTTATTGAGAATGGATAATTCACAATGCCTTCTGTATCCCCTTTTTGGTAACTGAATCTTTTTAATTCACTTTCGGTAATAGCAAAATAGGCAGCAGGAAAATCGTTTACCCTTTCCATTTTTTCGCTTAATAAATAACCTAATAGTTTTAAACGCTCGTAACTATAAGTGTCATAAACAGCACTATGAATATCTGCAGGAACAATACCTGTTTTTAAAAGTTCAGAAATTACCATATGTGTTTTTGCCGTTACGCTTGGATAACGGAAAGAGCCTGTATCGGTCATTAAACCTGTATAAATGCAAGCGGCAATTTTTTTATCGATCAGTTTTTTATCGCCAAGGCCTGCAATTAATTCATAAATAAGTTCGCAGGTGCTGCAAGCGGCCACATCGTAAAAATAATAAGTAGCATAGTTATCAGCTTGTTGATGATGATCTATTAAAACAATAGGAGCAGAGGCTTTTTCAAGTAACTCGCCCAGTTTTTCGATGCGCTTAAATGAGTTAAAATCAAGGGTAAAAATAAGGTCGGCGTTATTAACCAGTTTCTCAACCTTTGCTTGGTTCTTTTGGTGAATAATAACACTTTTATTACCCGGTAACCAGTCTAAGAATTCAGGATAGGCGTTAGGTACCACCACTTTAACCTTTTTACCTAATTGTAAAAGGTAGTTGTATAGGGCAAGACTGCTTCCCATGGCATCGCCATCAGGGCTCCAATGCGTTGTTATGACAATGTTATTGGCCTTTTTGATTACATTTTTAAACTTTAAAAAGCTGTCTTTTTGCATAAATAGTGAAAAACAGTAAATTTAGGGTATTTGACCCTGAAATACATTAAAAACCTCTAAAAAATATTTTAGTGTATTTGAAATTTTCATTATATTTGCAGCTCTTAAATTAAAAAAGATTAAAAAATGCTGATAGTTCAAATTAAAGAAGGCGATAACATTGAAAAAGCCTTAAAAAAGTATAAGAAGAAATTCGAAAAAACTGGTGTTGTTAAACAATTACGCGAGCGTACTAAATTTACGAAGCCATCTGTTCGTCGTCGCGAAGAGATGATTAAAGCTGCTTACAAGCAAAAATTACAAATCGGAGCTATCGAGAAGTAATCTTTTCATAAAATTCACATTATTTATATTGGAATCCTAAACTGAATTGTATAAATTCGTTTAGGATTTTTTAGTTTATGAAGGAAGCGGCGATAAAAGACTTTATTTCTTATTTGAGCTTGCAGAAGCGCGCCAGCCCTTTAACAGTTAAAAACTACAGTTATGATCTTAAGGAATTCTTTACCTTTTTAGACACAGAAATACCAATCTTTGATTTAACAGATATTACCCATCAGCATGCCCGTGGCTTTATGGCTCACTTAATGGATAAAAAGCAAGCGGCAAGAAGTGTTAACCGCAAGTTAAGTACCTTAAAGTCTTTTTTTAAATACCTGGTAAGAAGCCATATTTTAAATGCCAACCCAATGCAAAAAGTGCAGGGACCAAAAAATGCCAAAAAACTTCCGGTTTTTATTGATGAGGGGCAAATCCAAAAACTATTTGATAATTACAATTTTAAATCTGGTTTTGAAGGACTTAGAGATAAATTGGTAATTGATATCCTTTATCAAACCGGTTTAAGAAGGGCCGAATTAATGGGTTTAAAAGAAAGTGATATTGATTTTTTTAATAGTCAGTTAAAGGTTTTAGGTAAAAGAAATAAAGAAAGGATCATTCCTTTTGGAATTGGATTAAAACGCAACCTTGAAGAGTATTTAAACGTAAAAAAAGATCAGCATTTATTAAACCCTTATCTGTTGGTTACATTAAAAAATACGCCACTTTCTGCATTAAATGTAACAAAAATTGTAACAGAGGTTTTATCTGCGGTTACAACTGGCTCCAAAAAAAGTCCACACGTTTTAAGGCATAGTTTTGCCACACATTTATTAAACAATGGGGCAGATATTAATGCCGTAAAAGAATTATTGGGTCATGCCAGTTTATCGGCCACTCAAATTTACACACATAATACAATAGAAAAATTAAAGAGATCATATAATCAAGCACACCCGCATTCGGGTATTTAATAACAACAAAAAATAGGAGGAAACAAGTTATGACAATCAACATCCAATCAGTGCATTTTGATGCAGACAAAAAATTACTAGACTTTGTTAATGAGAAAGTAGAAAAATTAAACAAGTATTATGATGGTATTATAAATAGCGAGATAACGCTTAAAATAGATAAGAACAGCAATAGTGCAAATAAAATAGCCGAAATAAAAATGTTAGGTAAGGGGCACGAGTTTTTTGCTAAAAAACAATCTGCGAGTTTTGAAGAATCTACCGATCTTACTTGTGAAGCATTGAGAAATCAAATTATGAAACATAAAGAAAAAATGAAAACGCAATAATTTCAGAATATATTTTAAACAAAAAAAAGCCTCCTGTTAATGGGAGGCTTTTTTTATTTTATTTCTTTTTGAATGATTATTGTTTGATGATTTTTTGAGAAGAAAGGATAGTGTTATTGTTGTATATCTTCACAATATACAAGCCGCTACTAAGTTCTTTGGTATTTAACTCTAAATGTTTACCGCTCATGGTTTCTGTTAAAACTAACTGGCCGAATGTATTTAAAATTTCAAGCTTTAAGGTGTCATCAGCAACAGCTGATCCTAAAAAAACATTTAAAACATCAGTAGTTGGATTTGGAAAAAGAGAAAGAATATTATTCTCACTATACGATTCGGATATGCCTGAAGATAAGCTTCCTAATTTATGTATATAAGTATCCCAGCTGCCAACAGCTGTTAAAGTTGTTGTTGCTGCACCCGGATCAAAATCAACTGTACCCAAAAAACGACCAGCAGTAAATATTTCACCTGCCGAATTTAATGCAATACAAGTTCCATAATCGTCGCCACTGCCACCGAGTTGAGTTGCCCAAACATAATTCCCGGTTCCATCTAATTTTAAAATGTAAGCATCATTTGCAGACCCTAATGTAGTTGTTAAAGTATTAACACCGGGGCCTGGATTAAAATCAACAGTCCCTCCAAAGTATCCAATATTATATACGTTTCCAGATACGTCAGCGCTTATTGCAAAAGGTTTTTCGTCATTAATACCTCCAAATCCCTTTGTCCATAAATAATTTCCTGCAACATCCAGTTTTGAAATATAAGTGTCGGAACTTGAAGAATTAAATGAAATTAAAGTGGTTGTTCCTGCAGTAAAAGGAAAAGATGGGGTTGCCTTAAATTCTCCTGTTGTGAATACATTACCTGTTGCATCAAGTGCAATCGCAGCGGCAAACTGACTTCCATAAGTTCCGCCAATACTCTTAGCCCAAACAAAATTACCCGAGGCATCTAACTTCGAAACAAAAATATCTAAAGAGGCCAAAGAAGTTAAATTACTCACACCGGCATTTGGATCAAAGTCAACCGTGCCACCATATTCACCTGTTGTGTAAATGTTACCCGATGCATCTAATACTATTGCCTTGGATTCATCATAGTTAGAGCCTCCTGTTTTTTTAGCCCAAACAAAATTGCCGGAAGCATCTAACTTCGAAATAAAATTATCAGTACCACCAGATGATGGTAAATTACTTACTGGTGCATTTGGGTCAAAATCAACAGTTCCGCTATATGCTCCGGTTGTAAATATATTTCCGCTGGCATCTACTGCAATTCCATTTCCTTTATCTACACCGTTGCCACCAATTTGTTTTACCCAAACAAAATTTCCAGAAGCATCTAATTTTGAAATAAAAACATCGGTTAACCCAAAGCTTGGTCCTCCCGCAGGAGTTAATGTGGCCGCGCCTGCCCCCGGATCAAAGTCTGCTGGTCCATCAAACCAACCTGTTGTATAAACATTTCCGGATGCATCAACGGCAATTGAATTTCCATAATCGTAAGCTGTGCCTCCAAATTGTTTTGCCCAAACAAAATTTCCACTAACAGTTAATTTTGAAACAAAAATATCATCACCTCCAAATGCGGTTAACGTAAATACGCTTGCGCTTGGGTCAAAATCTGTTGTGCCATTAAAACGCCCTACAGTATATATATTTCCGGTGGCATCTAATACCATGGCTGTTGGGCTTTCATAACTAGGCCCGCCTATCTGTTTTACCCAGCTAAATGAGGGTACTTGAGCAAAAGTATTAATGTTAGTTAAAGTAGCAAAAGCTAGTGTTGCTATTGAGAGTAGTTTTTTCATCATATTGATTTTTCTTGATCAAAATTAGGCTGATGAAATTTGAAAGACCATACCCAAACCAGGGTTTTTAATAAACAACAAATTTCTAAAACAAAAAAGCCAAAGCAATAGAAGGTTTTTTTGCAATTATTTCTTCTTCTTTTTTTTCTTTTTGTCTTTCTTCTTTTCAGTTTTTACTTTAAAATCCAATACGTCACTTATTGAAACATCCAAGGCCTTGGCAATATTATAAAGGTAGAAGAGGTTAGGGCTTACCTGGCCGCTTTCGGCACGCTGCAGGCTTTGCTGATCTTTTTTCATCAGTTTGGCCAATTGTGTTTGGGTTAAATTTTTGCCAACACGTATTTTTTTTAAATGTTGACCAAATAATTGTTGTAAACCTGTTTTACTTAGTGACATAATTATAAAAATTTAAGTAGTATAATATTAAAATGATCAAATGATAACAACTCGTAGTTTTTTTTAATAATTATATATGAAAACCCGGAGATAACTATTTTTTTATGATGAGTTTATGATTTATATCTCCGATCGAAAGCATGCAACTTACATCCGAAAGGGTATACAGGTTAATTTTATTATTTTTAGGAAACTCCATTAATAAATTTGATATCAAATATAATGGAATTTACAAAAATAAAAGAGTTGTTTAATAGCCCAAAAGGGTATTTTACTCAATACAGATTTTTGATTTGTTGTTAACGGAAAGAAACTTCTAAGTTCTTTTCTTCGATCAGTTTTTTAAGGTTCAAAAGACCATAACGCATTCTACCTAAAGCGGTATTAATGGAAACGTTTGTAAAATCTGCAATTTCTTTAAAACTCATATCGTAATACGTTCTCATGATCACCACTTCGCGCTGATCTGCAGGCAATTCATTTATAATGGCACGAATGCTTTTTTTAAACTTTGTTGTCTCGTTATAATCATCTGCGGGCTGATCGCTGGCAAGTGTATTAAAAACACTTACTTCTTCACCTTCCTCATTTATATAAACAGGCACCGGCGGCATTTTTTTGATCCTTCTAAAATGATCGATGATCAAATTACGGGCAATACGTATAACCCAGGGCAAAAACTTGCCTTCTTCGCTATACTGACCGCGTTTTAGAGTTTGAATAACCTTAAAAAAGGTATCCTGAAAAATATCTTCGGCTAAAGCTTTGTTTTTTACAACAACCATTATAGAAGAAAATATCTTTCTTTTATGACGATTAAGCAAAATTGATAAGGAATCTTCGTTTCCGCCAATGTAGAGTTGTACCAACTCGTTATCATTTAATAATTGAATAGACATGCTTTTTACTAATTTTAATTAAGGAGATCTAGTAAATGTCTATTCTATTGGCGTTTAGTTTTAAATGATTAATATGAGCAAATATAGATTAATTTGGCGAAAGGCTAAAATTCAACTGTTAAAAACGTTAAAATTTTGAGTGAAACATGCTTTTTACTGAGTGAATGAATTTGACTCCCTCAAAAAAAGGCATAAAAAAAGGGTAAGCTACTCTCATCGCACCGCTCAACCGCATACCCTTGCTTTGTTCCCAACCTGGGGGATTCTGTAGGAGCTGGTCGTGAAAGACTTACCCGTGGCAAAATTAGTAATTATTTTAGGTTTAACTACTAATTTATTTCAATATTTTTTCTTTTGCCCCTCTTATAGTAAAAATGCAGGGTATAATCTACAAAGATGATCTTTAAACTTTTTTATTTAAAGCATTTTATTGCTTAAGCCCTTTAAATAATGACTTTCATGATAATTGAATTAACAAAGCTACTTTAGTAAGTTTAATTTTTTTTAGCCTTTGTCTCTAAAACTTTCAGGTAGTTTTATTAAAAATTAAGTATGGCAGAAAAGCCTTTGATATTGATAACCAACGACGATGGCATTTTTGCACCCGGCATAAAAGCATTGGCAAAAATTGCTTCAAAGTTTGGAGACATAGTTGTGGTTGCCCCCGATAAACCTCAAAGTGGAATGGGTCATGCCATTACAATAAACGCTACTTTACGTATTCAAAAAACAACTTTTCATGATGCATTGCAGGAGTTTGCCTGTAGTGGCACGCCGGTAGATTGCGTGAAGATGGCCGTTAACCATATTTTAAAAAAACGGCCCGATCTTGTTATCAGTGGCATTAACCATGGCAGCAACAGTTCTATAAATGTTATTTATAGTGGCACTATGAGTGCCGCTATTGAAGGGGCATTGGAAGGTGCACCAAGTATTGGTTTTAGTTTATGCGATTATGCCATGGAAGCAGATTTTATGCAGGCAGAAAAATTTATTGAAAAAATAATTGCAGAAGCTTTAAAAAATAAAATGCCAAAAGGTGTTTGTTTAAATGTAAATATTCCAAAATTAAATGCCGCCCAAATAAAAGGAATAAAAGTAGTGCGTCAGGCAAAAGCAAATTGGGTAGAGCGTTTTGACGAAAGAAAAGATCCTTACGGAAGAGAGTATTATTGGTTAACTGGTGAGTTTGTAAACTTTGAACCAGAATCTTTAGATACTGATGAGTGGGCTTTGAGTAACGGCTACATATCTGTGGTGCCAACGCAAGCCGATCTAACAGCGCATAGCGCATTAAAAGAATTTAATTTTAGTTAATATGAATTGGGTACAACGTTTAGATAATTTTTGGATTGGGCTTGTTATGGGACTAACCTTTCCATTGATCATGTTTTTTTTCTACTGGTTATTTTTTCATAATTATTTAAGTTTTCCAAAAGGGTTTTACAGGTACTTAGTAAATGGTGTGTTATTAAGCAGTGTTATTAAAATTTGCGGCATTGGCAATTTATTGCTTTTTTATTTTGGATTGAACCGGAAGATCGACAAGTTTAGTAAAGGAATTATTGTTAGTCTTTTTGCTTATGTAGCTTTAGTGGCCTATGTAACCTATTATATGGAACCAGAGTTATAATAAAATGAAGTATTATTTTTTAACCGGCGAGCCAAGTGGAGATCTTCATGCAAGTAATTGCATAAAAGAGATCATGCGTTTGGATAACAACGCAGACTTTGCCTTTACCGGTGGAGACCTGATGGAAGAGCTTACCGGAAAAAAAGCAGCCATTCATATTAAGCAAATGGCCTTTATGGGGTTTATACGCGTGCTACAAAATATTTTTACCATTAAACAAAATTTTAAAATTGTAAAAAAGGATATTTTAAATTATAAGCCCGATCTTTTGGTTTTGGTTGATTACCCGGGATTTAATTTACGCATGGCCAAATGGGCACACGAAAATAATATTAAAGTTGATTTTTATGTTTCGCCAACCGTTTGGGCTTGGAAAGAGGGAAGGGTAGAGATCATTAAAAAATACGTGAACAAACTTTTTGTTATTTTACCTTTTGAAGAAGCCTTTTACAAAGAAAAACATGATCATCAAGTTTATTTTGTTGGCCACCCTTTAATTGATGCCATTGAACAAAAAAAACCAACTTTAAAAACTAAGGTTGATTTTATAAAAGAAAACGGGTTGAATGAAAAGCCTATCATTGCTATACTGCCCGGCAGTAGGGCCCAGGAAATAGAATATATGCTGGGTATAATGATGGAAGTAACAAAGAATTTCAGTGATCATCAATTCGTGGTGGGAGGCTCTACCAATTTACCGGCAAGTTTTTATGATAGCTTAAAAAAATACAACATAAAAGTTGTTTTTAACCAAACCTATGAGTTAATGAGTTATGCCGAGGCCGGAATCATTAAATCAGGTACTTCTACTTTAGAAAGTGCTTTATTTAAATTGCCGGAAGTAGTATGTTATAAAAGCGGGGCCCTATCAATAAAGATAGCTAAGATGCTGGTAGATGTTAAATATATCAGCCTGCCTAATCTTATAATGGATAAACCTGTAGTAAAAGAATTAATACAAAATGATCTGAGTGTAAAAGGTATTTCAGATGAGTTAAAAAAACTATTGCATGATATACCTTATCGCGAAAAAATGATAAACGATTATATTGAATTAGAAAAACAATTAGGCGGACCCGGAGCCTCTAAAAGATTAGCAGTTGAATTAGTGAAAGACGCAACGACAAATAATTAAAATTGAAAAGAAAACTAAAAATAGTAATTGGTGTTTTAATTGGCATAAGTTTATTTGGTGCTATTACCTCATTTTACGTACCTGCAGAAAGCTTGCAGGTAAGATTATACACGCATTTAAAAGTGAATACCTTGCAGTTAAATGTCATTGCAGGAAATTATAAAGTGCTGGCAGACGGCAACCTTATCGCAGAAGGTGGCACAGAATCACAGTTTAAACTGATATTAAAAGGCGATAGCATCCAGTTAAATCACAACGATAAAGTGATCGGGAATTTTAAATATTTAAAATTTGCAGGTAGCGAAGCAGATGAGATAAAAATTAAATTAATAAACCCTGATAGAAAACAAAGGATCTACCAGAACAATGTAAGTTTTAGTGTAAGTGAAGAATACATCCGTATTATAAACGATGTTATTCTTGATAATTATATTGCCGGTGTTACCGAAGCCGAGGCCGGCTCACGTTCTAATTTAGAATTTTATAAAGTACAGGCCATTTTAGCGCGTACTTTTGCCTTAGCGCATATTAATAAACATGTTGCCGAAGGTTTTAGTCTGTGCGATCAGGTGCATTGCCAGGCCTATTATGGAAAACCAAAGGACCCCACCATTTTTAAAGCAATTGAAGAAACAAAAGGTAAAGTAGTTGTAGATGAGAATTTAAATTTAATTGTTGCCGCTTTTCATAGTAACAGTGGCGGGCAGACTGCCAATAGCGAGGATGTTTGGGGGTCGCACACAACCTATTTAAGAAGTATTAACGATTCTTTTAGTATAAAGATGCCCAATTCAAAATGGGAACGCAGGATGCTAACAGATGATTGGTTAATGTATTTAAAACTAAAACATGGTTTCCCAAGCGATCAACCTGAAGGGAAATCGGTGGCCTTAAATTTTAAGCAAGACCAGCGCAAGGTGTTTTTAGAATGTAGTAATTCGCGTGTACCATTAAAAAATATCAGACAAGATCTTCAGCTTAAATCTACTTTTTTTAGCATTAGCGAAATAAATAAAGACAGCATTCTGTTTAAAGGTCGCGGTTACGGCCATGGCTTGGGTATGTGTCAGGAAGGTGCGATGCGCATGAGTAAAATGGGCTATAAGTACACCGAGATCTTGGATTTTTACTACAAGAACATTCAGTTGATCGATCTGCACAAGCTTAGTTTCTTTAAGGACGAATAGTTTCTCGTAAATATTTATTAATTTCATTGTTTAAATGAAACAGTTCATAAAAATAAAAACCTTTGCATTTGTTTTATTACTGGCTTTAAGCCTTTCCAGCTTCGCTCAAAACGACGATCAGGATGATGAGCCCACAAAGCCTCTGCGCAAAAGAAAGTTTTTAGTGGGTATGTATTTGGGTTCTTATTTTGCTAATAAATATAGTGCCAGTACTTATAACGGTTATGGCTTTGATTATTACGGACAAAAAAATTCGTTCCTCAATAGTTTCATGAACCAAAAAATAAATGAGCAGTATGGCGGCAAATATGGTCAGCCTGACCAGATAGCAGCTGCGCTTGGTGTAGATCCGGGGCAATGGACGTTTAATGAAAGTGATATGCCGCAGAATATGCATTACACACCATCTATTGTAGTGGGGTTTAATTTCAGACATGCCCTTGATAAAAAAACAGCTATCCTTTTAAATTTTAATGGTTGCAAATTAAATCTGCAGGGAAATTTTACCATGACTCTTTTAAGACCTTCAGGAACAAACCCCGCTATCAATAGCAATATTCAAACCTTTGGTATAAAAGGTGGTGAACAGCGTTTATTGTTTCAATTAGGCTTTCAGAGATTATTAGGGGATGACGATAAACTTAATTTTTTTGTGGAGACAGGTTTTAACGGCACTTTGGCAAAGTTTGACAAAAATCTTATCATGATCAATAACCTGCAGATAGACCTTACCAATTATTACAATCAAACATTGTACGCCGCTCCCGGGCAGTTCAGAAGGCCAATAGGCTTTGGAGTAGGGGCTTTTGCCGGTTTTGGTTTAAACGTAGATATTAATCCAAAATTCTTAATTCAGTTGTTATATTCACCTACTTACGAAAAAATAAATATTGGAACAAATCCAACTTTGAAGTTGCAAAACTCTATTGGTTTCAGAGCTTATTATAAAGTATAATTTTTCGTTATTATTTTTTTAGCTTTAAGTATGAAATTTTATTTGCCCCAGTTTTTAATTTTTTTTATTATTCTGCTGTCGGCCAATTTCAGCAATGCCCAGGAGCCCAATGTTATTAAGGTAAAGAAAGAATCTAACCTGGTTAAAGTAGTGTTTGATAATACCGAATTAAAACTGATGGCTGTAGATAGATTTGGCAACCCACGCGAGAATCTTGTTACCTCTTATAAATTATGGATAAAAGGCAAAGGAGAATCTAAAATGTTTCAGGGTTTTAATAATAATTTAAGCGCAGAGATGGTGAAGGAACTGAACAAATTAAAAAAAGCAACGAAGATATTTTTTACAGAAATAAATGTAAAAGATGACGATGAACACCAACTAAAATTACCGGATGTGATAGAGACCTGGTTTCCGAACTGTAAGAACTGTGATAATAAAAAGAGTGGGTATTGAATAGTTAGCAGTAATTGTAAGACAACAAAGTAGTAAAATGATGGAATCAAAATTATCCATTTCTTCAGCTTTAAGTGTAGACACTATTATTGCAAGACTAAGGACTTCTACCATCAATACAAAAAAACAAACACAGGCAAATTATCAGCAGATTTTCTTAGGTGAGGTAGATAATGACTCAGCTGAAATAACTGACTTTTATGCAACCCCACGAAATAAAGTACTTTATAAAATTCAAGTAAATGCTTCTAAAAATAACTTGACAAATATTTTGATTAGTAATAATAAATTTGAACATAGACAATTTACTAATTCACTTCTAAAAGCATTTCTACTACCTTTCGGTTTTATTCTTTTAATAGTTAGTTTTATAACTATTCAAGACTCAGATATGTTTTTATTTGGGTTAACTTCAGGTGCAATTTCCATCTTAATTCCTTTATTATATAAATTAGTACCGCTTTCTGAAAATGAATTTCTTAGTGACCATGTTGTAAAGAATATTTTAAAACTTTTAGATCCAATTGAAATAAAACTGCTGGTCAATTGAAGAACTATTACTAACGACAAGCCAACAAACTGCTACATTCAATAGCCGGAAACAATTCTTCGTAGCGAATCACTTTATTATCTTCTCTTCTAACAATTGGTGTAAGAATTTTTTCTCGCCTTTATAAACGGTATAAATAAAAGCATCTTTTAAATTATTTTTCAGCACTTTTTCTAAAAGATCTTGTGCTTCGTTAAAAGTATCAAAGTTACCCATGCTAAAACGGGTAATATAATCGTCATCGGTCTGGCGTATTATTTTCGGCATTCCAATAACACTATTGTAATTAAAATTCTCGAATAATTTATAAGCACCTATTTGTACTTTGTAGTACAGTCCTTCGGTGCGGAGGTTACCAAATTTTGAAGCATAAGATTTTTTATCGAACTTATCAAACAAATTCTTATTCTTTTCATCAATAGAAAGATTTAATTCGCTGATCTTTTTATCGTATTCCGGCGAAGTAAAATCGGCATAAACATTAATTACCATAAAGGAATCAATTCCTACTGTATTTAATTCAACCACTTGTTGCGGAAACTGGTTTACTTTTATCACGATCTCATATTCATCATCTACAGGTAAATTCGCTAAAAAATTCCCAGTCAAAGCATTTGAAGCCATGTTGCTTTTAAATTTCCGGTTCTTTAAAATAGAAGTAATTTCGATCTCAGCCTGTGTAGGCTTTCCATCTATCATCACAAGGCCATCTACCTGCAATAAAGAAATAGGTTTTCCGGGCATACCGGGCTCTACAATATAAATATCCTGCTGGCCCTTGCCGCCTTGCTTAAACGAAGAGTAATAGGCTTTTTTACCATCGCCTCTTACAGTATAAAATTTATCTTCGTCCTTTGTATTTATTGGCTTGCCTAAATTGTAGGGCTTCTGCCATTTGCCATTCTTAAGATCGCTTCTAAACACATCATAACCGCCAATACTATTGCTGTTATTGGATGAGAAGAACAACGTTTTGCCATCTGCCGTAATAAAAGGTGCGTCCTCATCGTATTTGGTATTAATTAATGGGCCTAAATTTTTTATGTTCCCCCAATTATTATCTTTTAATTTTTCAGCTTCATATAGATCTCTTTTTCCAAGCCCATCCGGTTTTTCGCTCACAAAAATTATTTTATTCTTGTTTGGAATAAAACAGGCACTGCCCTCCCAGGCTCTGGTATTTAAGCCTACCTGGTAAATTGGGTTAGACCATCTATTACCAATTAATTTGCTTATATAAAGATCGCCATTACCGGCACCGGTGTTCTTGTAAAGGAACATTTGTGTACCGTCAAAATTCACACTTACTGCGGCATCATGCAGGTTTGTATTTAAATTATCGATGGGGCTGGGTTCAGACCAAATACTATCGTTTAATTTTTTTGAGATAAATATGTCTTCATAAAACAATTCAACATCTTCCGTATTGGAAAGTTTATCACCTTTCACAACCTGTCTACCACCTTTTGAAAGCGGACCACGGTAGGTAAAGATCATAAACCTTTCGTCGGACGGGATCAAAGGGCAATACTCGCTGGCGCCTGTGTTTATTGGTTTGCCAAGGTTCTTGATTTTGACATTATTTTTTTTGAACTTGTTTTCGTTGATCTTTTCGCAACGCGCCAGCCTGAAATTAATGTCGCGGATAAGTTTTAGTTGCTTAATGGTTTTCTTTTCCTCAATGTTGAGCGCTATCTTATAATTTTCAATAGCAGGATCGATACTGTCATTTTTTTCGAAAGCAAAACCTAAATTGTAATTATAACCATCTATCGTATAGGCATCGTTACGTAAGGATAAAATATTAGGAATGGCTTTGTAACAATTATCTACATCGTAAGAGTAACAAATGCCCAATAAATAATTTATGTAAGACTGACTTTTATTATTTTCGTGAATAGAATCAAAGATAGGCAAGGCTTCTAAATAAAGATTTTGCTCGAATTTTATTTTTGCTTTTTCAAGCTTTAACAAGTCAGGGGGGTTTAAACCAAATTTTGCATTTTCAAAGACAAAGGCATTTACCTGCGCTACAAACACGTTAATAGAAACGACAAAAAGAAGTAAGAGTATTTTTTTAGCTTGCAACGGGATTTTTTAACCTAATAAAGTTAAGTAAAAATCTCATATCACAAAGCAATTTTAAAAATTAATTTATAACAGGCAGCAAACCGTAGGTTTTTCCAAGCTCAAGCATTTGCGTTGTAAAATCTTTAGGGTATTCGATCTTTACATCAATTATTTTATCGCCTTCCATTTGTGGTACTAGTTTTGGCTGAATAAAGCCTGCATAAGGAGCAATGTTCAGGTGCGAATAACGGTCTAAGATCTCTTTGTGCAAAGCCTTGTCTACTTTTACACCATAATTTTCTATCAAGTCGTGCCCGGCTTTATAATCGCCCTGCGATTTTACGCGCTGGATCTCTTTTAATAGTTCGCCAAATAAAACACGCAATTTATTATAATCATTTACAACAAAATAGGTTTTTCCGTTCTCTACTTTTTTCTCAATCACATTTTCTTTTGCACCTTTCTCAAATACCCACGCAGCCACCATTTTACGGTTACGCATGTGTGCTTCTTCAATTTCTTTACCCGGTTTAATTCTTGCCAATTGCACAATTAAGCCTTTTGTAATATACTCATCGTAAGCTGCTTTACCACATTCTATAGATGGCATTACTCCTAATTCAACCAATTTCGGATCTAATAAATAGTAAAGTGCTACAAGGTCAGCACGACCTTCTTCTAAAGCGCTGGCGTAATTTTTTAATGTTTCGGCAGGCTGTCCAATACCGGCTTCAATAACGCCGCTAGCATGGCCAATAACTTCGTGCATATCGGTATGTAATTTATCAGCAAGCGATGCAAATTCTTTTATGCGGGCTTTTATTTCGTCGTTATAATAAAATTCATTTACCACATTTGGCCCGGCGGCTTGATCGTAAGCTTCTACAATATTACCAAGGTTTACAGATTTACTTCCTTTTGCTTCCCTAATCCATTCATTATTTGGAAGATTAATACCAATGGGTGTACTTGGTGATGAATCGCCACTTTCAACAACTGCGTTAATTACTTTTGCAGAAATGCCTTTTACATTTTTCTTTTTGTGTTGTGGTAATAATGGTGAATTGTCTTCGAACCATTGCGCGTTTTTACCAATAGTGGCAATACGTTTACTGGCTTCAAAATCTTTAACCGAAACAACCGATTCGAATGAACCTTTTTTTCCTAAAGGATCCTGGTACACTTCAATAAAACCATTCACAACGTCTACAGCGCTTGCAGTATCCTGTACCCAGGCAATATTGTATTCGTCAAAATCAACTAAATTTCCGCTTTTGTAGAACTTTACCAGTTTTTCTAAAGCTGTTTTTTGTGCATCATTTTCTGCAACTGTTATTGCTTTTTCTAACCAAAAAACAATTTTTTCAATTGCTGCAGAGTACATACCGCCAACCATCCAGATCTTTTCTACCAACTTACCATTCTCTTTTACCAGTTTACTATTCAAGCCGTACATTGGATTGGTATTGCTGCTTTTATTAACCTGTGCAGTATAAAAATCAGAAGCTTCTTTTTGTGTTACACCTTCATAAAAATTTACGGCTGATGATTTAACAAGGTCGGTCTTAGAGTCAAGGCTTACTTTTTTAGAAGCGATCTTTGGATCAAATATTTGTGCGGCAATAAAATTTAAAAAATTTGTTTTTGTCTCGCCGCTTGATAATGGTAGTAATGCCGCGTCTAATTCATTGGCCTCTTCTAAAAAGAATTCTTTGGTACACTCGGGCATTATTTTATCCATATTGTAATGGTGGTGAATACCGTTACTGAACCAAACACGTTTTGCATATACAAGTAGCTTTTCATATTGTTCATCATTCGCACCGGGCTTATGATTTGCAACAATGGCCTCTAACGTTTTGCGGATAGACAAATTGTATTTATAATTTTGATCATAAATAATATCCCGTCCGCTTAAGGCCGCTTCATATAAATAATATAATAAGGTTTTTGTTTGAAGTGGGATCTGGTCAAAATCTTTTACGTTATAACGTAATACACGAAGATCGGCAAACTGCTCGGTCACATATTCAAATTTTTCTTCAGTTGCCGGAGCTGTAGTAGTTTCAACGGTATCTTTTTTTGCCTTTGCTTCAAGGTTACTTAATTCGTTATCTGACGAGTGACAAGCACTTAACATAAGAGATAAAGCAGCAATTTTAATGTAATTGTTCATGTTATTCTGAAATAGGATGCAAGGTTACATTTTATTTACATTTTTTGCAAAAAAATACGCCAAAGGCAAGTAAAAAGGCCTTAAATTTTGAGATCTTTTGGATAGCAGATAAAATGCTTTGTAACGGTGGTACTTAAGCTTTGTATGTTCAATTGGTCACTAGCTTCGGCTACATCTACTAATTTACCATTGCCCATTAAAATATTAATAGTAAAATTAGTGGCATTATAAGCACTATTGTTCACCGTATCTGTAAATACAAAATAGGCAGCTTCTTTACGGTTAATTTTATATTGTTCGCAAACCTGCTCTATTAATTTATTTTTAAATGATGTGGCAATGGCTGTATTTTGAATTTCTACTTTATACAATTTTCTGTCTAAAAGATTTGAGCATAATTTGCTTAAGATCTTATCTTCATTATCTGTCCAAACTTTAATAGAGGTTACAATATCATTATCGTCTAGTTTCGCAAATTTATCCAGCAACAGTTGGTCTTTTTCAAAATCAGTTTCTGTAAAATTATTTTCTAGAAACAAGACAAGGGTAGGCGTGCCAAATAGTTTTTTACCTTGTGCAGTAAGCTCTTTGGCACGTTTTAAAATGTTCACCAATAAGGTTTCGGCACTTAAAACAGTTTTATGCAAATACACCTGCCAGTACATGAGGCGGCGGGCAATTAAGAATTTTTCAATGCTATAAATAGCTTTGTGTTCTACAACCAGTTCGTTATTTACCACGTTCAGCATTTTTATGATCCTGTCGCTGCTAATTACACCTTCACTTACACCGGTAAAAAAACTATCGCGTTTTAAATAATCCAAACGGTCCATATCCAATTGCGAGCTAACCAACTGGTGTAAAAATTGTTTTTTGTATTTATCATTAAAGATTTTAATGGCTAAACTTAATTTACCTTTAAACTCTTTATTCAATTTATCCATAAATAAACTGCTTAGCGTTTCGTGATTAATGCCTTTAACGATGCTGTGTTCGAGCGCATGCGAAAAAGGACCATGACCAATATCGTGCAGTAAAATGGCAATTAATACCGCTTTTTCTTCTTCGTCGGTTATTACAATTTCTTTTTGGCGAAGCGTTAACACAGCTTCCTGCATTAAGTGCATAGCACCAATTGCGTGGTGGAATCGTGTGTGCAATGCGCCGGGGTAAACCAAATTAGTCAATCCCAATTGTTTTATGCGACGTAAACGCTGAAAGTAGGGGTGATTGAGCAGATCGTAAATTAATTCGTTAGGAATGGTTACAAAACCATAAATAGGATCGTTAATTATTTTACGTTTGTTTATTGGCATTTGGTTTGATAACTTATAATTAAAATTCGTTAAATTAAGTAATACAGCTAAATTTAATACGTTATTTGTAATAAACCGCTATTAATATGGACAAAATTAAAATTCTTTGGGCAGATGACGAGATAAATCTCTTAAAACCACATATATTATTTTTAAACGATAAAGGTTATGATGTGATTACCGCTATGAGTGGTGATGAGGCTCTTGATATTGTAAAAGAGAATAAAGGATTACATGCTGTGCTGTTAGATGAGAATATGCCGGGCCTTTCTGGCCTGGATACGCTACTTAAAATAAAACAGGTAAATAACGATCTTCCGGTTGTAATGATCACAAAAAGTGAGGAAGAGCATATTATGAATGAAGCAATTGGGGGGAAAATTGCCGATTACCTTATTAAGCCTGTTAATCCAAACCAGATCTTACTGTCGCTTAAAAAAGCATTAGATAATAAACGTTTGGTAAGTGAAAAAACAAATACCGATTACCGAAAAGAATTTGGGCAAATTGGTATGACCATTAACGATAACTTAACCTGGCAGGAGTGGATAGAGGTGTATAAGAAAATTATTTATTGGGAATTGGAAATGGATAAACTGCAGGATAAAAGCATGCTGGATGTTTTAAAGATGCAGAAATCAGATGCTAATACACAGTTCTTTAAATTTGTTGAGAAAAACTATATCAGTTGGTTAAATGGTAAAAATGCTAATCCACCAACGATGAGCCACACGCTTTTTAAAAATAAATTCGCGAAAGAATTGGTTAAAGACGAGCCTGTTTTTTTTATTGTAATAGATAATTTACGTTTAGATCAGTGGAAAGTGATTCAACCTATCATTCAGGATTATTATCATGTAGAAAGTGAAGAAGCCTTTTTTAGTATTTTACCTACCGCCACGCAATATTCCCGTAATGCCATATTCAGCGGTTTATTGCCAAGCGAGATGGAAAAAATGTTCCCTAATTTTTGGTTGAATGATGAAGAAGAGGGTGGAAAGAATTTGCACGAAGAAGCATTTTTACAAGCGCAATTAAAGCGTTTAAATAAAGATATAAAAATAAGCTATAATAAAATTACCAATTTTAATGCCGGTAAAAAATTATCCGATAACTTAAGCAACCTGTATCAAAATAAATTAAATGTTATTGTGTATAATTTTGTGGATATGCTTAGCCATGCTCGCACCGAAATGGAAGTTATCCGCGAATTGGCAGAAAACGAAACATCCTATCGCAGTATTACCTACAGTTGGTTCGAGCACTCGCCTTTATTGGATATTATTAAACAGCTTGCCGCAAAAAAAATAAAGGTGGTTATTACAACAGATCATGGTACTGTGCATGTAAAAGAACCAACAAAGATCCTTGGCGATAAAAATGTGAACACGAACCTCCGTTACAAACAAGGCAAAGCTTTAGAGTATAATTATAAAGAGGTTTTCGAAATTAAAAACCCGGCCGATGCTTTTTTACCAATTCAACACCCAAGCTCGCGCTTTGTGTTTGCAAGAGAAGACAGGTTCTTTGCTTACCCTAATAATTTTAACCATTACGTCAACTATTATAAAAACACATTTCAGCATGGTGGTGTAAGTCTGGAAGAGATCATTATTCCGTATATCGTTTTAACTGCTAAATAAACAGCTTTTAAACCTTTTTTTATGAGTTCAACTTTGCTAATAAAAGTACCCGACCAAAACGAGCTTAATACCGGGCTTGCCAAACATCTTTTAGAACTATATGGCGATTATAAGATCGTTTTGTGTTATGCGCCCATGGGTGCGGGAAAAACCACGCTTATAAAAGAATTTTGTAAAGCCCTGGGCAGTACTGATAATTTTGGAAGTCCTACTTATTCTATTGTTAATGAATATAAATACCCCGGAGGTAAGATCTTTCATTTTGACCTTTACCGGTTAAAAAATAAAGAAGAATTAATGGACCTTGGTATTGAGGAATACCTTGATTCGGGCCATTATTGTTTTTTTGAATGGCCCGAGCTGGCAGAGGATCTTATAAAAAGCAAGTATAAGAAAATTGAGATAGAAGTGAACGAAAATATTCGCTATCTTCGCGTATCAAATAAGTAATTTAATGCGTTATTTTTATTTACTTTTTATTTTTTCGCTAACTTTTTTTACCGGTTTTTCACAAACGGATTCATTAAAAAAGAAGAAAAAACAATTTTATGTTACCTGGGGCTACACCCGTGCTAAATACAGCAAAAGTACCATTCACTTTAAGAATCACTCCGGCAAATTCAACGATTATACCGGTAAGACCGATAATTATGATTTTACGATTTACAATGCTGTTGCCGAAGACAGGCCGGATTTTGAGAAAATTAAAGATGTTATAAATATTACGGTGCCGCAATATGTATTCAGGATCGGATATATATTTAACAGCAAATGGGGTATTGAATTAAATTACGACCACACAAAATATGTAGTTACCGATTGGCAAAACGTGCATGTAAAAGGCATGGTAAACAATAATTATTTTGACCAGGATACTATTTTAAATCCAACCAATTTTTTACATTTTGAGCATACTGATGGCGCAAATTTTTGGATGATAAATCTGGTTAGAAAGGTGAGCCTATTTAAAGCAAAGAAAAATTTTGAAGCTTCATGGGTATTAAAGCCCGGTGCCGGTGTTGTAATACCAAGAACGGATGTAACGCTTTTTGGCGAGCGCTTAAATAACAACTGGCGTGTTGCTGGCTGGATCGTGGGCGTAGAAAGTGGGTTAAGAATGGAATTTTTTAAGAATGGATTTTTTGAATTTGTTGGCAAAGGTTCATTTGCCGATTACACAAATTGTTTAGTGTTGGCTAAGGGTAACGGTAAAGCCAATCATTATTTTTACACAGGGCAGTTAACTGCTACTTTAGGGCTAAAATTTGGTTCGAAAAAGTAAGTATATTATTTAATCACAAAAAATTTTGTGCGAGTACTAAAATCACAAAAGTAGTTCTCAAATATTTTAATTGAAAATCTTTGTCATCGTTGAGGAATCTTTTTGGCTTTGTGGTTAGTAAATTAAACTTTTACCGGAACCATTGTAAAATTAAGATCTACCACAGATTGGTAATCTTCGCCGGCTTCTAACATATCATCATCATCATCTTCATACACCCAGTTAACGGTAACAGCACTTCCGTTTCTGTTTATGACTTCTAGCTTTTTAAAGATATCTAATATTCTTTTTGAAGAGCTGGTATTAAAATAACGCATGTTAAATGTAACCGTTGTAGTTGGTTTTGGCGAAGCAACATACTCGTCAAGCGCTGCTATGAGTGGTTTGTAAAAATCAACTGAGTTTTCAGGAATTGAATTTCCTGAAATACTGAGTTCTCCTTTAACCAGATCGAAATTAATTGTTGGATTTTTTTGTGTTCCCTCAATTGAGTATTGGTCCATGCTGAATTTATTTTTTAAAGTAAATTTAAATCTATCTATTTAGTTGCGAAGATCGCAAAATTGTCCTTAGCTGGAGTTCATAGCCTTTATAAATTTCTAATGTCAGTTAGCTATGAATTTGAAATTTACAAAGCTCCCATAAAAGGAACGCTATGAACTCAAGTACTAAGGCAATACAAGATATAAAAAATAAATTAAAGTAAATAAATAAAGTTTTTCACAAAAAAGGCCTAACCGATCTTTATTTTTTTGCCTAAATGTTTTGGTTTTGTATTTAAAACGTAAATATCTAAAATACATTTAGTTCGGGAAAAAAATTCCCGGATCTTGATTTTTGTTGTTTGCTGTGTGGTTACTTTTTTTGCATTAAAGCCAAAGGCCGTTAAACCAATTTTATTAGCAATAAAAACAGCTCTGGCGTTATGAAACTCTTGTGAAATAACAATTACACTATCTTGCCCAAAGACCATTTTACACCTTACCATACTATCAAATGTACGCAGGCCGGCATAATCTAAAACCATGCAGGAATCGGGAATGCCAGCTGCCAGTGATGCATCATGCATATCTTTTGGTTCGTTATATTCATCCACCCGGTTATCGCCGCTTAATATTAAATAATTTACTTTTTTAGCATCAAATAATTTTTTAGCAGCTTCTATCCTATAATAAAAATATAAATTCTTAGTGCCGTTCCTAAGTAAACGCGATGTGCCTAAAACAATTCCCACTTTTGTTTTTGGAATGGTTTTAACGGTATCGTATAACTGCGTTTTGCTTGCATTTGCAATTACCATGTGGCATACCGAAGAGGTAAGAATAAATACCAACGATGTATAAACTAAAAATTTGAATAGTTTTTTCAATAATATAAACATGACTTAAGACCTTAAAAAAAGATCGCTGCAAACAAAAATGCAGAACACCACACTTGCAATACCGTTGGTGGTGCCAAATGCAAGGTTAACTTTACTTAGGTCGTTTGGTTTAACAATTACATGCTGGTAAATTAATAAGCTAATAAAAGCTACCATGCCAATGATATACAACCAACCAAAATTCCCATAAAAATAAATACCTATAACTAATAATGCTGCAATTGCATGAAAAGTTTCAGAAAGCCGTAATGCATTTTTCCGGCCAAGGTAAACAGGAATGGATTTTAAATTCTCGCTTTTATCAAAGTCATCATCCTGCAAAGCAAAAATAATATCAAAACCACTTACCCAAAAAAATACCACAATGCTAAGCAATACCGGTAAAAAAGCAAATTGTTCGGTTAAGGCAATGTATGCGCCAATGGGGGCTAACGAAAGGCCTGCCCCCAAAATTAAATGACATAAGGCGGTAAAACGTTTAGTATAACTATAACCTAAAATTACAAGTAAGGCCACCGGCGATAAATAAAAGCACAAACGATTAATTAAAAATGAGGATACAACAAAACCAATGCAACAACTAATTGTGAAGATTAAAGCGGATGTGGGAGAGATCTTTCCGGCAGGGATCTCGCGAATAACAGTACGTGGATTTTTTTCGTCAAACTTCCTGTCAATATAACGGTTAAAGGCCATTGCCGCGCTGCGCGCAAATACCATACATAAAATAACCAACACAAATTTTTGCCAGCTAAAAACTGTATTACCGGAGTTTATAGCTAAACAAAAACCAATTAAAGCAAAGGGTAAAGCAAAAATAGTGTGACTAAATTTTATTAAAGAAAGGTATTTATTTATTGTAGAAACCATTGGTATTGAATTCGTAATTGATTCGTACTAATTAGTAGTTTATTTTCCTCTTCCTTGTAACACAATTAAAACAGTGTGCACTAAAATTTTAAAGTCAAGCAAAAGGCTCATATTCTCAACATACAAAATATCAAATTTTAATCGGTCTATCATTTGATCAACGTTCTCGGCATAACCAAATTTTACCTGTCCCCAACTGGTAATACCCGGACGAATTTTTTGTAAGTGTTTGTAATGCGGCGCTTTTTCAACGATCTTATCAATGTAGAATTGTCTTTCTGGGCGCGGGCCTACAATGCTCATATCGCCTACCAACACATTTAAGAATTGCGGGATCTCATCTAAACGAACTTTTCTTAAGAACCTGCCAATTGGCGTTACACGGGGATCATCGGCACTTGATAAAGCAGGACCCATTTTTTCAGCATCCTGGTACATGGTGCGAAACTTAATAATGTAAAACGGTTTGCCGTGTATACCTACACGTTCTTGCCTAAAAAACATTGGGCCTTTTGAACCCAGTTTTACAAGGATCCCTAATAAAAGATAAAGCCAGCTAAAAACGATCAGTACAAAAACAGAAATGATAACATCAATAAAACGTTTAACAGATATTTGCCATTCGGGAATTATTTGATTTTTAATTTCGATCAAAGGCGTACCCAAAATAGTATTCATTTTTACGTGCCCGCTTAATATATCGTACATATCAGGTATGATCTTAATGATGATGCCCATATCGCTTAAATTGTTTACGATATTTTTTATGTATTCATGTTCCCAGCTTTCTAATGCAATAATTACTTCTTCAACTTTATACTTTTCAATAATGTCTTTAATATCTTCATACTCGCCAAGGTGCGGCAATTCATTTTTTAAAACCTCAGAGTAGCCATTTTTGCCTTCAATATGTACAAACCCTACAAACGCATTGCCGATACCATATTTTAAGGCATTTATCTCTTTGAACATTTTAAGGGCGCGTTCGTTACTCCCGATTATTAATGTGTTGAAACCAAATTTTTTGCGGTGAATTTTACGGTTGGTATGTGTAGATAAAAAGAAACGGGTAATTGCTGTAAAACCAAAATGAGCAGCGAAGAGTACAAAGTATAATTTGTAATACAATTTATAAAAGGCAACATTATCATCTAATAACACAACAAAGAAAAGAACTGTTACACCTACAATAGAGGTGCTTAAAACTTGAACGAATTCATTGATCCTTGATTTTCTTAGAACATTATTGTAAGAGCCGTACAAGTAATAAACCAGCACCCAAATAAGTGGTAAAATAATTACGCTGATATAAAACTGCTTATCAAAGATCTCGGTAGAGGAGGCCCCAATTTTAAGGGGATCGATTTGTGTTTTACGGTAAACATTAAATAAGGTCCACGCCATGCCCGCCGATAAAAAATCGAAGAGAATGTAATAGAATGTGCGTAGACGTAAACTCATTTATAAATAGATAACTTTAATATTATCGAGGTACATGACTGGATTGGGATTCTCGGCGGTTTTCACCATTTTAAAATAGATTTTTTGGGCGGTAGAGTTGGGTGTTTTGTTAATGACGTCGGCTAGTGAAATATATATTTTATTCCAGTTAGGTGATGGGTTAACAAAAAGGGTAGATTTAGTTGTTGTTCCAGAAATAACGCCCACTTCAAAACCCTGATTGCCTTTAAAATTTACTTCTAAGAACACATTGGCCGAGGCAAGGGGCAATGTATATGAAATAGCAGATTCAACCTGCCCTGTAGCACCATTTTGCATCCCGGTCATATCCATCATTGCTGAATTACCTTCAAAAGCTTCAGAAGTAGGGCAAAGGGTCCATGTGGCATCACTATTTCCGTTTCCGTTAACATCGCCTATTGATTTTACAAGTGTAAAACCCTGCCCATCAAAATTTTCCATCCAGGCAAATGTTGTATTTGGATTGTATCGAAAAGTAATAGGCCTTGTAAATGTTTTACCTGATTCTACAGTAGTATCAATGGTAAGGTAATCATAAAATATCCAGCTGGTGCGTGTATCGCTAATGCCATTCTTTTTAATTCCCGCTAAAATACTGATCTTAACCCTTTCGCCCTTGGAAATTATTGGCAGTAAATTGCCGGTAGGATAAGCGCCCTGAAACTTGCCGTTAACATATAACCAAAGGTCCGTAATTTTGCTGCTGGTAGAACCTTGAAGACTACTTGTAATTGCTACTGAAACAGGGTCGGGTTTGATAAAAAAAGCGGCATCGGCAGGTACATACTTTTTACAGGAGTTAAGTAAAAACAGATTTATTAACAATGCCAAAAATAAAAGTAACCTCATGCCTTATCTTAATCCTTCTATGTGATTAACCAAAAATATGAAATAAAACCATTCAAATAGAAACATTTTTACAATTTTAGTTTTTCTTCTATCTCCAAGGCTAGTTCCAGTGCCCTTAGAGCGTCTTCGATACCAACAATTGCTTTTTTATTTGAATTGATACTGGTATGTAACGCATTTAACTCTTCGTTTATTGCATTTGTTGGTAAAATTATTGGATGTTCAAAAACTACCTCTTTTTTTGCTAAACCATTACCCGGATCGAGTATCAAATTCTTAGAATTTAAAGGTGCATTTTTTAGTTTAACAACCTCGGTACTTTTATTTAAAAGATCAAGGCTAACAAAGTGATCTTTTGCAAATACTCTGAATTTACGGGTGTTTTTAAATGCTATTCGGTTGGTGGTAATGTTGGCAACGGTGCCATTCTCAAATTCGATACGTGCATTAACGATATCGGCTGTTTTACTAACAAATGCGCCACCCGAAGCGCTAATTCTTTTAACATTCGACCTCACAATGTACAGTATCAATTCAAGATCATGTAACATCAGATCAAGTACTACAGAAACATCGGTGCCGCGATTGTTGTATTGCGCTAAGCGATGCACTTCAATAAATTTAGGTTCAAGTAGATAGGGTTTTGCGGCAATAAACGCTGGATTAAAAAGTTCTACCTGACCAACCTGAAAACACACACCACTTTCGTTAATATAATTTTGAAGTTGTTTTGCTTCTTTAATGGTTGTGGTAACCGGCTGTTCAATAAAAATATGTTTACCATTTACCATTGCCGTCTTTGCTATTTCAAAATGCGTGTTATTGGGCGTAACTATATCCAATACATCGCAATTATCTATGGTTTCCTGCAGCGATGAAAATGCTTTGATATTATAGTGTGCCGCTAACTCTTTACAAAGTCGGTTATCTGTATCGTAAACACCAACCAATTCCCAATTGGGATTATCATTCAAGATCTTTAAGTGAATTTTTCCAATGTGACCAAGACCAACAAGTGCAATTTTATTTATCATAAGAATTTTCAAAACTACAGGTTTTAAAAAAACAGATGTTAGTAATTTATTTTAAATATTAACAATGCTGGTTCAATAGCGCTTAGTTTTACATTCTAACTATTTTATTTTGTTTTACAACGTTTCTAAAGAGGATGAGTATTTGTTTAAAGGCAAGCGAAAGCGTTTGGTAGAGCAATTACGTACTAAGGGCATTAAAAGCGAAAAAGTTCTATCGGCGATAGAAAAAATTCCGCGGCATTTATTTTTTGATCCAACTACCGGTCGTCCGGCTTTATTAGATCATGCCTACAGCGATAAAGCCTTGCCTATTGGCGCAGGGCAAACCATTTCGCATCCCTATACGGTGGCGTATCAAACCGAACAATTAGATCTAAAGCAAGGAGAGAAGATACTTGAAATTGGTACCGGTTGCGGATACCAAACCGCCATGTTATTAGAAATGGGTGTAAAGGTTTACAGTATTGAAAGACAAAAAACGCTTTTTGATAAAACAAAACTGTTCTTACCATATATAGGCTATAGTGGCGCAAAATTGATATATGGCGACGGTTACAAAGGTTTGCCCCAATTTGCACCTTACGATAAAATAATTGTAACGGCCGGCGCGCCATACATTCCAAACGATCTTTTAAGTCAATTAAAGGTTGGTGGCATTATGCTTATACCACTAGGGGAGGGCGAGACTCAGGAAATGATTTGGCTTAAAAAAATAAGCGAAAGTAACTTTGATAAAAAAGTACTTGGCAATTTTAAGTTTGTACCTTTGTTACAAAATAAATCAGGCAATTAACATTAATTTGTTAATAATCAGTTTTTCAATAAAATAAAATAAAACTAAACTATTTATCTTTGTAATAGTTTTTATTTAAACAATAAACTTAAAAAAACAACTATGAAAAAATCGATTGCACTAGTTGCACTAGCGTTTGGGGTAACCAACGCATTTGCACAAGATTTAACCTCAAAAAAGGGTGAACCTATTTTACCAGAGGCCGGAGATTGGGGCATAGCCGTAGACGCTACTCCATTTTTAAACTACGCAGGTAATATGTTTGGAAAAACAGCTAATAACGTTGCTCCGACATGGAATTTTCTTACAAATAACCAAACAATTACAGGAAAATACTTTAAAGATGCCGGAATGGCATACAGAGGTACTTTAAGAATTGGTTTTGGTGGCGCTACTGTTAGAGAAATGGCAGCTGATAGAATGACAACAGCTAATTCTCCTACTGCTAATGGATTTCCAACTGCATCTAAAATGGTTGAAAATACTTGGAAACACTCTAACACTACTATTGGTTTAGCAGGTGGTATTGAAAAACGTAAAGGCAAAACCCGTTTACAAGGGTTTTATGGTGGAGAAGTTGGCATTTATGCAAACATGCAAAAGGATAAATACACTTATGGTAATACTTTAGCTGTTAATTTAACACCTACAGGTCCGGGCCAAGCTACAAATGTAGACGTTACTGCTGCTGATAATGTTGGTGCATCAGGAAACGTTGTTTCTGCTGTTGGTATTTTTCAAGGTGCTGCTGCTGGTGATCAAGCGCGTATAACAGAGCGTAAGTATGGTACTGTTTTCTCTTTTGGTGTACGTGGTTTTATTGGTGCTGAATACTTCTTCTTACCGAAAATGAGTTTTGGTGGTGAATTTGGTTGGGGCCTTGGAATCTCTAGTACTGGTAAATCAAAAACAACTTACGAAGCTACCGGAAATAATGGTGGTAGTGCAACAGACGCAATTGGTTCTGCTGAGATCGAAGGTTCTAAAAATGGTTCATTTGCTCTTGATACAGATAATAAAAATTCAGTTTGGGGTCCAAGCGCAACATTGCGTTTAGCGTTCCATTTCTAATTAATAATTACTTCATTTTTAAAACCCTTCTCAGCAATGAGAGGGGTTTTTTGCTTTAAGTCAGATATCCTAGATTCCTAACTGGCGATATTGTTAATTTTCTGTTGATATTTGAATTAAAGCTTGTTTTGTTAGACTTTATTCAAGAAATGTTAATTTTTAATTTGTTAATTGATTGTTATTAAAGTATTATCATAATTTCCTATATTCGCGGTGCCTTAAAAAGAACGACAAATGTGTCATACATAACTAATACAAATGTTAATCTTAATTTTCTAAACATTGTAGAGAGGTATTGCTAAAAATAAATAAATAAACAATAAATAAAAAAACAAAAACCCAAAAAAATGAAAAAAAACTACTCAATTATTAAAACAATGATTGTGCTAATGATCCTGGTTGCAGGTAAAATTGGCGCACAGTGTACTAACCCATCAGCTTTTGGTTCGGCCACAGCGCCAGCGCCAGGCGGAACTGTACAAGTTACAACATGTATGTTTGCAGGCGAATATGGTACAATTAATTCAATTGTAGCTGGTAATACATATTCAACTACTTCTTCTATTGCGGGCGATTTTATTACAATTCGTTCAGGTACATCTAACGGGCCAGTTGTTGCTTTTGGTATTACACCATTAACTTGGGTTGCAACTACAGCAGGCACTCACTTTGCGCACGTTAATACAAATTATGCTTGCGGAACTCTTAATTCTTGTCATACATTGAATGTTGGATGTTATCCTGCAGGAGTTGCGAATGACCCTTGTGCTAGTGCTATTTCTATTTTACCTGTAGGTGCTTATCCTGGTACATCAATTGGTTCAACAATTGAAAGTCCGGCTGTTCCGGGTTGTACAACTGGTGCTCCTACCGTAGGGGGTGTTTGGTACACAGTAATTGGTAATGGCAATAAATTAGGGCTTACTACATGTGGTACAGCTTGGGATTCAAAAATCTGGGTTTATACTGGTACTTGTGGCGCCTATACTTGCGTAACTGATAATGATGATAATGGGCCTCTTTGTGCAGGTGTTGCTGCTTCAGTAGCATGGTGTTCTACTGCGGGTGTACAATACCGTGTTTTGGTTGCAGGTTTTTCTACATCAAGCGCCTTTACATTAAATGCGACGCAAACTGTTGTTGCTACTCCTACTATTACCGCATCTCAAAACCCAATTTGCTCTGGTAAAACTGCAACTTTAACTGGTACTGGTAATTCTACATATACTTTTAACCCAGGTAACATTGCAGCGGCAACAGCAACTGTAGCTCCTGCTGCTACAATACAATATACTTTAACAGGCTTAAATGCTGCTACAGGTTGCCTTGCACCTGCAGCTTTTATTACGCTTACTGTGAATCCTACTCCTACTGTTGCTGTAAATAGTGGTGTAGCTTGTTCAGGTAACTCGTTTACAATGGCTCCAAGCGGAGCACTAACTTACACATTTAGTAGTGGTAGTGCCGTAGTTACTCCAACAATTAACACATCATATACTGTAACAGGTACTGCCGCAAACGGTTGTACAAACACAGCAGTTAGTTCTGTTACTGTTAACGCCGCTCCAACAATTTTAGTAAATAGTGGAGCAATCTGTTCTGGTTCCTCATTTACAATGGCTCCAAGTGGTGCTTCTACTTATACTTTTAGCAGCGGTAGCGCAGTAGTTTCTCCAACTGCAAACGCTTCTTATTCTGTTACAGGAACAAGTACTGCAGGTTGTGTATCTTCAAGCCCTGCAGTTTCAACAGTTTCGGTTAATGCCGTTCCTACTGTTTCTGTAGCTGGTGGTTCTATTTGTAATGGACAATCATTTACTTTAACTCCTTCTGGTGCTTCTACTTATACGTTCTCAACAGGACCGGTAGTTTCTCCTTCTGTAACCTCTAGCTATTCAGTTACTGGTACAAGTGCAGCAGGTTGCGTATCTTCAAATACAGCGGTAGCTTCAGTTACTGTTAACGCAAGTCCAACAATTTCTATTGCTAGTGGCGCAATTTGTGCCGGAGGTTCATTTACATTAAGTCCTTCCGGAGCTTCATCATATACATATGTGCCTGCTGGTCCGGTTGTTTCACCAACTGCTACTGCTACCTATTCAATTATTGGTACTAATACTATTGGTTGTTCTTCAAACGCCGTTGCTTCAGTAACTGTTAATGCGTCGCCAACCGTTTCAGCTGTTTCTAATACAAGTTTAATTTGTGCTGGTCAAACTGCAAGTTTAACTGCAAGTGGTGCCGCAACTTATACATGGAATACGGCAGCAACTACTACAGTAATTGCAGTTTCTCCCACAGTAACAACTTCTTATACAGTTACTGGTAGTGGTGCTACTGGTTGTACAAATACATTTACAATTTCACAAGCTGTTTCGCCTTGTACAGGTATCAATGCTACAACTGCTTCTGTAAATGGTGTTTTAGTTTATCCAAATCCTAATACAGGTGTTTTCACAATTGAATTAAACAATGGTTCAGTTAAAAACATTGATGTAATGGATCTTACAGGAAGAATTGTTTTATCTAACACGACTTCAAATGATAAAGTTGATTTTAATATCAATACTTTAGCAAATGGAGTTTATTATGTTAGAATTCAATCGAATAACACCGTTGAGGTTATCAAGATTGTTAAACAATAAGAGTTTTAATACCTCTTTTAAAAGCCTGTCCTTAATCAAAGGACAGGCTTTTTTATTGGAATTATTTTAAGAAATGTTAATTAACTATTTTGTTAATTGATTGTTGATAAATTGAAGTTATCAATTCCCTAACTTTACGCTCAAAGGTCAATGTAATCTATAATTGAGTAATACATGGTTTTTTAACCGGTAACAATAAATTTGGTAAGAGCAAAAACTAATTTTATGTTAATTTCAATTAAGAGTTAAACAAAACGCCTATTAATTAGTTAACAAGACAAACAAAACAAATAAAAACAAACAAAAATGAAAAAAATTTACAAATCAATTTTGGGTCTATCTTTACTTCTTGCAGGAGTAAATATTAAGGCTCAAGTATCAGCTTATAGTTTTAGTCAAACAGCTGGTGTTTACAGTGCTATAGCAGGAGGTACTGTCTATGGTTCTACAACAAGTGATGATGAATATTTCGTTGACCCCGCGGTTCCTTTAGGAGGATTTGCAACAACAGGTGTAGGTATTCCTATAGGATTTAATTTTGTTTATAATGGCTTTACAGCTAATCGTATTGGTATTTCAAATAATGGTTGGATCAGTTTAGGTAATTCAACGATTACACCAAACCCGATTGATATGAGTGTTAGTAATTCTTATAGTTCAATAGATGCTACTTCTACTGCGCCAACAAGTCTTCAAAACGTAATAGCTAGCTTGACTAGGGATTTGCAGGGACAAGCTGGATCTTCTTTGAGGGTTCAAACTTTAGGCGTTACTCCAAATCAAACGCTAGTTGTTCAGTTCGCAGGTTACCGAAAATATGCTGCAGCTGGAGATAACTTTAATTTTCAAATTAGGTTATCAGAAACTAGTAATTTAATAAATATTGTTTATGGAACCTTTACAACTACATCTGCTGGAACGGCAGAGGTTGGTTTACGTGGCACAACTAATACGGATTTTAATAATAGAAATGTTACGAGTCCAACACCTTGGGCAAATTCGATTGCTGGAGTTGTTAATACAGCATTAGTAAATTTTAATGCAACTTTAACTCCTGTTAGTGGTCAAAATTACCGCTGGACTCCACCACCAATTTGTGCAGGAGCACCAGCAGCTAGTAATGCTGTTGCCACACCGACAGCAATTTGTGCCGGAGGAAATAGTAATTTAAGTCTATCTACAACCTATACAAGCACAGGTCTTACATATCAATGGTTTTCAGCCCCTGCTTTAGCTGGGCCTTACACTTCTATTGCAGGTGCAAATCTTACAACTTATGCCGCAACATCTTTAACTTCAACAATATTTTATAAAGCGGTTATAACATGTAGTGTTGGTCCTGCTAGTACAACAGCGACAGCGGTACAGGTACTTGTTAATTCAAATCCAACGGTTTCTATAGTGCCATCATCAACAACTATTTGTTTTCCTAGTACTAGTACAGTTAATTTAACTGCGTCAGGTGCAACTTCTTATACTTGGTCGCCAGCTGCTTCATTAAGTTCATCTACAGGTACTTCAGTTATTGCTTCTCCAACAGCTAATACTGTTTATTCTATTGTTGGTACCTTTACAACGGGTTGTTCAAATACTGCAACCATTGCAATATCTGCTAATCCAACTCCATCATTAACCGCAACAAGCGCAAGTGTTTGTGCTAACAGTAGTGTAGCGATAAGTGTATCATCACCTTCGTTCGCGTATTGTCAACCGGTATATTCAACCGGAACAGGTTCAGGTGATTACATTGGAGGCGTTCAATTAGGAACAATTACAAATACTACCACGGGTTTAGCAACTCCTTTTTACACTTTATATCCTACTTCAGCTAATACAACTGCTACTTTAACAGCAGGAAGTACTTATACATTATATTTAAATCCCGGAAGCTATGGATTTAGTAATGGCATGGCTGCATGGATCGATTATAATAAAAATGGTAATTTAGCTGATCTTGGTGAGAAACTTGGAGAAGTAACTATTAATGGTGCTTACCCAACCTTTAGCGTAGTTATTTTTACAGTTCCCGCCAGTGCTTTTAATGGTACTACCCGTTTCCGCGTGCGTGAAGCTTATTTTACAACTAATATTGATCCTTGTACTGGTTATACTTATGGTGAAACAGAAGATTACAATATTACAATCGTTGGCGGGGCAAATCAGTATAACTGGTCACCTGCTACATTCTTAAGTTCAACTTCTGGTTCTACAGTAGTTAGTACTCCTGCTACAAGCACAAATTATACAGTTTCAACTGTAGTGAATGGTTGTACAGGTTCTGCTACATCTTTAGTTACAGCTAATACCACATCTATATCTATCACAGGTGCTTCATCAGTTTGTGCTGGTGGAACAGTTAATTTAACTGCAAGTGGCGCTACTACTTATACTTGGAATACAGCAGCAAATACAGCAAGTATTGCTGCGAGCCCTTCTGTAAATACTACTTATACAGCTGCTGGTACTGGTACCAATGGTTGTGTAGGTTCTGCTACACAAGCTGTTGTTGTTAATGCTAACCCAACTATTACAGTTGCAGGTGGTACAATTTGTTCAGGCCAATCATTCACGTTAAGCCCATTTGGCGCATCTACCTATTCGTATTCAACCGGACCAGTTGTTAGTCCTTCAGTAACTTCTAGTTACTCAGTAACCGGAACAAGTTCTGTGGGTTGTGCATCATCAAATACGGCTGTTGCTTCAGTTAGTGTTAATGCAACACCAACAGTTTCAGCTATTAGTTCGGCCAGTTTAATTTGTGCCGGGCAAACTGCAAGCTTAACTGCGAGTGGTGCTGCAACCTACAGCTGGAATACTGCCGCTACAACGACTGTAATTGCTATCTCTCCAACAGTAACTACTTCTTATACTGTTACAGGTAGTACTAATGGTTGTACTAATGCATTTGTAGTTTCACAAGCTGTTTCTCCTTGTACGGGAATTAATACTACGGCCTCTTCTTTAAGTGGTTTATTAGTTTATCCAAATCCAAATACAGGTGTTTTCACAATTGAATTAAATAATGGTTCAGTTAAAAACATTGATGTAATGGATCTTACAGGAAGAATTGTTTTATCTAACACGACTTCAAATGATAAAGTTGATTTTAATATCAATACTTTAGCAAATGGTGTTTATTATGTTAGAATTCAATCTAATAACATGGTTGAGGTTATCAAAATTGTAAAACAATAATTACTAAAGTTAATTTTATAAAAAAGCCCCCAAATTATTTGGGGGCTTTTTGTTTTTAGCAAAACTAAAATGCTAGTTTTGTGTTATCTTTAAACAATAACTAACCCTAAAAATAAATTATTATGGCTTTTGAACTACCAAAATTAAACTACGCGAACAACGCTTTAGAACCACATATTGATGCAAGAACAATGGAGATCCACCACGACAAGCATCACCAGGCTTACGTTACCAATTTAAATAACGCTATTGCCGGAACTGAAATGGAAAAAATGAGCATTGAAGATATTTGCAAGAATATCTCAAAATATCCGGCAGCTGTTAGAAATAATGGTGGCGGACATTATAACCACTCATTATTTTGGGAAATTATGGGCCCAAAGGCGGGTGGTGTTCCTACAAACGAAGTTGGTATGGCCATTGAAGCTGAATTAGGTGGCTTTGAAAAATTTAAAACAGATTTTACGCAGGCAGGTATTACACGCTTTGGTAGCGGTTGGGCATGGTTATGTGTAAAAGCAGATGGAAAATTAGCCGTATGCAGCACACCAAACCAGGATAATCCTTTAATGGATGTTGTGGATGGCTGTAAAGGCACACCGATCTTAGGAATGGATGTTTGGGAACATGCTTATTATTTAGATTACCAAAACCGTCGCCCCGATTATATTGGCGCATTCTTTAATGTGATAAACTGGAATAAAGTAAATGAACTTTATTTAAAAGCAAAAAAGTAATATTTTAAAAATATAGCTTCAAGAAGCCTCTGGGAAACCGGGGGCTTTTTGTTTGCCATTTTTACCACTAAGACACTGAGGGCACAAAGAAACACTAAGAAAATACAACTGATTGATAGATAAAAAAAACAAACTAAATCTTAGTGCAACGTAGTGTTCTCAGTGACTTAGTGGTTAGCGCTTAAGGATTCATCTTCTTATACGCTTCAGTAATTCCTTTAATTACAGAAGAGCTTAATCCGTGATGCTCCATTTGATTTAAGCCGGTAATGGTAACACCTTTTGGTGTGGTCACTTTATCAATTTCCTGTTCGGGATGCGAGTTGTTTTGAATTAAAAGATCTGCTGCGCCTTTTACGGTTTGCGCCGCAATTAAACTGGCCGTTACTGCATCAAAACCAATTTCGATGCCGGCTTGTATGTTGGCACGGATGTAACGCATAGCAAAGGCTGTACCGCAAGCTCCAAGAATGGTAGAGGCATCCATTAATTTTTCGTCAATAGTAATTGTTTTTCCTAAAGCATTAAATAAATTTTCTATTGTTTTAATGTTTGCGCCATTTGCGTTTTTATATGAAATGCAGGTCATACTTTGTCGAATAGCAATAGCTGTATTGGGCATAGCCCTGAAAATAGTTATTTTTTTTCCTAATTCATTTTCAAGATCGGCAATGCTAATGCCCGAAATTACCGATACAACTAATTGCTTTGGGTTGAGGTGCTTCGCTATCTCTTTACTTATGTCTTTTGCTTGGAAAGGTTTTACGCATAACAGAACAATATCTGCTTTTTTAACAGATGCTTTATTATCTGAAGAAACATGAACACCTTGTTTTTTTAAATGATCTAATGAAGAAAGATTTCTTCTCGTAACGGTAATTTGTTTTGCTTTTACTAAACCTGAACTTATTAAACCTTCGGCAATTGCTTTACCTAAATTTCCTCCACCAATTATGGCAATAGAATTTACGCTCATATTATTTTTTTTGCTTTTTCTAAAGCACTCTGTAAGCCTTCTAATTTAGAACCTCCGGCCTGTGCATAAAAAGGTTGTCCGCCGCCGCCGCCATTGATCTCTTTGGCTAATTCGCGTACAATATTTCCGGCATTTAAATTTTTGCTCTTCACCAATTCATCATTGATGATAACAGAAATGCTTGGCTTGCCTTTTACTTCGGCAGTTATAACACATACTAAATTTGGAACTTCGTTCTTTAATTCAAATAACATATTCTTAATTTCTTCGGCAGAATCAAATTTAATTTGTTGCGCAATAAAATTAATATCACCTTTTTTCTCGATAGTTTTAATCAGTTCTTTTTTAATTTCCTGAACTTTTTCTTTTAATAATACCAGCAATTGTTTTTGAAGGTCATTATTTTCATCAACAAGGTTGTTAAGACTTTTAACTACATCTTTAGAACCTTTTAAAATGTGCTTTACTTCGTTTAATAATTGGGTTTGTATGTCAAAATATTCTTCTGCCTTGATCGACGAAACGGCTTCAATCCTTCGTATACCTGCTGCCACAGCACCTTCGCTCAGTATCTTAAAATAACCAATCTGGCCGGTAGCTTTTACATGAGTACCGCCACAAAGTTCGATGGAATATTTTTTATCCATCGTTACAACTCGTACTACATCGCTATACTTTTCGCCAAATAAGGCCATTGCACCGGTCTTTTTGGCATCTTCAATGGTCATTAAATCGGTTTGCACAGAAATGTTCTCGCGAATTTTTTGATTTACTAATTTTTCAATTTGGTAAATTTCATCATTAGTTATTTTTGCGAAATGCGAAAAGTCAAAACGTAAATGTTCATCGTTTACCAAACTTCCTTTTTGTTCTACATGCGTTCCTAATACCAGTCTAAGTGCCGCGTGGAGCAGGTGAGTGGCCGAGTGATTATTGGAAGTGTATAAACGTTTATCCTTATAAACCTTTGCAGCAAAAGTAGCATTTAATTTTTCGGGTAATTTTTCGGTATAATGAATTATTACACCATTTTCTTTTTTTGTATCGGTAATATAAATGGTTTCGTTAATGTTTTCCAGCACCCCCGAATCGCCAACCTGACCGCCACTTTCAGCGTAGAAAGGAGTTTTGTTCAATACCAAATGGTATTGCTCTTTATTTTTTGCTTTTACTTTTCTAAAGCGTACAATAAACGCTTCTGATTCTAATTCAGCATAACCAACAAAATCAGTTTCTTTTTCTTTATTTTCAATTAATTTTTTATTCTCTTCAACGTAGATCCAGTCATCGGTATCAACAGCAGTTGCGGCACGCGAACGGTCTTTTTGTTCTTTCAGGTATTTTTCAAAACCTGTTTCATCAATGCTAAGATCGTATCCTCTGGCAATTAATGAAGTCAGATCCACCGGAAAGCCAAAGGTGTCGTACAATTCAAAAACGACTTTACCGTCAATTACTTTTTTATTTTCTCCATTGGTATCTATACAAACCTGGTCAATTCGTTTTAAGCCAACTTCCAACGTTTTGTAAAAAGAAAGTTCTTCTTCTTTTATTACTTTTTCTATTAATATCTTTTGATTATGCAGTTCTGGAAATGCTTCGCCCATTTGATGTGCCAATGTTGGCACAATGCGGAACATAAAAGGTTCTTTTAAATTTAATGTTTGATAACCGTAACGAATAGCACGGCGCAAGATCCTACGAATAACATAACCTGCACCTGTATTGCCGGGTAATTGGCCATCTGCAATACTAAAAGAAATAGTGCGAATATGATCTGCAATAACACGCATGGCAATATTTATTAACTGTTGCTTTTTGTGTTTTTCTTCTTCGTGTACATTGTATTTTAAGCCACTTAACTCTTCAATTTTATGAATGATTGGTGTAAAAACATCGGTATCATAATTACTTTGTTTGCCTTGTAACACGCGCACCAGTCGCTCAAAGCCCATACCGGTATCTACATGTTGTTTAGGTAATTTTACTAAAGAGCCATCGGCCTTTCTTTCAAACTCCATAAAAACATTGTTCCATATCTCAATTACTTGTGGATCATCATTATTTACAAGGTTTGCACCCGGAATTTTTTTACGTTCTGCATCTGTTCTGCCATCGTAATGGATCTCAGAACATGGCCCGCAAGGGCCCATATCACCCATTTCCCAGAAATTATCTTTTTTATTCCCGTTCAATATTCTTTCTGCAGGCACAAATTGCACCCACATATCGTATGCTTCCTGGTCAAAGGCCAAACCATCGTCATTACTGCCTTCAAACACGGTAACATATAAACGGTCCTTATCAATTTTGTAAACTTCGGTTAATAATTCCCACGCCCAGCTAATGGCTTCTTTTTTAAAATAATCTCCAAAGCTCCAATTACCAAGCATTTCAAACATGGTATGATGGTAGGTATCGACACCAACTTCTTCTAAGTCGTTATGTTTTCCGCTAACGCGCAAGCATTTTTGAGTATCGGCAATACGCGGGTATTTTATTGGCGCATTTCCCAAAAAAATATCTTTAAATGGCGCCATGCCACTATTGTTGAACATCAGGGTAGGGTCGCCTTTTACCACCATTGGCGCGCTTGGCACGATATGATGGTGTTTACTTTTAAAAAAATCTAAAAATGTTTGGCGAACTATACTTGATTCCATGTGCTTTTTAAAATGAAAGGCGAAGATAAGAAAATTGGGCTGTTTGTAAAATTAATCTTATAAAGGAATTGACATTTTTTAAGTAAAAAATTGCCCCATTTTCTCTATGAAATTCTTATATTTATTGCTTTCATAAAATGTCGAAAGTAAGATATAAATTTAATACCAAATCGCTCACCTACGAAAAGGTACGTGTTACTTTTAATCAGCGCTTTTGGCGGTTTTTATCCTACATTGGTACCGGTTTGGTGTTTGCCACCATTACCATTATTATTTCGCGCGAGGTTTTGCCATCGCCTTCCGAAAAAAAGAAGAACCGTGAGTTGGAGGCTGTTTTATTGCAATACGAATTGTTGGAAAAAAAAATGGCAAAGGTAGAGCGAGTGCTGCAAGACCTTGAAGATCGTGATGATAATATTTACCGTACTATTTTTGAAGCCGAGCCATTACCAAAAAGCATTCGTTATGCTGGTTCGGGTGGAAGCGACAAATACTCTGCTTTTGATAATTATGATAATGCCGAAATATTAAGGTCCACAACAGAGCGGATGGACAGGATCGCCAAGCAATTGTACATCCAATCACGATCGTTTGATGAAGTGGTGCAATTGGCCAAGAGTAAAGAAAAATTAATGGTCTCTATTCCTGCCATTATGCCTATTAATCAAAAAGATCTTACACATGCTGTTACCAGTGGTTTTGGCTGGAGAACGCATCCTATTTATAAAACACAGGAATTTCACCCGGGGATGGATTTTGCCGCGCAACAAGGAACACCTATATACTCAACGGGAGACGGGGTTGTGGAGATCGCTGATAATTTAGCGCAGGGTTATGGAAATCACGTGGTAGTAAATCATGGTTTCGGTTATCAAACATTATATGGTCACATGAGCCGGATAGCAGCAAGGGTTGGCCAAAAAGTAACCCGCGGCCAGTTAATTGGTTATGTTGGAAGTACGGGCTTAAGCACTGCGCCACACGTGCATTACGAAGTAATTAAAAATAATGAAAAAGTAAATCCAATTAATTTTTATTTTAACGATCTGTCTCCTGAACAATATCAAATGATGGTTGAGCTTTCTAAAAAATCGTCGCAGTCTTTCGACTAAGTATTATGAACCTTCACAAAATAGGATTTAATACCGCAGTCTCTATTGTTATCGCTAATATGATTGGTACAGGCGTATTTACCAGCCTTGGTTTTCAAGTATTAGGCATCGAGAGTGGTTTTGCAATTATCATGTTATGGGTAGTTGGTGGTGTGTTGGCTTTATGTGGCGCTTTAACCTACGGCGAGATAGGAGCAGCCTTTCCGGAGAGTGGGGGCGAGTATAATTACCTTTCAAAGCTGTATCATCCTGCCGTTGGTTTTATTAGCGGCTGGGTAAGTGTAACAGTAGGTTTTGCAGCGCCTATTGCTGCGGCAGCTGTAGCGTTGGGCAGTTATGTTAATAAGGTATATCCGGGCGTTAATCCAATACTATTAGCATTAGCAGTTATTGCCATCATTACCAGCATACATTCTATTAATTTAAAAGCAGGCAGTTTGTTCCAACGTATTTTTACCATTGTTAAAGTAGTTTGCATTTTAATGTTTGTTGGTTTTGGTTTGTTTCATGTGCCGCAACACAATGTCAATTTTAGCGCCGATACAAATGCCTGGAAAGATATTTTCTCTAAGGGCTTCGCTATTTCTTTGATCTATGTAACCTATGCCTATAGTGGCTGGAATGCGGCATCCTACATTTCGGGAGAAATGAAAAATGCGCAACGCAATTTACCAAGGACGCTTTTTGTTGGAACCTTGTTGGTAATGATCATTTATACTTTATTAAATTATGTGTTTTTATATTCTGTGCCAATTCCCGAATTAAAAGGTGTTTTAGAAGTTGGGTATTTAAGTGCCAATAAAATATTTGGTGCACAGGTTGGCCAGTTTATGAGCCTGATAATTGCTTTTCTTTTAATTTCTACCATTAGCGCCATGATACTGGCAGGGCCTAGGGTTATGAAAAGTATGGGTTCTGATATTAAAGGATTAAAATTCTTTGCTACTTCCAATAAAAATAATGTGCCTTACGTGGCTATTATATTTCAATCTATCATTGCAATTGTACTTGTATTAACATCTTCTTTTCAATCATTAATAACCTATGTGGGTTTTACATTGAACCTCTTTACCTTTTTAACGGTTTTGGGTATTTTTATCTTACGTTATAAACACAAACATATTGTAACTTCTTATAAAACATTTTTATATCCGGTTACGCCTTTATTATTTTTAGGGATATTACTTTTCATTTTATCCTATATAATGATCGAAAAACCGGTTGAATCGTTGTACGGATTTGGTACAGTGGTATTGGGATTAATAATTTATTTTTTAACCAATAAAAAAGAAAATAAAACTGTTGAGGAAATACCTGCAAAAATTCAGTCAAGCTAAACTGAAAACACTTTTTGTTTTTTACATAACATTAGGTTCAACATCCTATGCCCAAACCTCTCCTTTTTTAGACAGCCTTTTAAAGGCCACTTTACCACAGTTTACCAATGTTTTAGAAAATCCCAATAAATATAAACTGCAGATAATTTATTCGCGCATTAACCGTAACGAAGAAAATAAACCCACTTTCAGGGATTTTAAATTTCATGTTAATAAAAACTATTTTTACCCCGCCAGTACCGTAAAATTGCCAATAAGCACATTGGCGCTAATTAAGTTGGAAGAATTAAATGTAAAAGGCCTTGGTCGCGAAACTACCATGATAACCGATAGCGCTTATTATTGCCAAAAAAAAATAAGAGTAGATACAACCTCGGCAAGTCGTTACCCAACTTTAGAAAACTACATTAAAAAAATGTTTTTGGTTAGCGATAATTACTCCTGCGCCCGTGTGTATGAATTTGTTGGGCACGATTATGCGCATAAAAAATTAGAAGAGTTGGGTTTTAAAAATGTACGGCTTTTCAATCGTTTGGACGGCTCTTGTCCGGGTGATACGGCTAAGGTAACACCGCCAATTTATTTTTTGAACGAAGCAAAAGATACTATTTACAAACAACCGCTAACCTTATTTAAGGATAAACTAATGCATCCAATTCCAAACTCCAAAGTAGGCAATTCACATACCGGGCCCAACGGTAAACCGGTTTATGGACCAAAAGATTTCTCGAGCCATAATTATTTAACACCAAATGATCTGCACAACCTGATGAAAAAAATTGTGTTCAATGATTTTTTTAGTGAGAAAGAAAAACTGCCCATAAGCTCTGATAGCAGAAAATTTATGCTAAAACAATTAGGCATGTATCCTAAAGAAAGTGAACATCCTAAATATGATAAAAAAATATTTTACGATACCTATAAAAAATATTTTCTGTATGCCAGTGCCGTAGCAACCGTTAAACAGGATAGCATTCGTATGTTTAATATTGTTGGTAGGGCTTATGGTTTTTTAATTGATTGCGCTTACATTGTTGATTATAAAAATAAAATCGAATATTTATTGACCTCTTCTATTTATGTGAACGAAAAAAATGTGGTGGGTAATGGTAAATACGAGTATGATCTGATAGGCTTGCCATTTTTAAGGGATTTGAGCTGGAGCATTTATAATTTTGAAAGAACCCGTCCAAAAGAACATTTACCGGACCTTTCTGAATTTAGACTCTTTGATTAAAAACTAACGTTAAATAAAAAGAACCTTATTAATATTTGTAAGGAAACAATTGTAAATCCGTCTATCTGTAAAAATATTTAATATGAAAGTAGAAAACAACCAACAAGCGCCCGATTTTACAATAAACGATGTATACGGCAGTTCCATTTCTTTAAACAAGTTTAAAGGACAAAAAATACATTTGGTATTTTACCGTTTTGCCGGTTGTCCGTTTTGTAATTTACGTTTTCACGAAATAAATAAAATGACAGAGTTATATAAAAACAATAATACCGTTTTGATCTCCATTTATGAATCGTCTGCTGAAAACATGCGTTCTATGCTGGCAGATGAAAAATTTTATTCTATTATGATCCCAAATTCAGATTCAAGTTTATATAAAAAATACGCACTCGAAAGATCTAAATGGGGATTATTTAAGTTTTTATTATTTGGCGGCGGTCTTTCTAAAGCAAAAGAAGGAATGAAGCTGTATAAAAATAAAGTAGCAATTGATGGGCACACAGATAGACTCGAAGCGGAGTTTCTGATAGATGCAAACGGCAAAATAATGAATGCACATTATAGTAAAATACAAGGCGATTATTTAGCTGTCAATACAATAAAGGCATTTGTGCAAGACAAGAATTAGATTTACTATCATTTGTAACAACTTACCTGAAATATAACGCAGATTTAAAATAGATCTATCTGCGTTAATCAGCGAAATCTGCGGCTTTTTTATTTAGGGCAAAGTTAATTATTCATTTTTTGTATATTTATCGCTAAATGTCGCAAAAGATCAGCACCGAAAAAGAATTTAATGAACTCTTCAACCTTTATTATGAAGAGCTTTGCCGCATTGTTATGCCCGTTGTAAAAGATGCAGATGTGGCTGAAGATGTGGTGCAGGATGTTTTTGTAAAGATGTGGACAAGGCGCGAGCAACTTGTTATAAATACTACATTCAAAGCTTATTTATATAAAGCCGTTGTGTTTAGGGCACTTGATCATTTACGTAAACAAAAGAACGCGCAAAAGGCAAGCGACGAATTAAAAATAGTTTACCCCCAATCGCACAATAATGTGGAGCATGCTATGGAAGAAAAGGAATTGAATGAGGCCATTAATTTTGGCTTGGATAAAATGTCGGAGAACATGCGCTTGATCTTTCAGTTAAGCAGGTTTAGCGGTTTAAAGAACCGTGAGATAGCGGAGCAATTAGATATTTCGATAAAAACCGTTGAAAGTAATATGGGCAAGGCTTTAAAGATCATGCACGAGCATTTAAAGCCTTTTTTAAACACAAGCGGTTACACCATAGTTTGCTGGTTATTGTTTGGATATTTTAAATGAGATAGGGTAAAGCCTTTTTAAAACGACATATAGATAG
This sequence comes from Bacteroidota bacterium, assembly GCA_013697245.1. Taxonomy (GTDB): domain Bacteria; phylum Bacteroidota; class Bacteroidia; order B-17B0; family Aurantibacillaceae; genus Aurantibacillus. The sequence continues at coordinate 96,520 of JACCXH010000049.1, forward strand.
TTACAAGTTATTAGGGCTTCGACAAACTAAGCGACTAATGATAGTTAAGAAAAAATAATTAAATGCAGGATTGGGAATTAATAGGGAAGTACGTGAAAGGGGAAGCCTCACAAGAGGAGAGGGTTACTGTTGAGCAATGGTTAAAGGCCGATAAGGCCAATGAAAGTTTATTTGAAGAAATTAAAGCAAGTTGGGCATCAGCAGCAAAACTGAACCAGCATATTAAAATTGATAAAGCAAAAGCCTGGAATTCGATACAACAAAAAATAAAAGAAGAAGAAAAGATTATTCCAATTAGCCGTAAAGCACCTGCTTATAATAGCTGGGTATTAAGAGCAGCCGCCATATTAATAGTTGGTTTGTTTGCAACCTGGTATGGTTTAAAGGTAAATAATAAGCCAGATTTGATCTTGGTACAAACTACCAACGAAACAAAAACGGTTGTTTTACCCGACAGTTCTATAATTATATTGAATGAAAACAGCAGGTTGATCTATCCAAAAGAATTTGCAGCCAACGAGAGACATGTTGATCTTGAAGGTGAAGCTTTTTTTGAAGTGACAAAAGATCCGAAAAAACCTTTTATTATTGATAACAAACATTTTGATGTTAAAGTTTTAGGTACATCTTTCAATGTGCAGGCATATGAAAAAGACGTTGAGGCAACTGTTACCGTGGTTACCGGTAAAGTAGCATTCACTGATAAAAAAGGCGGCTCGGTTCTTTTAATTAAAGACGAGGTGGGTACTTTAAACAAAACCGGCCACCAACTTAATAAAACAAATAATTTAAATTCTAATTTCCTATCGTGGAAAGCTAAAAAACTGGAATTTACTAATACCAATTTTTCGGAAGTTTGCGCCGCCATAAAAAAGTATTTTTCAGTGGAGATAGTTGTAAAGGATAAAAATATTTTAAACTGCACATTTACCGGGTATTTTGAGAACCCTAAATTGCCTGATGTTTTAAAAGTATTAGAAAAAACATTGAACATAAAAACTGTAGTTATTGAAAAAAATGTAGAAATTACAGGCAAGGGATGTTAATTTTTATATGAGGCTTTTTGCTACCATTGTTATTTTGGTGCTATTCAATTCTTTTGTTTTAGCGCAAGGTAATTTATTGGACAAAAAGATCACACTGGCCATAAACAACAATTCTTTAGAACAGGTATTAACCGAACTTATAGCGCAAAGTGGCACCAGGTTTACTTATGGCAATACGATAGATCTTAAACAAAAGATCAATATTAATTTTTCTGAGCTCACCTTTAAAGAAGCGCTTAACAAAGTTTTTGATCCATTAGAAATTAAATGGGAATTAATTGGAGATCAGATCGCGCTTGCTCCCGGAAAAAAACTAAGTTTTAAAATTTCAGGAAATCTAAAAGACTCTGCCAACAAAAGCCCTATTGAATTTGCTACTGTTTATTTAAAAGGCGAAAACTATCATGCTTATACCGATTTTAACGGGAGATTTTATTTTGATCATATCCCACCGGGCAAATATGTTTTAGTAATAAATGCTTTTGGTTATAAACTAAGCGAGCGGCTAATTGAAATAACTGATCAGCCTGTTTCTGTTCCTTTAGAATTAAGTCAGCAGGCCATCATACTTTCTGAAACTATTGTAACGGCCGATAAAATTATTGAGAAAGTATCGGTGAGTGAAATGGAGCTAAAGCAGGTGCAAATAGAATCTGTAAAAGGGATAACTAACGACCCCATGAAATCGCTTACGGCCCTGCCCGGCGTGCTTACTAAAACAGATCTTTATGGCTCTTCAGAAATTCATGTAAGAGGTGGTGAATCGTCTGAAAACCTTTTTTTAGTAGACAATATAAAATTACCCTTGCCTTTTCATTTTAGCGGGCAATCTGTTTTTAATCCCGAGATGCTTGAGAAAGCGGAAGTATTAACCGGTGGTTATGCTGCGAATTATGGCAATGCTATGTCGTCTGTTTTTAATTTAACTACAAAAAATGGAAATGCCGAGCGTTGGAGCGGAAATGTTGATCTTAATACTTCTAATCCTTCTTATTTAATACAAGGGCCGCTTAAAAAAAATAAATTGTCTGTTATTGTTGGTCTAAGATCGATCTTTAGTGTTTTATCGCCTATCGAAAAAAAAGCAGACCTTACTTCAAAATTTACATATACGCTTAATTATAAAACAAAAATAAATTTAACCACATTAAATGTTAATGATTACAGCGATACCAGTTTTCAAAAAATTTTGCCAAAAGCAAACGCCTTAAGTAAGATGAACGCGCAAAATTTTCAGGTGCAAAGTATTATTTCAGATAAAAGTTATAGTAAAACCTCTTTTTTGCATTCAGGCTGGCGTTTAAATATCGATCCTGAAAAATATGGCTATCGCCACATCAATTACAACAGTTATGCTTTACGTGAGGACCTTACCTTTTACCCAAAACCAACTACAAAATTTAAAACAGGCTTTGAGGTAAGCCTCGAAGATGAAAAATCGGACATTGTTGAGTTCTATAAAACAACAGATATTTATCAAACCGATACCACCTCATTGATACAAAGGCGAAAAGTAAATACAATAAATGTTATATCATCGGCTTATGCAATTTATGATGCCACTATTTTTAAACGGATAAAAGTAAATGCCGGTTTACGAATAGATCATAATCAACTTGGAAATATATTGGATCTATCGCCCCGTGTTACGATGGGTTACGATCTTACCAGCAGCACATTACTTTCGGCCACCTGGGGTTCTTTTAATCAGGCGCCAACCACTTACCAGCTTATTCAAAATAAAAATTTAAGTTCTAACCATAGCGAGCATACCATTGTTTCTATAAAACAAAAAATTACACCTTTAATATCCGGCAGGGTAGAGGGTTATTATAAAAAATATACTAACCTGGTAATATTTGATACAGCCTTTGCATACTCTAATAATGGTTATGGCTATTCAAAAGGCATCGAATTATTTTTAATGAAAGAAACAGGAAGGGTAAATGGTTGGATCTCTTATTCGATAGCCAAATCAGATAAAAAAAGAAGTCTGCAGGATAAGGTTTACCCTTATTATTTTGATCAAAGACAATCCTTAAACATTATCTTAAGTGTTACCGCTAAAGAAAAGAATCGCAAAAGGTTTCTTCCATTCTTATATACGTTTGATTTTAGGTATGCCACCGGCGAGCCTTACACGCCTATTACCGGGGTAGATTCGGTCGCAGGTAAATATCAATTTACTACCGGCAGCATTAATTCTGCAAGAAATCCCGATTATAATACGTTAAACATAAAATTTCAGTGGCATGACAGGGCTATTGGGAAAAAGAAAAAACACATGATGCTGTTTTACCTTAATTTCTGGAACATATATGGTCATTCGAATCTGGCAGAGCGCTCTTATAGAATTGACCCTATAACCGGATCGGTTTCGGTTACCAACTCTTACCGCAAGTTCTTCGACCTCAATATTGGCTTAAAAATCTGTTTTAATTACTACAATCCACCAAAAAAGTAGTTTTTTTAGTTTAGGGTAGGGTATCTTCTTTTTTAACCGACATATAGGTATAAAAGCAAATATTAAACACTAAAAATACAAATCATGAAAAAAACAATTCTATCACTAGTTATGGGTATGACAAGTTTATGCCTATCGGCCCAGGAAAATAATACCTGGCGCCTTGGAGTACAATGGGGCGGCCATGATAACCAGTCAAAATTCAGTGGCGGTTCGCCAAATGCCAATGCGCGTTTTCAGCAGAATGAATTTGGCGGTGGTACATTCAATCTTATTGCAAGATATGATCTTAATCAACATTGGATGGCAACAACAGGTTTTGGCTTTAATAGCTTCGGTTTTAATTTTTCCTTAGCCGAAAATTATTCTCTAATAACATTAAAAGATCGGTTTTCTTCGATCCAAACAAGTTATACAGGTGTTGAAATACCTTTTTTGATCTATTATAAATTTAATTTAAATTGTAAAAATAACAGATGGCTAATTGGTGGTGGTTTTGCTGCTAATTTTACTGATGGTAAAACAATTTCAAAGAACTTTGTACAAAATAACGATGGCGTTACAAGTTCAAATTATTTAAACTCTGTTTCTACTTCAAATAATGGCGGGCATGCCATGTTGCGTTTTGCGGTTGGTCGCGAAAAGGTATTTAAAAGAGGAAGCATGCTTAACGCAAGCCTTGTATTTAATGCGGGTTTAGATGAAATAGCCCATGCTACAGTAAACTACACGGTTGATAATCAAAGTTACACACATAGCTTTAGCAATAAAGGAAATTATGTAGGTTTGCGACTAACTTATTATTTTAGAACGGGTGCTTTTAAATCAAAAACCAAAACGCCAGCAAGAAATGTTAAACAAGCTACACCGATAACAGGACCAATAACAAGATAATTTATAGTTAAATTATTTTTAATCAAATGAAAAACCTTATTTTATTTGTTTTCATCATTTTGAGTTGGAATTTAAAATGTCAACCCAATTGGCCACTTACAAAAAGTAATACTACTCTGCAGGTTGCTATTCCTGCAGAGTTTGGTGTACCGGTTGCTCAACCTTTAAGTGTTAATGGTTGGGAAGATGGAATATTTATTTCCAGAAACGGATTAAATCTTTATTGTATCTATTTACCGGCAGATGCCTTATCGTGGTCGACTAATGGTGCGCCCTGCGTTTTTGCTCCATATCAAAAAGGCCCTACTTATGGTATGGATCTTACAACTTCTCCAACAACGGTTTGCCCTACTTGGTTACAGGGAGATATACTTATCTCATCACGAACTTCAACTAACCAGGCTTTCCCTTCATGGACATTATCAAATTTAAGTGGACCAATTTATAGCGAAGGGGCGCCGCAATTTACTATGCTCAATTCAACAACATCTGATATTGTTGTTTATACAAGCAATCAACTGCCGCCATATAATGCAGATATTTATTTGATAAAAAATTCTACTGTTAATCCTTCGCTTACAGGAACAATTTTACCGGCACCTATTACACAAACAACAACGGAAGATAATCCGCACCTTGAAAGATTAAGTGCTAATCAATTGGTTTTGTTTTTTGATTCGCCAGATAGAAGCGGAGGGGTAGGCGGCCTGGATATATGGACAGCGCTTAGTAATGACGATGGTCTTACCTGGACTACGCCAATACAAGTAAGTACAATTAATACGAATTTAAACGAACACCAACCCCATTTATATAAAGATAATTTTAACCAATGGTGGTTATATTACACCACACCTGATGGATCAGGTAAATATGCTATTTATCGCGCACAGCAAACTATACCCAATAACTGGAATAGTTGGGGGCCAAAGCAATTGGTAGTAGGCCCCGGAAATTCAGCCGGAATTGGCGAACCAACCTTAACTCAAAACGGCGATCTTTCTTTTGTAGTTGTATATCAAGATGCGAATGGAACACCGACAGATAAATTTGATGCAGACCCTTGGTTCCTTCCACATACAACGATCACTTCTATAAGTAAAAATAATTCTTTAGAAGAGATAGGTGCTTATCCAAATCCTGCAACTGAAAGTATTAATTTAAAATTCGTAACTGATAATACAGAAACAAGAATACAGATATATAATTATACAGGTAATTTTATTAAGGAATCATCAATCATTAACTCTTCTGTAAATATAAATGATTTGGAAAAAGGGATTTATTTTTTTAATATAAAAAAAGATGATGGGCATAAAGTAAAATTCATTAAAGAATAACTTTGATTATTATGAAATTAAAACTCATTATTGCTATTTTGTTTATAAAGTTTTCAGGTTTATTTGGACAGGAGTTTCTTTATTATTGTTCAAGAGCAACTCCAACTACGGCAACCTGGCAGGTGTATAAAAAAAATCTTACTACATCTGTAACATATACTATCACGAACGATCCAAATTATAATTATTGGAGGGCAGAGCCATCACCCGATAATTCTAAACTGCTTATTGTGAGAAGCCCGGCAAACGTTTCGCCAGACCAGGAAAATTATGTGGATTGCGACATTGTAAAATGTAATACTGATGGAACTGGTATGCATGTTATAATTGCGAATAATCAATATGGTTGGTACGGCTTTGGTAATCCGCATTTTCATCCCACAGGTAATAGAATTTTATTGATCGCACAGCCAACATCTACTGCTGCATGGAATCTTTATACTGTAGATACGGCAGGCAATAACCCTCAGCAATTAACTACAACCGGCGGGATCGATGCAAATTGGTCGCCACTTGGTAATAAGGTTGTGTTTGTAAGTTTAACCGGCCCAAGCCTTTTAAATCTTGAAATATTTAAGGCTAATTATAATTATGCAACTAATCAGGTTTCAAATATTGTGCAATTAACTAACGATACAACACGTGACCACGACCCATGTTTCTCTCCTAATGGCGATAAGATAGCTTTTTGTGCGGGTAATGCAAGTTTAACCGATGCAGATATTGTAACTATAGATACTTCGGGTGCAAATAGAACCGGTGTTGTAAATGATAACGGTACACATGGTGGAAATGTAAACTGGGGCACAAATAATAAAATTTATTACCACAGTATTTATGTAAGCACATTTACAAATTTTATGGCAGATGATTTTAATTGCGGGACTAATTCTGTTGAAGCGATATTTAACTCTTCATCCATTCATTACCTGCATCCTTTTTACAGGAACCAGATAACAACAAGCATAAAAAACCTTCAGGAGAAAAAAGGTACAATTTCATGTTTCCCAAATCCGGCATTTAATATTATTAATATAGTTTTGGAGAATCAGATAAAAGACATTATTCAAATAACAGATTGTTTGGGGCGTATTGTTTCTATGCACGAAATTGATAAAACTACTTCTATTGATCTTGAGACGCTGCAACCGGGTATTTATTTTCTTGTTTCAAAAACGGATCAGTTTATTCCTCAAAAATTTATTAAAAATTAATTAATTTTTTTATAGGGTATTTATAGTGATTTAACGACTAATAATAAAACCAATAATTATGAGATCAATTTTTTATTTTTTTCTATCTGTAATTGTACTTGTCTTTAATAGCAATGCGCAAATTACTCCCGCAAATAATAAAATAAGTGTAGACGTTAGTACACCACCGCAAAACGCAAGTTTTGATTACGATTCCTGTTTTACTATTGGTAAAAATCTGGGGATGACGCAAACCGGTATATTTCAGGCTTGGGCAGATATTGAAATAGCGCCAATGAATTACAGTATGACCGTTTTTAATACTATGAATTGGTATTATCCGATGCATAATATGGCAATAGATCTAACACTGGCGCCAATTGCCACAAATGTTTTGGAAGTGCCTTCTGATCTTACAACTACAGCATTTAGCAGTACGGTAATGATAAACCGTTTTAAACGATTGCTGGATAGTATAAAAGCGCATATTCCAAATGTTACCTTGTCTTCCTTGGTTATTGGTTCTGAACACGATATTTATTTTGGAAGTAATGCTACCAAATGGTCTGAGTACACCACATTTTATAATGCGGTTTCTGTTTATGCCAAAACACTTTGGCCGGGATTAAAAGTTGCAACAGAATTAACGTTTGACGGATTAACCACGCAAAATACATTTGCACAAACGCTCAATACAAATAGCGATTATATTGGCGTTTCATATTATCCTTTAAATTCAAACTTTACGGTAAAGCCTGTTTCAAGCATTCCAACAGATTTTGCAACGCTAGTAGGCTTATATTCATCAAAGCCTTTGTGTTTTTACCAATATGGATATCCAAGCAGTACAACCTGTAATAGTTCGAACGCCTTACAAAAACAGTTTATTACACAAACTTTTTTGAGTTGGGATGTTTATCATACAAACATTAAAATGATCGATTTTACATGGCTTCACGACCTGAGTATGGCGCAGGTAAATTATTTTTCAACGTATTATGGTATCAATAATCCGGTTTTTCTTGAATATATACATACGCTTGGTTTTAGAGATTGGAATGGGAGTGGATTGGATAAGCCGGCGTTGAATGAATTGCGTTGTCAGGCAAAGGTAAGAGGGTATAATAATTTAACGGTTGCAAATTGCGCGGTAACGGTACTTGATAAAAACAAAGTTAACAATTCAGGCGTTTCGGTTTTTCCCAATCCTGCATCTTCATTGCTTAGTATTGAATCGGGACCACACGATTTTAGTAAAATTTTTATTTATGATGTGCTCGGTAATAAAGTAGATGAAATGGATTTTTCCGGTCATATAAATATATCACATTTAAGCAATGGTATTTATTTTATACAGCTTTATGATCAGTTGCAAGTAAGATATAGCACAAAAATTGTTGTGAGTAGATAAATTATTTTTGATGTTTATTTATAGAATCTTCTGAGGGAACATTTTTTAGCTTTAGTAAGAGTTTATTTTCGTCTTAAGATAAATAATGTAGTTCCACAGGGTTATTAGTGATCACACATTATGAGGGCTTAGTTGATAATGATTGATCATTAAACAAGAAAATTCTTAAAGTATTTATCAATAATAATCTCCATCTTTTCTTTTGTGAGTGGTTTTGTGATATAATCAGAAACAAAATTCCAGGTTTTTGATTTTTCAACATCTATATTATTGATGGATGTTGATAGCATAATAATTATAGCTTTATGTTCTAGCTCTTTTTCTAGCTGATTATATTCATCCAGAAATTCCCAGCCGGTCATTACCGGCATATTAATATCTAAAAGGATCAGATCTGACAGAGGTTCAGTTTTTGCCTTAATATATTCTAATGCTTTTCTGGCAGAATTTTTTACGATTACAGTTTCTGCAAGGTGATTATCGACAATTGCTTTTTCGTGAAAAAAGTTATCATCTTCATCATCGTCTATCAACATAATACAATTTAATTTATGGCTCATAATGTCAAATTTGGTATTGTGAAATAAAATGTAGTTCCTTCATTTGGTAGCGATTCAAGCCAGATTTCTCCTTGGTGCAATTGAACTATTTTTTTGCAATTGGCTAAACCAATACCACTTCCTTCATATTCCGTTTTTCCGTGTAAACGCTGAAAGATGTCAAATATTTTTTCATAGTGAATGGCTTCTATACCAATTCCATTATCTTTTACGGCAAACTGCCATTTGCCATTAATCTCTTCCGATAAGATGCTTATTTGGGGCTGTACACCGGCTTTTTGAAATTTAATAGCATTTGTTATGAGATTTTGAAACAATTGATGCATTTCTGTTTCGTAAATATTTAATACAGGCATTTCCGGTATTTCGATAATAGTATTTGTTGATTTAATTAATGTTTCGTGATCGTCGAGCACTTCATTCAATAATTTTTTCATGTCAACGCTGGTTAATTTTCTATTATGACCTAATTGCGAAAATATCAATAATGAATTTATCAATAGACTCATTCGTTTAATAGCGTTATTTGCCGAGTGAATGTATTTGCCGGCATTTTCGTCAAGCAAGCTTAAATACTGTTCTTCAAACAAACGCATGTAATTTGAAACTGTTCTTAAAGGTTGCTGAAGATCGTGTGAAGCAATAAAAGCAAATTGCTCTAATTCTTTGTTAACCATATTCAACTCGGTTGCCCTTTTTTCTTTTTCTTCATTTTGAAAAGCTAATTCTACATTTGCGAGGATCAATTCTGCCGCACGTTTTCCTTTTTCATCGCTTTGAAAAGCGAGTTCTTTATTAGCAATCACCAATTCTGCCGCACGTTTTCCCTTTTCCTCATTCTGAAATATTAATTCTGTATTGGCAATCATAAGCTCATCCGAACGTTTTTCCTTTTCTCCGTTTTGATAAGCAAGCTCCGTATTCGCAATTCCTAATTCGGCAGCCCTTTTTTCTTTTTCGTTGTTTTGGTAAGCAAGTTCTTTGTTTGCAATAATAAGCTCTGCTGCACGTTTTCCTTTTTCCTCGTTCTGAAATACAAGCTCAGTATTGGCTATCATTAATTCGTCTGAGCGTTTCTCTTTTTCTTCATTCTGATATGCTAATTCAGTATTTGCAATTCCTAACTCAGCGGCTCTTTTTTCTTTTTCATCGTTTTGGTAAGCAAGCTCTGTATTGGCAATAACCAATTCTGCCGCCCGTTTTCCTTTTTCTTCATTCTGAAATATCAGCTCGGTATTTGCAATCATTAATTCGTCTGAACGTTTTTCTTTTTCTTCATTTTGGTACGCCAATTCAGTATTGGCAATGCCTAATTCAGCGGCGCGTTTTTCTTTTTCTTTATTTTGATAAGCAAGTTCTGTATTTGCAATAATTAATTCTGTAGCGCGTTTTTCTTTTTCGGCATTTTGGTAAGCCAGTTCTTTATTGGCGATGCTAAGCTCTGTTGCTCGTTTTTCTTTTTCCTCGCTTTCAAAAGCATGCTCTTTATTGGCGATTATTAATTCAGCCGCACGCTTTGCTTTTTCTTGATTTTGATATGCTAATTCAATATTGGCGATTATTAATTCAGCTGCCCGCTTACCTTTTTCTTCATTTTGGAATATTAATTCTTTATTGGCTATCAGTAACTCAGCCTCTCTTTTCACTTTTTCAACATTTTGAAATGCCAGTTCAATATTTGCAATTACAAGTTCTGCAGCACGTTTTACTTTTTCTTTGTATTCTAATGCCAGCTCTTCTTTAATAAGCTGATATTCTTCGGCATATTTTTCTATACTCAAGTTTTCTTTTTTTCTGGAAGGTCCATAAGCGTAAACTTTATTTATATTAAGCATAATTGTTATAGATGTATCAGTAATATGCAAGCCAATACAAAGTGATAAGAGTATATTTTTAGAAAATTAACCGGCTAAAGAACATTCCGGATTATATAACTCCTTAGATATTCTTCTAAAGATACACTTAATTCTAACATTTTACCTATGATTAAAATATAATTATAAATGCTTTTGTCCCATTATCCCATAAACAGCAAATTTGTACACAGTAAGTTTAGTAATACTTGTTGTAAGCGTCTGTTTGGGTTTGGTATGATTTTAGCAGCATTATATAAAATTCATTTTAATGTTTTCATCCATTGTATTTAAATACAGGGATCCTACATATAAAAAAACAAAAAACAATAAAAATTATGACAACTGAAAAACAACTTGGTATCTGGATGGATCATTCAAACGCCCAATTAATTGAATTTGCTAATGATTCCTTTGAAACAAAAACTATTTCGTCTGGTTTTACGCACAATGAAAAAGAACACAGTTTAAGTAAGAGCGAACATGTGATGCATAATAAAGAACAACATAAACACGCTGAGTATTACAAAAAACTTGGTGAAGAGATCAGGAATTATGGTGATGTGATTATTTTTGGCCCTACTAGTGCAAAAGCAGAACTATACAATACATTAAAAGAAGATCATAATTTCTCGAAGATAAAAATCCGTGTTCTACAGGCTGATAAAATGACCAATTACCAACAGCAAGCCTTTGTAAAGGATTATTTCTCGAAACAATAATTTATACATACTAAAATTTATAGAATTAATTAACACTTAAAACTTATATTATGTCAAAAAAAACAGATTCAAAAGAGATTTTAAAGATGGAAAAAATGCAACTGCACAAAGAAATAACGGCATTAAAAGAAAATTTAGCCAGTTATAAGGTTGAAAGAAAAGCAAATTGGAAAACATTTAAAACTAAAACAGTTGATGACATTAAGAAAGTGAAAAAATCGATCAATAAACTAAGTGCTTCAAAAAAGTAAAAAGTAGTTTCTTTAATTAATATAAACTGTTATGGGTGATGGACTTGCTATGTGTTTCAACAATACGTCCGTTCTATTTTTGATACTTAGAGTAATACTTGGGATGCTTTTTTTCTTTCAGGGATACGATAAGGTATTTAAATTAAAAATAACAGGTGTAATTGATTTTTTTAAGAGTGATGTAAATCATCACAAAATTCCATCATTTGTATTAAGATCGTCTGCTTATGTAACTTCCTATATTGAATTAATAGGCGGTGCACTATTAATTTTAGGTTTGTTTAATAATTACACGCTTTATTTATTGGGGTTTGATTTAGTTATTGTAGCCGGTGCGTTAAGCATATTAAAGCCGATGTGGGATTTACAATTATTTTTTCCGCGCTTACTTATGTTAAGCATTTTACTTTATCTTCCTGCTGAAAATAATTTATTTTCTATCGACTATTTAATACACTGCATATTGAGCCATTAAGATAGTAATTAAGCACTTTTATAGCTATTCAGCAGAGATATAAATATCAAATTTTGCACCTTTTTCTAATTCCCCTGTTGCGGTAATCATACCATTGTGGTTTTCTACAATTCGTTTGCATATGGCAAGGCCAATACCTGTTCCGCGATAGTCTTGGGCGCTATGTAGGCGTTGAAACACTTCAAAGATCCTGTCTTTGTACTGAGGATCAAAACCAATACCATTATCGTTTAATGTAATATGACAGTAAGTTTTTTTAGGTAATAAGTATTTGTTATTTAATTTATTTCCCTTTGCAATTACACTTTTGATAGTAATAATAGGGGTAACATCTTTTCTTGAAAATTTTAATGAGTTTCCAATAAGGTTATTCAAAAGTTGGCGAAATTGAAAAGGAATAACCTTAACAGTATCAAGATCGCATTTTATAACGCACTTTTTCTTATTTATAACATCCTCCAGGTCTTTTTCAACTTCTTTTACTAATAAATTAAGATCCATCAGTTCAAAAACATGATCAGTTTTTTTTGTGCGTGAATAGGTAAGTAGATCTTCTATAAGGTTCTGCATGCGGTTTGCAGTAGCCATCATTCTTTGGAAATATCCTTTACCTGTATCTGATAGATTTTTTTCCTCTTCGTTCAAAATACATGTTGCAAAATTCTGGATCTTGCGTAAAGGCTCTTGCAGATCGTGACTGGAAATATAAGTAAATGAAGTAAGATCTTGGTTAGCGATACTTAATTCTGCTGCTCGTTTTTCTTTTTCATTGTTTTGGAAAGCCAGTTCGGTATTTGCTATGATTAATTCCGCAGCCCTGTTTTCTTTTTCATTGTTTTGGAAAGCCAACTCCGTATTAGCAACGATCAATTCTGCCGCTCGTTTTTCTTTTTCATTACCCTGAAATGTGAGTTCTATATTTGCAATACTTAATTCTGCCGCTCGTTTTTCTTTTTCGTTATTTTGAAAAGCCAGTGTATGGTTTGCGTTTTCGAGTTCGGTATTCTTGAGTTCTAATTGTTTTGTTCTCTCTCTTACCGAGTTCTCTAATCCCAATTTATCTTCCAGATGGATGCGAATATCTTCTTCGTTCTTCCAGTCTGCTTTTCTTTGGCGAATGGCCCTCTCGGTAATATCTTTAATTGCAAGCAGTATTAATTTTTCGCGATGTGTTTTTTGAATAATACGACTGGCATTTAATAGCATTACTTTTTCGCCCAAGTCGGGAAAGGTTTGAGTAACTTCAAAATTAGCAAAGTGTGTATTTTTTAAGATCATATTATTTAGCAGGTCGTGAAGCTTAGGAATATTCCATTGTTTGTTGCCAAGATCAAATAGGTATGCGCCTTCAGTTTCTTCCTGTGTAACATGAAATTTTTTGTAGAAGGATTTATTTGCCGATTTTACTTTGAGGTTTCCATCTAACACTAGCATGGGTTCGTGTATAGTTGCAATTATTGTTTGCGAGTAATCGTAAGATTCTTCTAACAACTGGTTTTGTTTTTTTAGTTCGCGATTGCTTGTTATAAGCTCATCGTTGGCAGCTTCAATTTCTTCTTTTGTACTTTCCAATTCTTCGTTTAAGGTCTGAAACTCTTCATTGCTTGATACAATTTCTTCGTTGGCTGCTTGTAATTCTTCATAAGCAGTTTCGTGTGATTCGATGATGGAATGTATCTCTACGCCTGCTGTGTTTAATTCCTCGGTCAATTTTTCTATCCTAAGATCTTTTTGTATTGAATTTTTCTTTGTTGTTTTAGCTGCTTTTTCAACCTGCTGTTGTAAAGTAAAAATAACAAGCATTAAGGGTTCAGACCAATCTTGTTTTATTGGGCGTACTTCAAAAGAGATTTTTTGAAAGTTTGTGCCAATTTTGATTTCAATATTCGGTTTATTTACCGGCTGCTTTGTTTTTATTACCTGTTGTATTGCATTCCTTAACTCAAAAGAAAATTCTGGACGGGTCATTTTCAGAATATTTAAGGTCGCTTTTCCAGGATGATGCGTAAGAAATAGGGAAGTGGAACCCCTAAATTGAAGAATATCCATATCCTTGTTAATTAAGGCACAAGCAGTCATATATCCTGCCAGAAGGATGGAGTCAATCATACCATCTAGCTTTGCAGCGTCAACAGGCTTTTTATTAGTTACTAATTTTATGTTTTTTTCCGGTATAGCAGATTTTGGAAAACGTGGGTTTAACTCAGGCACCTTTCGGATACCCATGTTTTTTTTACGCGAATAGATCTTGAGTTTTGGGTTTAGCTGTGAGAAAAGAGGCGACCCTGTTCCTACACTTTCAGATTTCCCAAGCATTAAATACCCTTTTTCGTTTAAAGCAAAATGAAGTGTTGCTAGTACTTTTTTCTGTGCTTCAGAGTCAAAATAGATCAAAAGATTGCGACAGCTTATAAGGTCCATTCTTGAAAAAGGCGGATCGCGTAAAATATTATGTGTAGTACCAAATACACACATGTCCCGCAATGATGCTGTTATTCTATAATTGCCATTAGCTTTTGTGAAAAAATGTTCTAAACGAGATGGCGAAATTGATTTCAGATCACTTTTAGAATATTCGCCAAGGCGTGCGCCTTTAATTGTTTGCTCGCTAAGATCAGTTGCAAAGATCTGTACCGGTATTTTAGTTTTTTCTTTTTCCTGAATTTCGGTAATAAGCATGGCAATGGAATAAGCCTCCTGGCCGGTAGAGCAGGCGGGTACCCATATTCGTAAGCTTTCGTTTTTAGTTTTATCTTTAATTAATTTTGGTAATATATTACTTTTTAAATAACGAAAGTTTTCTGCATCCCTGAAAAAGCTTGTTACATTTATTAAAAGATCCGTATATAATAACGCTACTTCTTTTGGGTTTTTCGCTAAAAATTTAGCATATTCTTTAACGGTTTTTATATTGTTCTTTTCAATCCTGCGATGAATTCGCCTTTTTATAGTTGTTAGTTTATAATGGCTAAAGTCCACATTATTGCTTTTATGTAAAATTTCAAAAATAGAATTCAGGTTCGGATCATTGTCATGGATCAGGTTCTCTCTTATTGGCTCGATAACATATTTTTCATCCCCGTTTTTACTTAAAAATAACAACTCTTTAGCCATTTCTTGAGGTGATAAAATGAAGTCAACCGCACCTTCGTTTATGGCAGAAGCCGGCATACTATTATATTTGGCAGTATCATCTTGCGCAAAAGTTAAGCCCCCTGCTTTTTTAATTGCTTTTAATCCCTTTGTGCCATCGGTTGCGTTTCCTGAAAGAATTATCCCAATTACATTTTTTTTATGTGTTTGGGCCAAAGAAGAGAACAGAACATCGATTGAAAAATTGGAAGAAACATTTTTTGGGCGAGGTATTAATTGTATATGTCCATCCGTTACCCGAATATCTTTGTTATGAGGAATAACGTAAACGTTATTTGGCCTCATTAATTCCATGTTCTCTATTTTCTGAACCTTCATCTTGGTTGACCTTGATAAAAGCGAGGTTAGCATACTTTTATGAGTACGCGTAAGATGTTGTACGTAAATGTATGCCATTCCTGTATCAGAGGGTAAATTTTTAAGTAAAGCAGATACAGCTTCAAGACCACCCGCAGAAGCACCAATGGCCACTATCGTAAACGAACTGACTTTATTTTTTTTTGGTGAGATTTTTTTTTCCTTTGTTGCAGTTGGTTTGACTTTCATTTTTTTTTATAGGTTTTTGCAACTGATAATTTATTAAAACGCAAGAAGGCTTAAGATAAATTTATTTCTTAGCGGACGCACAAATTGTTTTTCCTTTAGCATGGTTAGTACATTTAATAAGGTGGTTTCAAGCTCCGCCAGCCCACCTTTACGTATGTAAAAATGAGCCCCGGTTTTATAAAGTACATCTGCCACATCTTCATGCAGGGAAGTGGAATAAATGATTACAGGTAAATGTTTTAAAAGGTTGTTAGATTTTATTTCTTCAAGGCATTCTAAGCCATTTTTACGCGGCATATTAAGGTCAAGAAAAAGCACATCGGGCAATTGTTTAGTGTTCTTAGAAAGATATTTCATTAATTCTGCCCCATCTTCAACAGTAATAAGCGCTGATGAAATTGGCAAAACCTTTAAAGCTTTATCAAAGAAAAAACGATCATCAACGTCATCGTCAGCTAATAATAAATTTAATTGTTCTGACATTTAAGATGAGTAATAAAATGTTTATTAGAGTAAGGTACGCTAATAAACCCGATAAACATCTTATTAATAAATTAAATTAATCGCTTCATCAATTCCCCAAAACGGGATGTTATAATTAGCATTAGTAAGCCCTTGCAAGAGATTAAATCGTATCAGGACATCAGTTCAATTAAATGAGTAGTTTAAGAATTAACTAATATATCGTCTCAGTATCCAGGCTATAGTTTCGTGTTGCTCCATTAATCCTGTAAGCAGATCTGCCGTACCCGAATCTTTTGTTTTTTCGCTGCAATCATCTATACTTTTGCGTAATAGTACAATAACAATTTCATGATCCATTAATAATTCTTTTATCATCTCTTTAGATGTAGTGTATTTACCAGGGTGTTCTTTTACAGAAGAATATTTAATAAATTCAGTCATTGTACCAATTGTTGGTTCTCCCAGTTTTCCAATACGTTCAGCTATTTCATCTATCGCTTCTTCTAATTGTTTATAATGGTTCTCAAATAGTTTATGTAGTTCCATAAAACTTTCGCCTGCCACGTTCCAATGAAATTTTCTTGTTTTAACGTAAAGAGCCATTTCATTTGCTAATATGGTTGAAAGTAAAGTACTGCTTTTGTGCAGGTGTTTTTCTGTTATGCCGATCTTTGGTTTCATATAGTTTATTTTTTAATTTTCTTTATTTAGCATACATGAGGTAAATAAATCACATCGTTTTTAATTATAGTAGATAGTTACAAAGCCCTTTACTGGCAACTAAACCATATGATACTAAATGTTCTTATTTTTCAAGTATATTCTGTTAATATTAAGGGAATTTTATGCCACATAAAAATGTAGGTGTTTAACTATATTTATTTTTTTGTTTTAAATCAAAAACCCCCGCATTACCGGGGGTCTTGTTTCATCGTCTGTTCGTCTTTACCGGCATTACCCTGATTAAGCGCTAGTTTATTTTTTTGATCGCTCTATAAAATCTACTTTAAACAGATGATCTATAGAGTAGTGACATGAAATTTTTATGCCAATTATTTAATCATACAAAAAGTAAAACAGAGGAAATTATTACCCTATACATTATTTTAAATGTGGATTTTTTTTCGGGGAAATGCCGGTGTAATATCTATCGGTAACGGGTAGGAATGAAGAGAATGAAATGTCAGGTATTATTTTGGGTTTAGTTATTTATATGAGGTATGTTTTTTTTTGGCTTACAAATACAGGTTAATGAATTTCAATAGGCAATATTTGCGATTTGAGTTATAAAAGATAATTTTTCCGCATTGGTTTTATTTCTTGCAACGATAGAGAGCTGATATTCCTACAATTTCTTCTCCAAGATTGATTGTGGCTCAAAATAATAAAACCTTTCCATGAATTAATTTAACATCAAAATTACATGCCTGGTAGGTTAAAACGCTCTTAAATTCCATCTAAAATTCTGTTTACTCATTAAAACCCTAGTTTTAATAAGTCCGTTAGGAATGAGTTGTTAAATGGGGTCGAATTTCTTAATTTCATAGCAAAATCCTACGCCTTGAAATTATTTAGACCATTTTTTAAGATCCTATTTATTTGTTTAATGACAAATGCCTCTTTCTCACAAAATTTTTTGAACGGAAGCTTTGAAAATAATACATGCGGTGTTAGCGACCAGATCAATTTGGCCAATGCCGGTTTTAATGGTTTTATGGCGAACACGAATGCTTTTGGTACAACCGGTAATATGGATATTATTCGTAGTGCCACCTGGGGCGGCGGCGGCGCGCAGCATTGCACATGGTATGTTGCCTTAACAGGTAGTGGTACCGATGCTTTTGCAATGACGTTGAACACACCGCTTATTGCCGGAAGCACTTACACCATTTCTTATTACGATAGAAAAGACCCGGGTTATCCCGGATTTCCTGTACAAATATCTTTATCTACTGTAAATAATGCTGCAGGAACGGTTATTTATACTGCACCTGTGGCACCAACAAATAATACATGGGTACAAAGAACGTTTTCTTTTGTTGCACCAAACAACGGTCAATACATTGTAGTAACGCAAAATGGTGGTAACACCAGCTCGTGGGTGCATGTTGATAATTTTGTAATGAACAATAACACCAGCACAGGTGGATTAAATATTGCGGCAACTGCAACTACTATTTGTATAGGTGGTTCGGCTACATTTACGGTTTCTGGTGCCAACAGTTATACCTGGAACCCTGCTGCTACTTTAAGTTCAGCTTCTGCAAGTATTGTTACTGCAACACCTCCAACTACAACTATATACTCAGTTACAGGAAGCAACGGTGGTTGTATCTTAACTGGCAGCATTACTTTAAATGTTATTCCTCCTTCAACTATAGCAGTTACTCCAACATTATCTACCATCTGCGCCGGCTCTAGTGTGACTTTAACCGCAACGGGTGCTACAACTTATTCATGGTTTCCTGCCACGGCACTTAGCACTACAACTGGAAGTGTAGTGGTTGCATCGCCAACAGTTAATACAACTTACACAGTTATTGGTGGTGCGGGTACTTGTACCAGTGCTGCTACAGCGGTCGTTAACATGTCGCCAAACCCAACTATTACGGTTGTTAGATCTCCATCGTTGATCTGTAACGGACAAAGTTCTACATTAACCGCCAGTGGCGCTACCAATTATACATGGACTCCTGCAGCAACTTTAAGTACAGCAACAGGAAGCCAGGTTGTTGCCACACCGCTTGCAACTACAAATTATACAGTTATTGGTGCCTCCGGAACCTGCACAGGTTCTACTGTTGCAACAATTAGTGTTAATATTACACCAACCATTGTTGTTACACCAACTTTATCTACGATCTGTTTTGGTTCAAGTACTACTTTAACTGCAAGTGGCGCACCTACATTTACATGGGGTCCTGCAGCCGGCTTAAGCACTACATCAGGAAGTATTGTTAGTGCCTCACCAACGGTTACTACCACTTACAGTATTACAAGTGGTGTTGGTTCTTGCACCAGCAATGTTGTTTCAACGGTTAGTGTTGCCCCAAACCCAACACTAACTATTATTGCTTCTCCTTCATTAATATGTACAGGTTCAAGCGCTACGTTAACAGCAAACGGGGCTAATAATTACACCTGGTCGCCGGCAGCAAGTTTAAGCGCTTCTTCCGGTAGTGCAGTAGTTTCTACTCCTGCAGGAACAACAATTTATACTTTAATAGGTTCTATCGGAAGCTGCACAACATCTGCAGTAAGCACCGTAAGCGTTAATACTATTCCAACGGTTGCAGTGGCAGGTACTTTTAGTTTATGTGTAGGCAATAACGTTTCATTGACAGCCTCCGGCGCGCCAAGTTATTCGTGGAGCACAGGTGCGTTGACCAATACATTAAATGTTTCTCCTGCCAGCACAACTATTTATACGGTTACAGGTATTAACTCTAATTGTAGCTCTGTAAATGTGGTAACCGTTACTGCATACCCAGTACCAACGGTTAATATTAGCGGTAATTTTTCTTTGTGTTTAGGCCAGTCAACTACTTTACAGGCAAATGGCGCTACCAATTATTTATGGAATACTACTGCCAACACATCTACGATATTTGTTTCACCATTGGTAACCACTTCTTATACAGTTGTTGGTGCTAACGGAAGTTGTACTAATTCTGCGGTTCAAACTGTCACGTTATTAGCTAATCCGGTAGTTTCGGCCGTAGGTGCTACTACTATTTGTGCAGGGCAAACTACTCCATTATCTGCCAGCGGTGCAAACACTTATGTGTGGAGCAACAGTGCAGCCGGTGCCAATATAACGGTTAGCCCTTTTACAACGTCAGTATTTAATGTTATTGGAACGGCCGTTAACGGATGTACTGCATCGGCCGGCGTGCAAATAGATGTTCAACCAATTCCTTCTATAGGTTTATCGGTAGCGCAACCAAGTATTTGTTTTGGTACTTCAACACAATTAGCCGCCGGTGGCGCGCAAAGTTATGTTTGGTCTCCTTCATCAAGCCTTAGCTCATCTACAGGTAATGCGGTTAGTGCTTCGCCGGCTACTACTCAAATTTATACAGTTACCGGAACAACCGTTAATGGTCCTGCCAGTTGCAGCTCTTCTAACACAATAGCATTAACAGTTATAGCAAACGCTACGGTTAATTTATACGGACCAAATTCTATTTGTTTTGGACAAAGTGCTGATCTTAATGCGGGAGGCGCTTCAAACAATTACAGCTGGTCACCTTCAAATTCCCTTAATGTAAATTTAGGCGACAATGTTATCGCCACACCAAGCATTACTACCACTTACACAGTTGTTGGCGCTTCAACAGGCGGTTTATGTAAAGGCTACAACACCATAACCGTTGTAGTTAATCCATTACCATTGGTTAATGCCGGTAGAGATACAACTATCTTTTATGGCGATTACGGTATTTTATATGGCAGCACAACCGGCACACTTTATACATGGAGCAGCAGCAACATAGCTTCTTTAAACTGCATTAATTGCCCTACAACCTATATTAACCCGGTTTTAAATACCTGTTATGTATTAGAGGTTGTAAATAGTTTTGGTTGTAAAAATACCGACGAAGTTTGTGTGATAATTGATAAAGACTTTGGTGTTTATTTACCTAACTCATTCACGCCAAATGGCGATGGATTAAATGAAGTCTTCTTCCCAAGAGGATATGGCGTTATGGATTATGAACTATACGTATTTGATCGTTGGGGACAAAAATTATATTATGGTAAAGGCAATATTTTAAAAGGTGAGATAGTAGGATGGGATGGAACCTTTAAAGGACAGACCTGTAAAGACGATGTGTATGTGTATAAGATGATCTATACTAACACAGCTTCCAAGTCGGTTACTAAAGCGGGCAATGTAAATTTACTGCAAGGTAACAGCCATTAAGTGCTAATTAATTTCCGAAGTTTTTTTACTTAATTTAAATTTGATGTTTTCTGATACGTAGAACTGCGTATTTGTTTTATTTCACTTTTGTTTTAGTTTTGCTTTAAATCCTATTATCATGAAAAAAATTACTAAAGTTTTGTTTTTTATTTCCTGTATTGCCATTTCAAAAGTAAATGCGCAATGGAACCAAATTGGCTATTTAGCTATTACACCAGATACTGCTAACAACGTAGGCACCTTTGCCGGTTTTGGCTCAAATATGTATGCAGCATCCAACAAAGGGCTTTTTAGAAGTACCGATAATGGAAACAACTGGACTAATTTAACCTATGCTGTACCCGTAACGCAATCGCTTAGCATGGTTTCGGTTTGGGAAGAATCAGTAAGTGTTATTTATGCAGGATCGGACAAACGTTTGTATAAAAGCACTAACAGCGGTAGTACCTGGACATGGATTCCGTTATCAATTGATAGCATGAGCATTAGTGAAATTAATCGCTCAGGAAGTAATCTTATTTTTTCATACAATAAAAATTTTAATAAAGGCGGTGTGTTTTACTCTCCCGATAATGGAACTACCTGGAACCAAGCTACCGGAATACCAGCTACAAACCCTATGTTTGATATTCATGTGGAAGGCGATACTGTTTATGTAGCAGGTACCGGTGGTATTTACAAGAGCATAAATAAAGGTGTTAATTTTTCTTTTTTAGGAAACGGAACTAATGTAGGATTAAGAACTATTACACGCCATGCAACAAAATTAATTGCAGGTGATGCGGGAGGAACCGGAATGTATGTTAGTACTAATGGTGGTACAACTTGGACATTGGCTAACGCAACCGTATTTGGAGGTTTTTGCCAAGTAATTTCTGTTGAACAGGCTCCCGGTATTATTGTTACAGCAGTTACAGGTGGAACAGCATGTAGTGGAACGGGAAATGCTTCCATAAAAATGTCGGTAGATGGCGGAACAAATTGGTCAACCTTTATGACGAACCTTAATTCCGGTTTTTACCCCAGGTTAGGTACTAATTCAGGTCACACTTCTTTTTTTACGCTTACAGGAAATAAAATATATCGTACCAATGCTGTTACGGGACTAAAAAAATATGAGTCGGATCCTGCTGCGAAATTGTTTTTTGATGCAGACAAGAATTTAAATATTCAAATTCCTAATTCAACCAATGTGGACATAAAGATATTCTCTGTTTCGGGAACTTTGATGTACAAAAACACTTTTTCAGAAAGCGAACTTAAAATTAGCGAACTTTCAAATGCTGCACCGGGAGTGTATTTTGTAATGATGAGCTCCGGCAATAAAGTTGCTACACAAAAAATATTAAAACAAGAATAATCGATCTTATTTGCAATTAAAATTATTTAAGATCAATTGGTAAGGCGGGAAGGTAGTTTATCCTATTATTTTAATAACCACGTTTCCTGTTTTCTCGCCTTTATCAACATATTTTGTAGCTTCTATAATATCGTCCAATACATAAACCTTATCGATAACTGCTTTGTATTTTCCTTCTTCAATTAATTTCTTAAAAAAGGCAATATCTTCTTTCGTATCTTTCGGTATGGGAAAAATTACTTTTTTTCCTCCCGTAAATGAAGTGAGTAATGCCATCCAGATATTTTGCGAGTAGGGCCCCAATTCGGTAGAAAAATAAATACCTTTTGGTTTCAGTAATTTTTTACATTTAAAAAAAGTACTTTTTCCAACCGCATCAAAAATAAAATCGTAAGATCCGGCACCTTTGGTAAAATCTTCTTTGGTATGGTCAATCACTTCATCGGCTCCTAACGATTTTATTAGTTCCATATTTTTTGTATTGCTTGTTGCGGTAACTTCAGCACCAAAATATTTTGCCAATTGAACACCCGCAGAGCCTATGGATCCTGTTGCGCCATTGATCAAAATTTTATGGCCTTTATTTAATTTAATTTTTTTAAAGTAGGTTAATGCCAACCACGGCCCTTCGCAAGATGCGGCAGCCTCTTCGTAACTGGCGTTTGAAGGCATGGTTGTAATAGAACCACTTTCTTTTACGCAAATGTATTCGGCGTGCGCACCGAATTTCATACATTTTAATCCAAACACTTTATCGCCAATTTTAAATGTTTTTACATCTTTACCAATGGCTTCAACTTCTCCTGCCAATTCAGTTCCTAATATGTGATTTTTTGGTTTAAATAAACCACCTACAACCCTTACAGCAAAATATTCTGCTTTACGAAACCCACAATCGGTGCGGTTAACAGTACTTGCATGAATTTTTATTAATACCTCGTTATCTTTTTGAACAGGTTTTGGTACATCTGTTAACCTAAGAACTTCGGGCGGACCATATTTAGTGTAAATAACTGCTTTCATATAGGTCAAATTTAAGTTATTTATAATTATAAGAAGCGTTAAACATTTTTATTCTGCTTTAAAATAATTTGAGTTCTGTTTACCTTCGGTTACTTCGGTTAATGTATTGTTACTATAAATAAATTTTCGTCCGCTAAAAAAAGCATCATAATAATTGGTGTATAAGGTCACGTTAATTTTTGCGCCTCCTTTTATTTTCTTTAAAAAAATTTGCACCGGTGGATAACCCACCGGAAAAATAGTAAGTCCAAATATTCTTTTATCATTTAGTTTTATATAATTTTTGTTGAATGGAATTTTAAAACTATTACGGTCAATCGTACTTTTTGTTGAACTGATACTTTGAGCACCTTCTATATCTATCAATTCTCCGTTATCGTTAAATAAGGAAATTAAAATGGTTCTGTCCGAATCTTTTTCTGTAAAACTAAAACGCGGTTCAATCAGAGGTTTAAGATCTTTGGCTCCTAAATAAAGTGTGTCGTTCTTTTCAATACACGAACCTTCATAGGTATATTCTTTCATATCCGGACACCAGATCTTATCGGGTGTTAGGCTATAATTAAAAGTATTGTTCTTATTTATCCGAAGAATCCCTTCTTTGCATATTGCGGACAGTTTATCACCTTCTTCATTAACGGGATAATATTCTCCGGCAAATTTGTTGGTAATGATACCTTTTTCCGGCTTTCGAACAATATTTACAAATTTATAAAACAACTTGTAACCATTGCCATGATCATACTCAGAGATCAGGAGGTCGTATTCAATTTCACAATTTCTTAACGTGTCAAAATTACTTGGGTCTGTATACATTGGAAAATCTTCGAGGCTACCTTTTTGTTTATTATAAATGGTACCCTTACCAAAAAAAAGTGGTGAATAGGATAAATCATTCCGGACAACTATATATTTTAGATTACTTATAACTAGTAATCTATCTATCTCAAATAATCTTATTTCATTGTTAGGTAGTAATATTTCATGAACATCGTAACCGGTTTTATTATTTATTTTTAATGTAAGATTCTGGGTTGTTAAGAAATTTAAAAACCCAAAAATGAAAAGCAACAAAAATATAGTTCTCATAAATTTATATTTAACTCTAAATTATCTTTTTGCTTGTGGGTATTTTACGGTCTTTTATAACTGGTAAGTTTTTATTTTCTAAATGCTTATAGAACCCTTTTTTATTGGACAATTTATAGTATAAATTTTTCAAGCCCAACAGTTTTATTTTTCCGGTTTGGCCGGCATAATTCCCGATCTAAACTATTTTGCAGGGTATAATAGCATCTTCATCAAATGCATATACAGCGCAGAGCCTATGGTAACCATCGGCTATAATTACTTTTGAATTTGTTGTATTTCGAACAAGAAGTATTGGAGATAATTTATCTCCCGCTTTAATTTTATGAACATCTTTTTCTACATGCGAATTGCTAATGCCCAATAGCGATAGAGATGAAGCCCTGAAAATATCTTTTGCTTTATACTCAGAAATTTTAGCCATTCTTAATTTCTTTACTATTTTTTTTGAATTATCTATTTCCAGTAAGAGCGACAAGTAAGATTGTGCCGCAGGATAATTATGTTCTTCAGGTTTTTTGTACCAATTTATATTTTGTTGTTTTTTCATCTTAAGTAAAATAGTGATTAACTCCAGGTTCTTTTTATAAACTCAAATACATTTTTATGACTCATGCCTTCTAAAAATCCTACGGGTACTTTTCCTTCTAAATTAGTTAATAGAGTAGGGTAACAGCTTGCGTCTTCTTTATCTTTATGGTAATAAGGCACACGTTTTGGATCGGGCTCGCTTGCAAAAAAATAATCGGCGCCAAAACACATCGTATTTTCTCCGCCAATTTTAATGCCATGCAAAACATGATCGTAAAAAATATTAGGATCATCGTTATTTAAAAATGCCCGTAAAAAATTTAAACCAATTATACCTTTGCGTTTAATAATTTCTTTTGCAAGATCATCTGGCAAATTACGTGGGTGATCGAATACGGCGCGGAAATTAGAGTGACTGGCAATTAATGGAATATCCAATTTATGTTTTTCAATATGTTCTAATTGTCCATAGGCTAAGGCATCGCTGGTATGTGAAAGATCGAGCGCAATTTTTTTGCCGCTCATATAGTCCAGCAGTTTTTTGCCATCGTCTTTTAAGCCCGCTTTTGTATAATTGCCGCCACCAAAACGGTTCTCGCCATGGTGTGTAAAGCTTATATAAATAACACGTTCAACATTCGATATGATCTTCTCTAATTTTTTAAATCCATTCTCTATGGGTTCATCTTCTTCGCAAAAGCCGGATGCGTTTTCAATTGAGACAACCATACCGGTCTTGTCAGAATTAAATGCAGCGTTTAACGAAGCCACATCTTTTACTAAGGCCAAACGGTCTTTGTTATTTACCTGCAGCTCCTTAAAGATCTCGCTTTCCTTTAAACCTGTTTCGGAGCTTCCTTTTTCGGTGCCGGTATAAATAGCCATTACCTGTAGTTTTACATTGCCTGCTCTTAAAGCATTAAGGTTACAACCAATTCCGGGGAAGAAAGGCTCGGCGCCAGGGACATACTCCAGGTAAGAGAGCAGGTCGCAATGCATATCAATGATTGGATAATTCATTTTCGTTTTATTAAATATTATATCAGTGACTTTTTAAAGGCATCAATTATGTACTCCGTATTTTGATATAGAAGTGTTTCATTTACCAAGAGGTCTATTTGATTTTTTTCGTTCGGGTAGTTGACAGCAATTTTAAAACTCTCATACAATTTTTTACAAAAATTCTCACCCGAAACTTCTTTTGGTAATTGTAATGTATATATATTACTGCCGCCACTTATTTCAGTTATTTGTAGGCCTTTAATTTTATTGAGCTCAACAAAAACCTCTCCTGATCTTTTTTTAGCGTCTGCAAAACGGGTATCAACACCATTTAGCTTGTGCAGTGCCATAGCAGCGTTAAACCAGTTCTCGGCCATATTGCCGCCGTGAATTTTAATCAGGTGTGGCATTTTGTCTATTATTACTTTTGGCCCACACAAAACAGCACCGGCACCGGCTCCTAAATATTTGTATAGCGAAATATACACCGTATCGAAATTAGCGGTATAATCTTTTATAGCAACGCCCGACCACGCAGCAGCGATAAAAAGCCTGGCCCCATCCAAATGCATTTTAATATTTTTGCTTTTGCAGTAAGCGCTTATTTTTTTTATTTCATCAATAGGTACAATGCCACCGTTCGTTCGGCGCACCGGGTTTTCAATAGATACTGCCCCAACGCCGCTTTCAAAAACTTCTTCCTCCTGCAAATTTTCAATGGCACGTTGTAACTCCGCAGCTGTAAAATGGGTCTTGTTTTTTGCAAGTGGCATTAGGCGTTTATTAAAGACCGACTGCGCGGCATCAGCCTCATCACGATATACATGACTTGTATCCTGCACAAATATTTTTGTTTTTTCTTCGCTCAATACTGAAATTGCTAATTGGTTGGCCATTGTACCACTCGGCATAAAAATGGCGCTTTCTTTTCCGGTAAGCTCTGCGAATTTTTTCTCTAATTCTTCTACAACACCACCCGAAGCGTATTGATCCCTTTTTATGGGATGGCTTACATTTATTTTCTGAAGTTCGTTAATATACTCTGATGTTCTAAATGTAACGCCGTCGCTATAAAAATTAACCAAAGGTGTACTCGGATCGCCTAAGAATTTTTCGTTGGCTAATACAGAATTAAAAGGAATTAGTGCGGGCAACATAACAATGCCTGAGGTTTTTAAGAAAGATCTTCTGTTTATAGAGTCCATTTTAATGCAATTTTAAATATTAATCATTTAAAGATACAAATGCTTCGCTATTTCGCAAAGAAATGTAGTTAAAAGACAAGTTTATAATTTAAATCGCTACAGTGTGTAATAGAAAACTGTGTATAAAATGCAAATTATTCCTTAATAAATTTCGAAGAAAAGATCCGGTTAGATGATCGCATCTTTAGAAAATAAATTCCGGGTGCCAAATTTTGAACGTTTACTGATCCATTAATTTCTTCCTGCTCCATTACAATTTTTCCAAATACATCGTAAATTGAAAGAGAGCTTACATCAATATTTTCGAAGATGATGGAGCTACTTACCGGGTTTGGATAAACAGAAAAAACAGTTGGCTTTAATTCCGGGATAGCATCTATGGTGCCACAGGTAACTGCAGAAGTTGGAACAAAAGTGGTGTAGTTTGTAAGACTTACCACATTCTGGGGTTTAGAAAAACAAGATAATCCTGAACCTGATTCAAAATCTGTAAAAATTGAATTCCATGGACCGAGCGCACTACCCATACCTTCCATCACATAAATAGTTTTTTGAAATTGAAAAATAGAGTTATTTTCTACTCTGAAACGTTTATGGTAGTTTGTTGCAAATTGAAATGAATCAATAGAAAGTATTTTAAAATAAATAGGATTGTTAGAAGACCATGAAATAGATCTCCAGCTTAAACTATCTCCAACAGTTTTATTATTGAAGTCATAAAATATATTGCTTGTTGTTGGTGTATAATTCGCCGGTAATGTTGGTGTGAAATAAACTTTCTTATTTAAACTGTCATTCATAACATAACCGCGAAAAGCATTCGTAAAATTTCCGGGCACACTTCCATCCGTACATGGAGTAGAACAAGGCACACGGCTGTAAATGGCCGATTGGTATAATTTTAACCAGGTATTACCATTATTTGAAACAAAGCCATTAAATTGAAAACTTGCATATTCATTAACGTAACAACAATAGACGCTTGAAATTCTCATTGAACTTTGAGTGTTCCAAACCAAAGTTGAATCTACCGGTTGGTATTTTTGAGAGTAAGTCACTCCAAAAAATAAAAAACCAAAAATGGCAAGTAGTAATTTTTTCATATTTAAATTTACGAATTTTTTTTTAAAATAAAAACTCTTACTCAGCAATCAATTATTTATTTGTTAATTGTTATATAGTTGCAAATACTCAACTTGTTTTAGAATAAAGTGTTTATTCCAATAATAAGTTGTGGCATCGACTCTTTCTTTAATATATTTATTGTATATTTCTTCTTTATCTTTTATAAAATGTTCTATATCTCCATTCTTCTTGCTTTCATGACCTTTTTTTGTAAAAACAAGGTAATAGCCAAAATCATTAACACTTAAAAAATATTCGGTCATGTAATTTTTTGCATTGTATTTTATCGAATAAAAATTACCACCAGAATAATAAATACAAAATAGTTCTTTATTGCCACCAATGTAAACGCCATATCTTTTTTCGCCTTTACTAATGGCGTAGATCGGTTCAGTCTTACCTTTTGGATCAAAGATCCTAAAGGCAAATATGGAAGAATCTTTATGAAGATGGAATTTAATTTTTTTATTGCTTTTTTTATCTGTAAAAGAAACTTTTCCATAATCATAAACAATATCATCTCCTACAAGCGAATCCTTTTTATTATTAAAAAAGGCGTCGCTTGTTTTGTAATAATATAGCTTTGTTATCCCGGTTATTTGTATGTTCTGAGATACCGCATTTAAAACTAAAAAACTAAAAAATAATAGTATGAGCTGCTTGTTCATTCGCTTATCTTGTTTTTATTTCCGTTGTAACTGTTTTACTCGAATTATCTAATGCCATTTGGTAGAGTGCTTTTTTGTCTTTAGGAGTTGTGTTATTAAATGCAGCAGATACATCCAGGTATTTTGTTTCAGGATAATAAAAAGACACAGTAGCCAGGTCGACAATAGTGCCAATCCCAAGTGTAATGGGAGCTTCCAGCACAAGGAAAAGAATTCCTTTACCGGCTTTTCCTTTCATATTTAATGTTGTTGTTTTTCCTCCGGCTGTCAGCTCGATCTTGTTATTATGACGTACTTTTATTAATGCTGCAGGGTGACGAAATTTGGTCTTCTCTCTCATGTTTGCGCTGTGCGTCTGTGTTACAAAATTGGCCATGGTCTGCTCTTTTACATCAATTTTTTTACCATTGTGTTTTACCTGTATATCGTCCGGCGCTCCTACTAAATAAATTGGGCGTTTGCCAAAATAGCCAGACCACATACAGCTGCTTAAACTAAATGATACTATTATTGCTAAGGAGATTACTTTTTTCATAATTGGATAGATTAATTTAAAAATTAGTGAATTGGCGCCAAAAGTAGCAAAATAACCTTAGCCATAACTAAATAATACCGGATTAGATCAACTGGCTTTATAAGTGGTTGTATTTTTGAGTGATTGAAAAATATAATTTTATGAAATGAATGAGGTCTGAACTCAGTCGACTGTTAGCGTGACTACAGAGCGCTTTATGACTTTTTCCAAAGAAGAAATTCTGCATTATCCGTACTTCCCATTGCCCTGATCACTTCTGTGTTATTAAAACCGGACAATTTCTGTAGTGTATTAAGCATTTCTTTTTCTCCTGTTGCACCGCCGGGTACCAAAATTACTTTTCCATTTCCACGTAAGATCCACCACAGGTCAATGCCAATTGGCCCCGAATCATTAGTGGCTATTAAAACATCTTCCAGTTCAGAGATCAATAATGAATGACTACCATTTTTTGGTTCAGTCGTGTTTATTGAAGTATCAGTAACGGTCACTGTCCAGTTACTTTCCGGATCGAGACTAGACTGGCCCGGAAAAAATTTGTCTTTGAGTTGTGAAAATAGTCCCATTTGATGTTGTTTTTGACCTATGTAAAATTACAAATGCATTGGGGTTTTGCAAATTAAATACTACTATTCATCTTCTCTATTGATCGATGTAATTTTATTCATGTTTAACATTGTTTTTAAGTCAGATCTTAAGAGTAATAGCTTTCTTTCTTTATTGTAATAGTCGCCGGGTGCTGGATTTGATGTAAATTTTTCATATTCCGCATTGCTTTGATAAGCAGAAATAGTATCATCATTGATTTTAACTATTTTAAAAAAGGTGTAAAAACTAGAATTAAAAGTTTCGTTTCTGATCATGTAAACATCCCCAACTTTTGGATCCGCTGCATACCGAGCTTTTTCATCTTGAGTACTCAAATTTAAATTTACGATCAAGCTAATTAATATAACCACAAGAATCGGTCCTGAATAAATATAGAAAGGGTTTTTGGTAATCTTTTCATAATGTTCACGTAACGATTGATCTTCTATTACATCTTGACAATTTCCACAATGTATTTTAACTGTTTTAGTTCCGGTTGGAAAGAAAGGAATGAGATATAAATGGAAATACTCACTGAAAACCTCAATTTCAATGTTGAAAGTTTTACAATTTTTACAGGATTGTTGACTCTCACTGTATTCTTTTATTAGCATTTTATTTTTTCCGGAAATGAAAAACATATCACTTTATTATTTTTTCTTATTAAAACGATAGATTATAAATTCTATGGAACAGGGCAATTACTCACCAGTCATTTCATTTTTTGTATGAAAATTCTATTGGTAAATTCCAATAAGTTGCAACTGATTTTCCACTCATTTTTGCCGGATTCCATTTGGGCATAACTTTAATAAGATCAATAGCAACCTGATCGCACTCTTGGCAATCATTTAATCCTTTGAGAATTTTCAGGACTACAGCGGTTCCATCTTTAAGAATTCCTAATTGTAAATATGTGTAACCTTTTAATTTTTTTTCTTTTACTTTTTGAGGCACCTTTAGATTAGCGACAATGAATTTTTTAAGACCTTCTGTATCTCCCTTAAATGATGCAGGGACTTCAACAACTTCAGCGAAAACAGTTTGCTCAATCACTTTTTTTACTGAATCTTCTTTTGTTTGACCAAAGAAACGAATTGAATGAACAGAAAATAAAAAGAGTAATAACGGTAATATTTTTTGAGACATCAGTTTAATTTTTATAATATAATCTTAATTAAAGATACAAATGCTTTGTGGTTTTGCAAAGTTAATTATATTAAGCGCAGCCACTTATATCTAAGTCATCAATTATATCAAATGGAATTATTAGCTTTTCAAAATTCACTAGACTTCCGTCAGGGTTTTTCTCAAAATTAGTAAAAATGCATATGTCTGTATTGGCTGCTCTTAAATGGTCGGTGTTATTTTTAATAAATTTCGCAGCTTTACAAACATTCTTTGAATTTAAAGTATCGACAGCTTGCCAAAAGCCAATCAAAACACTTGTCATTTCATCTACTAGCGGGGCAAGTGGAAATTTTCCATTTATTTTTTTTAACTCTGGTTTTAATATTGAACCCCATTCATTATAGTTTTTGAGGAGCTCATTTGAGTCAAAAGTCATTTCTGATTTCGCAATATATGACCCGTCGGGATTTCGCTTAGTTGAAAGATTGAAGTCTTTCAGCGGCAGTCCGCAATGTTGAGAATAATTTCTTAGTTTATAAAAAAATCTGTAACAAAAAAAAGTTTCAAAGTAGTAGTGAGTTATTTCTTTAAACTCATTTGCTTCTGGTGATATTTCCCCAAACTTTCTTTTAATATGAGTTTCATTATGGTCGATAAAGGACTTAATTGAACTCAAGTAATTTAAAAAAAGTCTATTGAAATTTAAATGATGTTTATAATACTTCTGCCGATCGCCTACAAGAATCCATGAGCTAGATATCATGTCTTTCACATCTCTGTTGAAAGTGTCAACAAAATCGTTTTTGTTTAAAAATGTTATTTCAAAAAGTCTTTTATTGCTTTCTAAGTCATGAATCTCTTTGATAGAATCCAAAAATGTTTGATGTTGTTCGTATGACAATTCTTCACCTAGGTCTATAGAAGGACTTGTCTTTTCATTTTTTATTGTGCCAAGTCTAATTTCCATACAGATTGTATCTACTTCTAATTTAGGATGAAAACATCATTCTAATTTAATTTTCAATTCACAAGCTCTTACCCCATCTTCGCCACAGCCTCAATAATATCGTGCTTGGTAATAATGTGCATGTTGCCGCCAAGGTCGCGTAATAATACGGCGTTGTTATCTTTGGTAATTAATTTACTTACTTCTTCAATAGGTGCTTTTTCGCCAACAATAGGGAAGGGTGCCTGCATTAACGATTTTACGGTGTAATTTTTCACATCATTATTCTCCATTAATTTTCCAAAAATATAATTGTCGTTCAACGAGCCTACAAATTCGCCTTTATCGGTTACAGGTATTTGCGAGATAAAGAACTTGCTTAAGGTCTCTAACGCTTCCTGCACTGTTGCATTTACATCTACCGTTAATAATTTTTGGTTCTTATGGTTGGCAACTAGATCAATTGCTTTTGGTTTGGTTACTTCTAAAAAGTGACGGTCGCGCATCCAGTCATCATTAAACATTTTACCCATGTAACGGGTGCCATGATCATGAAAAATAACTACAACAACATCACCTTTTTTAAACATATGCTTCATTTGCAATAAGCCTGCCATAGCAGAACCCGCGCTGTTACCAACAAAAATGCCCTCTTCTTTAGGGATTCGGCGTGTCATCACAGCGGCATCTTTATCAGTTACTTTTTCAAAATGATCAATGATGTTCATGTCCACATTGGCGGGTAAAAAATCTTCGCCAATACCTTCGGTGATGTAAGGGTAAATTTCGTTCTTGTCAAAAATACCGGTCTCTTTAAATTTTTTAAATACAGAGCCGTAAGTGTCAATTCCTAAAATTTTAATGTTCGGATTTTTTTCTTTTAAATATTTTCCTGTCCCACAAATAGTACCGCCGGTACCAACCCCAACAACCAGGTGTGTGATTTTTCCGTCTGTCTGGTCCCAGATCTCAGGACCTGTTTGTTCGTAATGCGCTTGTGTGTTGCTTAAGTTATCGTATTGGTTAGGCTTCCAGGCATTAGGAATTTCATTTACCAAACGCGAAGACACTGAATAATACGAGCGCGGATCTTCCGGCTCCACATCGGTAGGACAAACAATAACCTCTGCACCAAAAGCGCGCAGGGCATCTACTTTTTCTTTACTTTGTTTATCGGTAGTAGTGAAGATACATTTGTAACCTTTAATTACTGCGCCGATAGCTAGGCCCATACCGGTGTTACCGCTGGTGCCTTCAATAATGGTTCCGCCCGGTTTTAAACGACCATCTTTTTCTGCGTCTTCTATCATTTTAATGGCCATACGGTCTTTAATAGAGTTACCGGGATTGAAGGTCTCTACTTTTGCGTATACATCGCAAGGCAGGTCTTTAGTGATCTTATTTATTTTTACCATTGGCGTGTTGCCAATTGTCTCTAGTATCGTTTTGCAAACTTTCATAATTAAATTTATAAGGCTTAAAGATAAAAAATTATGCAACCATTGGAATCATAGATTTTTGAGGGGTTATAAACAAATAATGTTGGTGAAATGTTTCCCGTTTCCATATATTTCTTAATAATACCACATATTTACAAAAACAGGCAATTTATAGGTTTAGATGTATTATTTTGAGTTTTATGAACTATCTTTAATACCATAAAAGCTTAGTAAACAACACATGAAAAAAATTACTATCGTCGCTTTCTTTTTCCTTACCGCTAATTTTTGTATTGGTCAAAATTGGAATGTTTTTAATGAAAACTACAGGTATAATTATAAGTTTGATAATTCTGCATTGGTAAGTAATGTTTTATTTGTAACATCAACTGTACAAGCAGGGCCGGATATTGATTATAATATGAATCTTGTTGCTTTACCCTGCCAGACAGGATGTCCCACACTTACTGCTACAGTAAACTCGAGTGTAATAACCGTGCCAAACAGCCAGATCATCATTCCTTTTCAACCACAATTTTTACAACGCAAAATTAAAAAATACAGCAATGGAAATGTGTTGTTATTTGACACCGCTAATTTTTTGATCCAGCCAAATTGCATCTTAAACCAGACCTGGGTATTTGATAATGCAGCTGCTAAAAATGCTACTTGTGTGGCCGTTGGAACAAAAACTATTTTTGCAGTAAGCGACTCTATAAAAACAATAGTTATAGGGTTAAATGACACGCTGGTGCTATCAAAGAGCTTTGGTATAATTCAGTTTCCAAAACCTTACGGTTTAAATAAATATTATAGATTGGTTGGTATTGAAAATGCTGCAACATACGATGTAAACGCAGTTTATGGCACAAAAGTTCCTAATTTTTTTGATATGTATAATTATACAATTGGTGATATGTTCTATATGACGGATGAGCACTGTGTGTATAATAATCCAAATATATACGGATCGGGTTTTTCCGAAATGTTCAAGGTAACAGGCAAAACAACCTCTTCAACAGGCTATACTTACCAGGCAATTGGGTTAGAGAAGTATTACAATACGATCTCCAGCAATTATTGCGCGCAAACTCCAAGCACTGCTATCGCAATCAGCCAGCTTACATTTACCAATGTAGCCAGCCAGTCGGAAAACATGCTATATCCCGGTGCCCTTATGGTTGTTGGTGCGTTTAATTTAAACCCAACTGCATTAACATCTACAGCTAATCTTGCTAGTTTTTTTGGTCCATTTAATGTTATCCGTTTTACAATGGATGTAAATAACAGGTTTACTAAACAGGCAGGTTTTTTTGGCTGTGGCCAACAACTTCAATCACCAGTTTTAATGGTAGATACTTTTGCAACATTGTATCATGTAGTTGCTAATAATAAGGATTATTTGACGCCGTATTTAATAACTAATGCCGGGCCTATAGGCTCTACCCGGTATATTTGTACCGAAGGAATTGGCAGAGTTATACAAAGCTCTGATTTTTTTGAGCACTCTAATTTGTATTGTCTTAAAAGCGCAATTAAAGGCACAGATACAATTTATGGCCCAATGCCTGATTTTGGTACGTTTGCCGGTATCAGATCTTATGATACTGATCTTAATAACAATTCATTTTATCCAAATCCCGCCAGTCAAAAAATAAAATTCAGGTCACAAAATGCAGAGATAGAAATTTATGATGCTGCCGGAAAAAAAGTGAGATCGGCATCAATAAAAGAAAATGATGAGATCAGTATTTCCGATCTTCCGCAAGGCTTATATTTACTAAGGATCAGAAGTGATCAAAAAACTTCGAATGAGAAGTTGATCATTGAGAAGTAAGTTCACCTCTTAAATTACTAAGAAGCTGTTTTTTTATTTGTGCTTTCGTTAATTTTTGTCCTAACAAGAACATCAATTTTGTAATTGCGCTTTCAAAGGTCATATCGGCACCGCCAATAACACCAATTTTTTTAAGGTGCGAGCTGGTCTCGTACATGCCTTGTATAACAGTACCTTCAAGACACTGCGTAATGTTTAAAATAATAATGCCTTTATCAATTGCTTTTTTTAATTCGTTGGTAAACCATTCTTGCGTAGTTGAATTACCTGCGCCAAAGGTCTCCAGTAAAATAGCTTTAATGCCCGGCGTATTAATAATAGCCGAAGTTATTTTTTTACTGATGCCCGGAAATAATTTTAAAACGGCAATATCATTGTCCATATGCATATGAACCTTTAATGCCTTTGTAGCGGGCTTTAATAGCGCTCTTTGATCGTAATTAATGGTTACACCGGCTTCTGCAAGAGCAGGGTAGTTAGGCGACCTAAATGCGTCAAAGTGCGAAGAGTTATATTTAAACGTGCGGTTACCGCGGTAGAGTTTGTATTCAAAATAAATGCATACTTCGTTTACAACGGGTTTACCTTTTACTTTATTTCCTGCAATTTCAATAGCGGTAATTAAATTCTCTTTTCCATCGGTACGAATGATACCAATTGGCAATTGCGAACCGGTTAAAATAACTGGCTTGTTCAGATTCTCCAACATAAAACTTAGGGCGCTTGC
The DNA here is from genome assembly GCA_013697245.1 of Bacteroidota bacterium. Taxonomy (GTDB): domain Bacteria; phylum Bacteroidota; class Bacteroidia; order B-17B0; family Aurantibacillaceae; genus Aurantibacillus. Next base: position 133,026 of record JACCXH010000049.1, read on the forward strand.
CGTAAAGCTCATGGTATCGGAGCCATGCAGGATCACAAAACCATCGTACTTCGCATAATTGTCTTTAATAATTTTCGCTAACTCTATCCACACAATTGGGTGCATGTTAGACGAGTCTATCGGGTTTTGAAACGCGATAGAAGAAAGTTCAATATCAAATTTATTAAGTTCGGGAATTTGTTTGGTAAGTGTTTTAAAATCGAAGGGCCTGAGTTCGCCTGTGATAACATCCTGCATCATACCAATTGTGCCACCGGTATAAATTAAAAGTACAGAAGACCTTTTAGAATTTCCTTTTTTCATAATCGAGCCTTAAAGTCCCTCTCCATTGGAGAGGGATTTAGGGTGAGGCTTTTAGAACGGCAGATCATCATTATCGCCTACATTACCTGTAAAAACCGGAGTTGTAGATGTGTTAGTGGTATTATTTGATGCCTGGTTGGTATTTTGAGTATTTTGTGAAGTGGTGTTACCGCCGGTTACTTTTTCAATACGCCATGCTTCCAGTGTATTAAAATACTTAATGCCTTGCGGACCGTTCCACTCGCGACCACGTAAATTGAACTGCACTTTTAATTCTTCTCCATCGCTAAATTGATCTAAGATGGTACATTTGTCTTGCGTTACTTGAAAACTAACGTGTTGCGGGTAAGGCGTGTTGGCTTCTGTGGTTAAGATAAATTCGCGTTTTTGAAAACGATCGCTCACTTTTTGAGTATCGAATTTTGCTTTTAGTGTTCCTACTACTTCCATTATATATTTATTTTATTTGATTACGTTTTTAGCGCCTTTCCGGTTATTGAGAGGTGAATTACAAATTACCAAAAATTCTACTAAATTTTAAAATTATTTGCAAGCGTGTTATTGTGTTTTATTCAACAAAAAGGCCATAGTTGGTGATAAAAACGGGCTAAAAACAAAAAATATAAGGGGATTGTTTCTCCTGTACCTCAATTTATAGTGTTTATTTAACAGGTACGCCGTATACCGTATATATTTTGGTATAAAACAATTCTTTCCGCCGGTTTTTTTTCGTAGCAAGGTATTTCTTTATAAAAGTGGTCTCGGTCTCTACCTTACTACTTAACTCTGTTATTTGTTTATTAAGGCTTTGAATAAATGAAGCGCTATTCTCATTAAAATCTACCGGTATTGTTTTAACTTCCGCTTTTGTGTTATTTAATATTTCTGTAATTGAGGGCATTATTTTGGCGATCTCCGCATCGGTTCTTTGTGGTGTAAATTGTTTGTTCTTAAAATTGATATAGGCGTTGTACTCTTCGGTGGCATGGTTAAATTGAGTGCCGGCAACGTTTAGTTTTTTTGTGTAATATTCTCCTTCTTTTGATTTTAAATAATTGTAATAGTTGGATGTTACTTCACTACTAGTGCCAAATTCATTCAACCTTCTTGCTACGTTGGTTATTTTGTCAATTTCAGACAGCTTTAAAAAATCATTGATCGAATCCTGATACCACCATTGGCTTTTAATCGTTGAAGGTGCGCTTGTGTGAAATTGATATAACGTTATTGGATACATTTGCATTTGCCAGATAGGATCGATTGGAAAATGTGTGTTAATGATCTTTTCCGGATCTGCGAAAAAATAATCATTATTTAATTTCCGTATAAATCTATTACTCTTTAAATACCCGCTACCCCAGGTGGCATCGATAATTTGCCAGGTGTTATTTATTTTTACACCATTCCAGGCGTGGCCAATAACTGCGGGCAAAAAACTTTGTTTTGTGCTTCCTTCAATAACATAGGATGTTAAATGGCTTAACTTGCAAAGTGTATCGAACAAGGTTGCATACCCAATACAGACAGCGGTTTTATTGTCAAAAACATCTTTTACAAGTTGGTTTCTTTTATTGACGGTTTTATACGTGAACATCAACTCCGGCGCGTATGAAATGTTTTTAGTGATCCAATAATATATGGCGCGGCATTTATCTTGCTCTTTTTTGAAAGTTGTATCAATAAAATTTGCTATTGAAATAAGGCTTGTAAAGGTAGATTCGTTCTTATCTATAATTTTATCGGTTTCAGAATAAGGATTAACCGTTACGGAAGTTTTTTTCTGAGGGTAAAAAGTAAGCGACAAAAATAATAAGAGAATAAATATGTGAGTTTTATTTTTTATCACAGCAATGCCATCCAAGCCTCTTTAACTTTATTTGCTTCTAATAAACTTTTTGCAAAGCGGTGCTGTTCGTCTTTTGATGCAAATGGGTTTATTGTTTTTTTGTACTCTGCAATTTCTTCAGCGGTTGGTAAATGTTCTACGCTGCCTAAAAGACCGAGGTTGTTACCACTTAAGATGTTTGAGTTTCTTATTTCAGCAGGGATCTGATCGTAGCCAATGCCAATGGTCATAATTGGTTTTTCTACTTCAAATATCGCGTCGCCCGAAGCCCTGCAATACCAGTTATCGCCCATGCGGGCAACAAGGTCAATCTTATTAATGTCTATTTGCTTGGCTTCATTCAATACAGTTTCTGAAATATGAATTTTAATGATCTCGCAAATAACCAGATTTCCGGCACCACCGGCCTTACCCAATTCTTTTACTTCAATTACTTTACATTCCATTTGCACCGGGCTTTCTTTTACCCGTGCGGGTTTTACAAGTTCAGACGCAAGCGGTGTAAAACCGGCTTTTATAAACTCGCTGGTGCCTTTAGGAAAGGGACTGCTGGCTAAACTGGTTTGTTGCACCATATCATAGCTCACCACGTTTATAACACACTCGGGCACCTCTAAAACATTTATAAGAGTGTCTTTTGCAGCACCGGTGCGTCCGCTATAAGCAGGTGAAAAAACTGCAATGGGTGGATTGGAAGAAAATATATTAAAGAAACTAAATGGTGCTAAGTTGGCTTCGCCGTTTTTACTAACTGTACTTGCAAAACAAATTGGGCGAGGCGCAATAGCATTTTGCAGGTATTTTTGTAAAACAGGAATAGTTAATTCTTTGGGATCTAATGATAACATAGGATTTCAAAATTACTAAAATAAGTGGTAAAATACAGGTTATGAAGACAAATTTAAGCCACTAATTGCACCAATTTCACAAATTTAATTATTAATGATAATAACCAAGTACGTTCGGTTTGGTGAAATTGAATTGTTCAACCGATAAATCGCTTTGAACAATAATTTCACGAAACAATTATTAAGTAGTACAAAAGTTTTTTTGTGGAATTTGTGAAATTCGTGGCGAAAAAAAGATTTAAGGTTTTATCTTGAATGCCGTATTAATGTACTGTAGCCCCGTTCTAAAATTAATACGTTTACCTGCAATGCTGCGGTAATGATCGCGGTTAAATTGAATGGAAATATAACCTGTGTTTGTTGCGTTTACTCCCTGCAGATCGGTTGCGCTAAAATTAATAAGACTGTCAGTTCCGGCAATTAATTTGTTTGGAAATGAAGTGCTGCCGTTTCCTCCTAAAATAAACACACGAATAAGGCTGCAATCTGTTGTGCCTTTTATATTGATGCTAAAACCACTACTAATTTTAATAGAATCAGGAATGTTTGCACTTGCAGTAAAGGTTGGCGGTGTATTAGAATTTGAAAAAGAGAACGATGCAATAGCCGGTGTACCACTTACTATCCATTTATAAGGTAAAGTAAATTGTGTACCGGTTGTATCGTTATAATAATGATTAGTAATAGCACTTTTACTTTTAAAAAGTATACTGTCTAGGCTTACAATGCCCATGTCCTGAAGGTTTGAAGCGGTATAGATCTCGTTGGTAATTAACTGACTTGAATAATAAGCCGCAGTTTGTTTACCAATTGGGGTATAGGTTCCCGAAATTTTTGAGTAAACATTTAAACACGAAAATAACGCCTGGTAATTAGTTGAGTCGCTTGGTGTAACATTTGCAATGGGCGTTCCGGAAGGGCCCGGATCGGGATCATCTTTTTTCTTACAGGCAAAAAAACTTAAAAAAAGTAAGCATATGAAAATTGTTTTTTTCATTTTAATAAATATAGTGATTTTTTTGTACAGTATTAATTCTCCCTTTATTTCAAAGCGGGCAAGGGGGGATTGAACATCTATTAATTGCGTGTTTAATAAATCTCCTTAACCCTCTTTTCCAAAGGGGGAATAAAGAGGATCTAGAACTTGATCTGCAACCTAACATTCACCTGCCGGTTGGTTAAATAATTTGGAATAGCATAGCGGTTACCAGTCACATCCTGAATCCAGGTGTAAGACACCGTATTTTGTACCTGCAATAAATTAAAGATCTCTAAAAAGATCCAACTTTCTTTTAAGTGATTAATGACACTCTTGCGTTTTATCTCGCGGTTAAGTTTTAATAAGTTATAGGCAAAACCTGCGTCAACTCTACGGTATGGAGGCATACGTAAAATTTGCTGGTAACGTAAATGTGTTGGCGGCCCAAACGGCAAACCACTACCAAATTGCAGATTTAAATTGAATTTAAACGCTGGATATTTTGGTAAATAATCCTGGAAAAATAAGCCGAAGGTCACTAATTGGTCGGTAGGCCGGGGGATGTAGCCAGGATCAACACGCTGGCTATCTGCTTTCACCTGGTCGAACGTATAGCCTTTTACAATTTGTTCGCCATCTTTATTAAAATAATCGTAATGTACATTGTCCGGCGATTTTTCGTAAGTCCTTAAAAAACCAATAGTAGCCCAGCTTTCAACACCTTTTACAAATTCACCATTTATCCTAAGGTCGGTACCAACTACATAACCCTGCGCGTTATTATTTGCAAAATAACGGATGCGCACATTATCAATTTCGTAAGGAATGATACTGTTCAACTGTTTAAAATAACTGGAGATTATAAGCTTGAACGGCCGTTCCCACATCCTGAAAATATAATCGCTGGTCAATACAAAATGGATGGAGCGTTGCGCTTTTACATCTTTATGAATAGTACCATCTATGCCTCTTAACTCCCGGTAAAATGGCGGTTGGTAATAAACCCCCGAACTAAATTTGAATAACCAATCGCGGCGCCAGTTTGGTTTGTATGAAATAGTTGTGCGCGGCGAAATTAATAATTGCTCATTCACTGTCCAGTAATTGGCCCTTACACCGGCGGTAATTGTAAAGATGGAAGAATCCTTTAACATCTTTGTATAATTGTATTGCATGTAAGCCTGCGAACGGTAACTTGGCAAAGAGATCTTTGTTTTATAAACATCAATTAAATTAATATCTGTTGCGCTGTATGGTACTAAAAAGCCTGCAGAGTCAACAGAGCGCCACTCGCTGAGCTTATCGTTTATTTTTTCGGCTTGCTGGCGCACGCCCCATAAAAATTCGTTATTGCTATTAATATAACGTGTGCCTTTGTGTTCTAAATTAATCACGGTGGCATCCAAATAATTTCGGCCATTATTTAAAAAAGTACCAATACCGCGGTTGTAAGCCACCTGACCAAAATTAGGTTTACCAAGGTCTGCCTCCAGCTGGTCAATATAATATTGGCCTTGCACGGTGTAGATCTCTTCTTCTTTAGAATGATAAGCTGATGAAATGAACTTTAATTTTGTTTTGGCATTAGGCCTGTAAGTAGCAGAGAGGCCGCTCATAAACGTGGTATAATCCATTACTTCTTGTCCGTCGAAATATACGGTAAAGCGCAAAGCGTTATTAACCGTTCCAAAATTAGTTTGGCGGTTGCTAGGTATAACTAAATATTTGTTGCTGGCAATGTTTCCTAAAAATTCGATCTTTAATTTTGGGTTAACATCAAAAGTTAAAAACGTTTGCACATCCAATGCGCTTGGGCGGTATTCACCTTTCGTATCTAGGCCTTTTAAAAGATAAGAGTTGGTGCGGTAACGTGCGCCAATGCTCCATGCCACCAAACGGTTATTACTAACGCCTTCTACTTGTATATTACCCCCTAAAAAACTGGCATTGGCGTTGCCACCAAACTTTAAAGGTTTACGGTAAGTGATATCCAACACGCTACTCATTTTATCGCCATACCTGGCTTCGTATCCACCGGCAGAAAAATTAATACTTTGCACCATGTTAGGGTTGGCAAAACTTAAACCTTCCTGTTGCCCACTTCTTACAAGGAACGGACGATACACTTCAATATCGTTCACATAAACAAGGTTCTCGTCAAAATTACCGCCACGCACACTGTAACCGCTGCTTAATTCGTTGTTACTGCTAACGCCCATTTGTGTTTTAATAATATCTTCAATGTTACCGGTTGGGCTAGGCAATTGATTAAAAAGTAAAGGGTTTAGGCGCACTATCTCTTCTTTACGCGATTTATTATCAGTCACCTCTACCTCGGTTAAATTGCCTTTAAATTTTAGAACCGGCGAGTAAGTAATGTTTTCGCCCGGTGTGGCTGAGAGGGTATGATTAATGGTAGCAAAATTAACACTAAAAAAAACAACGGTGATGGGTTTTCCGGCATCAATAACCAGGCTATAAAAACCATTAGCACCTGAAATTGCCACCTGGTTGGGGTTTTCTTTAACACCAATGGTAATACCTTCAACAGGGTCGCCATCGTTGCCTTTAACAGTACCCGAAATGGTAGCGGTTTGCGCGGTTAAAGCCACCGCATAAAAAAGCAAAATTAAAACAATATGGTATTTAAAGAGTTTCAGAATTTATTTAAGATAACGAATATACAGAGATATTATTATTCATAAAATACTTTATTTTACAGATCCCGAATTGTGGATCAGCGTTTGATTATAGAGTTGAATAAATACTTTAAAGTCTTCGGTTATTTTAGCATCAATGGCAGGGTATTTATTTAAGATATTGTTGCCCAAAGTGCTATCGCGCTTGTAATTAAATGCCGATTTAAGGTCGGGTAAAGAAAAAGAATACACCATCGAATCGTTATAAAGATAATGAGTACTGTTTGCGTAAAAATAACTTTTATGAGAAGTAGTGTCCATATACGATCTTCCCAAGGCGAAAAAAGGTTTATTATATCCCAATAAATTTAAAGCGCTTGGTAAAATATCCATTTGCGAAATAACTGTATTGTTCTTTCCCTGTAAAGAATTATCGCCTTTAAAAAATAAGATGGGAATGCTTTGATTGCCTACAACATTACTAAAAAAAGGGTTTTCGGAGATGCTTGCATGATCGGCGCTTAAAATAAATAAGGTGTTATTGTACCAGGCTTGTTTTTTGGCCGTATTAAAGAATTGTTTCAGAGCATGATCTGCATAACGCACAGATTCTGAATTTTCAAGCGGACCTTTTTGAAATTTATTTTTGTATTGGGCAGGTACAAAATATGGATGATGCGAACTTAACGTAAATATTGCCGAGTGAAAAGGCGTTTTTAACTCACCCATTTTTTTAACACAGTATTGTAAGAAAGGCTCATCCCAAATACCCCAAAAGCCATCAAAATCATCGTTATTGCCATATTCATTTTTCCCAAAATAGTTTCTGTAACCGGCAGATGGCGCCCAATCGTCAAAATTCATCGTGCCATTTATACCGCCATGAAAAAACGCGGTGCTATAACCTTCTTTTCCTAATACTGAAGCAAATGAAGTTTGAACATTATTGGCATAAATGGAATTGATGAATGGATTTTCCATTAAAGATGGAAGCCCTGAAAGTATGGCTGGAATTCCCTCAATAGATTTGGAACCGTTTGAATACGCATTTGTAAATACTAATGATTGGTCCATCAAACTATCTAAAAAAGGGGTTAAACTTTTGGTGGATCCTAGTTTGGTATATTCTTTTGAGAAACTTTCTAAGATCAAAACAACAACATTTTGTTTTTGAAACGTTGAATTTTTGTAAAGATGAATAATGTTTTGATGTTCTTCTAAAAATAGTTTGTCATAAAATGTATATTCCGGCAATGCTTTTTGGCTAACGGATTTAATTAAAGTAAAAGGTGTATTTAAAACTAATGGCACCTCTTCAGGAACGGTTACAGCCCCGGCGTTTACAATATCTATGGGTATCCGCTGAAGGCCGCCCCGAATACCTAACACAATACATCCGCTAAAAAAAGAAAAGATCAAAAAGATCAAAACGCCTTCTTTTAAATTGGTAAAAACATATCTTTGAACGATTATGGGTTTTAGTCTTTTATACAATTGTACTAAAGCAATTACCAATAAAATATAAAGTAATAACACCCACCAAAAATCTTTTAGGTATTGCGGTAATAATTTGCTAAGGTCAGTTTGCCCGCCAATTTGCTCAAAAAGATCGGCAGTAGAGCGTTTTTTGGTGAAACGGAAATAGCCAATATCCACACAATTAGCCATTATAAAAACAGAATTACAAATAACAAAAAGCCATTTTAAAATACGTTGATAGATTTTTTTATGATAAAAATTAAACGGTAATATTGAGAGAAAAATAAAAAGAGAATTACTTACAAATATACTAAAAGTGTCAAAACGCAAACCGTAAAAAGAATCCTGTATCAGATCGGTAAAGCTAACCGAAGGAAAAAGCCCGGCGTTACCAATATAAAATAATACACGGCAAATAAAGTAAAGCAGGTAGCATATGAGCAGGCGCTTTAATAAAAATAATAATTGGTTTATATAATTTAAGGTCACAGTAAAATCAAAAAAATGTAATTTAGTAAAATATTGAGCACAAATATAAAAGAAGATATTCATCACATTTTAAAAAAGTACTGGGGCTACGATAGTTTTAGGCCTTTGCAGGAAGATATTGTCTTATCGGTATTGGATAAGCGGGATACGCTTGCGCTTTTGCCCACCGGCGGCGGCAAATCGCTTTGTTTCCAGGTTCCGGGTTTGTTAATGGGTGGTACCACTTTGGTTATTTCGCCTTTAATTTCGTTAATGAACGACCAGGTGCAAAACCTTAAGAATAGAGGCATCTCGGCAGTTGCTATTAGTGCTGCCATGAATTTTAAAGAGATAGATGTAGCGCTTAATAATGCGGCATTAGGGCATGTACAGTTCTTATACTTATCTCCCGAAAGAATCCAAAACGAAGTTTTCAGACAAAAACTGGCGTATTTACCCATTACATTAATTGCGGTAGACGAGGCCCACTGTATATCGCAGTGGGGTTACGATTTTAGGCCAAGTTATTTAAAGGTAGCCGAGATCCGCACCTATTTTACCGATGTGCCAATTATTGCTTTAACTGCAAGTGCTACAAAGCACGTGGTAGAAGACATACAAGTGCAATTGGAGTTTAAGAATCAGAATGTGATCCGCCAGTCTTTTGCAAGAAAGAATTTGCGCTACGTAGTGCAACAGGAGGATGATAAAATTACCCGTCTGCTTAAAATGATTACTAACATTGGTGGTTCGGGGGTGGTATATGTTCGTAATCGTAAAAAAACAGAAGAATTGGCGCAAATATTAAAATCAAAAAAGATCTCGGCACTGGCTTACCATGCAGGTTTAAAGTTTGATGACAGGGAAGCTGTGCAGCAACAATGGCTTCAAAATCAGATCCAGGTTATTTGCGCTACCAATGCTTTTGGAATGGGGATTGATAAAGCAGATGTGCGTTTTGTGGTGCACATGGATCTGCCTGAAAGTCTGGAGGCTTATTTTCAGGAAGCAGGCAGAGGAGGCCGGGATGGCAAAGTAGCCTACTCAACTATTTTTTTTACAACCGCCGATCAGTTACGTTTAATAGATAATTTCCGTTTTGCTTTTCCGGAGTTGGATTATATACGGCAAACCTACCAGGCTGTTTGTAACTATTATCAGGTGGCAATTGAGTCGGGGCAAGGCTTAAGTGTGGACTTTGATATTGATAAAATTTGTAACAGTTATAATTTATTACCCGTTTTAGTTTACAATAGTATTAAATTTTTAGAGAAAGAAAATTATTTATCTTTTTTGGATACGGGCTTCGAGGCCTCGAAAGTACTGATGTTGGGCAATAAAGAAGAGCTATATAGTTTCCAGATCAAATTTCCAAAATATGAGCCGGTAATAAAGACTTTATTACGAAGCTACGGTGGTTTGTTTGAGAATTACGTCTTTATTAATGAAAAAGATCTGGCTTACCGTGTAAAGACAAATGCTGCAGAGCTTACCGAGCAATTAAAATTTTTGGATAAACAAGGGTTATTATCTTACGTACCGCAGACTGCCTTGCCAAAATTAATTTTTTTGCAAGACAGAGTAAATACAAAATACCTGGAGTTTAATCCTGAAAATTACAAGAAATTAAAACAGCGTTATTTAGAACGTATTAATGCTGTTATTAATTATACCAAAGAAAATAATATTTGCAGGCAGGTGCAATTACTGATGTATTTTAATGAGTTTAATTACAATGATTGCGGGCACTGCGATGTTTGCATTAGTAAACGCCCAAAAGATTTTGAAAAAGTAAAAGCCAAAATGATAGAGATCTTAAAGGCGCAAGCCTCTACCTTAGAAGACCTGAAAGAACAAATGTATTCGGTAAATGATGAAACCTGGATAAAAGCGTTTAATGAATTGGTGGATGATGGCAGGGTCTTGCAACACGAGGATATTTTTTACGTGAAGAAATAATTATAAAGTTTGCCACGAATTTCACGAATTACTCTAATTATATTTTTAAGAGTTCAATACACTATTATTTGTGAAATAATTGTTTCTGAAAATATTTTCAGAAACAATTAATACTAATTTGAAGTGAAGTGTTCTTTGTTTTTAAAAGTGATTTGTGAAATTTTGGCAATTAGTGGCTTAAAATTATAGCATCTTTTTAATAACCCTCAAAGTATGTGAATACTTTTTGGTATCGGAGCTAAAAATGCCGTAATGGTCAAATTTATCTATCTTTACACAGCCACTGGCATGTATAATTTGTTCGTTGCTTAACAAGATACCAACGTGTACGATATTTCCTTCTTCATTGTCAAAAAAGGCCAGGTCGCCGGCTTCAGCCTCTTCCACAAAACTTAAAGCAGTACCTAACTCAACCTGTTGGGCGGCATCGCGGGGTAATTTATAACCATTTAATTTATAAACTATTTGTGTAAAACCGCTGCAATCTATACCCAATGGGTTTTTTCCGCCCCAAAGGTAAGGTGCATTAATTAATAAGTAGGCAGTAGAAATAATATCCTGTGCACTTTTCTTTTGATTTGCAACGGTGGTTTGACCTTCAAAACCAAAACAAAAAGACTCAAAATTACTGCTTTTATTTTTTAATAGTGGCAAAGTAGCGCCAATTGAAATGGGAAAATTTGTTTTAGTATTTTTATTTGAGATCACTTGCATTAATTCTGTAGAATAAACTGACGGTTGCTTTTGCAATTGGTTGAAGGTTGTTTCGGTGATCTTTGTATGTTGTTTTACATTGATCCAGCATTCGTAATTATCATAAGCTATTTTTATTTTTACCCAGCCTTCGCCGGTCTCAAGAATGGAATAATGGTCGCCAAACAAAAGTTGGGTCACCATTTCGCTGGTATTGCTCGCTTCTTTTCTACAGGGAATTACGCTTAGTAAACAGATGCCATATTGCATAGATACAAAGGTAATTAAATTCCGGCAGTTCTCATAAAACGATTTGACAGATTAATTGTTTAACTTTTGTAAATAAAGTTTGTTTTTTAAAACTATGGACTTATGTGGTTAAATTTTTCACGAAGGTTGACGAAATAGCTTTTTTAAAGGATATAATTTCAAAATAAATCGACCTATTTTTTTTATTTGTAATAAACTTTTTAAATGTCTAAATTAGAATCGCAGATATGAGCCAAGAGACAAAAGACGCCGTAAATAAAATTTTAATTGAATACTTAGAAAAACAGCAGCACCGTAAAACCGCTGAACGTTTTGCTATTTTAAATGAAATTTATTCGCACGACGGACATTTTGATATTGAGCAATTGTATTTGATGATGAAAAATAAAAAATATAGAGTGAGTAGGGCAACTTTATATAATAATATTGAAATACTTTTGGATGCTGGCCTAGTAATTAAACACCAGTTTGGTAAAAATATGGCTCAGTTTGAAAAGGCCTACAAATACAAACAACATGACCATTTGATATGTAATGATTGCGAACATGTATTTGAGTTTTGTGATCCCAGGATACAACAAATACAAAGATCAGCACAGGACATGCTGAATTTTGATATAATTAATCATTCACTTAATTTTTTTGCTAAATGCAGAAATCTTAAGGAAAAAGGCGTTTGTGAACATTTTAAAAAATAATAATTATGGTTTTTGATTTTACAGTAGACAAAAAAGAGAATCACGCAATTATTACAATTGGCGGTAATTTAATTGAAAAAGGGCAGGCTACGCCTTTACTAGAAAAAGCCGAGGAATTAGTTAACGAGGGTTGCACCAAATGGGCAATTGATATGGAAAAACTAATTTATATGAATAGTAGTGGTTTAAATACTTTAATTCAATTATTAACCAAGGCCCGCGTGGCCGGTGGCGAGGCTGTTCTGTTCAACATGAATAAAAAAATAAGCGAACTAATCTTAATTACCAAATTAAATACTTTATTTAAAGTTTCTGAAACTAAAGCAGACGCTTTCAAATCTTTAGATATCTGATTTAGGGATATCTAATACTAATTTCAAAGTTCAATATTTAACTTATTAAATAATTCTTTTGTGATAATTATTATTTTTCCTGCAATTACTTCCTGCAAGCAAAATAATTACACTCATAGAGGAAACATAAACTAGAAAACCGGTAGTGTTAATTTGTGGCTATTAATTATACAGAAAGGGCTTATTTTCTTTCTACGTCTGCCAATTTTTTTTGTAATTCGGCCAGGTGAATTTTTTTCTCAATAAAAACCCTGTGTTCTTTATTTTTTATCAACGTGGCTGGAATGGCGCCCGTCCAGCTTTTATCGATCTTATTTATAAAATCATTTCCGTTAATTTCGTCTAACAAAACACATTCTATTTTTATTTTATTTTTTTGGAGAAAAAAGTTAACTTTTTTCTCCAAATCCTCTTTAAAATCCAAACTCACTAAAAGTATTTTTACGTTCGAGATCTTTGATAAACTGTCAAACGAGGGTAATTCTGCAACACAAGGCTTGCACCAGGTAGCCCAAAAATTTATAACATAGGTTGTATCAGGATTTTTGATTCTGTTAAGGAGCTCATCTATCTTATAAACTTTACTAACGGTTTGCGATTTTACAAAAGCTGTATAAAACAAAAAGCTAATTAGCAGTATTTTCTTTATGCTCATATTCTTTTTTCAATAATTTTATTTCCTGTATCAATCTTGTTATCTCTAAACTATCGGTGCCGTCGTAAAAACCCCTTATATGTTTGTCTTTATCAATTAAAGCAAAATTCTGTGTATGTATAAAATCATCACCCTCTCCTTTTCCTTCTTCGGTATCCAATAAGTAACCCTTACGAGCCAGACCATATAAAGCCGGTTTTGATCCTGTTAAGAAAAGCCATTGTTTATTGGTAACTCCATGTTTTTTTGCATATTCAATCATCACACTTACACTGTCTTCTTCAGGATCTACAGTATGCGATAAAATTAAAAAAGCAGGATCGCCCTTAAATTCTTTGTAAACACGCTCCAGGTTTTTATTCATTATAGGGCAAATACTCTGGCAAGTGGTAAAAAAATATTCTGTTACATAGATCTTGTTCTTTACCGTCTCCTGCGTCACTTTCTCGTTAAATTGGTCGGTAAATTCAAAGTCGGGGATGAAATGGTAGGTCGTATCATTCAGTTTTAAGGCATGCTTTGGGCCATAATAGGCCAAATAACGCAAAGGCTTGTCTTCTTTTGCTCTTAATAAATACCAGCCAATAAAAATGGCAGGAATTAAAATTAACAGCCAATAATAATTAAATTTACCTTTCATTTAGCAAAGTTACGTAATAAACTATTTATGGCAATTTTTAATAATAAGAATAAAGAAGAACGCGAGCTTGGTTTTGGTACAAAGAACTATAACAGCCGAGTACGTTTTTTAGATCATGACGGAAAGGTAAATGTGCACCGGGCGGGCATGGGCGTAAAGAACATTGATGTATATCATTGGCTCATTACTACCTCTATCTTAAGCCTTATTACCGTAATTATTTCGAGTTATATTTTGGTAAACTTGATTTTTGCATTTGCTTATTACATGATAGGTGCCGAGCATTTTGGCGGACTTGATGCCGAAACGCCTATGCAACAATTTATGAACCTTTTCTTTTTTAGTGCTCAAACCATTACTACCTTGGGTTACGGACACATTTATCCTGTTGGAAATGGTGCCAGTATTGCCGCAGCGGTTGAATCGTTATTGGGGTTATTAACCTTTGCCTTGGCAACAGGGGTTTTATATGGACGTTTTTCGAGGCCAAGAGCCCATTTATTATATAGTAACAACATATTGATTTCGCCATACAAAAATGTTACCGGCATTATGTTTAGAATTGCTAACATGAAACAATATGAATTGATAGAGTCGGAGGCCAGCGTTACAATTACTTTAAATAATCCTGAAACAAAACGTCGCGAATTTTTAAATTTGAAATTAGAGATCAACCGCATTAATTTCCTAACATTAAGTTGGACGATAGTTCATCCGGTAGATGAGGAAAGCCCCTTAATTGGCTTAACAAAAAAAGACCTTGAAGAAAGAGATGCAGAATTTATTATCCTTATAAAAGCAATTAATGATACCTATTCGCAAACGGTTTATTCGCGTAATTCATATAAGGCGGAAGAAATAGTTGAGAACGTTAAGTTTAAACCGTTAACACCTGAAGCGGATAAAAGAGGAAGATTAAAACTAATTGTAACCGATATTCACCATTACGATGCGGTTAAAAATTAATTTTTTAATACTAAATGGTTTTGTAACTACTGTTTATGAAGTTGTTAATTTAAAATAAAGCTTAAATATTTTATATTTGAAGTGTAAAATAGATCTATGAACCAGGAGCTGAAACAAGAAGAAAGAGAAGTAATAAAATTAGTTGTCTTTTTTAAAAAGAAAGCCGAAACATGGTCGGCCGAAACTGAGATTCCCCAAGAGTTTAAGCAATTAATGGAGACCTGCGATAAATTGGTAGAACAAATTAATATTCATGCGCAGAGCAGGGAATTAATACTTTCAGAGAGAGAATTGTTAAAAAAACTTGTTAAAGATAATGCACAATGTCCACGCTGCAATAAGAATGAGAATTTAAAATTAATTGGTACCGAAAAGAATGAGAAAGACTGGCAGAGCAATAAATACAAATGCCGTAAATGCAATATTACCTTTGTTTGGAATGCGCCAAACAACCCATGGGACATGATCCCTTATGTTGAAAGTGTTGTAGCCGAAATTGAAAAAAAAGCAGAGGCAAACGATCTGGACGATGCAACTAAACAACATTTTATTGAGTCGATCGCACAGATGAAAAGTAATTTAGAAAAATTAAAACCTGTAGTTGAAAATTCGGCAGCTGATATTGCTAACCTTGAATTAAGAGATAAGGAAATGGCAGAGATCGTTCACAAATTCAAAAAACATTTAATGATAGAGAAGATTAAACTCGAAGACTGAAAAAATTATGAATTAAGAATTGCTACGAATATACTAATCAAAGCGCTTAATACTGATTGGTAATTTCGTAATTTGTAGTATTTGTTTTTACACTTTAACGCCAATTACCAAAATGTCATCGATCTGTTCGTTCTGACCTTTCCAGGTTTCAAAAAAGTCGGCAAGGTGATTTTTTTGATCTTTCAAACTTTTATCATTGATAGAAACCAAAAGATCTTTAAAATTCTTGGTCATTAGTTTTTTAGAGTTATCGCCGCCAAATTGATCAGCAAACCCATCGCTGAATAAGAAAAAAATATTTCCTTTTTCTAATTCTATCTCATGATTTTCAAATACCTGTTCATCTGGCGTTAAGCCTCCAATCGAGCATTTGGTTGCTTTATACTCTCTTAATATTTTATTATTATCAATGATCCAAAGTGGCCTGTTAGCGCCTGAATATTCAATAGTTGTTTTAGTTTCACCATTTTTAATAACAGGAATTGTACACAAGGCAAGATCCATCCCATCACGGGTAGCATTTAAATTATCGCCAGACTGGCGTAGGGCACTTTTTACACCCAGGTTCAATTCTCTTAATATATCACCGGGTTTATGTGAAAAATCAATGGCGTCTTTTAATTTTTCGGTACCAATCATGCTCATAAAAGCGCCGGGCACACCATGGCCGGTACAATCTACAGCGGCAAAAATTATCTTATTAAATTCTTTTACATATTTATCTGAGAAAAAATAAAAATCACCACTCACAATATCTTTTGATTTGTAAAGAATAAAATAATCTTTTAAGTAAGGATTGATCTCTTCATCGGGCGGCAAAATAGCATTTTGTATTCTTTTAGCGTAAACAATACTTTGCATCGTTTCAAGGTTCTTGTGTTCTATCAAACGACTTTTTTCTTCTATTTCACCTTTTTGAAGATTGATCTCAACAGCTTGTTTTGCCAATAAAGCATTGGCTCTTTTCTTTTGAATGATATTACGAATTAAAAAGAAAGAGAAAAGGGCGATGATTAGGAAACCGCACAGCAGATAATTAAATACTTTTTTACGCTCGGCTATTTCTTTTTCTCTTATTTTTTTTTCTTTATTGGCCACATTCAATTCTTTTTGCGACATTTCTGTTAAATATTTTTCTTTAAAGATCTTTTCTTTGGCATCTTTTAACTGTTTTTCCTGTAGAATACCTTCCATCTGTTGTTGGCGGGTAATTATTTTTAAGCTTTCAATCTCTCGGGCGCGCTTCTCTGCTTCTAACTGTTTTTGAAGGATCTCTTTTTCTTTTTCAATGAACAATAAACCTTTTATTTTTTTTTCTTGCTCAAATAATGCGAGTTCGCTGGCCTTTTTTTCAGCTTCCATTTTTTTTGCAAGCAATTCGTTCTCTTTCTCTTTAATTAAAGCTTGTTGCAGGTCCTGCTCTTTTTTAAGCATTTCTATCTCTTTTAATTTATTTTCAGACTGCATCCTTAAATTATCTATCTCCAGTTTTTTATTACTTTCCATAGTAGAAGCAACTAATAACTGTGTGGTAGCACTAATATCATTTAATTGTTTTTTAAATAAATGCTCGTAAGAACCGTCTGCATTAAATTCTTTTTTCTTTTTATTAAAATAGATCTTGTTAGATGGTTTGTTAATGATAAAGCTCAATACATCTTTGGTAGCACCGCCTGCAAAATTATCGCTTAAAGATACTTTCCAGTTATTTAAGGTATAAACAACAGGGTCGGTAACGCTAGTTGTTTTTGTAATTATTAAAATAGAATTCTTTAGAAAACCTTTTTTATTGAAATGAATAACGTATTCAGATTGCAAGTTCAATTTTAAATTAAAGTTCCCATCTGCACCCAATACCTGTTTTGAGAGGGGCAGATCGTAGTTATCAATAATTACCTCAACATCCTCTAAAGGTTTGCCATTTTTGGTTACCTGGCCAGAGAAAATTAAAGTGGAAATTTTTTCGTCCTCCGCATCTTTTGAGAAAGCTTCCTCTTTATCATTATAAAAAGTGATCTTGCCATCCCACTGATTATCTTTTAAAGTACCTTCCTGCCTTAGCTTGCCCTTTTCGGTATAGAATTTTGTTTTACCATTGGCAATACCCTCTTTGTAAGTGACTTCGCTTTTAATTTTATTGGTATTGGTATGATAGGTTTTCCAGAGACCGCTTTTTAAATTGTCTACAAAAAATCCGTCCTCAACAATTTGGTTATGTTTAAGCAATTTATTTTTAAGGCCTTTGCTGTCTTTTCCAAAATGGATCCATCGTCCTTGTTTGTCGCCATTTTTATCAATTTTGTTAATTGTATCCCCTAAAAACAGCTCAAATTCTGTTTTGTTTTTTTGTGCCTTTATGCAAGTCATGCACATAAAAAGGGCAAGGAATATGGAGATCTTTAATTTCAACTAAATTATTTGAACAACTAAATGTAGCTATAAATTAAAAGACAGGCAAACCGAAAATGGAATTGATAATTTACATAAAAACCGATAGTACCTGCTGCCTTAAATTGTAATGATTGCTCATTACCTCGCCATAAGCCCCGGCAGTTCTTATGGCAATTAAATTACCGCGTTCGGTTAAAGGCATTTCAACTGCTTTTCCGAAACAATCGCTGCTTTCGCAAATAGGACCAACAATATCGTATTTTATGGTGTTAACTATGCCTGGTTTAGAGATATTCTCGATCTTATGATAGGCCTGGTAAAGTGCAGGGCGTATCAACTCCGTCATGCCCGCATCTAAAATAGCAAAGTTGGTATTTATACCGTTTTTAATATAGAGCACGCGCGAGATAAGACTTCCGCATTGGGCAATGATAGAACGGCCTAATTCAAAATGAATTTGTTGTTTGGGATCTAACTCTAAGAATTGTTTAAAGATAGAGAAGTAGCTTTCAAAATCAACAATAGCATGCGCTTCGGGCTGATGATAATCAACGCCAAGGCCACCGCCTAAATTTATATGCGGTAATAAAAAACCTTTTTGAATGAACCATTTATTTATTTCGTTGGCGCGAATACATAAGTTCTTAAATGGGTTAAGGTCCTGGATCTGCGAACCAATATGGAAATGCAGTCCTGAAAAATTTAAATTGTTGAGTGTTTTTAAAACATCTAAAACTGCGTCAAACTCGTAAGGGTTAATACCAAATTTATTTTCCTCTAAACCAGTGGTAATATATTTATGCGTATAAGCATCTACATTTGGGTTAATTCGTAGGGCAATATTGGCTTTGGTATTTTTATTCTTTGCTAATTGATCGATCACTTTTAATTCGTGAATGCTTTCTACATTAAAGCAAAAGATAGAATTATCTAAGGCAAAATTTATTTCTTTGTCGCTTTTACCAACACCTGCAAAAGCAATATCTGTATTTTTAAAATTACATTCCAGTGCCCGTTTTACTTCGTTACCACTTACACAATCGGCACCTAAACCCGCATTTTTTATAAGTTCTAAAAGAGTAGGGTGCGCATTGGCTTTTAAGGCATAGTGAATGTGGTATTCGGTTGGAGCTGCTTTTTTTAACTGTTGCAAAGTACTTTTTAATAACTCCAAGTCGTAGAAATAGAAAGGGGTTTCCAGATCTTTAAAATGATCGGTATGTTTTTGTGTGAACATGTTGTGCTAATTATAATTGAACAATCCTTTATTTAATGCTTTAAGAGCATCGTTCTTTAAATTTCCGTTAACCAAAACAGAAATATTGTGCGAGCTTCCGCCATAGGAAACCATGCGTAAAGGAATATCTTTAAGTGCCTCTAAAATTTTATTGGCATAACCGGGTTTATCTTTTGGTAATTGACCAACAATACAAATAATAGTTTGGTCTTCGTCTAGTTCAACCTGCGCAATTTCTTTCAGGTCTTTTAAAATTTCTTTTAAATTCTTTGAGTTATCAATGGTTAATGATACTGCTACTTCCGAAGTAGTGATCATATCTATGGGTGTTTTGTAACGTTCAAATATTTCAAATACCGCACGTAAAAAACCGTGCGCTAAAAGCATTCGGGCACTTTTTATATTTATAGCGGTAATACCATCCTTTGCAGCAACTGCTTTTATGCCTTCGTTGGTAGTAATGTTAGCAATTAAAGTACCCTTGGCATCTGGTTGTAAAGTGTTTTTTAAACGCACAGGAATGTTCCTTTTTTGTGCCGGTAAGATACAGGTAGGATGCAGTATCTTTGCGCCAAAATAAGCTAACTCGGCGGCTTCGTCAAAACTCAACTCTTCAATTGGGTGTGTTTTATCAACAATGCGTGGATCGTTGTTGTGCATGCCATCTATATCGGTCCATATTTGTATTTCCGGACTTCTTATTGCTGCGCCAATAATGGAAGCTGTATAATCACTGCCGCCACGTTTTAAGTTATCTATCTCGCCAAATGCATTGCGGCAAATATAACCTTGTGTAATAAATAATTTTTTGCCTTTGTACTTATTCAGCTCTTCTAAAATGTATTTTTCTATATACTCTAAATTCGGTTCATCGTTCTCGTCAATACGCATAAAATTAAGCGCAGGTAATAGAACCGATTCTATATTAATTTCTTCAAGATAATAATGGAAGAGGGCTGTGCTTAATAATTCACCTTGTGCTAAAATTGCTTTTTCTTCATTGGCGGTAAACATATCAAGTGTAAAAGCAGTAATGTAACTAAAGTGATTTTCGATAAGGTTCTTTGCTTTTTCTAAACTTGTTTCTTTAGCGTAAAGCAATTTTATTTCGGCAAAATATTTTTCTTTTAAAGCGGTTATTTGTTTGGTTGCATTGTCAATATTTTTGCTGTAAAGCGAATTACAAATTTCAACCAAAGAATTGGTTGTACCACTCATGGCACTTAATACAACAATCTTTGGTGTATCGTTAACAGTTAGTTTTACAAGGTCTTTTATTCTTTGGGCAGAACCAACACTTGTGCCGCCAAATTTTAATACTAGTAACATAGTTGTTTATTTTTTAATAAGGTGATTGATAAATTTAATTCCTGGTGTAAGAGAGACCGTAGCTCTCAAATAATTATTTAATGGCATGGTGCCATTTATATTTATGCTTTATTTGAAAATAGAATTTCATTTACCGATTAACAAAGAAAAAAAAATCTTTAAGATTTACAAAATTTTTGAGACAGGTGTTTGTAAATAAAAATTGTAATGTTTGTCAAAATTAAGCATAGGTTCTTTTTTGAAGATCCCAAATACGCTGCTGCCACTGCCACTCATGCAGGCATATATTGCTCCGGAATTATAAAGATCTTCTTTTAATTTTTTAATTTCCGGATACTTTATAAACACCGTATTCTCAAAATCGTTGGTTAAATAATTCTTCCAATCTTCCACGGCGATATTTTCTATGATCGATCTTAGGTCTTTAGCCGGTGCTTTTGGCTTACAATTGGTGTATGCTTCTTTGGTATTACTATTTATGCCGGGATATACCACTAGAATGTAATATGGCGAAAGATCTATCTTAACCGGAGAGAAGAGATCGCCCCTGCAGGTAGCTAAAACAGGCTTATTTTCTGTAAAAAAGCTGCAATCGCTTCCTAATCTTGTTGCAATTGCCTTTGTTTGGTTACTTGTAAGCCCAAGTTTGAATTTTTGGTTAAGCAAACTTATTAAAAAAGCGGCATCGGCACTGCCACCACCAAGCCCCGCACCCATAGGTATGGTTTTATGTAAATGTACTTTTATGGGTGTAATTGCTTTTATTTCGGAGATAAATTGCCAGGCTTTATATATGAGGTTTTCTTCTTTTTTACCTTGTATTAAAATGCCGCTTTGCGAAAAAGTAAAAGGTTCATGATCAGTCTGACCCTCAATAATCTCAAGGGCGTCGCACCAGTTAACCGGGTAAAAAACGGTTTCAATATCATGAAAACCATCCGCTCTTTTTTGAACGATATTTAGACCCAGGTTTATTTTACAATTTGGAAATACCAGCATTTTTTTAACATATTTTGGTGGTTCAAATATTTTCGCTAAATTGCAACAAATTATTTCAAAACTATTTATCAAAATGAAAAAAATTACCTTAGGTTTTTCAGTTTTAGCCGTTGTGGCTCTTTTCTTAACAAGTTGTAATAAAAAAGAGGCCGAAGCTCCCGTAGCGGATACAGAATTTGATAGCGCTATTGACGCGTCTTACGCCAATACAATTGCGACTGATATTGATATGATTGCCGGGTTTTTAGGAGAGAATGCTTATCCTAAGTTTGTTAATGTGGCTCCTGGCCAAGCAACTATTTCACCTGTTACTATTCCGGGTGTTTCTACATCTATGACATGGCCTGCAAACACTAAATGTGCTGATGGTAAAGTAAGAAGTGGTACAATTGTAGTTACTTATTCATTTACAGATATTAATGCAAATTACTACCGTGATTATGGCTTTATTGGTTTTATATCATTAAACAATTATATTGTTGATGGTTGGATGGTTGATGATTCAACGACAATGCCTGTAAATAATACAACACCACGTTTCACGATTAAAAATCTTGCCCCTTCAGCTAATCCAAATGCTGCAACTACCAAGTTAAAATGGAATATTTCAGGATACCTTAACATGACTAACGTTGCCGATCCATCTAAGAAAATGGTTTGGAACGGAAGTATCAACAAAACAATTTCAAATACATCTGCTTTAGTGCCACTTCCAACAAATTTAACACCAATTACCTGGACAATGGCCGTAGTTGAGTATGAAGGGTCGTTTAAAGGATTTACTCCCGGTAATGTACCTTATACTTATACTGTTGGTGTTGAGAAACCATTGGTAAGAGATTACAAATGTTCGCCTGATAAAGTTTTAGGAATCACAACTAGTCCTACAGTAGCACCTGTTTATTCTGAATTCCATCCTTTCATTAATGGCGTAGCTTCGTTTACAACTGCTGCAAAAGATCCAAGAAGTATTGATTATGGTTCGGAAAATGTACCTTGCGATAACGCTGGAACAATTACTATAAAAGGTATTTCATACAAAGTAGATTTCAAAAAATAAATTCAAAAAATAGTATAAAAAAAGCCGCTCGTAAAAAGCGGCTTTTTTTTTGCTTAGAACTTATAACTTAAACCATTCTTTAAGATATATGTCAGGTTAGGGATACCAATGGGTTGACGTGTATCGTAAAGCAAATTAAATCCAACTTTAAAATTAAAGTGGCCGGTAATAATTATTTCAAAGGCAGAATCATTTGCGATCCTGTAATCATTAAAATTAGCCAGATTTGGCTGATAAAATGTAGTAGAGGTAAATTCTATTTTCTTTGAACTTATGCTTACTGTAAGGTAGCTGCTAAGGCGGTTATTGTAACTTTCTATTGAGTCGTTATTTTGACTTTGGTATTCAAACATATATAAAACAGCTGTATATGCCCTGAAGTTTTTTTGTTTGATAAGTTTGAACCTTGGACCGGTTCCGGCCAGGTAACGCCTATCAAGCAATAAAATGCGATTGTATTGCGCTTGTATAAAAGCTTCCCAGGTTAATAATTTAGATAGCTTGTAATTATACCTTAAGTGCTGATACCCCGAATTAACAAAATCCTGTTTGCCGGCCTTAATAAATGCCAGGTCGCCAATGGCCAATATGCGGTGCCTGTTATGTACATATTGACTATGTATGTTAACACCTAATGAAATAACCTGACTGGTATTTTGGTTGATGTTAAAGTTAAGATCGGCTTTACCAATAAAACCATTCGTATCTTTCAAAAAGCGCTTACTCTCGATATTAATAACCTGAGAGGTGATTTTTACCTGTAAAAAAAGGAGGCTAAAAAAGAGAATAAGGTATTTCATTTCGGGAGCTCAAATGTATAAAGAGTCTTTTTATATTTTAAATAAATTTTAAACAGGTTACAGATAAATCCTATATTTTACGTCCTTTTTATACCTTTGTTTAAAATAACCACATGAAGAACTTTTATTTTGCTTTATTACTTGTTATGGGTTTTGGTATTAACGCGCAAGTTACCATGGTAACAAATATGCCGCCATCCGTTGCGCCCAATGCCAATTTAAATATTGAGGTTAAAATAAATAAAGGCACTATTGGCAATTTTTCAAAATATGAAATGGAAGTGTCTGAAGGCTTTACCGCAACTGAAGGCGAAACCAGAACAGGTTATTTTACCTTTGAAAAGAACCGTATAAAAATTGTTTGGGTAACCATTCCTGCCGAAGCTGAATTTATTGTTTCCTTTAAATTAAAAACCCCCGCTGCTACAGGGCCACATATTTTATATCAGAAATTCTTTTACATAGAAAATGGTATTAAAAAAGAAGTAGCAGGTAAGCAAATTGATGTAAAAGTAGAGGATAAAGGTGTAACCAAAACCTTAAGTTATTTGCCGGAAAAACCAGAGGAACCGGTTGTAGTTTCAACACCAACTGTTGCTCCTACACCTGTAGTATCTGCTGTTGCCGCTATTCCTATAACAACAACTGTTGCAGTTGTTACCAATACCGTTCCTGCTACTCCTGTTACGTCAAGTAATACTTCAGCCACCGCAGGTTTAACTTACCTTGTACAGATAGGTACTTTTACTTCCGATCCGGGTAAAGCAAAATATAGCGATCTTGGTAAAGTAACCGTTGAAAAAGATGGTGCCGTTTATAAAGTTTTAATTGGTGAATACCCGAGCAAAGAAGATGCCTTGAAAAAGCGCGAAGAGCTTGTTACAAAAGGGTATAACGGTTTTTTAGTTAAATACCAAAACGGGCAAAGGGTAAAATAATTTATCGTTTACAAATGCCACCTTGTCACCACTTATGTGCCAAATTTTTATTGTTTTGAACATTTTGACCAAATTCACCTAAAAAATTGGCTTGGTACGGTTTATGCAATTACATTTGCAAAAAAACACCTTAAACTTCAAAATAATATGGCAAAATCAAGTGTAAATGTAAAGCCTTTAGCAGATAGAGTTCTTGTAGAACCTGCACCGGCAGAAACAAAAACAAGCGGGGGGATCATTATTCCTGATACGGCAAAAGAAAAACCAATGCGTGGCAAAATTGTAGCTGTAGGCAATGGCAAACCGGATGAACCGATGACCGTAAAAGTAGGCGATATAGTACTTTATGGCAAATATGCGGGAACTGAATTAACCATTGAAGGTAAAGAATACCTAATTATGAAAGAAAGCGACATCTACGCAATCATTTAATTTAACCAAAAAGAAGCAAGACAACAGGAATCAGGACTGTCTTGCGTCTATTAGTCTTGAATCCTGAATCCAAACAAATAAAAAAATAAACAAAAATAAAATGGCAAAAGATATCACCTTTAATATAGAAGCCCGCGATGCTTTAAAACGTGGAGTAGATGCATTAGCAAATGCGGTAAAAGTAACATTAGGTCCAAAAGGGCGTAACGTGATCATAGATAAAAAATTTGGTTCACCACAAATCACTAAAGATGGTGTAACTGTTGCAAAAGAAATTGAATTAAGTCACCCGGTAGAAAATATGGGAGCTCAATTATTAAAAGAGGTGGCTTCTAAAACTGCTGATGTTGCCGGTGACGGTACGACAACTGCAACTGTGTTAGGCCAGGCAATTATAACTGCAGGTTTAAAGAATGTAGCTGCAGGCGCAAATCCAATGGATCTTAAACGCGGTATTGATAAAGCTGTAATTGCAGTTGTTGAGAATTTAAAAAAACAATCTCAAAATATTGGCAACGAAAACAAAAAAATTGAACAAGTAGCAACAATCTCTGCTAATAACGATAACACTATTGGAAAATTAATTGCCCAGGCAATGAGCAAAGTAAAAAAAGAAGGTGTTATTACAGTTGAAGAAGCAAAAGGAACTGATACAACTGTTGAAGTTGTTGAAGGGATGCAATTTGATCGCGGTTATATCTCTCCATATTTTGTTACTAACGTAGATAAAATGGAAGTGGTTATGGAAAGCCCTTACGTTTTAATTTATGAAAAGAAAATTTCTGCGATGAAAGAATTATTACCAATTCTTGAAAAAGCTGTGCAAACCGGAAAGCCATTATTAATTATTGCCGAAGACTTAGATGGCGAAGCATTACAAACATTAGTGGTTAACCGTTTACGCGCTAACTTAAAGATCTGTGCCGTTAAAGCTCCGGGTTTTGGGGATCGTAGAAAAGCAATGTTAGAAGACCTTGCGATCTTAACAGGCGGAACTTATATCAGCGAAGATCAGGGTCGCAGATTAGAGGATATGCAGTTAACTGATCTTGGTAAAGCAGAAAAAATCACCATTGATAAAGACAATACAACCATCGTAAATGGTGCAGGTAAAAAGCCCGATATTGCTTCTCGCGTAAATCAAATTAAAGCACAAATTGAGTCGACGACATCTGATTACGATAAAGAAAAATTACAGGAACGTTTGGCTAAATTAGCCGGTGGCGTAGCAGTGTTATATATTGGTGCAGCAAGTGAAGTGGAAATGAAAGAGAAAAAAGACCGTGTTGATGACGCTTTAGCAGCAACACGTGCAGCTGTTGAAGAAGGAATTGTACCGGGTGGAGGCACAGCTTATATTCGTGCAATTAGCGCTTTGGAAAAATTAAAAGGTGTTAATGAAGATGAGAATACCGGTATTGCTATTGTAAAACGTGCATTAGAAGAGCCTTTACGCCAAATTTGCACCAACTGTGGTATTGAAGGATCTATCGTTGTACAAAAAGTAAAAGAAGGTAAAGATGATTTTGGTTTTAATGCAAGAACAGAAGTATATGAGAATTTACTAAAAGCAGGTGTTATTGATCCTACTAAAGTAAGCCGTGTTGCTTTAGAAAATGCAGCTTCGGTGGCCGCTATGCTTTTAACAACCGATTGTGTATTAGCAGAGAAAAAAGAAGAGAAACAAGCCATGGGTGGCGCTCCTGATATGGGCGGTATGGGTGGCATGATGTAACAACGCTCCTGACTTTTTCTTTTCGAAAAAGATTAGAGATTTGTTATCCTGAGCTCGCAGAAGGATCTGCTCTTAATTTTTTCTTTTTTAAAAAATTAAGAAATCACTTTTCCTAAGTAGCTTATCGAAGGATCTCTAAATCAAAATTCAAAAAATAATTTAAAGCCTCTATTTTTAATAGGGGCTTTTTTTTATCTTAAACTTATAGTTAGAGGTACAAATGGAAAACACTATTTTTAAACAAGTAAGCACAAGCAATTTTATTTGTAAATTAGAGTTAAAATTGCAGCAAGGCGTTTATTTTGTAATTATCGCTAATGACACTAATAATAAAACAACTAAAAAATTGGTTATTGCCAACTAATAGTTCTTTAAATTCAAAAAGCAATAGGCATTTTTTAATGCTTGTTGCTTTTTTGTTCTTTTTTTCAGGTAAAGCTCAAATCGCCAATTATGTGAATAATGGTGGCTTTGAAACACTTTTGACAAGTTCAGTAACAAGCGGTTTTGACGCGGTCAAATATTGGGGTCCCTTGGACACCAATCAAACCGCTAGTTTCTTGTTTTCAGAAGTAAGTGGTACTGTTCCATACTGTAGTACCGGCTTTCAATTCCCAAGATCAGGTGGGAATTTTATATTGACTCAATTTTTCTGCAACACTTGTGGAAGATTTTATCCAAGAAATCGCTTAAAACAGAATTTACAGGCAGGTAAAACATATTGCGCAAAATATTACGTGGTCAACACCAATAATAACCGGGTGGCTATTGATAAATTTGGGATGTGTTTTGGGGATAGCAGTATGGATACCATTACAAAATGTATGGGACAACTTACCTATTTAAATCCTCAGGTTGAAAATACGACAGGAATTATTACTGATACGTTAAACTGGATACCAATTACAGGAACATTTGTAGCAACCGGCAATGAAAAATACATGGTAATTGGTAATTTTAGAAGTAATGCCGCAACAAACACTTTACAATTAAACACACCCTTATCAACCCAATCTGCCGATATTTATGTTGATGATGTAAGTGTTATTGATCTAAATCTTCCTGCATACGCCGGGCCTGATATTTATGGCATTCCAACAAATATGGTTTATTTAGGAAGGCCTCAGGATGTGGGTATTGATGAAGCTTGTATATGGTATAAATTACCAAATACAACTACGGCTATTGATACGGCTGCAGGCATTACCGTTACGGTAGCAAGCGTTACCAATACGTACATGGTTAAACAGGACATTTGCGGCCTAATAAAATACGATACCGTTATTGTTTATGCAAGTGGTGTAGGTCTTGTCAATTCGAGCGCAGTCGATAATAGCTTAAAGATGTATCCAAATCCTGCTACTGATGGTTTAAATATTGAATGCGCAATTTTAAATAACGAAAACATACAATTTGAAATAGTAAATAGTTTGGGTCAGTTAGTAAGAGTAGAAGAAATTGTTTTTAAAAATAATGTTGTAATCATAAATACAAAAGAATTAAAAAACGGCGTTTACCGTCTAATACTTTCATCCCCGGGTACTAGGGTTCTAAATAAAGATTCCTCGTTTGGTTGGAATGACAATTTGCAAAAATATAGCAAGCGTTTTGTTATTGCAAGGTAAAAATTCCTTCACCCCCCTTCGGGTAATCCGTCCAGAGGCAGACACCATGAGTACTTATGCGAAAGCAAAAACAGGACAGCTTCATAAAATTTTGCGTTTAAAAATCTTATCTTTCAAAAGCGTTGGCTTTGTGTGAAGATAAGATTGTAAATGAGTGGCGATTGCGAGGTAGTAAAAACTATTTTATGTTAAATATTTCATCACCACGTATTCTTCCGGAACAGCAAGTTCGCCACGGCAGTATTTTACTTTATCCTTTAACTCTAAAGGATATTCTTTTACAATTTTAAAGCCAAGGGGTTCAAAAAATTGTGGGATGATGCAAACCAAATATAAAGGCTGTTGTGAGTTTTTTATAAGATCATTCGATAACAAATGTCCAATGCCTTTTAAACGCTCTTTCTCTACAACGCCCAGTGAACAAAGCTCATCGCAGCCTTTATGCTTTCTTATTCTCCCAAAAGCCAAAACCTCATTCTTAAGACTCTTTGCAATTAAGAACTGCTCTTCTTGCAGGTCGCGGTTATCTAATTCAAACTTCGAGATATGATCCTTTATAAAATCAAAATCAGTAGTGTTGGGCTTTGAAATGGTCATGATTTAATGATATAAAAATACAAATACTGCACAATTAGCAATGCTATTTTTTGCTTTTTAGTATATTTAATAAAAATTATGAAGGCCAGTTTATCCTTATGCTTATCCGTTTTGTGCATGTGCTTACTTTTTTCCTGTGGAAAGAACGAAGAAGATATGCGTAAGAAAGAACAGAAAAAAATGCAGGAATAATTGAATAACCCGAAAATTCAATTGTACAAATCCATGAAAATAGCCCTGCGTTCTACTGCAACAGTTGGTAAAAACCCTGAGCTGGATAGCGCCAGGAAAAGTATGTTCCGCCTTGTAGGAAGTGTTTTAAGTTCGGGTAACCCTTTACTTAATAATACCGGGGCGGTAGAGATCCACCCACTTGAATTGGTTGCCCTTGCAAAAGAAGTGTACGATACCAAAGAAGTACTTTTAAAAACAGATGAAGATTCGTTGCCGACACTTTTGGCAAATATCTTTTATGTATTTACCAATTCAACACTAATACATTCCACTTATTTTCCTATGGCTTACAATAATAATCATGAGCATATATTGCTTTCATTATTATGGCAAACAACTCCCTCAGCACCAAAGGATTTTGCTTTGTATGAAGTTTATAAGTCCGACGAAAAAGATATTCAGGATATTAGCCTGCGATTGGTATACCATTTAACCAAATCGTTTGTACTTTTTGAGAACGCGTATTATTACCATTCGTTTGATAAATGCAATGAGTACTTAAGTTATATGGAAAAGAATAAAAAATTAATTTCAGAAACCCCGGTCATTAATTTAAAAGATGGTTTTGTTGCCAGCGAACAAAGTTATTATCAATTACATGGTATGGGTCTTATTATTCGCGCATTGGATGAACAAAAAATGAAAAAAGAAAAAGAAGCGCTGGATGATATGGAACTTTTTTTAGATGATGCACAAAAAGGAGGATTAGACAACGAACTTACCTGGCTGGTAAGCGCTTATGTTAACATTAACAAAGAAGAATATGAAAAAGCAATTCCTGCTTTAATAAAATTAGAGAAAAGCGATAAAATAAGCGGGCCGGAAAAACAAGCTATCACAGAATTGCTGAGTTACATTAAAACAAGAAAAAAAGGCAGTGCGTTAAACATGTTCAGTGATAAACTGGCCTTTGGAAAAATAACTTTTCATTTAGTGATGGATAGATTAAAAAACGCCAAACAATTAACCGATCTTGAAAAAAGCAAGGAAGGCAAAAAACTGGTGGAAGTTCAAAAAGAGATGAATGATAAAACGCAATACTTTGACAGCGCTAAAAATAATTTAAATGCAGATAGTTTAAGTAACAAAGCAAAGAACTTACTTCAAGATGTTTTTAAATAAAGTTATATTTACCACTAAGGCACTAAGAACACAAAGTTTTTATTAATTGTGTTACATGAAAACAAATTAAAATTTGAGCGTTCTGTCTTAGTGAATCTCAGTGCCCTTTGTGTCTTAGTGGTTAAAAATTTAAGAGTTTTCATCTTTTTTCGAAGCCATATCTTTTAAAAGACTTTTTGAGAAGAAAAAGATAACAATAGTTCCAATACCTAAACACAGCCATAAAAATTGCCTGGTTTCAAAGAAGGATTTGTGTTTTTCTTCTACACCCGTAGTTGATTTTGGTACCTGCTTAATAAAACCAATGCTTGCTTCCGGCAATAATTGTGGAATGCTGGACACAAAATTACTTAGGTCGTACTCCGGCACTTTTAAAGTTGTATTTCCAAAGCGTAAATGATATTTGTTATTGGCATTAAGGTCGCAAATAATATAGCTGGCTAATTGTTTACAGCTAATACTTTCAATTTCTAAAGGTGGGTTATCTTTATTTTCAATTTCAATAAAGATCTCTTTTTCATTTAAATGCGGTACATCAAAAAACAAAACCGCATCAGAACTTAAATTAAATTCAACTAAAAGTTCGCGGTATTTTTCGGTCTTGTTGTGTTTTAATTGTCTTTCGCGATTAGTATAGATTGCTGCCTGGCGCATGTACAAACGTGGGCTCTTGATCCTGAAATCAATTCGGTCTACTTCCTG
Source organism: Bacteroidota bacterium (assembly GCA_013697245.1). GTDB lineage: Bacteria > Bacteroidota > Bacteroidia > B-17B0 > Aurantibacillaceae > Aurantibacillus. The sequence goes on from JACCXH010000049.1 coordinate 163,740, forward strand.
GTTGTTTGAGAAAGATAATTGGATAATGGTCTTTTTATTTATCTTATCTTCTGTAATTGCCTTTGTAAACACTACTTCATTATGCTTACCGGCAATAACCGAGTTTCTGAACCAACCGGCCGAGTTGATTTTTAAAGGTTGCGCATGCCAGTCATCTACCAATAATCTAAAATAGCTGTAATTGTTCATTGGAAAATAAATACACTTGTAAGTATTAGTATATGAATCGTTATAAGCCAAACTTAATTCTTGTTGTGCGCTAACACTGTACCATTGTTTCATGTCTTCGCTACCTTCAATCTCACAATATTTATAAGCGTCAGAATTATTGATGTTAAACGCAATGTTGCTTATTTTATCTTTATTCGGATTATGAATAATGATTTCTGAATAGGTACTAAAATGTTTTTGCGAAACAATAGTGTATTCAATAAAATCGGATTTTGATTTTAATAAAGGCTCGCTTAGAACAACATAAGGCACTTCTTGCTTTGCGGAATCGTGAATGCGTGTATCATGCAGGTCGGAGGTCATATATTGTTTTATATCCGGGTTAAGCGGAATCTTATAAAGCCCGTTTGCTTTCACATTCTGTATTGCAGCCTGGTGAGAATATACCTGCGCATTTATTTTGCAAATGCCGCCGGCAACTAAAATTAAAATATAAAATATGTTTTTCATGTTTTTTGTATTAAGAAAACTTACTCTTGTTTGGTTTCAATGTCCGACGCGTCTTTGGCTGGTTCTATAGTTTTATCCTTACCATCATCCAGCAACAAAGCTTTTATTTTTTGATACATAAATGATATGATCAATAACACAACACCCAGGATAATAAAAGCGATTATTTTTCCTGCCTCTGAGGCATCTTTTATATCGTAGGTAAATAATTTTAATAATGTAATCGCAATTAATACAAGCGACATAACCCTGAAGGTTTTGTTATATTTTTTCATGCCTATGTACAAGAACACAAAAGCCAACAAACCCCATAGTATTGGGAAACCGATCTTAATAACATGTGTTTCAATATTACCATACTCTGTTATTTTATTGACGTATTCATAATCGTTCACATAAAACACGTTGATCAAATTTAATTTTAAAACATGTAGCATTAATTCGGCACAAGATAAATAAACAATAGCCGTTGAAAGTAAAATGGTATTTAAAACCTTTGTTTCGCGAATAAACGCATCTTTACGGTGAATAGCATTGTACATTCTTACAAGTATAAATATGACAGAGGCAATTGAAACATAATGAAAGATAAAAGCCACCTGGTTTGTTTGGGTTGTAAGCACAGATTCTTCGAATTGTATAATAGGTAGCCACGAAAAGCCAACAAAGAATACCGCAAGACTTATGAAGTTTAAGATGTACAAAGTAATTTGCGTAGGTTTATTTTGAAGTTTAATGCCGGCAATATTTAATGCTACCATAAATAATAAATGATAAACCTGTATTAAGATGGCAACGGTTATGTTATCGTCAAACCACGAATTTACCTGGTATATAACCTCTAACAAGCCGGTTAAATAGAGTAGGGCAACAAAACCTATTTTTAATACCCTGGCATAATTTTGCGGATTAAAAGGAATAGTAAGATATCTGAACGTTTCGTTTTCTTTTCTTAATAATAATGCTACTCCTAATAAGGATAATGAAGAAACAATACCGGTAATGAATGCTTTGTTCAATAAGATCTTTATAGAATCTTCGTTGTATGTGCCATAAACATTTACCCAATCCATAAATAAACTGATACACATTAAAAAAGTAATGATCACAGAAGCAAACCTGAACAGAATAATTTGTGATTTTTGTGCCAGCCAGATCAGCAATACAGCTTCCAGTGCCCAGAACAAGGTAATGTAATTGCCATGTAATTGTATTGGCGCGGCAATAGTTATAAATGTTAAGGTAAGACCGATCATTAAATACACCAACTTAACATCTGCTTTAAATTTCTTATAAAGTAAGAACGAACAGATCAAATTAAATCCTGCCAGTAACACCGCAAAAATTCCTTTTAGTTCAGGGTGATAATATCCCAGGATTTGCATGCCTGCGCCAAAGAACAAGAACGTATTACTTATTAAAATAGAGAGCTCCATGGCCCCGAATTTTCTTTTTTCTTTAATATTATTAATGATGTTCATTAATACGAACACGACATAAAATATTGCTGCAAATATTATTGCTCCTTTATAAGGTGCATTTTCCTGGCCAATAACTTTTGACTGTAACCAGCCAAAATAAAGGATCATGGTAAAGCAATAAGCCATGATGTTGATAAGGTTCCACTTGCGCATGTAGGCGAGTATTAACATGCCTATATCTAAAATTAAAATATAGGTAAATAACACTTGATAATTGCCTTGCCCTGTGCTTACCATGAACGGTGTTGCAAAACCACCTATAATGGATAATGCGGCTAGTTCTATACGATCGTAAACAATAGATATAAAGACACTAAATGCGGTTATTAAAAGCATGATAATAAAAGCAGTAGTCTGATCAAAAATATGGTATTGGTGAAACGCAATGCCAACTGTAAAGTAAAAAATAGAAATACCGCCGGCAACAAGCACAGAACTAAATGCTTTGAAGTTTTTACGTAAACGGTGCGCAAAACCCAATACAATACCGCCACATAAGATGCCAATTCCAACACGGGCAATTTCGTTGATCCATTCTTTATCAATAGCATATTTAACAAAAAAGGCAACACCAATAACTAAAATGGCTATACCAATTTTACTCACAATATTCTCGCCAATAAATTTCTCAAGATCGGGGTTATTCTTTCTAAATTTAGAATACCAGCTTTCTGTTGGCGCAAGCACTTTTACAGGTTGTTTTTGAGGTTGGTTAACCTCTACTTTAATTGGTTCGGTTTTATCAACTACTTCTTTTTCAACTTCTTTTATCGGCGGTGGGATCTCGTCTTTTATAATAATAACAGGTTCTTCAACAATTTTAGGAGCAACAATTGCAGGTTTAACAGGAGGAACTACTTTTTCAGGATCTTCCTTAACCGTTTCGGTTTGGGTTGTAGTTTGTGAGATTGTTTTAGGAGCCTGGCTAAATTTAACGGCCTTTAAATAATTCTCAATATTGGAAAGTCTTTCTTCGGTTTTTTTAAGTTTAGAATTTTTTGTCAGGTGAAAAATAAAAAGCAATACTATTATTACCAACAATAAAGAAATTTCCATAGGATTAAATTTGGGTATGATAAAGATACAATAATCGGTAAAATAGCAACTATAAACTTAGCGAAAGCACAATCTTTTAGCACGTAAAAAAAGATAAAACCCTTATTGATAATGGCATTGCATGAATACCGTAAAGAATATTAAAATAAGTTAATAGGCTATTTTACGGGAGTAATAAGGCCTTTATTTACTCTTTGAACAATAGTAGTGGCAATTTTTGAAAAGTGCTTATCAATGATTTTTTTTGGATTGTTTAAGTTAGCGGCAAACTCTTCTTCGGCAATACCTGAGTTAATTTCTTTTGCATCAAAGGTATAAACGGTATAATGCACAATTATCTTCCTGTTGCCATTTCCTTCGCCTAATTCTGCAGGACCTTTAGATCCGCTTGCTTTAATATCCAGTTGATTGATAAAAACAAAAAGATCGGTCTTGTATTTACCATATAGTATTGGAACAACTTTTGCGTTGGTAATTTTCGCATTCATAAAACGCGCATCCGAATTACTTTCAACATTCAATTGGCCTTTTTCTATTTTCTTTTGATCCTTTTCTTTTTTTGGTGGCTGATAATTTTCCTGGTCGGGCACCTTTTGAAATTCATAAGTTAGGTATTGGTAAATACCATCAAGGTCTTTTTTATACTTGGCAGTATCTTCCATAAGATCTACCACATTAAATTTATTTGTTTTAAAAGCTTTATATAGTTGCTCGTTCAAACCATCCCTGAATTTGTATTTAATTTCTTTGGCTGTTAGTTTTGTTTCGGCATTTATACTTTGGTCTATCTCGCCCATGTATAAACGTGACTCGAAAGGAATAAGCATTACTTTATGAGCAGCAGCGGTTTCGTGTTCTGTTTTATTTCCACCTTTTACAGTAGAGTTTTGCCCAATAAAATGTAAGGTTGTAAGATTTAAAAATAAAAAGAAGATAATATTTTTTAACTTCATCATATTATATAAAAGTTATATCGCCCTTCGACAAGCTCAGCGTGAAAGTAATTATTAGTTACGTAACCAATCGGTATTTGCATACACCATTAAGCCCAACACAATAAATAAACCAACGTTATTGGCATAATAAATTACTTTATCAGATACTTTTTTACCGGTTACCATTTCCCATAGGATGAACATAATGTATCCACCATCTAACATTGGGATCGGTAAAAAATTCATAAAAGCTAATGCTAAGGATAAAAAGCCGGTGAACATCCAGAAGGCATGCCAATCCCACTCAGGACTCATTTGCTGTACCATGGTATAAAAGCCGCCCACTTTTTTGTGCGCATCTTTAACGGTGAATATTACCACAAATTGTTTGGCTTGCATAACTATCTGCTCCATGCCGTCTTTTATACCTTGCACAAATGCCTGCCCAATACCAAATTTTTGTTCTTCTATTTTTGGCTCAGTAACCGCTCCCGGCCAAAAGCCCAAAGTGCCCATATCACTTACCTGACACATCGTTCTAACTGTATCTTTTCCTCTTAATAAAGTTAATTCAGCTTTGGTGTTCTTATTTGCAACTAATTGCGTTTTCAACTCATCATAAAATATAACAGGTACATTATTTACAGCAATTATTCGGTCGTCTTTTTTAAGATCCGAGTTGGCTGCAAAACTGGTACTATCAATACCTGCAACTGTTGGAACAAATCTTGGCTCAACAAAACTTGTTTTTTTCAAACGTCGCAATATTTTCGAACGGTCGTCATCGTTCACAGGTAATGAGAATTTTTTTCCATTTGCATGCACACCTTCAATGGTTGAAACACCATTCATAATGATCTCTACTGGTATGCGGTTAATTGATTTTACAGGCTTTCCGTCTAATGAGGTAATATAATCACCATTGCGTAAACCCATTTCATAAGCCGAACTGTCTACCATTAAACCGTGCGGAATATTGGTGATAGGCAATGTATTTTTTCCCCAAACAAATAAAGCCATCCAAAAAATAAAAATACCCAAAACAAAATTCACAATAATTCCACCCATCATTACCAATAAACGTTGCCACGCCGGTTTGCTGCGAAGTTCCCATGGCTCGGCCGGTTTATCAATTAAAGTTTTGTCCATTTGCTCATCTACCATTCCGGCAATTTGCACATAACCGCCAAACGGGAACCAACCCAAACCATATTCAGTATCACCGATCTTTTTTTTGATCAGTGCAAAATTCATAATATTAGCAAAGGGGAATAAAAAATCGAAGAATAAATAGAATTTATCTACGCGGCATTTAAATCTTTTGGCAAACCAAAAGTGACCAAATTCGTGAAGGGTTACAAGTATCGTTAAACTTAAGAAAAGCTGGGCAATTTTTATGAACATAATAATTTAAAATATAATGTACGAATATACTAAGAATATTGGGTTTAAAAGGCAGTTTTAGATTATTTGTGAATTGAAAAAACTAAGTAAAATTCAGGTGTTTAGCCTATTTCAGAATTTTATTTATATTTGAACAACTGATAGCATTTGTGAAAAAACTATTACTTCTGGTTTTAATACCCTTTTTATTTTATAATTGCCGCCCAAGATTGGTCAGAACGGGATATTTTATTCAAACAGATTATAAATACTGCGATAAGATCATCAAATACAAGATGGTAATTACAGATTCATCAATGACAAAAATGGGCCAGGTACGTTTTCGAAAATTTGGAACTTTTGGTAAATCGTATACAGAAGCAAATGCTTTAGGGCAATTAAAAAGGGAGGCTTGTACGATTAACGCTGATGTTATAAATATTATAAAGGAAAAGCGTGTTAGGTTGTTTAGCAATGCTTACCGCTGTACTGCAGAATTTTATAAATTAAATAAACTAGATACTTTAAAAAGTGATGAAAGGTTCGATATGATAAATGTTGATAATAGGGTAGGAGTGGATGAACGTAAAAATTCGAGAAATATAAAGATAATGACGGCAATATCATTAATTTCACTTGTCTCATCAGCAGCATTAGCAAACTAGTTAATTAACTCTAAAGCAATTGTTCTAGCTTCTTTATCGCAATCTATATATTGACTGTAATCCGGAGTTTTAATAAAACTCACTTTTTCTAAAGTATTTCCAACAATTTCACTCATTTGTAAAAAGCCTATTTTGTCCTCTAAAAATGCCTGAACTGCTACTTCGTTGGCAGCATTCAATACACAGGGCATATTGCCACCTTTATTTAAAGCACTAAAGGCTAATTTAAGGTTAGTGAAGGTATCAAGATCGGGTTTCTCGAAAGTTAATTGCGGGTAATTTAAAAAATCAAAGCGGGGGAATTTATTTTTTATTCTTAGTGGAAAACCCATGGCATATTGTATGGGCAGCTTCATATCCGGCAATCCCATCTGTGCTTTCATGCTGCCATCCTCAAATTGAACAATGCTATGAATGATACTTTGCGGGTGAACGATCACATCAATTTTTTCAACTCCAATATTAAATAACCATTTGGCTTCTATAACCTCAAGCCCCTTGTTCATAAGACTTGCAGAATCGATGGTGATCTTTGCGCCCATGGTCCAGTTAGGATGTTTTAAGGCCTGTGCTTTTGTAACGTTTAAAAGGTCCTGACGGGTTTTACCTCTAAAAGGGCCGCCACTGGCAGTTAAATAGATCTTCTCGATCTTATTATCCCATTCGCCGGCAAGGCATTGAAAAATAGCAGAGTGCTCGCTATCTACCGGGTAAATGTTGACAGCATTCTCTAGAGCCAGCCTGGTTACGAGTTCGCCCGCAACAACCAAAGTTTCTTTGTTAGCGAGCGCAATTTGTTTTTTGTGTTTAATGGCATTGATGGTAGAGGCAAGGCCCGCATAACCAACCACAGCGGCCAGAACAAGGTCGATGGTTTCCATCTCTACAATTTGTTCTACCGCTTTTGCCCCGGCATATACTTTAATATCGGTGGCACTAAGCGCTTCTTTTACTTGTTTGTATTTAGATTCATCGGCAATAACAACCGCATTGGGATTAAACTCCAGGGCCTGTGCTATTAAAAGCTCGGCATTACAATTGCCAACTAAAACCTCTGCTACAAAATTTTCGGGGTTTTCCCTGATAACTTCTAGGGCTTGTGTACCAATGCTTCCGGTGCTCCCAATAATTGCTATGTTTTTCTTTTTCTCCATTAATTACCTGCAATATTCAACAAAAAATTTTAGCTGTTAAAACTATTTTTTGCACAATAAATAATCAATCGTAAATTTGCTCCGTCTTAAGGGGTGCTTTTTGCAATTCAAAATTCAAAATTTAAAATGAAAAAGAGATCCTTGTTCATTTTAAATTATAAATTAAAAATTCATTAGGCTGAGATTAAACCCGTTAACAGTTTACGCCAAACGTTGCTGTTAAACACCTGAACAGGATAATGCCTGCGGAGGGAAACAATTAAAAATAACACATGCCCCACGTGTTGTTATGTTTAATTATAAAAAATAAAAAAATGAACAAAAAATTAGTGGCAAAGATATTCTTTGCGGGCGTTTTTTTTAGCTTGGCTAAGATCAATGCTCAAAGCATTCTTTCGGGCAATGTAAGATCCGATAAAGGCGAAGCCATACCCTTTGCGGTGATTGGTATTAAGAACACACAGCTTTCTGCAACTACAAATTCAGAAGGCGCCTACAAATTCAAGAATTTAAAACCGGATACTTATGTTCTTACTACAAGGTGTTTGGGTTATCTTGATAAAACAGATACTATAACAGTTGCCGCTGATCTTGTTTTTGATCCGCAGCTTTTTGCATCTAACAAACAATTGGATGAAGTGGTTGTGAACGCCACGCGGGTAAATAAAAACAATGGTATGGCTTATAGTAACATTGACGCCGAAACTTTAAAAAAACAGAACCTTGGGCAGGATGCGCCTTACATGCTAAACTTATTGCCAAGCGTGGTGGTTAACTCAGATGCCGGTGCCGGTGTAGGTTACACAGGTTTAAGAATCAGAGGCTCGGATGGAACGCGAATAAACGTAACAATTAATGGTGTACCGGTAAATGATGCAGAATCGCAGGGAACCTATTTTGTAGATATGCCCGATCTTGTTTCGAGTACCAACAACATACAGGTGCAACGTGGCGTAGGCGCATCCAGCAATGGTGCCGGGGCTTTTGGAGCAAGTATCAATTTTCAGACAAACGAATTAAAAGACAAACCTTATGCTAATGCTATTTCAACGGCAGGTTCTTTTAATACTTTTAGAAACACTATAGCAGCAGGCACAGGATTATTAAATAATAAATTCACGTTAGATGCAAGGGCCTCTAACATCAGCAGCGATGGTTATATCGATCGTGCCAAATCAAACCTGCAATCCTATTATGTTGCGGCGGGTTATTACGGTAAAAAGTCTGTTTTAAAGTTCATTAATTTTTACGGACAAGAAAAAACGTACCAGGCCTGGTATTATGTATTGGAAGACTCGATCAAAAAAGGTAATCGTACCGATAATCCTGCGGGGTTATATTATGACACTAATGGTAAGCCACAGTATTACAAGAACGAAACCGATAATTACAAACAAAATAATTTTCAACTACATTTTATTCACCAGGTTAATTCGCGCTTAAGTTTTAACCTTACCGGGCATTATACCAAAGGTAAAGGCTATTACGAACAATATAAACAGGGCCAGTCCTTATCTGCTTACAATATAAATGATGTTATTACACCCAAAGGCGATACCATTACAACATCTGATATTATTCGTCGTTTATGGTTGGATAATGATTTTGCCGGTGGGATCTTTAATTTGAACTATACACCCAACTCGAAACTGGCATTTACATTGGGTGGCGGATATAATACCTATTACGGTAAACATTTTAACCGTGTGGTGTGGGCGCAGTATGCCTCTAATTCACAGATAGATCATCAGTACCTGTTTAACACCGCCAATAAAAATGATGGTAACGTATATTTAAAAACAAATTACAAACCTGTATCTACTTTAAATATGTTTATTGACCTACAGGTAAGAAATGTATCACATCGTTTTTTAGGCTTTAACGATTCATTAGCGGCTAAAATGCAAAACCAATCTTATACATTTTTTAATCCAAAATTTGGTGTAAGCTGGGATGCCTATTCTCATCTTAATATTTATGCTTCTGTTTCAATGGCTAATAAAGAGCCTAACAGAGATGACTTTGTACAAAGCAGTCCTAAAAGCAGGCCAAAGCCGGAGCAATTAATGGATATTGAGGCAGGGGTTAAATACACTATTAAGAATTTTTATTTTGCCACCAATGTATATGATATGGAATACAAGAACCAATTGGTGTTGAACGGCAAGGTAAATAACGTTGGGGCTTATAACCGCGTTAATGTTGCCAGTAGTTATAGAAGAGGGATAGAGGTAGAGGCAAGCGCCAACCTGAATAAATTTTTTACAATTGGCGGTAACGTTACCATCTCGCAAAATAAAATAAATAATTTTGTTGAGTATATCGATAGTAGCGATGCCGCTTATACGATATCAACGCAATACAAAAAGGAATATAAGAACACCGATATTTCTTTTTCACCGAACGAGATCTCGAGCCTAATGTTTGTTATTAAACCGGTAAAAAATATGGAAATTACCTTTACTAATAAATATGTTGGTCGCCAGTACCTTGATAACACTACAAATATTAAGCGCAGTATTTCGCCTTATTATGTAACAGATGCTCGCTTTAATTATACCATCAAAACAAATCTAATCCCGGAGATCAGTTTTATGTTTGCTGTGTATAATTTACTAAGCACTAAATACGAAACAAATGGTTACACCTATAGTTATTATACCGACGCAACGCTGAATACTTTTAATTACAAGGCTCCGGCGGCACCAATTAATTTTTTGGGAGGAATAAGTTTGAAGTTTTGATCTAAATAAAAAAGCCACAGGTTTCGCAGATTGGCACAGAAATTAAAAGAGCTGTGTTATCTATGTAATCTGTGGCTAAATAAAACGATGTTTATTTAATATCGTTAATTACATTAGTGGCTTCGTGAATGTAAATATCTTTAGTTACATTTTTAACCCACCTGTTCTCGCGGTTCAAACGGGTAGTATCGCTACCAAATTTAGCAACGTCATCGCTCAATAATTGACCTGAGAAGCCTTTAATTTCTTTTCGTAACTCTTCGTATTTTTTATTTTGTTCTCTTAATTGTTTTTGTTCAGTTCTAAACTTCGTTAAATTAAGGCTGTATTTAGTGTCATCTTTTTTAGATTTTACTTCTTTAGCCTGCGACTCAATTAAATTAAATTGTGGACTTTTTTTAACGCGAGCCTGACTATTCTTTATAACGGAAGGATAATTAATAGTTTTAAATTCTACATAATCTGCTTTCGGGATCTCATCCCAAGGCATTGGATTATCCATTTCTTTTTCGCCAAGATCAATGAATTCGTATGGATCAGGCAACAACACGTCTGGTATAACCCCTTTTAATTGCGTAGCGCCACCGTTTATACGGTAAAATTTTTGTTGCGTGATCTTTACTTGTCCAACAGGTTTAATCGTATCAAATTGCGGTAATAAAAAATTATCAAGGTCAACAAAAGATTGTACGGTTCCTTTTCCAAAACTTGGTGTACCAAGAATTATTCCACGTTTATAATCTTGTATAGCGGCCGCTAAAATTTCGCTGGCGCTGGCGCTGTTATGGTTTACCATTATTGTTAATGGGCCATCCCAGGCAACATCGGGCACCCTGTCTTCCATCACATTGCGCATGCTATTCTTGCCTTGTACCTGCACTACGGGTCCTTTTGGAAAGAACAAACCTGCCATTAATACAACTTCCTGTAAAGATCCACCGCCGTTATCGCGAAGGTCAATGATCAATCCTTTTACATTTTGTTTTTTTAATTTTTCAATTTCTTTACGCATATCTGCAGCGCAACCGCGTGCGCCGGTACGTGTAAAATCTGTATAGAAGGATGGTAAATAAATATACCCGATCTTATTTTTATTTTCAAGTACGGCACTCTTTGCAAAGGTTTCTTCTATTTCAATAACATCTCTAATAATTGGAATTATTTTAATTGTATTATCCGTTTTTTTAACCGTTAAGCGTACTTCTGTTCCTTTTTTACCTTTAATAAATTCAATCGCCTCATCTATTTCAAGATTGGTAACATCAACAGGTTCTGCATTTCCTTGTGCCACTTTTACGATCTGGTCTCCGGCCTTAAGTTCGCCTTGTTTGTAGCTTGGACTGCCAACAATAATTTCGCTTACCATTAAAGCGCCGTCTTTTGTTTGTAAACGTGCCCCAATACCTTCAAACTGGCCGCTCATGGCCTGATCAAATTTCTTTTTATCCTTTGGTGCAAAATATTCTGTGTGCGGATCGTAAACACCTGTTACCGCGTTTGCGAAAGTTGAAAAACGTTCGCGTGGCGAAATTTTATTTAAACGCTTTAGCCATTCATCATTTGCCTTTAAAGTTTTACGGCGGGCTTCTACTTCAAGCGTATCAAATGATTTTACTTTCCAGGCAGTATCTTTCTTTTCAATGGCTTTTTCCTGCCTGTCCAACATATCATCTAAACGCAACAACACTTGGTACTTAACCATTTTACGCCATTCGTTCTTAAGATCTGCTTCTGTTTTCGCAAAAGTAGTTTTTTCGTAATCTGTTTCATACTCCTCGTCAACTGTAAAATCAATTGGTTTGGCTAGTAGTTCTTTATTCCAGTTCTCTTTTTCTTTTAAACGTTTTAAATACAGATCAATTGACTTCGCATAAAAATCATGTCTTTGGTTCAAGAGCTGATCATCAATATCGCGGCGCGATTTTCCAAGTTCATCAATATCACTTTGGAATAAGAATTTTTTATTGTAGTCGAGGCGTTTGGTATAAAGCTCAAAAACCTTTTCGCTAAAAGCGTCGTCTAATTTTAAAGGCGCGTAATGGTTTTGGTTAAGGCTTCCAAAAAGTAATTCAAAAATAACATCGTTCTTATCAAATACGTATTTAAATAGCGTAAAGGACGAAAGGATAATAACCCCAACAACAATAATGGTTTTTGCAGTTATTTTATTTATTAATTTTTGCATATGTACAAATTTAAATTTTTAATACGTAATATCATATTTACACAATCATATATTTTGCCATAATGCTAAAAACTTGTTTAAATATTGTTAAATGTAAATTGTTGAGGAATGCTATATTTAGCGGGTAATTTAAACAAATATGATCGATTTTTCACGTGCGGAACTAACACACTTTTGTGTGCATTATGTTGGTAATAAAGGCTTAGGCGAAGAGTTAACCTTAAGCGACAAGGCTTTTCAGTTTAAGGATGATTTTGTAAAAGATACCGTTTTGCGTTACTTTTTAAACCCTTTTAAAACCGATATCTATCACCAGTTTAAAGGTAAGTTAGACATTTCTTTGGCCAGCGTAGCTAATGTTTGCGAAGACCTGTTTAGCAGCGATAAAAAAGACTTCGTTAAACAAAGCAAGAAAATTGCAAGTCATTTATACGATCAAAGCATTCATCCAAAGATAAAAGGCGGTGAGTTTTACGTTTGTTTCTTTAAAGATGCCGTTGTAGATGGCGAATTATGCGATGCTTTAGGATTTTTTAAGACCGAGAACAAAGAAACCTACCTAAAAGTTTACCAGCATGTTGACAATTTTGACATAGACTGCGATAATGGCATAAATATTAATAAGCTTGACAAAGGCTGTCTGGTATTTGATACCGATAAAAAGAAAGGCTACAAACTAAGCATTATTGATACCAATAACCGCAATGCAGAATGCGCTATGTATTGGGAGGAGGACTTTTTAAACGCGGTAATAAAACCAAACGGTTATTACCATACCAAAAATTTTATTGATACCTCTCGCGGCTTTTGTGAAGAGATCTTAACAGAAGAAAATAATGTAAATAAACAAGACCAAATGATGATGTTGAACCGCAGCACCTCTTACTTTAAAGAAAAAGACCATTTTAATTTAAAGGATTTTGAAAAAGATGTGTTGGTAGAACCAAAATTAATTGGCGCTTTTAAAGATTACCGTAAGGATTTTAATAAAAAAATGGATCTAACAGCCATTGATGAATTTGATGTTTCGCAAACTGCGGTAAAAAAGAACCAAAAATATATGCGCTCTGTAGTTAAACTGGATAAGAATTTCCACATATACATTCACGCGCGCCATGATTATGTAGAACGTGGATATGACGAAGAAAAAGGTTTAAAATATTACAAGTTGTTTTACGTGAACGAAGAGCAGGGGTAATAAAAAAGTTAACATCAGTTATTATGACGGAAAAAATAAAACTCGGGTTGACTGTCCTTATACCTTATGGATTAATCTGCGCATGTTCTTGGTATATCTCATATTGGTCGACCTTTGACATAAATCCTTTTGATTATTTAGGCATTAATGATCTAATTAAAGGCTTTATTTATCCATTTGCCATTAGTGCATTAGCTTCAATTTTTGTAAATATAATATCTACACATAGTCTTATTGGTGCATACAATCCAGAGACAAGAACGCCAAGCGGTCTTTTGGCAAATCCCAAAGTTCAAGAGTGGGGAAAGGTGATTTATGTTCTTCTCATTCTTGTATTGACAATTTTTGTCGATTCTGAAACTAAATGGATGGTTCTTCCAAATCTTTACTCACTCGGCATAGTTTTATATTTATTAAATAATGATAAAATTAAAGAGTATTTTCCTCGTTATGCTCTTAGGTTTATGATAATCTCCCTTTGTATAGCGATCCCAACTGCTTCAATTACTTTCGCAAAATCAAATAGCCTCAATGTTAAACACAATCTTAAATATCAATATACATTTCAAAAAGATATTTCAGGTGATACCCTTAAAGTCATAGGAAAACTTGGTGACTATATATTCCTTTCCACAATAGACAACAAAATAAAATATGCAAAGTCCTTAGATAAAATGACCTACTTTGAAATATTTGAAAAAAAATAACTGGTATTAATAATAGCAGATAACCGCCATTTTGTGGGTTAGCGATCAATTGTGTAACTTAGACTTAGCAAAAAAGTAACAAGTCAAAACGATCCGGACATTCATTTAAGAATGATAGCATGAAAAAATTAACCTTCTTAGGTTTCACCTCAATAGTTTTTCTTTTCATTTCATGCAAAAGAGACTATGACTGTACTTGTGGCAAAACATACAGTTCGCATGGCGTCTGGCATATTCACGATACCCATAGAAGTGCCGAAAAAAAATGTGAAGGAAACAATCAAAACCTTCCTGACTCTACGAAATGTGTTTTGTCATGGTAAAAGTTAACAAACATCGCATAAAGAAATATGGACAGATCTGATCTAAATAGTTTCTCTTTTATTATTGCCTTTATTGTTCTAATATTTCCTTTCGGACTACTTACTAATTGTTCGATGTTTGATCAAAACGATTTTATATCAACAGAAAAGGTTGGACAAATCGACAATGAAACTTTTCTATATTCAGCTTATAAAACGGGAATAGATAATTACCGAATTGAATTTAAAGTTGTTGTAGATAAAGACACTTCAAAGATATTCGACTATTATATTAACGATGGTATTTATACGAAAGAACGTTCTTTTGATTTTAGTATTGTACATGATACGCTAATTGTTTCTTGCCACTATCAACTCTGCAAAAAATATCACAAGACAAAAAAAGGAACAACAATAGAAGTGACCAAAAACTCTGATACTAAACGGTGTCTTAATTAACAGAATCAATACAATTTTAAAAAATGTTAAATCAAATTGAATTTTGCAATTAAAAATTTATGAGTTTAATTATTAACTATCTTTATTAGTATGAAGCCGATCAAACTATTTTTATTAGGAATAATTGCACTCTTTTTTATACCGGCTTGCACGATTGAAACTGTTGCAGTCGCAGTTAAAGAAGACCTAAATGCTATTGATACTATAACTACAGGTTGCTTGGTCTCTTACGATATAAATCCGTTAGACAATACCGAAAAAATTAACCAGGTAAGAGGAAAAGATAATATTAAGGACGGGCATTGGATAACTTTTGGATTTGCTGTTACAAAAACAAACGATAATAAAACTAACCGTATAAAAATAGAAGAAGGTTATTACAGAAAAAATAAAAAAATAGGTTTTTGGAAATTCTATAAGGAAGACGGAACATTAAAAGACTCTGTTGAATACAAAAACGATGTCCCCTTAAGCTAAGGCTTATTTATTGTGCTTATTGTGTTTGTTGCCTTTTTTCTTTTTGGCGCGTTTTACAAAGGTGAAAATAACATTATCGTCTTTGTTCAAGATCAGGTTATCGTCCACAATTTTATATTCGAGCTGAATAAAATTTTTCATAATGTAATCTTCGGCCGTATAATCTTCGGGGTTACTGCAGCCCGCATTTGTAATTGACATGCCGCCAATAAAGTTTATTTTGTTACCGTTAATTTTGTATCGCCCCGAAAAGGCATCGCAGCCATAGCCTGCATAGGTGCTATCTTCAAATAAAAGTACCGAATGATCGTGACTGATGGTAAGACAGGTTTTGGCGGCTTTGTCCTCTATTTTTAATAATACCCAGGTAACGTCTTTTAAAACGGGTTGCGCGTTTGATGAAAGAATAAATGCACTAATAATTATGGTTAAATATTTTTTCATCTTTTTTTAATTGTCGGCTTTCTTTCTAACAATCAAAACCATGTTTTGTTCAAATATCAAATAACCAAATTCATAGCAGTACACATAAGCATGATTATTTTTTGTTACAAGTTGATGTGTGAAATATTTAAAATTAAAACCTTTATCAATTAATTTTTGTTTTGCAACAGTGGTTTTATCTGAGCCTTTTAAGCTTTCTTCCAATAGTCTGCGGTTCTTTCGTAAAGCGTTATTAATATTCCTTACATAATTATTGGTATCGCTGTTTACCTTATTATTAAAGGCATTACGGCACATATCGCTACAAAATTTTTTATCAATGCGGCCCTTAATAATTTCGCCGCATTCGGGACAACTGCGTTTTTCCATAACTAGGCAATAATTTTTAAAGTATTCTTAACCAATTTGGCTTTTTGTTTTGCTTTTAAAATGTCGTCATCTACTATCGTGGCATGTCCCATTTTACGAAAAGGTTTTGTAGTTGCCTTACCGTATAAATGCACATAAACGCCGCTGAATTTTAAAACATCTTCTAAGCCTTGATAAATGGCAGTTCCTTCATAACCAAAATCCCCTAAAAGATTTACCATAACGCCGGCTTTAATAATAGCGGTATCGCCCAAAGGTAAATTTAAAATAGCGCGCCATTGTTGTTCAAATTGCGAGGTAATATTTCCCTCAATGGTATGATGTCCGCTATTATGAGTTCTTGGAGCAATTTCGTTCACCAACACTTTACCATCTTTGGTTAAAAATAACTCAACGGCTAAAAGGCCAATAATACCAAGCTTTTCGGCAATATCAGTTGCTAGTTTAAGCGCTTCTTTTTCGACACTTTTTTTAATATTGGCCGGGCTAAATAAAAACTCCACCAAATTGGCCTCCGGGTTAAATTCGCATTCCACCACGGGAAAACATTTTATTTCGCCACTTTCGCTGCGGGCCACAATAACTGAAAGTTCTTTATCAAAATCAACCAAACGTTCTAAAACAGAAGGTGCTTCAAATGCTTTATCTAAATGATGCGGGTTAACCAATTTTACAACACCTTTTCCATCGTAACCACCTTTACGCAGCTTTTGAAAGAATGGAAAATAATCGGCGTATTTAGAGATCTGCGATTTTTTTTCTACTAAAAAAAAGTCAGGACTAGGAATGTTGTTGCGTTGGTAGAACATTTTTTGCAAGCCCTTATCCTGGATCATTTCTATAATGTGGGGTTGTGGATATACTTTTTTACCTTCTTTCTCCAACGCTTTAAGGGCTTCTACATTTACGTTCTCGATCTCGATCGTGATTAGGTCTTTATCTTTCCCAAAGTCGTACACAGTGTCGTAATCGTTTAAATTACCCTGCGTGAATTTTTTTACCAAATGCCTGCATGGTGCATTCTTATCAGGATCGAGGATGGATATGGTTAAATTAAGGTTTATAGCGTTTTGAATAAGCATTCTGCCCAATTGCCCACCACCTAAAATGCCTATATTTATTTGTTGAATGGTTTTAATCATGTATCAATAATTTGATTGGTAAAGATAATTAAACTAAAATTGATACCTTTAAATAACTTATTAATACATGAAAAAAATATTACTGTTTACCCTTTTATCAATTGGTGGAATTGCTTTGGCGCAGAACGGATTTAAATGTGGTTACCTGGAAGCAAATGAATATTTGTTTAGCCAGGATAAAACAGCTAAAGCGCGTTTCGAAAAATTAATACAGAACGCTAATAATCAAGCTAATAATGACTCTCAGTTAAAAACGGCTGCAATTACCTATACCATTCCTGTTGTCTTTCACATACTGCATTTAGGTGGTGCCGAAAACATTAGCGATGCTCAAATTGCAGATGAGATGGTGATATTGAACAGGGATTTTAGCAAAAAAAATGCCGATACTACCGGTATTATTGCCCAATATAAGCCACTTGCCGCGGATTGCCAGATCGAATTTAAATTAGCCACATTGGATGAAAATGGTGCATGTACAAATGGTATTACCCGGCATTATACCACAAATACAGATTGGGTAGCCAGCAATGGTAATTATATATATACATGGGACAGGACAAAGTATATGAATGTTTACGTTGTTAGAACGATGCAGGCCGGTGCCGCAGGTTATACCTATTTGCCGGGTCAGGCCAGCGCTAATGCCGATGCTATTGTGGTTTTACATAGCTATATTGGAAGCATTGGTACATCTAATCCTTTTACTTCAAGAACTTTAACGCATGAAACGGGCCACTGGTTCAATCTTCAGCACACCTGGGGAAGCACCAATAATCCCGGGGTTGCCTGTGGCGATGATGGTGTAACAGATACACCGGTAACTAAAGGGCATTCAAACTGTAATTTAAATTCTGCCGTTTGTACATCGGGTGTAGTAGAAAATGTGCAAAATTACATGGAGTATGCCTATTGCTCAAAAATGTTCACACAAGGGCAAAAAAGCAGAATGCTTAATTGTATTATTGGTGGTATTGCCGGTCGCGATAATTTATCTACCAATGCCAATTTAATTGCAACCGGTGTCATTAATCCAAATACCGCCTGTGCGCCAAAAGCAGAATTTCTTTCTAAAGCGGTTACCTGTGTTGGCAATAGTTTAACTTTTACCGATTATAGTTATAATGCCCAAATAACAAACTGGTTGTGGAGTAGCCCTGCAGCTTCAAATACTTCTACGTTACAAAATGGTGTTTTGACTTTTACAAGCCCCGGTATTACAAGTGTAAAATTAAAAGTGAGTAATACATTCGGTATAGATTCTATCGAAAAACAAACGCTGGTAGTTTTACCGGGATTAAATAGCGGTACCTTAAATATTACGCAAAGTTTTGAAACACCGTTTCCGGATAATAACTGGATAACTACTGTTCCACAGTTTGGCAGTGGTTTCCAAACCAATACGGTAACTGCCGCAACAGGCACTAATTGTATTTGGATAAATAATTTTTATGATAATCCAAACGGGGTAGTTAGTTTTTTTAGTCCGCAATACAATTTGCAGAATATGATCACCGTGCCGCAGGTTTCATTTAAGTACGCTTACGCACAACAAGCTGCAAGTAATAACGATGCCTTAAAAGTGTTTATAACCACCAACTGTGGAACAGGCTGGACGCAATTATACTCAAAAAGTGGCGCGCAACTGAGCACTACAAATACCTTAATGACCACTGCTTATTTGATGCCTCAAGCGACAGAATGGAAGACTGAAGTGCTAAGCCTTGCAGGCTATGAAGGTAATTCGAAAGTTGCTTTTAAATTTGAATTTACGTCCAATTCCGGTAATAATATTTTTGTAGATGATATTAATGTAAGCGGCGTGGTAACTGTAAAAGAGAATAATTCATTTTTAAATAACATTTCTGTTTATCCAAATCCAAGCACCGGGATGCTGAATTTTAAATTAGGAGTGTTAAATGAAAAGAACATCAAAGTTCAATTTTTAAATTCATTAGGACAGGTTTTAATGAATGAAGATCTTGATCAAAATTTATCTTTTAATATTCAACATTTTTCTGAAGGAATATATTTTGTAAAAATTATTTCTTTACAAGGAAGTAAAGTTGTAAAAGTGGTGAAGGAATAAAATTAAAGAAACCTTAATTTATTTCGGTTTCAAATTTTACTTACGAATACTTCACCGCGTTATCAAAGGTCTCTTCGTTACTATGCATCACTTGCAGTTCCCAACCTTGAGGGTATGGAGCTTCTAATAAGGATCCTTTTAATAAATAAGGATACATCTCTGCATAGGTTTGTATTTGATTGGCGCTTACCCTACGGTAAATATGCGAACGGTGTAGTTTGTCAGGATGATCTAAGCCTGCAGCCGACATTAATTCAACGGCCGCTTTAAGTGTTTCCTGCTGATAATTTGCAACGCGTACTTTTTTATCATCAACATTTAATCCCTTATATAATTTTGGGTTTTGAGTTGCAACACCAGTAGGGCAGGTATTTGTATTACACTCCAAGGCCTGTATACAGCCAACGGCAAGCATCATGGCTCTTGCACCATTACACATATCGGCACCCAACGAAATATTTTTTACAAGATCAAAACCTGTATGCACTTTTCCGGATGCAATAATTTTAATATTTTTCTTTAAACCATACCCATGTAAAGCATCGTACACAAATGCTAAAGCGTCTCTTAATGGCATACCTACCGAATTACTGAACTCTAATGGAGCTGCACCGGTTCCACCTTCCCCACCATCTACGGTAATAAAATCGGGCATTATTTGTGTTTTTATCATAGCCTTACAAATAGCAATGAACTGGCTTTTTTGTCCGATACACAATTTAAAACCAATGGGTTTGCCGCCGCTTAGGTCGCGCAGCTGTTTAATAAAATATAATAATTCAAGAGGCGTTTTAAAAGCAGTATGATAAGGTGGAGAAAGAACATCTTTTCCTTTTTCAACCAAACGTATCTTCGCTATTTCATCAGTTACCTTAGCAGCCGGCAAAATTCCGCCATGTCCGGGTTTTGCGCCCTGCGAAAGTTTTATCTCAATCATTTTTACGGTTGGCTGTTTTGCTCTTTCTTCAAAAGCTTTATAATTAAATGTTCCGTCAGAATTTCGGCAACTAAAATAGCCTGTGCCAATTTGCCAGATCACATCTCCGCCCGGCTCTAAATGGTAAGGACTTAATCCGCCTTCGCCGGTATTATGAGCAAAATTACCTAGTTTGGCGCCACCGTTCAAAGCCATAATTGCATTTTTACTTAACGAACCATAGCTCATTGCCGAAATATTAAAGATGCTGGCAGAGTAGGGTTGCTTGCAATCAGGCCCACCTACTAATACGCGTGGATCGTGACTAACTTTATCGTGATGTAATGGGCTGATGGAATGATTTAACCATTCGTAACCGGCTTGGTAAACATCTAATTGTGTTCCAAAAGGTGTAGTATCATTTACTTTTTTTGAACGTTGGTAGATCACGTTCCTACTTAAACGGTTGTAAGGCGCGCCATCTGTATCCGATTCAATAAAATACTGATAGATCTTTGGACGCATCCATTCGGCCCACCAACGCATACGGCCAATTACCGGGAAGTTATATTTTAATGTGTGTTTGGTTTGTGTAAGATCTTTTATACCCAATAAAATAATTGGGCCCACCAATACAAATAGCCATAGTGCATTGTGCCAGAAGTAGCTTAATGTGCCAATAATTGAACAAACAACAATGGAGATGATAGCAAATTTTGTCCTCATAATAGATAATAACCGATAAAAGTGAAACGTAAATTGAACATAAATATAATAAAACAATTTTTGTACCGGATGAAAGAGGCAGTTTAAATTTTATCTAATTATTTTGTTATGGGTCTTTTTGGCTGCAACATAGTAAGTTTTTCGCGGAATATGTCCGATTTCAAATGCAAAAACTTTAAAAAAATCTTTAGCAAAAACGCTTATTTGATAATTGTCGATATTCCCAACGAAGCCAAGGCCGAGAACTATGTAGGTTCGCCTTATATCATGGTGCTTTGGAAGACCAAAAAAGGCTGCAAGATCTTTGGTTTGCCTGAATAATTCACCACAGTAATTAAATGCCTTTATATGGCCTCAAAAGCGTATCTTCGCACAATAATTAACAAGAAATACTTTGACATTCGACGATTTTAATTTTGAAAGTTCTTTATTGGAAGGACTTTATAGCATGGGTTATAAGACCCCTACACCAATACAACAGCAGGCTATACCGGTAATTACAGATAATAAGGACCTTATAGCCTGCGCGCAAACAGGTACCGGTAAAACCGCGGCCTACCTTTTGCCCATCATAAACCACATTTTGCACGCACCTACACGCCATTTAAATACATTGATAATTGCGCCAACGCGCGAATTAGTTGTTCAAATAGATCAACAAATTGACGGTATGGGATATTTTTGTTCGGTTGGCTCTATGTCTATTTATGGTGGAAGTGATGGTATGACCTGGGAAAAACAGAAACACGCTTTAAAAGAGGGTGTGGATATTGTTGTTGCTACCCCCGGCCGATTGATTTCTTTATTACAAGCCGGTGATATTAATTTTGAACATTTACAACATTTGGTTTTAGATGAAGCCGACAGGATGTTGGACATGGGATTTTTTGATGACATTAAAGCCATTATAAGTTATTTACCTAAAAAGCGCCAGACCATTTTATTTTCGGCTACCATGCCACCTAAAATGCGTTTGTTGGCAAAAGAGATCTCTAACGATCCTGAACAAATAAATATTGCCATTAGTAAACCTGCAGCTGGTATCGTTCAGCAGGCGTATTTGGTTTTTGATAATCAAAAAGAAGCTTTGGTAAAAAGTATTTTAAAGAACGATGATTATCAATCTGTAATTATATTTTCTTCAACCAAAGAGAATGTGAAGCTGCTTGAAAAAACATTAAGAAGTGTTGATGGGCCAATTAAAGCATTTCACTCTGATCTTGAGCAACCGGAAAGAGAAGAGATCATGCGCGACTTTAAAGCGAAAAAATTAAGAATATTAATAGGTACCGATATTTTATCGCGTGGTATTGATGTGGATGGAATTAGTTTAGTGATAAATTATGATGCTCCCGGCGATCCTGAAGATTATATTCACCGTATTGGACGTACGGCAAGAGCTTCAAAAGCAGGCGTTGCAATTACATTTATAAATCAATATGATCAGCAAAAATTTGGCCGTATAGAAGCTTTAATGGGTTATGATGTAACAAAGATGCCATTACCTGAAGGTTTAGGTGTTGGCCCGGTTTACGATCCTCATGCTGTAGTTAAAAAACCATCCAAATTTGGCTCTAAACCAAAAGGACGTTTTAATCAAAAAGACAGGAAGAGATAATTATTTCTTTAAGGCTTCTTTTATTTCAACCAGGACGTTTTTTATATCCTTAAGCAATTCTTCATTTAGAGTTGAAACGTTATTTTCACTTACGTTTGTAGTAAACTGGTATTTTTCTTTCATCACTTTTTCGCGTTGATTTAAGATCTCTACTTTAAATTTTTCAGCGTCGATTATGCCTAACATGCTCATCATATTATTATCATGCTTACCACCGCCGCCACCTGCTGTTTCAATACGTATCAATGTTAAGCCAAAAGAGCGGAGGATAGGCCCACCGTAAAAAGAAAGATCCTGTATATTCTCTAGTGGAATTGTTTTTTCGATATGAAAGATCATACCTTTTGAGAAGCGTAGATTTTTTGTGGTCAATTGGCATTCTAACGTGTGAAAGAATTTGTTACTGATCCATTGCCCTAAGCCACATAACCAAAATGGTAATAGTAACCAACCAATAATTGAAATGAATAAATAAAATAATACAATTAAAAAAATGTATGTTTTTACCTTTGGATTAAAAACTGCTTTATTTAATATTACTTCGTTGTCTATCATAATTATTCGTTATGCCATGGTGAGCTTGTTGAACCATTTTTCGTTTACCCGTCGACGGGCTCAGGGTGACCAAGTATTAGTAAGTAATTTACCGCATCAAAACCATCTTCCCAAAATCCTTCACGAAAAATTTATCGGCATCGTTCGCGGCTTTGTCAATGGTGTTGCCATTTAGTTTTGTAACAATCTTGTATAAATATACCCCGTTACCCAGTTTATCGCCATAATTGTCTTTACCATCCCAGGCATAATCTGTAATGTTTCTGCCAATATGCACATTGCCCAATTCAGATCGCTGGATCTCTCTTACAATTTTACCGGTAATGGTCATAATTTGTATGGTGAATATTTCCGGCACTTCGCTCCCCGTTAGTGTAAATACAAATTTTGTACTGGTGCTAAATGGGTTAGGGTAGTTTAATATATTCGTAACAGTTGGTTTATTATTGATCTCAAACTGGATCTTATAATCCTGGCTGCCGGAGTTATTTCGACTTCTGTCTTTTGCCTGTACAATTAACAGGTATTTTCCATCCACAGGAAAGGTGGGATTATAAGTAATGCTGCAACTGTTCTTTGGCAAGTTGGCCGGTGTAAATTGTAAGCCTTGTGCAAAATAAATACGTTGTTGTAAGCTTTGATTGGGGGCCTGAATAAATACAGAAAAAGAACTTGTATCGTTCAATGCTAAAAATTTATTTTCATCTTTTAAGGTGACCAAAATAGAAGGTTTTGCAGAAACAATATCTCCGTTTAAAATTCGTATACCGTCAAAGGTCACATCCAGCAAAGGATTGGTAATGTCTTTTGAAACCTTAAAAGAATACCTGCCAATATTATTGAATTGCGTTTGCTCTTTTTGATATTTTGAATTGGCCAATGGATTAACATAGATCCATAAAGCATTATTACCAACATACTGGTAACTATTTATTTTTACTGTATCAATAAACACCTGACCTGGCAAAAAAGGTTTCGATTTCATTTTTTGTGGTAATGGTGTTTTATTACGACTGTTATCTTCTATCCAGTAAGTCACCACTAAACTATCATCAAAATTTTTAACGCCAATATTTTCAATCGGAAATCTAAAGGTTACTTCATCGCCTTCCTGCAAAGTATCGTTAATGCTCTTAAAGCCTTTTAAAGGATTAATGGCACACTCCGGAGCTTCATCATAAATAACCTGCCATTTTTTTAATTGGGGCGAAGTAGTGTTTATATTATCCTTCATAAACGCTACTAATTTTAAATATGGATGCACGTTGGCGTCGGCATAATTATAAAGGTCTAAAATATCGGTGCTATCCTGAACAAAAGTTTTTAAAGTATCAATTTGCCCATTGGTTCTAATGCCAACAACTTTTAATACTGAAGTATCGCCGGCTAAAGCATCTACACTTTTTACACGCCAATGTAAACTGTTCCACTTATAAGATGGACCAATTATTTCTGAAGCAACAAAGCCATTACTCCATCTTGTTTTTATACTATCGTTCAATGTAATAATATCCTGTTTAGTATTTCCTTTTACTTCATGACCCTGGCCGGCGGTCATTCCTTTTTTCCCAAATAAGATATAAGGCACGGTATCTGAGGTGGTTCTAATTGATACAGCACCAATACTTTCAAAAGCATTATATAAAGAATTAGGATAGGTTGTTATTTGCGCATAACCCGGTATTGTTGCACCCATTGTATATGCCAAAACATAATTGTTGGCTGGAATGGCATTTAAAAAATTTTGCATGCTGTTTTGCCAATTAGTAAATCCACAATAATTAGATGCGCCAAATGAGTATACATGCAACACTTGGTTATCGACGCAAACACAATTACTGTAGGTGCCCGGGCCAGAAAGTGGCCAGTTAACACTTACAACATCATCGGGTTTGCCGCTGATAGAATCAAATACGGCAAAGTTCCAACCGTCCGGCCCACAACCCCAGCTTGAAAGTGTAAGGTTATTAAAAAAGAAATTGATGCTCGTGGAAAAAATATTTGGGTAAATACCATTACGGCAAGCAATACTTTGCTTGTTATTTTCAAAAACAAATTTCCTCAAAGCTTTTTTATAACTCACAAATTGATAATTATCATTTTTGAATTGATGAAAATGTGCCTGCGCCCAGCCACGTTTGGTACCAATTGTTTGGAAAGAGCTCTCACGCCAGATAAATGGTGTGGTTGGCATAGTGCTATCTCTACTCACACGCCAAAAATAAACGGTGCTGTCGGCAAAGGGTAAATTAACCATCCATTCTATCACGCCGCCGCTGCTGGTTATTAAAGTTGATTGTATAGGACTTAAAAATTTATCGCAGGTGTCTAACTGAAAACGGTAAGATGCCACCGGTGCAAATGGATCGGTTGTAGAGGCTTTTAATGTTATGGAGCTTGTTTTGGGGACTATTGCATATTTGTATGGATATACCGGCACTACGTCACCGCCGGGAATAAATATATCAACGGTTCCGAGAGTGCTATTGTTTGTTTCTATACTTTCGCTTATCTCGTTAAATTCATCCAGCTTTACTTTAAATTTATTTAAACCAATGCCCCGGTTAAAATCTATTTGGGTATAAAAAACCAGGCTATCTTTAAAGAAGGGAGCCAGTTTACGCTTAAATATAATATTAGAATCGCCGTTTGGAAAATAACGTTCTACTTTTACAAAAATAGAATCGCTTACAGCTTTTCCTAAATTTTTCATGTGAATGCTTAAACCCAAAGAATCAGTGTATTTTTTTGTATTAAAAACAACATCACTATTTTTAATTTGATAATCGGGTAGGGCACCAACACTTATTTTTAAAGATGGGTCACCATGCAGTGTCATATCAAGGCTTGTGAACTGTGTTACTTTATCAAAAGAAAGGGCATTATTAACTGCAGCTTCTTTAATTACATCACCAATACCTTTATTGTATTGTGTTTTTGAAAGTGCATTATAGAACCAATTATTGTAAGTGTTAAGTGCATGAACAAAACCAAGGGAGGTTGCTGCTAAAAACCCGATGCTGCCTTTTTGATTTGAAAAAACAAATTTTTCACTTACAGAGATCCGGCCGGGGATATGAATATTACCGGAGTAACAAGAGTTAGCAATCACAAAGGGATATTTACCTGCGTTATTATAAAGTTCGGGATCGTCAATTGCTTGGTCAAATCCTTGTTCGGAGCCATGTCCAAAAAAATTGATCAAAGCCGCGCCATTACTAATAATGCCTTTTATACTATCGCTGATAGAGGTTTGAATGGGTGCTGTCGTATTTTTCTTAAATGTAAATACTTCGCCACCAAAAAGTGTATCCTTAATTATTTGTTCATAGCTTGCCATATAGGAGCTTAATAAATTGGAAAGGCTTGTTTCATCACCACCAACAAAATGTAGTACGCGCTTTTTCCAATCAGCGGGAGCAGCACTTTCATGCTGTTGCACTTTAGCCAAATAAATATTTACATCCGTGTTAGATACGGCCGCAATCCTTCCAATGGGTATCTCAGGTGCAAAAGTATTCAAGTTGGTAGGCGACAGAACAGAAGTTAACAGGTTATCGCAACTTGGTATACCCATGGTGGGAACTAAATTTAAGGATTGCGTTGTGGCACCTAACGCATCGCAGCCAACAGCTTTGCCAATTATAAAAACATATCTTGGAGGGGCAGGTAAACTATCTTTTAAAAATTTGCAAAAACGTTTAATAGCTATTGGATGTTTATTTACACCATAACCAAACTGTTCATACAACTCATCTACATTTGCCGAAATAACGCTATAAGCGCCTCCTGCAAATGTTTGACGATAATTTTTATAGGCAGTTGCACCGCTTTGCAAACTTTTATGATAAATTATAACAAACGGATTTGCAGATGGAAAATTCTTGAAATTTGTAAAAGTCCCGGTTTGATTTACCGGTCGTAACGAAGTAACGGCAATTGTTTGTGATTCGGCAGCTATAATACAAAGTTTGCGTCCCGTGCCATTTGGTATAACCACTCGTACTTGGGGTGTGGCTGTTATTTTGGTGGTGATCTTTTTATTATTACTTACGTCATACATTAAAACGTTAGCGGACGCAGCGAGGTTAAAATTTGAAAGATTAAAGAAGGTTTTAGGAAAAGAAGAATGATCATCTACAAATAATTTATAGAATGATTTGTTGTTTAGGTCAGGTAATTGTGGATGAAAATAATTAATATAATGCAACATGGTGCTGTTATTGATTAGCGCTAAAGAGGGAACAGCCACAGAGCTTAAAGAAATATTGGTGGTATTATTTGTGTTTTGCGAACTTAAAGTAAAGGTTCGCCTTACAGGTAAATAACCCTGAAAAATGGTGTCGGCTAATTGTATGCTTGTATTGTTCTGATCGGTATAAAATGTTTTTATTTGATGATCTTTATAATAGCTATAATCAATACTTAAACCTGAATAATTTATAGATAAATAAACCGGTAAATTAGTAGCTGTATACGTATTTAAATTTGAAAAAGCGGTACTTATACTGTTTCCCTTATCAAACGAAAGTCCTTTGCCCTCTGCCTGCGTGTAGCATGGATTGCTGGCACCTGAATTATATTCAGCTACCGGATTATAAACGGAAGCGCCTGTAAATATTTTTTCTGAATAAAAATAATTACCGGTGGGATAAGAAGCGGCTGTTGTATCAGTTTCTAAAATGTAACGTTTGTTTGCTGTAAGATTATTTACTGTAAGAAAACCATAAATGGTATCATTAAAAATTGGCGCATAAGGATTTGGAAGATAATTGATGCCCGTATAAATTAAGGAGTCAACTTCACCAATTGCAGGATTAACATAGAACTCCAAATAATCACCAATATTGATCTTATTATCTGCTTCGCCATTAATGAAAAGATGTTTTTCTTTTCCTTTTACAAATAATTGTAAGTTTTTAGGATTGAGTGTATTTAAGTTAAAGTAAGTTGAAAGCGTTGTTGAATCAATTCTATAAATGCCTTCTTTGGCAATTGGGAATTTATAATACTGCTGAGAATAGTTTATCCAATCATTACCATAACTCTGGGCTTTAATGGTAAATGCAACAAAACAAAATATGCTTATTGCGAGTAGTTTTCTCACTTGTTCATTTTTTTATTGATATCAATTTTTAATGAAAAAATATTTGAATACAAGGCAATTGACCTATCGCCAATATCGGTTAGTGCATAATCTAAAGTAAAGATCTTATATTTAACGCCTACACCAAAGTTGGGTTGAAAGGTAGTGATGTATTTAGTAGCATCATCGCTTAATTGTTTTTGAATGTTGCCAATACCGCCCCTTAAATACACAAAACCTTTATAACCAATTTCTGTTCCTAAGGCTGGCTCTAAACTCCAGAAATTAGTTTTAACCACAGTATTTCTTTTTCCGTCAAACGTATTTATTAAATTTAATTCTCCTAAAACAGAGATCCTGTCTTTCCAGAATAAAAAATTTCTAGCGGCTCCTAAAATTAATTTTGGGGCGGTTACTTCTACTGATGAGGATGGAATTTCGTTACCAGTTTGTTGGAAGGTAGCAATATCTTTATCGCTTAAATTATAACTCCATGCATTAAAAGTTCCGGTTACATCTCTTGCCATAGCAGCAAATTTCCAGCTTTTATAATTGTATTTTGCCCCGGCATCTAAACCAAAGCCCCAGGCACCTCCAAATTGGCCAAGCTTACGGCGAATAATCTTAAAATTTCCGCCTACTTCAACACCTTTTAATTTTGGAATTTTGCGGGCATAACTTAATAAGGCAGCAAAATCAACAGCGTTAAAAGTGGTTATGCGGTTATAATCTACATTGCCATTCGCATCTACAAGATCAAGTGTATTTGGGATATTATCTACGCCAAAGCGCAAAATAGATATCCCCGCCACACTGTTACTGTCTATTCTTTTTGAAACACCTATGTAATCGTATTTAGCAATGCCGGCAAAGTATTCGGCATGCATTAAACTTACTTCAATATCACTTTTTTGTTTTAACAAGCCGGCAGGGTTCCAGTAACCTGAATTAACACCTTCAACACTGGCCACGTTAGCATTTCCCATACCAAGGGCACGCGCGCCAACACCAATATTTAAGAATTCGTTACTGTATTTACGAAATTGTGCTTTTGAAACCAGCGAAAACACTACTAAAAAGAGAAAAAGAGACTTTTGCATATCCAGTTACTAAAATTAAGCTAAAAAAATGAAATTCTACTCTATTTTAACGAAATAGTAGCTATTTTATTGTTGAAAACTGTACAAAAATAACGGGTATATTTTTCGGCTCCTAAATAGTTTAAATGATAATGGTCAATGAACAATTGCCGTTGGTTACAGAAGACTAAGGAGGAAAGATCGTAATAACAGATGTTATTAATTTTGGCGATATTTTGCATTTGGTTTACGATCTGTTGCTTGTTGCAAAGGTCAATTTTACCTCCTCCAAAAATTGGTGAACTTACTAATGTTACTTGCGTATTATTTTGCTTACAAATAGAGATGATGGAATCGATGTAATCGCGATTAGTCTTGTGACAGAATGAAAAATAAGGTTCAATGTGCACAAATTTTAGAGCTGGCCGTAACGATTCTTTAAAATAACCTTTGTAATACAAACTATCTATTTGGTTTGGGATATTTAACCAACCATGCAAACTGGTACTTATATTTTTGAAACCCGTAAACGGAAAAGAATAATAAGCATCGTAATAAAAATGATTCATGCGCGCATCGACTTTACTGAATTGGGAGCGCAGTTCTTTATTGGATAAATAAGGAAAATAATTATTGAATTCTTTTATCTCAGTATTCTTATATTTTAAATAATGATAGTCTATCTCGTAAATTAAATAATGAGGCGCTTTACTGTTTTGTAAATAGGTTTTTAAGGCAGCGAAAGCTATTTGAGGGTTAGCACCGGCTAAACTTAAATTAAAAGAGTTTGCACCCGTTAAACTATCAAATACACGGGTGTCGTAATGCATTTCTGCTCTTGATGAGCCGAGAAAAAGTACATTAAAATTATTTTTCTTAAAAAATGCGGTATTATATTTATCATAATAACCTTCTTTTTGCTTTAATAAACCTTTGTAATGCAGGTATCTTAAGCCATAGAGCAGGGTAGTGGTAATTAAGAAATATATAATTATTTTTTTTATCAAAACTGGAAATAAATAAATGTGTTAGCCGAAAAATTGCCCAAAATAAATATGAGTATAACAAAAAAGATGTAAACTGTTGGCTTTAAAAAAGCATAAGTTGTTTTATGTTTATTAATTATAGCATATTCTTCGTTGACCTCTTTCATAAATAAAATAAAGATCGAAAAAGCCATGATCACAAAGTAAAGCCGGTCCTGGTATGAAAGTAAAGCCTGCAATGAAAAATTCCATGACCCGAAAGAGAAAATACTTTTATAAATAGATCTAAGATCTAAAAAAGAATTTGCCCTGAACGCAATAAGTGTTGCGGTGTGAAAGCCCAGTAAATATAAGTGTCCAAGGAAGGCAGGAACTTTTACCGCTGGAAATTTTTTGCGGAGCAAAACTTCTGCAATATAGAACAGCCCAT
Organism: Bacteroidota bacterium; assembly: GCA_013697245.1. GTDB lineage: Bacteria > Bacteroidota > Bacteroidia > B-17B0 > Aurantibacillaceae > Aurantibacillus. The sequence continues at coordinate 194,607 of JACCXH010000049.1, forward strand.
GTAACGTGCCCCAAATAATAAAGGTAATATTGGCGCCATGCCAAAAGCTGCTAATAACAAACACTAAAAATATATTTAAGAGCCAGCGGTTGTAAGTTACGCGATTACCACCCATACCAATATATAAATAATCTCTAAACCAGGTGGTAATACTTATGTGATTTCGTTGCCAGAATTCGTGCAACGATCTTGAAAATAAAGGTCTGCGCCAATTTAGCGTTAAATTAATATTAAATAATTTGGCGACGCCGGTAGCAATATCGCTGTAACCGCTAAAATCACAATACACCTGTATCACAAATAAAAAGCCGGCCAGTAAAAGCTCAAAACCACTAAAAGCTGTTACATTATTAAAAACGGGTGTTACAATTAAATTTAAATTATCGGCAATTACCAGTTTTTTGAAATAACCCCAAATTACCAGTGTTGCAAATTGTTGCCAATTTATATTCTTAAAATAAGTAATGATCTTAAATTGAGGCATTAGGTCGTTATACCTTACAATTGGCCCGGCTACCATGTGTGGAAAAAAAGAAACGAACAGTAAAAAATCTGAGAATTTATCGTCTGCCCTGTACTTTCCTCTATAAACATCGATAGTGTAGCTAAGTGATTGAAAAGTATAAAAAGATAATCCTGCGGGAATAATGAACTGATTTAAGATAGAAGATTTAAGATCTAAGATTTCTACCGAGCTGTTATAAAAGAAAACAAAATATTTATAAATAAATAAAACACCCAGGTTACCGGCTAAGCTTAATGCTAAAAATATTTTCTTTCGCTTTTGTTTTTCGGTGGCTGAGATCTGTTTTGCTAATAGGTAATCTGCCGCTGATGTGCCAATTAAAAGCAAAAGAAACCAGGGATTGTAACTATAATAAAAATAATAGGAGGCAAGTAATAAAAAGTAATTACGGTATTTAGGTGGCGTGATCCAGTAAAGAATAAAAACAATGGGTAAAAAAACTGTAAATATGAGCGAGTTAAATAACAAATCAGATTATTTTTTTTCTTAATTTTTTTTGCTCGCTTTTGTGTTTTTTACTTTCTACTTTTCTTTTAATAGATCCTTTAGTTGGTTTTGTAGCAAAACGTTTTTTAACCGGTTTTAAAAGTTTATTTAAAAGCACAAGAAGTTTTTCGGAAGCAATTTCTTTATTGCCAAGCTGTGAGCGATCGCTATTTCCAATAACCCGTATGAGTGTTCCTTCAATAAAATCCGGGTACTTTTTAAAGATGGTCTTTTTTTGTTCCGGTCTTAATGCTACAGAAGTTTGTACGTTAAACTCCAGTTCTACTTTTGTCTCAACTTTATTAACGTTTTGGCCGCCCTTTCCACCTGAGCGGGAAGTTTTAAAGCTGATCTCTTTTGTAAGGATGGTATTTGCCTGTTCTTCAGTTAACATAAAGGTTTTGATAACAATTTGAAAGTACAATTTTTTTTTGAGTGAATAATTTTAATTTTATAAACATGATGCGGCTACTATTAGCGAAATTAAGATTTTTGATTTAGGATGAATGATAAAAAATACTATAAATAAACATGGTCTGTCTTGCATCTTATGTCTTGTGTCTTTTATCTTCATGGGGCAAACCGTTGTGCAGCAATGCAAATATCGGTTCGATAACTATCTTAATTTTAAAGGTTCTTGTAACCACCGAATTGAATTCCAGAAAGAAGTTATTTATATTTTAGATAGTAAGGGTAAAAAAGAGTTCGCAATCTATGCCTCTGAAATACCAATGCTGGCAAAGTTTTTTGCTAACAGTTCGTTCGCAAAACAGGAAAAATTCATAAAATTTAAAGGTATAAAAAATTTAAAAGCTACACAGCGAGACAGTATTTTAGCAAAATTAAATGATAAAAAGATCATTATCCGACAAAACAAACTGCCCCTCTCTGGTTACCGCGTTGCTATTGATCCGGGGCATAGTGCTACAAATTTAATGGAAGCAGAAATAGAACAAAAATTTTTGTATTTTGTAAAGGATAGTATTAATCATCCTTTAGATTCTGTAAAATTATTTGAAAGTGTTTTAACTTTTAATACAGCACAATTGCTGCAAAAAATGCTGGAAGAACAGGGCGCTAAAGTTCTATTAACACGAAGCCAAAACAATTTTAATTCGTTTAACTGCACCTATACAACCTGGTTAACTAATCATAAAGATCGCGTTTTGGATAGTTTAAAGAATGCCAATGTATTACCAAAAGCAAAATATGCTAAGCTCATGAAAATGAACGATCACGATGTTTTTTGGGAGTTCTTCAGAGATTATGAATTAACGAACCGCGCAAAAGTTATGAATGAATTTAACCCGCATGCCAGTGTAATTATTCATTATAATGTGGATGAAAAGAACGAACCTTGGAAACAATGTTCGAAAAAGAATTTTACGATGGCTTTTATTGGAGGCGCTTTTACAGGCGATAACTTAGATAAACCCGAGAATTTGGTGCATTTTATTCGTTTGCTGGTAACAGATGAGTTAAACCAATCAGAGATCTTAGCCTCCTTAACCGTGAATAATTTTAGTAATAACCTCGATATACCAAAGGCTTCACAATTTGATGCCAATTATTTAAAGGATAATTGTTTGCTCCCAAAAAGCCCGGGTGTTTTTTCGCGGAATTTAAATTTATGCCGTTTGGTTAATTCGCCCTTGGTATATGGTGAGAGTTTGTATCAGGATAATGAAAAAGAATGTGATGCTTTAATGAAAGACGACGTAAATTTTAAAGGCATAAAAACAAACGACCGGCTTTTGAACGTTGCAAAAAGTTATTATCAGGCCGTTTTAATGTTTTTAAAAAACTAGTATATTAGAGTTTTAATATGGCAAAAAAAATAACAATATATTTAGTAGACGATCATCAAATGCTGATAGATGGTTTAAAGGCCATCATTTCAAGTGAAAAAGATTTTGAAATCGTGGGTGAATGCACTTTACCTTTATTAGCGTTTGAGCAGATACAGTTATTAAAGCCCGATATTGTTTTAACCGATATTAATATGCCCGAACTAAGCGGCATTGAATTAGTGCGTAAATTAAAACCACGCATGAGCAACACTAAATTTATTGCTTTAAGCATGTTTGGCGAGCGCAGTTATATTAAAGATATGCTGCAGGCGGGAGTTAGTGGTTATATTTTAAAAAATACAGGCCGAGAAGAGTTAGTAAAAGCCATTAATCTGGTCATGCAAGGACATCAATTCTTTAGCGAAGAAGTAGAGCAGGTAATAGAATCAAACCCGGTAAACGATGAAAAGATAAATACCATACATTTAACCGAGCGCGAAGTAGATATTATTGATTGTATTGCAAAAGAAATGACCAATGCGCAAATTGCCGAAACGCTTTTTATAAGCGAACGAACCGTTGAGACCCACCGTAAAAATATCTTTAGAAAAACAGGCATCAAAGGCGTAATAGGTCTTGTGAAATTCGCACTGGATAAGGGGTTTATTAAGTAGAGTTAACCTAATAAATTTCTATTACTTCTGTATTTGGCAATATTTTCTTTAATTTTAAGATCAGGGCAGTATTTGTACTAGATACCTTCAAAATTTTTAGTTTCAAACTTTTAAATTGGGCAATATCTTTTTGTTCAAGATGAGACACGTAGAGGGTTTTTAATTGTTTAAATTCTTTTATTCCTTCAAATGATTTGATCCTACAGCCTTCTAAATGCAACTCTTCCAACGTTAATGCGCTTAGGTCTAAGAGATCATTAAAATCTGTATTTGACAGGTTGAGCGAAAGAAGATTTGGCAATTTTTTAAAAGTTTTAAAATCCCGTATTGATTGATTATTTGCGATGTTTAATTCTTTAATTTGCACAAGACTATCTAAAAAATGAATGTCACGCAGGTCATTATTATTTATGTAAAGTCTTTTAAGATCTTTTAGGGCAGCCATTGAAGCAATGTATCGGATCTTGTTATTGGTTAAATTTAATGTTTCGACGCTTGTTAATAGGTTTATCTTATTTATAGAATAAAGATCATTAGACTCTAAATGAAGTTCCTTTAACTTCTTAAATTTTATTGTTGTAATGTTCTTATTGTTTGTTGCTTCAAATAAAACATCAATATTTTTTAAACTATTTGAGTTAAGATTTAAATGTTCAATATTGATAGGTGCTTTCAATTTTAACAGATTTTGCAAAGCCGGCGAGCCAGAAATGTTTAGATATTTAAGTGATCTTAATTCAGGGATCTTATCGGGGTAGGTTTGTATATTAATTGCAGATAATGACTCAAGTTTAGGAAAAAACTCTAAGGGTGTTAGGTCGTTTATCTTGTTGCCATTTAACAAGAGCTCCTTAAGTTCTTTTAAAAATGATATATCGTTTATGTGTTTTAAATTTGTATTAGAAACATCTAATACTTGCAAATGTTTTGTGTTGTCAAGATGGTTTAATTCTGATATCGGATTGTTAGCTACAGATAAATGAGTAAGGTCTTTCAATAACGGTAACGAATCTAGTGATAATAAATAATTACCTTCCAGATCGAGTTTTTGAAGTTTTGGAAAATTATTTAGATCGTTAAGACTCGCAAGCCTCCCATTTTTCAATATCAATTCTTTTATGTTGAATATTGAAAATATTGGCTTTAAACTGTAAATGCATGAAGAGGATAGGTCGAGGCTCGTAATTAATTCTTTATTATTCAGGTCTTTTATTTCGCTTAAAACTCTTTGTTTTCTATAGTTGAATGATTTCCAGTCAAGTTTAGCATTATTTTCAAAAAAGCGATAAAGTTTATAATCAAGCCATCGGGCATTTTGATAACCATAGCTGTACTCAAAATGATATAAGGAATCTGTATTAAAATCTTTATCATTTTTTATAGTATATAACTGCGCGAGATTAGTTTCTGATAAACTGATCAAATACTTTTTATCCAAAGAAGCTATGTATTTTATTCTTGACAAATTTTGATCACTTATATATTTATCCCAATCAATGGCAGCGCTTAATACTAATATTATATAAGCAAATAACGAATTGCTTTTAAATAAATACCAGGCAGATCTTGTTTTATATATTTTAATAAAAGTAGTAATAAGCCCAATGGAGGCCAATAATAGCCAATAGTAAACGCCTATACGCTTGTAAGTGAATAGCGCTTCGTCAACATACATATGGTTCCGTAACCCTGTAGAAACAACCATTATTAAATTCTGCCCGATCCAAACATAAACAAGTATCCTAACCAGTTTATTGTTTTTATCAAAATTCAAATTCCCTCTAAAAAAATAAAGAATTGTTGTTATTGCCAGTAAAATTGAAAGTATTAACATGCCAACCCCATTATGTACAAACTCTTTATGTGTAATTCCTTTCGGCATTCCATCGCCCAGGTATAAATAATTAACATCTAGGACATTAATAAAAATCAGCATAACATTTAGTAATACAAATAAAACGGTTACGGCTTTTTTTTCATCCCACTTGTTTAAATTTTTTGAATTTTCCGATTTTGAAAGAATTAATGGAAGTTTATTTTCCCATTGGTCTATAGGCTCAATTCGTTTATGATAAAAAACACCATACACAATTAAAAAGCCAACGAAGGTGAATAATACCCATTCCAGACTTATAAAATCAAGGTTAATTTTTTCGGTATAATTTGCAAATAAAGGGTTGGCGCTTTTATAAATAATAAGAAAAATAAATGCAATAATTACGGGCACAACAAAAGTTAGAAAAATGGAAAGAATGCTCTTTTTACCATTCTCAGTTTTATTTTTTGTTGTGATATTTTTTGTTATAAAAACAAAGGAAGAAAACACAGAATATAGGCTTTGCATCAAATTAATGATCACCGAAGATCGGTCGCTAATAGAATAGGAGGATAACAATAACAAAGAAATAATAGTTGCAAGTATTGCTAATGATGAGCCATACATTAGAACAAAAATTGAAGATAATATTGTTAATGCAGAGAAAAATACCCATTTTCTTTTTTTAATATGCGCCGGATTAGATGCCAACATTAGAATAATGATGAGCAATGTTAATACAAGAAAATTCAACCCCGGATATTGATGATAAAATAAAAAACTAAAAGCCGTTGTGGCCAACAGAGTTGCCCAATCATTTTTTTTCATGAATTTAATTGTAATTTGTTAGACGATATTATTCCAACGTTAAGTAATAAAAAATATTGTATTGCTTTAAAAATGATAAACAGTTGGCACTGCTTAAGGAATATTCATGTACTTATGCGTCTGTAAACTTATCATCCATTTTGGATTATTTTTTACATACTCAATAATTTGCGGGATCAATTCAATGTGTTTGCTCCACTCGGGTTGTAAATACAAAAAACAATCTTTGCCAACTTTTGCTGCTTGTTCTTCGGCCCATTTAAAATCGTGTTGATTAAATACAATTACTTTTAATTCATTAGCTTTTGCATAAACTTCCGGCAAAGGCGTCATAGTTTTTTTTGGACTTAAACAGATCCAGTCCCAATTACCGCTTAATTTATAAGCGCCTGATGTTTCAATAAACGTTTCAATATTTTTCTTTTTTAACTCAGCAGTTAAAGCATCTAAATTGTATATCAAGGGTTCGCCACCGGTAACCACCACACTTGGTGCTTTCCATTCCAATACATTCGTAATTATTTTTTCAATTGATGTAAGCGGGTGGATGTTGGCATCCCAGCTTTCTTTAACATCGCACCAATGGCAACCTACATCGCAACCACCAATACGAATAAAATACGCGGCCTTACCTGTATTAAACCCCTCGCCCTGGATGGTGTAGAACTCTTCCATTAAAGGCAAAAGCTTTCCTTCGTTTAAAGCGGCTTCGTCGGTAGGTTTTAAACTATGTAATTTGTAATTCAAGGCCTAAAGATATTACTAAATTCTTAAAGCCACCAATTTCACTAATTGCTCGAATTAAAAAAGGAGTTTGCCTAATTACTTTTTCGTGTAATCCTTTCCTTAAGCAATTATTCTTAAGGAAATTAAATTGACACAAAACGATGATTTTTTAATATTAATTCAATTAAATATTTGCGAAATTGGTGTAATTAGTGACTTAAAACATATGGTTTGTTAACATTATTCCAACCGAATAATTCGTAAATTTAAAGCTGGTAATTAGAGAACTTATTTTATGAATATAGGAATGGTTTGTTTTCCAACCTACGGTGGAAGCGGTGTTGTAGCAACAGAATTAGGCAAAGCTTTAGCGAAAAAAGGCCATAAGGTGCATTTTATGTCGTACAGCCAGCCTTTTCGATTGAACCTGTTTGATGAGAATTTATTTTATCACGAGTTCAACGTGAACGATTATCCTTTATTTGAATACCAGCCTTACGAAAGTGTTTTAGCAAGTAAAATTGTAGATGTTGCCATTTACGAACAGTTAGATGTGTTGCATGTGCATTACGCCATTCCACATGCTTCTGTGGCTTATATGGCACAACAGATCTTAAAATCGAAAAAAATTAATTTACCTTATGTTACCACTTTGCACGGCACCGATATTACTTTGGTTGGCCGAGATCCTGCATTCGAGCCGGTGATACGCTTTTCGTTGAACCATAGTAATGCCATTACTTCGGTTTCTGAAAGTTTAAAAATGGATACTTTAAAAACGTTTAAGATCGATAATAAAATTACGGTTATCCCTAACTTTATCAATATTAAAGAATACGAAATGCCGCAAGAGCATTGCGTTGCCCGTAAATACGCCCCACATGGCGAAAAAATATTGGTGCATATCAGTAACTTTCGTAAAGTAAAGAGAATTGAGGATGTCGTTAAGATCTTTGAAAAAGTAAAAGATAAATTCCCCGCAAAATTAATATTGGTGGGTGATGGTCCCGAAAAAGCTGCCATTGAACAGCTTTGCAGGCAATTGAACCTGAACAATGATGTTATTAATCTTGGAAAGATTGCTGACCCAAAAGAGATATTAAGTGTTGCCGATCTATTTATTTTACCTTCAGAAACAGAAAGTTTTGGTTTAGCAGCTTTAGAAGCCATGGCCATGAAAGTGCCTGTAATTAGTACCAATGGCGGTGGTTTGCCGGAAGTTAACATACATGGCAAAACCGGTTATTTAAGCGATGTGGGTAATGTTGAAGAAATGGCAGCCAACGCCATTAAATTATTAGGAGATAAAAAATTGTTTGCTCAGTTTCGCGAAAATGCGTTTGCCCAGGCTAAAAAATTCGATATCAATACTATCTTACCAAAGTACGAAAAGCTATACCAGCAATTGGTTTCAAGCCAGGTAATACCTACATAAAATTGTTAAATTAACGAGATTCTACAATTTTATTAAAAAAAACGGTTTAATATTGTAATATCTAATGGTAAAAACAACCACACATAATATTGAGATCTCGGTTGAAGTAAAATACCTGGCAGACCAAAGCGTGCCAAGAGAGAACCATTATTTTTTTATTTATTTTATTACCATCGAAAACAAGAGTGATTTTTCTGTTCAGCTTTTAAAAAGACATTGGGATATTTTTGACAGCGTTGGCGAAAAGCGTGCTGTTGATGGAGAAGGTGTAATAGGTGAGACCCCAATAATAGAGCCGGGACAAAAATTCGAATACAACAGCGGTTGTAATTTGATTAGTGAGTTAGGTTATATGGAAGGTTTTTATGCCATGACCCGTTTAATTGATGAGACCGAATTTAATGTTCAGATCCCAAGATTTGAATTGGTAGTGCCTTCAAAATTAAATTAGACTTTATTTTTTGTTCTATTCCCACTTTGGAAAAGGGGGACAGAGGGATTTTTACAAAGACTTCAATCCTCATAACCTCCTTTTCAAAGTAGGAATAAGAAATGCTATTTACAGTATTTATCAATTATCTGCGCGGCATGTTCATTACCCAAACCATCTGCCTTGTTTAGATCTTCGCAAGCGCCATATTTATCTTTAATGGCCATCTTTGTTGCGGCCCTGTTGTAAAAGGCATCGGCGTAATCAAATTTAAGTTTTAATGCCATATCATAATCCTTTAATGCTTCCTGAAAGGCTTTGTTCTCAGATTTTGCAACTGCCCTGTAACAATAACTTACTGCATTCTTTGGATTTAATTTAATAGCTTCATCAAGATCTGCAATGGCACCGGTATTATCTTTAACATTTATTTTTGCAGCTCCGCGGGCTATCAAAGCTTCCTCTTCGCCGGGTATCCCATCCAAATAAACATTCCAGTCGGTAACGGCACCTTTAAAATCCTTTACCTCGAATTTTGATTTTGCCCTGAGCTTGTAGGCTGCATAATCAGGCTTTTCGGCAGGCATTTTTTTAATAGCCTCGTTTAATTCTTTTATGGCATAATTATATTCTTTTGTTACAAACCTTATTTCGCCTTTTAGTACAATTGCTTTAATGCATTTGGGTGCTAATTCTGTTACTGACTCCAGGGCTTCAAGGGCTGTTTTATAGCTTTTACCTTTGTACATGAGCAAAGCGCGGTAATAGAACAATTCCCAATCGTCGATCTTTTCGTCTTTTGCAATTTCAAGAGCTGTATCAATTGCGCTTTTACTGTCGTTAAACTTATTGTTTAAGTAAAAATTTATACCTTTTAATTTAGAGGTCTCAAAATTTATGGGTTGTATCTTTTCAGCTTTTTCGAGATCCTTTTCGGCATCCTTATATTTTTTTTGCTGAATTTTTATGTAGGCTAATTTATTGTATGCCTGCCAATAATCTTTTTTTTCTTTTAGAGCAAATTTTAAGAGCGGTACTGCATCATCATACTTTGCAGAGTCAATAAGTTTTACCGCTTTATTAAAAGACTTTTGGTACTCAGGAACGCTATCTACAGCCACTTCCTGACATTTTAATGTGGTCGAAAAAAACCAAATCAGCATCAAAAACAGCCACTTATATTTGTTTTTTACCATTTCTAAAAACGATTTTGAAACAGGGAAAAATTTTCCTACATTTATACAAATATAAATCTTTATGGGGCCAATTGGGTTAATTATTATTATCGTTTTTGTTTTTTTAGTGATATTGTTGTCATTCGTTTCTGTACAACAAGGAACCATTGCTATTACAACCGTATTTGGAAAATTCAGTCGAATCTTACGGCCGGGTTTAAACTTAAAAATTCCTTTTATTGAGAAGGTTTTTAAAAAAATCTCTGTTCAGAACAGAAGTTCTGAACTTGGTTTTCAGGCTGTTACAATAGATCAGGCAAATGTAAACTTTACCGCCATGTTATTATATTCTGTAATTAACAGCGACGAAGAGACCATTAAAAATGTGGCTTTTAAATTTATTGATGAGCGTAATTTTATGCAGGCTTTGGTACGTTCGGTTGAAGGATCAGTGCGTGCTTATGTTGCTACAAAAAAACAATCAGAAGTTTTAATTTTAAGAAGAGAGATCGTAGAGGCTGTTAAAGAGCAACTTGATCAAACCCTTGAACATTGGGGTTATCATTTGATAGATCTGCAGTTGAACGATATTACGTTTGACGAAGAAGTCATGCGCTCAATGGCAAAAGTTGTGGCGAGTAACAACTTAAAATCAGCTGCTGAGAATGAAGGACAAGCTTTATTGATCACAAGAACAAAAGCGGCCGAAGCTGAAGGTAATTTTATTAAGATCTCTGCGCAAGCAGAAAAAGACGCATCTCAATTAAAAGGAGAGGGTATTGCTTTGTTCCGTCAGGAAGTAGCAAAAGGTATGGCCGGCGCTGCAAGAGAAATGCAGGATGCTAATTTGGATTCTTCACTGATCTTATTTAGCATGTGGACCGAAGCAGTTAAGAACTTTGCACAAGAAGGTAAAGGAAACGTTATTTTCTTAGATGGAAGTGTTGATGGAATGCAAAAGACCATGAAGGATATGATGGCATTGAACCAGGTAAATCAAAAAAAATAAACACATAAAATAAGTAAAATGAAAAAACAATTATCTAAAATAGCTCTAGGGGTTGCTTTACTAACAGCGGTTACTGGCTTTTCTCAAGGTGACAAAATTCAACCATGCAACACGTATGCTGCTATGGAATACTATTGGAAAACCACTCCGGGTGCAAAAGAAAAATTTGATGCTGCTCAGGCCGATCTACAGGAAAAGTACCTTCAGGCTGAAAAAGCTAAAGCCTCAGGAACTAATAAGACTGCAGCTGTTCAGTACACAGTACCGGTTGTTTTTCATGTTTTACATAAAGGCGGTCCCGAAAATATTACCGATGCTCAATGCATTAGTGCATTAAACCAAATGAACAGTGATTATGGCAGAATGAATGCCGATACAAATACAATTTTTGCACCGTTCAAATCACTTTATATCAACTCAGATATTAAATTCATGTTGGCACATAAAGACCCTAGTGGAAATTGTACCTCAGGAATTGAACACATATATAATTTAAAGACAGATTGGGATCAAACAGGCGCTAATAGTGCTTCATACTATAGCGGCATTTGTTGGGACCCTACAAAATACCTTAACATTATTATCGTAAAACAAATAATTCCAACCGGTACCGTTACCGGGGGTGGAACGATTGTTGGTTACACGCATTTACCTGGACAATATGCTGCTGGCGATTTACGTGATGCAATTGTTTACAATAATGGTTTTTTAAGCGGTACAAATGCACGTTCATTATCACATGAAGCAGGCCATTGGTTTAGCCTTGCCCATACTTTTGGTAATACAAATAACCCGGGTGTTGTTTGTGGTTCTTCCGCCGGTGGCGATGGCGTTTCCGATACTCCCGATACAAAAGGTAATTTCAGTACTTGTCCTGCCAGTTCAACTAATACGAATTATATCTGTACTTCGCCAAATCCGGGTAATCCCAACAACTACTATCAAAATGTAGAGAATATCATGGATTATTCTTCTTGCCCTAAGAATTTTACAAGCGGCCAAACTACCAAAATGAGAACGGCCTTAGCGTCGCCAACAGCAGGAAGATCAAATATAATTTCGGCCGGCAATCATATAGCAACGGATGTTGATGGGCTTGGTAATTGTACACCAATTGCTAATTTTTTACCATTCTTAAACTCTAACATTTCTTATAGTGTTTGTTCTGGTGGCTCTTTGGTAATGAAAGATTTTTCATATAATGCAGTTATAACCGGTTATGCATGGGCTGCAGATAATGGAGCAGTTATTGCAGCATCTACTGCATCTACAACGTCTATATCATTCCCTAACCAGGGCATTACTACAATAACATTAACGGTTAGTAACGCACAAGGAAGTAACGTTAAGGTTATACAGGTTATGGTATTAAACGGTACAGCTGTTATTACAGGTAATTATATGGAAAGTTTTGAAACACCAAATGTTACACCTCCAAACTGGAGCGTTGGTAACCCTGATGCTGCTGTAACATGGGCGCAAAATACCCTTTCTGCAAGAAATGGAGTTGGTTCTTTCTATATAGATGGAAGTACTGATCAATTTGGCCAAGTAGATTATTTATATATGCCGGTAATGGATGTAGTAAATAATCCAAACAACATCTTTACTTTTTCATATGCTTATGCCCGTAAAACCTCTGCCTACATGGATAAATTAGTTCTTCAAGGTTCATTAGATTGTGGTGCTAACTGGAAAGATGTAGTTAATTTAAATGCTGCTTCTATGGCAGCAAATTCAGGTGGTGTTGATCCTAATCCTTTCATTCCCGGAGCTTCACAATGGGTAGATGTTGATGTAACTCAGTATCCATACTGGTCGGATTATATGAACACGCCAAGTGCTTCTTTCCGTTTTGTATTTACAGAGGATCCTTTAAATGGTAATGGAAATAATATTTTTCTAGATGCAGTTAATTTTACTAGTCCAAACGGATTAAATGAATTGACCAAGATCTATAAATTAAACATATTCCCAAATCCATCTAACGGTGAGGTTACAATTAAATTTAATTTAAACGATGCAGCAACAGTAGGCGTAAATGTAGTAGATGTTTTAGGTAGAGATGTATTACCCGCTACCAGCGCTAATTATGGTGGTGGTGATCAATCGATCGCTATTAACAAGAACAGCACCCTTTCTAAAGGTATTTATTTTGTAAACCTTAATATTAACGGCACTAAATTGTCTAAAAAATTAGTGATCAATTAATTCATTTCTTTTTATAAATGATCCCGTCTGGTTAATACCGGGCGGGATTTTTTTTTAGTTTTACATTGTGATAAAGGTTTTTACAAATATTCCTTTTTTTAGGATACTTATTCCTTTTGTGATTGGTGTTTTGTCGGGCATTCATTTCTCACTGAATAAAGTAAATCTTGTTTTCTTTATTCTCTTAATGGCTTTGACGATTATTACAAAATTTACAAAAAAACAAAATGCCTTTACTAAACGTACATTCTTAATTTGTTTGGATATTTTCTTTTTCCTTTTAGCAGTTAATCTTGTTTACACAGTCAATACAATTAACAAAAGCAATTATTACGGTAATTTTGTGCAGGCCGACTCATCAAGGTGTTTGATCGTTACGATTAGTGATCTTCCGGTTCAAAAAGAAAAATTTGTAAAATGCCAGTTAATGGTAAACGAAGTAAGAACCGATTCGGGCTATAAAAAAACAGAAGGAACTATCAATGGCTATTTTAAAAGATCAGAACTGGACAATATTTTAACCCCCGGAACAACCTTTATTGTAAAAACAAAATTAATTTCGGTTACAGAACCGCAAAATCCTTATGAGTTTAATTATAAGAATTACCTCTATAACAAACACATTTACCATACCGCTTTTATTGATAAAAATGCTTTTGAGGTATTAAATGTTCCCCAACAATTAAATGCAGTTTGGTATTATGGTTTACGCGTTAAACAGTATGTTCTTCATCAATTAATGAATAGCGATCTAACGCAAGATGCTTACGCTGTTTCGGCAGCATTATTAACCGGTTACGATGATGATATTGATAAACAGGTAGTAGAATCGTTCTCACATTCCGGCACGCTGCATGTATTATCAGTTTCTGGTTTACATACCGGTTTGATCTATCTTGTGCTAAGTTTTTTATTTGATCTTATCGACAAAAAAAGAAAATACAAATTTCTTAAATTTTCTTTGATCACCATTTTGTTATGGTCTTTTGCACTTATCACGGGCTTTTCGGCACCGGTATTGCGCGCCGTTATTATGTTCAACCTATTAGGTTTTGGCAAGATATTTTTTAGGGCCGGCCAACGAAATCAAATAAATATTTTATTGGTCTCGGCATTTATTTTATTATGTTACGATCCTTTTTTTATTACAGACTTTGGTTTCCTTTTAAGTTATTTTGCTGTATTTGGTCTACTGTATTTTCAACCAAAGCTTGAGGCGAACTGGCAGCCCGAAAATTATTTTATAAAAAAATTCTGGCAAGCAACAACCGTTTCGTTTGCAGCTACACTAAGCACTTTGCCGCTTACCTTGTTCTTTTTTAAACAATTTCCTTTATGGTTCTTTATATGTAACATTATTGTTGTACCTGCCAGTTTTGTTATTTTATTGCTGGCTGTACTTATTATTTTTAAACTTGGTTTTGCAGCAGTACTGGTCAATTTTCTTGTTAACTGCTTAATTACGTTTATTACTTTTTTTAATTCGGCAGAGTTTGGTTTTATTGATAGTATTGATTTCAGTTTTTATGATGCTTTATTCTTATCCGTTTTTATTATTATCGTTTCTTTATCTCTTCAAAACCGTTCGTTCAGATTATCTGCTTTTTGCCTTATTTTATTGATCTGGTGGCAGATCTCTTCGTTATTTGTATCATTTGCTTCCAAAACCCGCGAACAACTCTCTGTTTACCAAATAAACAAACACAACATCATTAGTGTCAAAAACAAGCAGTTGTCAACCATTAATCGTTTAGATTCTTCTAACTTTATGTTTCATGTAAAGCCACATGTTATTTCATTTAATAATACCAGGTTGAACGTTGCAGATTTTAATTATTTGCAGAAGAACAAACAACATATTTTGATCCTGGATAAACAAAACCATTGGCCCAACATTTCTTTAGCTAAAATTAACGTATTGGTACTTGCCAATAATTTTAAGCTAAGTGCTAATAATATAGAGGGTTTTAAGGTACTTAAGACCATCATAGCTGATGGTTCAAATAATAATAATTCCCTTAAAAAAACAGAGGAATTATGTCGTAAATTTGAAATCGAATTAATTAAAACAAAACAACAAGGAGCGTATATCCTTAATTTATAAATGAAACTCAGGATAGGCGATAAGGTTAGATTTTTAAACGAGACCGGCGAAGGTGTTGTATCCCGCATGAAAGATAAACTCACCGTTTTTGTTGAGATGCCCGATGGTTTTGAGATCCCGTATTTAGCTTCGCAATTAGTGCCCATACATACGGAATTGATAATTGATAAGGATGCTGATAATATTGAGCTTAACCCTGAAGGTTACGTTAACGATGCCATCTATCTGATCATTGAACCGGACCATGAACTAACGGCATTGGTAAATGATTATAAGATCTATTTATATAATTCTTCTTCTTTTAATATTTTATTCTCTTATTCCATAAAGGATGAGGAATATTTTCAGACACTGAAGCATGGTGACCTTGGCGCTTATCAAAAAATACTTTTAAAGCAAGTAAAGATCCAGTTCTTTAAAGATTATAATTATCATAAAATAGAATGTTTATTTTATAAGAACATACATTTTAAAACTCAAATGCCCGTCGTAGAAATTGTCAACGTAAGCCACAAAACCCTTGCCGAATCAAAATTAATTAAACACGACGAATTTAAATTTCCGGTTTATGGTTTTTTACTAAAGGATGAATTTATTACTCAGGCCAATGTAGAGCAGGAGTTAAGCTTAATTGATATTGCCAAACTAAAAAGTATTAAGGAATTTAATTCGCGTAGTAAGATTTCTAAATCAAATAAAGAATACTTACGGTCATTAGAAAAAGAGGTAGACCTGCATATTACCGAATTAATTGAAAATCCGGAAGGTTTGAGTAATTTTGAAATGTTGAACATACAATTAGAGCGATTTGAGAACGAATTAGATGCTGCCATTACAAAGAATATGAAAAAACTGGTTTTTATTCATGGTGTGGGCAACGGAAGATTAAAACAAGAAATAATTGAACGCTTAAAAAAAACAAAAGGAGTTACCTACCAGGATGGATCTTACAAAGACTACGGTTTTGGCGCAACGCAGGTAAACATACTATAAAAATTTTAATTTAAATCCAATTTCAAATATGATCCCATTTTCACCACCACGAATTGACGATAAGATCTGTAACGAAGTAGTTGCTGTTTTAAAAAGCGGTTGGATAACTACCGGGCCACGCACCAAATTATTCGAAAAAAAGGTTACAGAATATTGTGGTAATAAAAATACTATTTGCTTAAATTCCGCTACGGCCGGCCTCGAGATCATGCTGCGTTGGTTTGGCGTTAAAGAAGGTGATGAAGTTATTTTACCTGCTTATACTTATTCTGCTACTGCAAATGTTATTATTCATGTGGGCGCTAAACCTGTTTTTGTAGATGTAAATGCCAATGATTTTAACATCTCTGTTAGCGAAATTGAAAAAGCCATCACGTCAAAAACAAAAGTGATTATGCCGGTTGATTTTGCCGGTTGGCCTTGCGATTATTTGGAAATGAACGAGCTGGTAATAAAACATAAAAATAAATTTGTTGCCGGAGATAATGTCAACCAGCAAAAATTAGGCCGGATATTGATCCTTAGCGACTCTGCACATTCTTTTGGTGCAACGTACAATGGTAAAAAAACGGGCTCATTAACTGACGTTAGCGTATTTTCTTTTCACGCGGTAAAAAATTTAACTACTGCCGAAGGCGGTGCGGTTGCTTTAAATTTGCCGGCACCATTTGATAATGAAGCGGAATATAAAAAATTATGCGTCTCCACGCTTCATGGCCAGGATAAAGATGCTCTTGCAAAAACACAAAAAGGTAATTGGCGATACGATATTATTGAAGCCGGTTATAAATGCAATATGACCGATATTTCTGCGGCTATTGGCTTGATCGAACTGGAGCGTTACGATAACGATACCTTAATTAAACGTAAACACATTGTAGATTCGTACAATAATTTATTAAAGAACGATGCGCGTTTAGAATTACCCGTTTTTGAAACTGCAAATAAAAAAAGCTGTTATCATTTATATCCTTTAAGAATAAAAGGGGCTACTGAGGCTCAACGTGATGCTATTATAAAACATATTTTTGATGCGGATGTAAGTGTGAACGTACATTTTTTACCTGTGCCCGGTATGAGCTTTTATAAGAGCTTGGGTTATAATGTAAACGATTATAAAATAACTTGCGATAACTCGAGCCGTGAAATTTCTTTACCGATTTTTTATAATCTTACTGACGAACAAATTAAAACAGTCGTAAATGCTGTTATTGAAGGTGTAAATAAAGTAATTAAATAAATGCTTGAAGAAGTAATAGCCGAAGGTGGTGGATTTGCTTTAGAAGTAATGTTACATTCAAAACCAAAACGCATAATTGATTTTTTTCTTTCCATAATTGGTTTATTAATTCTGTTGCCCTTTTTTTTAATAATTTCTTTATTTATTATTCTTAGCAGTGGTTTCCCGGTTTTTTATGTGCAGCAACGGGTAGGGCGGGGGAACGAAGATTTTGGCCTATTAAAATTTCGCACCATGAAAAAAAATGCAGATAAAGCAGGCCTATTAACTGTTGGAGGCCGCGACCCGCGCATCACCGCCGTTGGTTATTATTTACGAAAATATAAACTGGATGAATTGCCGCAGTTATTAAACGTTCTTGTTGGTGATATGAGCCTGGTTGGCCCAAGGCCCGAAGTGCGCAAATATGTTGATCTTTACACAGCCGAGCAAAAAAAAGTATTATTGGTAAAACCCGGCATTACCGACCTGGCATCTTTAGAATATTTTAACGAAAATGAACTATTAGCTATGTCTGCCAATCCGGAAGACACTTATATTAAGGAAATAATGCCTGCAAAACTGGAACTCAATAAAAAATACATTTCGCAAATGAGGGTGGGCACAGATCTTAAACTTATTTTTAGAACACTTAAGAAGATCGTTTCTTAATAATTATTTAATTCAAAGCTTTACTAATCTTCTCCTTTGATTCCTTGCTCACCGGAGCATTATTACGATTTATCCACTCGTTAATGGTAACTAAAAAATTAGTTTTATCACTTATATGTATGAGCTTTATTTCAAAGGTCTTTTTATCTTTTTTTACAAAGTAAAAGATCTCGTGTCTGAATTCAATGATCTCAATTTCCGAAGCAAATATCTTTTTTAAGCGGCTTTCTGCAAACAATAAATAGTTGGCGTAAATGCTTATGAAACAAAGTCCTTTTTTATATTTAATAAATAATACAATTAGCTCTGTTAACGCAATTATTAAACAAATAACATATAAATATTTGGCGCGGCTGCCCGATGTGTATAACATTAAGGCAAAGGTTACAAACACGCCAACTTTTAAGATCCTGAGCGCAACTAAACTAAACGTAAAATAAGAGAAACGTTGCACGGGTAAAGCGGCTTTATAACTTGCATTTAACACCTCGTAACAACTTAAAAAAATGTAGGCCAAGCCAAAGATAAGTTGGATCTCTAATAATTCGGTCCAGTTAAACCAGCTATAAAAAAAATTAAAGGCAGATAAAACAACAATAACAATAAGTAAAAGGTTTTTTCCTATGGAGGCAAGCGCTGAGTTCATGTGGCACAAACTTAGTAATTTTGCCGTTATGTATTACTTAAAATAGCCACGAATTCCACTAATTTCTCTAATAGGATTACTTTTAACCAATTAATTCAGAATTTGTGAAATTTAGGCTTTGCTCTAAGAGCAAAAGCCATTAATTACACCAACCATTTGTGAAAATTAGTGAAATTGGTGGCTTTAAAATGTAATTTGGTAAAAATCCAAATTTACCATTTGTAAACCCGTTACTATTTTGTATTTTTATACCCTATGATGTTTGTTTATCCCGCATTTTTATGGGCTTTGGCGGCGGTTACAATTCCAATTCTTATTCATTTATTTAATTTCAGGCGTTATAAAAAGGTTTACTTTACTAACGTAAAATTTTTAAAAGAATTACAGCATCAAAGTAAATCCAAATCACGCTTAAGAGAGATCCTTGTTTTAATTGCCCGTTGTCTGGCAATAGCTTGTCTTGTTATGGCTTTTTGCCAGCCGGTGCTTTTTGATAAGAACACGGTTATTACCAATACAGGTGCAAAGGCAATTAGTATTTATATTGATAACTCTTTTAGCATGGAGAATGTTAATAAGCAAGGCCCTTTATTGGAAATAGCAAAGAGTAAAGCAAAAGAGATAATCAAAGCTTTTGGTAACGGTGATAAATTCCAGATAATCACCAACGATTTTGAAGGCAAACACCAGCGTTTTAACTCTAAAGAAGATGCTGTAAATGTTGTAGATGAAGTAAAGATTTCTAGTGCCACTCGGTTGTACAGTGATGTTTTAAAACGTCAGACTGAATTTTTAAACACATCTAATTTAAACGATCAAAAAGTATATGCTTTAAGCGACGTTCAGGAAACTACTTTTAATTTAGCCGCCATTCAAAACGACACCGTAGTTAAAATAACGCTTGTGCCTTTAAAAGCTAACGAGGTAAATAATATTTATATCGATACTTGCTGGTTTGAAACACCGCTTCAACAAAAAGGCTTCATTCAAAAATTACATGCAAATGTTATAAATTATGGCAATACCAACCTTGAAATTGGCTCGGCAAAATTATTTTTAAATAAACAACAAATTGCCATTAGCTCTTTTTCGGTAGAAGCTAATTCAAAAAAAGAGATACAATTTACTTTTGAATGCAAGAAAGAGGGCATTAATTATGGGTCTATTAAAATAGAGGATTTTCCAATTACGTTTGACGATGAATTATTTTTTGCCTTTAATTCTAAAGTTAATGTTTCCGTTTGTTTAGTAAATGGTAAAGATCAATCATTGGATAATCCCATTGCTACTCTTTTTAAAACGGATAGTTTATTTAAATTAAATTCTTTTTTAGAGCAGGCCATTGATTTCAGCGCTTTTAAAACTAGCGATGTTATTATTTTAAACCAGCTTGGTGAACTTAGCAGCGGCTTAATGGCCGAGTTACTTAAGTTTACCGGCAATGGCGGCTCGGTAGTGTTCATCCCTTCGCAAACAGCTAATTTAACTTCTTACAACCAAAGCCTGTCAATGCTACAGCTACCAAATCTGATCTCGGCAGATACTTCTCATTTAAAAGTTGATAAAATAGAACTCGCCTCTAAATTTTATGCCGGCGTTTTCGAAAAAGTAAACGATCGTTTGAATTTACCGCTTGTGGCCAACCATTATAAACTCGCAAAAACAAATAAAATGGATTTTGAAACCATTTTAATGCTGCAAAATGGCGATGCCTTATTTGGTCTCAGTAAAAAAGACAACGCTTCGGTTTACCTTTTCTCTGCGCCGTTAAATGAAAAATGCACCAATTTTCCGAAGCACGCATTGTTTGTACCTACTTTTTACCAGGTTTGTTTTAATAGCTTAAGATCTGTTCCACTTTCTTACCATGCAAGCTCAAACATAGTTATCACTATTAAGAACGACCTGGCCTCGATCGATCAGCCGCCGCACATAAAGCAGGTAAATGGTCTCTTAGATATTATTCCCGAATCAAGAGCATTAAATAATGGTGTTTCACTTTATACACAGCATCAGGTTAATGTACCCGGTTTTTTTGAGGTGGTAAGAAATAACCAGGTATTATTGCCATTGGCCTTTAATTATTCGCGAAAAGAGTCTGATCTTAAATGTATGGTTCAGGAACAATTAAAGAAAGTTATAGCAGATAAAGGCTTTAAGAACATAAAGTTAATAGAAGATACAAGCAGCGATATAACAGGTCAGGTGCAGCAAGGGGCAGAGGGTAAGAAACTGTGGAAAATATTTATTATCTTAACCTTGTTGTTTATAGGAATAGAAATAGCTTTACTAAGATTTTTAAAATAAAAATAAGATGAATATATTAATTAAACAAGCACGAATTTTAGCAACTAACAGTCCGTTTTACGATAAAACAATGGATATATTAATTGAAGGAGGCGTGATTGTTGAAATTAAAAAGAATTTAACTCCAAAAGGAGTTGTAAAAATAATTGAGGGAAGTGGCCTGCACGTTTCTAACGGGTGGGTGGATATGCAGGCCGTATCCTGCGATCCGGGATATGAACATAAGGAAACATTAGAAACAGTTATTAAAGGCGCAGCTGCCGGTGGATTTACTTCGGTTTGCATTCACAGTTATAATAACCCCGCATTACATAACAAATCACAAATAGAATATGTAATTAATAAAACAGAAAATAAACTGGTAAATGTTTTACCCTTTGGAACCATTACCGTTGATGGTAAAGGAAAAGACCTTGCCGAAATGCACGATATGAAAAAATCGGGCGCCATTGGCTTTAGCGATTATAAACATGCTATAAACGACGCTGGGATGATCATGCGGGCATTGCAATATTCCGATAACTTAAATTCTTTTATCGTTACGCATTGTGATGATGAAAGCATCTCTAATGGCGGGCAAATAAACGAAGGCGAAGTTTCAACCGCGTTAGGCTTAAAAGGCATACCTGTTTTAGCCGAAGAACTTAATTTACAACGCAACCTGGCAATTTTAGAATATATCGGCGGTAAGCTGCACATTCCAACCGTAAGTACAAAGGGTAGTGTAGAACTCATAAAAAGAGCAAAGGCAAATAATTTAAATGTAAGCTGTGGTGTTGCCGCAGTAAATCTGTTTCTGGATGATACAAGCTTAACCGAGTTTGATACAAATTATAAACTTAACCCGCCGTTACGTTCTAAAAAAGATGTACAGGCTTTGCGAACTGCCATTACGACCGGTGTAATTGATGTGATCGTCAGCGACCACTTACCGCAGGATGTTGAAAGCAAGGACCTTGAATTTGACCTGGCAGATTTTGGAATGATCAACCTGCAAACAGCCTTCTCATGTGCTCTTGAAGCCTTAAAGGATAAAAATATTGATACCATTGTTAGATCAATGTCTGATAATGCCTATAACATCTTAGAGATCAAACTTCCAATAATAGCCGAAGGCAGTAATGCCAACCTAACTGTTTTCTCACTTACGGATAGTACTACTTTAACCGAAAAAACAAATCTTTCAAGATCAAAAAACTCGCCTTTCTTCGGTAAAGCCCTTGCGGGTAAAGTTGTAGGCATGGTTAATGGCAGTAAATCTTTTTTTAATTGAAAAGTAATCCTGAGTGATTTGAAACTTAAATAATGAAAAAAAAATTAATACTTATTTTAGTTTTATTTAATTGTTTATTTTTTTATGCTCAAGATAAAGCAAGTTCTAATTCGCTCGAAAAAACGAAAGATTCTCTTAAGGTTGCCATTAAAAAAGCACAAAATGATACCACCCGCTGCAATCTTTTAAGTAGGCTGGTGGAACTCGAATATAACGATTCTATTTGGCCGGCCTATTCTGAACAAATTATAAAAATATCAGAAAAAAATTTGGCATCTAAAAATTTAAAATCTGATGAAAAAAACAAATTCTTATACTACATAGCATTAAGTTTAAATGGTTTAGGTACTTATGCCAATCAAAAAGGCGACATACCACTTGCTCTTAAAAGATTTGAAGAGGCTTTAAAGATCTGTCAAATTCAAGGCGATAAAAAAGGGGTTGCCAATTCATATAATAACCTTGGTTCCATGTCTCATTACAAGGGCAATATAAACGAAGCCATTTCTTATTTTACTAAGAGCCTAAAAATAGGTGAAGAAATAGGAGATGATATATTGAAAGGAAATTCGTTACATAATTTAGGTGTTATGTATGAAATTCAGGGCAACCTGCCAAAAGCCCTCGATCATTTTCATAGAAGTTTTAAAATAAGGTCACAAAATGATGAAAAAGCCGGAGTTGCTTCAGATCTTAATAGTATTGCCAATGTTTACCTCACGCAACATGAATATCCCAAAGCACTAAGTTATTTTCTTAAAAGCTTAAAATTATATACCGAAAAAGGCAGTAAAAATGGAATGAGCGTGGTGTTACTTAATATTGGAACTGTTTATAAATACAAAGGAAAATTATTAAATGCCCGTTATTATTATAACAAAGGGTTAGAAATTTGTACAAGTGTTGATAATAAACTTGGTATGGGCCGCGCCTTTAATTATATAGGAGCAACCTATCAAAATGAGGATGAATTGCACACATCCCTGGAGTTTTACGAGAAAGCTTTAAAAATATTTAATGAAATTAATTATAAAACCGGCATCGCAACGGTTTCAGGTAATATTGGCAGGATTTATTTCAAACAAAAAAATTACAACAAAGCCAAGCAATATGCTTTAGAATCGCTGCGATTGAATAAAGAATTGGGGTACGTTGAAACTCTTTCTAACTCAGCAAGTCTTTTATATGATATCTATAAGTCTGAAAACAATAGCGCGGCAGCACTAGAAATGCATGAGATGTATACATTTTATAAAGATAGCCTTTTGCATATGGGCAATAGAACAGAAAGCATAAAAAAAGAATATCAATTTGAGTATGAAAAAAAATTAACAGCCGATAGTGTAAAAACTGTTGAATCAAAAAAGGTTATTGCAGCACAGTTTAAAGAAGAAAAAACAATGCGCTATGCATTGTACAGTGGTATTGCCCTGGTTGCCATATTCGCTTTATTTATGTTCAATCGCTTTAGAATATCACAAAAGCAAAAGAGTTTAATTGAAATAAAAGAAAAGGAAACTCAAAGACAAAAAGACCTGGTAGAAGAAAAACAAAAAGAGATTCTGGCTAGTATCCGCTATGCCAAACGCATCCAGGATTCGTTATTGCCTTCAGAAAAATATATTGACAGGAATTTTAAGGAATTAAAAAAGTAACTTATAATTTCTTGAGCGCTTCCAATTTATAATGCACGTTCATATCAAACTCATTTTCTGTATGACTATTTTGAATGAATTTGTAAAGACTTAAACATTTTGCTTTTAGTTTTTCGTACTTTTCTTCTTCGTTCCTTACAATATACAAATTCATGCGTTCAAAGAGTAGGTCGGCTAGGATCTTTAGCTGGTCTAGTGTTAAAGCAGGGTTGCTAAGTACTTCCTTTTCAAAAGCTTCTTCATTTAAACCTTCAACGTGGTTTATTTCGAGTGAGGTAAACTTTAAAGAAGCTTTGTAAATTTCTTTTTCAAATTCTTCCCAGTCCAATTGTTTCTTAAAACCCAGAATAACGGCCATTACTTTGCCAAATTCTTCCAGTTGTCTTAATATATAATCTTTTCTAAGCATTTTTAAATTTATCGTACACAGCAATTACCTGTGTAATTAAAAAATCTTCTTCGTTATTATAAATTATTTCATCTGATCTTAATATCTTTTCATCCTGAGGCAATTGCGCTTTCATTTTTTGAATAACTTCTTCACGGCTTAATCCATCGCGTTCCATAACGCGCGCTATTCGCAGCTCATCCTTTGCGGCCACTAAAACTATTTTATCTACCTGCGCTTCTAATTTTGCCTCAAACAATAAAGCCGTTTCTTTTACGATTAGTGTGCCTTTATGAAGCTCTTTAAATTCTTTAAATCTGTTAATAACAGCTGGGTGTATGATCTCGTTTAATTTGTGCAATAAAATTGTATCGGAGAATATTTTTGAGCTAATGTGTTTTTTATTTATTTCGATGGCAGAAATATATGCTTCATTACCCAAAAGTGCAATTACTTTTGGTTTAATATCCTTGTCAAAATAAATATCTTTCGCAACATCATCACTGTAAAAAACAGCGCAGCCAATTAGCTCAAATACTTTAGCCACTGTGCTTTTGCCACTACCAATACCACCTGTTAAACCTATGATCATTTTATTTAATAATTAGTATTTCTACTTCCTTTGGATCGATACTTAAAATATTTACATTTTTTGGAACTTCATTTAAGAACACAGGGCATTTATTGTTAGAGTTTATCTTAGAGGGATCAACACTTACTTTAAACAGAGTGGTGTCTGCAATGCTAAAGGCATTTTGTATGCTCGTAAATTTTACATTTACTTTTGCCGGGAAAACATTTACCTGTTTAAAACTCTGGCTGTTTAGGGCACTTATAGGTAAAGTAATGGTATGCTCTATTAATCTATCTACCTCAATGTAAATCTCAACTTCCATATCAGAGGTACTAATTGTGGCGCTAGGCTTTATAATAACCAGTTCGGATGTGTAGCTTTTATTTAGATTAACTAAATTAAGTGGCTGAGAATAAATAGTATCTATTTTATTAATTTCAGTTGTATCACCCCAAATTGTAATAAATTCAGGTGTAATAATTGGTTGCCTGGAACCATATCCTTGTAAACATTTTAAATACAAGGGCACCTTTACCGGTATTTTTTTTTGGTAGCCATTCTTTTCTGAAAAATAAAGTGTATCCGGTGTAATGTGTTTTATTTGTGTTTCAAATTTAAAACTACTTTTAAAATTAATGGCGTTGCTGCTTAAAATATAGGTTTGTTGTTTGTTTACAGCTTTTAAAGCATTAAAATCAATTTCAACCGGTTTAAACGGCTGATTTGCCAATACTAAAAATAATTTTAATCCCGATGCCTTAATATCTACCGAAAGCTGATTAGGTATTTGCGTTAATGGCTTTTTATTTTGCGGTAAATTCTTAAATGCTACAGGCACCGTAACGGTATAAGTATAAACTGTGTTTAAGGCTTGTAATATCCACAATGTGGAGGCAATGCCAATACAAATAAAAAAAGCCGTGGCTTTACCAGGCTTTAATTTTTTTTCTGAATATGTTGTGTTTGAATTATTCAAACGTTTTAAATTACGGTTGGTTTAAAGTTGCAGTAGCATCTTGCGAAACAGCGTTCTTAGAGATCTTCATTTTGCTGCCATCTTCAACTTCCATAATAATTGTACCGTCTTCTTTTATATCGGCAATTTTACCATAAATACCGCCAATGGTCAATATTTTATCACCCTTTTTTAAAGCCTCAATGTATTTTTTTTGATCTTTTGCTTTTTTCATTTGAGGACGGATCATAAAGAAATAAAATACAACAATAATTGCTACTAAAGGTAAAAATTGCATTAAAGGATTTTGGCCGGCTGCAGGAGCGCCCATTAAAATTACTAGTTGGTTCATGTTTTGTTTTTTTGTTAATGATAAACGTTTTATTCGTTTACCTGATTTATGTTTAATTTATGGTAATTGATCTTGATCTACTTTACTGGTTATTTTGCAGTTTCTGCTACAATTATTTCTGTTTTTATTTTTAAGATACGTGTTGCCGGTTCGCAATTGGTAACTATGGTAATAGTTTTTTCCTGTAAGCCGCTTTTTCCTTCGCTGCTAAAAACAACATTAATTTTATTTTCTTCGCCTGCCTTTATTGGTTCTTTAGGCCAGTGTGGCACAGTGCAACCACAGCTTCCGCTGGCGCTGCTAATTATTAAATTGCTTTTGCCGGTGTTTTTAAAAGTAAAGGCGTGACTTACAATTTCTCCCTGCGTTATCTTTCCAAAATCAAACTCTTCTTCTTCAAATTTAATATCAGGGAGGTTTGTATTTGCTTGTCCATCGGCACTGGCAGTATTATTTACAATATCGGTGCCAATTGTACCATCCTCTTTAGTATTACAGGCACAAAGCGAAATAATAAAAGCGGCAATTAATATTCTTTTCATAATAGGGCACAAATATAAGTACATTAAAGAGGTTTTAAAACAAAAAAAATCCCAATTGCTTGGGATCTTTATATTTTATTAGGTCTAGAATTTAGCCCTGATCTTTCTCATTTTTCTTTTCTTACCTTTTCCGAAGAAACCATGTCTTGCGCGGTAAAAGCTACTTTTACCTCTAATTACATAACTGTAACTTAAACTCATGGTCATGTAAGCATCTTTATGGGTTTTATCACCCCTTTTAGCACCCCATGTATGAGAACCGTAAGCACCGGCATTATCAGAAAGGCCTTGTGCTCCTAACTCAGTAGTTCTTAAAATTAAACCCTGTGTATAGGCATCGCTTGGCGGCGTGCTTGGATAATTACCACTAATATCATCTAAATAATCTGTAAAGGTTTTTCTGTAATTCATTTCAAAACCAATACGGTGTTTTTTATCCAATGTAAAATAAAAACCACCACCCATTGGAATGTTCAATCCAATTTTTTTATACTGAACACCTTCTGATGCATATGGCTGCATTTTTACGTATTCGCCTTTATAAAGACTTTTTGGATTAGTAAAATATCCACCAATACCACCAAATAAATAAGCCCTGAAACCATTCCTATAACGGTAAGTATTTCCAAGGTCATTATTCTCGTAAAAAAACCATTCGCCGGTAAATGCAAGATCAAAAATATCGTTACGGAAATTAAAATTCCTGTATTTTCTGCCCGGGTTAGTAGATAATTTATCGTCACCTTCAATTCTTAAATAATCAAAAGCCAATTTTAAAGAAAGTTTAGGCCTCCATTTATAACGGACAAAAGCACCGCCATTCCAACGGGTTTTGGCCAGTTTCATATCCGCAACAAAATCTCTTCTTGTTTTTTCTTTACCGCCAATATCACCAAGGTAATTTGAAGCACCGATCGATCCGCCATAATCCCAAAGCCACTGCGACTTTAAAGAAAATGTAGATGAAATAATAAATAGTAAAAATATAATTCTTTTCATATGAAGTTCAAATCTCGTAAAAATACCCCCAAATATAGTAAAAAATTCTTAAAATAAAGCAACATTTTATATACGAATAACTTTATTGTTTGGGTTTTGGTTTAAAAACATAATTTTATACCAAAATTCATCAATTTACCTGCCATGAAAAATAACCGGATCTGCGAGCTGTTTAACATTGAAAAACCAATTATTCAGGCCGGTATGATCTGGTGCAGCGGATGGGAGCTCGCCAGCGCGGTAAGCAATGCAGGCGGCCTTGGACTGATAGGTTCAGGCAGCATGTACCCGGATGTTTTAAGGGCCCATATCCAAAAATGTAAACAAGCTACGGGTAGACCTTTTGGCGTAAATGTGCCACTTTTATATCCCAATATTGAGGAGCATATTAAAATAATTATTGAAGAAGGTGTTAAAATTGTTTTTACTAGTGCCGGCAACCCTAAAACATGGACCAATCACCTAAAACAACATGGAATAACGGTTGTTCACGTAGTTAGTAATGTAAAATTCGCCTTAAAATGCCAGGAAGCAGGCGTTGATGCTATTGTTGCTGAAGGTTTTGAGGCCGGTGGGCACAATGGCAGAGAAGAAACAACCACGATGGTATTAATACCCCAAATAAGAAAAGCAGTTACTTTGCCTTTAATATCGGCCGGTGGAATAGGTTATGGAAGCCAGATGGCTGCGGCTTTTGCTCTTGGGGCAGAAGCAGTGCAGGTTGGAAGCCGTTTTGTAGCTACACCTGAGAGCAGCGCGCATCAAAACTTTAAAGACGCAGTAATTAAAACCAGCGAAGGCGATACCGTTTTAACTCTAAAACAATTAACACCGGTAAGGTTAATAAAGAACCATTTTTTTAATTTGGTTGAGAACGCAGAAAAAGAAGGTGCTTCTAAAGAAGAACTAGAGCAATTGTTGGGTCGTGGAAGAGCAAAAAAAGGGATGTTTGAAGGTGACCTTAACGAAGGTGAATTGGAAATTGGGCAGGTAAGCTCCGCCATAAAAGATATTAAGCCGGCAGCACAGATTGTAGACGAAATTATGGAAGAGTTTAATATAACAATAAAAAGATTAACTGCTCTTTAAATATTATTTTCCGGCAGCTTTAGCCTGCATTTCACGTAACCACTTTTCTGCTTCATCCTCATCCTTAAACATTTTTGTAGGCACAGGCGGTTTATGGAAATTTATAAATACACTACCTATTAATTTTGCCGAGATAGATTTTACAATAATAGCCTTTGCAATGGCATTTTTATTCACTGCTATAGACGCAGACAGTTCGCGGGCCTCTTTAGAAATATTGCCATATTTTGGAGTTCTGAAAATAACAACGTGTTCATGATCGCCCAGCAGTTGCTTCTTGGCTGCTTGTACCTGCAAAATATCTTCTACTTCTACCTGGGAGTTCTCTATAATAATAATTCGTACCAGATAATTATCATATAAGATAACGTCAGATTTAGCGAGAGAAATAACATTCTGCTCAACCATATTGTTTTCTTTTACCATCGTATTTAAGCTAATATACAAAATTCTTTACATTTAATAAGCGCTTTTTTGATAAGATATTATGGTTTTATAATTCGTAAATTAGCGGCTTGTTATGATAGAGTTTGAAAAGTTTACACTAGAAAATAATTTAAGGGTTATTGTACATAAAGATAATAGTACCCCATTGGCTTGTTTAAATATCCTGTATGATGTTGGTGCGCGTGATGAAGACGAGAACAAAACCGGTTTTGCTCATTTGTTTGAGCATTTAATGTTTGGAGGAAGTGTTAACATTCCTAATTACGACGAGCCATTGCAAATGGTAGGCGGAGAGAACAACGCCTTTACTACAAATGATCTTACTAATTATTACTGCACAGTTCCTGCAGAGAATATTGAGACCATGTTTTGGTTAGAAAGCGATCGTATGCTTAGTTTAGCCTTTACCGATAAAAGCTTAGAAGTGCAGCGCAACGTAGTTATTGAAGAGTTTAAGCAACGTTATTTGAACCAGCCTTATGGCGATGTATGGCTAATATTACGGCCTTTGGTATATGAAAAACACCCTTACAAATGGGCAACCATAGGTAAAGAGATCGCTCATATTGAAAATGCTACCATGGATGATGTACGTGGTTTCTTTAAAAAACATTATACGCCAAGCAACGCCATTATGGTAGTGGCAGGTAATGTAGATGTTGAGGAAGTAAAACAATTGGCAAAAAAATGGTTCGAGCCAATTCCTGCAGTAAATAAACCGGTTAGAAACTTACCGGTTGAACCAAAACAAACAAAACCAAAACGCCTAACGGTTGAAAGAGATGTGCCAGCAAGTTCTATCTACAAAGTGTATCACATGTGTGCCAGAACAGATAAGGAATATCACACAGTAGATATTATTTCGGATATTTTAAGCAGAGGTAACTCATCACGTTTATACAAGACCTTAATAAAAGAAAAACAATTATTCAATGATATAAATGCATACGTTATGGGAGATCTTGATAAAGGTGTGTTTGTGATCAGTGGAAAAGTGCCTGATCATGTAAAAATGGAAGATGCTGAACAAGCCATTATTGATGAAATTGAAAAATTAAAAACAGAATTGGTTGGTGAAGTTGAATTACAGAAATGTAAAAATAAAGTAGAGTCGAGCTTAACTTTTAGCGAAACCGATGTGCTGACAAAAGCCACCAATCTTGCCATATCTGAGCTTTTAGGAAATGCAGAACTAATTAATGAAGAAATTACAAGATACAGTGAAGTTACTGCCGAAAAAATTAAAGATCAGGCCAACATAATTATTAACGAAAATAATTGCACCACTTTGTATTATTTAGCTAAAAAGAAATGATCGATAAGAAATATATCTTAGAGCGTTTGCAAAAACTGGGCCTTTCCGATTCTGTTTTAAACCGTTATGAAGAACATCAACGTTTTTATCACACGACTTCTCATCTAATAGATCTGCTTGATCAATTATCTCAGATCAGCGATCCGGATGATGAATTGTTTCTTGCCGCAGTATTTCATGATGCAGTTTATGATCCGCAAGCTGGCGATAACGAAGAACGATCGGCCAATTTATTTTTACAGGAAGCGAAAGATACAAAGCTTACAAAAGAGCAAAAAAATAGTATCCACCAAATGATCCTGGATACAAAAACACATAAATCCTCAAATAGCAAATCGCAACTATTAATTAAAGCTGATCTTAATATTTTAGAACAACCTCTTGATAAATTAATTGAATACGAACACCAGATCTTTAAAGAATACCAGTTTGTAGATTACAAAACCTATCTTCCAAAACGAATTGAAGTATTACAAAGTTTAAATACAAAAGGCAACTTAAATGCTTTGATCGATTACGTAAAATACCGCAAACCCTTAATTGGACTTTTTTGCGGAAGTTTTAATCCTTTTCATAAAGGGCACTATAATGTTTTGCAAAAGGCCGAACGTATATTTGATAAAGTAATTATTTCATTCGGTAAAAACCCGGATAAAAAAGACAGAACATGGGATGTACCCAAGTCTATTAAGAATCGTCAATTAACTGAATACAATGGCTTACTTACAGATCATGTTGAGTCGTATGGCTACGATGTAGTAGTGATAAGAGGTTTACGTAACTCTACCGATTTTCAATACGAACAAAATCAATATCGTTATATACAAGAGTTAATGCCACAAATAAAGATCATTAATATTTTTTGCGATAAAGAATTTGAGCATATTAGCTCTTCAGGCATAAGAACCTTAGAAAAATACAACAAACATCAATCTTATTTATTGGATTAATAAATGAGTAGTTTTTTGGAAAAATATTTTATAAAGCTGTATTTGATCATTTGTTTTTTGGTTTTTATTGTAATTTGTTTAAGGGCATTTTTTATTCCATTTAGTCATGATGAATCGTTAACTTTTTTCTTTTATATACAAAACAGTGATTATTTACCTTACCTGTCCCATGTGTATACAAATAACCATGTGCTAAACAGCGCCCTTGCAAATGTATGTTTTAAAATTGCCGGTTCGCATAGTTTTGTTTTAAGATTACCAAACATATTATCTTTTGTGATTTTATGTTATGCGGTTTTTAAATATTTCAGATATTTAAAGAGTGTATGGTCGAAAATTCTTTTAACAACATTTTTTATTTTAACATTCAATTTCTTGGATTTTTTTGAATTATGCCGGGGTTATGGTATTTCTATTGGTTTCATGCTCTTAGGGTTGGTTTATCTGCAGGATTATTTCGGTGAAAAAAAAATTCGAACTTTAACTTTGTCATCAATATGCTGGCAATTAGCAGTAGGTGCTAATCTTATATTAGTTATTACTTTTGCATTAATATTATTATTCATTTTTATCTTTCAACTTAAAAATAAATTATTTTTTTCTATTAAAAATTTTTTATTACTGACTGTTAATTATTTGCTATTATTTTTCTGGATTAAATTCTCTTTCTTTTATCGCGATCACGGATCTTTAGATAGCGGTATTGGAGACGATTATTGGCAGGTTTCATTTAAATCATTAATGGTGCTTATCTATGGAACAGATTATATTTGGATGCAGGGTTTGCTTGTTTGTGTATTTTTAGTTATTTTATTATTTTCCATATTTAATTTTTTTAGATCTCGTTTTTGGTTCGACACAATATTTAAACCACAATTCTTTTATTTAATTATATTTTCGAGCCTGATTATTATTTTCTATTTACAAAAAAAAATATTAAACGTTAATTATCCCGAGGATAGAACAGGTTTGTTTTTCTATCTACTATTCGCACTGCAAGTTGTTTTTTTCTTTGATTTTTTTTTAAAAAAAATATTGCCCACAATTTCTATTACTTTTATTTCTGCAAGCATCATTTATTTTATTATTTCTTTTAATGTAACAAATTTTTCATATTGGTTCTATCATGTCATTCCTAAAAAAATATATTCTCATTTGGAAAATGAATATAAAAAAGATCCTCGCTTATTTACCATTGGTGGGATTTCTTATCGCGAAATGAACTATGCATTTATGAATTACAGAGCCAAATCCCATCTTAATCTTATGAATACTTCAGAGGCTATGCAAATGAATTGTGATTATTATTTTGCATCAAAGGAAGAAAAACCTTATTATAATTTTTTTTATGACGAAATAGACTACGATGAAATATATGATAGAGTATTATTAAAAAGAAAACAAAAAATTGAAAGAATAGAAAAAATTCAATTTTCTATTGCTTCGAGAGAATTTAAGGGAAACAATGAATGGTTTGAGTTCATCCGGTTTAATGATAAGGAATTAAATACTAGAAGTTGTATTGAAGCAGACCTGAAAGTTAATTTTAAAAATGTGCCAAAACCATTTAAAGCATGGTTGGTTCTACAAATAAATGATGTCGAAAATAATATTTTGTATTATAAAAAAATACCTTTTAATTGGATTGGTGATGACTTAAATGGGCATTCACATCATTTTAAGTTAACAAGTGGGCCACTCTCCGAAAAATTTGCGAATGCGAATGTTCATATTTGGAATGTAGATAAAGAAGAAGTTGAATTTAGTATAAGTGATTTAAAAATTTATGAACTTAAAGCGCCAGGAATAAACATGGTCATTCCAAAAGAATATTATTCATTAATTAGAGATATAACGAAAAAAAGGTTATTTTAAATGAAATTTATTTCCGGATTTTTTTTTAATAGATTTTACTGCCTTCTATGTTCAATTATTTTTGTAATTGTTGCATTAAGAGCTTTTTTTATACCGTTTAGCCATGACGAGGCAGCCACTTTTTTCTTTTATGTTCAAAGTGATAATTACTTACCATACAGCGCACATATTTATACTAATAATCATGTGCTAAATAGTGCGCTTACCAATATTTGTTATCATATTTTAGGTTCACATCGTTTTGTTTTAAGAATACCTAACCTTATCGCATTTTTAATAATGTGTTATGGTATTTATAGGTTCTTCAGGCATTTAAAAACTATTTCTTCCAAACTAATTTTAATTGCTTTCTTTTTACTCACTTTTAATTTTCTCGACTTTTTTGAGCTTTGCCGGGGTTATGGATTGTCTTTTGGCTTTATGACGCTTGGACTTTCTTATTTAATGGATTATTTTTTAAAGAAAGACTTTAGTTATATTTTATTGTTTTCGCTTTGTTGGCAATTAGCCCTGGCAGCAAATTTGATATTAGTGGTTTGCTTAACTATTTTACTTTTTTATGTGCTTGTTTTTCAAATTCGTTACAAGTTATTTTTAAACATCAAAAATATCCTGTTGCAGGCAATAAATATTTTCTTATTAATTTTCTGGATCAAATTCTCTTTCTTTTATAAAGAGCAGGGCGTGCTCGATTATGGCGTTGGCACTAATTACTGGGCGGTAACATTTAAAACATTGATCTTATTTTTGTTTGATACCGATCAGCTATGGATCCAAATTATTAGCCTTACTGCTTTTGCATTTATCTTTATTTTATCCCTCATTTCCTTTTTAAACAAACCCTTCTCTGTATTTAATGTTTTTAAAAAAGATTTGTTTTTTCCGGTGATATTAATTACTTGTTTACTTGCATTTTATTTTCAAAAAAAAATATTGAATGTCAATTACCCTGAAGATAGAACAGGATTGTTCTTTTATTTGTTCTTTGTTTTAAGCTTTGCTTTTTTACTGGACGGTTTGCCTAAAGTACCAGCACTTGCAATTGCCTGCAGCATTTTAACAGCCTCTTGCATTTATTTTTTTAGGAGTATAAATCTTACGGATTACACTTCTTTGTATTATCATACCATGCCTAAAGCAGTTTTTGATAAACTGACAGATGAGTATAAAAAAACCAAACAGATCTTTACCATTGGTGGTCACCGTGTGCGTGAAATGAACTATGCCTTCCTCAATTACCGTGGCGGAGCTATATTAAATCATATGGATGATGCCGAACAAATGATCATGAATTGTGATTTTTATTTTGCCATGAAACGTGAGAAACCTTATTATGAGAGATTTTATGATGAGATAGCTGAAGATAAGACATGGGACAGGGTACTTTTAAAACGAAAAGAAAAAATAAATAAAACCCAATTAATTGCGCTTCCCGATGTTCCAAAAAATTACAGCGGTAATAAAGAATATTTTGAATTCCTGAGGTTTGATAATAAATTGGTAAATTCGGCTAATTGCCTTGAGGCTGAAGTGGCTATAAAGTTCAATAAAATGCCTCAACCTTTTAATGGCGAATTAGTTTTTAATATCGTTAACGAAAAAAACGAAATGGTCTATTTTAAACGCGTACCTTTAAACTGGTTAGCAGACAATTTAAGCGGCGAAACAAAATATTTTAAATTAACCACAGGCCTTACACCTAAAAATGGTTTTACGGCTGTGGTATTTATCTGGAATATTGATAAACAAGAAGTGGATTTTACTTTAAAAGATCTTAAGATACACGAACTAAATGGTAGAGGCGTCAATTTTTCAATCCCTGCAAACTTTTATCCTTTAATTGAAACAATAACTAAACAATCTCTTTTATAATATGCTAAACAGATCAGAAGCCCCGGCCTTTAAAACCATCGATAAGATTGATATTATTAAAGCTGCAAAACAAAAATTAAATAATGGTATAGATTTTTTTTCTATAAACGCCGGCAGTCAGGAAATAACAAAGATCGAATTTGTATTTAAAGCAGGTATGTATTACCAACCCGCGTCGTTAATAGCTTCGAATTCAAATACGCTGATAGAAAGCGGTACTAAATCGTTTACCGCTAACCAAATTAGCGATGGTGTTGATTTTTTTGGCTCATTCTTAGAATTAGAAGTCGGACAGGATTTTGCAACCGTTACGTTATATTCCTTAAACAAATACCTAGATAAAAGTTTAAAATTTGTGGAGGAAATATTAAAATGCCCAACTTTTCCGGATGATGAATTTAAGATCCACGTCACTAATAAAAAACAAAAGCATCTTATCAATTCACAAAAAGTTGATATTATTGCTCGCCGCGAATTTTCTGAATTGATCTTCGGAAAAACTCATCCGTATGGCTTACAGGTTAAAGACAGTGATTTTGACAGGGTAAGTGTTGAAGAAATCAAAACTTTTTTTAATGAACATTACAATTCGGCGAACTGCACGATTATTGCCTCGGGCCATCTTCCCAATAATATTAGTAATGTATTGAACGGCTTTTTTGGCAACGCAGCCTGGGGAACTAATAAGGAAAATGTTTCCAAGAAGATAATTGCACCTGATCCTTCTAAACAACAAAAGCATTTTATTGAAAGACCGGATGCTATTCAATCATCTATAAAAGTTGGGCGTTTGTTATTTAACAAGACAGATCCCGATTATTTTAAATTTCAGGTTTTAAATACCATTTTAGGAGGTTATTTTGGTTCTCGTTTAATGGCTAACATCCGCGAAGATAAAGGCTATACTTATGGTATTGGCAGCGGGTTGGCCTCATTTGTAAATGGCGGTTATTTTGCTATTTCTACTGAGGTGGGCGCCGATGTTACTAAACAAACTTTAGAAGAGATTTATAAAGAACTGGCTCTTTTACGAAAAGATCTTGTTTCTGATAATGAGTTAGAAACCGTTAGGAATTATATACTTGGCCATTTTTTAAGAAGTGTAGATGGACCATTTTCTTTAGCCGATAAGTTTAAAGGTATTTGGGAATTTGGTTTGGATTATTCTTATTTTGATAATTATTTTGCAGCTGTAAAAACCGTAACACCAAAGGAATTGCGCGATCTTGCCAATAAATACCTCAAAGAAGAAGACCTAATTGAATGTGTGGTTGGCAAAATGTAACCGAAACAGCTATTAAACTTAATTTTTTATTCTTATTTTTGAACCTATTACAATTAAGCTATGAGAGTTATAGAATTTAGAGAAGCCTTAAGAGAAGCCATGTCGGAAGAAATGCGACGTGATGATAAAATATTTTTAATGGGTGAAGAAGTTGCCGAATATAACGGTGCTTACAAAGTTAGTAAAGGCATGTTAGCTGAATTTGGCGAGAAACGTGTGATTGATACACCTATTGCTGAGCTAGGTTTTGCAGGTATAGCTGTGGGTGCGGCATCTAACGGTTTGCGCCCAATAGTTGAATTTATGACCTTTAATTTTAGTCTTGTTGCTATTGATCAGATCATAAACAGTGCGGCTAAAATGTATAGTATGAGTGGCGGCCAATATAATGTGCCTATCGTTTTTCGTGGCCCAACAGCCAGTGCGGGTATGTTAAGCTCGCAGCACTCACAAGCCTTTGAAAATTGGTTTGCGAATTGCCCCGGTTTAAAAGTTGTGGTGCCAAGCAATCCATACGATGCTAAAGGTTTATTAAAAAGTGCCATTCGCGATAATGACCCTGTGATTTTTATGGAGAGCGAGCAAATGTATGGTGATAAAGGAGAAGTGCCTGAAGAAGAATACATCATCCCAATTGGCCTTGCTGATATTAAAAGAGCAGGAACAGATGTAACCATTGTTTCTTTTGGTAAGATCATAAAAGTGGCTTATGCTGCTGCAAAAGAATTAGAAGCTGAAGGAATAAGTGTTGAGATCGTTGATCTCAGATCAGTTAGGCCAATTGATTACGCAACGGTTATAGAATCCGTTAAAAAAACAAACCGCTTGGTTGTTCTTGAAGAAGCGTGGCCATTGGCAAGCATCTCCAGCGAAATAGCTTTTAAAGTACAAAAAGATGCATTTGATTATTTAGATGCACCTATCTTAAGAATTACAACTGCAGATACACCTTTACCATATGCACCAACTTTAATTGAAGCAAGTTTACCCAACGTTGCAAAAGTTATTAAAGCTGTAAAGGAAGTTATGTACGTAGATAAATAAAATTGCGATGCAATACCGGTTGCCAGTAGTTAAACCCTCAAACCCAAAATGGATAGAGACGGTGATGGCAAATTTTTCTTTCTTTTTACAAGATCATGCCGGTTGCGAGCGTAAAGCTTCTGCTTCGGCCATGAGCCTGGTTGCAAAATATCCAAATAGAGTAGAAATAATTCCTGAATTAATAGATACAGCGCTTGAAGAAATGGAGCACTTCAGGGATGTTTACAAACTATTAAAGGCACAAGGATTACAATTGCAACATGAGATTACTGAAGACCTGTATGTAAAAGAACTTTTAAAATTGTGTCGTACCGGGCGTGATGAACATTTTATGGATCGCTTGCTTTTAGTATCTATTATTGAGAATAGGGCAGCAGAGCGTTTTAAATTGATCTACGAACATTTACCCGAGGGTGATCTAAAAAAATTTTATCATCAGCTTTGGGCAAGTGAAGCAAAACATGGCGATCTTTTTGTGAAAATGGCGTTGAATTATTTTGATGAAGAAAGTACTTACAAACGTTTGAACGAATTAAATAATGCCGAAGGCGAAATATTAGAAGCTATGCCAATTACGGGCAAGCTTCATTAATGCATGAAAATAGCTTTAATTACAGATGGGATTTGGCCTTACGTTTTGGGCGGCATGCAAAAGCATTCGTATTACCTCTGCAAGTATTTAGCGCAAAAAAAAGTTCAGGTACATCTTTATCACTTTAACCAAAGTACTTACGATATTCCAAAACTTGAATTTTTTACCTTGGAAGAAAAACAATACATCACTTCTATAATTGTTGATTTTCCAAAGGGTGGTGCTTTGCCCGGTCATTATATTCGCAACTCTTATGCTCATTCAAAATTAATTTTCGAAGCTTTAAAAGATAAGTTACAATCTTATGACTTTATTTATACCAAGGGCTTTACAGGTTGGTACTTAATAGAACAAAAAAATGCAGGTAAAATTAAATGCGCTAAAATTGGTGTAAAATTTCATGGTTACGAAATGTTTCAGAAAGCGCCAGATCTTAAAACCAAATTGCAGCATGTTTCTTTATTAAGAAAACCTGTAAAAGAGATCTCGCAAACAGCAGATGTTGTTTTTTCTTATGGCGGAAAGATCACAGAGATCATTCTGTCAATTGGAGTTGATCCAAAACATATTATTGAATTGCCTTCGGGTGTAGAGCATAATACTGTTTTAAAAGAGATAAGGCCAACCGGAGAAACTTTAAAATTTTTATTTCTTGGCCGATACGAAAGGCGAAAAGGTATTGAAGAATTAAACTCTGCTATACAATTACTTTCAAAAGATCATAATCGTAAAACAGAATTTCATTTTATTGGCCCGATTCCAACCGAGAAACAATTAAAAGACATAAGAGTTATTTATCATGGAGAAATAAGGGATAAAATAAAACTAACAGAACAAATAAAAAATTGTGATGTATTGATCTGTCCAAGCTGGAGCGAAGGTATGCCAAATGTTATATTGGAAGCAATGGCAAACGGTTTAACGGTTTTGGCTACGGATGTTGGTGCGGTAAATGTTTTAGTTAATGATAAAACAGGTTATTTAATTAGCAACTCAAATCCGGAAGTAATAAGAAGTATGCTTGATAAAATTATCACTTCAAGAGATAAAGAAATTGATGCAAAAAAACACAATGCTTTAGATCTTATTAAAGAGAAATTTGTGTGGGAAATTTTGATTGAAAAATTAATTAACTTTGTTAAATGAAATATTTGATAGTTTTTTTCATAACGTTAAGTGTGTTATTTAGTTGCACAAAAAAGGTAGCTAAAGACCCCACCTTAGCCTATAGCGATCTGGCTCTTCTTGATAGTATTAATAATGCAGGTTCAAATTATTATAAGAACAATCCTAATATACTTGCTCCTGCCGGAGGCAGCCCACATGGAAATTTTAAATTAAGGTTTAATAAGATTGGTTTAAACGCTCTTACAAACAGCGGTAAACTGCCCGTTGGCGGTACAATGCCGGACGGATCGTTAATTGTTAAAGATGTTTACGATGGGAATGCGAATATTACTTTGCATGCGTTTATGTATAAAAAATCAGGCTCGTGGTTATGGGGCGAAATAAAGCCAAATAAAGAAGTACTTTATAGTGTTACAAAAAATCCTTCAACTTGCACAGGGTGTCATTCGCAGCCCGGTAATATTGATCTGGTAGTTTCTTTTAATTTACATTAAAACTCAATCCGCCCAATCCGCAATAAACAGATTGGTATCTCTTGTGCCGCCGTTATTTCTATTAGAAGAAAAAATTAGTTTTTTACCATCCGGCGAGAACATTGGGAAAGCATTAAATACACTTTGATTGGTAATTTGTTCTAAATCTGTTCCATCTTCATTCACCATAAATAATTGAAAATCGTAACCCTTTTTACTATGGTGATTACTTGAAAAGATTATTTTCTTTCCACCCGGGTGAAAAAATGGCGCCCAATTTGCTTTGCCCAAATGCGTTACCTGTTTTAGATTGCTGCCATCAACATTACAGGTATACAATTCCATACTTGTTGGCGCCACCAAGCCCTGTGCTAACAGTTCTTTGTATTCTTTTACCTCCATCTCTTCTGTAGGTCTGGAAGCCCTGAAAACAATCTTCTTTCCATCGGGCGAAAAAAAAGCGCCACCATCATAACCAAGACCAAAAGTAATTTGTTTTTGGTTCTTGCCATCTACATCCATAGTCCATAATTCAAGGTCACCGCTTCTATCACTTGTAAAAACGATCTTGTCTCCTTTTGGTGACACCGTTGCTTCAGCATCGTATCCATCCGTGTTGGTCAATTGCTTGCTAATATTCCCTTTAAGGTCGGCAACATAAATATCAAATGTTTTATAAACTGCCCATAAATATTTTCCTTTTATTTCCACTACTGCAGGGCAATCATCTCCACCTTTAAAAGTAGAGGCAAACAAAATGTGTTTGTTGTCTTTTAAAAAATAGCTGCAGGTGGTTCTGCCTTTGCCATTGCTTATCATATTGGGTTTGTAGGTAGAATCTTTTTCTGCGTTAGCAATATCCAGATTAAAGATCTGATCGCATTTTAAGTCCCATTTTTTATTATTGCTTTGAAACGAGGCATGTTTACCATCAAAACTAAAATAGGCTTCTGCATTGTCGCCGCCATGCGTTAACATTTTAAGAT
The DNA here is from genome assembly GCA_013697245.1 of Bacteroidota bacterium. Classification (GTDB taxonomy): domain Bacteria; phylum Bacteroidota; class Bacteroidia; order B-17B0; family Aurantibacillaceae; genus Aurantibacillus. Next base: position 235,448 of record JACCXH010000049.1, read on the forward strand.
CTTTAAGATGTTTTTCTTCCTGCGAATAAAATAAATGCCCTGCAAGGCACATAGCTACTAATAAATTAACTTTCATATAAATTAAAAACTGACGTTAAAAAGCGTTAAAGTACAACTTTAAGGGCAAAAATAATAGTTACATTTATAAACTATTGTAAAAATAAACTAATTACAAAATGTCACTAAAAAAAGAAACTCCCATTCCTGTTGGAACTAAAGCGCTTATTTTATCTAAATTTTATTACGGAGTTTTAAGCAAAAGTCTTGAAAACATTGATGTTGAGAGATATTATGCCGCTCTTTATTTTTTAAGCCAAAATAATGGCTGTAACCAGCAATGTATCTGTAATAATTTAGCTATTGATAAAACGGCCATGGTGAAGGTGATCGATTACCTGATGAAAGCCGACATGGTAGAGCGGGATATTAATCCTCAAGACAGACGCGAACATTTTATTAAGCTTACAAAAAAAGGTTTAAAACAAACAGAAGAGATTGTAAAAGCTTTTACGGCCATTGATACAGAGATCTTTTCGAACATCTCTAAAGAAGATCAGGAAACATTTACAAAAGTGTTATCTCAATTATCTTCTAACTTGAAGAACCTTCCGGCAAACGACTTGTTTTTTAACTATAAAAAAACTAAAAGAAAAAGAACAACCACTTTTAAAACGCATTAATATGAAAAAAATTCCAAATTGGATAATTGTGGTTGTTGTAATAGCTTTATTAATTGCTTCAAAATTTGTTTTCTTTTCAAAAAAAGAAGATAAACAGGCTGCAGGCGCTAAGAACAAGAACAGCTTACCGGTGGCAGTAAATTATTATGTGGTACAGTCAACCGATCTCAATAATAATTTATTTACAACAGGGAAAATTGGTGCCTTGAATCAGATTGAAATTATGCCGGAGGTAAGTGGAAAAGTTACCGCCATTTATTTTAAAGAAGGCGAAACGGTAACTAAAGGTTCTGCTTTAATAAAATTGAACGATGCCGATCTTCAGGCACAATTACTAAAATCAAAAACACAATCAAAATTATCTGAACAAAAGCTCGATCGTTTAAAAAAATTAATGGCAGTTAATGGTATTAGTCAGGAAGAATTAGAGATACAGGAAAATGAGTTGAATAGCTACAAGGCCGATCAGGCTTATATTGCAGCCCAACTGGCAAAAACCAGTATAAGCGCGCCATTTACAGGTGTGGTTGGATTAAAGAACATTAGCGAAGGCTCTTTTGTAAGTTCTACAACACCAATTGCATCTTTGGTACAATTAAATCCGCTTTATGTAGAGTTCTCTGTTCCGGAAAAATACAATGCGTTATTTAAAAAGTACGTTACCATTAATTTTTCGAGCGATAGTGATGACGCAGCGAAAACCTATTCTGCTTCTATTTACGCTATTGAACCCAAGGTAGACGAAACAACCAAAACTATTAAAGCACGAGCGATGTATTCGGGTAACAAATCCTTTTACCCTGGCAGTTTTGTAAAAGTGTATGTGAATTTAGATGAGACAAAGAATACATTAATGGTGCCCACTCAGGCCGTGATCCCAACATTAAAAGGACAAAAAGTTATTTTAAATAAAAATGGCGTTGCTACCGAAACAATGATAACTATTGGGGTTCGTACAGATGAAAAGATACAGGTACTGGAGGGTTTATCTGTTGGCGATACCGTAATTACAACAGGTTTGTTGTCCATCAGAAAAGATTCTAAATTAAAACTTTTAAAAGCAGCTAACTAATATGGATCTGGCATCACTTAGTGTAAGACGCCCTGTATTGGCAATAGTAATGTCTATTATTATTGTTCTGTTTGGCGCTATAGGTTTTAATTATTTAGGCATTCGCGAATTTCCTTCTGTCGATCCACCGGTTATTACCGTGCGTACAAGTTATACGGGTGCCAATGCAGATGTTATTCAATCACAAATTACCGAACCTTTAGAAAAAGCAATTAATGGTATTGATGGTATTCGCTCTATTTCTGCATCTTCCAATCAGGGTTCAAGTGTTATTACAATTGAATTCAACTTAAGTTCTAATTTAGAAGCTGCAGCTAACGATGTACGTGATAAAGTTTCACAGGCTTTAAAACAATTGCCGCAGGATATTGATGCATCGCCGGTTGTTTCTAAAGCAGATGCAAATTCGGATGCCATCATTTCAATGACGATATTAAGCGACACGCGTTCGCTATTGGATGTAAGCGATTATGCCGAGAATGTGATCTCACAAAATCTTCAAACTATTTCGGGTGTTAGTTCTATTCAGATCTGGGGCCAACGTAAATACTCTATGCGCATTCGTTTAAAGCCCGATCAACTGGCTGCTTACAAACTTACTCCTTTAGATGTAAAACAGGCTTTAGATCGCGAGAATGTGAATTTACCCTCAGGAAAAATTGAAGGTAACAGCACAGAGCTAACAGTTAATACTATTGGCAGATTATCTACAGTATCTGAATTTGAGAATATGATCTTAAAAGAAGATGCAAGTAATATTGTACGTTTAAGAGATGTTGCCAAAGTAGAATTAGGAGCAGAGAATGAAGAAACTATTTTAAAAGAATCGGGTACACCCATGATAGGCCTTGGATTAGTGCCACAACCCGGCGCTAATTATATTGATATTGCCAATGAATTTTATAAGCGCTATGAGCTGATCAAAAAAGAACTTCCAAAAGATTATACTGTAAATATTGCTTTGGATAATACACTATTTATTAAAAAATCTATTATTGAAGTAGGAGAGACCCTTGCCATTGCTTTGGTTTTGGTTATTCTTATCATCTTTTTATTCTTTAGAGATTGGTTAATTGCATTTCGGCCTTTAATAGATATTCCGGTTTCCCTTATTGGTTCTTTTTTTATAATGTACTTAATGGATTATTCTATAAATGTACTTACGCTTCTGGCAATTGTGCTTGCAACGGGTTTAGTAGTTGATGATGGAATTGTTGTTACCGAAAATATTTTTAAGAAACTGAAAAAAGGTTTATCGCCAAAACAAGCAGCCATTGAAGGCACAAAAGAGATCACAACCGCTGTTATTATTACTTCGCTTACGTTAGCGGCTGTATTTATGCCGGTAATATTTCTGGAAGGTTTTGTTGGCCGTTTATTTAGAGAGTTTGGGGTTGTGCTGGCAGGGGCAGTTCTTATTTCAGCTTTTGTATCATTAACATTAACACCAATGTTAAATGCAAAACTGGTAAGAAAAGATCCTACCAAAAAAAGTAAATTCTATGTATGGTCCGAAAAGTATTTTGTGGCACTGGATGTCTGGTTTAAAAGCATGGTTACTTCTTTTTTACAAAAAAGATGGTGGGCTCTTATCATTTTAGTTGTTTCGTTTGCAGCAATTTTTATTTTTGGTTCACAGGTCCCGTCAGAACTTTCACCTTTAGAAGACCGTAACTGGCTTAGGTTAACAGTTAGTGCGCCGGAAGGCACTTCATTTGAATCAACTGATGCTTTAATGGATAAGATCTCTACTTTTATTGGTGATTCAGTTCCTGAAAAAAGAGTTTGTTTAACGGTAACGGCTCCGGGCTTTGCAGGTTCTGGCGCTGTAAATACCGGTTTTGTTCGTTTAGCTTTAAGTCAGTCGGGCGAGCGTAAGCGAACACAAGCAGAAATTGCCGCTTACATTACAAAAAATATTTCGCAATTCCCCGAAGGTAAAGTGTTTGTTATCCAGGAGCAATCTATCTCTTCCGGTGGTGGACCAAGAGGAACCCTACCTGTACAGTTCGTACTTCAAACAAACGATTTTAATAAGATCCGCGAAAAATTACCCAAGTTCCTTGAGCTGGCAAATAAAAATCCAACCTTTCAAGGAGTTGATGCTAATTTAAAATTCAACAAACCTGAATTAATAATTGAGATCCTTCGCGATAAAGCAAAGACCTTGGGAGTGTCCATTGCTGATGTTGCCCAAACAATTCAATTAGCATTAAGTGGTCAGCGTTTTGGTTATTACATCAAAGGTGATAAACAATACCAGGTATTAGGCCAGGTAAACCGCCAGAACAGGGACGATCCCAATGATATTAAACAATTGTACGTTAGAAATAATAAAGGTGAAATGATCCAATTAGACAATATCATTACGATCGAAGAACAAAGCAGTCCGCCACAATACTACCATTACAACCGTTACCAATCTGCCACAGTTTCTGCAGGCTTGGCTCCCGGCAAAACAATTGGTGATGGTATTGATGCTATGAACCAAATAGCTGCAAAGGTATTGGATGATAGCTTTAATACTGCTTTAACCGGTGCGTCTCGCGATTTTTCTGAAAGTTCTTCTAATATAGTTTTTGCATTTGTGTTAGCACTTATTTTAATTTATTTATTATTGGCGGCACAATTTGAGAGTTTTGTTGAACCACTAATCATTATTTTATTTACGGTACCAATGGCTTTAGCAGGCGCCTTATTTGCGCTTTGGTATTTTAATCAAACCTTAAATATTTTCAGTCAAATTGGTATGATCATGTTAATTGGTTTGGTGACAAAAAATGGGATCTTAATTATTGAATTTACCAACCAGCTTCGCAAAAAAGGAATGAACGTGCGCGAAGCTTTAATTGAAGCGTCTACGGCTCGTTTACGCCCAATTTTAATGACGAGCCTGGCAACTGTATTGGGCGCATTACCAATTGCAATGGCTTTAGGTGCAGGTTCTAAAAGCAGGATGGGTATGGGTATTGTTATTATTGGTGGTTTACTATTATCCATGATGTTAACTTTATTTATTGTTCCGGCAATGTATTCTTATTTAGTAAAAGATAAAAAAATTGAGGATGAAACTGTTTAAATATCTTTTTATTGTAATTGGCTATTGTAATTATTTGGTGGCGCAAGACCTTTTAACTCTAAACGATGCTATTAAAATTGGCCTTGAAAAGAATTATTCTGTTTTGATCGTAAAAAATAACCAGGAAATTGCCAAAGCACAAAATAATTTCGGTAATGCCGGTATGTCGCCAACCGTTAGTTTAAATGGCGGATTAAATGCTGCTAATATAAACTCCCATCAGGAATTTAATACCGGTGTAGTGCAGGATAGAACGGGGGCAAAGACCAATAACCTGGCCGCGTCGGTTAACGCTAACTGGCTTATATTTGACGGTTTAAGAATGTTTGCTATTAAAAAACGGTTAGATCTTAATGAAGGGCTTTCGGCCATTCAATTAAAACAGCAAATGGAAAACTCGGTTTACGATATTATTGTAAACTATTATAATATTGTAAGAACAGTAGAACTTATAAAAGCGGCAAAACAAAATTTAGCTATTTATGAAGAGCGCAAAAAAATTGCCAAACTTAAATTAGAGATCGGTTCTGATTCAAAAGTTGATTTTTTGTTAACGCAATCTGATGAGAACAAAGCTAAAAGTGCTATCATACAATTAGAGATCGCTCTTTTAAATGCAAAAACAGCACTCAATAAACTTATCAGTAAACCAATTGATTCAGATTTTAAAACAAGCGATTCTATCATTATTAATTATGAGCCAAGCCTTGAAGAATTAAAAAAAAGTGTTTCTAATTCAAATTCTTCTATTCTTATTTCAAAACAGAACGAATTAATATTTACGCAAAGTATAAAAGAGGCCCGTTCGGCTAATTTACCTTTTGTAATGCTAAATGGCGCGTATAATTTTACACGTAACCAAAGCCAGGCTGGAATTGTGTTTTTGAGTCAGCAAGCAGGATTAAACGCTGGTATCACTGCCAGTTGGTTAATTTTTAACGGTAATAAAAATAACCGTCTCGTAAAAGAGCGAAATATTCTTGCTTTAAATCAAAAGTATGTTACTGAGCAAACGCAATTAAATGTTGACGCTTTGGTTTACAACAATTATAAAACATATCTATTGAACAAACAGATTGTTGATTTAGAGTTTCAGAACTTAAAAGACTCTAAAGAGGTTTTGGATGTTTCTTTAGAAAGATATAAAATTGGCAAGGCAAATTTATTAGAGACCATTGAAACGCAAAAGAATTTAGAGGACGCGCAAACACGTTACATCAACGCGTTGTATTCTATAAAAGTAGCTGAAACTGAGTTACTGAGAGCAAATGGAAGTTTGGTTAAGTAGTAGTCTTACTTTAACACATAGACTCATAGAGTTTCTGGTAAATTTCTAAAATATTCATTTACCAGTGTTTTTTGACCTTCCGCAAAAATATTTTTGCAATTAAAATTAATTAAAACTCCTTTTTGGTGCTTTTAAAAAGTTCATATAGGTTAGAAGCTGCGCTTCAAACACTGAGTGTATTTCATGTGTTGCCTTCAATTCTGCAACCAAACAATTTTCAATAAATAAATCGCACCTCAGATCAATATCCAGCAGTTTGGATTTGTATAAAACGGGAATTTTTAACTCTGTGGAAAAATTTATTTTTCTATGCTTCAACTCTTCCTTCATACATTGATGATATACATTTTCTAATAACCCGCTACCCATGGGTTTATGGACTTCGATGGCAGCACCAATAACCTCATAAGTAAGCTCGTCAAGAAATTTTTTGGTAATTGGCCTTTCCATAATAACAACTATGTGCCTATGTGTTAAAAAAATTAGCTACTAAACCGCATTTGAATAACACCTAAAAATGCTTCTTTAAAGATCTTGGTGCTCATTTTACTTTCGCCTAAAACCCTATCTGTAAACATAATTGGAACCTCTACAATCTTAAACCCTTTTTTGTAAGCACGGTATTTCATCTCTATCTGGAAAGCATATCCCATAAAGCGAATAGCATCCAGGTTTATTGTTTCCAATACTTTGCGCTTATAACATTTAAAGCCTGCTGTTGTATCTTTAACAGGGATCCATAAAATAAAACGAACATATACAGAGGCAAAATAGCTCATTAAGATCCTGCCAAACGGCCAGTTACTGATCTTTCCTCCTTTGCAATAGCGTGAGCCAACAGCTACATCGGCTTTGGTTTCACATGCCTCTAAAAGCCTTACAAGATCTTTCGGGTCATGACTAAAATCACAATCCATTTCAAAAATATAATCATAGTCGCTGGCCAATGCCCATTTAAAACCATGAATATAAGCGGTTCCCAGGCCAAGTTTTCCTTTACGTTCTTCAATGTGTAATTTTCCGGGGAACTCTTTTTGAAGTTCTTTTACTTTATTTGCGGTGCCATCCGGCGAGCCATCATCCACAATTAGTAATTCAAATTCACGCGTTAACGAGAAAACAGCGCGCACCATTTTATCAATGTTTTCAATTTCATTGTAAGTAGGTATTATTACTAAATTCTTGCCCATTAACGCCACTAATATAACTATAATGCTTCTAAATAGTAACAAAAAAAAGTCAATTATATTGTTCTTTTAAATAATTTTACCAATTAGCGGTATTTATAAAAACACCTGCTTTTAAATTTAACTGCTTGATCGTTTTAAAGAAACATACAAAACAACTTTTTGTTCTGCTTTTACTATTCGCCTGTTCTCATTGCTGTTTCTCTCAATTTGATTCTTTACGACCAAAAAAACGGTATAAAATCTCCGGCTTTCCGGTTATATTCTATACTCCCGAAACCAGATTTGCTTTTGGCGCTGCCGGTATCTGCACGTTTAATTTTAAAAAAGACAGCCTTCATGCACCTTCATCTAGTTTTAACCTTGGTTTTGCTTATACACAAAACAACCAGGTGTTATTTTATTTACCTTATTTTTTATTCTTTAAAAACCGTACTTATCAGGTTTATGGCGAGTTAGGTTATAACAAATACACGTATAATTTTTACGGTGTTGGCAATGATCAGCCGAAAGATTATGTAGAAAAATATGGTGTAGAATTTCCGCGCTTAAGAATTACGGCACTAAAAAAACTGTCGAAGCATTTTTATGCTGGACCAAGATACGCCTTCGATAATTTTAGTTTATTTAAATTAGATACAGCAGGGCAATTGATCAAAAGAGAGATCAGCGGATCAAAAGGAGGTTATGTTTCGGGTGTTGGAATAGTGAATGTGTATGATAGCCGTGATAATATCTTTTATCCATCGCGCGGTTTTTATGGCGAATTAGTAGTGTATAGGGATGATAAGCTTACAGGAAGTTCTTTTAACTATACGCGAATTGCGCTGGATGTAACAAAGTATTTTAGTTATAAGGAGAATATCTTAGCGCTGAATCTTTATACTATTTATTCCGATTCAGATCTTCCGTTCTTCCAGATGGGAAATTTGGGTGGTATGAAAAAAATGCGTGGCTTTTATGAAGGCAGATACAGGGATAACAACCTTTTGGTTTTTCAGGCAGAATACCGCAGACATCTTTTTTGGCTTTTAGGTTTTACAGTTTTTGCAGATGCCGGGCAGGTTGCTAAACGTTACGACGCTTTTAATGATAAGAACTGGCGTTATACATACGGCGGCGGTTTACGATTGACCATTGATAAGGCACAAAAGATCAATCTTAGGATAGATGTGGGCGTTGGCGACAAAAAAGTACTTCCGTATTTTACGATTGGCGAAGCATTTTAAGAAAGTAAAAGTATAAACCCGCTTTTTTCCTTTCATTTGCTTCTTTTTTTTTACTAAATTTGGTTAAATCAAACAATAAACCTATGAAAAAAATCTACTCATTAATTTTATTAGTTACAGTGGCTTTTTCTGCTAAAGCCCAATACACCTTAACCAGCGCTAATAATGCCGTAATTGGCGAGATCGAAAAAACATGGCCTGCAGATACATTAACTCCAAATGGTTTATACCCGGCAGGTGGTACTAACCAAATATGGAATTACAGTGGCATTATTATCTCACCAACAGTTTCTGCAGTATCTAATAGCTATGTGGCTGTTTCTGCCGCACCAAATGCAAGTCTTTTTAGCGCTGCTAATATTGCAAAAACGAGCGATAATATTAATTACGAACTAAGTAATAATAGCGCTACGAGTATTACCAGTTATGGGTCGAGCAATAGCAGCGTTACCATTGTATACCAAAATCCGGAGCTGATAGCTACTTTGCCGTTTACTTATGGTACTTTGTGCACTGATACTTATTCTGCAAGCTATACTTCAAACAGCATCCCTGTTTCAAGAACCGGTACCGTTACAACTTCGGGCGATGGTACAGGAACTTTAAATATGCCGGGCAATAAAAATTACACCAATGCATTACGCGTTAAACTTCAACTTAAGCAAATTGAGAATTTCGGAAGTGCAGGATCTCAAACAATTACCGTTAAAGCTTATGTGTACTTTAATGCCGCCAGCAAATTCTCTTTACTTTCTGTTAATGTTTATACTGTTAACCAAATTTCCGGTACTACAACCGCTACTTTCTATGGTAAATCAATAGATGTAGGCGATGTGCTTTTTGCAGGCATTAAAGAAAATACCAATGCCGCTAACTTTAATATCTATCCAAACCCTTCTTCAAACAAAGAGGTTTCGGTGCAATTTAATACTACAGCTAATGAAAACTATGAATTAACTATTTATAATGCATTGGGGCAACAGGTAAAAGCACTTCATTATAGTAATTTACCGCTTGGCGATCAGAGCGAAAAAATTAGTTTATCGGAATTGAATAGCGGTTTGTATACTATTAAATTAAAAAGCAAGAACCACGAAAGCACTAAAAAATTAGTGGTGGATTAAAACAACAACTTATTTCATTTTACAAGAGCCAAAACACATTTTTGGCTCTTTTTTTATGCCATTTGTTATAAATACATGTAAAAACATCTTGCAATAACCTGTTTTAGTAGTTGGCTTTATGTTAATTTTAGCATGTGGTAAAAAAATTTAATGTACGTGTATATGGTATTTTAATACAGAACAATACTGTTTTAGTATCTGACGAATACATTAAAGGCAATAAGATCACCAAATTTCCCGGTGGGGGGCTTGAATTTGGCGAGGGCACTAAAGATTGCCTTATTCGCGAATTTAAAGAGGAGTTGGACCTTGACATAGAAGTACAAGATCATTTTTATACTACCGATTTTTTTGTGGCTTCGGCATTTCATACTAACAGCCAGGTAATAAGTATTTATTATTTGGTAAAAGCAAAAAGTAAAGCCAATTTTAAAGTTAGTCTTACCGCGCATAATTACGACAAAAAAGAAGGTGCGCAAGCGCTACGTTGGCTGGACCTTAAACAATTAAAAGAATCTGATCTTACCCTGATCATTGATAAAAGAGTAGGGGAATTGCTGATCAAAAAATTTGGGTAATATACTATTTCTTTGAGTTCAACTCAAATATACTATTTCGGTAATTTTTTTTGCGTAAGCACGCAAAGCAATTCCCCGTTTGTAAAAAGGGGTTAGGGTAATTTTTGCGATCTAGCAAAAAAAAGAGTACAGACATTATCGAGCAATCACAAAGCGTTTACTAACGTTTCCTGATTTGTCGCTGTAAAAATTTAATAAATAAACTCCGTTTGGCAAATCTTTTATATTAATTGAATTATTCTTTAGATCTTCCTCTCTTATTAATTGTCCAAGATTATTTCGGATTGTGACCTTAGAAAATAGATCTTTATCTTGTAAACTAAAGTTGATATTTAAAACATCATTTGCAGGATTTGGAAATAAACTAATACTATTAAAAATAGTTTCTTGCTCACTTAAACCAGTTGCGCTTGCATAAACAATAACCGTATCGTATTTTATATTACCACAAATATCCTGCTTTACCATATAGGTTTGTGTAGTTGCTGCAACAGTAACTATTATACCCGCAGCTGTATCTATTGCTGTGGTTGCATTAGGCAGTTTATACCACATGCAAGCCTCATCAATAACCACATCCTGCGGCCTACCTAAATAAACCGTATTTGTTGGGATGCCCCAAATATCAGGGCCTGCGTAGGCAGGCAAATTAATGTCAATACAACTAATGTCATCAATAAAATACTCGCTAAAATTGCCTGTTGCTGTTGAATTTGCAACAGCAGTAGTTGTGGCAACATCACTTTTAAAATTTGCAAGTACCATAAATTTCTCTGTACCATTGGCAACAAAAGTTCCTGATATTAATACCCAATTCATTGTATCAGTAATAGCATTGCCAATTGGATTTTGTATTTGTGGAGTTAGAAATGTTAATGCTTGGTGCGAATTATATTTAATAGTATCAACACTATTATCACCAAAATAAAGTCCAATAGCGTCAATTCCTCTAGGAGCAACGTCCTCTACGGTAACGTACATTTTAACGCAGTAGGTTATACCGGCAGTTAGCGTTTGTTTCAAACGATTTTTAACATTTGATCTTTTAAATATATTTGGACACGAGGGACAATACAATTGAGAGCGTAAGTAGCCATTTCCGGATTTTGGCCATTGATAACCAGAACCTGATATAGGTACATTTCCGAAGCCGGTGTGTAAGAGTGGCGCCGAAACTTTTAATGAATCTAAACCTGACCAGCCAATTGCCTTATATTCTATAAAAGGATTATTAAAGTCAATTGTATTTTCAAATCCCCCATTGTTCACATAATTTGTTATTTGACCTTTTGAAATTAAAAAAGAAAAAAACATTACCTCTATTTGGCAATAACCAATTTTTTAGTAATGCTTTCATTGTTTTTATTATTAATTGAAATTAAGTATAAACCGTTAATTAAATTTAAATCTAATTTACCAATAAAATTGCTGGTTTGCAAGTTGTTTTTGTAAACTACTTTGCCGGTGTAGCAGGGTTAGGAACATTTTCTAACGTTTTCGGGATTGTTATTAGCGTATCAACATAACATTTCCTTTAAACGTTTTCTGTTCACCGTTTTCGGTTACAGAAACAACATAAAAATAAATACCCTCGCTACATTCCTCACCACTTATGGTATGACCATCCCAGCGCACAACTTTTATTTTTGAATTTTCCGGTAATAACAAATCGCTATCAATACTATAAATTAAAATACCCCAGCGGTTATATACGTAAACAGCATTTAATTTTGTGCCATACGGCATTGTAAATTTCCACACATCATTTACATCATCATAATTAGGTGTAAATACTGTTGGAATGATCAAAGGTTTTTGACAGGTATCGGGCATTGAAATATAAATACTGTCTTTTTTAACAAACGGGCAATAACTTCCGGTATTGCTGTTATTAATGGTTACATAATAATAAGAATTGTTTTGTATTATGGCTTTTGTGGTAATTGTTGGCGTAGAAAGAAAGGTGTTTTGCGGTTGCCAGTTATAAGTTATATCATTTGCTATCGGTCCGTTTAGGATCACAAATTTTAAAGTGTCAAATAAACAGTTAATTGTATTTGTTAAAGTAATTTTTGGCGTTAGTGTAAATGTTGGTTTTATACTTACGTTAACTGTTTCTGTATTACTAAAACCGCAAGCGCTTTTTGTAAGCGTATAAGTAATAGGCGTAATTGGGCTGGCAATTGGTTTTGGACAATTTGTGCAACTCAAAGCTGTTGGGGGTTGCCAGATATAATTATAAAAATTGTTACTATCGGCGCTTAATGTAGTTGTATTTCCTGCACAAATAGTTGCATTGGTTAATGGTAATATATTTACTGGGCCGTTATATATTTTTATTACAACTGTATCTTTTGTAGTTGCGCTGCATTGCTGTTTGGTTAAATAATAAACGGTGTTGGAAGTAGGCGTAATTACTGGATTTGGGCAATTAGTACAACTTAAACCTGTTATTGGCTGCCACTGATAGGTTGCATCCCATGTACTATCTGTACCTAATGTAAATGTTGTGTTGGAGCATATTAAAACTGTGTCTTTTGATGCGGCCATTGCCGGGTTAATCTCTAATACAGATACATCATCGAGGTAATAATAAGCATAATCACCATACCATGCTCCCAATGGTTTTAATTGCGTTTTGATGGTGCTGGCATTTGAATTAAAATTTCCAATTAACATAAAATTCTCATCCCCATTTGCAACATAGCTAAATTGAATTTTCGTCCAATTAATAGAATCTAATATGATACTTGTTGTTTCATAAACCGGTGTTTGATTAATATATTGATTAACTCCGGGATAGGCATGATCTATGAGAGAATCTTTTTTAAAAACTACTCCCATATTTGCACACGCAAATCTGCTGAGTTCAGCTAAACTAACATAAAAAGTAACACAGTAACTTTTATTTTTGCTTAAAGTTTGTTTTAATTTATTCTCCAAATATTCTTTATTGTCATTTGCAATAGCATTTTGAAAAACCTCCATCCCTAGATAGCCATTACCATCCTTTGGGACTTGATTACCTATTGCATTTATTGGCGTTGTATACAAAGTAGTGGTGGCACATGAATTAAAAAGATCAGGACTACTCGCATAAAATGGGGAAAACCAGTCTTTACAAAGAGATAAAGGCAATACTGTACCGTTTGGGCAAGAAAAATAGTCTTCCGCGGAAAAATTTTTTATGAGATTTTGCGTTGTTTGACTTGAAATAAACGATGAAAACAAAACACAAAAACCCAAGGCGAAAGCCTTGAGTTTTTGTGCGTAAAAAAAACATATATATTTAAATATGATATTATAGTTTATCATTTATTAATAATCAGCTTATCAACTTTAATAATCTTATTATCTTTTACAATTTTATAAATGTATGTTCCATTTTTTAACTCGCTTACATTTATTTTGGTTAAAGTGTTTAGTTCATTTTCTATAAGCAACTGCCCCATGATGTTAAAGATAAGCAATTTTGCGCCATCTACATTAGTCGTAACTGTAATTTCGGTACTTGCGGGGTTAGGATAAACCAAAGTTGCTAAGGTTTCTTTAGTAGTATTCGGTTCTGTATTAGTACTTAAAAATCTATTGCTGCTTATCGGTGCATTATATTCACAAGGATTTACAAAAACCGTTGTATCATAACGCCTCACTAAAGCCCTAGCCTGATATACAGATGTTCCATCCGTAAACGGACATAATGCGGCGATACTTTTTAAAGTGTTGATTTGCGAAGTTGTAACTAAAACCGGATCTTTCATATAGGCATGATAGATGGTATTAAAGTTTTTTTGGTTTGTTTCAAGATTTCCACTAGGCATTAATCCTGCATTCATGACCTTGGCTTGGTTTAAAGTAGCTGTGTTACCTGTTGCTGCAAACAAATGTACCAAACTATCCATTTTATAAAACTTACCAATTGCATTATTCGCATTGGTATTCATAAAACTAGATGCGCCTGTTATGCCGTTTGTATTAATAGCGGATTTACGTACTAATTCAAAAACACTTTTATTTGCAATAGCTAAAGCATTAGAATTATTGGCGCTAAAACTTAAACCATTATTCATAATAACTGGTATACCAGCACTTAAATTATTAGTAGAAGAACTGGGTTGAGCACTCATTGCCATCATAAAACCGCTACTGCCACAACCAGCTTGGTTTATGGTACTGTTTGAAACGAGAGTAAAAGGTGTTGCCCATCCAGTTGCTGGAAAAGGTATGTTTGTATTCGTAAATGGACAATATTGATTTGAGCTTGTATAAGTACCCGGATAATCAATCGTAGAGCCAGCCGATGCGTTTTGGGCATAAGTATCTCCCGATGGACTAACTGAATAATTAAAATCACCAAAAATATTCTCTGCACATGCGCTGCTATATTTAATCGGGCCAACATAACCATTATTATCTAAAAAAATCCCAAACAAACAAGGGTCTGATGGCTTGCTGTTTAAATTATTCTTGTAAATATTACTGGCGCATGTCCCCTGAAATTTCATGGCAGATCCGGCACCTGTAATTAAATTATCGCAATAGGTATTGTTTGCGCTGGCGTTGGTAAAAACACCAAAGGTATTATAACTGCCGCTGTTTGTTGGCGTACAATCTAAAGTGTTGTGTTGTATAAAACCATTACCACTATTATCCAACCAAACAGGAGCATTAAACCCGCCGCCAATTGGCCACCTTACAGTTATAGTGTTGTTACTTACAGATTGGCCATAGGTGTTCAAACAGTATACCCCAATAATTTTACCATATGCGTTATTAAAACTGATATTATATTTGGCGGTTGAAGGATTGGATATTTCGCTTACATATGCATGATAACAAACCTTAGGATGACTTGTCTGAAGAGGATAAGTAGCCACATTATTGCTAAAATTTACATTCACGGTTAAATTAGACGATGCGTAAAGATCGTAGAGGCAAGTTGTAAATGTATTATTAGTTACTGCTAGCGTGCTTGTATTTGCTGTACTCTGTTTAAAGTTATCTATCCAAACACCATATTGTGTAACGCCGTTAAATTGATTATTGTTAACAGACATTGTACCGTTGTTGGTTGAGTACACACCATTCAAAGAGTTATAAAATGTATTCGCATATGGTACACCAGCCGAACCATTAATACTCGATCCAACAATTGAATAATTCAAAGAATTATAAAAGCAAGATGAAGATGTACCACCATCTGCGCTTGAAACATACGCAATGTTTTGGAAATAATTATTATATAACACACTTTTTGAAATTGCGCTAAAAACACCAAGACGGATATAATCGAAAATATTAGTGTAAGTAGCGTTAATTGTCGGGGTAGACGATATATCACCAATTTGAATATTTCCATTAGGGTTAGCGGTACTCGTTTGAGCTGAGGCCGAAATAGAAGAGATGCCTGTTTGCCCTCTTTGTGTGCTTGAAAGACCTAAAGCAGTTGAGCCTTTCAAATAACCAATGCTATAAGCTGACAATGCTGTAGAATTGAAAGTTGATAAGCTTGTCCATCGCGAGCCGGAAGTATAAACATAATTTGCTGTAGGAATATCACGAGATGTAAAAATACTGCCGGTGATCCTGACATTCTTAAAATAACTTCCATTTAGGTAGATACCCAAATTATTTTTATTAAAAATGGTATTGTCTACATAAAGATTAAAAGTAGGGGTAGAACTAGTTGCCAATATGTTGATGGCCGTGGCCGCATCTTCAATTACTGAATTATTAACAGTTAACTGATTGTTGGATTTTATTCCTGTCCAGTTTTTATCACAACCATGCCAGTAGCTTCTGTCAATTGTTGTTATAAAATTTTGATTAACAGATACATTATCTCCAAAAGCCATGTGAGTATTAGAGAAAGTACATGGCGTGCTAATTGTTAAGCCACCCAAGACATTATAAGTTCCTTGTATCGCATATCCGGCACTCGGCAAAGCAATGTTACCGCTGTACGAACCGCCAAAAGATAAACTGCCAAAAACCAAGGTGCTTGCACCTGGAGCAACAACATTTACATTTATTAAATTAACAATGGTTCTGCCGGATAAACAACAAGCCCCCTACACTGTATTCATATACAGCTGAATTAGTACAACCATTAGCATTAATGGCGGTAACAGTATAGGTTGTGTTTACAGTTGGACTAACCACGATTTGATTACCAATCGTACCTCCTGGATACCATGTATAACTTGTAGCTCCAGTTGCACTTGCTGTTAATGTACCATTTTGACCAGTGCAAGCTACGGCGGTTGGCCCACTGATACTAACAGTGCCTAAAGCAGGAACTACAGTAAATGTTTTTGTTTGTGAGTTAAAGCAAAATTTCCCTAATCCAATAGAGGTTGTATTAGTTACTGTATAAGTTCCAAGACCGAACGCTGTAGCGGGATTGCAAGTTACAGATCCTGTGTAATTAGGACTGACAAGATTTGCAACTATATTATTATATAATGTTTGCGTCATTGGCTGCATATAATATCCACCCCAGTTTTGAGTAGCTAGCGTATAAGGAGAAGCCGTTGCGCTAAAACAGACAGATGAATTAAGGCAAACAGGATTAGGAGAAATTATAAAATTCGGACTTGGTAATGGATAAATATCAAAAGTAAAAATATAGCAACCATCGCCGTCAAACTGAGGTGATGGCCCAACGGTAATAAGGGCCGGCAAGGTTTGGGTTGGATCGAAAACTGTTATAGGTATAGAAATTGTATTAGTGCCGGTATTTAGTAATGTATATGTAATGGGTGTACTACTGGTGCCAATACTTACATAAGCTCCGGTTGTTGTAAATGAAGGGGTTATAAGTTTAACGATCAGATTAAGGCCCGGACATAAGGCTCCTAAAGAAATAGGATTTTGATTGCCTAGTGAACCAGAAGTAAGTACAATACCCAGTGCATTAGTAACTGAATAACCAGCGGTACACGGTATTGTCATGCTAGGTGCTGATAATTCAGCTTTCAGTCCATTAAAGCCGAGCAAGGCTATTAGCAGAAGAAAGATTTCTTGTGTGATCTTTTTTTGTTTCATGTTTTTAATTTTTTTAATGCGTTTTTTAGAACTTTATTTTTTCAAGAACACCTTGATAATAATTTATCCTTGGTTTTATTCATCCATAATAAAAAAGTTTTTAAAGGTTAATAATTTAGAGCTTTTTATTTGGAGATTGTATTTTGTTGCCGCCATAAACTTAGTTTGTATTTATTTTTAAAATTGTTTTAATGTTTAATTGGTTGTAGGCAATTGATATGTGGTAAAGTGTTTTTGTTTAAATTTTACACCATTCTTTCTTACTAATTCAACACTGCTAAATAAAAACTAAAATGTTAGCCATTGTTTAAATTTTTGATCACCCTATATTAATTTTGTGACAATTTTTTTGTTGTATTTTTAAAATGATTAATTTTTACTTTACACGAGATTAATGTTAGGAAATACAAATGACAAATGATATAAGTAATATTACCTACCTTTTTATAGGTAAATTTACCTATACAGAAATGTAAAAAACTGCTTAACATATTGAAGAACAAGAATGTAAGTATTTTAGTTTTTTTGCGGTTAAAAAAGAGTAAAACGTCAGTTAAACGTTTTTATAAGATCTATGATCTTCCGAAATTTAATTTTACTAAATATCATTATTCATCAAGCGAATGATTAAAGCGCCTCGCGAGATACAAAAATCATCTTCGTACATGCCAACCCTTTTGAAGAATAAGATTTTTTATGAAAAATTTTATGAAGCCAATATACTGTATTTGCTTACGCGAACCATACCTCGTAACCACCCAAAGCTTGAAGGCCTAAAAGAAATTCTGTAAGATTTTGGTTTTTTAAAAAAAGTACAGGAAGTATCTCGCAATCACAAAAAACTTACTAACGCGTTGTACATTTAGAAAATCGTTTTGTTAAATGTTCTCGATACGAAAATTTAAAGAGGCAAAATTTTCTACCCGAACTGACAGCAGCAGTTTTAATTTTTTGTTCAGCTATTTATCTATCACTTCAAATTTACATTGCACAGATTCTCCTTTGTCATCTGTTAACTCTAAAACATGAGCACCCTTATTTGGTAAAATAGAAAGTTGATGGAATTTTTGTGTGCTGCCAATATAAACACCATCCATATGCCAAAAAATAGTTACTGCGGTATTTTTGTGCGTGGCTTTAAAAATGCACTTACTGCGCACACCGCTTTGATCAATAGGTACATATATTTTAAATCCTTCTCTCGGGTAAATAATATCCAGTTGGTGCAAACTCATATCACCGGCGCATTGTGGTAAATAATTTGGTAAAGGCTTGTAAAATAAACTATGTTGTTTAAAAAAGTATTCCTGCGTGGGCGATACCACAAACCAGGGCACATGTTTCATTTTATCCACCGGGTAACAATTACTGTTTACCCTGTATTGTTCTGTTTCATCTAAATGAATTAATTTATGAAAAGGGCATTGTTTTGTTTTGTTACAACCCTTTTGATAATATTTTACATCTACATCTTTACAAATTTCGGAGGCTTTAAAACCGCTTTGTTTGCAGACATTTATTTTTTCTACATCGCCGGTTGGTTTGTTAAACCAGGTTTTATTGGATAAGATATTAAATATCGAAAATAATAATGGCGCAGCAGCAGCGGTACCGGTTAATTCCGGCCTGCCTTCGCCATCGGCATTGCCAACCCAAACGGCTACGGTATATTTAGAATTTAAACCAACCGCCCAGGCATCTCTAAAACCAAAGCTGGTTCCGGTTTTCCAGGCAATGCGGTTCTTAGAAAGGAATTGCATCCAGCCAACATACTCCTGCGGGCGCAGCAATTCTGTCATCGCATTAAACGTGTACCAGATACCGGAAGCGCTTAAAAGGTCAGTACCTTGGTTAGCAGTTTTATTTTTCAGGACTTCGCTTTTTATATAACAAAGCGAATGATAATTATTGGCACTGTATTTATTTTTTATGTTGGAATAATTTATCAATGCCCTGCCCATGGATGAATAAGCTCCCGCAATATCCCACAAGGTGGCTTCGCCACCGCCTAAAATTAAAGAGAGGCCGTAATGTGTGGTTGGTTTTGTAAATGTTTTAAAGCCCAATTGTTTTAACCTTGCATGAAATTTTGCACTACTGTATTCCTGTAACATTTTTACAGCCGGCACATTTAACGAGCGCGCAATGGCTTTATTAGCCGGCACCAGGCCATCATAAGTTAAATTAAAATTCTTTGGCCCGTAAGAACCAATTTGCGTGGGCACATCCTCCAATAAAGTTGCCGGTAAGATCTTATCTTCACTTAGCATAAAGGCATATAAAAAAGGTTTTAAAATGCTTCCTGTACTTCGCGGCGAATTAATAATGTCTACATAATTCTGATGTTCGTTCTTTAACGAAAAACTATTACCAATATAAGCCAATACTTTGCCGGTTTCTGTTTCTGCAACAATAGCACAGGCATTATTTATTTGGTTGGCCGATAAATTTTGTACCCGTTTATTTAATAATTCGTTTACCTGTAATTGTAAATTTTTATTGAGTGTAGAATAAATTATTTTTGAACCGCCTTCTTCAGTCACAAAGCGCCCCAGCAAGTGTGGTGCCAGTTGTGGAATAGGGTAGGGTTTGGTTGGTAAAGCCTCTTGTATGGATAATTTGTAAGTAGAAAGATCGATGATGTTTTTATTGTACAATTTTTTTAATAAGCGATTGCGTTTTTTTATTAAAGCATCGTGGTTCTTTCCCGGATAAATTAACGAGGGCGAGTTGGGAAGCACGGCTAACAAAGCACTTTCGGCCCAGCTTAATTTTTCGGGTCCACGCCCGTAATAACGCCATGATGCGGCAGATAAGCCAACCACATTACTACCAAAAGGCGCATGACTGCAATAAATATTTAAGATAGAAGATTTTTTATAAGAAAGTTCAATACGTATTGCTAATAGTATTTCAATTATTTTTTGATAATAATTCCGCTTTTGATTGTGGCGCATCATCCTTGCAATTTGCATGGTAATGGTACTGCCGCCACTTTTTATTTTGCCCGCACCAAAATTGCGTTTAATGGATTTTGCAATAGAAAAAGGATTAACGCCCGGGTGATAATTAAAATACTCATCTTCAAAAACGGTAATGCATTGTTTAAATTTTTGCGGCACGCTATCGCTTTGTGGAAAACGCCATTGCCCATCACTGGCTATTTGTGCGGCCAACAACTCATTGTTCTCATCTAGCAGAACGGTGCTACAGGAATTGTTGAATAATTTATTTGGCAGCCAGACCCAATAAACACTACTTAAAATAACTAAACAAATCAACTTTAGTTTATGCCTGTTTACAAAAGGAAATATTTTAGTTTTAAAAAATGACAATTGACGAAACTTTAAGCCTAAAATTACTCAATTATGAGAGGCTTTAATAGGTTTTGTGGAAAATGTTTGTTTATTCGATTTCTTTATTAAATTTGTTTAAACTTAAATTCATACTTATGAAGAAAACTTTACTTTCGATCTTATCATTAATGTCGTTTGCTGCCTTTTCGCAATGGCAATCAACGCCTCAAACTTTCCAGGGAAAAGATTGTGCCGCTGCTTTTGGAAAACTATTTACATCGGGTGTTTCGTATAATGCTTTGGATGTATCTACCGACGAGTGTGTAACCTTTAACCCCTCTAACACAGGTTTAACCAATGGTACACGCTTTGGTGTTGTAAATGCGGGTGTATTTTATTGTTTTAGCGGCAATAATATTTACCAATCTACCACCGGTAATAACTGGACAGTAATGGCTTCGGCAACTGCTACAAACGATGTGGTAAAAGCGATGACGGTTATTAATGGAACCGTGCTTGCGGTAACGAATCCGGTTAGTGGTGTAAGTTCAAAGATTTTTAGATTAAGCGGATCAAATTGGGTGTTACATTCCAGCTCAGCTTCTTTAATATACACCACTATCGAAAACCTTAACGGTACGTTATATGCGGGCACAACTGCTACCTGTGTTTTAAAATCGAACGACGCAGGCTTAACATTTACAAATACGTCAACAGGCATTACACCTTTAACTAATTTTTTTGATAAATACATTGTAGCATTTGGTGCTACCAGTTCTGCCATTTATTGCAGCACGCTTGGCGGTAGAGTTTTTAAATCAACTAATAACGGGGTTAGCTGGGCTCAAACATATTATATTGGTAACGGATCTAGCACAATTGGCATTAGTGATTTTTATACGATGTCAAACGGTACGCTTTTAACGGCAAGCGATTCGGGTTTTGTTTACACTAATAATAACGGTGCTACCTGGATAAAAGATAATGCGGGTTTAACTACTACCAGCGGCAATTATCAGATCATTAAATTAGATCTAACGGCCAATTATATTGTAGCCGCTGATAGAAACGGAACAGTTATGCGTAAAGGACTTAACCAATTATCAGTTGGTGTTAAAGAAAATAACCGTGTATCTGTTGTAAGTAACGTATATCCCAACCCGGCAACAGACGTTGTAATTATTGAGGCAAACGATCTTTTTTCTGATAGTAATTGCGAGGTTAAAATAACAGATGTACTTGGAAGGGAAGTGGCCATATATAATATGACAGAAGGTAAAACAAAAATAAATCTTCAATCCTACAGCAGTGGCATCTATACCTACAGGATCTATAAAAGCAATACTGTTTTAAGTACAGGAAAATTAATAGTTAACTAAACAAAATATTAGCCCCTCTAAATGAGGGGCTTTTTTTATAAACAAAAATTATTGTAAGCATGTTTGAGTTTTTAAAAAAATTATTTGGTGGCGAGAAAAAAGAAGAAAAGGGAGGCTATATACCACAAGAGTATGTGATTCCAAAAAAGCCTGCCAACAAAGATGATGTAATGAAAGATGAGGCACCGGTAATAACTTTTTCTGAATCGGATAACGCCGATGAAATTTTAAAAAATAATTCAGACCAGGTAATCACATTTTCTAAATCTTCCAACATAGATGAACTTTTTAATGATCATTCGATTAAGGAAGTATTATTTTCAGAACCTGTACCTACCTTTAACAATTTAGAAGAAACAACTAAAACTAAAAAGCAAGTTTACAGTATAGAAGAGGAGTGGGAGCTTTTTGAAGAAAATGGTAAAATAGGTTATAAAGATGAGAACGGTGATAAAATAATTGCCGCTAAATTTGATTCTGCCGGTGATTTTGTGAATGGCCGTGCCATTATTTCTTTAAATGGTAAAAAAGGAATAATTGATAGTAAAGGAAATTATATTCTTGAACCAACTTACGATGACATTGAAGAAGAGTTGGAAGGGCATTTTAAATTAGAAACCCATAACCGTTATGGATTTGCCAACAAAGATGGAAAAATAGTTGTACCACTTCAATATTTAGATGCAGGCGAGATCTCGGAAGGCCTGGTATGGGTTGAAAAAGAAGATGCTTTGGTTGGCTTCATTAACCTGCAAGGTAAAAAGGTGATTGATTTTAAATTTGATTACTGCGGTAATTTTTCGGAAGGCCTTGCATCGGCCACCCAATACGCTGTGGAGGAGGGTAAAGAAGATACTTATGGCTATATAGATAAAACCGGCAAGTATGTTATTAAAATGGATCTGGATGACTCGGGCGATTTTAAAGAGGGGCTTGCTCCGGTTTCTATCGACGGCAAGTTTGGTTTTATTAATAAAAAAGGTGAGCTTATCTGCGAACCCAAATACATTGCTGCCGGCAATTTTGTCCGAGGTTTATCCTGTGTGCAACAGGAAAAGAATGGCAAATGGGGTTATGCCGATAAGAACGGGAAATTAGTTGTTCCCTATGAGTTTAAAAATAACTCCGATTATATGGATGAGGAGGAACTGGATGAGCGCTTTGCTGTTTTAAAACAAAAGTATTTGAAAAAATAATTCGTATTATTTGTTGATTTACTAAATTTGTCCATGAAAAATATCCTGACCTTATCAATCTTCCTGTTTAAGGTTTTTATTTGTCTTTCACAATCAAAACTAGAATATCCTTCTACAAAAAAGATCCCTGTAAATAATTATTATTTTAGAGATACTGTAATTGATAATTACCAATGGTTAGAAAACATAGGCGATTCTTCCATTACTAATTTTATTGGCGTGCAAAATAAGTTTACAGAAAATTATTTTTCTAATATAAATTATGTAAAAAATATTCAAACAAATATTAAAGAAAACTCATCATACAGTATTAGATATTTCAATTCCACCAGACTTAAGGCCAACGAATTTTGGCTGAATGTTTTTAGTGAAACCCCGCTAACAAAGAACTATGAATTTACAAGTCCGATCTTATATTTTAAATATAAATATACAGGATGGGAAGAATTGGTTAACCCACTTTCATATAAAACTTATCACGATGAAAAAATATTTATAACCAATTATTATAAATGCAATGATGATGAAAATGTAGCGTTTACTTTATCAAGAAATGGATTAGATTGGAATGAACTTTATTTTATAAATATAAATACAAAAAAAACGCACGATAAACTAGAGTACCTTTCCAGGTCGGAGGTTGTATTTTATAAACAAGGTTTCTTTTATTACAGATACAATAAAGTAGCAAATAAAATAAAAGATAAAAAGGGAAATGAATATATCTATTTTCATGAGTTTGGTAAAAGCCAAACAGAAGATAAGCTAATTACGAGCGGCACTAACCTTAATTTTTCTTTTTATAAAGATACCAATATGATTGTGTCTGGGATAAAAATAAAAAATAATAAAGTATATAAATACTTAAGCACAGCAAATATAAAAACCTTAAATAATGACTCGGTAGTTTTTAAACCTTTTCTCATTTTTCCAACAAAAAACAGGTACAGAATAGACATAATAAATCTTTCAATTGACTCGGCAATAATTTTAACAAATATTCATCATCCAAACGGAATGATAGAAAAGTATGATATTAACTCTTTAAGTTTATTTGATACTATTATTAAACCTGCACAAGAAATACTTGTTGACGCTTTTTATTTTTGCGGAAAGATCAATTGTTTGTATTATATGGATCAGACTTATTATTTGGTTGGTTATAATTTAAAAGGAAAGGTGATAAATAGTTATGCGTTCCCAAAATGGTATTATATAAAAGGGTTTTCTGATTTTAAAAAATATACTTGTGATTTTGAAATGGGATCCATTGTAACTCCATCAAGAGCCATGCGCTTTAATTTTAAAGAATATTTTGCTGAATCAGATGGCAAAACATATGTACCATATAAAAACCTGGAATATGTAATTGAATCTAAAGAATACAAATCATTTGATGGCACTATGATATCGATAGCAATTATTTATAAAAGAACTCTTGACCTATCAAAAGCTAATCCCGTTTTATATAGTGCTTATGGTGGCTTTGGCCTTATTTCTGATATAGAATATAATTTAAAAAATTTAATTTGGCTTGAAAGTGGGGGGATTTATGCATTTTCATATATAAGAGGAGGAGGAGAAAAAGGGAAAACATGGCACTTTTCAGGTGCTGCAAAAAATAAGAATGTTTGTTTAGAAGATTTTATTTCAGGTGCAAAATATCTTATAAATAATCATTATACCGATTGCTCAAAACTTGCCATAATTGGATCTTCACATGGTGGAATTTTAGTTTCAAATGCAATAAACAAATACCCAGAATTGTTTAAAGCTGCTATTTGCAATGTTGGTCTTCTTGATATGTTAAGATACCAATATTACTCTTATGGAGATGGATTTGCTGATGAGTTTGGATTAAGTTCTGACTCTTTAGATTATAAAGTACTTAAAACATATTCTCCTTACCACAATATAAAAAAACAAAATTACCCTGCAACTTTAATTTTAACAGGTGATCATGATGATAGAGTAGTGCCTTTTCATTCCTATAAATATACTGCCAAACTCCGTGAGTATAATCAATCCAATAGTCCTATTCTTTTAAATGTGATCAAATCTAAAGGACACAATGGAAGTAATTTGCAGGATAATAGCTATGAAGATGCCCTCCAACTCTCATTTCTATTTAATGTTCTTAAGATGAAACCAAAGTATTTGGATTAAATTTTACTCAATTTGCAACTTTTTTGTTTTTAGTCCGTAATGATAGGTGAACACAAAATCTCCAGGATCATGACAACTAAACAGCAACAATACCAGTTAACTGTTAAGTGGACAGGTAACACGGGCAGCGGCACCGCCAGTAAAGACTCCTACGAAAGAAGTCATGAAGTATCGGTAAAAGGTAAACAAAAGCTCAAGTGTTCATCCGACTCACATTATAAAGGCGATAAAACAAAAAACAATCCTGAAGATCTTTTACTGGCATCACTTTCGGCCTGCCATATGTTATGGTTCCTTCATTTTTGTGCTATGGAAGGTGTTGTGGTAATTGATTATGTAGATAATGCCGAAGGAAGGATCATACAAACCACAAACGGCGCCGGATATTTTACCGAGGTGGTTCTAAACCCAATGGTTATTGTACAGCACAACTCTATGATCAATAAAGCACTTCAATTAAATAAAAAAGCAAGTGAGTTTTGTTTTATAGCCAACTCCATGAAGTTTCCTGTTTATAACAGGCCAAGCATACTTGAATTAAAAGCAGGAGCGGCAGCTTAATAAATTATATTTATTTTTTCTTTTCTTTTTCCTGCTTTAACTTAAGTGCATTTTGCAGATCAATAAATGGCTGGTAATCTTTTATTTTAAAAAAATCAGAGTCGATATAAAGATGGTTATAATTATCAAAACCCAAATCAATAGCTTCCCGCAAATATTTTACTGCATTTTCGCCATCGCTTTTTAAACCATAAAAATTTGCAAAGCCATACAAACATCTATTCTTCTCTAAATTTGTTTCTGTGTTTTTTAATGAGGTTTTAAGACATTCAAGCCCTTTTTCAAATTGTCCTTCCCTGGCATATATTACTCCGCGATACAGCCAAAAAACATAATTATCCGGCTCTAATAAGATAAGTGTATCAATTAACCCTGCAGCTTTTACTAACTGATTGCTTTGATAATATTCTTGCGCTGATTTAACTTTTTGGCTGATGCTGTTAGTTAGATCCATACAAGTGTCATTTAGCTTAATTGAAAAAGGAAATTCTTCGGATTGACAAGAGGTTTTAACGTCGCTTATATAACGTTGGTTACTTGTTTGTATATAGGCATTTTTCATAGAGTAAAAACTGGTTGTTGCCTTGGGGCTATCTGCCCATGTAGGATCAAATGCAACCCAATCGTACTGAGGAAAATAAACCTCCACCCAGTTATGGTGCCCAATTGTTCCATTACTATTTGGGATCAAGCCTTTTACGATCCGTGCAGGAATTTTTTTTGCCCGGCACAAGGTTATCATTAATTCAGAATATTCAGTACAATCACCCTTGCCGTCTTTCAACGCTTGTTTAGCGCCCCTGTCTTGAAAATAAAAAATATGGTAATCCAAAACACTATCCACGTAATTAAAAATGTTCTTTACAATTTCTTCCCGATCATTTCCTTTTAAATTTTCTGCAACAGCTTTAATACTTTTAGAATTAGACCTAAAATTTTCTTCATCTTTTAAACAACTTAGCGTATCTAGATCTTTATTATTTTTTACCGGATGTTTTTTTGCAGTTTTAAGATCATAAATTTTTATTTTAACTTTCATCGTTACTTCCAGCTTCACAGTATTTAATTCAAAAAAACTTTTATTTTTCCAATTAAGAAAATAGTCATTATTTTCTGTCTTAAAAACATTGAATGGGGCAACAGAGTATTTATATTCGGATATTTCCTGCTTGCCGGGACGGCTGAAAGGCACTAAAAGGTTATAACTACAGCGATTGATAAAATACTCCGGGTTGGGGCATTTTATCGTAAGACTTCGCTTTAAAATAAGGTCGCGCTGAGCTAAAGAATTAAGATCTAATAAAACAAGAAAAATAAATAAAACATATTTTTGAAAATATATCATTTTTAAATAGCTAAAAATTTAATAAGGCTATTTAATATCGTCGGGGTTTAAAATTTTAAATGGAGTAGGTACCATTTCGCAAAAAACAATCTTAAGATCAAAGGCTTGTCCCATTTTAAGATCAGATAATTTTAACTCGTAAGCTTTTGTAACAGAAGTGGCGTTTGAAACCACTTCCTTATCATTAATATAGATCTTTTGAATACCATTTGTTGCCTGATTTTCAAAAAGTAAATTTTTACCGTTATATTTTCCTTTAATAACTTTTGAAGCTACGATACAATTACTTTGCTGCGCTACACCACAAATACTGAAAGCTGTAAAAAATGCGCCAAGAAGTAAAGCTTGTTTAAATTTATTTTTCATGTTATTATTTTTTAATACAACGATCTATAATCAAATATAAAAAATTATTCGGATAATACCCCTTATTCTTACTTTAATTTGTCCAACATCTCATTTGTTAAGGCTTCGGAGCTTGTACCATAGCCGTTTACCAAAACACCCTTTAATTTATATTTATCGGATGAGATGGCATATACAATGCTTTCATCGGCAGGATCGGTATTGCCTTCAAAACGAAAGAACTTATCGATATGAAATTCGTCATGAAAGATCTTGTAATCACCGTCCCTGCATTCGATGCAATTTTGTTTCAGGTTAAGATCTTCGGTATATCCTTGTTTGCGAAGCCCGTTAATGGCTTCTACCATTGTATCGTAATTTTCCATTTTATTAGTTTTTTAGTTTATTATTCCAATCATTTCTTGTTAATTTAAACCAATCGCTTTCGTCACCTTCAAAATCAAATTTCTCGATGTATTTAAAGCCTAGTTTTAATAACACCTTATTTGAATTTAAATTCCGACTGTCTGTCATCCCATAAATTTCTTTTAAATTCAGTGCTTCAAAACCATAATTTACGCAAGCCTTGCCAGACTCGGTGGCATAGCCTTTTCCCCAATGCTTTTTATTGAACCTGTAACCCAATTCGTAAAAATTAATGTGGCCGTTTATTTTTTGTTTGTACAATTTTAAACCACACCAACCCATAAATTCGTTTGAGTTTTTATTTATAACCGCCCAACGCGCTATACCATTATCTTTATATTGCTGTTGGATCATTTTTATTACTTCTTTCACTTGTTCTTTGTTCTCAACAGGTTTATTGCCTAAAAAGCGGTGCACTTCCGGGTCAGCGTCCATTTCAAACAACGCCTCTTCATCTGCCGAAACAATTTCCCTAAGGATCAGTCTTTCTGTTTCTAACAATGGTTTTAGCATAAGGTTTATATTTTATAACTCATTAATTTTTAAAGATCATCTTTGCATTAAGATCTTTATTGGAGCTTAAATGTAAATGGCACTCTAAAATAAAAAGTAACTGCTTTTCCATGACGTTTAGCGGGAACCCATAAAGGCATTAACGACACCACGCGAAGAGCTTCAGCATCGCAATCGGGACAATCTTTCATTTCTTTAAATACAGCAGGCTTTTCAATTTTTCCGTTTTTGTTTACCATAAAAGAGATCCATACTTTGCCGCTTAAACCATTTTCTCTTGCTTGCGATGGATAGTTTGTATTCTTGCTTATAAAATCGCGCATCTTGTTATAACCACCACCCGGAAATTCAGGCATACTCATCTCAGAGCCTTGCCTAAACACTGTATCATTTCCGCTTTTATAATAAGACAATAAGATCTCTCCTTTGTGATTGTATTTAATATAATCGTAACTACCCAACAACTCGCAGGTCTCAATAGCTTCTTTGGTAACAAAATTTGTTGCGTCACTTTTATTTTGTGCAGCATCTTTATAAACAGTATCTGTTTTAGAACAATCCTCCCTAAAAAGTACAAGCCCATCTTTGCTACCCATGTTGGCTGCTGAAGAAAGATCCATACAGGCCCCTTTTTTATCATTTAATTTTTGGCGACTTGCTGCTCTTTTTACATAAGCATCGGTGGTTGCTTTTAGATTGATTGATAACGTAAATAACGAATCTGCTGCGCGGTATTTTTTTTTGCCATAGGCTTTAGTGCCGGCGTTATAATATTCAAGGGCTTTACCGGCCTGGGCAAAAATTGTTGTACCCGAACATAAGAAGCATAGTAGGAGATAAGCCGGGAGGAATTTAAAAGTAAGTGTTTTCATTATTTTTTGAAATTTAAATATCTTTTGCGCTAAAAGTAACCGTTATAGTAATGTTCTCATTTTTACCACACTTTAGTTTTTCAATAGTAGCATCGTACCAATAAGGCACCGAAAAATTTAATTTGTAAGTGCCCGGCTCTAAATGATCGGTGTAAACACCTTTTTCATCCATCTCTGGAAAGATAATTTCGCCATTAACATCCATTTTTACATGGCTTTTAACCGGTTGTTTACTTGGACCAACAAATTTAATGGTTAAATTGTCTTCGCTTTTACCGGCAGCATTTATCTCGCGGGTAATAGTGACTTTGCTTTTTTTAGTTTGGGCGTTTAAGCTTAGTGAGGCTGTCACGAGAAGGGCTAGAAGGAGGAGTTGTTTCATTTTTTTATATTATATTATATTATATATACTCTGAAGAGACTTTACTTACAATTTTTATTTATTAATTCATATACCTTATCATCACCGGATTTTTGCGCAAGGTTCCAATCAGTACAGGCACCTTTTTTGTCGTTGTTTTTTAACTTCACTAAGCCTCTTTTGCTTAAAGCATCTTTATAATTTGGTTTTTGTTCTAATGATTTTGTGTAGTAGAAAATTGCTGTCATATATCTATCTGCAAGAAATTCTTCATCAGCACGATCGTAATAATATTTTGACAAATAATTTGGATCTGTGTTTGGTGAATATGAACCACTTGCTGGGCAACTTTCGCATTTAAATTTTATTGGAAAATTCAATAGAACATTTACTTTTTTTCCTTTATCCATTCCTGGTTTCCAAATTCCCGATGATTGTTTAATTAATTTTACAGCTTCTATGCCACAGTCGCCACCAATATCTTTCAATATTTTTATATTATTTACCTTTCCTAAAGTATCAACAACAAAAGATAAATAAACAGTGCCTTGTATATTATTCCGCATTGCTTTTGTGGGATACGTAAGGTTTATCTGAACAAACCTTTTATACTGCTCTGGTCCATATAAAAAACTTGGCAAGGAGTCTGAAGAGATCAAGTAAAATAACGTGTCAGTTTGAGATCGCAATTGATTAGAACTTGTAATTGCTATTAGCAAGGCTAAAATTGTTTTTTTCATATATTGAATTTTTTAAAAGAAAACTGTATATTCTAGTAATTTGGATCGGACATTGAGCACTCGAAATGCCGTTTCGACATGCTCAGCGTCCTGTTAATTTATTTCCCTGCAACTCCATCATTTTTCTGTTTCACCACTTTTATCCACATGCCTTTGGTGCGTGCATAAATACTATTATCATACATGGCCTCTACATTAATAGCGGGTAAATAATATTTGCCTTCGTAACTGGCATTCATCATCACATTAAAAGTTTTAGCCTCATTCGTGTTCAAGTCAAAATAGGTAAGTACTTTATCGTCTTTAATATCCTGGTAAGTGTAGGGTGAGTTCTTTAACACGGCTTCGTTCTCATCCATGCGCGCATTGTGGATCTCCCAACCGGACGGTACGTAATTAATTAAAGCAATGTTTTTTATCTCGCCCATTAAACCTAAATTCTTCACCGTAACGCTCATCATAAAGTTAGTGCCCTGCACTAATTCATCCGGAGAAATACTATTACCGCTCATATCTTTATAAATGACAGAAGCCGTAATATTTTCGTTCTCTTCTTTTTCTTCGCCAATTGGCGGTTTTCCACGGTTTATTAAACGCACATACAAGGTTCCTTTACCGTTATTGACAATACTATAATTAGCGGCACTATTATTTTTAAAGTCGATAGTTATTTGCGCAATAGTTGCTTTGCCTTTTAAATTAACGGCTTTACCATTCACCGTTACTTCAGCCTGCATGGCTGATGAACCACCAAACTTTTTAATGAAACTACTTACCGCCACCAAGCCAAAAGCCGTTGTTTGTGTGCTTAACCAGTTCTTAGAACCCAACGCGTCAGATACCTTTTTTAATTGTGCAAAAGCCTGTTGTTTTTTGTTCATGAGTGATAGCACATCTAAAATAATTGCCATATCACGGTCTGACGAACCGTAGGTATAATAATTAATTCGGTAAACCGGTACATCAGAGGTAGCTTTCGAAATTAATTTTTCTGCTTCGTCTGTTTGCCCGATTTGCGCGTAAGCACCTGCCAATAACCAACGCGCCTGGTTAGACAGGGCAGGGTACTCGCGTAAACGGTTCATGGCACTTAACACTGGTTGATTAGCTAAAGCCAAAACATATAAACGGTAAGCCTGCGGCTCATCATTATTAAAATATTTATTCTTGTTCATTTCAAAATTTTGCGCTACAGAAGTTTGATATTTTGCCCAGGCAGATTTAAAACCGCTAGGTAATTCGTAACCTTTTTTCTCGGCTAAAATCATAAAATGTCCGCCATAAGTTGTGCCCCAATCATCAGGCGTGGTAAGGCCCTGCCAATAAGAAAGGCCGCCGCCGGTGATCTGAAATTTGCGGATCTCGCTAATGCCATGTTTAATGTTGCTTTCAATTTCGGTCTTACGTTCCGGCGAAAGTTCCATAATATCGTTCAAATACAATTGCGCAAAAGTTTGAGAAGTAGTTTGTTCGATACAGCCATGCGGGTAAGCAATTAAATATTTTAAGCGCTCATCTAAATTTATGGGTGGGATAGTGGAGACCTCCAACACACCTTTGTTAGTGCCTGGGAGGCCAAGCGCGTTAAATTTTTCTTTAATACTTTTTCCGGCATCTACCCAAAGATCTTTTATATCTGTTTGGTAAGGATTTGGATTTCGAATATCCAGTTCCATTTCATACACAGCAGTATGACCGCCGCCCGTAGCAGTAATTTTAGCTTTGGCAATTCCTGTTAGGTTTTTTACTTTCACATCAAACACAACTAATTGCTCATCGTTCTTATTAATATTAACCGACTTAGAATTTTTGCCAACGGTTTGCAGTAAACCGTTAACTTCTAATTTTACGGTGGTATTGCCAATATTATTATCGCCACCAAAAACAGATACCGGTAATTTTACTTCTTCGGTAACACTTAACACGCGCGGCAATGTGCCCAACACCATTAACGGCGCTTTAACCGGTGTGGTTTGTTCTGCCATACCATAAGCACCTTTTTCGCCGGCAATTACCATTGTACGCACCGAACCAACATACATTGGCATTTTAAATGTAATGGTACGTTTCTCACCTTTATTTAAATGGTAAGGACCAAAAAATTTAACCATTGGTTTAAAGCGGTTGGCTTTCGCGCCGTCATCGCCAACTTCGCTGCCATCACCACCAATACTTAAAATGCGTTCGAGCTCTGCACCAAATGCACCAATTACATTATCGTAAACATCCCACGTTTTTACACCAAGCGCTTCTTTCGCATAAAAAGTAGAATGCGGGTTAGGCGTTTTATAACGTGTAATATCCAACAAGCCTTCATCAACTACCGCTAAGGTAAATGCCATTTCGCGGCCATTATCTTCGCCAACAGTAATACTTAAATTTTGTTCGGGCACAATTGTTTTTGGCATGCTAATGTTTGGACTCAAACGCGTTTCAGGATCATCAATACTAATAGGCACCACGCCGTATAAACGAATTGGAAGATCGTTGGTACGCGAATGCGGCTGCATAAGTGAAACGTGCACATACACATTCGGCGCCATCTCGGAGGTAACTTTAAATTTAAATACAGTACTTCCTTTTTCGGTCTCTAGCCAATGTGCTTCTAATACGCGGCTGCCATTTTCGATAGACACCAAGGCACGGCCATTTTGTGGAGAAGGAATGGTGATGGTAACTTCTTCGCCTGTTTTATATTTAGCTTTATCGGCACTAAAACTTAGCATGTTTGAAACGATCTTATTATCGCTACCGCCATCACGGTCCATCCAATTACTCCAGTCAAAATAAACTACTTGTGAAGTAGAGTGTCCGCCATCCAGATCAATAACACGCACCAAATAACGGCCCCATTCGTTCTGTTTAATTTTTACTTTAATTTTTGCAGAACCATTTTTAGAAGAAAAAGTTTCTTGTTGAATGCTGCGATGATAATCATCAGAAGCATAATTGGCCAGCTCGTTGTTATACTGATCCCACCACCAGCGCCATTCCAGTTTATACAATTCAAATTTTAAATTAGAACGCGATACAGGATTACCAAGGGCATCAACCGTTGCCACATCAATAAAATGTTCTTTATCGGTGTAAAGGATCCCTGAATTTTTTTCGCCTTCCGGCATTTTTATTCCGGCATAATAAGCGTAAGGCGAATAGTCGATAGAAAAACGATCTACACTAAAAGCACCACCGTCTTCAAACACCTGCGTATTAAAATTAGCTTTTAAAAGGCCCGGTGCATTTTTACCAAGATCTAATTTTAAAGGGAAACTGGCATCGCCATTATTATCTACTTTACCATCAAAAATGGTTATTTGTTGTGCTTCAAAACGAATAGTTTGGTCATCAAAATTATGTTCAGGATATTTTGCAAATTCTGTTTTGGCCGAACTTAAAGATACATTGATGTTGGCTCCTAAGCCACGAGCCACAGCACCTGTTAACCAATTGGTGTGTAGCTTCACCTTATTTTCTTTGGTACCAATTAATAATTTATTGTCACCAACATTCACTTCAATTTTTAAACGGTTAGGCATAATGGCTTCTACACGCACGCTTTTACTAAAGTGCATAGAGCCAATTTTTACATCTACGCCCCATAAACCCGTTGGTGCATTTTTATCGGTAGCGCATGAGAAATTATAAAAACCATCTACCCCTTTGTTGCTGATGATGCGTTTGTATAACTGACCTTGTGGATTCATTAATTCAAATTGCACCGGATGGTTGGCTGGAATGGAGCCCAGCTTATCTTCTAAAATAAAATTAAGGAAGAGCGAATCGCCCGGACGCCAAACGCCACGCTCACCATAAATAAAACCTTTTACACCTTTTTTAATAGCATCGCCCGAAACATCGTACATACTTAAAGAAAGGGTTGAACCATCATCTAACTTTAAATAAGCGCGTTGCTTATCTTTTTTAGCCACAAGGAAATAAGGTTTTTGTCCGGGAGAGATGAAGGCCTGCCCATCTGAATTTGTTTTGGAGGTGGAGATGAGTTGTTTTTGATAATCGTACAATTCAAGCTCTACGCCGCTCATAGGGTTAGTAGTGACAAGATCATTCACAACGGCAAACAAACTGCCGTCGTTGCCTTTTTTAAGGGTGATGCCAAGATCGGATGCTAAGATACTTCTTGATACAGAGCGACCGTATTGTGTATAATACGCATTCTTACAAGGGTTATCGCGGAAGGTCCAGCTATTTTCATTTTCTTCGCCATCGCCTTCACCTTCGTAGCCATAATCGTAGTTATAAGAATACTCATCATAATAATATCCAAAGTATGAGATCTCATCTTCATCTTCCGGCGCTTTGATCTCTTCCATTTCAAATTTATCATCGCCACTATTACCAACACAAGGAAAAGTAGAGTAGGCTTTTCTAAAGCTTAAATACACTTTATAAATAGCACCCGGCTCTGATTTAATAAGGCTGCCAAGATCTAACGAGAATTTTTTCCAAACGCCGTAATCGGCCGGATTTGTGATACCAAGATTAATACGTTTCTCAATTACTTTTTTACCAACCTGTGCAATGTTGCCACTGCCATCCATATCGTTGGTTTGTAAGAACTGAAGTACATTGTTCTCGTAAATTTTAATGATCTTAACGTCAACAGCCCGCAGGTTAACCGTTTCAAAAGGCATGGATAAATTATTGCTGGATGGTAAAATATTACCAGTGCCTGAAAATTTAACGGCCGGTTTTACTTCGCTAAATACAATGTTATGTTCGGAGGCCTCTTTTAAATACTGACTTTTTGTATCCCTAACAGCTTCAACCTTTAAAACATAAGAGCCACTTTTTGCATTGGCAGGATAGATCATTACCTGGTTATTATTAACGATGTATTTTGTTTCAGTTAAATTCGCAATCATAATAAGGCCCTCTAGCGACTGATTTTGATCTATTGGATTTGAAAAATTAACCAATACATAAGGATCGGCCTCTGCCGAAATAACGCGGGTGTTTAAGAGTATCAATTCTCCTTTTGCGGGGATCTCGTAGCTTTGCTTAGTGGTATAAGTAACATCAAGTCCTTTGGCATCGCAATTAAGATCTAATTTACCGGTAGTGCTACCCGGACGTTCGATACTATCGATTAAAAATTTATGTAAAGTTCCTTTTTCGTTGTGCACCCATTTAATATTTAAATTTTTGCTGTCTAATTTCACGTTAAGCGCTTTTTCAACAAGGCCGCCATCTGCAAAATCGGCGGTAGAAATGTTGCCGGTTAAACTGTAAAAATTAAAATCATTAGAGTGGTAACTTTTTAGATCGTTAACTTGTAATTGAGCCGATTGTTTAATGGCCTGAAACTGGAAATCAAAATCTTCCAGCTCTTTTTTTACTTCCATTAATTTATTTAAATGAAAGGTTGCTTTATAGACCTGTCCGGGTTGCAAACGTCCGCTGGGCTTAAACTCCATGGTTTGCCCGTCTTTCCAGATGGTTTCACCTTCAATAGAAGGATCAAAAGAGAAATAACCTTCCTTTAAAGGTGCGTTTAATTGTGTTGTTGTAGCGAACTCGCTGCTAAACTTAATTTTAATGGTAGAACCGGTTGAGATATAGCCGGTAGTAAAAGCATTGATATAGCTGGCAAACTCGGGGTTTATTTTATTGGTAATGCCTGAATTTTTATTGCTGCCGGTTAAATTTTTAAAAATATCGCGGTTATTGTAGATCAAAACTACACCTGTTGTCATAGCTACGCCAATAGCTATGTATTTAATTTTGTTTAATAACATAATTTTTAATTTGAACCTAAAAATAAGATTTTTACTTAAAGTATCGCTTTAAATACAAAAAGAAATGTAAGTACTTGTTAACCGCAAAAAAGGATCTAGAAAGCCTTATTTTTGTATAACAATAGGATAGGAATTTTTGAAGGATTGATTTTCAAGAACGATGGAATAAACACCATTATCAAGTCCGCTGGTGTTTAACTCATAGGTATTCTCGCCTTCGTTAAATGTAACGTTCTTATAGCTTAACAGCTCTTTTCCGGTAATATCATAAACTTTGATGTTTAACGTTTCTGTGGCCGCGAGGTTAATAGTGAGCACTAGTTTATTACTTGTAGGGTTGGGATAAATAGAAACATCTTTGTTTAGCTTATAGGTCCTTATTCCACTACAAACATTACCATAATTACATGAATCGTAGTGTGGTATACAGCTATTAACTAAACTAACCGTACAACTTTGGTATTTTTTACTTTTTTTATCGCTTTTACATGCAAGGCCAAGCTCCCATAGATGCTTGCAAGGCCCGGAAGCCCACTGAAACTGACAGCCACCGTAACCATTGAAATTATAATTATAAAGTGCGTGAAAAGTAGAACCTATACTCTCTATATGTTCCAAATAATTTTCATAAGCCACCGGATTTTGATTAACATGCTTCTTTAAATAAAAATGTTTTCTTGAGCCGCAAACTTCTGTTTTTACAATTATGGAATCAACGCGATAATAACCATTTAAATTACTTGAATTTGGAAAAGAATAATATGTTGAATCCGCCACATTTAAACTAAAATCATAAATCAATATTTCCGGGATGATTGTACTCTCCTTAAAATAAACTCTTCGAGTTAAAGAGTCTTCACGCATATAACCTTTAAATTGTTTTCCTGTATAGTTTAATCCATAATTTGCAAGTTGATAAACCTTTTTATATAATAAGTTATTTATAGTAATTGTATCAATTGCAACAACGGGGAAAAAACCAAAATTTGGAGTTGCAGGTTGCTGGCCTGGAGCAATAACCGGTATATAACAATTAAAATGCTGCCAACTGGTGGTATCTTTAACTAACATTTTATTATAAGTTTGCGCTGATAAAATAAAACAAGTAATGCCGGCCAAGAAGGTTAATATTGCTTTTTTCATAAAATTAAAGGTACAAAAAAATCTATAAATTGTAGCAAGGTGCCATTGATCTTTAAATTACCTTTATGTTATGAATGAAAATTTAAACCCAGATGGTGAGAACCTGAACACAACGGATAAAGAGATAGAGCGCGCGCTGCGGCCTATTGCTTTTGAAGATTTTAGCGGGCAGGAATCTGTGGTGGATAATTTACGTGTGTTTGTTGCCGCTGCAAAGCAACGTAACGAAGCATTGGATCATGTCTTGTTACACGGCCCGCCGGGTTTAGGAAAAACAACTTTAGCACATATTATTTCGGCCGACCTTGGAGTGAATTTAAGAGTTACCAGTGGACCGGTTTTAGATAAACCCGGAGATCTTGCGGGATTGCTCACAAATTTAGAACCTTTTGATGTTCTGTTTATTGATGAGATTCACCGTTTAAGCCCAATAGTAGAAGAGTATTTGTATTCGGCCATGGAAGATTATAAAATTGATATTATGATCGATAGTGGCCCAAATGCCCGCACTGTGCAAATAAAATTAAACCCTTTTACATTGGTAGGGGCTACCACACGAAGTGGATTACTTACTTCACCATTACGCGCTCGTTTTGGTATTAATAGCCGTTTAAATTATTATGATAGCAAGGTTTTAACAGGCATTGTACAACGCAGCTCAGAAATATTAAACGTTGCCATTAAAGATGAAGCAGCTTTTGAAATTGCGCGCAGGAGTAGAGGAACACCACGTATTGCCAACGCCTTATTAAGAAGGGTAAGAGATTTTGCACAAATAAAAGGTAATGGTTCTATTGATATTGAAATGGCCACCTATTCTTTAAAAGCATTAAATGTAGATAAGAATGGCCTCGATGAAATGGATCACCGCATTTTATTATGCATTATAGAAAAATTTAAAGGTGGTCCCGTTGGTATTGGTACCATTAGCACCGCGGTTGGCGAAGAAAGCGGAACTATTGAAGAGGTTTACGAACCATTTTTGGTACAGGAAGGCTATTTGACCCGCACACCCCGAGGCCGCGAGGCTACAGAAAAAGCATACAAACATCTTGGTAAAGGCGTTTGGAAAAAAGATGGTGGTTTGTTTGATGTTTAGTTTATCTCCTTCAGTAAACACATTTACAGGCTCTTAATTGACCATGCGCAAGTCCCTAAAATTTTCCTATTTTTGTATGCGTAAAACCTTTGTATGAAACTTAAACAACTTAACGTTACCAATGACTAGAAGCTTTGGTATAGATCTGGTTAGAACTTTTGCTATTATAATTGTAATATTTAGACACTGCGGGTTTTTGCCCGGATTTAATTTTGGTACTTATGCCATAGAGTTCTTATTTGTTGTGAGTGGTTATTTGATCGGCCAAATTTTAATTAAGGATTTTTATTCGACGCAATTTGTTGAAACGTCATCGGTAAAACGATTTATGATGCGCCGTTGGTTCAGGATCTTGCCATTATACTACTTTGCTATAATTGTAAAATTTATTTTTCATCCCGACGTTGGTGCTAACATTATTTATTATGTCTTCTTTTTACAAAATCACTTTTACGGTATTTCTTTTTTTCCCGAAACATGGTCGTTAGTGATCGATGAGTGGTTCTATTTAGGAACGCCAATATTGTTGTATTTATTTATGCGTTTTGTGAGCTCTAAAAGCTTTCAGGTGCTTCTATATTTTATAGGCATAATTGTAGTTATTAATATCTTGCGTTTTTATTGGGTATCAAGAACCAATTTACCCTGGGATGCTTTGAATGGTAATATTGTTTTACATCAGGACACGTTACTAATTGGAGTTATTTTAGCTTTTGTAAAAAGGAAATTTTCAGATCTGTTTAGTAAATTTAATTCTGTAAAATATTTTTTAGTGTCTACAGTATTTTTTATCGCACATACGTTTTTTATTAGATCAATTCGTTATCCGGTAGATATGATCGATGATTATTTTTGGGTGAAGGTGTTAGATTTTAGTGGCTGTGCCTTTATAATTATTACAATGATGCCGTATATTGAAAACTCGGTAATGCCATTGCAAAATAAAAATTTTAAATGGTTCAATAAGTTTATTGTTTGGGGAAGTAAACTATCTTACGCTTTGTATTTAGCGCATAACATGGCACATGAACTGGCAGTATTTATACTTTCGCCTATAACAAATAACCAAATTATTACAGGTATTTTTGCTATTGGCCTGTCTATTTTTGCAAGCCATTTAATGTATCAATATATTGAGAAATATTTTTTGATATTAAGGGACAGATATTACCCCGACAGACCGGAATTAAATGTAAATTTAAATAAAAGCTAAAATGAATTATACTAATCTTTTTACTTTACTCGACGGTAATATTTTAATCATTACCATTAATAGGGAGCAACGGTTAAACGCGCTTAACAAACAAACTATCATTGAGTTGGAAGACGTTATTAAAAATGCGCAGACGCAAGCTGACATTAGGGCTATCATAATAACCGGTGCAGGTAACAAAGCTTTTGTTTCCGGTGCAGATATAAAAGAATTTATTGGCCTTTCAGATTCAGAAGGAAGAGCTTTGGCAACGTTCGGACAAAACGCTTTTAATAGTATTGAAACATCCATAAAACCAATTTTGGCAGCTGTAAATGGTTACGCTTTGGGTGGCGGTTGCGAGTTGGCAATGGCTTGTCATTTACGTATTGCAAGCGACAATGCTATATTTGGACAGCCTGAAGTTAAACTTGGTATTATTGCAGGTTACGGCGGCACACAGCGCCTTATACATTACATTGGGAAGGCAAAAGCTATGGAATTGCACATGACCGGCAGAAATATTAATAGTGCTGAAGCTTTATATTTAGGATTGGTTAATTATGTGGTACCACAATCACAATTATTAAATAAAAGTAAAGAGCTGCTCAACGAAATAATTATAAATTCTCCAAAATCAATTGAAGGTATTATTAAAAGTATTAATTCTTATTTCGAATCAAACAACAGTGGCTTTAATAATGAGATTGAAGAATTCGGAAAATGTTTTTTAACCAACGATTCTAAAGAAGGGGTAAGCGCGTTTTTAGAAAAAAGAAAACCTAATTTTACCGGTAATTAATTTTAAACAGACTAAATAACATGTTTCATTTTCTTTTAAGAACAATACCAAGGCCTATATTAATTCAATTAAGTTTAATTTTTAGTAAAATTGCGCCTTTTGTTTACTATGGTAAAAGTTACGAAGACCCAATTACCGGCAAAACCTATCGCAAATTTTTACCTTACGGCTATAGTGGAAAAGCAAAGCGCAAAAATGTATTATGCCCGGGTAGTTTATCATTAGAGCGTCATAGGTTGTTATGGTTGTATTTAAAACAACGTACCGATTTTTTCACAAAGCCCCATGTCATGTTACATATTGCGCCGGAGCAATGTTTTTATAAATTATTTAAAGCACAATCAAACTTAAAATATACAACCGGCGATTATAATAGTCCAATTGCTGATGTCCATTTCGATCTTCATAAAGCGCCATTTGAAAACAATTCTTTTGATGTGATATTTTGTAACCATGTTTTGGAGCATGTTGAAGACGCCGATCAATGTATGCGTGAATTATACCGTATTATGAAACCAGGTGGCTGGGGAATTTTTCAGGTACCATTGGATACAACACGGGCAACTACTTACGAAGATAAAACCATTACCAGCGAAGCCGACAGAGAGATCCATTTTTGGCAAAAAGACCATGTGCGTTTATTTGGCTTGGATTATAAAGATAAATTAGCGGCAGCAGGATTTAAAGTAAAAGCCGATGACTTTATAAATACTCTTGGCCCTGAATTAATTGACAGGTATCGTTTACCGGCCGGCGAACTTATTTATTTTTGCAGTAAAGAATAAAACATTAGCCTTTATTTTTTGGCGATCGTATTCTTCTTTTTATAACTTAAAAAGGTCATTATAATTCCCAATTCTTCTTCAGTAACTAAAGAATCTGGCATATTCTTTTCATGCTGAGCATTTGCTACACGCAAAGTGTAACCGGTTAGTTGCTGCGGTGTAAAATCGGGAATAATCTTTTTGCCCCTAACTTTAGAAGTGTGGCATTTTGCACAATTAAGGTCGTAAAGTATCTGTCCTTTATCACATTGTTCTGCATAAAATACTTTTACATGTGGCAACATAGCCTCCGGCAACTCGTACTGCTCTTTTTTTTGAGACTGGCATTGCAATAACACAAGCTGCAAACTAAATAGAACGGGTAATTTAAAATATCTCATAGGTTTATTAATATTCACCACTTACTTTTCGGTTATTTAATTTTTTTATTTTTGATGTTGGTAATTTCTCAGGAACATTCTCAAACTCTATTTTTTCGTCGAGCGATCTTATAAAGGCCAGCAAATTTATTTTGTCTTCTTTGCTTAAATGCAAAGAGTCGGAAGATAAAGTTTGGTTATTTATTTTAAGGCCTTTACCAATACCACCACCGGCATCATAAAAATCTATTACCTGATCTAGGTTCCTAAAAACCCCATTGTGCATGTAAGGCATCGTTTTAGCTGCATTCCGAATAGTGCCGGTTCTAAAAGCATTTGCCATTTCTGTTGCAGGGTTAATACGAAACCTTCCGCTATCGGGACTTAAATAATTAAAATTTATATCTTTTGGTACGCCTAAAACTTCAAATTCAGAACCCACATAAGGTGGCTTAACACCATTGAACTGTGGCACAAAATGGCAAGTAGCGCATTGTGCTTTACTCATAAAAACATTAAACCCTTTTTTAGCAGGTTCATTCATCGCTTCGTTATTGTTCATAGCCATATCAAACGATGAATAATATTTACTGAATTTTGCGTAATATAAAGTAATGGCAGATGAAACATGTTCAATAGTAATTTCTTTTTCGGTGGGAGTATATTTTAAAAATTGTTTAAAGGCAGTCTTATATTCTTCGCAGCTCAATATTTTTTTTAAGACTTCCTGCTCATTACTTCCTAGTTCAATAGGATTGGTAATTACATCTTTAGTTTGATGTTGCAGCGTAATATGTTTCCCATCCAATAAAATTAAATGATTATACTGGGCATTAATAAGCGATGGTGAATTTCTTGGTAAATAATTTTTTCCGTCAAACTGCAAAGAGGTGTTGGTCAATGTATCCGTAAAATACTGTGTAGGCTTGTGGCAAGAAGCACAGCTGCGCAAATTGTTCCCGGATAGAATAGGGTCGTAAAATAATAATTTGCCAATTTTTTCTATTTCTGCTAGAATCTTTTGATCTTTAATACGCAGGTAAATTCCCTTTGAGTTTTGTCCGTTATATAAATTTTTACTAAAAATGGAAGTACTGTTCTTATTTAAAGAATAGTCGATATTACTTTTACTGCTAACATTATATTCTTTTATTAATTGTTGGTTAATTGTAAATAATGGATTAATGAAATCTTTAATAAATGTAAAGTGATCGAATTTCTCAAAATCCAGAGGTTGTTTATTTACAAATTGAACGGTTGCCTTGTATAATTCAAGATAGTTTTCTGTTAAAGGTGTTTCTGTAAAACTTGTATTAAAAACCGAATAGGTTTTGCCAACCTCTTTTAGCATAGCATTTAATTCAGGCACTATTTTTTCGGATGCAGGGCACTCAAAGCCTGTGGTATAAATTGCGGCAAGATTTAAAAGAAAAAGACGGTTGCATAAAAAAAAGTGATTGTAATCTTTTAATTGGGTGGCAATTGAATCTGAAGTATATACTTGCGTAGCATTGATGGATGAACGAATGAGATCCAATAACACATCTTTGTTTAACTTTTTTTCTTCAAGATAAAGTGCTGCTAATGTTAAACCGGCGCCTTCTCTTTTATAGGGTTTCTCAAATTTTTCAAATACTTCTGTTTCCCATTCAACGGGTAAAGGCCCGTTTATTTTTTTATAGGAAATGGGTTCCAGATAACGTAACCAAAAGTCAATACTTTTTAATGCAAGGCGCGCTTCATTTAATTGCGTTTTTATTTTTTCTATATCTTTTATAGATGAGAGGTCATTTTTTTCAATACAAGCAACTAGTGCAAGCTGCCGACTTTTAAAGATCAACAACTTTATATCGTAATCTGTTTTGTAATTGCCGGGAATTGTATTCTTAAAAGAAAAAAGCACAGTCAATGCAATTATAAAAAACACTATTACAACTATCTTTTTCTTCATTTTTAGTAGGGCATTATATACGTTAAAAGCCAGGTATGCATTGCACACCCGGCTTTTATAACTTAAATAAACTAATTAGTGCATAACAATCATTTCTATTTTTGTTGTTTTACCACTTGCAATAACTTCAACAAAATATAAGCCGTTTTTTAAATCAGCTGTATTTATTGTAATAAGATACTCTCCTTTATCAATGTTTTTTTCTACCGGCGATTTTACAATTCTACCTTGAAGATCATAAACATTTATATTTAATTTGCCGCTATTCTCGCTTACAACTTTAACAGTTGCCTCATCCCTTGTTGGGTTAGGGTATAAAGTTACCGATTCACTTAAAACATTATTCGTACTTATTCCGGTTGTAACAACTGCATTGCCATCTATAACATAGTCATAAATATTTTCGCTATAATCATTATTGCTAATATTTATGGTGGCTGTTCTTAAACCTGCAGCAGCAGGATTAAATTGTACTGTAAGTGTTTGCGATGCACTTGGGCCAATTAAAAGCGGGTAAGTTGGTGGGCTTATTAATGTAAACTCACTTGCGTTGGTTCCATTAAAATAAATTCCGGATACGTTAAGAGTTCCTGTACCTGTATTTTGAATAACATAAGTTTTAGTTTGCGGAAAACTAATACCAACGGTGCCAAAGCTTGTATTATTACCGGCACTTGTTGTTGTACTACCGTCAACAATATTTACACTGTTACCCTGGATATTTATTTCCGGATTTGCAGCAAAAGTAGTTGGGTTATAAAATGCAAGGATCTGCCCACCCTCAACAACATCAGGGGTTGTAGTATAAGTAAAATGCGCCTGGTCTACGATCAAAAACATACCTGGACCTAAAACACTTTGCACATCAATTACGCCGGATGTTTCTTCATCCTGAGTTAAAAAACTTGGGCCGGCAGTTACAAATCTTGCTGGATCGTGTTGAGCGTATTGTGTTAGAACATCTGTAGCTATATCATATTGAAATACTATTCCATTGTGCGAATTATTACCAACATCTTCAAGCAACATAATGTGTCCTGAATTATCTATCGCCATATTATCCAACATCAATTGTCCTTCTGTGCCATCCAGAACGGCTGTAATGGTGCCACCGTTCTGAGGATTGTTAATGTCGTTAAAACGCAGTCTCCAAAGACGGCTGGGGCTAGCGATCGCATCGGTAGTGTTAAAATA
Source organism: Bacteroidota bacterium (assembly GCA_013697245.1). Classification (GTDB taxonomy): domain Bacteria; phylum Bacteroidota; class Bacteroidia; order B-17B0; family Aurantibacillaceae; genus Aurantibacillus. Next base: position 280,213 of record JACCXH010000049.1, read on the forward strand.
AAAATCTCTCGGATTTGACGGATCCCATGCACCATCTTCTGGACGCAAAAAAGTAGTAACACCATTATTATTACTCATAGTATTTAAAGAGGCGCCCGTGATAGCAGATACGTTACCTAAATTAATTAAAGAAAATGTTGTGTTGGCAGCAGGAACCATTGTTGTGGTTTCTGCTAACATTCCTGAAACGGCAACTCCAAAAAGGTTACCGCCAACTAAACCCGCTTTATTTATTTCTGAACCGGTGTTTGTTTTTGTACCAACATAAAAATACACCTGGCCGGAAGGCGAGGTATCGTCCATTTCACCAACAATTGTTTTATCGCTCATGTAAGGGCAGGCAACTGCGTTTTCAGGCGCAAATTTGCCCAAAAAAGGCAATTCATAACTTGTACCAGCGTTTGGTCCGGTTGCTATATGTCCAAACACCCTTCCTTCAGCTCCGCTTTCTTCGCCATTCATAAAAATACGTTCAGGTGTTCCGTTACCGGTTGTATTATTATAATATGCGGTAACAGGAGGCAGATCTGCAGAACAAAAACGTGTAAATGTTGCTAACGCATTAGAAGAAGAAGCATTATAAGTAACATAACTTGAACCATTCCAAATATTAACGTTTTGAATAAGATCGGCACCGCTTATTACAGCTAATGTACTTTTATTGATCACCCATTTAGAAACAAAAGAGCCCGGTTGTCCATGAGCTCTTGCCACACCGGCAGACTGAACAAATTCGTGGTTCATTAGCAAAGTAAATGTACCATTGCCATTATCAAAAACCCCACAGCCATCGGGCGTTCCACACATTCTATAACCACCAACTACATCACCGGCAGTTAAAATAGAAGTGATGGTTGAACCAGGCACCATTGAAACAATATAAGGTGTGGTAGAGGTGCTAGGGCCGGTTACCGCGGTTTGAGCTAATGATGTTGCCGTGGTTAGCACACCAAGTAAAAGAGTTTGTAAAATGTTTTTCATTTGTATAGTTTGTTTATTTGTTCGGTTCAAAATTACGCTGTGCCTTAAGCTGTTGTCATTATTCTTATCTGATTAAATTATTAAGATTATTGGTGATATGTTAATAATTAGTTTATTTATTAAACTTTATTTAACCTAGATTATGCTTAAAACTTTGATTATATGACTTACGTAGTAGCAAAATTCATAAAAATCTTACATATGTTGATATAATTACCCTAATTGACGGCTTCTTCTTGCTCATTAACATACCTTTATGTAGGTAACATAGCATCAAAAAAATGAAAATAATTCAAAAAAAATTCACATCACAAAAAGGATGGGAAACAATTAGGAATGATAATTTTGATCTTGTCAAATGCAACTTAGTCATTGCCTTTGGAACTATGCCTGAGCTATATACTATTTTGAAAAATGATTTTCCAAATGCCACAATCCTTATTAATACTACAGCCGGTGAAATTATTGATACTCAGGTAAACGAAAATAGTATTTCCTTAACAGGTATCTTTTTTGAAAAAACAGTGATTAAAACGTCAGCTGTGGACATAAATAAAGTAAAAAACAGTTATGAGGCAGGTGTTGAATTAGCGGAAGGTATTGAAAAAGAGGGGTTAAAAAACATATTTGTAATATCTGATGGCCAAAAAGTAAATGGCAGCGATCTTGTTTTAGGACTGCAAAAAACTTTACCAACCGGAACAATTATCACCGGGGGACTGGCCGGTGATGGCGCTTCGTTTAAAAGAACGTTGGTTGGCTTAAATGAATCACCGGTAGAAGGAAGAATTGCGATTATTGGATTTTATGGTGACGGTCTTATAATAAAATATGGAAGCTATGGTGGCTGGGATTCTTTTGGGCCAGAACGTTTAATAACAAAATCAAAAGCTAATGTCTTGTATGAATTAGATGGTAAACCGGCTTTAGATATATATAAAATGTATTTGGGCGAATACGCCAGTGAATTACCGAGCTCGGCATTATTATTTCCATTAAGCATTCGAAGTGACGAAAACAATTCATTAGTTAGAACAATTTTATCGGTTAACGAAGATGAAAAAAGCTTAACATTCGCCGGTAATATGCCCGAGGGATATTATTCCAGATTAATGAAAGCAAATTTTGATCGATTAATAGAAGGCGCATCAACAGCAGCACAAAATACGATTGATAACAACAATATTAAACCCGATCTTGCAATTCTAATAAGTTGTATTGGGCGAAAATTAGTACTGAATCAGAGGGTTGAGGAAGAAGTAGAAGAAATAAGGGCTATTTATGGTGATAAAACTGCCATAACCGGATTTTATTCATATGGCGAAATATCACCGGCGTTTAATTTTTTAAAATGCGAATTACATAATCAAACTATGACCATCACTACATTTACAGAAAGATAAAATATGTTTAATAAACTATTACAAAGGCAGATTTCTAAATTTTACGGAAATATAGATGAAATTCCCGAAAAGTCGCTGGAGCTTTTAAAAATCATTAGTGAATCATATGATCATAATGAGCGTGACAGAAGCATGTTGGAACGCTCTATCGAAATAAGCTCAGGCGAGCTTGTTGAATTGAATAATAAACTTAGAAAGGAGACCGTTGAGCTTAAAAAAACACACAATGAGTTAAATACATTATTTGAAAATATTGATGATGTATTTTTTACAGTTGATATAATAAACAATAAAATATTGCAAATATCGCCCAGCTGCGAAAAAATGTACGGTCATACAATTAAAGATTTTTATGCAAATCCTAATCTTTGGTTTGATGTTATCATCGAAAAAGATAAACATATAATACAGAGTAATCACTCAGTTATGAATGCCGGCAAACGATTTACCCAGCAATATAGGATCGTTAGGCAGGATAAGAATCTTCGGTACATTGAAACAAAAATAACGCCTACACTTAATGAAAATGGAATCTTAATTAGAATCGATGGCATCTCTACTGATATTACTGAGCGTAAAAGAGCCGAAAAGAAAGCTCATCAAAGCGAGGTAAGATTTAGAAAATTAGTAGAAAATAGTCATGACGGTATTGCTTTATTAGATCCAAATGGAAAATTGAATTACGTATCACCATCTGCTTTTAATATTCTTGGTTATTTGCCGGAAGAACTTGTTGGGAAAGATCCTTTAGATTATACCTATCCGGATGACAAAGAAAGACTAGTTAATATCCTTCAGGGACTTTTTACACGTTATGGCGAAACAGACCATGCTATTTATAGGATGAAAAGTAAAAATGGCGAATGGCGCTGGATAAATTCTAACATTACAAATATGCTTAATGAAGCAAGCATAAATGCCATTGTTTTTAATTATGAGGATATTACTGAAAGGGTTAATGCAGAATTACAAATCGAATCGGATAGAAGAAATTCTGAAGCATTGATAAATAGCACGAATGATTTGATGTGGAGCATTGATACAAAAGGCAAACTCATAAAAGCTAATAAAGCATTTATTTCTCTTATGCAATTAATATCAGGTGTGGTGTTTAAATCGGGCGATATTATGGATGATATTCCCGGAATACCTTTAGAAAATAAAAAAAGATGGGAGCCTCATTATTTTAATGCCTTTAATGGAGTAGGTCAGGTTTTTGAAGAGTGTAATAATTTTAATGGCCATGAAATTTGGAACGAAATATCCATGCAACCTATCTTTGAAAACAATGAAGTTACAGGTGTTTCATGTTTTTCAAGAAATATCACCGAAAGTAAAAAATCTCTTCAGCATATAAAGCAAAGCGAAGAAACAATGGCAGAAGCTCAAAGACTAGCTCATTTTGGTAGTTGGGAATTAAGCCTGGTTGAGACAGAAAATAATTCACTTAACACTTTAAGGTGGTCTGACGAGGTATTTCGCATATTTGGTTATGAGCCCGGCGGATACGATTCAACACTGCTTAACTTTTTTAATGCTGTTCATATAGAAGATCGATTATTCGTTACAAAAGCTATGGAAAAAGCTTTAAAATATAATTCCAAATATAACATTGATCATAGGGTTACCCGGCCAAGTGGCGAGGTTCGCTGGGTTCGCGAAAATGGAACAATAATAATTGACGAAAGAACAATGCTTCCGCAAAAAATGATAGGAACCATTGAAGACATAACCGAAAGAAAAAATGCAGAACTTGCACAGAAAAAAGCGGAAGCTAATCTTCGCAATATACTTGAAAACACTGATACAGCATATGTTTTATTAGACACAAAATCTGTTGTGCTTTCGTTCAATCATCTTGCAATAGAACTATCGCAACAACAAACCGGTAACGTCATTAAAGAAGGAGTAAATTATATTGACATGATGTTGGATCACCGAAAAGCGGAGGTGCAAATAAAAATAGATGCACTTTTAGCGCAACATTATAAGATTAGTTACGAAACTGTTTATACCGACAAGAAAGGAAAAGAACAGTGGCTATTTGTAAGCATGAACCCTATTTTTAATGATGACAAAGAATTATTGGGATTAAGTATCGCTGCCAGGAATATTACAGAACGTAAATTACTTGAACTGGAAAGAATAAAAATAACAAGCGACATTACTCAAAGAAATAAAGACCTTGAACAGTTTACTTATATCGTTTCACATAATTTAAGATCACCGGTGGCAAGTATTTTGGGGTTATCCATTGTGTTAGATACACCCGGCATTGACGAAAAAACAAGAAAAGAATGTTTAAAAGGTTTTGTTTCTTCTGTTAAAAATCTGGATAACACCATTATTGATTTAAATTATATTCTTCAGGCGAGAAAAGAAATAAGCGAGAAAAAAGAATTGGTTAAATTCGAAGATATTGTTAGTAGCATTAAAGAAAGCATAGCTAATATTATCACAAAAGAAAATGTAAAGATCAATGTTGATTTTTCGCATATTAATGAGATGTTTACTTTAAAAAGTTATTTGTATAGTATTTTTTATAATCTTATCTCTAACAGTATTAAATACAGAAAAACTACCGACTCACCCGTTATTGAAATAATAAGTAAACGAGTAGACAAAAAAATTGTAATTGTGTTTAGTGACAATTGTATTGGTATTGACATGAAAGAACATGGCGATAAAGTTTTTGGATTATACAAACGTTTTCATATGAATATTGAAGGTAAAGGTATGGGGCTATACATGGTTAAAACGCAGGTTGAAACTCTTGGAGGTAAAGTTGGCATCAAAAGTGAAGTAAATCATGGAACCGAAATTACTTTAGAGTTTGAAACCTGATTTTAAGATTTTTAGCCATGATTTAGTTTTGTACCTTTATCCAAAATTAATTTACCGTGGCAACATCCATAAAGAATGCAACACATTATAACTGGGGACAAAACTGTAATGGCTGGCATTTATTAAATACCAATTCATTAAGCGTTATTGCAGAACTTATGCCTTCAGGCGCTTCCGAAGAACTACATTATCATAGTAACGCACAGCAATTATTTTATATTCTTTCCGGCAAAGCCAACTTTGAATTAAATGGTAGAAGAGAAATAATTTGTGCCAACGAAAGCATTCATGTTCCGCCAAAACATTTGCACAAAATCTCCAATAACGAAAACGAAGATCTTCGCTTTTTAGTAATATCCCAACCAATGGCGCAGAGCGATAGAGTTGATGTTATAAATCATACCGAAGAATTGAAAGAGGCTGTAAAGACACTTAATGTTGAGTGGCTGGAGAAATACTTTAAGGTAGAGCCAATGGATGTTATCCAACTTTCAGATCCACAAACCGAAATAATTGATAAAGGAGGAATGATCTATTATGCAAGGCATAATGATAAAATAGTTGGCACGGTATCATTATTAAAAGTTGAAACCGGTATTTACGAGCTTGGCAAAATGGCTGTAACCCAAACAGCACAGCGTATTGGCATAGGAACTATTTTAATGGAACATTGTATAAATATTGCAAAACAAAAAAAGTTGAGCAAGCTTATACTGTATTCAAACACTCAATTAAAGTCAGCCATACATCTTTACAAAAAATATGGATTCGTTGAGATAGCATTAGAATCCGGCCATTATGACCGGGCAAATATTAAAATGGAAAAAATAATATAAGGGTTTTAAATAAATGATCGAGAACATAGACATTGCAAAAGTTGGTTTAGCTGAAATAGAAGCACTTGAAGAAGTAAGCAAGCGCACTTTTATAGAGACTTATGGCGAAAAGAATACAGCAGACAATATGGAAAAATATTTGTTGGAAAATTTCAGCACTGCTAAATTGATAGAACAGGTAAATAACCCCGACTCCGAATTTTACCTTGCTGTTTTAAATACTGGTGTAATTGGTTATATAAAAATTAATATTGGCAATGCTCAAACAGAAACCGGCCATGACAATGCTATTGAACTGGAGCGTATTTATGTTGTAAAAGAAAAGCAAGGCAAAAAAATAGGGCAATTATTATGTAACAAGGCCTTTCAACTTGGACAAAAGTATAAAGCAGATTATTTATGGTTAGGTGTGTGGGAAGAAAACCTTAAGGCCATTCGTTTTTATAAAAAATATGGTTTTGTTGAGTTCGGCAAGCATATTTTTAAATTAGGTGAAGATGATCAAAAAGATATAATGATGAAATTGAAATTATAATTTATGCAGCAAAAAAAAATAATAATTGCTATTTGCGGAAGCACTAGAAAAAGTTCAACTAACCTGCACCTTATTCATGCAATAACTGAGCTTTCTAAAGATCTATTTGAAGTGAAGTTGTATACTACTATAGAAGAGCTTCCTCATTTTAATCCTGATCTGGATGTAGATCCTGCACCTATAAAAATTCATGAGTTTCGCCATTTATTAAAAAGTGCCGCTGGCGTTTTAATTTGTACTCCCGAATACGCTATGGGTGTACCCGGAACTTTAAAGAATGCCATTGATTGGACAGTTTCATCTGCCGAATTTTCAAAAAAACCGGTGGCATTAATCACCGCTTCATCAATGGGCGAAAAGGCTCATGCATCCTTACTGGAAACACTAAAAATAATTGAATCAACTATCACCGCCGAAACACAATTATTGATTCCCTATGCAAAAACAAAAATAAATGCAGATGGAATTATTACCGATAATGAAACTTTAGACAAAGTAAAAAAACTGATCATTTCATTCTCAAAATTTTTATAGCATGAATAGAATAGACAGGGTGTCAAATATCCTTATACAACTTCAGTCAAAACGTGTAGTCAAGGCGCAGGACATAGCCTCACGCTTCGAAATAAGTTTGCGTACCGTATACCGCGACATCAGAACACTTGAAGAAGCCGGTATACCTTTAATTGGTGAAGCAGGTGTGGGTTATTCCATAATGGAAGGATACAAATTACCGCCGGTAATGTTCACATTAGAAGAAGCTACCGCTTTTTTAACTGCCGAAAAATTAGTTGAAAAGTTAACCGATGCTTCTACAAAAGAAGGTTATAGGTCTGCCATGTACAAAGTAAGGTCAGTGTTACGTTCATCAGAAAAAGATTATTTAGAGAATATAGAAGAACATATTCATGTAATGGATAATCCTTATTTACCACAGGGCAAAGAACATAACCATTTTCAAACGATCCTTAAGAACATTTCCAATAAAAAGGTAATTGCTATAAATTATTTTGCTAATCACGATCAAAAGCAAACCCGCAGGAATATTGAACCAATTGGTATGTATTACCAATCAGGCCACTGGTACCTTATAGCCTTTTGCCAATTAAGAAACGATTACCGGAATTTTAGAATTGATAGGATCTCGGGCACCAAACCAACTGAATTTAAATTCAGCAAAGAGCATCCTTCTTTAAAAACATATTTAAAACAAATTACTAAAGAAAAGGAATTGCATACAGTAATCATGACTATGAACAAAGATGTTGTAAGACATTTAGGCGATCAAAAATATTATAATGGTTATGTTTCTGAAAAAGAATTAAAAGACCAGGTAGAAATGACATTTTTAACCTGTTCATTAGAAGGCTTTGCGCGCTGGTATATGATGTTTGGGGATACTGCCGAGATCATTAGTCCCGATAGCTTAAAACAAACAATAAAGCAGTTAGCAACAACTATCTCTAAAAAAATAAACTAATTTTTTACTACTGACATACTGTTGTCATTACCTGGGCCTTACTTTGTTCTATAAATTATATGATATATGGAAAAAATTAAGATCAACCCCTTGAAGCTAATTGGTATTTCAGTTCGAACAACCAATGAAAATGGCCAGTCAGCAAAAGATATTCCTTTTTTGTGGAATAAATTCTTTGAAGAGAATATTCCTTCTCAAATTCACAATAAGATCGGTACAGATATTTATTGTATGTATACGGATTATGTAAAAGAACATACACAACCTTATACAGCTATTATTGGGCTTCCTGTTACAGATCTTGATTCAATTCCGAAAGGTTTGATTGGGAAAGTAATAGATGGTGGAGATTATACTTCATTTTCTGCAAAAGGAAAGATCTCTGAAGGTATTGTATTTAATGAATGGTTAAAGATCTGGGCTTCTCCAATTGACAGGAAATATACATCAGATTTTGAAGTTTATGATCTTCAATCCCTGAGCTCTGAGAATGCAGAAGTGAAAATTTTTATTGCACTAAAATAAATTATTTTTTACTACTGACATAGGGCTGTCACTTACCCTTTGTTACTTTGTATTATAAACTTAAAAAACCAAAATTATGACAAGGATAGACTTATTTTTAAAAGAATTAGAGGCAGAAGCCAAAACAACGCGTAAGATGCTGGCCATTGTTCCAAACGATAAATACGATTGGAAACCACACCCAAAAAGCATGAACATTAGAAGCCTTGCAACACACATTGCAGAATTACCAACCTGGGCAAGCCTGGTATTAACTACAACAGAATTAGATTTCGCAAAAGAACCCTACAACCCAACAATAATAAATGACACAAAAGATCTGGTAGCCCTTTTTGAAAGATCAATGCTGGAAGCTAAAGGCCAATTGCTTCCTGAAAATGAAAAAAAATTGGAAGAAAAATGGATCTTACGTAATGGTGAACAAATTTATAGCGAACAAACAAAAGCAGAAAATATCCGTCATGCTATTTCGCAAACAATTCATCACCGTGCGCAATTAGGTGTATTCTTACGATTATTGGATATTCCAATTCCGGGCAGCTATGGGCCAAGTGCCGATGACCAAAGTTTTTGAAGATCAGTAGCGGATGCTGAGAAATTAGCATTCGCATTTTTTATTTACCTTTAAAATCATGTTGAGTGATCTTGATAATTTCTATCTTAAAAAAGAGGAGCCGTCCAAAAGCTGCCTGCTGGCCTTGCGTGAAATAATACTGGCGCAAGACAAACATATTACTACAGAATTGAAATATGGAATGCCTTTTTTTTGTTATAAAGGAAAAATGTTTTGCTATTTATGGTTAAATAAAAAAAGTTCAGAGCCCTATATTGGTATTGTAGAAGGCAAATTGGTAGATCATCCACAACTTATTACCGAAAAAAGATCAAGAATGAAGATCATTCTATTTAACCCTAAAAAAGACCTACCAATTAAAACGATTCGGTTGATCTTAAAACAAACACTTGATCTTTACCGAAAAGGAGTTATTAAATTTAAAGAGAAGAATTAATTAAAATCAATTATAACTTCACCTGTCAATATGTTTTCGGGTATTAATTTTTCTAATTGTTCTTTGAATTCGCTAATCGGCAACCATTCGCTTAAAGCAAGATCCATAAACTCATACTTAATAAAATTACAGTTGCAATTGCCAAGTTCTTCCAGTTTTTTTAAGCACAATAACGTATCCGCAAGTAAAGGTCGGTTAAATTCAAACCCAATATATTTTACTTTTGAGTTTAAGCCTTTTAAAACCTCCGATTCATAACCTTCTACATCAATTTTAATAAATACCGGCTTGCCATATTGTTCAATTAGCTTATCCAATGTGGTCACCAATATCTTTTCTTTTTTTTGCCAATGCAACCCCGAAAATTTTGTATAAAAAGAAACAAAATCAGGCGATAAAGTCGCACACTCTGTAGTTTCATCGCAAAGTAATAGCTCATCTTCTTTTTCATTACTTCCTACAGCTTTATTGATAAGGGTAATTGATCTGTTCTCAGAATATTTGTTCTGTAATATTGAAAAACATTTTTTCTGAGGTTCAACCGCTACGATCTTTGCGCCTAATTGTTTAAATATTTCGGTACGCTCGCCAATATTCGCGCCAATATCAAAACACAGGTCGCCAGGTTTAATAAAACTCCTGTAAAACCTGATCATTTCTCTTTTCTTTAAAAAAGAACGCACATATTTAGGTAGCCACATTTAACGAAGGATAGTACATCTAAAACATTAAATATATAATTAAACTCTTTATAAATAGTAATAATTACAACATTTTTACCGTTAATAACTAAGGCTTTTAGGTGTTTTATCTTATTTAATAAACCTCTATATTTAATGCTTAAATGAAAAGAGTTTTAAGTGCATTAATCCTGTGTTTCTCGCTATTTGGTTTTTCTCAAAAAGAGGGACAAGAAAACGCTTTGTTTACCATTCGCGGCAATATTGGTATTCCAAGGGTTATTGGCAGCCAAATGTTTCGCACATCGTTTGCGGGTCTTTACGAAGGTAATTTATCGCTTAATGTGCGCTTATTTGGCAATTTTTTTGTTGGCGCCGGCTACCAGAACACGCAATTTCAAAATAATAAATTCTTAAAGTTCCAATACTTCAATGCCAGCATCCCTTATAACACAAGACTTCTGTCAAGCGGAGCATTTATTAAATTAGGTTACGACAAATTCTTTTCCGATAAAGGATATGCTACTTTTTCTTTAAATTCCGGTATAATGCTAAACAATTACTTTAACGTAAATGCAGATACCAGTTTGGCAAACAGACCGTATGGACCTACAGGTTTTTCTGCGCCCTATATTCAACCGGAAACATCCCTAAATTTTATTGTAGAAAAACGTTTAGCCTTTTCAATCATGTTAAGCTACACAACCATGTTTTACAAATACGATCCAAAATCGCCACGCTTTGCACATTTTCAGGAAGTAAAAGATTCTCGTAACAGATATTTTATGAATTGGATAAATATTGGATTTGGATTTACAGTATTATTAGATAAAAAAACTAAAGAATAATTGCAGAATGATGATCACCGCTGAAATGCCCGTTAAATTTGACCGTAAAAAGCATAAGGATAATACTTTATTAGAGCTTTATGTAAATATTTTAAAACCCCGCATGATAGAAGAAAAAATGTTATTACTTCTTCGTCAGGGAAAAATCGCAAAATGGTTTAGTGGAATAGGGCAGGAAGCCATCTCTGTTGGCGTGGCTTCAGCACTTGATAAAGACGAATACATTTTACCAATGCACCGTAATTTGGGTGTTTTTACAACACGTAAAATTCCATTGAACCGTTTATTCTCACAATTCCAAGGTAAGCCGGGAGGCTTTACACAGGGCCGCGACCGTTCATTCCATTTTGGCAGTACCGAATTTAAAATTGTTGGAATGATCTCGCATCTTGGTCCGCAATTAGGCGTTGCCGATGGTATTGCACTTGCCAATAAATTAAGAAAGGATAAAAAAGTAACGGTTGTTTTTAGCGGCGATGGCGGAGCAAGCGAAGGTGATTTTCATGAAAGTATTAATACTGCTGCTGTTTGGGACCTACCGGTTATTTTTATTATCGAAAATAACGGTTACGGGCTTAGTACACCAAGTAACGAACAGTTTAAATGTAAGTCCTTTGCCGATAAAGCAATTGGCTATGGTATTGAAGGTGTAAGTATTGATGGTAATAATGTTTTAAAAGTTTACGAAACCATTAAAAATTTAGCAGAAAGCATGCGCGAAAACCCTCGCCCTGTAATTTTAGAATGCGTTACCTTTCGTATGCGTGGTCACGAAGAAGCCAGCGGTACCAAATATGTTCCAAAAGAATTATTTGATGTGTGGGGAAGAAAAGATCCTGTAAACACTTTCGAAAAATTTTTAATTAGCGAAGGAGTTTTAACTGAGGATCTGATTGAAAGAACAAGAGCAGAAATAAAACAGGAAATTGAAGCTGGGCTGGAAATTGCTTTTGCAGAACAAAATCCAACACCGGATACAGAAAAAGAATTAAGAGAATTATTTAAAGCTTTTGAAGTTTCAGATACACAACCAAGCGGTACAAAAACCAATATGCGTTTAATTGACGCTATTAGTAATGCAATGAAGCTTGCTATGCAAAAACACTCTAACCTTGTATTGATGGGCCAGGATATTGCCGATTACGGCGGTGTATTTAAAATTACCGAAGGTTTTGTAGAAGAATTTGGAAAAGGAAGAGTAAGAAATACGCCCTTGTGCGAAAGCGCTATTTTAGGAACAGGCTTTGGTTTATCAATTAACGGGCACAAAGCCATGGTTGAAATGCAGTTTGCTGACTTTGTGACTGAAGGCATGACGCAAATAATAAATAATTTAGCAAAGAGTCATTACCGTTGGGGACAAAATGCCGATGTTGTTGTGCGAATGCCAACCGGTGCGGCTGTTGCTGCAGGCCCATTTCATAGTCAGAGTAATGAAGCCTGGTTCTTTAAAACACCGGGATTAAAAATTGCTTATCCTGCTTTTCCAAGTGATGCAAAAGGATTATTGTTAACTGCATTTGATGATCCAAACCCGGTAATGTATTTTGAACATAAAGCTTTATACAGAAGTATTAATGAAGATGTGCCGGATGAATATTATAACATTCCATTTGGTAAAGCAAGATTGGTACGCGAAGGAAGTGAGTTAACTATTGTTACTTATGGTCTGGGTGTGCATTGGGCTTTAGAAGCCTTAAATGAAAATACAGATCTAAGTGCAGATCTAATAGATCTAAGAACACTAGCACCTTTGGATATTGAAGCGATCTATGCATCCGTAAAAAAGACCGGGAAAGTGATCGTGATGCATGAAGATACATTAACCGGAGGTATTGCCGGTGAGATCGCATCCTTAATTTCAGAAAATTGTTTTGACTATTTGGATGCGCCAGTCATGCGTGAAGGCAGTTTAGATACACCGGTACCAATGAACGTTGACCTTGAACATAATTTTTTACCGAAAGAAAGATTTAAAGAAAAATTAATAAAACTCTGGAAATATTAATTTATGAATGCAATTGATCTAAGAAGCGATACTGTTACCAAGCCCTCAAAAGCCATGATGGAAGCCATGTTTAGTGCTGAAGTAGGCGATGATGTTTTTAAAGAAGATCCAACAATTATTGAATTGGAAAAATTCTCTGCTAATTTATTTGGTAAAGAAGCGGCTTTGTTTTGCCCAAGTGGCACTATGACCAATCAAATTGCTATTAAAGTACATACACAACCCGGAGATGAACTTATTTGTGATGTAAATTCTCATATTTATAATTACGAAGGCGGTGGAATTTCTTTTAACTCCGGCGTACAAGCAAAATTGTTACCGGGAAATGAAGGGCGTTTATCACCGGAGCTTATTGAACCTGCAATAAACGGTGATTTTGACTGGTTAACACGTACAAGCTTAGTATCCCTTGAAAATACCGTGAACAGGGCAGGAGGGAGCTATTATACTTTAGATCAAATAAAACCAATACATGCTTTTTGTCAAAAACATAATTTAAAATTACATTTGGATGGTGCGCGTATTTTTAACGCATTGGCAGAATCTAATGAAACACCAAAACAAATTGGCGAATATTTTGATTCTATTTCTATTTGCATGTCAAAAGGTTTGGGTGCACCAATTGGCTCGTTATTGTTAGGCGAAAAAGATTTTATTAGAAAAGCGCGCAGGATCCGAAAAATATTTGGCGGTGGCATGCGCCAGGCTGGAATATTAGCGGCTGCAGGGTTATATGCATTAAAAAATAATGTTACCCGCTTAAAAGAAGATCACGCGCGTGCAAAAAAGTTAGGCGATGTATTAAATAAATTGGGTTATGTTGATTCGGTTTTACCGGTTTATACAAACATTGTGATCTTTCATTTAAAGCCTGAAAAAATAACGGGCGATGCCTTCGAGAAAAAATTATCTGAGAACAACATAAAAATTTCGGCTTTTGGAAAACATACCATTCGTATGGTAACACATTTAGATTTTGATGATACGATGTTGGAGAAAACGATAGGGGTGTTGAAGAAAATTGAATAGTTGAGTGTATTCATGTTTAATAAACAAGTGAAGCAATTGTTTATTAATACTCCTTATTTGTGGTTTAGGGATTATTTATTATTTAAACCGAAAAGTAGATCTGAATTCATCAGCACTTTCTTACTGTTTAAATAATGATAGCATAGAAATTAACACATTAAATTCAGCTTATTATATAAAAATCGACGATTCAGATTACAGTAAAAATTTGGATACTTTAAATATTAGATTAGTTCATATTATGGTTGGCGCTTTTTTGTATGGCGATTTAACCGGACAAATAATTATTGCAAAAAATAAAGAACTAAAATATATCATTGCAAATAATGATTTAATATGCATTGATTCTATAAAGCAATGCTATATTCCAAACTAAAACAATTGAACCTTCAATTAAACTAATATTTCGTCCCTATGGGACTTTCTCTATCTTCTCTTCCTTGTTCCTATAGATATTTTGTCCCTACGGGACAAATTTGAATAATTAAATTTTTCTTTGAATACTAAAATTATAGCCATTAGGGGTAATAAATCAATTTATTTTCCCTGTAATTAAATTTAAATCTCTTTAGGTATTAAATGTTTAGAAAACATAACAATGTAAAACAAAGTTGGGAAGATATCTTTCGTGTTAAATAATATTTCAGCCCTATGGGACTTTCTCCATCTTCTCTTCCTTGTTCCTATAGATATTTTGTCCCCACGGGACAAGTTTGAATAATTAAATTTTTCTTTGAATACTAAAATCATAGCCATTAGGTATTACAAATCCATTTATTTTTGATTCATAATTTAAAAATCCCTTTAGGGATTAAATATTTTAGAAAATAAATAGTATCATAACAAAATCCTGTAGGGAAGATATCTTTCGTGTTAAATAATATTTCGGCCCTATGGGACTTTCTCTATCTTAACTTCCTTGTTCCTATAGATATTTTATCTCTAGGGGACAAATTTGAATAATTAAATTTTTCTTTGAATACTAAAATTATAGCCATTAGGTATTACAAATCCATTTATTTTTGATTCATAATTTAAAAATCCCTTTAGGGATCAAATATTTTAGAAAATAAATAGTATCATAACAAAATCCTGTAGGGAAGATATCTTTCGTGTTAAATAATATTTCGTACCTATGGGACTTTCTCTATCTTCTCTTCATTATTCCTATAGATATTTTGTCCCTACGGGACAAGTTTGAATAATTAAATTTTTCTTCGATATACTACAAATCATAGCCATTAGGTATTACAAATCCATTTATTTTTGATTCATAATTTAAAAATCCCTTTAGGGATTAAATATTTTAGAAAATATAATAATATCAAAACAAAGTCCCGTAGGGACGAAACAAAATGGCAAACACCTATTCACAAATATATCTTCAATTTGTTTTCTCTGTAAAATATAGAGAAGGAATGATTCATAAAGATTGGAAGGATGAATTATATAAATATATAACAGGGATAGTTACAAATAATGGTCACAAAATGATCTGTATTAATGGCATGCCTGATCATATCCATATTTTGATAGGCATAAAACCATCACAATCAATTTCAGACTTATTAAAAGATATAAAAGCTAATTCCTCGAGATGGATCAATGAAAAACGTTATTCAAAAGGTAAATTTGAATGGCAGGAAGGCTATGGAGCTTTTTCATATAGTCAGTCACAACTTAAAGATGTGATTACTTATATAGAAACCCAAGAAGAACACCATAAAAAAAGAACCTTTAAGGAAGAATATATTGATTTCCTGGAAAAATTTGAAGTTAAGTTCGATGAGAAATTTATTTTTAAAGAATTGGCTTAACTGATTGACACCGATAAAAAAATCCGTGTTCCATCTTCTGATCAAAATACCATTTTTATCTCATCCATCTTATCCTGAAACTCAAATACCTGGCCGGCTTGCATGGTTTTAATATTTTCATAAAAAGGAGACCTTGAAGAAACTACCATTACTTTTTTATCTTCAATTTTTAACGGCCCTAAGCCAATGGCAACAAAAAAAAGTAAACCCGATAATTCAAAAACAGAACCTATCTTAATTGTATCTTCTATTTTACTTATGTCTATTTTTTCTAAATAATTTAATTCCTGTTCGGCTTCCATTAATTGTTTGGCATTCATATCACTATCCAATTGACCCATAGCTCGCGAAATTTCGTATTTATCACCTGCAGTACTTTTATCATTACTGTTAGCGTTATCCTGCGCTTGCGCTATAGCAGCTTTAGCGTTAGTTATACGTTGATTGATCTGTTTAATGCACTCAGATTTGATCAGTTTCTTAAAGGCGATCTTATCGGCCAATGATTTTAATTCGTTCATAAATAATTTTTAGAATTTTGGACAACTCACCAGTACTTTTTTGTTGCGTTTACGTTTAGAAGCAATTTCATATACCAAAGATACTTCATGAGAACCTTGCGTATTATTTATTCTTAAACTTGAAATCGTAGCATCATAACTATAACCGATTCTGAAATTTTTATCAGGCACTTCCAAGCCAACTAACAAAGCAAGGCTCTCTCTATTTGGATAACCCAATTTATAATGTTTAAATGGCAAACCACGGTACCACAAACCAACATTAATGAACGATTTAAAATAATAAGCGCCAATATCCAGCTGACTATATTTTTGTTCACTTCTGATATTAAAACTTGCACTCACAAATTCTTCCAGCTTTGTTTTACCCGAACCTCTTGCGCTTATTATAAAACGGTAACCGCCATGTAAACTGCTGGAGATAGGCAATGGCTCTATATTACCAACCATACTTGCGTTGGGTTGATTAACGTGTTTTGCGGCAAAGCCCAACCAGTAATTGGTAGAATTAAACAAACCACCAATACCCATATCAAAAAAACTGATCTTATCTGCCGCTAGAGCGTCCTGAGAAATAGAAGCGCCAGTAATGAACTGATCATTAAATATCAAACGTGTTTGGTCTATTTTTTTCTGGTTCATTACTAAAGAAACGCCGCCTCTTGCTTCAGAGTATTTTCCAAGTTTTACACGGTAAGCATAATTTACACCGCCCATGGTTGTTACCAAATTAGAAGTCCCCGCACGATCCTGCAATACAAATGCGCCAATACCACTATTTACACTACTTAAATTTAAATCATAAGAAGCCATATAAGTACTGTATGCTGTTTTTACTCCTGGCCATTGATTGCGGTAGTTTGCAGCAAAACGATGCTCATAGGTTAAACCTGTAAAAGCCGGATTTAAAAACATAGGTGCTGCATAAAACTGAGTGAATTGCGGGTCTTGTGCAAATGCACCAAATCCGGCAACAAAAAATAAAAATATGGTACAAAGTTTTTTAAGCATTATTTTTTTATAATTTTAAATTCAAGGTCCTTATCTGTTTTTTCAAAAGCTAAAGGATCAAGGTCAACAACTAAAGTGGTATAACCCTCCGATTCTACAATTGCTTTATAGGATTTTAAAGGGTTCATTACTAAAATAAATTTTCCGGTTTTAGGATTCGAATTATAAGTTCCATTAACGACATTCCCTTCATTATCCAATAAAGTTATTTTTACTTTGGCGGGCATATCATCTTTAAAGGCCATCCCATGCTTCACTTTCAGATCATTATCTCCAAAACGTGTATCAATTTGGTAAATATCAAGGTTACCAATAGTTTCTTCTTTTAAGGATGAATAATACCCACGTTGTCCATCCACACTTAATACAAAAAAAATGTCGTTACCAACATTATTTATAGGGTAACCTAAATTTTGTGCTTTCGAGAATTGGTTGCTTTCAGGATCAAAAACACTTTTAAAAACATCGTAATTACCCATGGTGTTATGTCCTTTACTGCTAAAATATAAGGTCACATTATCAGGGTGAAGAAAAGGGCTATCCTCATCGTAAAGTGTATTAATGCTTGGCCCAAGGTTAAATGGCAAAGCCCATCGGCCGTTAGGTAATTTTTTTATACGGTAAATATCTTTTCCGCCATAACCTCCCGGGCGATCGCTGCTAAAATACATTTGGCTGGTATCATTACTAAAGCAAGCGCTGGTTTCAATAAATTGAGAATTAATTTCTTTTGCCATTTTTTGCAATGGCTCCCATTTATTATCGCTACCCAATTTTGTAATAAAAAGATCGCCCGTAACCTGATCCGGCGAGGTTCTGAAAACGATCATGCTTTGCCCATCAGGACTAATGGCCACGCAGGCATCATTGGTTTCAGAATTAATAGGTGCTTTTACATTTTCTGCTTTTGTCCATTTCCCTTTTTCTTTAGTTGAAACATAAACATCTTCATAAAAATTACCATAGGCATCTTTTTTATTATTCGAGCTACCTTCTCTTCTTGAAGTAAAATAAAGTGTGTTCTCATCCGGTACAATTACCGGAACATAATCAGCATAAACAGAATTAATTTCCGGACCCATATTATTGATAATAGAGCGGTGTGGCTTATTAATAAGCATGCTCGCCGATTTACAAATGTCTATTAAATAATTTGTCTCTTCAATGGTGTGCAAACGTTTCTTCGTGCTTTCTTTATTATAATCGGTTAATAATTGAATAGCTTCTTCAAAATTCTTTTGCAGATGTTTTACTTTAGCCAGATAATATTTTGCATCAATTAATTTTGAAGCAGTTAAGCTTGCTAAAAAGAACTGCGAACTATCCAAATTATAATTTAATTTAAAGAAAGAGATGGTACTATTTACACCTGCTTTTTCGTTCTTTGGTTCAAGGATCAAAACCTGCCTGTAACTATTCCAGGCCCTTAAATGATCTTCAATATCAAAACTTAACTGGGCTTCTTTTAACAATTCTTTTACTTGCTTTTTATTTTCTTTGGTTTGAGCAAATACTCCAAACCCGCAAAAAATCAAACAAAATAAAATACACTTCTTCTTCAACATAAAATTATTTTAATAATAACACATCGCCGGTTTTATTAAAGGTTTTTCCATCAATAAACGTGGCGGTAATTTTCCATACGTAAACATCTTGCGTACAAATTTTCCCTTTATAATAACCATCCCATCCTTCAGACGGGTTTTTGGTCTCAAATAATAATTCGCCCCAACGCGAAAAAATACTTAGTAAATATTTATCTACCCCTCTAATATTCGGATGAAAAACATCGTTACTCTTATCCTGCGGATCAAAGGCGCTTCCCGGCGACCCACCGCCATTGGGTGTAAAGGCATTTGGTACCTGCACAAAAGTTTCTTCCAACGCAATAATTTTCGACGATAGATCAAACGTATCTCTGCAACCTTTATTACTGGTTGCAATTAATATTATTTGATATTCACCCGGCTTAACATACATATGCGAAGGCTCAAAACTTGTTTCAGTTCCACCGTCACCAAAATTCCATTGATAAGAAACTGCGCCGGTAGATAAATTATAACATTGCGTTGCCTGGTTGGGGACGAACACCGTTAAAGGATCGGCCTTAAAAAAAGCAGAAGGTTTTGGAAAGACCTTGATCTTGCGTGTCGTTGTATCAGGGCAACCATAACTGTCTTTCGCAATTAACTGCACAGTAAATGTTTTATTTACTGATGAAACGTTAATAAACGTATTACTTACGCTGCCTGTAGAGGCTGTATTTCCATCACCATAGGTCCATTGATATTGCGCAACGCCTACAATAGGAGGGAAGAATACTTTTAATGGTGTGCAACCACTATCGGGCAATGCGGAAATAAAAAATACAGGTTTTGGATGAACAACTATAGGCACTTTTAACGTATCCTTACAACCGTTACTATTGGTTGAGACCAAAGTAAGCGTATAGGTTTGATTCGTTGGGAAAATGTTTGTATATACCTGTGAAGGACTTGTTAACGTAGACGTTTGAGCATTTCCAAAATTCCAATTATAAGAGGAAGCACCTAATGAAGTATTTGTAAACGTTAACTTGGCGGGAGAACAGGCCGGCGTATCTACTAACATAGCAGACTTTGGTCTTGCAAATAAGCTTATTGGTTTAACTATCGAGTCGTAACAATTATTTGCTGTACCAACAACCAATTTAACACTGTATGTAATTGGACCGCCACCGGGCGTATTTGTAAAGGTTTCAACAGGGTTTGTTGTTATAGACGCATTACCATTATTGAACAGCCAGGCGCTACTGTTATTACCGGTACTTGTATTGGAAAAATTGACCGGTAAAGGCGAACAGCCCGAAACAGGCGAAGCATTAAAATTAGGAACAGGTTTTGGGAATACGATAGGATTTCCAAAACTAGAGTCAACACAGCCGAAACCGTTACTCGCAACTAATCTAACAGTAAATGTTTTTGTAGCAGTTGTAGTATTTGTGAACACATGCAAAGATGGAGCGGTGGACGTTATAACAGAAGGAGAACCATCACCATAGGTCCATGTATAGGAAATTACACCCGGTACCGATGGAAACGTAACAGTTAATGGCGTACAACCGCTGGCAGGTATCATAGTAAATGAA
Organism: Bacteroidota bacterium; assembly: GCA_013697245.1. Lineage (GTDB taxonomy): Bacteria > Bacteroidota > Bacteroidia > B-17B0 > Aurantibacillaceae > Aurantibacillus. The sequence goes on from JACCXH010000049.1 coordinate 300,868, forward strand.
GTAAATGTTTTTGGAAAGATCTGTATCGTATGAAGGGATGTATCTGTACAACCTAAACTATTTGTAACAACCAGAGTTATTGTATTGGTCATTAATAAAAAAGAATTATTAGTGTAAGTGTGGCTCGGATTTAAAATTACAGAAGAAGTATTATCGCCAAAGCTCCATGAATAAGTAGTTGCACCAATAGAGTTATTGGTAAATGTTACCGGTAAAGGAGAACAACCCGGAGTTAAATTTCCTGTAAAAGAAGAAACAGGTCTAGGTAAAATAGAAACTGTTTTTTTGATCGTATCACTGCAGCCCAAGCCTGTACCGGCAATAAGGCTTACCGTATAATTTACGATGGCTTGTGTTGTATTACTAAACGTAAAATTAGTGTTTATAGCATTTGATGTTGCAGTTGGTATAACTCCAAAATTCCATACATAATTTGTTCCGTTTAATGTGGTGTTTGAAAATGTTACCGGAAATGGCGGGCAACCAACTGTTGGGGTAAAAACAAAGTTGGCTGTAGGTTTAATGTTTGCAATAACTGTATTAGTTGTTGAATCTTTACAAAAAGCAGTTGATACAATTAATTTTACGGTATAAGTTGCAGGAGCAGTATAGGTATGCGGCGGATTTTGAATATTTGAATTTGGAGAACTGTCACCAAAATTCCAGGTATAACTATTTATAGCATTGGTACCTGTAACTGTTGATGTACTTGAAAAACTGGTGATAGAGCCTACACAGGTTGAAATAGGCGTGAAGCTTGCAACAGGGTTTGAATGAACAACAATGGATGCTGTTTTGGTATTAACACAACCGTTTGCACCTGTTACTGAAAGCGAAACAACATAAGCTCCCGGAGCGCCATAATTTTGATTTGGTGGGATCTGCAATGTACTTGTATTTGAATTACCAAAATTCCAGCTCCATGAAATTGCTCCAATAGACGATTCGTTAAAGACCACATTATTTAAAACATTACAACCTACAGTTGGTGTATTTGCAAAATTGGCAGTTGGTGAAGGTAAAATAGTGACGACGACCTGAGCGGTGGATGTACAAGCGGCCCCTGCACCGGGAATAAATGCGGCTAACTGAACAGTATAGGTACCGGGTGTTGTATAAATATGCGTCTGTGGCCCTATTCCCAAATTCACAAAACCGCCACCGGTTCCAAAATCCCATAAGTAAGAAAATCCGGTTGGACTTGCATTTGTAAACGTAAGCGGGGCGTTTTGACAAAGCGGTCCTGGTGGTGCCACCACGCTGGCTGTTGGAGGATTTACGATCTGAACATTAATGATAGCAGTATCAACCCCACATAAATTACTATCACGCAACATAACTGAATAAGTTCCTACTGCAGGATATGCGATAGAAATAGGAGTGGTTGGCGGCCAGGGATTCCAGTTAATAATGGAATCATGATTTATTGGCGGCCAGTACATTCCGAAGTTCCACCATTCCTGACGTTGAAAGGTATTACCTTGCGCTAAACAATTACGGTTGGTGGTGTTTGTAAATGTAAAAACATTGTCGGGCCAGCAGCGAATCAATTTGTCCGGCGTTATTGCAGCATTATCAACATCATAAATTTGTATTGGGTTAAAATTAGCGATAGTTGGATTGCCGAAGCTACAATAATTGAGCGCCTGCAGGGTTATCTGTGTTTGACAATTGACCGTATTCTTGAGATAGGTATGCGTAATTGTTTGCCCGCCATTGGTATAAGTAAAAGCAACTGTCGGCGATCCGTCACCAAAATTCCAAACAAAATGGGTTGTAGGGCTAACATCCGTACTTGAATTGGTGAACGATAAAGTTTTAGGTGCGCAGGCCTGCGTAACGCCACCAATTGGAATTTGTATAGAAGCATTAACAGGCTTCTCCATGACAACTATTCCGGTTAATGTACAGTTTAATGCAGGAATAATTAAGGTAACAACAAAGGTATCAACCGTAGAGGTATAAGCATGTGTAAGAATGGTATTAGCAGCATAAGAAGCGCCGGGCACTGTTGGACTGCCATCTCCATAATTGATGGTATATGCTCCCCAGCTAGCATTGGATTGAAAATTTAAATTATACGAAGTGCCTGTACAACTAATAAAGTAAGGATGCGGAGAAAGATTACCTAAATAATCGTACACCTGTGGGCATTGCGCCTTGGCAGAAAAGGAAATGATTAGAGATAATAAAAAAAGTAAGCGTTTAATCATGCGCCAATGTTTTGTTTCTTATATTTTTTGCAAGCCTGTAAGCCGGGTTCTGTTTCATCGCAAGTGTAACCTTGCGATATATTCTATCATTTATCTTTGCGACCTACCCATTGCGGCTCCTGATAAATCAGGATAAGACGAGCCGCCTTAATTACCGCAACCTATTTGGCCTTTCAACATCCGAGGTTTACCCAACACAATTATCACTAACCATGTTTGTGAGCTCTTACCTCACATTTTCACTATCACCGAGTAACTTGCGTTACAAGGCTACCTTGTTTTCTGTGGCACTTTCTGTTACGAGAACATTTCTGTTCTTGCACCCACCCTTTCAGGTGGCGGATCGCCCTATGTTGCCCGGACTTTCCTCCATGAGTTTAACCTCATGGCGATAGAACAACTTGCATTTAAATTTACGCAAAATAAATTAAAAAGGTTACATGGAATAGTTAACAAAATACTATCATTACCTGCGACCATAAATTAAAGTACAGGAACTCAAAGCAATTTTGCCTTTAGCTATGAGTTAATCTTAAAATAAGTAAGAAATACTACTAAAATATTTTCGCTTCAACACTAATTTCCACATTCGCATCCTTTGGTAGTCGCGCTGCCTGTATGGTTGCACGTGCAGGAAAATCGTTCTTGAAATATGAAGCGTAAACTTCGTTCACATGCACGAAATTGTTCATATCAGTTAAAAAAATGGTGCTTTTTACCACGTTATCGTATGTGCAGCCACCAGCCTTTAAAATTGCGCCAAGATATTCCATTACCATTTTGGTTTCTTCTTTAATGGTAGTTTTTACAAGTTGTTTACTTTGCAGGTCCATAGCAATGGTTCCGCTAATAAACATGCTATCGCCAACAATTACTGCCTGGTTATATGGCCCAATTGGCGCCGGTGCATTTGGAGTATTTACGATCTTTTTCATATGTCGATTTTATTTTTTTAATTATCATATGGAACCTTAGATGCTAGTAAAAAGCACATTCAATTCGCTTAATCTTAACAAATATAAATAAAGATTCGGAAAAAGGATATTGGTAATTTTGAACATTTATCTTGCATTATTAATTCCTATTTTGTTTCTTTGTATTTATACAATGAAAGTTCAAGCTCATAAAACCTATTTTATTCCTGTCAATTTTAATAATTGCTGGCATATTATGGCTTGTTTTATTCGCCGTTATTGATTCTCCGGCATTTTAGTTTTCAGTTTTCTCAATTTATTTTCTTTAAAACCATGCAAACGATCTCAGATCTTGTATTAGACAAGTTAAACACATTATTAGTTATTGTAAATAACAAAGGCGAAGTAGAGTTCATAAGTAACTCATCAAAAGCCTTATTGGGTTTTGAACCGGAACAACTTTTGGGTAATAACTGGTGGATCATTCCTCGTCAAAGCGAGCACGAAGGAACTGCTGTAAAAGAAAAGATTATTAATATTATGTTGCACGATTCATACCAGGTGGAGCAGGGCTTTGAGCACGCCTTAAAAACATCAAAAGGACTTATTAAATGGTTCAAATGGAGTTCCACTATTATGGCTGACGATAAACTGATAGGAATCGGTATTGATATAACTGAAAAGAAAAAATCGGAGCAAAAAACCCAGGAAATAAACCGGGCATTAACTGAAAAAAATAAAGAGATCACAGATAGTATCAGCTATGCTAAAAAGATACAGGAAGCGATATTACAGAACGATTCTTTTTTGAAAACTAAATTCAAAGATGGCTTTGTGCTATATCAACCAAAAGATATTGTTAGTGGCGACTATTATTATTTTTACGAGAACGCCGAAAGTATTTATGTTGTAGTGATAGACTGCACCGGCCATGGCGTGCCGGGCGCTTTAATGTCGGTTATTGCCAACTCGCTTTTAAAAGAAGTGTTTTACAATAAAAGCTTAACCCAACCCGATGAGATCTTGTATGCTTTGGATGAATTATTGTTTGATTCTATCAATAAAAACAACCTCGAAGAGATCCGGTACGATGGTATGGATATTGCCTTATGCGCTATTCATAAAAAAACAAATGTTTTGAGTTTTGCCGGTGTCATGCGGCCTTTATTTATAGTTAGGGATAACGAAATAATCGAAACTAAAGGCAGCAAATTTCCACTTGGTTATTACTTTGATAAAAAAGAATTTGTCTTGAATACCATTCAGCTAAAAGAGAACGACAGGCTGTATCTGACTACCGACGGGTATGCTGACCAATTTGGCGGCAACAATAATAAAAAACTTAACCGGAAAGCGTTTAAGGAACTGTTGTTGTCGTTAAATGGAATGGATGGAGATGAACAAAATTCTTTTTTAGATTATTCGCTAAAGAATTGGAAACAGGACGAAGAACAAACAGATGACATTTTAGTTGTTGGTATTACTATTTAAAAACAGATACCCAACATACAAACGTCATCAACCTGCTCAAGATCACCTTTCTATTGTTGGAAATTTTTAAGAAGGTTTGTAAATTAAGCCCTCGTTAATATTTTGCACTTTTAAAATAGGGTAATTTAATTTTTGAACGACATATTTATGACAAGAAAAATGGAAAGGTGCCTAATTAACAATTTAAAAAAAAATTAATATATGATCAACCTTATAAATGCCAGACTAAGTAATTTATTTGTGCTTCTTACTTTAATACTCCCAATTAAAGCCCAAAATATATATATAAACTCTTCAACCAATTTAGGAAATGTACCTCAATTGTATAAGCCTAGGTTTAATCTTACTCCAAAAACAAATTTAGCAGCTTATGATTTTATAACTAATGGAGTGTATTATAATTCTATTAGGATATACAGTATTGAAGAAGCATTAAACTGGCCAGGAGTTAATTCAATAAATGGTGTTATGGCAGTATTAGAAGCGTCAAAACCGGGTATTCTGTTAGCAAAACAACATTGTGATAAATTAATTATGCCTATTTTAAAAATGCCGGCTTGGTTAAGCTCATCCAGCAATACCACGCCATTTCCGGCATCTGTTGACCCAAATTGGACAATTTTAAATGGCATGCCTCCCGCCAACTATAATACCTAGGCAATTTTAATGGATAGCATTGTAAATAAAATTAATAATCAATGGGGTTTAAATCCATATTATGAGATATGGAATGAACCTGAAAATTATTATTGGCAGGGTACCACTGCGCAATATCATACCTTTTTTAAAAATACTTTTAAAGCTATTAAATTAAATCATCCAACTGCTTTGGTTGGAGGGCCTGTTGTAGCAAGTTTTAGTTCCTGTTTTAATTTAAGTTTGCCAAAGGGTCATTTAACTAATAGCCAATATAACCAAACTATCATTGCAAACGTAATTGATAGTTGCGTTTCCTGGAACATCAAGCTGGACTTTATTTCTTGGCATAAGTTTGATCCATTATTGCAATCGGTTAATGAAGAAATTTTGTATTTAAACCAAAAACTTCTAACTTCCGGTCATGGCATTGTTCCCTATATCGTTTCCGAACATAATCAAACATCATCTCTTCGTGATACTTATTTCTCGAATGCTTCTGTAACATCTAATATATTAAACATTGAAAAAATGGGCGTGTTAGCTCATTCTGTTGCTGCGTGGCAAGATTTTGATTCTTCTAATACTGAGTTCCATAAGGATTATGGTGTATTAAGTTGGAATTCATTGCATAAACCTGTATGGAAATCTTTACAACTACTTAATAGATTAAAAGGGAATAAATTAAAGAACTATTGTAGCGATTCGCTTAATATATCGGTGGCCGCTTCGTATAATAATGATACTGTAAGAACATTTATTTCAAACTATCAATTACCCGCTTTTGCAGAAACTAAATCTTATTTATATTATTTAAAGAATTTCAACTCTACTGATTTTGCAGCCGAAGGACTTGCTTCAGATAACCATCTTGACTCAATATTTAGAGGACTTATTGTATTACCTTCCACCAGTCTATTATCTCAATCCATTAATCAGGCAATACCATTTTATAATAGAGCAGACTCTATGTTTAAATTCGGTAGAACAATTAATTTGCATTTTAAAGGGCTGACAGGTATTCATTCTGCAAATTTATATATGGTGGATTCAATTCAAAATAATATTATTTATAAATATGATTCTCTTATTACAAATGGATATACACGAAATTCGGCAGTTACGTTTCTTTATCCGAACAACACAATTAGTTTTAAAACTATAACAATTAGCGATTCCATTTATTCATTTCATTTAAAGTCTAATTCAGTAGCACTTATAGAAGCGCTAATACAAAATCCTCAATCTATTTATGAAAATTTGAGCTCACAGCATAATTTTAAAATATATCCAAATCCCTCAAAAGAAAAAATATTTTTTGAAGTAGAAAAAGGACAGTCTTATCTGCACACATTTCAGATCTTTAATACCCTTGGCGAATGCGTAAGAGAAGCACAATTAGTAAATAGAAGTGAATTAGATGTATCTAATTTGTCCGAAGGATTGTATATTATTCAGGTAAAAGAATACCCCTCTCAAAAACAAAAGTTTATTAAAGTAAATTAACAGGAGGGCTTACTTACTAAGGATTTTGAAGCAAATGTTAGTAAGACTATTTGTTGGTAGATGTTGATTCCGTTTTTTAAAACTTAATTCCAATAACACAAACGTCATCAACTTGCTCAAGCTCGCCTTTCCAATCGCGGAAGTTCTTTAATAAAGCCGCAGCCTGCTCAGCAGCGGTTAATTTGTTAATAGATACCAGCTGGTTATTTAATTGTTTGTATTTATATTTTTTTCCTTTTGGTCCGCCAAACTGATCGGCGTAACCATCAGTGTATAAATATAAAGTATCGCCTTTTTGCATTTTTATCTCGTTCAGCGTAAACGCATCTTCCCGTTCGCCTTTGCCAACCGGCATTTTATCTTTTGGCAATTCAACAATTTCGTTATCCCTTATAATTATGGGCGAGTTGTTTGCAGAAGCATAGGTGATCTTATTATTGGACTTATCAATACAGAGAACAACACCATCGAAGCCATCTTTTTGTTCTTCTTTACTAATTGAGTTTATCAATCTTTCGCGGGTATAATTCAGTATCTTATCGGGTTGTAAAATTAATTTTTCGTTTATGGCCTCGCTTAAAAACCCAATGTTCAACAAGCTCATAAACGCGCCGGGAACCCCATGACCGGTTGAATCACAAACCGCCAGAAAAAATTTATTATCCTGCTCGCAGGCCCAGTAAAAATCGCCGCTTACAATATCTTTAGGATGAAATAAAGTAAAATACTTATTCTCACCCAAATGGTCATTTAAAAAATCGGTATGTGCCAACAAGGTGTACTGAATACGTTTTGCATAATTGATAGAATCGGTGATCTCTTTATTCTTATTTTCAATGATCTCTTTTTGCTCTTCGGTTTGTTTGCTTTTTATTTCGATAATCTCTTTTTGTTTTCTTGTTATCCTAAAGCGATTAAAGATCACCACACCAAAAATAAACACTAAAATAAAACCAACTGTTAGCGCAATTTTTAAGATCTTATCCTTATCGATCTGCGCTTTATTGGCTTTTATTTTTTCATCTTTAATAATATTTTCCTGCGCGTTCTTAATACTATCGCGCACGGTACGCCTGTTAAATTCAAATTCAATTTCTTTTTTGTGCAATTCTTCTTTTGAATTACTTTCATTTAATTTTTCAATAACAGAAACATATTTTTCATAACTCTCCAACGATCTTTTAAGATCATTTGTTTCTTTATAGATAGAGTACATGCTATGATAAACATTTTGAAGATCGCTGTAATCCTCAATTTCAGTGGCAATTTTTTCGGCTTTTGTATAATACGGAATGGCCAGGTTATATTGTTTACGTTTTAAATAGATCTCGCCAATATCCATAGATGATGTACATTCTTCATAAGGATTTTCGGCTTCTTTAGCCAATTCATTGTTCTTCATGAAATTAATAAGGGCCTCATTCAAATTATTAAGGCCCATGTAAGAATTACCAATGTTGCCGTAAGCGGAACAAATGCCATTTACACTATTCATTTTTTTGTAAATGATTAACGATTTTTTTCCATAATCCAAAGCGGTAGAATAATCCTGAAAATTATTATACAACAAACTTAAATTATTATAAATACTGGCGAGTTTATTTTCGTTATTTAATTTTTGAGCGATAGAAAGGCTTCGCAGTTGGTATTCAAGAGCCTTTTTGTTTTGGCCCAACGTAATATATATAGCGCCAATATTACCGAGGGCAACTAAAACTGCTTCGTCAATTTTTTGTTGTTCGCCAAGGTTCAATGATTTTTGATAATAGTCAATTGCTTTTACAAAATCGCCCTTTACTTGGAAATAAGAGCCCATTAAATTTAAGATCTTTGTTTGAATGCGTGGAGAACCTGATCGTTTTGCAAAAGTAAATGCTTTCTTTGAAAACATGTAAGCAGAGTCGGGGTTTGAATACAAATATTCCCAGGCCATATCATAATAAACAAAGAATTTGGTACTATCGGATGACGAAGGATTATTGGCAATTTTTAATAAAGAATCAGTATTGGTAGAATAAAGACCCTTTCCAAATAAAATGGCAATTAAAAGTATTAATTTCTTAAATTTCAAAACTATATCAAAAACCTAAAATAAGAAAAAAAAAGCAGTGTTTACGCTAAATTCATGAACTAACAAGAAAAAATCACTAAACATATATCTTAGATTCTGATACCAATTATGCAAATATCGTCAACCTGTTCAAGATCAACTTTCCAATCATAAAAGGCTTTATCTATAAGCGTACATTGTTTTTCCATCGGTTGTTCGGTTACAGAAAGTAATACTTCTTTAAATTTAGAAGCTTTGAATTTTTTGGCAAATTCGCCACCAAACTGATCCTGGTAACCATCTGTAAAAATATAGATACAATCATTTTTAACCAGATCGATTACATGATTTGTGAAGGATTTAGCCTGTTCAAACTTACCTATTGGCTGTTTGTCTGGTTTATACTCAATTATTTCGCCATTTCTTACAATCCATAAAGGATTATTTGCACCTGCCCAATTTAATTTTTTTGTTTTTGTATCTAATAAACATAAAGAAATATCCATGCCATCCAGCACTTCTTCTTCACTTTTTTCAAATTCGGCAATAACCAATTCTTTTGTTTTATCTAATATTTTTCCCGGCTCGGTAATACCATATTCTCGTACCGAACGGTTTAATGCATTATGACAAACAACACTCACCAAAGCACCCGGAACACCATGACCGGTGCAATCTGCGGCGGCAAACAAAATACAGTTGGCAGTTGGCAAATTAACCGGCTCCATCCAATAAAAATCTCCGGCAACAATATCCTTTGGTTTATACAAAATAAATGAATCCTTAAAATACTGTTTCACATTACGGTTAGATGGCAGTATTGCCGTTTGTATACGTTTAGCGTAACTTATTGAATCAAGTATCTCGGTATTCTTTCTTTCAACGATTCTTTTTTGCTCTTCAATGATCTTTGATGCTTGTTTGTTCTTTTGTGAACCAAGGTAAATGTAAAAAGCTAAAACCCCCACAATTAAAAGCGAAAGAAGAGAGATGAGGGAAATATTTTTTTGTAAGGAAGCGCTGCGTTTATTATTCTCTAATTCCTGGCTAAGGTATTTTTGCTTTGATTCTGCTTCTAACGAATCTGATAAACTTTTTTTATCAAATTCGTAATACAATTGTTTTTTTGTAACCTCTTCGCGAATCTCATCATTGATAATAGAATCACGGGTATTAATATATTTTTTCATGTAAGTCACAGATCTTTTTAAATCGCCACCCAACTCATAAGCTGTTGCCATTTGCTTGTAAGTACGCTCCATTAAAAGAGGGGAGCCCGTTTTTTCACTAATTGTTACACAAGTTTCAAGTACTTCAATTGCCTTTTTATACTTTTTTTCTTCAATAAAAATATCCGCATCTACACAGTAACAAGAAACGATACTATACGGATCTTTAAAGTCGGTAAAAATCTTTAGGGCTTCTTTATTATATTCTTTTGCCTTTTCAAGATTTTTTTCGATGATCTCGCAGGAGGCTAAGTTCATATAGTTATAACCAAGGTTATACTTATTATTTGACAGTAAATTAACTTTAACAGCTTTTAAATAATATTCTTTTGCCTCCTTATCATTTTTAAGGTTGGATAGGGATGAGCCTATGTTGTTGTAGGTTTGACCAATTACTTTATTATCGTTTGAGCGGATGGCCATATACAATGTTTTCTTAAAATACTCAATTGCCATTTTAAAATCGAGCTGATCAAAATAGACCCCGGCAATATTGCTATACAATTTCATTTGCATAGAAACATTCTTTAAAGATTCGAATAATGGTAACGACTGATGATAGAATTCTAACGCTTTTTTAAAATCGCCCAACCTGCCGGCGCACATACCCATATACATCTTACATTCGGCAATGCCACTTGTGTGATTTAAATTGATGGCAATGGGCAAGGCTTCTTCGCCAAGTTCGTAGGCCAGCTTAAATTTGCTTTTTTTATAATTAAAGAAAACATTCTTTAAGGCAATATATAATTCGGAGGTTTTGTTTTTCGCAATGGTATTTTCGTCATGTGCTTTACTAAGGAATTTTTCGGCCTTATCCATTTCACCGACATTAATATACTCGCCGGCAATTTTTACAAAAGCATTAATTCTTGCCGTATCTTTAAGTGAATTACTAATATTTATAAGACTATCTGTATTAGAAAAATAAAATGATGGTATAGTAACAACTAAAAATAAGAGAGTATAAAGTTTTTTATATTTAAAATTAGGCATTAGTGCCATAAAGTTAAATTTTTATACCAATAATGCAATAGCCCTTCGACGAACTGAGGGTAAACAGGCTTTTTTACATCAAATTTTTATTCCAATTATGCAAATATCGTCCACTTGGTCATGATAACATTTCTCACCATCCTTATTAAACCATGTTCTCCAGTTCTCGTAAGTTGAATTTAATTTTTCAACCTGCTCTTTGGTCGATAGTTGATGGATATTGGTAAGAAAATCATTTAATTGCCTGTTCTTAAATTTTTTGGCATCGGGTCCGCCAAACTGATCGGCATATCCATCAGTATAAAGATACAAAACATCGCCGCTTTCCATTTCAAGATCAAATAAACTAAAACTATCCGTTTTTTCGCCTTTTCCCACGGGCATTTTATCCTTGAGCATTTCTATGACTTTATTATCCCTAACAACTATAGGAGCATTATTTGCGGCAGAATAGGTGATCTTTTTTGTTATCTTATTAATACAGATCAAAATTGCATCCATACCGTCGCGCCCTCCTTCTTGCGAAAAGTGTTCTATCAGTCGGATACGTACATGATCAAAGATCTTGTTTGGCTGAAGAATATTTTTTTCAATAACGGCCTCATTTAAAAAATTAATATTAAGCAAACTCATAAAAGCACCCGGAACACCATGTCCTGTTGAATCACAAACGGCCAGATAAAAATTATCATTATGCTCTGTAGCCCAATAAAAATCGCCACTTACAATATCTTTTGGTTTAAATAAAACAAAATGCTCGGGTAGGGAAGACTTAAGTAAACTTTCGTTGGCTAATAAAGCGTATTGAATGCGTTTGGCGTAATTTATAGAATCAACAATCTCTTTTTGGTGAAGCTCTATGATCTCTTTTTGTCTTTCGGCCACAACGCTTCTGTTAATAGCTATTTCCCTTTGTTTATCGACTTCTAATTTTTGAGATTCGATAATAAAATTTTGTTTTTGGATGAGTTTGATTCTTCTATAAAGAAAAAAAGAAAATAAAAGCACTACCAGTAAAACAATACCCACCGAAATAATGATTATTTTATTTTGATTGATCTGTTCATTGTATTTAATGTCTTTTTTTTCCTGTTCTACTTTTGCAACTACTTCTTTTTTCTCGAACTCATATTGAAATTGTTTTTTTACTGAGGTTTTTTGAAGCTCGCTGTTTGTTAAGCTATCGGTCATGCGATTTGCAAGCTTAAGCATATCATAGGCCTTATCGTATTTATTTTGTTTTTTATAAACCTCTTGTAAAAGATTTGCCGCAGCACCAATATTTGAGGGGTATCCAATTTTATTAGAAACTGCCAATGATGCCAGGGCATTTTCCAAGGCCTGAGGGACCTTGTTTTCTTTTAAATATAACTCACCCAAATTATATAGTGAATAGGCGATACCTTGTTCATCATTAATTTCCTTTCGGATCTTTAAGCTTTTAGTAAAAAAGTCGAGTGCTTTTGCATTATTATTTTGTTCTGAATAGATGTTGCCTATGTTTTGTAAAGAATACCCCTGGCCTAATTTATCGTTAATAGCTTCTCTTATCCTTAAACTTTGGTAAAAATAACGCAGGGCTTTAGACTTATCGCCGGTTTGTTCAAATAAATTACCAATGTTATTTAAAGATTGTGAAATACCCATTTTATCGTTTATTTCTTCTCTTAGTTTTAAACTTTTTTTGTAGTAATCAAGCGCCCTCACAAGATCTCCCTGACTATTATAAATAAAACCAACGTTGTTAAGAGAATAGGCAAGGCCAAGTTTATCTTTTACCTCTTCCTGGATCTTCATGCTTTTATGAAAATAATCGAGCGCAGTAGAAATATCGCCCAAATTATTGTAGATATAGCCACGGTTATTTAAAAAATCAGCGTAATGTTTTTTTGCTTTTAGTTTTATTACAGCATCTTCGCTAAGCATCAATTTTTGAGATAATATACCCAGAATGTCATTGTATTTAGACCATACATTATCTTCATTAATCGATTCGATCAAAGTATTAAGAAGTTCCAGTTTATGAATATCCTCTTTTGCGTGAGCAAGTTCATTTTTTAAAGAGTCTACCGTCCTATCCTGCGAAATGCAGAATAGTTGATTAAATAAAAGAAATGAAATTAAAAGATATTGTCTAAGCCTCATATTTTAATTCCAATTATGCAAACATCGTCCACTTGCTCAAGATTGCCTTTCCACGAAAAAAAATCTTCTTCCAGCAACAGTTTTTGCTTGCTCATATCTTCTTTGCAGATAGATAATAGCATTTCGTTCAATTTTTTATACTTATATTTTTTTCCTTTGGGTCCACCAAATTGATCGGCATATCCATCAGTATATAAAAACAAAGTGTCTCCTGACTTTCCATCAATAGTATGCAAAGTAAAGGATAAAGCTTTCTCTCCTTTACCAACCGGCATTTTGTCTTTAGGCAGCTCTATTATTTGGCCATTTGAAATTAAAATTGGTTCGTTATTAGCCGCAGCATAAGTTAAACTATTCGCATTTTTATCTAAACAAATTAAGATTCCGTCCATTCCATCTTTTTGCCCTTCATTACTTATAGTGCTTTCAAGACGATTTCTGACAAAATTAAAAATCTCATTTGGCTTTTCAATATTCTTTTCTTTGATAGCTTCGCTTAAAAAACCCATATTTAATAGACTCATAAATGCCCCAGGAACGCCATGTCCGGTGCTATCACAAATTGCTAAATAAAATTTGTTGTTGTGTTCAGTTGCCCAATAAAAATCGCCGCTCACAATGTCTTTTGGCTGAAAGAAAATAAAATTATTTGGAACGTGAGAATTAAATAATTCTTTATTGGCGAGTAGGGCAGACTGTATCCGTTTGGCGTAGTGGATAGAATCTACTATTTCCTTTTGGTGTTCTTCTACTAACTGTTTTTGGTGTTCTACTTCTTTTTTCTGCACGGAAATAATTTTGTTGGCGGCACGTTGTTGTTTTAAACCCCTGAAAATAAAGAGAGCAAGCAAAGATGCTAATACTAGAGCTGCGGCAATAAAATAAGTGGTTGTTCTTTGTTGCTGGATTGTTTTACCAGAGAGATCATTCTTGATCTTTAATAATTTATTTTGAGTTTCTTTCTTTTCTGTTTCATATTTTGTACTTACTTCGGTAATCATTCTTGAATTATTTTCATTCATCATACTATCTTTTGCTTTAATATACAGACTCTGAAATTCAAATGCCTTCTCAAAATCCTTGGCTCCCGCATAAATTTTAAATAATGCACTATAGGATGATTTAAGTTCATCTATTGAATTAACCTGTTTAGCTAAGGCAAGCCCTCTGTCTGCAAATATTTTTGCTTCACTTTTATTCCCCATATCATAATAAGCCGAAGCAATGTTAATACACTCGCTACTTACACCACTCATATCGCCTATTTTTTCTTTTATTTTTAAAGCATTTTTAAAAGAATTAATTGATTTAGCATATTTTTTTTGTGAGAAATAAATACTTCCAATATTTCCTAGGCAGCCTGCTACACCCTTTTTATCGTCAATTTCTATACGAATTTTGTATGCTAAATCAAGAAAATACAACGCACTGTCGTACTGTTTTAAGTCATCAAACACCAAACCGATATTGTTATAAGCATTGCCTACACCAATTTTATGACCTTCTTTTAAATAAATAGCCAGTGCCTCTTGATAATTACTTCTTGCTTCTTTTAATTTTCGCATAACAACATAAACATTTGCCATATTGTTTAAGGAAGAGGCAACTCCAATTGAATTGCCCAATTTTTCTTTGATCTTTAGCGAAGAAAGGTGAAATTTTATTGCTTGCGCATAATTACCATTTTCAAATTCATTACTACCAAGGTTGTTATATGTTCTAGCTTCGCCTGCCTCGTCATTGTTCTCTTTGGCAATTTTAAGTGCTTTTAAGAATGATTCTTTTGCCATTTTACAAGAACCTTTATCCATGTAAGCCATGCCAATTGCCTGATATGATTCACCACGACAAATAGAGTAAATCTTTTTTTCACGGAGGGATAGCCCGGAGCTTTCATTTAATTTTTTCTCACTAAATTTTAATCCCTCATTCCCAAACCTAATACCTTCATCATACTGACCAATCAAAATATTCATTTTGCTCAGTTGATTCATTAACTTCACTTTAACAGTATCAACTTTTTCTTTAGATAAAACCGTAATAAAAGAATCTATTCGGCTCTGCCCATGTAAAAACACAAAAGAATTAGTAAACAAAAAAATACTAAATAAATATTTATACATATACTTAAATTTTTATTCCAATTATACAAACATCGTCAACTTGTTCAAGACTACCTTTCCACTCAGAAAATAAATGATTAAGTGAATCGGATTGTTGTTTTGCAGGCTCTTTTGAAATGGAAAGCAATACATTATTTAATTGCTTGTATTTAAATTTCTTTCCATCCGGGCCACCAAATTGATCTGCATAGCCATCCGTGTACAAATATAAATTATCACCTTTTTCAAGCGCAAATGTATAATTATTAAACCCTTCGTTCTTTTCGCCTTTACCAATAGGCATTTTATCACAAGGCAATTCAATAACTTTATTATTTCTTACAATTATTGGTGTATTATTTGCGGCAGAGTATGTAATGGTTTTGCTATTATTATTAAAACAGATCAAGATTGCATCCATGCCGTCTCTACCGCCATCCATATGTGAAATTAATCTTTCGCGGATATGATCGAAAACTTCGTTTGGCGAAGTGATATTTTTTTCATTTATAGCTTCGTTTAAAAAACTCATATTTAAAAGGCTCATAAAGGCGCCGGGAACACCATGGCCGGTACTATCGCAAACCGCTAAGTAAAAAAGGCCTTCTTTTTTTGTAGCCCAATAAAAATCGCCACTTACAATATCCTTAGGTTTAAAAAGAACATAGTGCTCTGGTAAATTAGCGTTAAGAAGTTCTGAATTTGCTAAAAGAACAAATTGAATACGTTTGGCGTAATTAATTGAATCGAGGATCTCTTTATTTTTAATTTCGATAATATCATATGCAGATTTAAGTTCAACATTTTTGATCCTTTCAATTTCTGCTTCTTTTTCTTTTATAATATCATTGGTTAAGCTATTAATTTTTGTTTCGGTATCCTTATGATGGATCTCGATATTTAATTTTACCAGTTTCTCATAAAACAAAAGTGCCTTTTTATAATCTTCTTTTGTTTTGTAAATATCTCCCGTTTCCTGGTATACCTGCGCAAGTTTTATTTGGAAATTGATCTCTATCGCTACTCTTTCAGCCTTCTCTAAATAAATTAAAGCTTCGTCAAGATCTCCTTTTTCCCTAAAAAGTGCGGCAATGTCAATGTAACTGGTCAATACAAAACGGGTTATCTTGTGATTTTCCCTGATTTGCAAAGCTTCTAAAAAATAACTTAAAGCGGTACCGTATTCTTTTTTCTTTTTATAAATAACACCCAGATCATTTAACGCGCGGCTTTGCCCAATTACATTCTGCTCAACTTTTAAAATACCAAGTCCTTTAAGGTTCATCTTAATAGCCTCATCATAGTTTTCCTTATCGCTGTAAACGGCTGCTAAACCCAAATAAATACGGCCGCTCCAGGTACTATCAATTAAGTTAGGGTTCGAGATCCCAATTTTATAATATTTTTCCGAATCAACATATTTTTTTAAGTCTTTGTAGATGGTGCCTAAAATATAATAGGCCAATACTTTATCATTTGTTTCATCAAGATTCTCTTCAAAATAAGTAATACCTCTTAAAGCGCTATACAAAGCGGCTTCAGCTTTACCAATAGTTGTGTTTATGAGTCCAAGCGTGATCAATGAATTGGCTATCCACTTTTTATCATCCAGCTTTTTAAAAATCTGTAAGCTATCACCAATTTGTTGAATTGCCAGTGTTGCATTGTTCTCGATAATAAAGGTGCCCATAGCCAGATTAAGTAAACCCTTGGCATGTCCAAACTCATAATTAAGTTCGATCGCTCTTTCAAGAGCTTTTTTCCCGGAGGTCATAGCATCAAAATCGTTCTGCGGCGCGCCCCTCAGATACCAGATCTTTTCGTTTATTTCGTCAATAAACTTAATTTCTTCTTCTCTGTTTATCTGTTCCAAGATCTAATTTTTTAAATTTTAATTCCAATAATACAAATATCATCAATTTGGTCAAGCACCCCTTTCCATTCAATAAACCTATCTTCCAAAATACTTCTTTGTTTATTAATTGGATTTTGCGATACAGAAAGCAAAAATTCATTTAATTGCCTTGACTTAAATTTTTTTATCTCAGCGCCACCAAATTGGTCACCATACCCGTCAGTATACAAATATAAAGTATCTTCTCTCTTAATATCTTTAATTTCATATAAAGTAAACGATGTATCTCTTTCACCTTTACCAACAGGCATTTTATCTTTTGGCAACTCAATCATTTTATTATTGCTAATTAAAATAGGGGCATTGTTGGCAGCAGAATAGGTAAGCTTTTTATCAACAGTATTTATACATAATAAAATGCAATCCATTCCATCCTGTGCACCATCCTGCGAAATATGTTCAATAAGCCTTTTCCTAACGTGGTTTAAAATTTCATTTGGTACTAAAATACCTTTCTCTTTAATGGCTTCACTTAAAAAGAACATATTCAATAAGCTCATAAATGCACCTGGCACGCCATGCCCTGTGCTATCTGAAACGGCCAGATAAAAGTTACCATTGTGCTCAGTAGACCAATAAAAATCGCCGCTTACAACATCTTTTGGTTGAAAAAAGATAAAATGTTCTTTTAAATTTTTCTGTAACAATTCATTACTGGCCAAAAAACTACGTTGTATCCGTTCTGCATATTGAATACTATCTGTTATTTCTTTGTGTTTTGCTTCTACCAGGCGCTTTTGTTCGTCTATAATGACTAGTTGATTTTGGGTTTGTTTTTCCTTCAACTCAATTATATCTTTTTGTTTATTGGTAAGTTTAAACCGTTTAAATAGTGCAAAAGTAAAAATGATAATTATTAAAAGTATTCCAATAATAATATAAATAATAAGTTGATGTCTTTTTTTCTCCTCTAAACTTATTGCTTTCTGCACTGCTGCTTTGGCTTTAAGTTCTGTTTCTTTTTTTTCGACCTCAAAATTAGTTTTTGTGTTACTTAATTTCGAACTGTTCTCAATATTAAATATAGTATCGGTGAGTTGTTTGAATTTTACATGGTTTGCGTATGCTTCTTTGTAATTACCTAAGCCAACTTCAGCATTTGCCAAAATCTCATAACCCATCCGCAGATTATTTAAGGTGTTTATCTCTTTTGATAATGCAATAACTTTTTGTGCATACCCCTTAGCTATGGCGTATTTCTTTAAAGTAATATTCAGATCACTAATATTTACTAAACTTAAAATGATTCCCTCTTTATTATTTAATTCTTCATCGATCTTTAATGAGCGATAATAATATTCCAGCGCTTTTTCATAATCTTTCTGATCGTCGTAAATAAGGCCAATATTGGTGATACAGGACGATATTCCATCTTTATCATTCAGTTCTTCGTTCAACTTTAAAGCCCTTTTATAACATTGCAAAGCTTTGTAATATTCTTTTTGAGTTTGGTACATCGTGCCAATATTTAGAAGATCGGCTGATATTCCTTCCTTGTCTTTTAGTTCCTCATCAATTTTTAAGGCCTTTGTATAATATTCTAAAGCTTGTGAATAACTGCCCTGAAAGTCATAAATAAGACCAATATTTGTATAAGATTTTGCTATGCCGGCCTTCTCCTTTATGTCCTCATATATTTTTAATGCTCTTGTATAATAGTCTAATGCTTTAGGATAATCGCCCCTTGAATAATTAATAAGCCCAATATTTAGGATACAGTTGGCAATTTTAAGTTTATTGTTTAGTTTCTCACTCAACAACAAACATTTGTTGTAATAGATGATAGAGGAGTCGTACCGGGCATTATTATAGTATATTGAAGCAATGATATTATAAAGCTCAAGTTTAACTGTTTCTTTGTTATTGCTTTTTAAACTTATATATAAAGAATCAAGCTTTGTATTTTGAACAGAAATTTTCTTTTGCTCTTGGCTAATTGCAAAAACAGCAGACAAAGAAAACAAAAGCCAAAATAAAAACCTCTTCATATTTAATTATTAAAACTATACAACGATCGAGTAAATATTAATTATTCCTTTAACTTATTTATACCGCGTTCAAAATACTTTCGTTGGTATGTTTTATAAATAACTATAGTGTACAACAGCTTACTTTTCACTTTTTAACTTTTTAAAATTACGTTCGATGTATTTTTCACTGGGTAACAATGCTTTTTGAATTCGTCGGGCATAATTAATTGAATCAAGAATCTCTTTTTGCTTTTGCTCAACAATACTTTTTTGTTTGGAAAGAATAATATTCGTTTTTTTCTTTTGTCTGTAATTAATAATGGCAACAACCGCTAAACCGGAAATCAAGATCAAACCAATAATAATGGAAATATTTACTCTTTTTTGCTGTAGAATTACCTGGTCTTTATTCTTTAAGTTCATTTCCTGAACCTCTATCTCTTTTTGTTTGCTTTTATTCTGGTATTTTGCTTCCAGTTCCTGCATCTGTTTTAATTTTTGTTCATCATAAACAGTTTTAAGAATTGCTATGTATTTTGATTGGAACTCAAATGCCTTTTGATAGTTCTTTGTGTTTGAATATATAAATGAAGCTACCTCGTAAGCAAACTTCATGTTATCACGATTCTTAATAAGTTCGGCTACTTTTAAACCCTGGTCAACATACTCAATGGCTTTTTTTGAATTCCCGCTTTTAAAATAAATATCTGCAACATTGCAATAAGCATCTGCAAGATTACTTCGGTTGTTTGATTCTTTACATAGTTCTATTGTCCTTAAACCGGCTTCAATAGCTGTTTTGTAATCTTTTAAAAACATACTGGCTGTAGAAATGTTAGAAAGACAGGTAGCGATCATAGGTGTATCGTGCCCTTTTTCATAATAACCTAAAGCATTTTTAAAATTCTCTATCGCTTTTTTCAATTCGCCTTTTGAGGCATATACAATGCCCAAACCAATTAATGCAACACCTGATTGGTTTGGTGCATCAATGGTCTTACTCATGGCATATGATTTTTGGTAATAGATAAGCGCATTATCAAACTCTTCCCTGTCTGTATAAATTGTACCAATGTTTGCTAAGCAGGAAATGCATGATACTGTGTCTTTTATTTTCTCATTGATATCAAGCGCTTTATGCATGTATATCAATGCAGTATCAGATGCACCTATTTTCCGATAAAAGTTGGCAAAGTCCTCATAGATATCGGCCATAATATTTTTATCAGTTTCTTTTTTTGAAAGCTCAAGACATTGAAGAAATAATTTTCTAGATGTAGTATACTCATCAATTAATCGGTAATACACTGCAAGATTTTCGATGGAATAAAGATATTGAAGCGAATAATTATTTTTTTCTGAGAGTTTTAATGCTTTGGTATAATACTCAAAAGATTTTGGCATATCCCGTCTTAAGCAGGCATTACCAATTTTAATATAAAGTCTTATCTTTTCTTTATCACGCTGCGCGGTATCAGCTCTTTTAATCAGGCTATCTAAATTCCCGGCACTAAACTCATTAACGTTTAAGATTAATAAAAGAAATAAAATATATATTTTTATATTATAAAAGTTCATCTAATCTTTATCACGTTTAAGTTCCACTAAAAAAGAAATGTGATCTTTCAATCTTGATTTTTTTTCTTAACCATGGTTAAAATTGTAGCAATGGCAACTGTTTCACCAGTCTCATCATACACATCTACCAACCATTTTACAATACCTTTTGAAATATCTTCTGGGTTCTTTTTTTCCTGCTCAATTTTTTCTTTACAGGTAAAACGCACGCCAATAGTGCTTCCCATATAAACCGGTTTTGTAAAACGGCATTCATCAATACCATAATTTAAAAGTACCGGACCCTTTTTTGCGTTCACAAATAAACCGGCAGCTTTACTTAAAATATAATAACCATGAGCAACACGGCCAGTAAAAATGGTTCCCTCCAATGATGTAACATCGGTATGTGCGTAAAAATGATCGCCACTTACATTGGCAAAATTTACCACATCCGCATCGGTAATAGTATGTTTAGCTGTAATTAATGTTTCTCCAATTTCAAGATCTTCAAAGTACTGGCGGAAAGGATGAATATCTTTTTCTATTTGTTTAGCCCCTTGTTGGTATTGATTTGTAATAGCTGTAATTGTAGTAGGGGAGCCCTGTATGGCTGTGCGCTGCATATAATGTAATACACCGCGTTTACCACCCATTTCTTCGCCACCACCTGCGCGTCCCGGACCGCCATGCACCAACATAGGCATTGGACTGCCATGCCCTGTGCTTTCTTTAGCACATTCTGCATTTAATACAAGAATACGCCCATGCATACAAGCTGCGCCAAGTGTGTACATCCTGGCAATTTTATTATCGGCAGTTATGATAGAACTTACTAACGAACCTTTGCCCATTTTGCTTAATTCAATCGCGTCTTCTATTGTTTTATATGGCATAATGGTGCTTACCGGACCAAAGGCCTCAATGTTATGACAGTCGGTATTCTTAAAAGGATTATCATTAAAAAAAATAATTGGCGGCATAAATGCACCTTTATTTTTATCGGCACCTTTTACTTCAAAATTTTCGAAGTTGCCAATTATAATTTTTTGAGTTCTGCTTAATAGCTCAACCTTTTCTTTTACTTCAATTAATTGCGATTTACCTGCTAAAGAGCCCATACGAACACCTTCTACATTAGGATCACCAATTACATTTTGAGCCAGGCGTTTACCCAAAGCTATTTGCACATCTTCTACCATGTTTTCAGGAATGATGATACGACGCACAGCTGTGCATTTTTGTCCTGCTTTGGTTGTAATTTCTCTGGCAATTTCTTTAATAAAAATATCAAACTCCGGCATGGCAGTAGTAACATCGGTTCCAAGCACACAGCAATTTAAAGAATCAGCTTCCATATTAAAATGCACAGCTTCTTCCAACAGGCGTGGATGGGCTTTCAACATCTTTCCTGTGCTTGCCGAACCTGTAAACGTAATTACATCCTGGCTTTGCACATGATCTAAAATTCCGTTGGCACTACCACAAATTAGTTGTAATGCACCATCCGGTAAAATTTTACTTGCAATAATTTCTTTTACAACTGCTTCTGTCAAAAAAGAAGTAAGTGCCGCGGGCTTAACAATAGCAGGCACACCGGCCAACCAGTTAACGGCCACTTTTTCAAGCATGCCCCAAACCGGAAAGTTAAAGGCGTTAATGTGTATAGCAACACCTTCTTTTGGTACACAAATATGGTGACCAATAAATGTATTGTTCTTTGAAAGACGCGCTACATCTCCGTCATAACAAAATGTTTCGTCGGGAAATTGACGACGTAATGACGCGTAAGTAAATAAATTTCCAATGCCGCCTTCAATATCCACCCAACTATCAACGCGTGTTGCGCCGGTAGCCCAACTAACTTTATAAAAATCTTCTTTTTTACTTAAAAGGTGCATGGCTAGTGCCTTAAGCATTAAACCACGTTGCTGAAAGGTCATTTTGCGAAGTTTTGGTCCGCCCACATTCCGCGCGTATTCAAACATCTTTGCAAAATCAAGTCCTTTGCTACTTGCCGTTGCATAAACATCGCCGGTAATGGCATTAAATAGTTCCTGTCCGTTCTCTGCCCCGGCAACCCATTGGCCACAGGCATAATTATGTAATTTGTTCATAGGATCGTTAAAAATTGAATCATAAATATAACAATTAAACACTACAATTCTTTTGAAAATTATGGCTATAAATACCCCCGGTAATTAGCTTAGAAACCCTTGCTAACTCTTACATTTACAAGGAAATACAAATAGAATTATACTATTCGATTAATTCTGCTATTTTTGTTATAATGAACCCTGTAAGCAAATTTAAAAACTTTATAATTGGAGATGCCCTGTTAAGAACAGAAGATGTTTTTGAGCAGGTAAAAGTGCAGGTGCTATTTAGTTTCACTCTTTTTTTTCTTGTACTAAATATTCCTTATTCAATTGTTTCTTATTTGCACAGCACTTTTCATTTTATCTTTGCTTTATCATCTACTCTGGCGCTTGCCGCTGTTTTTGTAGTTCTTAAGAAAGTAAAAGACATTAAATGGGCTGTTTATTTTTACATTTTTAACCACCTTACTCAAAATTTTACACACTTTATTATTAATAACGGTAAAATAGAATTGCAAGGTCTCTTGTTTTTTTTACTAATAATTTTGTTCGGTTTTTTGATGGTTAATAGAACCTGCGGCTTTTCTTTACTTGTAATGGTTATTGTGATGTATTTTATTGGTATGTACAATACACATACTGCTTATGCACTTTTTTCTGTTCCGGCTAAGTATGCCGACCCTGTTAACGAGCAGATAACAAGCTTTTTAACGGTTATCCCGTTATTGCTTAATTCTTTTTTGGTGAGTCAGTTTGTGAAGGCAAAGCAAAAAGCCGAACAACAAATTAAAGAACAAAAAGTTAAATTAGAATCGGCATATGAAGAAATGACCGCTCAAAAACATGATATTGTTTCGAGTATTAATTATGCTCAAAAAATTCAATTTGCGGTTCTTCCAAGAGAAGAAAATATTTACCGAAGCATTCCTTCGTCCTTTATTTTATATAAACCGCGTGATATTGTGAGTGGCGATTTTTTTTGGTTTCATGAAATTGATGCGAACAATTATATTATTGTTTGTGCCGATTGCACCGGCCATGGCGTACCGGGGGCTTTTATGACAGTTATTGGCACCAGTTTGTTAAACCAAATCGTGATAGAGAACAAAACCCAATCACCAGCTAAAATTCTTTTTGAATTAGATCATAAAATAACCACCACGCTTAAGCAGGAAAAAGAAAAAACAATTACCGTGCAGGATGGCATGGACCTATCGTTACTAAGCGTTAATAAATTAAAAAAAGAAGTGATCATAACCAGCGCAAAACGTCCAGTAGCCTTTATACGTGATAAAGAATTGCAGGAGTTTAAAGGCAGTAAATTCTCTTTAGGTGGCATGGTTATTGGCGAGAAGGTGTTTGAAGAAATAAAGATCGATTATAAAGAAGACGATATTTTATATTTTTATACCGATGGTTACACCGACCAGTTTGGCGGCGCTAAAGGAAAAAAATTCTCCTCCAAACGTTTACGCGAAGCTTTTTTAGAAATTCATACTTTGCCAATTACCGAACAAAAACAAAAGCTGGATAGTATTATGAATACCTGGCGTGGTAAGCTGGAACAGGTGGATGATATTTTGGTAATGGGCATAAAACTATAAGTACATTTATGTAACTTATAGTTCTGTTACTTCAATGATCTGTGGTGATACAATAAATTTACTCACCAGTTTTTCGATCTTTTCCGTCAAACCATTTGTGAATATAAGATGTTGGCACTTGGGCAAGCTCAATGCTAATCTGTCTATCTGGCCCTGCCAGCGGTTCTCAATCATGGTTTCGGCATCATCTATGGCAAATAATTTTATCTTGTTCAAATTAAGCGTTCTCTTAAAATAAATATCCATAATGCGGTTAGCAGTGCCAATTACCACATCTACGCCCGCATAAATATCAACGGTTTGCTCGTCTATTTTTCCTTCTTCAAAAATAGCTAATACCCTAAGATCGGTTTCTTTGGTAAGAAGTTTAAACTGCTCTAACATAGCAAGTGCCTTTTCTTTATTAGATACAAGGATCAAAGCCCTAGGAGGATCTTCGAAAGCAGTTTGTAATTTTTGAATAGCACTAATAACAATGGTAGTTGTTTTGCCGGTGTTTACCGGGCCAATAGCGATCACATCAAAACCCCCGTTTATTTTGGGCAGGCATTTTAATTGCAGCTCTTTTGGTGTTTCAAAACCATTAATGAGTAGGGCAGTCGCTAATTTTTTATGTAATTTTTCTTTGAACATGAAGTGCAAAAGTAAGCATTCTTCAGGCAATAAACTTGTACCCAACACCTCTTATGGAATGAAAGTGCACCGGCTCTTTGGGGTTGGCCTCAAAATATTTCCGAAAGTTCAAGATATAATTGTCTATTGTTCGCGAAGAGGCATTCTCGTTAATATCCCACAGTTTTTCAATGATCTCGTCGCGCGAAATAACTTTATTGGCATTTTCTGTCAGTAATTTTAAAAGACCAATCTCTCGTTTGGATAGAGTAGAGTGAGAGCCACTGATATCCACTATCTCAAAGGTATCGAAGTTAATACTGCAGTTATCAAAATTAAAAACAGGAGGGCTTGCTTTTTGGGTGCGCTTAATTAAATTGCTAATACGTAATAACAATTCTTCGAGATCAAAAGGTTTTGTAATATAATCATCGGCCCCTAATTTTAATCCTTCAATTTTATCGGCTATCTGGTTCTTTGCTGTTAAAAAGATAATGGGCACAGCGGGATTAAGTTTTTTAAATTCTTTACAAAGGTCAAAACCGTTTATTTCGGGCAGCATAACATCCAGCAACACTAAATTAATAGCATTAAAGTTAGATGTAAAAAAACTTAGCGCCTGGTTACCGCTTTTTGCAATGGTAACTTTATAATTTTCTAATTGCAGGTTAAGCTCAATGGCTTTTGCCAGGCTTTCTTCATCTTCAACAATGAATATGTGATACGGTTGCATTATTTTGGAATATTGATCTGGTAAGAAACTCCAATTTCGCTCTTAATTTCCACTTTTCCATCCATTTGTTCGGCTAACATAAAAATAAGCTGCATACCAAGGTTAGAATCACGTTTAACATCAAAATGTGGTTTAAATCCTACACCATTATCTTTTACTATCATTTCATACTCTGTTTTATTACGCATCTCAATAGTGATTTTGCCTTCGTTATTCGGAAATGCATACTTGTATGAATTACTAATGATCTCGTTCAATATTAATCCTAAGGGGATCATGTGGTCAATATCAAAATATAAACCATTATCAATATTAAAATCAAATTTCACATCCGACTCATTCTTTGAAAGGGAATATTGTATGCCTTTGCTTAAACGTTCAACATACTGGCCAATTTCTATTTTAGAAAGGTCTTTTGCAGAGTAAAGCATTTCATGTACCAATGCCATTGAATTAATACGGTTGCGGCTTTCAATGATCAGGTCGAGGTAACGTTTATCAAGAATATTTTCTGATTGCAGGTTAAGCAAACTGGAAACTATTTGCAGGTTATTTTTTACACGGTGATGGATCTCTTTTAACAGTTGTTCTTTTTCTTTTAAGGAAACGGTTGAACTTTCAAGCTCTTCGCCCAGCATATTAACACCTGCGCCAATAGCATCCAATGTTTCGTTACCATGAATGGTGGTTTTTTTTGAAAAGTCAAATCGGGCATAGGACATAATCACGTCAAGGATCTCCTTTACGCGTTCGGGGCTACTATCTTTTATGTTTTTTGCCATTTACAGAACATATTTTTTTAACCATTCAACTGCTGCTGCTTCATCATCAAAAAGGCAGGCAGGCATTTCGGGCTTGTTTAAGCCCATAAAAAAATTACCTACAATACGGCTGAGTGGCGATTTAACCATTATTGCCATTGAATTTATTTTAGTAGTTCGGCCATTGGTTGAAAAATGCTTACGTGCTTCTTTAGCCATTGATTTTATATTACGGGCATCAATAAGTAAAGGGAATTTTTTTTCTTTATAAAATGAGTTAA
This sequence comes from Bacteroidota bacterium, assembly GCA_013697245.1. GTDB lineage: Bacteria > Bacteroidota > Bacteroidia > B-17B0 > Aurantibacillaceae > Aurantibacillus. Next base: position 327,682 of record JACCXH010000049.1, read on the forward strand.
CTGCAACCGAGTTTTCCATCGCCTCTACAATAGTTACCTCGGCTAATGGTTTTGTTTTGGTGCGACAAATTCCGTCTTCGCCCATCCACGTCCAAAAAACCGAAAGTTCAAGCGCTGTTTGGGGTGGGTTTAGAGTTTCCATGCATATTTATAAAAGCTTAAATGTAATTAAATAATAATTTTATCAAAGGTTTTATTCTTTTTTTTATTAAGTACAACCTGTTGATTTGCTAATATTTTAAGCCGCTATTTTGCAACTTTTTTATTTAACGGTTTTATAACATAATTATATTAAATTTAAATGTTGGAAAAACAATTAATTGAAATATATACCGATGGCAGCTGCCATACTCAATTACTGGTAGGAGCATGGGCTGCGCTCATATTCATTAATGGTAAAAAACAAATTTTAAAAGGCATTCAAACAGATACAACGCATAACCGTATGGAGCTTTTAGCAGTGATAAAAGCCATAGAACTTATAGATAACAATGGTTTAAAAGAGGAGGAACTAAACATTTATTCCGACAGCCAATACGTGGTAAATTTAAATAGCCGGCGAGAGAAACTGGAAGCAAAGAATTTTATCAGTAGTAAAGGTACAGTCATTCAAAATGCCGACCTGGTGCAAATTTTACTCTTACAAATTGCTACACACCATATTAATTTTGTGAAAGTAAAGGCGCATCAAAAACCAAATGGCACCCAAAATTTTAATAGAGAAGTAGACAAAATAGTTCGTAATTTAGTAAGGGAAAATGTAATAAAAAATGGCTGAGAGCTCAAAAGATCCATTGCATGGCAAAACGTTAGAAATGATCATTAACCATTTGGTACAAAACTATGGCTGGGATCATTTGGGTACAAAAATAAACATTCGTTGTTTTAATGAGGACCCAAGCCTGAAGTCGAGCTTAACCTTTTTAAGAAAAACACCCTGGGCCCGAAAAAAAGTAGAAGAGCTTTACGTTACTTTAATAGAAAGTCAACAAAAATAACTTTAGACTGTTATATTAAATATGGAAACAAAAAAATACATTTTAATGCTGGAGGGCGATGAACAGGATAGGGAGCTTAGTAAAGATTATTTTGATGCACATAAAATACGCTTTGATCATTTAGTTTTAAGCAGTGAGGTAATTCCTTTTTTACAACACAGCCCCCAATTGCCCGCTATTATTTTATTAACCATGAATTCTTTGCCAGACAATGGTCTTAGCGTTCTAAAAAAGATAAAGGCCAACGAACATTTTAAGCATATACCGGTTATTATTTTAGGAGAAGATACACAGCCCGAACTTATTAAAGACTGTTATGTTGCGGGTGCCAGCACTTTTTTTAATAAACCTTTTTCATTTAAGTTAACCGACGATACCATTAAAACCTTTATCCATTATTGGTTTGAGGTGGCGCAGTTACCCGATCACAAAACTGTCTATTCGGATTTTAAATAATGTAATAACGGGCATTATTTTCTACAACTATTTTCTACCGGCTCTCTAAACACTCTTTTAATAGTGATTTACCGCCTATTTGTGATAAAATTACAGTGGCCTGATTTTTGAATGAAAGAGATTAACGTAAAACTTGAACTATGAAAAATATAATTATACACGGAGGGATTTTTTTACTATTAATATTTTGGTGCCTTGCATTTATTTTTGGTTGCAAAAAAGATAATTCAACTGCCCCTAATTCATCAACAGCAGTAAGTGTAAGTGCTAAAGATTATTTAAACTCTTCCAATTACGATAAGTTGGTGATACAAATACAGTATGTAAATGGCTATCAACCCACAAGTGGCGCGGTAGATGACCTTAAGACCTTTTTAAGCCAGCGTTTAAATAAACCGGCTGGGGTAGAGGTAACCTATAGCAATATTAATTCGCCTGGTAGAACTGTTTATTCGCTCGACGATGTAAAAGCCGTTGAAAGCCTTAACCGCGCTGTAAAAACAGAAGGAAAGACCATTACAGCTTATGTGCTTTTTTTGGATGGCGACTATTCGCAAAACAACGGTAATTTAAAAACCTTGGGTGTAGCTTATTCATCATCATCTATGGTTATTTTTGAAAAGACCCTTCGGGATCTCAGCGGCGGCCTTGGCCAGCCTACATTAGGCTCGGTTGAAGCAACCGTTAGTGAACATGAGTTTGGCCATATTTTAGGCCTTGTAAATAATGGTACTAACATGACCGTTTCTCACCAGGATGAACCGCATGGTAAACATTGTAATAATAGCAATTGTTTAATGTATTATATGACAGAAACAAGTGATATGATAAGTAACCTGCTCGGCAATAATGTACCTGTGTTAGATGCAAATTGTATTAACGACCTAAAAGCAAACGGAGGTAAATAAAATGGAAAATTCAGAATTAATTAGCATTGAACAACAAATTGGCAAGCTTAATTATAGTGAGGGCGCTATTGCAGAGCTGGTGCAATTAATAGATGAGATCTATATTATTCTTCACGAGAACAACCGTGTGGTTATTTATAGCCAAAAGTTGAGCTTTATAAAAAGCGAACTTGCCTGCCTTGAAACGGCGGACGAAAAGAAAAAAGAAAAAATATTTTCGGCTTCACAAAAAGAATTACTCGAAATTTTAAAAGAAAGTACGGCACAGGGTTAAACTATAAAATTAAAATATGACAATTGACGAAGCAAAAGACCTCATCATAAAAAATTATGATAAGTATTTTAATAAAACAATTTATTTTGCTGAAACAGGCGAGCGCCTTGTTGTAAAGGCAATTGATGTGACAAAGGATGATAACGGCGATTACGACGCCACTTGTTATACCGAGAATGCTAATGAAGAAGATGCCAATTTTGAGAATGGCATTTTTGAGCACCGTAGCTTAACATCTGTTATTACGCAGGGTAAATTAATTTGATTAGCGTTTTTTACCCGGGCTTTTTTTCTCAGCCAAACGTTTAGTTGCTTTTTTTCTCACCGTTTTTTTAGGTGCGTCTTTTATTTCAGCTACTTTTTTAATGTTTAAATGCGTCATAATTAATTCCGTATTCGAAAGTAATTTTTTTAGTATTTCTTTTGTTCCTTTACTCATGGCTTTTGATTTTAAATTAAAAGTAACTAAAAAGCTTCGTTATTAAAAGTATTTTACTGTATTTTTTTAGTCTTCAATTTCGAGGATTTGTTTTAGGATAAGGGCTACATCGCTTTTTATTCGCGCGAAATTCTCGTCAATTTCAAACGGCGCGGGCTCTTTCATCAGGTTATCAATGGCTTCCGAGATCTCGATAAGCTGTAACGCTTCTTCCGGAAAATCGTTACGAATATCGTGGGCAATAAACATGGTTTTATCTTGCAATTGCATATAGGAACTAACAAAATTGAAGTCTTCGATCTCGTTTAATTCTTTTATCAGCAGATCTTCCGTTTTCTTCTTCATTACTTTTAGTTTTTGTAAAAACCGCTTTCTTGTTAGCAGAAAGCGGTTCTATAACTATATCGACAATGCCATTATCTCTCAAAAACATCGCTTATGTCAAAGTTAACGGGTCGATAAAAAATTATCGTTACATTTTTGTTAATTCTACTTTAATTTAATAGTTCAAAAAAGCTATTGTTTAAATTATTTTATTGAGGTGAAACAAAAGGGATTCCAAACGTGTTTCGTATTCGCGAATAAAAGTGGCCGACTTGTGATCTTTAGGTTGTGTTTGCGAAAGTTCTTCAAAATTACGGAGCAGGAAATTATAATCCTGCGCATCCATTTTATCGAGGAACAATTTGCGGTTATTTTCTAATAAACCGGCAATTTTAAGGGCGGAGCGGTAATTGGCCTCTTTTTTAAGTTCTTTAATATCGTCTATAATGCCATTAATGCGTACCATGTTTAAAGCTAAGCATTATAAATATTATACATAGGCGGAGAGCAAGATTTTTATGTTTTTGAGTATATTTGTCAAAATTCTGATCTATGAACAAACTATTCGTTTTATTGGGCTTAAGCGCTTTATTTTTTGTTTCCTGTGCAAAAGATCCCATACCGGTAGTGGGCGAACCCATAAAAGTAGTAGATAATGTGTACGCCTACCGCTTGGATAGTTTAAAACATATTGATACGGCCATTATAAAAGTAAATGGCGTTAAACTAAAAGACAGTATTTATAACCACAACATTCTTCTGAACAAAGGCGATATTTTAAGTTTTTATTTTTCGGGCGATGCTTCAACAGGAACAATTGATCCATATAACCGATTTAATTTTGCTGTTTGGAAGAACGATAATAATTTACCGGCACAATCCACCATAAAATACTTTTCTAATAACTTAAAACCAATTTATTACTTGTATTATTATTTACTGCCGGGCGCTACCAATTATAGCTCGGTAACATACTATAACTTCAGGCATTCTTTATCGGGGCAGTTTGTGGCGCAGTAGGGCGCAGATAACATTTCGTTATGTTACAATAGCTTCGGCTGTGAGAGAGCGTTGGTTTGGGTTTGAAGCGGAGCATTTCTCCGATAAAAGAAACACACAAATAAAATCAGGTTCTTTCAATCAAATTTCATGTACTGATGAAACAAAAGAACCTATCACTTTGAACAAGGCGAAAAACATTAAAAAATGATAAAAAGAGTTGTAATAACTGACAGAAGTTTTTTTGAAAAAAGAGAAGGAAAACAAACAACAATTTATTATTTGTTTTCTTTTATCCCTTTATTTGTTTCAAATAAAATTATTCAAAACTAAAGGTTACTTTTCTCTAAAATAAAAGTTATTGAATAATAAGTTGAACCAAGTGTTGAGTTGTTTATTGGACTAACAATTGTCTGTTTAACCCAATATCCTTCCTCTAAATATTTATTTAGTTTTGGATACTCTAGTTCTTCAAATGGTGGCGATGATGGAGCGGTCTCCGTGTGTACAGTAAGTACTTTTTGCATAATTTAATCGTTTTAAATTGTGTGAATTATGACCCGATGTTCTAGCATCGGCTTTCTTTATTAAATTTACGGGTAATTATAGTTGTATCTTGCTATGGATTATAGTATTATATAGATAAAAAGTGTAAAACAGATGTGTTTTATGTGATTTTTTAATAAATATTTAGTGTGCTTGGCATAATATTCGCTTAACTAAATAGATGTTAATTTGTGGTATTAACACTAAAAATGTTTAAAATATTTGAAAAGACTAAAAAAATACTCACTTTTGTTGTATCTTTACATTATAAAACCAATGTCATACGTAGTTTTACATATCAGAGATTTCTTTGTAAATCTTCATGGAGTTCTATTAATTAGAGAGCATAATGTTCCTGATGAACTTCAAGATATTCATAAAAGTGTTTATGGTGATCTTGAAATGAAATCTTGTCACGAAGATAAAACAAATCTTCATGGAGATTTCATACTTTTTAAAAAAGACTTTAAAACTTCAGTAAAAAAATACAAAGAAGAAGTTTTAAATGGCTAAACAAACCCGTCAAGTTAAAGGTACAAATGTTGTAAGCCATCAAGGCAAGGGAACCTCTTTTGAACAACATGAAAGTTTTGATGATAGTCTTTTACCAGACGCTACAGAATTAGCTAAATTAAAAGAACTAGATCCGGAAATAATCCATTGGATAAAAGCAAGAACCGAGAAAGAACAAGACGGTAGACTTGATTTTAATTCAAGGAAAATGTCAATTTTAGAAAGCGGGACTAAAAGGTCTTATCGTGTCGATATATACACTATATCATGTGCATTTGTGATAATAGTATTAGGAATGGGTTTCTCTTGTTTTTTGATAGATAGAGGTGAAAAAATAACAGGTACTGTTTTTGCTGGAGCAACAATTTTACTCGCAGCAAATTCATTCTTAAATTTTCGAAAAGTAAAAAACAATCAAGCTAAAAAATAATCCAAACCATTATAGAAATATAGTGGTTTTTTGTTTTTCGACTTTCCGACGGAAAGGAATATCCAGTCCGATACGTTTAGATTACACACAGAAGAAGCGTAAGGGAGAGTTTGGAAGATGAAGCGGAAATTCCTTCAATTTCCCGCTCATCGTGCGGGCTATTTACCCAAGGGGCAAGGCGATAGCCGCAGACATAACGTTAATTATGTATTCAAATTAAGTGCGTTTGCTTTAAGGATGGTTTGAATATATAATTAACATTATGTTAAATAGATTTATACAAAAAAAGAGGTATAAGACCTCTCTTAAATGACTACACTGATTTTTTGTTACTCTTCTCTACTTTAGAGTATGCAGGACATTTTTCGTGACTTTTGCAAGAACTGAAACTAATAGCAACAAACATTGCAACGATCGATAGAGATACTAATTTTTTCATAATAATTTAATAGATTATAAATTTAACTATTCTTTTTTACTCCAAAAAATAAAAAAGGTTACTTTGGCAAATATTTAATAACAATTTAACGTTAGTACTAACATGAGCATAAAATCGCTTTCAGACGACTGGAATAAACTCTTACAGCCCGAATTTGATAAGCCCTATTATAAAGAACTGCAATCACTCGTTAATACTGCTTACAAAGCGCATACCATCTATCCTCCGTCGCAATTAGTATTTCACGCCCTGCAACTTTGTTCTTTTGAAGATATTAAAGTGATTATTATTGGCCAAGATCCTTACCACGGTCCGGGCCAGGCACATGGTCTTAGCTTCTCGGTTACGGATGAAGTTAGAAAACCACCCAGCCTGCAAAATATTTTTAAAGAATTAAGCACCGATATTCCGGGTTTTGAAATACCCGTTTCGGGTAATTTAGAAGCATGGGCAAAACAAGGTGTGCTCTTGCTTAACGCCGTGCTTACGGTACAGGCCGGTTTACCCGGTAGCCACAAAAATTTTGGATGGCAACATTTTACAGATGCACTTATAAAACTAATAAGCGATAAAAAACAAAACGTTGTGTTTCTGTTATGGGGCGCGTATGCCATTGCAAAGTCAGAATTAATAGATAAGGATAAACATTTGGTGTTAACCGCGGCACACCCATCGCCATTGGCCCGTGGAGCTTTTTTTGGCAGCAAACACTTTAGTAAAACAAATGCCTACCTTCTAAAGAATAATTTAAAATCTATTAATTGGAAGTTAGCTTAGCAGCGCTGTACTTTTCGGTACGTTTATTTTTACCACTACTGTCATAAAAGGTCCAGGTGCCATCTTTTACATACGATTTCCCGTCCATAGACAAAACCAATGGTCCTTCGCTTTTAGTTTGCCCGTTCTCATAAAAGAACTTTTGTGAGTATTTTTTATTCTTAAGGTCAGAAATTTCCATAATATCTTTTACCTGCCCATTATCGTACCATGATTTTTTGAGGGTCAAAAATTTCATTTCTTTTTCATTCTCTTCGCTATATTTTGGTAAACCATTAGCATAAAATTCGTACAGCTTTTGCGGCAAACCATTGTAGTAATTTATTTGCCTGCGTTGTTTACCATTTTCGAAAAAAATCTCAATATTACAATGTAAAGGATCAGGGTTAACTACGGTACGCTCACACTGGCCATTCTCGAAAAAATTCTTAAACACAATGGCTCTTCCATCAATATAATATCCGCGGTGAAGTAATTTTCCGCTGATGTAAAAATCTTCGTTCCAGCCTTGTTTATTGTAGCCTGCTTTGTTATAACACACAGAATCGCCGCCAATAGCCTCTACCAAGCGGTTGTACATTTTAATACCTTCTACGGTATCTACAATATCTTTTTGCAGGTATCGCTTAATTTGAGGCAATTGGTCGGCAAAACGCTGAGCATTTAAGCCATAACAAATAAAGGATAACAGAAATATGTAATAGTGTTTTTTCAAGATATGTTAGACTCAAAGATAATGAAACTAAGGCAATTTTTAATAACAGTTAACTATATTTATTAAACAAGCATTGTTCCAAACCAGGCCTTTTAAACAGGCTTAAATCGCATTTTGGTGTGAGGAATGTCGTCTTCAAGATAACCCTCTCCTTCGGCCTTAAAACCAAGATCGGTATAAAATTTAATAAGGTACGATTGTGCCGATATAACAATATCCTTATTCTTATAGGGCTCATTAACCATGTATTTAAGGCATTCTTTCATTAATATCTTACCAAGATCTTTACCTCTAAATTGTTTTTTAACCACTACCCTACCAATTGAAGGTTCTTTATAAGAAATACCGGGAGGGATGATGCGGGCATATGCGGCAAGGGTTTCGGCCTCCATCAATAAAAGATGTTCGGCCTTTAGATCAATACCATCCACATCCTGATAAGCACAACTTTGCTCCACAATAAATACTTCGCTTCTTAATTGATAGATCTCAAAAAGCTGGAGGGTACTTAGGGCTTTAAATTCTTTGATGATGATCTCCATTTTAAAAATTGCCAATGCTTAACATTACCAGGGTGCAGGCCTCTAAACAGTCGATACCGCTATTGGTAGCTTTGGTAAAAAAATCAGGATTCTCTGTTCCGGGATTAAAAATAATTCGTTTGGGTTTAAGGCCAATTAAATAATCCATCCATTCGGTATGCTTTGCCGGCCCTATATAAAGTGTAACTGTATCAATATCTGTAAATTGTGGTTTACCGGTTAAAATCTTACTTCCACCAACATTGCCTTCTTTTAAACCAAGGCCAATAGCTTCATGCCCATGGCTTTTTAAACTCATCATAGCTTTAAAGGCATAACGGTCGGGGTTTTCGGAGGCACCTATTACTAATGTTTTTTTCATCATTCAGTATAATTAAGATCCTTGCCAAAGGTTTCTTCTAAGAAATAAAGTGCCACAAATCCAATACCAATAATAATACAACCCGTAATTTTTGTAGCCTGTAATTTATCGACATCGCAAACAGAAATGATCAGGTTCAATAATATTGAGATTAGGATGGTAGAGCCTCTTACAAAATTTGGCGCTGTTGTAGTTGCTGTAGCGCGAATATTTGTGCCAAACAATTCAGATGCTGTACTTATAAATACTGCCCAATAGCCGGTGGCAAAACCAATAAACGCAACAATAGAATAAAAAACGGTTACAGAAGTTCCTCCAAATAAAAAGTATAACACCGCACCAATAACTGTAAGTGATAAAAAAACAGCCAGCGCCTTTTTCCGCGATCTTAAAAGCTGACTTATTAAACCGGATGCAATATCGCCAACCGTTATGCCTGCATAAGCGAACATAATTGATTTTCCGGCAGAGATGGATTTTTCGGGCAAGCCCATTAACTCGCTTAATTCGGGAGAGAATAATACCAAAGTTCCCATTACATACCAAACAGGAACAGTAACAAAAATAATGCACAAATATTTTATAAGGCTTTTTCTGGTGGAGAATAATTGCAGGATATTTCCTTTCTTAACTGTGGCTTCTTTTTTAACAGCGGCAAACATTCCTGATTCAAATACACCAATCCGTAAAACCAAAAGCACTAAACCCATAGCACCGCCAAGGTAAAACGAATGGCGCCAGTTGCTGATTACTTCGCCCATAAAACCCGCTACTACTGCCCCAAAAACACCAACAGTGGCCACTATCATGGTTCCGTAGCCGCGTTTTTCTTTGCTCATGCTTTCGCTTACCAACGTAATTCCTGCACCTAACTCGCCGGCTAAACCAAAACCTGAAATAAAACGTAAAACAATATAAGAATCAGTACTTTGCACCATGCCATTTAAAATATTGGCTATAGAATACACCAAGATCGATCCGAAGAGAACAGAGAGTCTGCCTTTCTTATCACCCAGAATACCCCAAAACAGACCACCAATAAGCATTCCGGCCATTTGCCAGTTTAATAATAATTTACCATAAGAGGCGTTAAGGATTTTTAGAACGGCATCGCTTATTCCCGGAAATTGTAACGGTAAGATCTCGTTAAGACTTTGGGTTCGTTCAACACCAAACAATAAAAGATCATAGATGTCTACAAAATAACCTAAAGCAGCAACAATAATTAATTTATTTAAAGCAGAACCGGAAACTTTTTGATCCATATAAATTTATTGCCTGATCACTTTTTTAATAATGGTTCCTTGTGAAGTAGATATCTTAATAAAATAAACTCCACTTGTAATATCAGAAAAATCATACTCATAATTAAGCATGCTTGCAGGTGGATTAATTGTTTTTATAATAGCACCTAAAGTATTATAGATCTGGATATTAATAGATGTATAATAGATCGGTGTTAAGTTGATTTGAACTATTGAATTAAATGGATTTGGCGAAACAGTAAAATTAAAAACAGAACTGTTTAAAGTATGATTTTTAAACACCGTTGTAATGGGCACCGCACACATGTTTGGCGTACCCCAACCTCTTGAATTATTTGGTATAGCAAAATTAGAAGCTGTCTTTTTTAAGGTATCCAAAACTTTAAAGCTATTTAAATAAGGATGTGCCTGCCAAAAACAGGTCATTGCCCCTGCTAAAATTGGTGTTGCAAAAGAAGTACCATTGGCCTGGAAACAAGCAGCGCTTGAGTTGGCAGCGCTTACCCAGGAGTTACCGCCACGGGCAACAAGATCGGGTTTTATTCTTCCATCTGCTGTGGGGCCAATAGAACTAAAACCAGTAACGTTACTTAAACTATCAATAGCACCTACCGTGCAAATACTATCGGCGTCGGCAGGAATACCAACTTTAGGCCAAGAACTTCCGTTACCATTACCGGCAGCATTTAGCACCAATAAGCCTTTGCGGGCCGCTAAATTTGCGGCAATGCTCATGGGTGCAGTTTTACCATCAAGATCTGCAAAGGTGTGATTTTGTGCAGGGTTATCAAATTGTGTATAACCTAAAGATGTTGTTAAAACCTGTGCACCAACGCTGTCGGCAAACTCTGCACCTCTTATCCAGTTGTATTCTTCAATTAATTTTTCGGTGGGTGCATCTTCTGTTCTTAATAACCAATAATTGGCACGTGGTGCCGAGCCCATAATAACACCGGGTTTAATAGCTGCCATACAAGACAATACCATTTCGCCATGCGCATCATCATCATAAACATTAGTACCACCGCTTACAAAATCGCGTGTACCTAAAACCCCTCCCCTATTAAACAAACTATCAAAAACGGGATTAATATTGGCGTTCAAAAAACCGGCATCAAGCACAGCTATTACCATTCCCTGGCCTCTAAAACCTTGAGAATGGATACAGTCTACATTCAATTGTTTGTTTTGCCAATACGAACCGCCATAATTAAATGTAGTGGTTGGGTTGGCCCGCATTTCTTGTTCCGGCATAAATACAGGCTGCTCAATAACCGGCATATCTAATTTATATTTGTTTACAACCCCTGTACTTGCTACAAAGGTAAATGAATTGATGATGGGCATTGCACTTGCTGTATTGGTAATTGAAACCACTACACCATTTAACCATTTTGAAACATACAACACGGTAACACTTGGCACCGCACTAATTTGCGATACATACGAAGGTGTTACCGGAAGATCGGTAATGTGGTAAGGCACATTGTAAGTTGTTCGCCTTTGAATAGCCGCAGGCGTTAAGAATGCACTTGGGTTAGATAGCGTGTAAGGATTACCACCATTTTTATTGTTGAGTCTTACCCAATATTTTGTTTGGGCATTTATGGAAGTTACAATTCCAAAAAAAGATAAAAGCAAAAAAAGTTTATTTTTATTCATAGCCATAGGTTACTAGTGTTTGTTTATAAATTACGCCGTCTTCTATTCGCCCCTCTACAGGCACATTTGCAATAACATTGTTTGAAAGTACATCGGTTATCTCGCGATAAACAAGGCCAATACCTTTCGCGTATTTTTCAGCATAATTCTGGTACGAGATCAAAGTTCTGTAATTTTTTTGTTTTACCGAAAGAACATTATCAACTTGTTTATTACCAATGGTTTCGGTCTTGTCAATATACTCATAAGAATACAGCCACTCACCCATGGTGTTCTTGGCATTACCATTCCAATTGGCATTTTGCTGAATGGGAAAGATCAATTTTGTGAACCGCACATTACCTTCTACCACCTGAACACTCTTATTTGTAGCGTTTACCATCCAAACCTCTTTTATGGTCCATGGTATGCTATCGTATGACTTAAGCGGATTGTATTTTTTTATAAAACGCTCTAAACGCAAGGCATTCTGACCTTCATTATCTGTAAAATTCTCGGTTATCTTTTCCTTTATTTGATATTTTGTTACAATGGTATTTTGCGAAAGACTATTGTATATAGTACTATCCACGTTATAAATAACATATTTGCCAACGGTTGTAGGATAGTACTCCAAACCCAGCAAAGCATTACTATCCGGTATTTTTTTCTTTGCACAGGAAAAAAACAGAAAGCAGGCACTAACAATTATAAATAAGGTAATTTTCAATCAGTTAAAGATAAGAAAAAAGACAGTTAATTTTACAAATACATTTGAAAAGGTCATGCTGAACTTGATTCGCCTCTCAGTTCTAATGAGGGCTGATATTCCGGGTCAAGCCCGGAATGACACCGTTAAAACTTATAGTCTTTATAGCCTTTAGTAAATTCGTCTTCTTCAAATGTGGGATTTACCTGTAGATAATAGTAATTGTATTCTTCAAACAAGCCTTTATCGTCCAGTATTTTCATGCTTATTGGCAACAAGTATTGTTTATCTATATACATTACCACCGATTTACAATACCAGGTTGGGATCTTAATTACCTGGCCTTTTTTAAGAAGATCAAAATAATCTTTGAACTTTGGGTTCTTTTCAAGGATCATGTATTCGGCCACAAAAAATTTACGGGCAATGGTTGTAATACTTTCGTGCTCGCCTACTGTATAATCCACATAACCAAAATCTTTATTTTCAATAATGATCTTGTAAGCGTTACGGCCATTCACTTTTTCTTCACCCATTAATTTAAAGTACTCGTCAAACTTATCGCCAATTTTAAATTTGCTGTATTCAATAATTGCACCAAAATAATCGTAACCCATTTCATTTAGCGTGTGGTGTTGATCCTGGCGCATAAGATCGCCCATTGGATCGAGGTTTAAATTAAAATAAGGGAATGCGTTAGGCTTTACCAAAGCCTTACCATTGTTTTTTCCCTGCAGCCACAACACTTCTATACCCTTAATATAAAGGTAAATAAGGCGGGGATTGCGGCTAAATTTAACGCTGCTCTCATAAAAATTAAAACCTTTTTTACCTCTTTCGGTAATTTTTAAATGGTATTTTAAGCCTTTTACATCTTTTATAGCCTTTAAGCTTTTGGTAACTATTTCATTACAAGTTAACTCCGTTTTATCGGTTTTTTGAGCAAAAGAAAATACCTGCAAAAGCAAAAATGCAGCAACCAAAAAGACTTTATTTAATGTAGTAAGCATCAGGGCGCAAAAATAACACAATCCACCAAAAGATAACAGTAAAATAACGTTATTTAAAAATTTTTGATAAAAAAGAAATTATCTTATAAATTGATTGGCTATATTTATCCAGGAAGATTACATTTGCCATCCCCAAAATGAACGTACAACAAATAATAATTAAAGGTATTAAAGAGCTGCTGTTCTTTAATAATTATTTGGTTTTACCCAATTTTGGAGGTTTTGTGCTTAAGGCAAACCCATCGCATTTTTCCAATAGCGGCGGGGTTTTGATGCCTCCTTCTAAAACATTAAGCTTTAATTCGCAATTAAAACAGAACGATGGCATTTTAGCCATTTGGCTGCAAAACCAGTTAAAATGCACTTCAAGTGAAGCTTTAAGTAATTTAACCGAGTTTGCCGAGTATTGTAAAAGCATTTTAACTACCCGCAAACGTTTAAGCATTGAAGGAGTTGGCTTTTTTTACCTTGATTTTGAAAATAACACTTGTTTTGAGCCGCAACTGGATACTAATTTTTTAGCGGATAGTTTTGGCTTAACTCAAGTTTCACTAATAGAGATCTCGGAAACAACTACTGAGGTTAAAAAAGAATTGGTTCTTGAAGATAGGATCGGGAACGACGCTATTATTACCGAAATAAAAAAGCAACGAAATTACCGTCGCGTTATTGCACCACTGGCTTTAGTAGTTGCCGTTTTTAGCTTATTGGCACTTATTGTTACCAATACTAAAATAAGCGGACAATTAAAGTCTACCATTTTTGGAACGACCGAAACAGCAAGTTATATTCCTTTAAATTATTCTGAACTTAGTATTGCAGGTGCCGCAAAAACAAACCCGGAATATGTTGCCGATGCAAACGGTATTGCAACGCTTGAAATTGAGAATAATAAGACCATTGCGGTTAAAGTTTTGGAGAGTACTACTACATCGCCGTTAATAAATAACTCGACACATAAATTATTTCGCCACAACCGCCATAATTTTGAAGTGGTGCTGGGTTGTTTTTCGATACTTGATAATGCTAAACGCATGCTTAAAAAATTAAAACACCAAAACATTAATGCCAGCATCTCTGAACAAAATGAAAGAGGGATGTATGTGGTAAGTAATGGCGATTTTGAAACCAAGGAACAGGCTATCTCTAAATTGGAAGAGATAAGTAATGCCTGTCCTAATGCCTGGGTGAAGAAGCCCGGTCAATAGTTTTAAAGCGTGCAGTGGGCTTCAATAACTGTTTGCTACAAACTGGATACTGCCAACGGAATTACTTCTTTTTCTTTTTCTTAGCTTTTTTCCCTTTGATTTCGTTTTCTTCCTTCGCGGCTTCGCGCATTAAAAGTTTCCAATTATCGGTGGTTTCTTCGGTGTACAATAGCGTCTCGGTATAATCGTCTTTTTTTACTTCCAACACGCGAATGGGTTTGGTTAAAAAAGTTTCTATCTCATTTAAAATTGGTTTTTCTTCGGGGGCACAAAATGTAACAGCATTTCCTTTTTGCATTCCCCTACCCGTTCTTCCAACCCTGTGAACATAATTTTCGGGTTGATCGGGCAGGTCATAATTTACAACATAATCCACGTTATCAATGTGTACACCTCTCGCACTAATATCTGTTGCTACTAAAACCTTTATCTCGCCGCTTTTAAATTGTTTCATTACTTCCAACCTATCGCTTTGCTCTTTGCCGCCGTGCATGGTAATTGTTTTGATACCTACACGGTCCATAGCCAAAAACACACGTTCTGCGCGCACTTTGGTACGCACAAACACTAGTACTTTGCTTTCCGGATTTTCGTTCACAAGGCGTTCGAGAAAAAAACGCTTATCATCCATGCTCACAAACATTACAGAATGATCTACATTTTTTGAAACAGGATCTTTTGGAGAAATTTGAATGCGGATAGGATTTTTGACCAAAGTGTAAGCAAGATCTTTTATGTGCAAATTAATTGTTGCAGAAAAAAACAAAGTTTGGCGATGTTGCGGCAAATAAGTAATTAATTCTTTAATGTCCTTATAAAATCCAAGGTCCAGCATGTGATCGGCCTCGTCTAAAACTAAAATATCAACCGAGCGTAATTTTATATGTTTTTGACTCACCAAATCAAACAAGCGGCCCGGGGTAGCAACAATAATATCTGCGCCATCTTGCAATTTACGGATCTGCGGATCCTGCTCTACTCCACCAAAAATACCAACCGTATTTATATCAGTATATTTTGCAATGCTCTCAAACACTTCGGTTATTTGTATAGCCAGTTCGTGGGTTGGAACCATAACTATACACTTAATACCATCGGGGCCATGTAATTTTTTACGGGTAAATAATAAATTGATCACCGGGATGGCAAAGGCAGCTGTCTTTCCTGTACCTGTTTGTGCAATGGCCATTACATCTTCTAATTTAAAAATAGAAGGAATAGCTTTGAACTGTATATCTGTTGGCCGCTTGAAACCAAGCTCTTCAAGAGCCTGTTTAATTTCGGGGGCTATGTGGTATTCTGAGAATTTCATTACTTACAGATCATAATTGATCTTTACAAAGGTAGTAAAATAACAGCGTTACTCTGTAGTGATTAAGAAAAATTGAGTAGTGATAATTAAATCATTTTTTACTTTTTGTAAGCGCCAATTGCCACAAATAACTGTAGGCGCCGTTAAAATTTGGCACATCACTTTCTTTGATCTCTTTTGTTGCAGAAGTTTCAAGGCAATAAGACTCCTGCGGTAAGTTTGTAAAACACATACTGTTGGTTTCTTTATCGTAGGTTATTGGTGTGGTTATATTTTCAATAGCACCAACTTTAAATGTTCCTAATTTGGTTAGGATCTCTTCTTTTTCTTTTGGCGTTAATGTAAAACGTTTAGTACTATCAACATTATTTACCGAATGATGATAAAAACAGGAATCGGCGGAGAATAAAATATTTTCAGATTCATTGATCATACCACCACCGGTATATAAACTAATACTGAATCCTTTATCCCATGTTTTTGGAAGTATGAATTCGCCGGTTCCGTAAGCATTTTCAGTAGTTTTAGTATCTTTAACAGGGTTTGAGCAACTAAATAATAAAGCTACAAATGGGATAATTAAGTATTTCATATAGATGATTGAAGCAATAAATATAAGAATTATTATTTCTTATTTTAATTTGAAGATCATTACAAACGTGTTTTTCCTTCCCTGTTAAATTCTTTCCAGGTAAAAATGATTGGAAGCGCTTTTACAAGTATAGAAAAACCATTGATAATATAAATTTGTGGGTATACTTTAAAGTAAAGGCATGTTAGTGAATCTATCATAACCCAAACACCAAAGCCTACAATAATAGCGTTGCGCGCCCATACTTGTTTTTCTTTAAAAGGATATTTAGCTATGAAGGCTAATAAAATATAACAGCAGGCAATGGTACCGCCAAACGGGCCGTAAATAAACGCACTTAATAGCGCCGCATCTGGTGGAAATTGAGTATCACTCCAAAGAGCCGATGCCAGCATTTTTTGATACGGTTGAAATAAAAAACTATGCCCGAAGCAAGCAAAAAGAATACCTGATAAGGCAAATAAAAGACTGCTATAGAACAACCATTTTTGCCAAAAGAAAAAATTAGTGTGCTTAAAATGGTTTGCCATGTGTTAGTTTTATAATAGTTTTTGCAATTGACGGAAAATTATTGAATAAATTGATAGTAATGCCGGTTAAAAAAGAATATTCGGATAATTTTTGAAAATGACGACTTAATTTTATCCTGGCAGAAAATTCTTTATTCCAGAAATCATCATACTTTTTTTCTAATTGCATCCTGCTTATTTTTCTTAAAAAAAACTCGTCAACCAAAACCCCTAATATGGAAGCTGAGCGAAGCCCAATACTCATGCCATTGCCTGTAATTGGGGCTATACTGCCTGCAGAATCTCCCAGAAAAAAAGAACCATCTTTAACCGGTTTCTTTATTCGGAAATTAATGCCGCTGATAGTAAGAGGTTCTTTAAAGATAAATACCGCATCGTTAAATATTTTTTTTAATTGGCTGTTTTTATGCAAAGTATTTTTTTCCAATTCAGGAATTGAGTTATTGGCTTCTTTTAGTTTTTTAGAGTTAACAATGTAACACAGGCAAACTTTATCCTCTTCAATATTGGAAATGCCACAATAACCACCCGGAAAATTATGGATCTCGATAAGTCTTGGATCTCTTTTGATTTTTATATGATATTTGATCCCTACGTAATTTGTTCCTTTTAATTGTTCTGAGCGTTCTTTGGCTTCCAGGTTCGATTTCCTTCCTGAAGAATTACATACCAGCTTTGAAAAAACATTTCCCGAATTTGTTTCAATCGTATAAAGATCATTTTCATAATGAATATCTTTTGCTTTTGTTTCAAGTAAAAATATAACTCCTTTTATTTTAGCTTCTTCAAAAAGCAATTCTTCCAGTAAATAGCGGCTAATACCAAAACCTCCCAAGCCAAGCGCCGTATTAAATTCTTTGGTTTTACCCGTTGTTATTTTAAAATCGGTTATCCATGGCAGGTTCAATTTTTTTAAAGCCGGGCAAATCTTTTCTAAATAATTATGGGATTCCATAGAGATGTATTCGCCACAAACTTTATGTCGCGGATAATTACCTTTTTCGATCACAACAACATTATAACCGCGACTTTTAATATCAACAGCCAATGCAAGCCCGGCAATACCGCCGCCAATTATTGCTACGTCAAACGTCATTCACTTGCAATTATTATATATCTAAATGCCCAACTCCAGGTAACAGAATAATTTTTATACCCTGCTTCTTTAAGCAACAAAAGTAATTCGTTTTTTTTAAAACCACGTTTTACAGAAAGTGGCGCATCATTTTTTACGAGGTACGACCTGGAAAATAAAGCAGTTAAATATTTAATACTATAATAAGCCAGCCAATGGCGATGCAGATCATTTGCAAGGATCATACAATGGTGTTGTTTGCAAAATTTAAATAGCGAAATTATTTCTTCATTTGTAAGATGATGTAAAAACAAACTGCAATGTATCACATCTACCTTTTTTAATAATTCGGATGAAATATTTCTGTAATCATCACAAATAAGTTGTTTATTAACAATCCCTTCAAGGTTCTTCTCGGCATATTTGACACAATCTGTTTTTAGATCTACTCCATAAAAAAAAACCTCTTTACCATATTGCTTGGATAGTTTTGAAAGTTGTTTGATCGAATCTCCTCCACCAAAGCCAATATCAAGGATAGTATTTATTGAATTAGAATTTTTAAAAATAGTTTTTAGTCCATTAATAGAAGCGTTATAACCACCAAGATTTTTATTAATAATATCCAACTCCAGCAAATTCCTGTTCAGATCAGGTGTTTTAATATCATCAAGATCCAGAAATTCCTTTTTATATGACCTAGTACTTAAAAGCATGTTTTTGAACAGCATGTTTTTTTACTGAGTGCTGAAAAATATAATGATCATTAGGGTTAAACGATGACAGACTAAGCAATTCGACATTTAAACCCGGACCAAACGCACAGGCAAATATTTTTTTATTCTCTATTTTATTAGCCTTTATTTTATTGAGCATACTGCATAAAATAAAAAGTATAGTTGGCGAAGACATATTACCGTATTGTTTTAACACACTCATAGAGTCGGAAACATTATTATCAGTAAGGTTAAGGCTTTGCTGAACAGCCTCTACTATTTTAACCCCACCGGGATGAATGGCCCAAAGATCTGTTTGCGGCATATTATCTCCTAAAAAATTAGTTACAACATGTTGTATGTTTTCTTTTATAGCACCTACAACATCAGGACTTAAAAACATTTTAAAAGCAGAGGATGTAATGCCCCAGGTCATTAATTCGGCGGTATTTGGAATAAAAGCAGAACCAATATCATCTATTTGTAAAACAATGTTATTTTCGATGTGTTTGTTTTTATCACCACACATTAATACTGCAGCGGCACCATCGGCAAATAAAAGATTGGCAATAATATCTTCATCAAGATCAGAAGGATAAAAATGCAACGAACAGAGTTCGGCGCTTACAATAAGTATACAGGCATCGGGATCAGAAGTTGCAATATGATGCGCATATTTAAGTGCTTTTAAAGCAGCATAACATCCTAAAAAATTTAATGCGATTTTTTCGGTGTGTTGAAGCCCATATTGCTCGGCCACTAAAAACTCGAGGCCCGGTGCGATAAGACCGGTGCAACTAACGGTAATAAGATGTGTAACTTCTTTTACCGTAACATCACTTTCTGCAAATATTCTATCAATTGCTGTTGAAGCTAATGGAAGGATCTTTTTATTATAGATCTCCATTCGTTTCTCAACGGGTTGTTTATAATTGTGGTCATTAAAAAGTTCGTAATTACTTCCTTTGTAATCCGGTATACAGCTAAAACGTGATTCGATCTTGGTCTTGCGGTTCAAAAAATTTATTTTCTGTTCAAACCTCGAAGGGTCTTGCGTTGCAACAGCCTTTGAATAAAAATTTATAAGTTCTTCATTTTCGATCTTAAATTCCGGAACAGCGGTTGATATGTTAAGAATATATGACATGATAAATTATTTTAAGAGTAAAATTATAAAGAAGAGGTTATTTAAAAATGAAGAGAGTACAAGCATGATCATGGTGTTTTTAAAATTAACGCTGGCGCTGTTTTTAAAAGACCGAAAGGCCCAAATTAAGAAAAAGAGAGTTGCCGGAAACATTATTAAGTTAAACATGAAAAAGATGCTTATTGTTTCTGAAAATGACAAATAAACAAAAAGAGTGGCTAAAGAAAATGAAATAGCGGAAAAAATAAAAGTGCCTTTTATGCCTAACAACATACTTAGTGTATTTACCCCGTCCTTGCGATCAGCATCATGCTGGTAAATTTGAGTAAGCGGGTAAATAGTACCAATAAAAAAAGAGGAAGCAATAGCAGAAAAAATAACAGCCGGCTTAAGCAATAGTTCATAAGAAGAGAAAGCAAAAATATTAGCATAAAATATCCATGCTCCCTGAAAAATAAAAACAACTAAAAAACCAATTACCGGAAATTTTTTGAGACGAACTAACCGCGAACTGTAAAGACGAGAAAAAACTATATAAATAGCTACAAAAAGTACGAAGTAATAATTGATCATGAATGATAATGCTACTGCCATTCCATCCATGACGTTACATAAATTTAAAAGTGTTTTAGTAGGCCTGGGTGGCGCTGCTAGTCCGCCGATTGGGCCTTCATCCTGGTCGTTATAACTGTTATAACCATTACTTGCCGGGAAAACCAAAATATGCCAAATAAAAAGAACCAAAAACAAATTAATATCAAATTTTGGTTGGATATAAAAAAAAACAAATAAAGATACCGGCAATAAGAATATTGAAAAAGGAAACCTTAAAAGTTTAATCGTATTTATTGCGGAGTTCAAATTATTTATGCCTCAATTATCATTTACATAAAGTTAGATATAAATGGCGCAAAAAGCCAATTATTATTTCTTATTCTCTTTTGCTTTCTTTTTAAAATATCTCCTTAATAAAAAATTGTGTTGAAGTGCTTCCAGGTCTTCGTCCAGCTTTTTAGAACTGCTTTCTAAATTTTTCATTCCAGACTTTAAATTAGCGCCAGCTGCCTCGTCGTGTAAAAGGACTCCTACCGGGGTTTTAGGATTTTTACTGGCCTCGTTTAAGTTAGCAATAAACACAGCCGCAGTATCGGCAACTTTATTTAATTCTTTTACTGTTTTTTTAATATTATTGAATACAAGCGTATCTGTTACCAGGTCATTAGCCAGTGTACCTTTTTTATTAAGTTTTGCGCTAAAATCCGACAGAGAGTTCAATAATAATTCTGCCCTGTTGCTGGCCTTCTTTAAAGAAGATGTGGTAGCAGAAATGTTATCATATAGGTCTTCATCTTTTAATAATTTACCAAGGTTCCCTTTTCCGTCTAATAGATTTTTACTGATGGTTTTAAAGTCTGTTGTAATAGCCAACACATTTTTATTATTCTCCTGAAAGGTGTTCATAATATCCTCTGTACTAAATGTTTTTTCAATACCAAGCGTATCATTTTCTTGAACAGCAGGCATATCTGAGCTTCCTCCTGAGATAACCAGGATCTTATTACCAATAAATCCATCGGTGCTAATTTTTACCTTAGCATCTTTACGAATATATTCCTGAGCTTTTGCATCAATATTCATAATTACCTTTACCTGCGACTTTCCGTAAAATTCTACACGCTTTACAGTTCCTATCTTTACACCCGAGAACCAGATATTATTGCCTTTCTGCAAACCATTCACATCGTCGAATAAAGTGGTAACCTGCATTTTTGTTGAAAATGTTTGATGGATGTTGCCTATCATTAATATTCCTGCAATAAGAAAAATAATTCCTACTAATACGAAAAGGCCTACGATAATGGCGCGCTTATTTGGAGATTCATTCATGGTTCTATGTTATAAAATTGTAATTAAAAAAACTTTGTATCCTTTCTTCTTGTGTCGCAAATACGTCATCAAAAGTTCCTACTTTTAAAAAGGTGCCGTCGAGCAATATGGCTACTCGGTTGCCGGTAACTTTGGCACAGGTAAGATCGTGTGTAATAATGATGGAGCTTGTTTTGTAACGGCGTTGCACATTATTTATGAGGTCGTTAATTTCGATAGAGGTTATTGGATCTAAACCTGAAGTAGGTTCGTCATACAACATAATCTCGGGTTTTAAAATTAATGTACGTGCTATGCCAATACGTTTTTTTTGTCCACCCGAAAGATCGGATGGTAATTGATTGATTTTATCTAACAGGCCAACTGCTTCCAATACTTCTTCTACTGCGGTATCGATCTCTTTTTTTGTTAAGTTTTTAAAATTCATGCGTAAAGGAAATTCAAGGTTACCTCTCACATCCATACTATCATATAATGCACTGTTCTGAAATGAAAAACCAATTTTTAAGCGCAGCGCATCTAATTCTTTCCCTTTTAATTTATCAACTTCCTTACCTAATACATTAACAATACCAGCGTCGGGTCGTAACAAGCCAACTAATATTTTTATGAGAACAGATTTACCGGTGCCTGAACGGCCAAGCACGGCCACATTTTCTCCTTTATGTACATCAAGATCAATTCCTTTCAGAACATCCAGTGCGCCAAAAGATTTATACAAGCCGCGAATAGAAATTACGGCATCACTTGTATCTATTATATCGTTATGGTTATCTGATCGCATTTTAAAATAATCTTATCCAATTGCTTACTTGTACAATTACAACTTCTTCAATAAATACCAGGAACATAGAAAGCACTACTGCTTGGTTTGCTGCACGGCCAACACCAACTGTTCCGCTCGATGCATTATAACCTTTATAACAGCCAACAATACCAATTGTAAAACCAAAAAATATAGATTTTACAACTGAAGTAAAAATGTCGAGAAAAGTTATTGTATCAAATCCATGCTCAAAAAAACTGATAAAGCTGGTAGATTCATGAGCGTTAATATTTACAAATGAACCTAAAAGTGCTACAAAGCCGCAATAAAGTGCTAATATGGGAACAGTAATAGTAGTGGCTAAAACACGGGTGGTAACTAAAAATTTAAAAGGGTTAATTGCAGATACTTCCATGGCATCTATTTGTTCTGTTACGCGCATAGAACCTAACTCGGCACCAATGCTTGAACCCACTTTTCCGGAACAAATTAAGGCAGTTACTAAAGATGCGAGCGCCCTTAGTATAGCAATAGAAATAAGCGAAGGTAGCCATGAGGTTGCGCCAAACGTTTCTAATGAAGGGCGCGATTGTTTTGTGAAAACTATACCGGTAATAAAACCAGTTAATGTAATTAAAGGCAGGGCTTTTAACCCTATCTCGAAACACTGGTTTATTAATTCACGAACATGAAAAGGTGGCTTAACTGCTTCTTTAAAAAATCGCCCAATAAATTTATAAGCGCTATAAACGCCAATAAAATAATTGTCTAATCCTTTTGACAGAAGAAATTTTTTAGATCCTGATCTCATAATTTTATCACCTCATACTAAGAAATTATGGTGCCAGTGTATAAGCCCGTAAACGGGGATATAAATGCACGTATTACTTAAACACCATTAAATGTGGGGAAAACGGGGTGTTTAATGCCCAAACAAGACTTTATTTGATGGCATGCCTTTCGCAAGAGTAAGATGTATAGTTACTCTTTTTTCTTTTTATTATTTTTTGAATTTTAAATATAACTAAGTATTTAAATGATCAAATGCGATCTTAAAATGAGAATTATATAATTGAAAAACAGGCTTAACAGACAGATAAACAACAACACTCTTTTACAAACGAACATTTTGTGAATTCTTTTACTGATTTTTTATTTCCTAATGCTTTAAAAATTAAAACTATGAACCTAACTGAATTAAAAGGAAACTGGCATGAAACAAAAGGTAAGCTAAAACAAAAATTCGGTATTCTTATAGATAGCGATCTTACGTTAATAGAGGGTAAAGAAGAAGAAATGTTTGGTAAACTTCAGATCAAGCTTGGTCGTACAAAAGAAGATCTGTATAAAATAATCTCTGAAATTAAATAAAATGCCCTACAAATATAAATTACACCTAAAATATAAAACATGAAAATTAAATTACTTTCTACGGTAACTATGGTTACTATATTATCTTTACCCTTTATTACATTAGCCCAGGCTCCTGCTTTAGGCAGCGCAGCAAATTTTGTTTTATTCTCTACAAATGGAGCCGTAACTAATTCAGGTATTTCGCAAATTACCGGTAATGTTGGTACCAACAATGGTTCAAGCACAGGTTTTGGAAATGTGAACGGTGTTATGAACGATGGCAATGGTGCAAGCGCGCAAGCTGCCGCCGATCTTTTAATTGCCTACAATCAACTTAATGCAACCGTTGCAACTTTTTTTCCGGCGCCTTTACTTGGAAACGGACAAACACTTGTTCCGGGTGTTTATTCTATTGGTGCGGCTGCAACGCTAAACCTTGAATTAAAATTGGACGGTCAAAATAATGCTAACTCTGTATTTATTTTTAAGATCCAGGGGCCGTTATCTACTAATGCTGCTTCAAGAATTAAATTAATTAATGGCGCTAAAGCATGTAATGTGTTTTGGAAAGTGGAAGGTTTAGTAAGCATGGCTTCAGGAACAAGCATGAAAGGAACTGTTATTGCAAACAATGCAGCTATTAACATGAATTCGGGTGATACACTTGAAGGTAGAGCCCTTTCTACGGCAGGTGCCGTTACACTTAACGGATTATTTGCTTATACGCCAATTGGTTGTGGTAGTCCGGTATTAACGGGTCCGTCCGCTCCGGTATTAGGTGTGGCAGGCTGTTATGCTATATTCTCTAGTAATGGTTCTGTTTCAAATAGCGGTGTTACAACTGTTACAGGTGATGTAGGCAGCAATAGCAGTGCACCAACAGGTTTTAATCCGGCTTTAATAAACGGTAATCTTCATCTTGTTCCAGATGGTTCAACAGCACAGTGTGCAACAGATCTTATGGTGGCATATAATTATTTAAATGGTTTGACAGATGATATTGAATTATTATATCCTGCACAATTTGGAAATGGTTTAGTATTAACACCACATACTTATTTACTAAATGCCGCAACAGTATTTACAGATTCTTTGTATTTAAATGCGCAAGGAAATTCAAACGCCATTTTTGTAATAAAAATAAACGGTGCTATTTCTACCAGCACATATGCAAAAGTGATGTTGATTAATGGAGCACAGGCAAAAAATGTGTTTTGGAAAATTGAAGGCGCTGTAAACATAAACAACTACTCTAAATTTAAAGGCACTATCGTTTGTCATAATGGCGCTTTAGGAGCAATAAACACAGGTGTTACAATTGACGGAAGATTACTAACAACTAATGGTGCGCTATCATCTACAGCTATAACAGCCATCGCATATACAACTGCAGCTACATGTGCTTCTGTTGGTATTCCTTTGTACGCGGTTACCAGTTCAATTGTAAAAGTATATCCTAATCCATTTATAACATCTTTAAATATTAAAGTAATTGATGCTGAATTAAGTAATTCTGCGGAAATGAAAATGTATAATGTTTTAGGTGAAGTAGTAATGACAACACCGATTACAAAAGAAATAACAACAGTTGAAATAAAAGATCTTTCTTCAGGAATTTATTTTTACAAGATCTTTGATAATAATAAGATAGTACAAACCGGTCGTTTGATCTCACAGCAATAAAAAATAAATAAAAATAAAAAACTCCAACCTTAAATAGGTTGGAGTTTTTTTAAAATAATTCAAATATGAATAAGAACGGACCTGTTGTAGTAATAGAAGATGATGATGATGATCAATACATGCTTGGCAAAATATTTAAGAAACTAAATTATGACAATTCAGTCGTTTTTTTTAAAGATGGAAATGCGGCCCTTGATTATCTTAATAAAACGGATGTAATCCCTTTTCTGATACTTTCAGATATTAATATGCCAAAGATCAATGGCTTTGAAGTCAGAAGTAAAGTACATACCAATGAAATGTTGCATATAAAATGCATTCCCTATTTATTTTTTACCACTAGTTCTAGCAAACAAGCGGTAATAGATCCTTACGCCTTATCGGTACAAGGTTTTTTTATTAAACCCAATAGTTTTGAAAAACTCGAAAGCACCATTAGAAAAATAATGGAATATTGGCATGAATGTATTGCCCCAAGCGAGTATAGTTAAAGGGTAAGTATATTCTACATTAAAGAGGAAATTACTCGTCAAAAAATGCCCAATTTTCACGCTTTTACTGGCATAAAACTTGAAGTTATTAAGTAAAGCATATTAAAATGGACATTTTCAAAATACTCAAGATTTTTTTCACCGGCTGGTTTCTGGTCTTTGCGATCATTTTTTTAACCCACTGTAAAAACAGCCCAAACCCAATGTATGATATGCCTGTTGAAAAAAGCACCACTTTACACTCCAATAATAAAGATACTTTGAGTGAACTTTTAAATGCGCCGCAAGCGGTTGAACCCGCCACGACTTTGACTTCGCCGCAAGATCCTTCATCTTTAAAAGAAGCCAAGCCTGTTAAACTCATCTTTTTAAAATAGCATATTTTCTGATAGGGTCTTTTAAGAAATAATTACCCGATTTCATTATCTTTGATTTTAGAATACTTAAATCTGAGAAGAAAAGTCTGATGCCAAAAAAACATGTTATTTATTACCTTCTTGTCCTTCAAGCTATTATTTGCACTTTTAGCATAATTTTCTTTAATGGTACTTGTGATAATGCAGATAGCCTTGTTCACTATTTATTTGCAAAATATGCTCCCTTACACCCCAAACTTTTTTTTGATCACTGGGCCAAACCCGTATACGTTATACTGGCATCGCCATTTGCGCAGTTGGGATTTACCGGAATAAAAATATTTAACTCTATCATCTCGCTTATGACTATTTTTTATACTTATAAAACAGCAGAGATTTTAAAATTAAAAAATGCTCTTTTGGTGATTGTAATAATGATGTTTGCACCGCTTAATTACATTATTACCTTTTCGGGACTTACAGAGCCTTTGTTTGCTTTATTTACTATACTTGGCATTTTCTTTTGTGCCAGGCAAAAATATCTTAGCGCAAGCGTTATTATTTCGTTCCTACCTTATGTTCGGTCTGAAGGGTTAATTATTATTGGGGTTTTTAGTTTATATTTTATCATTAAAAAAGCTTGGCGGGTATTGCCATTCCTGCTTAGTGGATCTATCTTCTTTTCTATTGCAGGGTATTTTGTTTACCATGATCTTTTGTGGGTGTTTACGAAAATTCCATACGCCACTTTATCAAGTGTTTATGGAAAGGGGCCGCTTCTGCATTTTGTTGAGGAATTAATTAATGTACTTGGCGTACCATTATATGCATTGCTTTGGATCGGCTTTATTTTAATTTGGGTTAAGATCTTAAAAAGAAAAGCACAAATAGAAGAGGTCTTTCTTTTATTGTTTGGCTTTGGTGCATTTGTTGTTGCGCATAGCCTATTCTGGTATCTTGGTATCTTTAACTCTTTGGGATTAAAACGTGTACTTATTGGTATCATGCCTATTATGGCCATCATTGCATTATTGGGCTTTAATTTCTTAAGCGACTATTTTTTTCGGGCAAAAAAAATACCCAACCTTATTTTGCAGGTTTTATTAATTACCTACATTATTATTTTTCCATTCACAATTAATCCTGCAGCCATACATTGGCAAAAAGAAATGAGGTTGGGTAAAGACCAGGTGCTTGCTAATCAAATGTCAAAGTACTTTTTAGAAAAAAATGACACACACCATCTTTTTATATATGATCACCAGCAACTCAGCATTGGGATGGGCATCGACCCATTTGATGATACAAAATGTAAAAACATTTCGAAAGGAAATATTTTGGCTATGAAGCCCGGAGATGTTATTATTTGGGAAAATATATTTGCGGAAGATGAAGCGGATATTAAAAAAGACGAGATCGAGAAAATACCGGGGCTTGTAAAACTCTGTTCGTATGATGCTATTGCTGATGGCAAGGAATTGATTTTTTCAGCTTATAAAAAAGAATAACCTTATAGTAACTAATTTTTTATTAAAGTGCCTTTGCCGTTGGTTTTTCCGGCACCAAGATTATTAATGGCTAGTGGATCGCCGGAATAAAATATATTTCCTTTGCTCCAGATGTAATAATCAAAACTTGCAACACCCTGTAAATTTAAATGAGCATCGCCAATACTGTAAGTAGAAATAAATACCTGATCGGAGGCTTTAAAGTTTTCGGCAAATGTAAAATTTGTTCCGTTAGAATAAATAAGCAAAGTTCTTGAAGAGCCACTTAAATAAATGTCTCCTGCGCCATGAGAAGAAGTGCTTACAATATTAAATTTTCCATTAATATAGGTGTCGCCAATATTTTCATTCCTCACATAAAGTAAAGAGTCTTGGTTAAAACCAGGGTCCATCGTAATTGAGCTTACACTATAATTGTAAATTTTAGAGACATAAGGCATGGTAACGTTTACAATTATCTTTCTTTTGTAACCGCGAACAAAATTGCAGCTGGTAGAGTTTTCTATTTTTAATAACGTATCTGTTACGGTAGTATTAATATTTTTAATAAGGTGACGTCCGGCAATAACTTCAACCTTATATTCACTACCCTGGAAAATATTTACCTCAATTTTACCTTTAACCTGAACATCCTGAAACTTACCAGGATATCGCATTTCGGACACATCAGTTCCAGTAGATTTAAAACAATCCAATTCGTGCCCTTTTTTACAGGATAAAAAAAATAAAAACAGCAGTATAGGAACAACAAACCTCATTATTAATATTTGTGGAAATATCTAATTCTTAAAATTAATTAATTTTTCTTGTTTAATTTTTGTAAAAACAGGCCCTGTTTGAGGCTTGCTCTCGCCATAAAATTAAAAACCCCCTGAAATATTACGATCAGAGGGTTTTTTCGTTTCACTTGTAGCCCGTACGGGATTGGATATTTTATACTGATCCTGGCAATTAACCTTGTTACTCAATTACTTATATTTTATATTATTGTTCAAATTATTGGTTTTTAACTTCATTAAATATCAATTTTGGTATCAATCAGGAGTTTAGCTTACTTAGTCGTTCTATAGTACTATTAAGGGCTGTAATTGTTACGCGGTCCGCTTCAACCTGGCTCATTAAAAAATCATTCATTCTTTTTAGGGTTTTGCAATCCTCTTGTTTGGCCTCATACTTTACTAAAGGCTCAGAAACTTTTGAGATTTTTACCGCCTGTATAATAAATTCTGCAAAATCCAACCCTAATACCTGGCAAATTTTTTCGATAGTGGCCAGTTTTATTGTTTCATCATTCAACTTATAAACGGTATCACGGGAAATGCCAACTTTGTCCGCAAACTCAGCGTGTGTAAGCTTTGAGGCTTCTAAAGCTTTCTTTATTTTATGTACAATTCCCTTCAACTAACTTAATTATGTTAATATCTTTAGTAGAATATATTATACAATTTGTAGAAAAGGTTCTACTATTGCAGTATCAAACTAGGAAAAAATTCTCACAATGACACAACCAACCATCACATTTAAACAATTTTATGAGGGTTTGCCAGCAAACTTGAAAACATCTTTTGTAAATGATGTAAAAACTGCTTGCGATATATCAAAATCAACCTTTTACAGGCGTTTAGACGCTCCCGAATTATACAGGCCACTAGAGGTTGCGGCCATAAAAACAATAGCTACTCTTTACAAGTGTACAGATGTAAACGGACTGTTTACAAAACAAACCGAAACTGTAAACATTAGCAACTAAGATCTATGTCGTTTGAACCAGGTACATACGTAAAATTTTGTTTCACAGGCCAATTACAACAGGATTGGATAATGCCGGCAAATAATCAAACCGTTGAGATATTAAGCGCATGCCCAATTGAAAATCCGGGTTTTTACAGGCTTAAAGGTTACGAAAAAACAGCTGATGGCAATCCTCAGTCATTTAGCGCGAATTCACTTTATAAAATCAATAACAATTAAATTATGAAAAAAACAACACTATTAAGCTTTCATGGAAAGCAGGAAATTAAAGATCAGTATTTAAACCGTTTAAAAGCTCATGCCGCGGCGGACGAAATTATTAAAGGGCAATACTGGGATCAGGGTAAAGGCTGCGCTGTAGGGTGTACGGTTCACTCAGATCAACATAATGCTTATGAAAAGGAATTAGGTATACCAATGATCTTAGCGCGTTTAGAAGATCGCTTTTTTGAAGGTATGCCTAATAAAAATGCAAAAGAATTTCCTGTAAGATTTTTAAGCGCAATACCGGTTGGTGTAGATCTTAAAAATGTGTGGCGCAAATTTATGGCATGGATGTTAATTGATCCCGAACACGGAGTAATAAAATTTGTAAAAGATCAAAACGCCAAAGACGCAATTACAAACATTGCAAAGGCTTTTGAAAATTCTATAGTAAATACAGTAGATCGTAAGGAATGGATTAAGCTTAGAGATGAAGCGCGCAGCGCTTCAAAAAATTTACGTGCTGCTGCTGCTTATGCTGATGCTGCTTATGCTGCTGCTGATGCTGCTGCTGCTGATGCTGCTTATGCTGCTGCTG
>JACCXH010000015.1 GCA_013697245.1 Bacteroidota bacterium
CTAATAAGGTTGGTGCAACAGCACGTCTTTACTTTTATTAAAAATGCTTTATATAAATTTAAAATAACCCTGCTAAATATATTTTATCCGAAAATATTTGTTGGACTTATTGAGTGAACCCTAATTATGATAAGATTTATATTTATTAATTTTAATTAATACTTAAAAATAGCAAAACTATCAGTCCTAGATGATGATAGAAAGGTAAAAACTACAGGTTACTTTTTCGTTCTACCTTTCAAATATCCAACAATGATAGGTAGTACAGAAACTAAAATTATGCCCAGGCAAACAAGGTCAATGTGTTTTCGTATAAATTCTACCTCGCCTAATAAATAACCTGCAATAGTTAAACTACCTATCCATAAGGCGCCACCTAAAACATCAAAACTAACAAATTTTTTATAGTTCATTTCCGCAACGCCTGCAGCAAATGGAGAGAAGGTGCGAACGATAGGAACAAAACGTGCCATGATAATTGCTTTGGTACCATGCTTTTCGAAAAATGAATGCGTTTTGGCAAGATACTCCTGTTTAACTATAGCTCTGCCTTTTATTTTAAGTGTAAATATTTTTAAACCTATTTTTCTGCCGATCCAGTAATTACAATTATCGCCTAACACCGCGGCAATAAATAGTAAAATTAATAAGTACGATAAGTTTAAATGTCCTGAGCGCGCAAATAAACCCGCAGTAAACAATAATGAATCGCCGGGTAAAAAAGGCATGGCCACTAAACCAGTTTCAATAAAAATTACCAGGAACAGAACTGTGTAAATAGCAGTGCCGTAATTAGCAAACAACCAATCAAAATCTAAATGTAAAATATGTTTAAAAAGATCTACCATAAAAATTATTTATTATTTAAAAATGAAGAATACATCCATACCAATTTTTCCTGCGCGCGAATATAATCACTCATTAAAGCGTTTGTGCCTTCATCATCTATTTTACCGGATAATTTTAAAAGATCACGTTGTAAACTGATGATAATTTCAAAGGAAGTTAAAATGTCTGCTACTCCCTTTTTTCCATCACTTACTTCATTACTTTCTTTAATTTTTGATAATTTTTTGTATTCAGAATAATTATGATTAGGCGCGTAACCCAAAGTTAATATACGTTCAGCTACTTCATCTATTTTTAGCTGAAGATCAGTATATAATTCTTCGAATTTTAAATGTAATTCAAAGAATTTCTCTCCTTTAATATTCCAATGATAACCCCTTACATTCTGATAAAAAATAGAATAGTTTGCTAACAAGACACCTAATTTTTCTGCCAGTTGTTTTGATTTTGCCGAATCTAAACCAATTAAATTTAATTTACTCATCTTTTTATTTTTTTAAAGTCCAATTTCTTCAATGTAAGCTAATATGCCGCCTTTTAAATTATAAAGGTTAGTATAGCCTTGCTGACTTTCTAATGCGTTTATAACAGTTGCGCTACGCTTACCGCTACGGCAATGAATAACAACCTGTTTGTCTTTTGCGATCTCAGCAGATCTTTCTAGAGCTTCGCCCATTGGAATTAAAATGCCATTAAGGTTAGCTTCATCAAATTCATGTTCTTCGCGCACATCAATTAATTGAAAATTAGCGTTAGAATCTTTTAATTTTTTTAATTCCTGAACTGTTATTTCTTGCATAATGATTAATTTTTAAACTGTTTGTTTCATTTCTTCGGGTAAAAAAGTAAAGAAAGTATCGCCACGTAAACCTAAGCGCAATGTTTCTAATGGAATAACATCATCCACGCCAATATTGCCAACGTTTACATTGCAACCAAATAATTTTAGAAAATAAACCTGCTGACTTTTTTGCGGGGTTTCCCAAATTATATTTTCGATCTTTACTTTATTTACAATTCGGTTAATAAGCATGGTGTGCGCACTTCCATTCTTATGAAAAATACCTACAGTACCGCTTTCCCTTGCCTCGGCAATAACTTTAAAAGCGCCTGCCTGCAATTCGTTTTCCATCATTTTTATCCATTTTGCAGGATGAATAATTACGCCTTCTTCTTTGCTTCCCACTTCACTTAAAACAGTATAGTTCTTGGCAAGGGTACTAATGTATTCGCATTTTTTATCGTGCTCTAATTCAATACTGCCATCACTTACTTCAGCGCAATCCATTCCAAATTCATCTATGTATCTTAAATAATCGTCAAATTTATTTCGTATCACAAATGCTTCAAACAAAGTACCACCAACATATACTTTAATGCCTGCTTGTTTGTATAGCTTAACTTTTTCTTTTACATTTTTTGAAATGATTGATGTGCCAAAACCAAGTTTCACAAAATCTATATAATCAGATGATGAACTTAAAAGATCCTCAGCTTCCCTTAGGCTTATGCCTTTATCCATTACCATTGTAACACCATTTTGGCGAGGACTAACAGTGCGCTCCGGTAAATGCGATAAATTAAAATTATAATTTGTTGCCATAGTTATTTTTTAAAATTGGAAATTAAGTTCAAAATTTCTTTGTCGTTTTGCAAGACAGGAGCGTACTCAAATATCTCGTTGTGTTTAGAATAATCCATTGCCAACGCTTTTTCAAAATACTCTAAAGACTCTTTTCTGTTCTCTTTATCTAATAAGATCACACCCATACGGTAATATAGTTCAACTACATCCGGAAAATATTTTATGCCTTCGCTTAAAGTTTCTAATGCGTTGGTAATATAACCATTTTGATGTAAAAGTTTGCTATAATCCAACCACACATCATAGTCAGGATACTCTAACTCAATCACGCGTTGGTAAGCCATTGCGGCTTCTTCCATAAAACCGAGTTTTTCCTGCACTTCTGCAAACACGTACCAGTATTCAGGATCGTTAGGATTTATTTCGATCGCTTTTTTTACGTAGTGAACGCCTTCTGTTAAACGGTTCATGGCATCCAAAACAACACCAATGCCCAACCAGGCATCTGCATTGGCAGGATCGAGCTTCACACATTTGTTATAATTAACAAGCGCTTCTTCAAAACGGTTTAAATTCTCGTAACACTCTGCAATATAGTAGTACGTTGTTGGTTCGTGCTCTTCGTGTTTAAAGGTTTCTTTATAAACAAGAATAGCATCTTCATATTTTTCTAACTGCGCTAAAGAATTAGCTTTATTAAAATAAGCCGAGCTAAAATTTTCGTTAATGGCAATAGAATAATCGTAAGCCTCAATTGCTTTTTCGAAAAGCCCCATACGGCTATAACCGAGGCCTAAATTAAACCAGGCAAAATAGCTGTAGGGATGATTGTCGATATAACTTTCGTAAAAGGCAATGGCTTCGCTTGATTTACCGGTAAGATCAAAGCAAAGAGAAAGTTCATTTAATGCTACTTCGTTCTTTGGATTTAATTTTATTGCTTTTTTTAAATAATAAAGTGCATCATCGGGTTTATCTTCATTTAAAAATTCTACACCAAGCGCTACATAAACTTCATCTTTACTTTCTGCAAGCGGAATGGCCTTTTTAAAATTCTCTATGGCCTGTTCGCCCAAACCCATTTGACTATAGATATAACCACGGGCCATGTATAGATCAAAATTATTTTGTTCGATCTGTTCAACCTCGTTTAAAATGGTAAGCGCTTCGTGTGTGTAATGCTGACTAGATAAATATTGTGCCTGACGAATTTTAATGATGCTTGAAAAAGGGAACCGTTCTAAGCCATAATCAATGGCTTTTTTTGCCATATCATAATTTAGCCATTGTAAGTAATAATCAATTATTTCTTCAATGTCATCAGCGTCAAAAAATTGTGGCTGACCGGAGATCAGCATATCTTCAAAAAGTTTTAAATTCTCTTCAAATTCATTCTCATTCTGTCCGTCTGCATCGTCATCAAAAGCACTCATACAATAATCTAATAATCATTAAAATTACAAGAATAATTTTAGCAAAAAAGGTTGATTATTTCAAAAAAAGGTGTATAAATAGTAAGATATAAATTGAAATTTAACAGTTGTTAGCAAGCGGGAACAGTATTAAAACAAGGACTTTTATTTATACCCGTCGGTAAGCGTTTTTAAGAAGGCAACAATGTCTTTTTCTTCCTGTGAATTTAATTTTAAAGCTCCTAATTCTTTATGGTTAACAGTTGCAGGAACTTCCGGAAATTTATACAAAGAATCCCGCTTGTTATAAAAAGTAACTGTTTCTTCTAAAGTATTAAATACGCCGTTATGAAAATAGGGGGCCGAAACAGCAACGTTTCTTAAGGATGGCACCTTAAATTGCCCGTTAAAGTTACTGTTATTTAAAAAAGCCCCCAGGCCATTATCAATATATGACGACCCCATAGGGTTGTAGCTGGTGGGAATAGTATAAAAAGGATTATTGCTGTTTTTTGGTAAACCAATATTGTCATAAGTAAAATCTGTAAACAATACTTTACCTGTTTCTTCATCGGGATCAATTAGGTGGCAATTGGCGCATTTTCCTTTAAGAGTATCTTTAAATAATTTTAGGCCTCTTGTTTCTTGAGCTGTTAGAGATGCCTGCCCTTTTAAGTAATAATCATATTTTGATGTAAATGGGTTTACTTCCGATGATCGTTCGTATGCAGCAATGGCATCGGTCATGTTTTTTAAAATGGTGTTTTCGTCCTGAAGATCGCCATAAACTTCTTTGTATAAAGAAAGATAATCGGCACTTTTTAATTTTGAAATAAGCATGCTAACACTTTCGATATTCATTTCCAATTTATTAAAAAATGGTTTCGAAGCTTGTTCCTGAAGAGAGTTTGTTCTACCATCAAGAAAAAATCCTCCCACGTAAGTAGAATCGACATAATCATAATGCAAAGGCATTGAGAACATGGCGTAAGAAACACCGGGAGCATTTCTATATCCATAAAGACCTTCAACCGCACCTTCTGAAACCATATTATGATTTAGATCGCTAAAACCGGTTTCTGAATTATGACAACTTGAACAGGATTGACCGATAGGGTTTGACAAATTTTTATCAAAAAATATTTTTTTACCTAACTGAATTTTATCGGTTGGAGTAACAGTAGTCATATTTTTTTCTTTTTTACAAGAGGATAAACCAAGAATTACGCTTAGCAAAAAAAATAATTTAAGATGGTTTGACCGGATCATTTTCTTGTTTTAAAATTTAGCACTTATTCCAATATACCAGCTTCTTCCAATTGAAGGAATTATTCCGGGGCCGGGATATTCATCCGTTCTGCGGGTAAAATAAGCTTTGTCCTGTAAATTATTTCCGCCTAATTTGATCGCATAGCGTTTAAATTTATAAGTAGCGCTGCAGTCAATAACGCTGTATGCCGGAATGTAACCTGCAACCGGATCGGGGCTTATTTTTACGTTTGACGCATCGCCAAAGGCATCGCCAACATAATTGTATTGGCAGGTAATTGAGAAATGTCGATCGTTCAATATAATGCCAACCCTGTTAATTGTATTCGCAGAGGCCTCAACACGTTTACCTTTAAATTCGCCGGTAGTATATCTTGCATCAATGTAAGCAAACGAATTAAACATACTTATGCCATACTTTGATGAAGTATTGATGCATTTTAAAATATTAAATTCAATATAACTTTCAATACCCTGGTGAACACTGTTGGCAACATTGGTTCTGTATGTGTATTCTTGACCGGTAGTTTCATCTGTTTTTAAAACCACGCCAATTCTATTGTTGTAGGCCATATAAAATCCACTGATATCGAAGTTCAAATAGTTCTTAAGGGTTCCCCTGTATCCAAGATCTGAATTATATCCGGTAGCGTCTTTTAAATTTGGATCGATCTTTGAAATAACACCTAAAGGCTCTAGTTGACTATAATCGATTGGGCGGTAGGCCTGGCTAATATTACCATAAATACTTGTAGAAGAAGTTGGTTTAAATTCCACACCGGTTCCAAACAACGAAAAATACCTGTTCCTGCTTTGATCTGTATAAATTTTAAACTGATCTTCTGTTTTATAACCTGTTGCAGTACTATTAAGATATTCAAATCTAAAACCGGGAGTGATGGTGAATTTATTTCCAATTCTAAATACATTTTCAATAAATGGCGCCAGGTTTGTTGTAGAAAAATCCAGATCGTATCCCCATGGGCCAATTATTGAAAGATCAAAATCGCTTTTGGTTGTTCCTTCTCCGCCACCTTTTCTATTAAACCAGGCGTAGCTATATCTTAATCCGCCTGCAAGCGTTGATCTTTGTTTTCCTAATTTATAACGGTTAGAAATGCGTAATTCTGTTGTTGTATTCTGCATTTTTTCTTTACCAACTTCGCGTGGTATATAAACACCTGTTGAAGGGTCTACATCATCTATTGCAGATGGGCCGCCATCTTCGTTACGCCATACTAAAGCACGGCTGCTGAATAAAAAAGTAGTTTTTAGATCAAACGTTGTATTTTCATCAGGCGTATATTTTAAACCAGCGGTAACAATATTCCATGGGCTGGTTAACCAGTTACGTGTGCGTGTAGATGCTTTTGGGTTTGCATTAAATGTACTGTCATCAAGTCCGCCGGGCATTTTTAATTTGTTGCGCAATAAAGAATATTCTGCAGAGACGGTTAATTTTTCGCTGGGTTTATATTGTAATTTACCAAAACCCGATACTTGCCATTGCTCGCTGTTTGGCCTGTAACCCTGTATGGTACGGTATTGCACAAAACCATAATAACTTATTTTTTTATAAGTGCCACCAATCGAATTAAACGAATTGAACATGCCAAAACTACCTACGGTTTGAGAAGTACTAAATTCGAACGGTTTATTTTTTGAAGGATCTTTTATAACGTAGTTTACCAAACCACCAAATTGTGAACCAAACTGTAACGAAGCAGCTCCTCTTACTAATTCAATTCTGCTAACGGCTTCCATTGGAGGCAAGTAATAAGCCTCATTATAACCATAAATATCTGCGCTAACATTGTAACCATTTTGGCGCGTGTTCATTTCAATACTTTGCGAAGGGTTTAAACCGCGGGTGGCAATACCATTAGCGGTAAAGCCACCGGTTTCAGTTTCTACAATGTTCAATCCCGGAATTCTTCCTAATATCTGGCGGGTATTATTTATTGCTTTATTAGCATCTAAACTATCGATAATAATTATTTCGGTTTTTTTACCGGCATAAACAATCCCATCTTTTTCATCCGGTAAATGCCCAAGTCCGTTAACAGTGCGATAATCAGTAATTATAATTTCATCCAATTTAATTTCTTTTTTTATACTATCTTTTTGTTGCCCAGAAATAGTAAAGGAGAATATAAAAAATGGGATGATAAGAAGACTATAATTAGTATAAGATCCTGGGCATTTCATAATATAAATTGATAGGCTACAGGCTCAAAAGTATGGTTAATTAGAATAATTCTAAATACCTCAAAAATGGTATTTTATAGAGCATAAAAAAGCCCCTTTAAATGAATAAAGAGGCTTTAAATAAAAATTGAAAATATTTTACGCTAACACTTGTCTTGAAATAACAATGCGTTGTACTTCGCTGGTGCCTTCATATATCTGTGTGATCTTTGCATCACGCATTAAACGTTCTACATGATATTCCTTTACATAACCGTAACCACCGTGCACTTGAACAGCTTCTGTAGTTACCCACATGGCAGTTTCGCTGGCGAATACTTTTGCCATAGCACTTTCTTTATCTAAAGGTAAGTGTTGGTCTTTTAACCATGCCGAACGGAAAATCAATAAACGTGATGCTTCAATACGTGTTGCCATATCGGCTAATTTAAATTGTATTGCCTGGTGATTACAAATTTCTTTTCCAAATGCTTTACGTTCTTTTGAATACGCTAATGCTAATTCGTAAGCGCCGCTTGCAATGCCTAATGCTTGCGAAGCAATACCAATTCGGCCGCCACTTAATGTTTTCATAGCGAATTTAAAACCAAATCCATCTTCACCAATACGGTTTTCTTTCGGCACCTTTACATTATCAAACATTAATGAGTGTGTATCGCTGCCGCGAATGCCCATTTTATTTTCTTTTGGCCCGATGGTAAATCCGGGCATTCCTTTTTCTACAATTAATGCGTTGATACCACGATGTCCTGCTTCAACATTTGTTTGTGCAATTACTAAATAGGTTGATGCGCTGCTACCGTTAGTGATCCAATTCTTTGTTCCGTTCAATAAATAATGGTCGCCCTTATCGATTGCAGTTGTTCTTTGAGAGGTAGCATCGCTTCCGGCTTCCGGCTCTGATAAGCAGAAGGCTCCTATCTTTTCTCCTTTTGCCAAAGGCACTAAATATTTTTGTTTTTGTTCTTCGCTTCCAAATGTTTCTAAACCCCAGCAAACTAAAGAATTATTTACGCTCATAACAACGCTTGCAGAAGCATCTATTTTTGAAATTTCTTCCATGGCTAAAACATAAGAAATAGCGTCCATACCACCTCCGCCGTACTTTGGATCAACCATCATGCCCATAAAGCCGAGCTCACCCATTTTTTTGATCTGTTCTGCCGGGAATTTTTGGTGCTCGTCGCGCTCTATAACTCCTGGCTTTAATTCTGTTTGTGCAAACTCGCGGGCCGCTTTTTGGATCATTAAGTGCTCTTCAGATAATTCAAAATGCATTATATTTATGTTTTAAGGTTTATACTATTTTATGTTTAATAAAACTTGATTAGTTTCATTTTATGTCTTAGGAATTAGACCTGAAATTTAAAAAATCTAATTACTTTTGGCATTACCTTGCAAATATATACGATTTAAGCTACCAAAACAACAAATTTGGCTAAAGTAAATACACATAAAACAACCATTTTAGGCGTTATGAGCGGCACTTCGCTGGATGGGCTAGACCTTGCCCTTTGCGAATTTGAATACGAAAACGGCAAATACAGATACAAGATCTTAAAAGCAGAAACGGCATCTTATACGCAATTGTGCGCCAGTACTTTAAGGAATGTGCATACTTTTAAAGCCCTGCAATATGCCTCGGTAAACGCTTCTTATGGCAAATTAATAGGCGAAGAAATAAACAAATTTTTAAAGAAAAGTACCCGAAAAGCAAAGGCAATTGCCTCTCACGGACACACAGTTTTTCATAAACCAGATTTGGGATTTACTACACAAATTGGCTGCGGTGCAACCATTGCAGCTGTAACAAAAACAACAACTGTTTGCGATTTTAGAAGCCTGGATGTTGCTAATGGTGGACAAGGTGCGCCTTTAGTGCCAATTGGAGATAAATTATTGTTTGGCGATTACGATGCTTGTTTAAATATTGGTGGTATTGCCAACATTTCGTTTGATAAAAACAAAAAAAGAATTGCCTATGATATTTGTGAAGCAAATATGTTGTTGAATTACCTGGCAGAAAGAACCGGTAAAGCTTATGATAAAGACGGAAAAATAGCAAAATCCGGAAAAGTGAATGCGAAGCTTTTAAAAGAATTGAATGCATTAGCATACTATTCAAAAACAGGAGCTAAGTCTATAGGTCGTGAATGGTTCTTTGAAAATATTTTAAAGCGCATTGAAAAAAGCCGAGTAGAATTAAATAATTTACTGGCAACAGCAACCGAACATGTGGCGCAAATAATAGCCAACGACCTGAATAAAAATAAAATTAAAAAAGTGTTAGTAACCGGCGGCGGCGCTTTTAATAAACATTTAATTGAATTGATAAGCGAAAAAACAAATTGCGAGATCATTATTCCAAATGCACAGACCGTAAATTTTAAGGAAGCCTTGATCTTTGCTTTTTTGGGTTATTTACGTTTGAACGAAAAAATAAACACTTTAAGTTCTGTAACAGGCGCAAAGATCGATAGTGTTGGAGGAGCGGTTTATTTAGGGAATAGCGATTAGTTAATAGTTCTAACAGCTCTTGAATTTATTTATCCGGAAATGAAAATTGCCCACAAGGTATAGCGAAAGGATTGTCAAGATACAGAACAAGCGGCATAGTTGATGATCTTTTTGCAGAGCTGCTTACATTTAATTTTAATCCAAAATATACTGGTAAAGGATATTTCAAATCAGTGAGAACACCAAATCGCACAGTATATTTTTCATGAGGATTTATTGTTTTTATTAAAGAAACAGTTTCTATATTCGATTTTAAAAACCTTTTTAACTCTTTTGTCAATCCCAAATCAAATTTTAATTCTTTTGACATAGTCACATTATACTGTTGTTCATCCGAAGTTAATTCTTCTGGTAGTAAAAATACTTTTGATTTAAGGCCCTTGTTTACCCTCATATGATCATACTCTTTTGAGAAGGAGATTTTTAAGTCTATTGGAACGGTTGTGTCGTTACTAAGCGTAATTTTTTTGGAGATGTAAAAGTATTCAGTTCCCAACGAATCAAAATATGGAGACCCTTGTCTTGGCCCATTTTCAATTGAGATACCAAAATATTTTTCTGAATAAACATCAGTTGTTTTTTCATTTTGAGTCTTATTTGCCTCGTTGTCTGAACAAGAAAAAACAATTACCAAAATAAATGTTAGTATGCCCGAGGATCTTTTCATTTTCATAAATTGCCACAACCTAATAACTATTCCCTATTAACTAATCACATTTTTAGTTCTTCAAACGGATCCCAATACAATTTTTTA
Source organism: Bacteroidota bacterium (assembly GCA_013697245.1). GTDB lineage: Bacteria > Bacteroidota > Bacteroidia > B-17B0 > Aurantibacillaceae > Aurantibacillus. Next base: position 10,595 of record JACCXH010000015.1, read on the forward strand.
AAATCAACTACTTTATCATCCTTTACTTTTATTTTTTCTTTCTCTAATAATTCCTGCATTTGGTATGGCGTATCAAAATGATGTTTGCCGGTTAACAAACCATTTCTATTTACAACCCTATGTGCCGGCACTTTTGGTTTTACATTGTGCGCGCCATTCATCGCGTAACCAACTACGCGTGATGATGATTTTGCGCCTAAGTAAGCGGCAATAGCGCCATAACTTGTAACCCTGCCTTTTGGAATTAAACGCACCACCTGGTAAACCATTTGAAAAAAATCTTTATCCGCCATTTAAATCTTAATTCTAATTTCTTAAATCTTATATTCTTATTCCAATTAAGCAAACATCGTCAATCTGTTCAAGATCGCCTTGCCATTCTGAGAGTGCTGTTTCTAATTTTTGTTTTATGCTTTTCATGTCTTCTGTAGCATATTTCATTAATAATTCTTCTAAACGTTTATACATGAATTTTTTTCCTTGTCGGTATAAATTGCCATGTATGCGCGCTGTTGGCCCCCCAAACTGGTCGGCAAACCCATCGGTAAACATTACTATTATATCTCCTGTCTTTAGATCTATCTCGGTATTTTTAAAAATATGTTTGCGCATATCCACGTCAGCACTAATAGGTTGTTTGTCTGCTTTTATAACTTGCAAAATACTATCACGAATTAAATAAATACTATTATTGGCACCGGCAAAATTTAATTTAAAATTCTTACGGTCTATTTCTATCAGACTCATATCCATGCCATCTTTTATTTGCTGGGTTGGATCTTCTTTTTTGAAAAATCTTGGTAATTCTATATTCAAATAATTTAGGATCTCTGAAGGATTTTTGTGTTGATCGCCCTCATCTATTTTATTTAATAAAGAGTAGGCCACCAAACTCATAAATGCACCGGGTACACCATGGCCGGTGCAATCGCAGCAAGCCATTAAAAAAGAATTATCAATTTTCTTACTTGCCCAATAAAAATCACCACTCACAATATCTTTTGGTTTGTATAATACAAAATGCTCACCTACTTTTTGTTTCAGCTCATTTTCGGTTGGTAAAATACCTTCTTGTATCCGCTTCGAATAATAAATACTATCTAAAATTTCTTTTTTCTGGTGTGTGATCTCAGCCTTTTGTACTTCTAATAAAACATTAGCCTTACGCTTATCCCTGAAGAGTTTGTAAAAGAAAAATATACCACCAATAAGCAATAAAGAAAGCGAGCTTATTAAAATTAAAAAAGCTTTGTTACGTTTTAACTGTAACGATTTATTAATGTTATTTAATTTCTGGATCTCTAATTCTTTTTCAACTTTAAAATTTTTGTAGCTGTTCTCTGTTTCGTTTGCTTTTTGCATTTTTTCAGCATTAACAAGGCTGTCAGAGTATTGATAATAGATAACAAGCGATGAATATGCCTTCTCATAATCTTTTAAACCATAGTAGGCGGCGTTTAAACCTAAATAATTTTTTCTAAATTCCTGGAAATCTGTGCTTGGTATCAGCTTGATGTTTTTCTCAAAAAAATTAATTGCTCTTTTGTATTCTTTGACAAAATTATAATAAGAGCCTGAAAAAAAATTAAGGGCCATTTGCTGATCGTTATCCTGCTGTGTTATTCTAAAATACTTATTTATCGAATCTAATTGCTCTTTTGCTTTAACAGGATCATTTAAATAAATATAGGATTCCATTTTATTGCCATACAACGAAGGCAAGAAGTCGTAACTTTTTTTGTCTTTTGCTATTTTTTCGCATTTTGAAATATAGTACAGGGCCATATTCGGCATTAAAATATTGTTATAGTCTACACTAAGGTTATTGGCAGATGAGAATTGTGACCCAAGATCATTAATTTCTAATGCAATGTTGTAATTTTTCCTGAAATAGTAGATCGCTTTTTTACTATTACCCTGATCGGAAGAAATAATGCCCAGGTAATTATATATTCCTGCCTGAAGCCGTTTTAACTTTAACTCTTCGGCCAATGGCAAAGCCTTATAAAAATATGTAATAGCATGATCGTATTGCGAGTAATTAAAATAAAAGACCCCTCTTATAACAATAGTTTTTATAATGAATTTTTCCTGTTTTGATTGCTTGGCTATTGCTTCCAATGTATCACACCATTTTAATTTAAATTCCAGACCGGCCTCAGTATCATATAATAAACTTTCAATTTTTTTATACTTGGTGGTATCGTTTAGCTTTGAATTTAATACAACACCAAGGCTATCTGTCTGAGAAAAGCCAATGAACGAGAGCAAAAGAAATATGTAGGTGATTTTTTTAATAATGTATTAAAATTACAATTTTTATTTCAGCGCATCAAAAAGAAAGAGCGGTTCTCTTTTTAAATCTTTATTTAATAGTTATCTTTGCGCAGTTATGGAAAAAAGAGTTAGAGTTAGATTTGCGCCCAGTCCTACGGGTGGCTTACATATGGGGGGTGTGCGCACAGCATTGTTTAATTACCTATTTGCTAAAAAACACGGTGGCGATTTTATTTTAAGAATTGAAGATACAGATCAAACGCGCTTTGTAAAAGGCGCCGAAGAATATATTATTGATGCATTAAAATGGTGCGGTATTGAACCTAACGAAGGTGTTGGTTTTGGCGATGGCCCTCACAAACCTTATCGCCAAAGCGAACGCAAAGAATTGGGGATCTATAAAAAATATGCCGACCGGTTAATTGCAAGTGGGCACGCGTATTACGCTTTTGATACTGAAGAAGAGTTGAACGATATGCGTAAACGTTTAGAAGCTGCAAAAGTTGTTGCGCCCCAATACAATTCGGTTACACGCCAAAACATGCGTAATTCAATTACATTGGGCGAAGATGAAGTAAAAAAATTACTGGCAGACGGAATCAAATATGTGGTGCGTTTAAAAGTACCACGTAATGAGGAGATCCGTTTTAATGATATTATTCGTGGATGGGTAACAGTTAATTCTACACAGGTAGACGATAAAGTACTTTTAAAAAGCGATGGTATGCCAACTTACCATTTAGCGCATATTGTAGATGATATTGAAATGGAAATTTCTCATGCCGTTAGAGGAGAAGAGTGGTTACCAAGTGCGCCGGCGCATATTTTAATTTACCGTTATTTAGGTTTAGAAGAACAAATGCCAAAACTGGCGCATTTACCATTGATCTTAAATCCTGATGGCAATGGAAAAATCAGTAAACGCGAAGCAAGGTTCCCTGTATTTCCTTTAAGCTGGACAGACCCTCGCGAAACCGCGCCATATATAGGTTATAAAGAGTCGGGTTATTATCCTGAAGCATTTGTAAATATTTTAGCTTTGTTGGGTTGGAATCCGGGAAACAACGAAGAAATTTTTTCGGTTGCGGAATTAGCTGAATTATTTTCGTTTGAGCGTGTGCATAAATCAGGTGCAAAATTTGATCCTGAAAAAGCAAAATGGTTTAATCAACAATATCTGCGCAAAAAATCGGATATCGAATTAGCAGAAATTTTTAAACCTATCTTAAAAGAAAAGGGTTACGAAAAAAGTGATGCTTTCTTAATAGAGTTTTGCAAACTAGTAAAAGAAAAAGTACAGTTCGTGCATGAGTTTTGGGATCATGGAAAATATATTTTTGAAGCGCCAACTTCATACGACGAAAAAGTAATTACCAAAAAATGGAACGCGCAAAGCAAAGAAGTCTTTACAAAGGTTTTAGAAACTTTTAAAAATGTGTCTGACTGGAAAATGCAACCCATTCATGATGCTTTTGAAGCATTGGTAAAAGAAACCGGAAAAATTGATATGCAATTATTACGTGTTTTGATCACCGGTGTTGCCGGCGGCCCGCAATTGTTTGATATGATAGCTTTAATTGAAAAAGAAGAAGTATTAAAACGTTTGGAAACAGCGTTGAATAAACTGTAAACTACTAAAACACTAAGTTCACAAAGTTACACTAAGGAATTTTTAGAACGCCAATTGAATTAATACGTTGAAATTGTTTCTTAGCGGCTCTCTGTGTTCTCAATGCCTTAGAGGTAAAAAATTAAATTACTTTAAACGGGTTTACATTTGCCGAAATAATTTTGTTGGCATCGGCCTGTAACCAATCTTCCAGAATGTTTTTATAGATACTTCTAAAATCTACATGGTATTTAAGATCACCATCGTCTAAATTTTCAAGATCAGGTAATTCATTAACAATGCCTTTCTTCTTTAAATTTTTTCCGAACAAAAAAACGTTGCCTGCAGTACCATGATCTGTGCCGGCACTGGCATTTTCTTCTACACGTCTGCCAAATTCACTAAAAGTAAAAACAGTGGTATCATCCCATTTATTTAAACCTTTTAAATTGACAATAAAAGCCGACACCGCTTTTGCATATTGGTCTAATAAATTATTTTGGCGGTCGAGCTGTGCTGCATGTGTATCAAAACCACCCATACTTACATAATACACTTTTGTAGAAATACCGCTGGCAATAAAATTGGCAATGTCTTTTAATTGTTTTCCTAACTCGCTGTTTGGATACTCAAACGTATTGTTCACTATTTTATTTTTTTCATAAATATAATCTACACTTGAAGATGTTTCTAATAAAGTCTTGTATAAATAACCCTGGTTGTCCTCGTTCAAAACATCACTTTTTGCAGCTTGGGCAATATCATTAAAATAAGGCACTTTTAATTCGTTATACAATTGTTTGATATTTTTTACCGCCAGGCCATTTAATTTTTTTCCTTTTAAAGCAAGCGATAAATAATTATCTACTTCAATACCTTCATAGGAGTTCTTACAATCATTGTCCAAATATCTTCCTAACCAACCGGTATGTAAAAACTCATTACTGCTGCTTGCGGTATGCCATATATCCATACTTCTAAAATGCGATCGATCGGGGTTTGGATAACCAACATTATTTACAATGGCCATTTCGCCACTATCATAAAATTGTTTTAATACAGCTAAAGAGTTATTAAAAGCAAGATCTTTTTCAAGCAGGATCAATTTATCTTCCTTCAGGCCAATCTTTGGACGTTTTTTATAATACAGTTCGTTCTTGTAAGGCACAATGGTATTTAACCAATCGTTACCGCCTGAAAGTTGTATGATCACAATATTTTTTTGCCCTTCGCCTGGGCGCAAATTTTCTAAGGGTTTTAGAAAACCCGGAATTAAAAAATAACCACTGGCCAATGAGCTTGTTCGTATAAAACCTCTTCTATCCATAACTACGCTAAATTGTATTCAGGTAACGAAACTATTTTTAAGATCATTTCTTTTACTCCTAAAGATGGATCACTTTTAATTTTATCTGTAATTTTTTGGGAAGGTGATTTTAATAAATACACTTTTAATAATTTATCAAGGTCTAAATTTTTATTTTCTTCAATTATTACTCCCCAATTTACGGTTGTTCCAAATTTTTTGTTTTCCAACACTTCTTCTTTTTTTTGATCGTCCGGATCATCGATCTTGTCGGCAATTTCCACTTCGCCATTATTTAAGATCAAAGAAGGCAATTTCATTCGTAAAACCAGTGTAGTGCTATCAATATAGGTTTTACCGCCAGGCCATCCTGCCACATTGGGTGGATAAAATAATTGTTGACCTAACACGCGCTGTAATTTAAAAAGTACATCATAATTACTATATGAAATGGAAAATTGTCTCGATAGGCCTATCAAATAATCAACCGGCGACTTAATATTACAACCCATATTTTCGGCATCATAAAACCAGGTACTTGTAAATATTTTTTTGATCAATGCGCCTGTGTTGTATTGGTTTTGATAATAAAAATCTGCTAATTGTTTTACACGTTCTTCGTTCACATTTTCATTCACATAATATTTGTACATTTTTTTTGTGATGAAATAAGCCGTTTGTTTATTACTGATCAACATATTGATCACATCTTCGCCACCAAAATTTCCTTTACGTGTAAAAATGGTTTTTTCGCCTGCATCGTGTTGTTTTTCTTTGAACTCAAAAGTGCCATCATCTTTATTAAAACCCCAGCCTGTAAAGGCACGCGCTACTTCCTGCACATCCTGCTCGGTATAATTTCCGCGGCCAAGCGTAAAAAGCTCCATTAATTCACGTGCAAAATTTTCGTTAGGGTGCGCTTTTTTATTTTGTTGGTTGTTAAGATAAATAAGCATGGCGGGACTTTTACTAACTTCTACCAGCATATCTCTAAAACTTGAAAAAGCAAATTTGCGATGAATGTTATTGAGTTCCTGCATTAAGTAGGGATGACGTACCCTGCAGGCAAAATGATTGTGCCAGAACAAAGTTTGTTTTTCGAGCAGTACATTTTCGGTATTAAGTAGTTTTTTTGTCCAGGAAATGTTTAGTTCCTGTAATTTATCTTTTATTAATTTTTGATATTCTTTTGGTGTCATACCATTATCCATGGCCTCTTTTTTAAGCAGGATGTCTTCTTTCTTTATCTCGGTTAAATAAGTGCCGGTGCTAGATGTGACAATTAAGCCGTTTATGATCTCGTTTAAGGTTTTTTGCGAAAGCAGTTTGGCTTTGGCGTAAGAAATTCCAAAACCCAAACGGCTGTAAACATGAAAGATCTGACCAAGTGGAGTTGCCATATAGTATAAGACAATAAAAAAAGCTAAAAGTTTAAAGTACTAAATAATATTATATTCTCCCAGAAAAATAACCAGGATGCACAGTATAAAAAAAGCAAGAATGGTATTGGTTATTTTTGTTTGCTTTAAGCCATATAAAAAATCGCCAATAAAAAACGAAAGCGGAAAAGCATATGTTAAAATAATGCTGGAACTATTGGCACCACCCGAGAAAAAACCAAATGTAGAAAAGAATAAGAACCAGAATAAAATGGTTTTGGTACGTTGTTTTTTCACGGTATTACCAAAGCCATGGATAAAACTTTGAAAAATAGCTATTAATAAAGTAATAACAAGAAAAGTAGTTAGCGGTAAAAAATATTCACTGAAAGAAGGTGGTTTTAAAAATTGTAAAAATATACTGATAGATTTAAAAATATACCACTGTGTAAAATCACTTAAGTAGGCAATGCCTTCGCAAATTAAGATGGGTGCAACAAAACCAAGTATGGCAATAGCCCATTCGCGCCAATAAAAGGGACGTAAAATTAAGAGTACAATAAAAAATAATGGAAAACTGATAACACTTGAAATTGTAATGTAGGCCGAAATGCTTAACCAAAAGGCCGCTTCAAACAGATGGTTTAAAACATTTTCCTGACGATAGGTATCCAATAATTTATAAATAGAATAAAGAACAAAAACGTTTGTAAAGATCTGAGGTGTAATTTGCAGCGGATTGATGGATACAATACTGAGGCATAAAAAAATAAATACCGGAAAATAATTTAGTTTTTCGGTTACCTCCTGCCTAACAGATATAAGGCTAATTAAAACCACGCCTAGGCCAACAAATAAAAAGTTTAAAAGAATTATAAAAAACCTGTTGGTAACCTTTTGAGAGAAATAATTATAAAAAAGATCGGGGTAATTGTTGAATTCCAGGCTTTTAGGGGCAAAATACAAAAAAATGGCCGAGGCTATAAAAATAATGGACAAAAGCACTAAACTCCCCCTGATTCCCTTATTTAATAAGCCCGCAAACACTATTTTTTTATTTATAAATTATTGCTATTTTTGTTCTGTAAACTTACAAATTAAAAAGATATGACAAGCTTAATGGTTACATGGACAGACATTTTTGAAGGAACAGGAAAATTCTTTTATTGGATATTTAAAGGGATGAGAGTTTTAGGTCAAGGTCCAAATATTTTCATTTCGTTGTTTATTGTTGGTTTGTTAGCTTATTGGACAATGTATTTGGTAAAATACAAAAATCAATCAAAGCGTTCAGGTATTCCTGATTGATCAATTTCCCTCCTTTTATTTTTTTTATTTTAAGGATCTTCTTCCTTTCATAGCTCCTATTTAAATTATTTTATATTTAATTGAGCAAACATTCTGTTAATTAATATTAACGATCAATTTCTAAAGAAAATATTATTTTATATTGTTCTCTAAAAATTATGCGTTTAATATTTATTTTTCTTTTTTTATCTGGTATAGCTTTTTCTCAAAGCCTCATCCTTAAAAATGTTACGGTTATTCCCGTTAATCACGATGTAGTTATTACTAACTGCAATGTTTATATTAGAAACGAGAAGATCGAAAAAATCGAAGCTTTCGCTACCAAACAGGTAATGAAAGGGTATACTGTTATTGATTGTTCAGGGAAATATTTGGTACCGGGCCTTGCCGATATGCATGCGCATTTTCCGGATAAAGATAGTCCTATAAAATTGCAGGAATATTTACGACTTAATTTAGCGGCGGGTGTAACCACATTACGAAGTATGCGCGGTGAGGCCGGACATTTAGCTTTAAGAGACAGCGTTATTTTGGGTAAAAAAATAGCGCCTGAAATTTATGTGTCTTATATTTTTCCAACAAGAGACACATTATTAACCAAAGATAGTATTGAAAAAATTGTTGTTTGCGCAAAGAGTAAAAAGTACGATTTCATAAAATACCTTGGTGGAATAAACGAAACCAATTTTAATTATTTAATCGAAAGTTGTAAGAAAAATGAATTCCCAATTGCGGGTCATGCCTACAAAAGCCTTCCCAGATCTATAGAAGCGGGATTTACCTCAGTAGAACATTACCAACCACTTTTATCAGCCTATCAAAAAGATTCGCTTAATTTTAAAAGAATTTTGGAAGATATGAAAGTTAAAGGCATAGCATTTTGTCCAACCTTATCCTTTTATCATATTTTTTCATTTGAGTTTCCCGAAAAAGTATTGTTAGAGCGTAAAGGTATGGAATATGTTTCGGCAAAAGTAAAAAGCGAATGGCTAAAAGAATATAACGATGCTTTAAAGTCAACAAAAGATAAATTGAAGGATGATTTTAAGATAAAGTATCTTGATGTTTACCAGGCGCAATTCGCAAAATTCAATAAGCTCTTTAAACAGGCAGTAGGTGCCGGCGTATTGGTATTATTAAGTCCGGATGATGGAATCTTTAATGTGCCCGGCTTTGGTATGTATGAAGAAATGAAATTGTATAAAAATGCCGGCCTTAGCAATTATCAGATTTTAAAATGCGCCACTTTAAATGCAGCTATTTATTTTAAACAACAAAAACAATGGGGTAGTGTAGAAGTTGGCAAAAAAGCTAATTTGTTATTGTTAAACGCTAATCCTTTAGAGAATATTGAGAACATTAAGCAGGTAGAAGGCACCCTTTTAAATGGAAAATATTATTCGCAGAAAGAATTGTTGAAATAAAATTATTTCATTTCATTATAGATACGAACCAATTCTTTTTTTGCTTTTATTTCTTTTTTTCGGAAGTTAAGGTAAAGTAATATGCTTCCCGTAAAACCAACAGCAGCAGAAGAAAGTAAAATAGCACCATCGTTACCTGTAGATTTTTTTGAATTACTTAAACCTACCAAGCCCGCATAACCTGCTATTACCGCAGTTGCGCCAAATAACAGCGAGATGCTCTTTTGTTTTCTTGCTTCTTTGCGTTTTAAGTCGAGCTCGGCTTTAGTTGCCTCAAAAGGATAGGTTTTTATCAGAACTTTTAAATTAGGGTTATTTAATACAACACTTTTATAAAGTAAATTGTTTCTGTCTAAAAAAATTTTGTTGTTAATACTTTCAAATTCGTAATAATGAATTGAAGATGGCAAAGGATAGATCTTTACACTATCCACGCTTCCGTCCTGATACCGAACATATTTAATGATCGATTTATTTTCAACAACCACCAAACCGTTTGGGTTATTAAATTTTAGATATTCTATTTCGTTAGGTGTTATTTTTTTAACCAGAGCAGCAATTTTACTGTTATCGTTAAAACAAATAGTGTCTTGCGATCTAAATTTTGATAAACAAAGAAGAACAAAAAAGCAGATAAGTACCGGTTTCATATTACAATTTATTAATTATTTCTGCTGCTTTTTCAAGTGTTTCATCTTTTTTTGCAAAACAAAAGCGTAAAACTTTATTATCGTATTTGTTGGTATAAAAAATAGAAAGGGGTATAGTGGCGAGTTTATTTTCTTTAGTAAGTTTTATGGCAAACTCTGTATCTTTTTCGGAGCTAATGGTTTTGTAGCTCATTAATTGAAAATAAGTGCCGCTTGTTTTTAAAGGTTTTAATCTTGATGAGGAGGTTAATTTTAAAAACAAGTCGCGTTTGGCTTGGTAAAAATGTTTTAGCTCCAGATAGTTCTTACTATCCGATAAATAATCGGCCAGGGCCAGTTGAAAAGGATGGTTAACTGCGAATACAAGAAATTGATGCACTTTTCTAAACTCTGTCATTAATTCTTTTGGTGCGGCAACATAACCAATTTTCCAACCGGTAGTATGAACGGTTTTACCAAAAGATGAAACAATCACCGATTGATTGACCAATGTTTTACTACGCGCCACGCTTTGATGTAATTGCCCATCAAATACCATGTGCTCATAAACTTCATCACTTAGCACGATAATATTTTTTCCTGCAACTATTTTTTCAAGCTCTAAAAGATCATTGGCATTTATTACTGCGCCACTTGGGTTATGGGGAGAATTGATGACGATCATTTTTGTTTTGGCGCTTACTTTGGATCTGACATCTTCCCAATTAATCGAAAAATCAAACGGGTTTAATTGCGAGGCGATGGCTTTAGCCCCGTGTAACTCAATGGCAGGGATATAACAATCATATGCAGGCTCGAGTACAATTACTTCATCGCCGGCAAAAATAAAGGCTGCAATGGCGGTGTAAATAGCCTGTGTAGCACCGGCAGTAATGGTTATTTCGGTATCCGGATCATAATTTTGCGCATAACAGGTACTAATTATTTTTGCCACACATTCGCGTAACTGAATAACACCGGGCATTGGGGCGTATTGGTTAAAACCCTGCTCCATATATTTTTGAGCCAATGCTACAAGCTTTGGATCGCAACCAAAATCAGGAAAACCTTGCGAAAGGTTAATTGCCTGATGTTCTTTGGCAAGGCCGCCCATAATTGTAAAAATGGTGGTGCCTACGTTGGGTAATTTAGTTGAAATCTGCATTTTTTTATAATAATGCCACCAAATTGCTAAAAAAATCTTATTTTTGCTACCCATTCAGGAAATTAGATGTAAAAAAGAAGATTTAAGATTTGGTCACCAATTTACTTCTTCCTTTAAATCATCTAAGATCTTTAATACGACGGTCCTGTGGCCGAGTGGCTAGGCTCTCCCGATAGCTATCGGGACTGCAAAAGCCGAAAGAGCAAAAAAGCTCTTTAAAAAATAACAATGGTCCTGTGGCCGAGTGGCTAGGCTCAGCTCTGCAAAAGCTGCTACAGCGGTTCGAATCCGCTCGGGACCTCACTAAACAAAAAAACCGCTCATAAGGCGGTTTTTTTGTTTTCTTTATTTCGACTTTAGGTTTGCCCAAAAAATGATGGAATAATCTCCCCGAAACTCAAACAACTTACATGTTTCTTGTAGATTAAACAAACTGATTAAATAAGAGGATTTTTGGAAACTATATTTCTAATTGCAATTGCAGCAGTCAATTTGAAGTGTTACAATAAATTATTTTTTAAAATGTTTTTCGAGTATGGCTTCTACCATTTCTTTTTTTAATGGTTTGTTTATATAATCCGAAACAGAGGCCGAGGCCATGGCTTTCTGAATGTCTTTGGGATTGGATGAAGTCGATAACATAATAATGATTGTCTTATTTTGTAATTCCTTATCAAGCTTTTTGTACTCTTCTAAAAAATCCCAACCCGACATACCCGGCATGTTGATATCCAAAAAAATAAGATCAGATGAAGGGTCATTTTTAGTTTTAAGATATTCTAATGCTTTTCTTACAGAATCTTTCACAATTACTGTTTTTGCCAGATTATTTTCAATAATTTCTTTCTCGTGGAAAAAGTTATCGTCCTCGTCATCATCGATTAGCATGATGCAATTTAGTTTGTTTTTCATAAGGTTACATTTGGTATTGTGAAATAGAATATTGTTCCTTCATTTAGTTTTGATTTAAGCCAGATCTCACCTCTGTGCAGTTGAATTATCTTTTTACAATTGGCTAAACCAATACCACTCCCCTCATATGCTTTTTTTTCATGCAAACGTTGAAAGATGTCGAAGATCTTTTCATAGTGAACAGCGTCAATGCCAATACCGTTATCGCTGACGGCGAATTGCCATTTATCTTTTTTTTCCTCAGCCCAAATTTTGATCTTTGGCTGCGAACCGGCTTTTTGGAATTTAATCGCATTTGTGATCAGATTTTGAAACAACTGGTACATTTCTGTTTCATATATATTTAAAGTCGGCATCGCTTCAATTTCAATAACTGTATTTGTAGATTTTATGAGCGCATCATGGTCATTGATAATTCCATCCAGAACACTTTTTATACTAATATTCGTCAACTTTCTGTCTTGGCCTAATTGAGAAAATATTAGCAAAGAATTGATGAGTAAGCTCATCCTGTTAACAGCGTTATTTACAGATGCAATATGTTTTCCGGCATTTTCATCGAGCTGGCTTAAATATTTTTCCTGAAACAGGTTCATATAATTCGAAACTGTACGCAATGGCTGTTGAAGGTCATGTGAAGCGATATAAGCAAATTGCTCTAATTCTTTATTCAACAAATCTATTTCAAAAGCTCTTTTTTCTTTTTCTTCATTTTGAAAGGCAAGCTCTGTGTTTGCTAATGCTAACTCCGCAGCCCGTTTTTCTTTTTCTTCGTTTTGAAAGATGAGTTCACTATTGGCAATTATCAATTCTGCTGCCCGTTTTTCTTTTTCCTCATTCTGAAAGATCAATTCAGTGTTGGCGCTAATTAATTCATTAGCCCTTTTTTCTTTCTCGATCCTCTCAAAAGCATGTTCTTTGTTTGCTATTATCAATTCGGCTGCACGCTTTGCTTTTTCCTGGTTTTGATAAGCTAATTCAATATTTGCAATAATTAGTTCAGCGGCTCTTTTACCTTTCTCTTCATTTTGGAAAATGAGTTCTTTATTCGCTATCATTAACTCAGCTTCTTTTTTCGCGTTCTCTGCATTTTGATAAGCTAATTCAATGTTTATAATAACAAGCTCTGCATCTCTTTTTACTTTCTCTTTATATTCGAGCGCCAATTCTTCTTTAATGGCTTTAAGTTCTTCGGAATATTCCTTTATACTCCTGTTTTCCGGGTTTTCTAAATCCTTCATTTATGTTAATTTTAATCAAATTGCACATAACATTTACAAGATGTATTAGGGTTAAGCAAACCAATACAAACTGTTCAATGCGTTCTGTTAAAGAAATATGATAGAGGTTTGATTGGCCAATAAAAACTTCTTAACAGAGTATTTAAATATACGATTTATTATGTAATCAGCGTTTACATAATTTTAAGATATATGTTGTAATTTATGAATGAAAATCATCTAAATGTTGACCTTTTTTGTGCCTGGAAAAAGAATAATCAGAAAAAATAGATATACTGTATTTACCGCCCTGAGTATTAACACCTGGCCTTTTTCTTGACCGGCAGATTTATAAAAGTAATTTTCAAAAAACTGCTCATTACGCACACATTGTTGGGTATACCCACCAGTAGGTATTTCGTAGTACAAGGTATTTTTATTCCACTTTTTTCGTCATATTTGACAATCAAATTATCTGATGAAAAAAATTAATTTAATAGTAGTTTACTTATTTCTTGCTCATTTTTTGTTCGCGCAGAATTATAAAAAACTGCAGGAAGAGGCCGAGAAAGAATTTGAGCTTTCTAATTTTTCAAACGCATTGGAACTTTCTCGGAAAGCATTAAAAGAAGCAGAGGCAGATAAAAAAATAAGTGCAGATGATCTGTTAATTCTTAAGTCTGATAATGCCGTGTACCTTGTATTCAATGATAAAGTAGATCAGGGGCTGGATATACTTTATGGCATCTCTGAAATAATTGATGCCAACAAACCAAAAGCTAATACGGAAATTTACTTGCGCAAAAATTTTGGTGCCGTAATAAAAGATATGGGTTTTTATAGCGATGCCTTACCGCAATTTCAAAAAGCCTATAATTTATGTAACACCAATTCGTATAAAAAGAAAGATATCGCTGCCATTACTATTGGCCTGGCAGAATGCAAGCATTACCTCTATAAATTTCAGGAGGCCGAAACAATTTACCGGGAAGCAATTTCTTTTTGTGAAAAGGAAAACTTAACGGCAGAAATAGAATATCCCACGGTATATTGTTCGCTGGCACTTTTATATGTGGATATGTTATTTGAGAAAAAAGCGCTAGATACTTTTGAAAAAGCGAACGAGCTATTTGTAAAGAATCAAGATACCCTCGATCCACAATTTTCTGTTTTTTTAATGGATTATGGTACACTCTTAGCAGATATTTACAGATATGAAGATGCGCTTTCTGTTTTTATGAGAGCAAAAAACCTGGATCTTAAACGTTATGGCGAAAACTCAGCCGAGTATGCAGGCACGCTTAATAACCTGGGCTATACGTATGCCCGCATGAATAAATTTACCGAAACAGAACAATATTATACCAAAGCCATTGAAATAAAACGATCGCTTAAGCGCGTGAGGTTTGATAATTATCTTACTTCGGTAAATAATCTTTTATTTTTTTATACCTCGGTTGGCAGGGAAATAGAAACCGAAGAACTTGTTGCAGAACTCGAGAAAGGCCTAGATAGCCCTAAATTACAGGATACACTTAAACGCATCACATTTTCTGAGAACCTGGCGCAGTATTACGCCCAAAGAAAAGTGTATATAAAGGCAAAAAAATATTACGACGATGCTTTAAATTATTCAAAAAGAATTTACGGCGATAATAATATTGAAATAGGTAATATTTATATTTCGGTAAGTTATATGTTGTGGGAACAAAAAAAATATGAAGAGGCAGTATCCTACATCTCCAAGATCTCTGAAGTATTAAGCGGAAACTTAAAAACTAATGTTGACCAAACTATTTCTTTACTAATAAATTTCAGTTCCGCCTTAAAAGCATTTGGTTTGCCAGAGCAGGCCGAGATCCTTTTAAATGAGGCCATTAAATTAATTGAGAGCAAAGTTATTATTTCAAAAAGCGATATTGCTACCATCTATCTTCAAAAAGCAGAGGTATCTGCAGATCTTGATAAAACAAAAACGGCCATTGAGTATTTTAATAAATACCTCGAATTAAAATACGGCGAGCTGGATGAAAGTTTTGGTTATATGACGGAAGCCGAGAAATTACAATTTCTGGATAATCTTGAAAGTGCAGTAAAGGCATTTTACACAACCATCTCAAATCATGCGGATAAAAACCCGGAGCTCATACAGGTGCTTCTTAATTTCCGTCTTCAAACCAAAGGCATTTTACTGAATAACCTATCTAAAATAAAAAAGACACTTGCGCAATTAAATGATCCTGTTTTAAATAAAAAATACGAACAGTTAAAACTTAACCGAGAGAATATTTCGAAATTAATATCCTTGAATACTGACGATTACCCAGAAGCAATGAGCGAAGTAGCAATTCTAAAAAAAGAGGCCGACCAAGCGGAAAAAGAGATCTCGCAAAAGGTTTTACAAAGTAATTTTACCGGTACTAAAAAAATTACTTGGAAGGATATACAAAAACAACTTAAACCCGGTGAGTGTGCTATCGAAATTTTGCGCGCAAACCTTGTTTATAAGAATGATAGTGGTGGTACAAATTATACCTACATGATCGTAAAAAATGCCGGCGAGCCAACTTTTTATATGATCGATCGGCCTTTAAAGTGGGAGGAAGAAGTATTGGAGCTTTACCGTAAAAGCATCGATCAGAAAAAAAACGATCCTGACCTTTACAGGCGTTTATGGAAAGGCGTAAGTGAAAAAGCTGGAGCGGTTACAACAATTTATATTTCACCGGATGGCATTTATAATCAAGTTAATTTAAATACAATTTTTAATCCCGAAACAAATAAATACCTTATCGAAGAAAAGAATTTTCATTTACTTACCACGTTAAGAGACCTTATTGAAATAAAATCACATCCCTCCAAAGCCCCTAAAAACGCTTATTTGGTGGGTAATCCAAAATTCAGTTATGATCTTAGTCAACTACCGCAAAACAAACAAAATTTCGGAAACGATCTTGCCAGCAGGGGAGGTTTTGGTTTTGTTTTAGACGAATTGCCCGGCACAAAAACAGAAGTTGAAACTATAAAAACGCAATTAGAAAAAGGCGCTGTTAAAGTAACGATGCTTACCGAAGAAAAAGCAAATGAGGCGGATGTAAAGAAGATCAAAGATCCCGGTGTGTTACATTTTGCCACGCATGGTTTTTTCCTGGAAGATTTTCCGGAAGAGACTTTAGCCGAGCTTTCAAAAACGGAGCAGGCGTATTTTAAAAATCCCATGATGCGATCGGGTATATTTTTTAGTGGCGCAAATAATACTTATTCTATAAACACCACTAACATTAAACAATTAAAAGAGTTTGAAGATGGCACTTTAACTGCTTACGAAGCCATGAATCTTGATCTTGATAAAACAGAACTGGTGATTTTAAGTGCTTGCCAAACCGGATTGGGTAAAGTAAAAAATGGCGAAGGTGTTTTTGGTTTGCAGCGTGCATTTAAATTGGCGGGCTCTAAATCCATAATTATGTCGCTATGGGCAGTTAGCGACGATGCTACCATGGAGTTGATGATAGCTTTATACAGCAAATGGGTGGTTACAGGCGATCTTTATAATTCATTTAAAGAAGCGCAACTGGAAGTGAAAAAGAAATACCCTGAGCCTTATTATTGGGGAGCTTTTGTTTTGAACGGACGATAATAAATTATACAACAGGATTAGAATGTTCAAAATATTTCAGGTTCAAGTGTGTCGCTGCTTTCTTCCTGGTTGTGTAACACAGCTCTTCATTTTGTGCTAATTGTTTTCCGTACGAAGGAATGAGTTGTTTTAATTTACTTTGCCACTCAGGAGTATCTATTTTTGTTTTAAAACATTTTTTTAAAACATCAAGCATAATACCAACAGATGTGGAAGCCCCGGGTGAAGCGCCTAATAATGCTGCCAAAGAACCATCGCCGGCACTTACGATCTCGGTTCCAAATTCAAGTACGCCACCTTCCTCTTCATCTTTTTTTATTACCTGCACACGTTGCCCTGCAATTTCGAGTTCCCAATCCTGCATTTGCCCATAAGGAAAATAATCTTTAAGAGCCTCAATCCGGTCTTCGGGAGATTGACGCGCCTGGTGAATTAAATATTTTGTAAGAGGAATATTATGAATGCCCGCAGATAACATAGGAAAAAGATTATCTAATTCAAGTGAGGTGGCAAGGTCCCAAAAAGATCCATGTTTTAAGAACTTAGTTGAAAAGCCGGCATAAGGGCCGAACAACAGATTTTTTTTACCGTTAATGATCCTTGTGTCTAAATGCGGCACCGACATAGGAGGAGAGCCTACAGAAGCTTTTCCGTAAACTTTTGCGTGATGTAGATCAATTATTTTTTGATTGGTGCATTTTAGCCATTGTCCGCTAACGGGGAAACCACCAAAACCTTCGGCCTCTTCAATATTAGATTTTTCTAATAAAGGTAATGAGCCTCCGCCTGCGCCAATAAAAACAAAATTGGCAAGTAGGTGTGTTTTCTCATCGGTTTTCAGATCTTTTACCGTTACATTCCATTGTCCGGTATCTTCTTTATCAAGATCGCGCACTTCGTAACCAAGCTGGATATTTACGCCGGGTAATGTTTTAAGATGTGCAAATAAGGATCTAGTAAGTGCGCCAAAATTTATGTCGGTACCAATTTCCATATAAGTTGCGGCCACTTCAATTCCCGGGTCGCGCCCTTCCATAACAAGCGGCATCCATTTTTCGAGTTGTGGCCAATTTTCAGAATAGATCATGCCTTTAAATAAAGGATTTTCTATTAAAGCCTTGTAACGTTTTTTTAAATAAAAAACATTTTCAGCGCCCCACACAAAACTTATATGAGGTATATTATTGATAAATGTTTCAGGCGATTTAATAGACCCGCGTTCGGTTAAATAAGACCAAAATTGTCGCGAGAGTTCAAACGATTCTGCAATTTTTACTGCTTTGGAAATATCAATTGACCCATCTTCTTTTTGAGGAGTATAATTAAGTTCGCAAAAAGCGGAGTGCCCTGTTCCGGCATTATTCCATGCGTCGGAGCTTTCGCCGGCAATTACATCCAGGCGTTCAATAATTTCTATTGTTAAGGCAGGCTCTAACTCTTTTAAAAAAATGCCTAGTGTAGCGCTCATGATGCCTGCACCTATTAGAACCACATCGGGTTTTTTAGAGATCGAATTCATTACTTAAATATCGCAATTTATATAACAAAAGCGAAAGTAATTCAGAGAAAAAAATAAACGGTAACTATTTTTTAACGCGAAACGATCTTAACCAATTTTTGGCGTCATTTTCTTCGCTAAACATCTTAAATGGCACGGGGTGCTTGTAAAAAGCATTAAAAAAATTAACGATCATTCTTACGGCAAGCGATTTGCTGATAACTGCTGAGGCAATAAAAAAATGTTTGCCATGTTCGGCAGCATATGTTCTGGCATCATGCGCCATAGAGCCGTCTTCCCTGATATCGATAAGCTGTAATACTTTATTAGAAGGGCCAAAGCCTAATTTTTGATAAGCCTCAAAACAGGCTTTTACCTCTTGCAGGCCTATTTCACCGCATTCAAGTAATTTCAAAACAAGAAAACCTTCTTCGTCAACCCAGATCTCATTATAAGTTGTTTTTATTTTATGCGCGGCTGTCAATTATTTGTTTTTTTATTTAAATCAAGTGTAAGAAAAAATTCCGGATAAGTCGGGCCTAAAATAGTTTTGTTTAAGGATAATATAAAATAAAAAACCCCCGAAAATAATTCCGGGGGTTTTAATATACGTGTAAATAATTAGCTTAAGTGTTTAGATAAGTGTTTACCCATTTCAAACATAGATACTTGACCTTTACCACTAAAAATTGGTTTTAGTTTAGCGTCAGCATTGATCATACGTCTGTTTTTGCTGTCTTGTAATTTATTAGCTTTAATATAAACCCAAAGTTTTTTTACAACTTCAGTACGAGGCATTGCTTTGTTACCTACAATTTCTCCTAAAGCTGCACTAACGTTATACGGTTTGTTTAAACCTACTCCCGGGGTACCGGTTCTTTTTTTCTTAGGTGCTTTTGCTTTTTTTGGAGCTGCTTTTTTAGCTGCTTTTTTTGGAGCTGCTTTTTTAGCTGCTTTTTTTGGAGCTGCTTTCTTAGCTGCTTTTTTTGGAGCCGCTTTCTTAGCTGCTTTTTTTACTGCTTTTTTTGCCATTGTTTTATAGTTTTTTAAGATTATAGTAACAAATCTATATTATTTTCTCATTCAAAGCAAATACATTATAGAAAGCAATTGTGTTTTTATGAACAAGTAACGGTGAGTTTTAAACTATTTTTTTAATCATTTTCTATTGGAAAAAGCGCTTTTTGTCATATTTTACAATACCTGCAGCCCTATGAAATAACAATTTTAGAAGGTAAAACCCCTCTAAAAAACATCAACAATCCTAGTCAGCTTTTAGTATTAAAAAACTTGTCGCCAATGAATTTTCCTGATTTGCTTAGGCGTTTGTTGCTTTATTTGAAATTGACATCATATATTAGGTGGTTTATAGTAAAAAATTATTCTTACCGGCCTTAATCTTATCACCTGTTCTATTTGCTAATGGTTACAATATTGGTAAATAGGTCATATCAAAAATATGACCAGAGCTATGATTGTTTTATAAAAGAACGCAAAACGTAACGGGGTTTTTTTTGTAATTTTTTTGACATAAAAAAACTATAACATATAGCAGCTGCTATTTTATTAAATACGATTCAAATGGTTTAAGTAGAGTTGCCGGTGAATCAATAAATAGTTTACCCGATATCTTTGGCCGTTTATGTACACTTGAGAGGAAGTTGTATGATATAGGGTTTTATTTTAATAATGAAAAGATGATATATGGTAGAGTGCCAACCTGCAAGAAATTAATTTTTATAGCGGTGCATGTTTTGATAAGAAAAATACATCCAAAGTAAAGGCCTATTAAAAAATAAGAGATATTAATATTACAAGATCTATTTATCGAAATGGAAAAACATTAGTGATATAAATTTTAAGTTTAAATTTAATAACACTTATAAGCTTTTTAGGGGTCATTATAGAGCAGGTATTAGCAGGAACCTGTCGTTCAGCATTTTTTTTGCCCATAAACCCCTTAAAAATTAGAAAATCGTTATAAGCCTTGTTGTTAAAAGGATACGGCGATTTTTATGTCAATTTTTTGAAAGCCATATAGGTAATTTTACCTATAAAAAAATAGGTAAAATTACCTATATGCAGGTGATCTTAAATACAGTAAATTTAAAACAATCAATAACCGTATTTAGTGTTTAAAAATCCGACAGATATTCAACCGGGTAAATTGTTCAGCGATGATCCGCAGGGTAGCGCCAGTTTTAATATAATTAAAACCGATGTTCAAGCAGACCTTGAAAGAATAGACCAGGTTTTTGCATTGGTAAATGCGTTATGCGATGTTTTTATGGATGAACCCAAAAAGGAAATAAACAAATGGGCGAACTCCAAATTAGATGAACATACAAAAAAAATAAATAATTCGTTCTTGCTTTAATTGAAATTTAAGATGAAAAAAATAATTAGTACAACGGTTTTTGCCATAATATTACTTTTAATAGCTTGCGACAAACAGGTAGCTCAAAAGCCCGCAGCGCAAGAGGAATTAAATTATGAATCGTTAGTGCAAGAAAAAGATTCACCTTTGTTATTTATGGATGTTGAGGCAAAAATCCGCAATGAGAATGATGAGGTTGGTAAACAAAGCAATTTTATGAGCGGAACGATCAGTAACACGGCTATGCAAACAAAATTTAAAGATGTACTGTTATTGGTAAAATATTATTCTGCTACAAACGACCTGATTGAAAGTGCCGAATTTGTGGTTTATAAATTTTTTGAACCTAATACGCGTACAAAATTTGAGTTAAATATTCATCCACCGGCCTCAATGCACACATTTGATGTTGAAGTAAAAAATGCAAAAGCAACCAATTAATTTTTATATGCTGCCGGGTAAATTTATTTATTTGGTTTTTGCTGCAGCGCTTATGCTGAAAACTGCATGGCAGATACTGTTTACGATATCTGCATTTTAATGTGTGAGGTATAAAAGCAGGTAAAGTTTTCTAATTAGAAATTTTATTTACATTTGTTAAACCCTCATGAACAGGCTGTTTAATATTGTTAATCTTTTACTGGTTTTTGTATTTAATACCCGTGCGCAACAAGTGGTATTAAAAAATTTCAATACAAAGAATGGTTTACCGAGTAACGAAACCTATTTTTTGAACCAGGACCGAAAAGGCTTTATTTGGATTTGTACAGATGCCGGTATAGTAAAATATAATGGCAATTATTTTAAACATTTTAATTCGGCCAATGGTTTGCCGGACAATACAATTTTTGAAGTTAAAGAAGATCGGTTTGGACGGATGTGGTATAGGTCTTTTACCGGCAAGGTCGGTTATATTTTTAACGACTCTATAGTTAACCTTGATCTTGAGGGTAAGATAGAAGAATATATAAAGGATGGTATCATAAGTTCATTTGCTTTTGATGAGCAGGATAATTTAATAATTGGGAAAATAAACTCGGGTAATATTTCTTTTTTAAAGATCTCGCCCCCGTATAAAGCAAAAAACGTTTCTACCATATGGGAAAAGTTAAATACCAAAATCGGCATTGATGTGGTTGAGGTAGGAGAAAATGATTTTGTATTTTCAGATACCCGTGGCCAGGCTGATGATTATTTAATAAACATTTATAATTTTAAACACGAACTTGTATTAGAAAAAACGTATCAGTTTAAAGATGTTACTTTATTTACGCGGATCTATAGGGACAAAGATGATATTTACTTATTATTAAATCATTCGCTTTTAAATGTCAACTTACCGAAAAGAACAATCAATGAAAATAAATTCGAAGAAGTATTGGTAACAGTAGTCTCGGTAGATAGCAATGTGCTTTTGATTGGCGAAAGACAAAAAGGTATTTCCTTTTATAAAAAAGACCTCATTGATGAGCCTTCTTCTAGATTACTAAACGGTTTTACATTTACATCGGCACTAAAGGATTATCAAAACGGCCACTGGTTCTCAACGCTAGAGTCGGGAGTTTTTTACATGCCTAGCCAGGGCACAAAATATACTGTGCCGATAAGTTCCAACGGCGATCTTATTTCCTGCATTAGTAATTTTAACGATTCAAGTATTTTGATAGGGTATAATTCGGGAAGAATTTTTTTAAGTACGTTATTTAAAAATGGTTCCTTAGTTAATACTGAAATATATAATGATAAAGAAAAGTTAATTTCTAAGGTCAATACTTTTTTTATTGTCGATCCACAAACAGTTCTTGTTTCCGGTTCAAATGGAAGTTTAAGGATCGATCTTAAGAGCAAAAAAACAAAAAAAATATTTTACCTGAACAATGGCGCAATGCCTTGTAGAAAAATCATTACTTATAAAGACAGTCTTTTATGCTTGATGATCGGTAATCTTTTTGTGAGCGGTAAGAGCACTGTAGAAACCAATGTGAATTTATATGGCAGTGATGACCGTTTGACATCTATTACATACGAACCTAAAAGCGATCAGATCTATGTTGGTGGTTTAAGAGGATTGTATAGTTTTCATTTTCAGCAAAAAATAACTGAAAAAGATAAGGTCTTAAATTGTAGGATCGAAGACCTGCAGGCGGAAAACGGTCTTTTATATATAGCTACCCGAACAGAAGGGGTTATTATTAAACAGGGTAATGCATATGATACCATCAATGAAAAAAGAGGTCTAATAAGCAATATTTGTAAATCAATTACTTTGCAGGGCAATACTATTTGGATAAGTACAAATAATGGTATAAGCAAAATAAATTATTTTTCTAAAAATAATTTTCAAATCCAAAATTACGCCTTAGTAAGCTTTATGGATGCTTCGTCGGTAAATAAAACCTGTTTCTTAAAAGGAAAGACTTTCTTCTATTCGGGTGCGAATATGTTTTGGTTCGAAACAAGAATAGATCCCAATAATTCTAAGTTTTATATTTCATCTTTTTTCGTAAATGATAAAGCAATGGCTATAAAACCTTCAATAGGTCTTAGCTACGATCAATCAAATATAAAAATAGGTTTTGAAGCACTTTTTTATGATTGCAATAATAGCATTAACTACCGTTATAAAATTAGCAAGAATAGCAGACTTTGGAATTATACGAATGAAACAAATATTAATTTACCAAATCTTTCTCCCGGGCAATATGAGCTTATTGTAGAAGCAAAAAATTTAAAGGGCGATTGGATAAAAGCAGAAACGAACATTTGCTTTAATATTGAAAAACCTTTTTGGCAAAAGGCTTGGTTTATTTTATTGGAAATATTAATTGGCGCTTTTGCTTTAGTGATGATCATTCGTTATAGATACCTTGAGGTTTTCAAACAGGAACGGACTAAGAATGAGCTTCGGATAAATATGCTTGAGTTGGAAACAAAAGCTTTAAAAGTACAAATGAACCCACATTTTATTTTTAATTCACTTAACTCGATCCAGCAATTTATTTTGGCGAATGAAAACGATAACGCCTATTTATATCTTTCAAAATTTTCTAAACTCGTAAGAAAGCTATTGGAAAGTACAACCTCAGAAAGCATTGTTTTAGAAGAAGAAATAGATATTTTAAAACGTTATGTAGAAATAGAGGCTCTTAGGTTTGAAGATGTATTTAGTTATGAATTTTACATTGATGAAAAATTGGAAGTTCAAAAAACGAGGATCTCGCACATGTTGATACAACCATTTATTGAAAATGCTATATGGCATGGTTTATTACATAAGACCGGTGAAAAAAAATTAAAGGTCAGTTTCTTTTATATTGATCAAAAAACCTTAAATTGTGTGGTAGAAGATAATGGGGTAGGGCGTGATTTTAAAAAAGGCAAAGAAATTGTTACGCTGGAAAAAAAATCATTGGCAATAGAATTTATAACTCAGCGTTTAGAATTAATAAGTAAAACACGGAGTATAAATTGCGGTTTTGAGATCATTGATAATTTGAGTGCCGAAGGCATAGGTTCAGGAACAACTGTAAAGATTATAATACCCATGGTAAATTAAATTATATGTTAAGAGCAATAGTAATAGATGATGAACAAAAAGGAATCAATAGCATTAAGCTATTGGTGGAAAAATTTGTTAAGGATGTTAGGATCGTTGCGGAAAGCATAGAGGCCGAAAAGGGAATTTCGTTGATTGAAGATTATAAACCCGAAATTGTTTTTTTGGATATTAATATGCCACATATGAATGGTTTTGAATTATTGCAACAATTAAAGTTTAAAGAGTTTAGTTTAATTTTTACAACTGCCCATACGGAATATGCATTGCAAGCCATTAAAAATAATGCGTTGGATTATTTATTAAAACCTATTAACCACGAAGATCTGATAGCCGCTGTTGAAAGAGTAAAGAAAAAAACAAAACAGGAAACCTTGCCCGACCTTGGAAAATTGCTTGAAGAATTAAGCTCACCAAATAAAGGTAAGATTCCTTTACATGTAAAAGATAAAGTAGAGTACGTAAATAAAAATGATATTATTCGTTTAGAATCAGATTCAAATTACACCAATGTATTTACTACTGGAGGGAAAAAGCTGATGATTTCAAAGACCCTTGGCGATTATGAAACATTATTGTGTAATAAGGAGAATACTTTTATGCGTGTGCACCAATCGCACATTATTAACCTTAACTATGTTGTAAAATTCACAAAAGATAATGGTGGTTTCATTATTACAAAAGATAATTGCTCAGTTCCTCTCTCCAAAAACAAAAAAGACGAATTCTTAACCTGGCTGGATGTTAAATAAGCCAAAACCCTTATCAATTCTACACTCTGTAGAAAACTACAATTAATTAAAGTCTCCTAAAGGGTTTTAAGTTTTTAATTCTAATTTTTCAACTTTTTTAAATTCTCAATAAAAGCTACCACTTATATGTTGTATTGCTATGTAGGCTAATTACCTGTTTTAATTTCTTGAGATTGATTTTATGTTTGCGGTATAAAATTTATAATCATGAAAAAAATATTTTTTAAATGCCTATTAGTAGTAACAATAGTTAATTTTACTGCAAAGGCGCAAACCATGAGATGCGACTACGAAACAAGAACTGTCTCAAAAAATTCAGACGCAAATACCCGGCCAACTATTTCAAATATGCCTGGTTTTGTATGCAGTTCAACTATTAACAATTATATTCCTACAGCTTCTACCGACCCACTTGTTTATCGTTTAAATATCCATTTATTCAAAAGAACATTCGGTCCGGGAGTTTATGATAATGTTACAACTGCTGATGTAAACTACTTTATTTATTTATTAAATCAACAGTACTCAACGCTTCAACCACCCCAGTTATTAGCAAACCCGGTAGCTCCTTTTATTTCAAATTCAAAAATAACTTTTGTTTTGAATAACATTTATTGGCATACAGATGATATTGCTTTTCAAAATAACGCCTACTTTAATGATCCAGTAATTGATGCAATGTATGGTGTTGATAGACTCAAAGCCTTTAACATATATTTTATATCAGACCCCATAAATAATGGTGGCGCTTTTGGTGGTAGCTCATATTCATTCGGAACGTTTATTGGCAGTCCTACTTCAATGTGGTTTCCTGGATTAGCCGGTTTGTTTGGCCATGAACTCGGACACTCCTTTGGTTGGTTAGATCATACCGGTGGGGCAACGGCGGGAGGTTTTATGCCACCCGATGTGTTTTTTGAACCTTCTGGGATTTGGAATGTAGCAGGCGTGTGCGGTACACCAAATACCTCTAATAATATAATGGGTTATAACTGGCAATGTAGAAATTATCTTTCGCCACAACAAATAGGTTTGTTTTTTTATAATTCGATGGCTGGAGGCCCTTATACTGCAAACTACCCTGGCATCCCTGGTGGTAATACGATAATATATACAACACAATGCGATTATGATAATACAAAAAGTATCACAGTTTCAAGTAATCAAACCTGGACAAAATGTAATAATATTCGTGGCGACATCACGATAAACAGCGGCGTGGAGCTAATAATAAAATGTAATATAAACATGACCAAAGACGCCAAGATCTATGTAAATAAGGGTGCTAAATTAACATTAGATGGAGGAACGATTTCAAATTATTGTGGTGAACTGTGGGGAGGAATAGAAGTATTTGGTGATAACACTTTACCTCAGTATATCGATCCAACTACATTTATGCCTTTGTATCAAGGAATGGTTGTGCTAAAAAATTCCGCTAAAATTGCGAATGCAAAAAATGGAGTTTCTTTGGGCCAAAGAAATTCTACATCCGGTTTATTTATTTCCGGAACGGGAGGAGGAATAGTTCAAGCAAATCCATTAACAACGTTCGAAAACAATATTGTTGATGTTGATTTTTTAAATTACGTTTATGTTGACCCAACAAAACCTGCTAAAGCAATACTTAATGTAAGCTATTTTAAACAAACAAGTTTTAACGCTAATAACAGTCAAATGAATAGTTTGGCTACAGCTGATACTCGTGTGATCTTATATGGAGTAAGAAGCGTTAAATTTCTTGGTTGTAATTTTTCCGGCGACGGTAATTATGGCATTAGAAGTACTAATGCCAGTTTTATTATACAGGATTATTGTTCGACAATGACAGGGGGTGTTTGCACTGGAGCAATAATTCAAAATGTATTCAATTCTGGAAGTTTTTATTATGGTATCTATGCATCTAATAGTTCTAATTTTTGGCCTTCTACGATAGATCATGCAACATTTACCGGAAATTATAAAACTTCCGGTATTTATTTAGGCGCAGTTAATAGCAGCAAAATTGCAAATTGCTATTTTAATATTTCCAATTTTCTTTATCCTTCCTCTGTTATTTGCGGCGCATATTTAAATGGCTGTACTTTATATACTATACAGAATAATGTATTTTATGGCATGGGCAGTCCGGTAGAAGGTTTAATAATACAAAATTCAGGAACTTTGGCGAATGAAGTATACAATAACACTTTTACCAACCTTACCTATGGACTTTGGGCGCAACGCCAAAATGTGAATTGGGGCAATGGAGTTGGCTTAAAATTAAATTGTAATGATTTTAACAATTGTGATTATAATATCGGAGTACAGGGACCTTTAACGTCTAATAATCAACATGGTATTGCTTTTACACAGGGTATCGAAAATGGAACTGTACAACAAAATGCACGTAACAAATATAATACCTCAGCGTGCAACACTAATGGGGAAAATAAATTCTATATTGACACTTGGAACACTTTATATCTATATCATGGATCATTTTCAGCCACCCAATTCCATCCAACCCCTCAAACAAATGCAAGTTGCAGCAATGCAAGCGAAATACAAGATGTGTTTGGAACTACAATCGCACCAGCTAAATCAGTTTATTGTCCTTCAGCTAATCCTCCTGTTTCGGAAAATAAATTAATAAATACAAGTCAACAACAGTTAAGTTCAATAAACAGTAATATTGATGCTGCACGCTCTACAATAAAACAATTAGAAGAAGAGTTAACCAATTCGTCTTCACAAAAAGGAAAACAAAATATCGAGTCGCAATTAAGCCTTGCGCGAACTGACTTAGGATTATTACTTAATAAAAAAATAAACTATTTATTAAATGATGAATCAGCTGAAAACCCCTGGGAAGAAATAGAAACTATTTTTGCTTCAGGTGATATGGCAGAAGAAGAACGTTTTCTTATCATCTCTGCCATTGAACAACAAGATTTTTCAAAAGCAACCCAAAGAATTAATCAATTAAGAATTAAAAACAATAAAGAGGATAATGACTTTTGTGACCTAGAGGAAATAATCATAGTTCTTAAAAACGATAAAGATTATTTCTATAAAGTGAATTCTGATGGAGCTATGAAAGCAAAGTTAAAACAATTGGCAGATAATGAAGGACCTGCACAATTAGGCGCGGTTAATATCCTTCAAAAAGTCGCTGCTTATAAATATATGGAAGAGCTTTTGCATCCAAGAATTGCTACAAGCACCTCTATTTCTCAAAACCAGATCTTATTTGGGAATGGTATTAAAGTATTCCCAAATCCTGCAAGCAATATTTTGAATGTTGAAATGAATGAAAGGGAAGCCTCTGAGATACAAATAACAGATGTAACTGGTAAGATCATACTTAACCAGATGATTGAAAATAAGACCACGATTAGTGTTGAAAAACTGATTAACGGTATTTATTTTGTCAACCTAGTAGATAAGGGTAAAATAATAAGTACTAAGAAAATTGTTATTATTAAATAAATCAAAAAAATAATTATTAAAAAGGGAAGCAAACACTTCCCTTTTTTATTTACTATTTAAAAAACACATGAGATCACCAAGGCCTCCTCATAAAAATAAAGTGTTATTGATCTTTTTTATAATTATCATTCAAATTACTATAATATATATTCTTGCCTGCTATTACAATTGTTCTGTTCTCTTTTATTGTTCTGTTCCTTTAATAGCTATGGTGCTTGGTATGCAATATCTTTTAAAGGATAATAGCTTCGAAAATAGAGACGCTAAGTAAGATAAATAATTGGCAAAAATTAACTGCAAAAAAAGGTTAAAATAAACTAAAAACATTTTCGCAACACCTTTTACTTTTTAGCTTTATAAAAATTTAAAAACAGGTAGTATGAAAAAATTTGTCTTAGCAACAGTATTAAGTTTCTCTTTTGTTTTATCAAACGCGCAGGATAGTCTAAGGCACTTTGAATTTGGGGCTACTTTCCTTACAGCCAACAATTACAATAGGCCTTTCTTTTTTCAGAACAATAATGTTCCAATAGATTTTATGAAAGGATTGTTCTTTCGCTATACAAAAAACCGTTTTGGTTTTAGGTCACAAATAAATTATTCCAAACATTATTCTTCAGGTTATAATCAAAATGGTATAGGCGATGTTATTACGGTAAGCAACGTAAATAAGAATTTTGATATTGGCATTGGTGGACAATATTCCTTACTCAAGAAAAAAAATTGGCTCTATACTTTTGTAGACCTTAGCTATAGAAATCAGTTTTCAAAAGGTTTTAATTATTTAAGTGGTGCAGGTATAAATGCCTATACGAATTCAAGCACTGGTTTAAACACTTCGGTTGGTTTAGGTTTCAAAATTAAAACCTTAAATAATCTCTATCTTTCTCCTGAACTAGGCTACAATATTTTTTATGGTAATTTAAAACATTCAAATACTATAGTCTCTACAGGCGAGACATTTAATTACAACGGTATCGACAAAAATTTTAGCCCTTTTCTAAAACTACATTTTACTTATAAGTTTAAATAGATTACCCAAGGGCAGAAGTATAATTATTTTACAATCGTAATAAAGCCGGTGTACTCGTGATTTTTTTTGTAATTGTCATTCAACTGGGCTTTATAGATATATTCGCCAATTGGAGCAATTTCGCCTTTTACGGTGCCATCCCAGCCCTTAGTATAATCCTGGGTATGAAATATTTTTTGTCCCCAACGGTCAAAGATCATTAAACTGTAAGTTTTAGTATCCCATCCCATTCCTTCCGGTAAAAAAATATCATTTAAGCCATCGCCATTTGGTGTAAATGCATTGGGTACATAAAACGTAAATTCCGGCAATACATTAATAATTTTCATCACATTGCTACTGCAACCATAAATATTACTCACCGTTAACATAATAGGGAATTGGCCGACGTTTGTAAAATTATAACTTGGGTTCTGTAAAATAGAACTTTCCATTCCTCCAAAATTCCATTCCCATTTGGTTGGCGCTGCACTAGAAACATCTGTAAAATTAACCAGGGGGTGTAACTCAGAAACTTCTTTATTATCAGTTTCAAAATCTGCAACCGGAGTTGGGTAAACCTCTATGGTTACAAAATTATTAGTGGTACTTGTACATCCAAAATTATTGGTCGCGCTATGATTACCTGTATAAATTCCTGCTTTATTAAAACACATGCTTGGGTTTACCGATGCGGTAATGCTTCCATCGCTAAAACTCCAGGTGGTTAATGTAATAGTGCCACTGCTTGAACTTTTATCTTCAAAATTCACACACAATGGCGCGCAGCCCTTTGTTCCTGAATTGATACTGGCTACTAACGGTTTTGGCACTACCATAACAGTATACAATTTTTGCTCACTTATTGGGCAATTTCCCGAAACAACTACATTAACTGAATAAATAGTATTGCTTTGCGGCGAAACACTTATTGAACTGGTGGTGTAAGATCCCGGCGACCATAAATAAGTAATGGGATCGGTGATCCCGCTGGTACTCACTTCCAGTAAAGTATTATCTCCCAAACAATTCATAAGGGTTTTTGTCGAAACACCCGTAGAAATTGCCGGCTCTTGTATACTAACGGTAGTGGAGTTGGCGCAACCTTTAGAATCCTGTATAGCAACTGTATAAATACCGGCACTTAATGAATTAGCGCTTGCGTTATTGCCACCGCTTGGATACCAGGTGTAATTGTATGCCGGACTTCCAAATAAAGGCAAAACAGTAGCGCTGCCATTATGCCCGCCAAAGCACGATACGCTTGATGTGGCTGTAACCGAAGCACCAATAACAGAAACCAATTGTGTGCTTGTGCCAACCGAATTGCAAGGACCATTGGTCGTACTTAATGATACTGTATAAACACCGGGTGTATTAAAAACATGTGTTGGGTTTGAAAGAGTAGAAGTATTGCTTGCCGAACTTTGATCCCCAAAATTCCAATGATATAATAAACCTTGTGTACAGGTGGGTGTTGCTACCGAAAAATTACTACAGGTATAAGTAAAACTGGTGGTATTATTTCCGGCATCGCCTATCATAAAATCATCGATTGCAAAGCCGTCAAACGCATTGCAGGTTGTACCAGATCCAAAATTAAAACGGAATTTTACATTTTGTTTACCTGCCAGGCCACTTAAACAATGTTTTGCGGTAACCCAGTTTAAGCTTCCGCCGCCGCCTTGGCAGCTGCCCGAAGTTAATTTACTGTTGCCCGACCAGCCGCCGGTGTTTGACCATGCTAAATAATTTATGTTCCCATAATTATACCAATTCTGTGTCATGCAATTGGCAGGATCGTTAAATCCACCAACTAAACCCCAGGTTGCGCCATTATTAATGGTATATAATAAACTGGCCCCATCGTATTGATGCTCCATCTCCCAAAAAACTTTAAAGCTTACAAAAGGTGAGGTTAAAGCGGAAAAGTCGTAACACGGACTTTCAATATAAGATTTTTCGCCGCTGTTATAATTAGAACCGGAGAGACCGCCAATTATCCAACATTTAGAACCGCCGCCGGCACCGGTAATAACACCTTTATTTGGTGTGCCCCATGCCCAATCTGAATTTACACCACCGCTGGTCCATGTGGCTGAGGTTTCAAAATCTTGTATATTTGGAAAAGTATTTATGCACTGCGCCGATCCGTTTTTTACAGACAGCGAAATAAAAAAGAAAAAGATTATTTTTTTTAAGCGCATTTCAAAAAATAAATTTTTATTGAAGCGGCTTCGGGTTAAAAACAAATTTTAATTAACCATCAAGGGTGTTCACTTGCGACTTTAAAGATAAAAAATTTAAAGACACTTTTTCATAATTGTATATTACTAAATCGTAAATAAACACAAGAAATGAACATTTAATAGCCTGTTTTTAACAAAATGGCGGCTTTAATGTTGCAATCTCAATGTTTTCACCACCGGCACCCTATGTAGATTAATTTCCTCACTTATGGGAATTGTATTAAGGAAATGTTGGGTATTTCGACTTAAAATAGCAGGAATGATCTTTGCAATTAAAAATGATCAATTAATAACTATGGCAAATTCTATCCCAAATTATTTTAAAGTATCTATTATCATTTTAGGGATGCTTGGTTTTTTCTTTATTTTATGGCTTGGCCAAAACATCCTTATTCCTTTAACCTTTGCTGGTATAATTTCAATTTTATTAAATCCATTGGTTAATTTTTTTGTTGGCAAAGGTTTTAACCGGATCATTGCCATAACTATTGCAATTATACTTTTGTTAGTGGTTGTAACAGGCATTTTATTATTTATTGGTTCGCAGGTAAGTATGTTTAGTGATTCATGGCCACAGTTAAAAATTAAATTTAATGCACTTGTTAACGATGGCCTGAAATGGGTATCTGAAACTTTTAATGTAGGTAAATCAAAAGTAAATGCCTGGATAAATGAACGCAAAGCAGAAAGTTTAAATGATGCGGGAGGCTTTATAGGCGATACGGTTAGCGCCATTGGTTCTATGCTGGTAAATGTTTTTTTATTACCGGTTTATATTTTCCTATTCTTATTTTACAAACCCTTACTGCTTAACTTTATGGCGCAGGTTTTCGCAAGCGATAAACGTACTGCCGTTGCAGAAGTATTGTTCAATACCAAATCTTTGATCCAAAATTACCTTGTTGGTTTATTAATAGAGTTGATCATTGTAGCCTCTATGAATTCTGTAGCGCTTTTAATTATTGGTATTGATTATGCCATTATGCTGGGTGTAATTGGCGCTATCTTAAATCTAATTCCTTATATCGGCGGCATTGTAGCAATTAGCCTGCCAATGTTAATGGCGGTGATTACTGATACGCCTTTTGATGCGGTTTTAGTTTTAATTGCTTACATCATTGTTCAGCTGATCGACAACAATTTTTTAGTGCCAAAAATTGTGGCTTCAAAAGTTAAAGTAAATGCTTTGATCTCTATCATAGTTGTATTAATTGGCGGGGCTTTATGGGGCGTTGCAGGCATGTTCCTTTCTATACCCATAACGGCTATTTTAAAAGTAATTTTTGATAAGATCCCACATCTTAAACCCATTGGTTTTTTAATTGGCGATACAATGCCACCTATCGGTAAAGCGATCTTTGATTTTAGAGAGATACAGGCCCGTTTAACTCCTAAAAAGAAGATCAAAAAACCTAAAGCGGAGATAGAAGATCCAAAAGTTGCCTAATCTATTTTCATAAAGCGTAAGCAAACAATGTGAGTTGGCCGCATAAGATTTTTCATAAAAACTCATCGTCGGTTAAAAGAGTGGCTTGTGTGAAAGATGATTTTTGTCTCTCGCGGAGCGCTTAAATCATCAGGTTTGAGCGATGATGAATTTTAGAAAAATATTATGCAGCCTCGATTTTTGCTCCACTTTTTATCAAAGAAAAAGTGGATTGATAATTTTTTATAAAGATCTCGCCTTTCTTTTCATCAAGCAAAAAGTAATGGCAAGAAATGAGTTCAGGAATTGATTTTTTTGTCCGCAAACAAACTAGTCATTCCGGGCCTGAGCCGGAATCTCAGCACTAAACCTGTTTGAGTGCTGAGATGCTGAACCCTAAATTATGATGCTTTTTTACCTTTTTTTAAGATTTCGCCTAAAATACTGTAACTTTTTTTGTGGATATTTATTATAAACTGCATCTAAAGATAAATACCCTTTTTAAAAACTCTCTCATGAAAAAAATCTTACTTGCTTTAACCGTATTTACAGGGTTTACAGCTTCTTCTACTTTTGCCCAAGCCGTAGCTAACTTTAAAACCTACAAAACACAGCCAACAGGTAACTTCGATGCCCGCAACTTATTGCAAACATTGGTGGGCGAAGGTGTAGTGCTAAAAAGTTTTTCCATTACCAAAGCCTCGTCTGACGAAGCTTTTGGTTTTTTTGAGGATAAAAAAGCCGTTTTGGGTATGAAAAAAGGCCTGATTATGACAACGGGCGGCATTAACGGACTTTGCTCCGGCAATACTTCCGTAGGTATGTCCAATTACACACACGATAAAATGGAGAGTAGGGGTAAAACAGTTGTTTCTGATAATACCAGCGTTGATCTTGAAAAAATATTGCACGGACAAAAAACGTTTGATGCCTGCGTGATAGAATTAGATATTGTACCAACAGCAGATACTTTAAGTTTTAATTATGTTTTTGGTTCCGAAGAGTATGATGAATATGTTGGTTCGCAATACAACGATGCTTTTGCTTTTTTTATTAGCGGTAAAGGAATTACCGGCGATAAAAATTTAGCGGTAGTTCCAAATTCAGATATCCCGGTAAGTGTTAACTCTATTAATGGTGGCGGTACAAGATATTCGCGCACGGTGCCATCCAACCCAACTTATTTTGTAAGCAATGTGGCAGGAAATGTAGCAATAGAATACGATGGTTTAACGAAACTGATGGAGATCCGCCAACCGGTTACGCCTTACGAAACTTACCATTTAAAAATGTGCATTGCCGATGTAAGCGACGATTCTTTTGACAGTGGTGTTTTTATTGAAGGCCAAAGTTTTGTATCCTACGAAAAAAGTTACAATGTATTATATGGTACCAATAGTTCTGAAATTGATAAAGGATATAAAACATTGTTGGATAATTTAGCGAAGTTGTATAAAGATAATACCAAAGGAAAGATCCTAATTACCGGTCATACCGATAATCAAGGTTCAGAAGAATTGAACCAGCAATTATCCTGCACACGTGCAAATGGTGTGGTAGATTATTTAAAATTAAAAGGCGTAGATCCTTCGCGTATTGTTATGAATTGTAAAGGCGAAACAATGCCACGCGCAACCAACGAGACGGAAGAAGGACAGTTTTTGAACCGTCGTGTACAAATAAAGATCAGCGGTTCGAACGAAGAATACGCTAAGAAAAAAAATGAAGGAACCATCGCAGAAGAGCAATCAAAATTATTGACCAACTATCCAAACCCTTTTGCAACTAGCACAACTATTGAGGCATTTTTGTTAGACGATGTAAAAAATGCGCAGGTCCTTATTTATGATATGACGGGTAAAATGATAAAAACAATTTATTTGCTAGAGCGTGGTAAAACGAGTACTACTTTCGACGGACAAAATTTAACCAACGGCACTTACCCTGCCACTTTAATTGTAGATGGTAAACCTGCAGGAAGTATTAAATTAGTTGTTGCGCACTAGGTGCAACCGCGTAAGCACACAAAGTATATCGGCCTTTTAAAATTTTGCGTAAAAAATCTTCTTCTTCGAAAGGGTAGGAGTGTGTGAAGATGATTTTGGCTGTTCGCGAAGCGCTTAAATCATCTGGCTTGAAGAAGAAAGATTTTTAGCGAAAGTTTAATAAAGCCTTGATTTTTGCTCCACTTTTTATCAAGAAAAAGTGGATTGAAGATTTTTTATAAAGATCACGCCTTTCTTTTTCCTTGATGACGGCAATGCAAAGCATTGAGCGAGCTAGTGTGTATGATAAACAAAAAATCAAGACTGCAAAGAAATTCCTTGATTTGATCTTTTAATTTTTTTGGAATCGCCCTGAATTTAGCTTCTTTGGAAATAAAAACTAGTCAGGCTCAATGTAATTTTAAAATGGTATTATGCCAAAATGCACAACTTAATTTACATTTTAAAATTACCGGTGATTAAAAAATTAAAACACAAATCCTACAGAATTTCTTTGAGGCCGTTATACTGTATTTGCTTGCGCATAAATGAACATAGCTTAATGGCCAAACTGGTATAAAATTTTCATAGTTATTATGAACTTAAAATATAATATCATGGAAAAGAAATTAAGTGGGAAAAAAATTGCCATAATTGTTACAGATGGCTTTGAGCAATCAGAATTTGAAAAACCAAAGCAAGCCCTTGAGGAACAAGGCGCTAAAATAGATGTGATCTCTTTAGAAAAAGGAAAAATAAAAGCCTGGAAGGACAAGAACTGGGGAGATGAATTTGAAGTTACCGCAACAATTGAGGAAGTAGAAAGTGGAGATTATGACGCACTTGTTTTACCGGGTGGCGTTATGAACCCCGATAAATTACGTGTAAATAATAATGTAGTGGATTTTGTTGCCGACTTTTTAGACGAAGGCAAACCTATTGCCGCAATTTGTCACGGACCATGGACATTGATCGAAACGCATAATATTGAAGGCCGTAGAATGACCTCTTTTCCCTCTATTAAAACCGACCTTATAAATGCCGGTGTAAAATGGGTAGATGAAGAGGTTGTTGTAGACGAAGGTTTGGTTACCAGCCGCAGCCCAAAAGATCTGCCTGCTTTTTGCAAAAAAATGATAGAAGAATTTGCCGAAGGCGTACATCACTAAAATTTTAAAACATGAAGACAAAAATAATTTATATCGTACCAATTGCGGTATTTATTTCAGTAATAGTTGCCTGTAGCTCTAATGGTAATACGGGTAATGGCGCCGCCGATACCGGAATAAAAGTAGGTTCAGGCGTTTCAGATTCATTGGATCCTGAAAAAGGAACTTATGATACCAGTACTACGCCCAGGGAAAGTAAAAAAGATGTGAGCGTACATCATTAAAAAGCCTTGATTTTTGCTCTAATTTTATCAAGAAAAAAGGGATTGATGATTTTTTATAATGATTCTAGGGTGGTTTGCTTGGCGCGTAAGCAAACCAAGTGTTACGGCCTTTTAAAATTTTGCGTAAAAAATCTTCTTCTTCAAAAGGGTAGGCGTGCGCGAAGATGATTTTGGCTGTTCGCGAAGCGCTTAAATCATCTGGCTTGAAGAAGAAAGATTTTTAGCGAAAGTTTAATAAAGCCTTGATTTTTTGGTTACTTTTTGATCAAGCAAAAAGTGACGGCGGGAAATGCGTTCAGAAATTGATTTTTTGATTCTTTCGCAAAAGCCCGCTCAATGCTTTGCATTGACGTCATTAATCAAAAATTGAGGTGAAAATTAAAAACTAAAACTTACCAAAGATCTCTAGGATCTCTGTTTGATACTCATTACCAAAAGTAGCTAAACACCAAACCTTTAAAAGTGTTTTTTCATCGGGCTTAACCCAATTAATGGCTTTGGTTAATTCTTTACAAAAAAGTGTTCTATCAAAACTTACTTTTTCTAAAACTGTTTTACTAAACTCGAACATAAGTGATAATACTGGTAATAAATTATAACGCAAATGTAAATGCTTTATTGTGTGACTTATTACTATTTAAGTTTTGTTAACAAATGCTTAATATTAAAAAAAGAAAAGCTTGCCTTTTAGAGTGTTTGGTTACCACTTGTAATTACAATTTTTTATATAAAGAGAACTTGATTTAATCAATTTTGCAGGGAATAGAGGCAATAAGAACATCATTGCTATAAGTATCAGTTTTTTTCTTTTTGCCGTTCACTTCAAATTCTTCCATTGTAATTCTTTTGTTTCCGAAAAAACTACCGAACCTGTATGGTTTTTGCAAGAATAGGTTTTTGATTTTTTGCATGAACCAATACTCAAGCTAACTAGAAATAACCATAAAATTGTTTTTTCTTTTTTTTTGATAATTTAAGTAAAATAAATAAATGATCGTTAAACCAACTCTCTCCAAAAACCCATTCTAACATTTGGGTATTGCGTAAGGTCATAAGAATTTAGAGACTTATATTCTAATACGCGGCTATCAAAATAGTTTTGATCAATGCCGGGGTAATCAATACCATCATCTTGCTCCAGCAAATTAAGATCATCAGAAATAAGGTGCACCATTAGTTCGGCGCAGTTTTTATCGTTAGCAATAAAATTTTTAAAAAAGCGGTTAAGCCTTTTGTGTTTATGATTTATTTCCAGTTTAGCGGCGGCATCTAAAAAACCCGATTGCGGTATGGGGCCATAATGGCTACATTCTAAAATATTTGGCGCTAAGATCTTTATTTCAAAATTACTGTAGTAATTGTTTATCTCCCTTCCAAACTTTCTTACCTCGCGTAATTTTTTTAAGGGCACGTAACGCAGCAGCATAATATCAAGCACGGTGCGAAAGGTACAATCTTTACCACCGGGGCTGAGGTTAATAGAGCGTATAGGCAATTTAAGATCTTCTGCCACTTTTAAATATACTTTAAATAAACCGGCTGTTGTTGTTAAGGTAGTGTGGTGGCAACTTAAATTAGAAACAGGTATGCCATTGTCTAAAAATACCTGCACCTGTGCTTTTAATTCTTTTTCTAAAAGTTTTGGCACGGCTTCAATGGCATTAATATTTAAATTACTAAAGGGCCTAAACGTATTTCCGTAACAAAAGGCATCGTTATTTTGTACTGTTAGTGCATTACCCGATGAGATGGTTAAATGGCAACCAATATCTGCTTTGGTACCAAACTCGGCAATAAGTTCTTTTACATTTTTAACCGAATCTTTATAATTAGCAATGCAGGCAACAGAATTTACTTTGTTGTTGCGAATGGCATCTTTTACACCTTGGTTAATAGACGGAAAAACACCAAAGTCATCAGCAGTAACAATTAGATTTTTCATGACAAGATTTATGATATATAAAGATAAAAAATAATTTTATTTCCTTTTCCAGCTACCCAAAAAATAACCTCTTAAAAGGCTACAAGACTTATGGCACCCTCTCTAAAGGGGTTCAGATAATTTAAATTAATTTTTTTATAATTTTTCGCTTCAACTTTTTCTTGATAAAAAGTTGATCAAAAATCAAGGCTGCAAAGAAATTCCTTGATTTGATGTTTTAATTTTTTTGCGTCGCCTACGAACTCGCTCATTCTTCGCTCAAACAACGTAGGCCCAAATGTAATTTTAAAATGGGATCGCGCTCAAATGACTACTTACCATATATTTTAAAATTACCGGTGGTTAAAAAATTAAAACACAAATCATACAGAATTTCTTTGAGGCCGACTAGCAATGTATAATGCCGCGCAAGCACGCATCGGTTTAGGGCCTCATAAGATTTTGCGTAAAAATTCATTATAGATCAAAAGCGTAGGCTTGTGCAAAAGATGATTTTTGCATCTCGCGAAGCGCTTAAAATCATCAGGCTTGATCTGTGATGAATTTTAGCAAAATATTATGAAAGCCTTGAATTTTTTGCTTACTTTTTTGTTCAAGCAAAAAAGTGAGGCCAAAATGAATAAAAAAGATCTCGTTGAGATTATTACAGTTTATTATATACTTAATTTAAACGCAAGCTTTGCAAGCACTTTCCCATTCACTTGTATCTCCAACAAATGTTCTCCTGAAAAATGTTTGCGGGTTGTAAAATCTTTTATCATTTGTTTTTTTGAGATGCTTATTTTTTCTTTTGCTTTTAATTCTAGTTCTTTTAATTTAAAAACTTTGGCAGAAAGCTCTTTCCCTTTTTTTTGGTAATGAATAATATAATCAACTACCAATTTTTGTTTTATATTTTTTTCTGAGATCAAGTCAAACTCAAATTCTAAATTAGTTCCCAATTTTATTTTTGGTTTAAGGATCTTAAAATTTTGAATTTTTATTTTTGGGTTTTTTTCAAAATCAAACAGCGCTAATGAACTGGCATTACCTTTTTTTATCAAACTGCGGCTGGCATGTTTCACGATCCAGGCAGTGTGCGCATTGCTTTTATCCCAGCTTTTTAAAACCCGCAGCATAAAATCGGTATTATCTTTTGAATGATCGTTTAAATGATTGGCCACTGATTTACGCACGTACAATTCATCATCTGTTTTTAAAATTTCTAAAATACCTTGCGTGCTTTTTGGGTTCTTAATTACTTCGTCTAGTTTAAAAGACCAGGGTAAGCGTGGGCGACTACCTTCTGAAGCTAAACGACGCACATCGGCATTTTTATCTTTGGCCCAAACATGCATTACTTTAATGGTACGATTAAAATCACGTTTTAAAAATTCGCGAATAGCAAATTCAGAAGAACCAAACTGTGTAAAATATTTTAAAGCCTCTAAAGAGAGGTCAACGTTATCATGTCCGTAAACCCCAACAAGATCCGGAAACACCAAATTAGTATACCCTCTTTGAGTGGTTGGAATAACTTTGTAAAGTACTTCGATGGCTTTTTTATAATCGGCCGGTAAATGTTTTCTCAATATATGCGATGTCTTGCGCATCCGTTCATTCAAAGAAAGTGGCTCCATATCTTTAGTCACTTCTTTTATAAATTTCGTGGCGCCAAAATTTTCATCTGCTTTACTAAATGCCAATGCCAATTCGTTGTAAAATTTTTTATTGAACATTTCTTTTAAGGGCTCCATAATGGGTTGATTTGTTATACGAATATACTAAATAATGAAATTTAGTACGTAATAAAGCGTGTTATCTTAAAAAAAGAACTAATTTTTTTTGCTTAGCTTAAATTTATAACTAAGTTTATAAACTTAGAACTAATTCAAAATTGAGAGGGTCTAAAAGAAATATTCTTTTATTTTTTTGTGCAATAATTTGTGCACCCTATTTTTCTTTCGCGCAAAACGAAAGAGTTGATGCTTTAAAAGATTCAATAGCTGCTGAAAAGAACGATTCTGCAAAAGTGATGCAAATTGCCGCCTTATTTGATATTTATCAAAGAGACTATAAATTGGAAGAATGTAAGAAGCTGGCAGACGATGCTTTGATACTTTCAGCCAACTCTAAAGTAAAAATCGTTATTGGCATGGCCAACCTTTTAAAAGGTATAAGCTTTAAAGATTACGAAGACTATCCTAATGCACAAACCTATTTATTAATTGCACTAAAAAATTTAGATAGAGAAGCAAATAAAAGAGCATTGGGCAATGCCAACTCATACATGGGTTATATCCAGGAGCAAATGAACGATGATACCAGAGCTATATCCTATCATCGCACGGCTTTAAAATTACGCATGGAAATTTCAGAAAAGCTAACTATAAATTCGTTATTACGAATTGCGAGCTGTTTTACTGATCTAAAAAAGTTTGATTCGGCCTATCATTATTTTTATAAAGGCATCGGGTTATGTAACAAATACAATAATAAAAGAAGTAGTTCGGGTTTCTATAATAATTTGGGCATTGCATATAGTCATGATAAAAAACCTGATAGCTCTTTGGTTTATTATCAAAAAGCACTTAATGTCCTCATTGAGTTTAAAGATTCGGCAAGTATTGCCGGCGCTCTTATTAATGTTGGTGGTTTATATTACGAGCTTAAAAATTACGATAAAGCCATAGAGTATTATAAACGCGGCTTATGGATGGCAAATAAAACCGGCTATAAAGAATGGATCGCTAACGGCGCTTCCGGTCTCGCAAGTGTATATTACGAGCGCCAGGAATACAAACTGGCATATGATAATTATAAGCTTAGCAGAGATTATAGAGATAGCCTTTTTAACGAAGCAAAAGCAAGTGATATTGCCAATGCCGAAGAAAAATACCAAAGCGAAAAAAAGCAACAGGAATTACAAATTGCCGATCTTAAAATAAAAATGCAGGGCGATCAGTTACACAAAAGTGATACGCAGCGTACAATGTTGATCGTGGGACTGATTATTTCCTTGATCGTTTTTTTATTAATGTTGTGGGGTTACCGCAAAATGAAAAAGTTAACCAAAGAACTTTCATTCGTAAATAAAGAAGTGGTAAAACAAAATTCTATTATTGAAGAAAAAAATAAAGACATTACAGATAGCATTCAATATGCCAAACAAATTCAAAAAGCTTTATTATCGTCTGATGATCTGTTTGCAAAGAGTTTTAAAGATTATTTTATTTTCTTTAAACCAAAAGATATTGTGAGTGGCGATTTTTATTGGGCCTATAAAGATGATAAAGAGATCTTGATCGCGAACGCCGATTGCACGGGGCATGGTGTGCCGGGTGCATTTATGAGTTTAATTGGCGTTTCAAAACTGAACGAGATTGTAAAAGAACGCAACATTCGCGATACCGATAAGATCATGGATCAGTTAAGGGATGGGATCCTGGAGATATTTTCTACAGCTAACCAAAAACAGCAATCAAAAGATGGCATGGATATGGTAATGATGCGTTATAATTTTACAACCGCTAAACTTCAATTTTCCTGCGCTAATAATTCTTTATGGTTATTGCGTAATGGCGAATTAATAAAACACAAGGCCGATAAATTTCCTGTTGGTTTTTCTTATGGCAGCAAACAGCCATTTACGTTGAACGAAATTACCTTGCAGGAAGGTGATGTGGTATTAACTTTTTCCGACGGTTATGCCGACCAGTTTGGTGGAGTAGGAGGAAAAAAATTCAAATACAAGAACCTGCAAAAAATAATTGTAGATATGGCACAGCAACCACTAACCGAAATGAAGAACGTTTTAGCCGATACCTTAAAAAAATGGCAGGGCGATCTGGAGCAGGTAGATGATATTACGGTGATAGGGTTTAAAGTGTAATAATTTTAGCAAAAAATTTCTTTTTTTCAATCCAAAAATTTCTTTTCAGGAGCCGTTTATCCGTTTAACGGTTTTTTATTTCAAAATTTTATATTTTTCATTTTTTGTTGTAATTTATTGATAGTCAATAATATTAATCGACAACAAACGCTTACAAACGACTTTATCCATCTACAATTGTTTAATAACCGAATAAAGTTTGGATGTCGCCGCACCTTTGTCCTGTCGATTTGAAGTAGCGCAATTTTAATTAAGCTTTAAACGATAAAACGTAAAAACAAAAAAATAAATAATAACAAGTAAAAAACAAAAAACATGATGAACATTAAAAATCACGTACAATTAGTAGGCCGCTTAAGTGCAAACCCGGAAGTAAAAATTTTAGATAACGGAAGCAAGCTGGCCCGTTTCGCAGTAGCGATAAACGAGACCTTCACTAACAAAAAAGGAGAGAAAGTAACCCACACACAATGGCACACAATTACTGCCTGGGGCAGCCTGGCAAATATTGCCGAGCGTATCTTATACAAAGGCACACAGGTTACTATAGACGGTAAGTTGGTTAACCGCACCTACACAGGTAAAGATGGCTCAAAAAGAACAAGTACAGAAATAATGGCGAACGAATTATTTGTATCCTATCAAAAAGCAGCCTAATTCATCACCGGCAAAAACAATTAAGAAACAAATTAAATAATAAAATATAAAAACAAATATCATGAGCACAACAAACAAAGTACAATTAACAGGTAACTTAGGTAACAACCCGGAAGTTAAAATTTTTGAAAATGGTAACAAAGTAGCACGTTTTTCAATGGCTACTAAAGAAGAGTACAAGACTCGCAGTGGCGAAAAAGCCGAAGATACCCAATGGCACTACATCTCTGCATGGGGTAAAATGGCCGAGCAAATAGAGGCAGATCTTAAAAAAGGAAGCTTTGTAAGCGTTGAAGGTCGCTTAACCACCCGTAATTATGTAGATAAGAATGGGGTAAAAAAATACATCACAGAAATTGTAGCCAACGAAGTGATCTTAAAGCAAAAAGAAAGTTAGTTAAACTCTCTTAAAACCTTTAAAATGCCCGAAATACTTATGTTTCGGGCATTTTTTGTTTCAAAATGTTTTGTTATATTTGATATAGAAGTTAACTCACTAAATCAATTATTTTATGCCTCTTTCACCTCACTTTCCTTTTCAGCTATTTTGCAAACAATTAACCGATATTTTTAAAAAGGCAAAAACAAATTCTAATCCTGCCATGTTCCTTTATAAGAACAAAGCAAGGATGCAATTATTTATGGCAGAATCTATTTTGCGTGTCTCCAATAAATTATTTGAAGACAAAGAAATAATAGAATGGCATGCTACTATTAAAAAACTAGAAGATTATTTAGGTGAGATCGATCATTACCTGGTATTATCTGCCGATTTTTCAAAATTAAAGACCGTGCAAATGCCGCAATTAAAATATATTTCCGATAAATTAGAAAAAGCGGTTGACAAGTTGAATAAAAAACTGATTAAACACGATTTTTATTTGGCGGACCTTAAAAAAATGAATGAAGGTTTTAAAATTAATTTTAACGACAAAAAACTTATTTTAAAATTGCAGGAAGAAATAAGATCTGAATTAAAAGAAAGCTGCGATTTTTTTGACCAATATCCAAAGGCCTTTACCGACATGGAAGAGCAGGTGCACGAATTGCGCCGCAAATTAAGATGGATAAGTATTTATGGCGAAAGCTTTCAAGGATTGATCGTTCTAAAAGAAACAAAAGAAAAATACCCCTGGGAAAAAGAATTTATTACAAAGAACGAGGTGATAAACCCTTTTAATAAATTGCCCGTTAAAAAAAACCTGGTAAGCCATATCACATTTAACAAAAAAGCTTTTTATGCTTTAAGTTATGTGATAGAGAATATTGGCAAGATCAAAGATAAAGGCCTTTCACTGGAAGCTCTCGAAAAATCTGTCCGTAAAACCAGTCACGAAAAAAATGGCGAATCGGTAAAAGTTGCAACAAAACAATTAAATGCAAACTATACACACGACTCTCTTTTAAAAGAAGCGCACGCGCTCTTAAAAAGTTACTTTAAAAAATATAAACTTCATGAAGCGTTAGCCTAAACCATAAATACACGGTTAAATGTTTATCAAATGTTCATTTACTCAATAAAAACCATGTTTCAATAAGTCAGAAATTTTATTTAATATTAATGTTTAGATTAGTAAAAAATTAATGCCATGCAAAAATACACCGCAGTTATTATAGATGATGAAGAAGATAGCAGGAGCAATACCCGCAGTATGCTACAGAATTATTGCAGCGAAATTGAAGTAATTGGCGAGGCGGCCAGCGGTCCGGAAGGTAAGACAAAGATACAAGAGCTAAAACCCCATGTAGTTTTTTTGGATATTAATATGCCGGGCATGAATGGTTTTCAGATGCTGGAAGGCATTTATAACCGCGATTTTTGTGTTGTATTTTTAACTGCTTACAGCGAACATGGTATTACTGCCGTTAAAGCTGGCGCTACCGATTATTTATTAAAACCGTTAATGCTAAGCGAGCTGCAA
Source organism: Bacteroidota bacterium (assembly GCA_013697245.1). GTDB lineage: Bacteria > Bacteroidota > Bacteroidia > B-17B0 > Aurantibacillaceae > Aurantibacillus. The sequence continues at coordinate 55,575 of JACCXH010000015.1, forward strand.
GGCGCAATACGCAAAGTGGTGCAGCATTACGAAAGCAAGCCCGCTGTTACAACAGGTAAAGGAGAAACTGATAAGAACATTGTACTGATAAGCCATAGCAAAGGTTTTACTTTGGTTGATTTTAAAGATATTGTTTGGTTGGAAGCAAGTGATAATTACACCAATTTATTTTTAAACGGCCAGAAAAAAATAGTTGCCAGCAAAACATTAAAAGAGTTTGAAGCTATTTTACCACCCATTGATTTTTTCAGGATCCATCGCTCTGCTCTTATAAACGTTAATTTTGTAAAAGAGTACAGCAATAACGAAGGTGGTGAGGTAATTTTGAGTGATGGCACACACGTTCAGGTTAGTAAAGCCCGCATACAGGAGTTTTCGGAGTTTATTAAAACTAAATCTGTTTCGCCCAAATAGTTTAAAAATTCGTTCAAATACTAAGCCCGTTTACGGGCTTTTTGTATTTTTATACTTTAAAGGTAAATTATGTTTAATTAATACTTAAAAGTATAAGATCTCATTACATATACCCGGTTTTTTTGTTCGCCTTAATTCTAAATTTAGGCAAAGCGCAAACGCCATCCTTTAACTTTCAAAAATTAGGTAGCGAGGAAGGTTTAAATAACTCCAACATTTTTAATATCGAACAGCATCAAAATGGTTTAATGTATTTTACCACGCAAAACGGTATTTATTTTTACGATGGGTATAAGTTTGATAAATTAAGTATAGATAGTTTAAAGAGCAATGCTTTATTAAATGTGTCGTTAAAAAATTCTTCCGAATTATTGTTGTCCATTCGCGACGAAGGAATCTCGAGCTTTAACCTTAAAACAAAAAAATACCGGTTCGAACAAAATTTAAAATACGCTAACGCAGCCGATAATTTTATTATTACCGATAAGTTTGCTTATTTATTAACGACGCAAATAAGAGTAATTATTATTGACCTTGGTACCGGCCAAAAAATGCCAGATGCTTTTAAAAAGAATAAGAAAGACGATATTAACCAGGCCTTTTGTATTTTTAAAACAGCCGATAATAAAATACTGGTTGGGCGTAGCGATGGTTTGTATGATGCTACCGATGGAACACAGAAACAATTAGAAGTGTTAAAGAATTCTAAGATCAATTCCATTTCCCAGTCAAAAGACGGTAAACTAATAATTGGAAGCGCAGGCAAGATCGTTATCTTAAACGATTATAAAATTGAAAGTGTCATTACTCCAAAGTATAAAAACAAAGGCGTTACGTTTCAATTAGGCGGCGAAAAAAGTATTTCAAAAATTATCCCCGATGATTATGGCCGCATTTGGTTTACCTCTTATCCTGATGAGAACATTTATCTTTATCAAAACGAAATAACCTACGATGTGTTTGAAATTCTTGGTGTGCCGCCAACATTAATCAATTGCATTTATAAAGACAAGCAACAAAATATTTGGGTGGGTACTTACAGCGATGGTGTTTATTTTATTCAAAACCCTTTCTTTAATTCTATTAACTTTAATTTAAAAGGCAAAGTTTTAAATGTGAACGAGGTTTACTTTAAACAGAACTTATTATTTGCTGCTACCAGCAACGGTTTGTTTGGCTTAAACATAAATAATCACCAAACAAAGATCTTATCGCACCCGGATGAGTTTATTACGGAGCCTATTAACGGCATTAGCGAGATAAATGGTATTATTTATTATTTTAAAAGAAGCCAGTTCGATATGAACCCTTCTTTGTTTTCTGATTCAAAAAAGATCTACCGTTTTAAACCCATCATTGTAAAACAATTTCTACCCTTAGATAACAACAAAAGTATTGTAGCCGATTGGCAGGCCAATATTTTACTGTGCAATGGCGATGCGTCAAAAACATTGGATACATTAATTTCTTTTCCCGATTACCGTGTGTCGGTAAATGCGCTGCTAAAAGATAACGACTCGTTATTTGTAGCAACAAGCACAGGATTTTATGTGTATGATTTTAAGAGCAGATCTTATCACAATGTAATTAGTCCCGAATTAAATTATAAGATCAACGATATTGCACTTATTAACGGTAAGCTTTACGCCGCGCATGAAGCGGGCATTACAGATGTTCGCGCAAAAAAACTGATTCAGCAGGTTGGTAACTTAAGACTAAATGGCGTAAAAAAAATAAAAGAGTTCAATAACCAAATTTGGTTGGCAACACTCGATGGGGTTTTTATTTGTGATAAAGATCTGAAACCGGTTAAAATCTTAAATAAATCAACGGGCTTGCCTTCTAATTCTATTAACGATATTACCTTAAACGAACAAAACGTATGTATCTCTACTGCACGGGGAATATCTATTGCTACCTTAAAAGATATTACAGATTTTGATCCTGTATTAAAACCGGTGGTTATTAATTACATTTATGTGGATGGAAAAAATTTAAATGCCAACAGCGATACAGTAACATTAGGTTCTGATCAAAGCGATATTTCTATTTATTTTTACAGCCCATTTTTTAATAAACCAAGTAAACAATATTACCGTTACCGCAGGGATAATGGCGATTGGAAGATCATCGAAAATACTTCTTTTGAATTAGGGTCAATAGAAGGAGGGAAACATGTGATCGAGATTTCTGCCTCATCCGACAATATTTCGTGGAGCCAAAGCGCCATCGTTCTTATTAAAAAAGAACAAAAATTAACTGAAACGCAGTGGGTCTACTGGTTATTTACCATCGGCGGTCTACTATTAATAAGTGGCATAAGTTTTGTGTGGGTAAAGCGGGTAAAATTTAAAGCAACCAAGCGCCTGCAGGAAGAGCAGCAGGTTAATTTATTAAAACATCAGGCAATGAATGCGTTACTGAGCCCACATTTTATTTTTAACTCCTTAACTTCCATTCAAAATTACATTAATACAAATAATAGTTTAAAGGCAAGCGAGTACCTTGCAAAATTTTCTCGTTTGATCCGTATGATCATTGAAAAAGCATCGCAAAGCGATATTACTTTAAATGATGAGATAGCGCGCCTTACATATTATCTTGAATTAGAGAAAGAACGTTTTAAGAATAAATTTGATTACGTCATTACACTCGACGAAAAATTAAACGGTGCAGAGATAAAGATTCCAAATATGATCATTCAACCTCATGTTGAAAATTGCATCATACACGGTATCCTGCCAAAACAATCGCACGGCACATTACATGTAACATTTAAAAAAGAAGGCAAATCAAATCTTTTAATTACAATAGAAGATGATGGAATAGGATTGATAAAAGCAAAAGAGCATGCCAAAACAGGACATAAATCTTTAGGCACAAGCACCATTAAAACTATTTTAGAGATCAATTCTAAATTAACGGGTAAGAGTCAAAAAGTAACCATGTTAGATAAATCTACGGTTAATGCAAAAGATTCAGGAACTAAAATAACAATAGAGTTGGAGCAATAGTATTAAAAAATTAATTACATATTTATTTTTACTTTTTGCGGCAAATGTTTTTTCACAAAAAAATCTTTTGCCGGATACTACCGGCTTTTGTATTGGCGATAGCGCTATTATTGAACTAAAACAAACTTTCGAAAAAAACGCTTCTACGGAGTGGCGAGCAAAAAGCATTGGGATCATTTATAACACCAAAAAAATAAAAGTAAAGAACCAGCTGGAAAAATATTATGTAAAAGTGGTTTCCGGTAAAACAACTTACTTAGACAGCACGGTTGTAAAAATGTATGCCAAACCAAAATTACTTTTAAGAGACACGACTTTGTGTAAAGGCAAACCTTTAATTCTTGATGCGAGAAACCCCGGCTTATTATTTTTTTGGAGCACCGGCGAGCTCACACAAAAAATTAAAGTAGAAAATACAGGTAACTATTGGGTAAAAATTACCAATTTGGGTTGCACGGTAATAGATACAGCCCGCGTAAAATTTTTACCGGGTGCTGTTAGTGGCATTAGCAATGATATTACCTTTTGTTTAAGCGAAGAAAATAAAGTGATAGGCGTAAAGCCAAGTGCGGGTACAAAAATTTTATGGAACACGGGTTCAACATCTCCATCAATAACTGTAAGTGGCGAAGGCACGTATTGGATAAGGTCGGAGAGTAAGAATTGCGGACAACAGACCGATAGCATTAAAGTAAAATTAAAAGCCTGCAATTGCGAAATACTGATCCCAAATAGTTTTACGCCCAATGAAGATAATCACAACGATTATTTTTACCCGGTTTTACAATGCGAATACACCTATTTTAAAATGACCATACAAGACCGATGGGAAAATACAGTGTATACCACTAACAGTACAAATGGCAAATGGGATGGGCGTTTTAAAGGAAATCTTTGCCCTGAAGACATTTATACGTTTGTAATAGAAAGTGTTGAGAAGGGGAGTGAAAAGAAAAATTCACGGTTGGGAAAGATCTCGTTGTTTAGGTAATTTTAAAAGCTTAACTTTAGTAGGAGGATCAAGCTATGCGTATTTTTTTTATACTTATTTATTTTTTTACTTTATTAACCAGCTATTCACAACAAGGAGGTAAGGAAACATCTGCCGCAAATTCCTTCACATGGTATCCATTTACAGGATCAGCAAATATTCATAGTGTATTAAATAGTTTCTCTAAACCTTTACAATATAATCCTGCACTTAACACTATAACTTTTTTTCATCAGGCAAGCGTTACTTATTCTTCTTATCCATCAACCACACTTACTGCTAAAGGAGCTGTTGTGGCTATGATCTCTACAAACTTTGGCCAGACTTGGGATAGTGCTTGTGTTTGGTCGGATAATAATTTACTCGCAAAAAACCCGCAAGGCGCTGTATATAATCCTCCCGGTAATACCAATCCGGTAAATGCATATTTGGTAGGCTGCGGCCCGGTTCTAAATTCAATAGGTAATTATAGCGGAAATTGGTATGCAAGCAAACAAATGGTTTCTGCTAGTTTTAATTCTACAATAAGTGCCGCACCCGGGGCAGTACAATTTATGCCAAACACTCTACCTTATGGCGCGTTAAGCAAGCATGACAAATCGTGGTCATCATTCACATCTACAAATGATGGAAAAGTAAGATCTGTAAGCATACTGGCTGCTAATGCAAATGCCACCACAAATATTGGCTTTGGTTTGCGGGGCGCATTAATAGAAACCGGTAATTTTAATGCAGGTAATTTTAACTGGACAGCGGATTCAATAATTCCTCCAACAACTCTTAGGTCTGATGGAACAAAACAATTGTATTCTACTCCTTTAATGGCATGGAATCAAAGTGGCACAGTAGGCTATCTTGTTTTTATTGGTTCAAGAAGCGGCGCGAGCTTAAGTAATCAAGGATGGCAACCTATTATTTATAAAACAAATAATAGCGGAGGTTCGTGGGCTTTAACTACTGGGATAGATTTTAATACTAACACTATTGCAAATAATTATATTAAAGGTCATATCGCAGGGGTTACAACTAACACCGCTTTAAAATTACCATATTTTAATACGAATGAAGGAATAGGTTTAACTGTAGATAATCATGATAATTTGCACATTGCAACAACCATTGCAAGTACAAAAAGTAATCACATGGATTCGTTGGAGTATGCAAAAGATTTTTTAATACAAGGTGAGTTATATAAATGGTCACACATACCTGGAGAAACACCATATCTTTACGATTTTATTGGAGACGGTAATATCATGGGTTGTGCGCTCATCGATTCATTATCATCAGAAGCACCGGGTTCTATAAGCAGCGCGCCCGGCTATAGTTATAATCCCTGGGATCCTGATCCCTCAAATAACAATAATAAAGTTACTTCGGGAAGTAGAATTCAATTGAGTCGTACTGAAGATGGAAAATTTATTTTGTTTACATGGGCTGAATCGGACACAAATTTTACTTTAAACTCAGCAAAGTGGAATGAGTTACCAAATGTAAGAGTAAGGACTTTATCGATCATTCCAAACTATGGTATTTCTAATGAAATTGGAGTCAGTAATGCCGGTGTGCCTTCCCCATCAAACATATTTGTAAGAAACAGAGCGATGTTTCATTACGCAGCACCCGTTACCCAAACCGCCGCCATCCAGATAAATACTCTAAGTATTATGCTGCCAATTACGGTTTCAAATAGTTTGCCATATTCTCAACTAACAGCTTCCACGCATTGGTTTGCTGGAGCTCGCTTAAATTTTGATACGTTTTTTCCTTGGCCAAATCCAATTCTTTCAATAAAAGATAATGGAGCAAAGGAAGTTTTAAATAACACACATGTATTTCCTAATCCCGCGCAGGATATTTTATATATCAGTACTAATGAAAAAAATGAATTTGAGGCAGCGATTATTTACAATAATCTTGGACAAAAAATAAAAGAAGAAAAAATAATTTTCGAAAATAATATCGCGCTAATGAAAACTTATGATCTACCTAATGGCCTGTATATTTTAAATTTAAAGACGCACGAACAAATTAGCTTTAGCAAGCACTTTATAATTGCACGATAAAAGTATTATAAGATCTATTTAGCCGAGCGTTTCATTAATGCAGATGTAATAAATGCACTAATGGTACCAATTAAAATGTATGAAAATAATTTACCGGTAGTTGCTTTAAATGCCGAAACCTCTGAAGCTTTGATCTGTTCAACAATAATTTTTTGATAATCTTCCGCTTTAATTTTAGGTTGCGCTTTTAAGAAGGTCATAAATTGTTCGCTGTTATAATAAGCAATGGCCAAAGCTTTACCGCTGTACTCGAATTCAAAATAATTATAAATGCTTACTAAAACCGCACCTACTGCAAAAATGGTGAGACAGATACGCAATACCTCTCTGCCGCCGATCACTCCGCTGTAATCATTCCTGGTGCCACGTACCGCTAAATAATAAAAAGGAACGAGCAATAACACGCTTGTAATGCCCGAATAAAAATAACCGAAAGTTGATAAGGAGTAACCACCAAGAACAATTAATAATTTAAAAATAATAACAGTAATACTATAGGCAATACCAAAATAAAGGGCTCTTCTGTTCACGATCTGTTTTGCTTCTTATAAATTTTCAACTTTGAATTTTGAATTTTCTTACCCGTTCATACTGGCTAAGAACTCTTCGTTATTTTGTGTACGGCGCAATCTTTCTAATAAAAATTCCATTGCTTCCTGCGGGTTCATATCACCAAGGTGTTTACGCAATACCCATAAACGCGTTAAAGTTTCTTTGTCCATTAAAAGATCATCTCTTCTTGTTGATGAAGCTAAAAGATCAATTGCAGGATAGATACGGCGGTTAGATAATTTACGATCCAACTGCAATTCCATATTACCTGTTCCTTTAAATTCTTCAAAAATAACTTCGTCCATTTTAGAACCTGTTTCTGTTAAAGCAGTTGCTAAAATAGTTAAGGAGCCGCCGTTCTCAATTTTACGGGCGGCACCAAAAAAACGTTTTGGTTTATGTAATGCATTCGCGTCCACACCACCGGTTAATACTTTACCGCTGGCAGGCGAAACTGTATTATAGGCACGCGCTAAACGTGTAATACTATCTAATAAAATAACCACATCATGTCCGCACTCAACCATACGTTTTGCTTTTTCTAAAACAATGTTGGCGATCTTTACATGTTTCTCTGCAGGCTCATCAAAAGTACTTGATACAACTTCTGCTTTTACGCTACGCGCCATATCGGTAACCTCTTCCGGACGTTCATCAATTAATAAAATAATTAAATAAACTTCAGGATGATTATAGGCAATGGCATTGGCAACATCTTTTAACAGAACTGTTTTACCGGTTTTTGGTTGTGCTACAATTAAACCACGTTGTCCTTTACCAATTGGCGAGAACAAGTCCATTACACGCATGCTCATGTTTTCTTGCGGGTGACCGGTTAATTTTAATTTTTCGTTCGGGAATAAAGGTGTTAAATAATCAAAGATCACACGATCACGCACAAAACCCGGATCGCGGCCATTTATTTGTTCAACTTTAATTAACGGGAAATATTTTTCTCCTTCTTTTGGCGGGCGAACACCACCTTTTACAACATCACCGGTTTTTAAACCAAATAATTTAATTTGCGATTGCGAAACATAAACGTCATCGGGTGAGTTTAAATAATCATAATCAGAACTGCGTAAAAAACCATAACCATCAGGCATAATTTCTAACACACCGGTTGCAAAAACAATGTTGTCAAAGTTATAATTTACTTTTTCGTGTTTTCTTACAGGCTCAACTTCAACATGGGGCATGCCCGAAACACCGCTTTCTTCTGAATCATTATTTTCAATGGTAGTTTCATCAATCGTGGTAATTTCATCAGATGTTTTTTCTTCTGATTCAACTTCCGCTATTTTAACTATCGGCTGAACAATAATTTCTTCTTCAGTAGGAACATTTATAGTTTCCTGTTTGGTATCTTCAATAATAGGATCAAGTTTTACGATCTTACGTGGCCTTTTTTCTTTCATGTCTTTATTGTCGCTTTTTGAAATTCCTTGTTTAAGTTTTGAGGTATTGGTTGGTCTTTTTTCTTTTTCAAGTATTTTAGATATAAGCTCTGTTTTTGTTATACCTTTTGGATCTATGGAGAGAGTTTTTGCAATGTCTTTTAATTCCGGTAATGATTTACCGTTTAATTCAAGTTCCTGAAACATAAATGAGATTAATAATAATTAGTTATTTGTATTTAAATTTTATTTTAATTTTTGATTGATTGTTGATCGCAAGAAAATGCAACCATTATAATACCATACAATATTAAGTAAAATTGTTTGAAACAAAAAATAATTTAAAGCATTTTATACTGTTTTTCCTACAAAAATGGTCTAAAAAGAGTATTTGTGTGGCTTATTTTACTCAGTTTTATACTTATTACGATAAAATCTTTTAAGAAATAAAAAAACCCGAACCAAAGCCCGGGTTTCATAAAGACACTATTAAGGCTATTAATGCTTCTCTATAAAAGCATTAAGGTCATCAGCAGTGCTGCTAAAAGAAAACACTTCGCTTACCTGGTAAAAGTTTGCTTTATCTACACAATAATCGTACGCAAATTTTGCATAGTTTAACTTGTCATCATCCATACTAAATAATTTACAAATTTCTTTTATTTGGTTAACCGACATACAATTGCTTTTAGTAGAAACTTTTGCTGTGCTCATTTTTGTATCTGAAAATGGTTTTGATTCAATGGATTTTTTCATGCTATCAAAATTGGATTTAGGCATGGCAGAGCCGCAACCATTTGCTGAAATAGGCGTAGTTTGGTTTTGTGATTGGTAATGATCGCTTCTTGGAGAGGAGCCTGTAGATGATGAACTACTTGTTACGGTTGTAGATGTACTTGATTGCGTAACAGTATTGCCGTTGGTCATATCCATGCCACTAACATTTACATTCATACTAACGCCATCAACATTAACGTTTACCGCAGCGCCATTGGGATTAGCATTGGTGTTTGTATTTACCTGTGTATTGGTGGTAGTGGTTGTATAATTATTGCTTCCGCCGGTGGTAGTATTATAGTTACCATTGTTCGAATCGTCAGCAGTATGATAAGCCACTGTTGAGGCGCCGGTATTAGTAGCTTCGCTCAATGGCACGCGTCCAAAATAACGTAATTTTATTTGTTTTTTCATATCGCGTTTTATTTTTGCGGTATGTTCAAAGTCAGGTTCTAAAGCCATGTTTTGTTTTAAATTAGGTAAGGCTTTGTTTTCAAATTCAATGCGTAAACTAATATTTGGTGTAACGCCGGTAACTTTTACATTACTTTCGGCTACATCATTTTGTTTAATGCCATTAACAAAGGCGTAAAATTTATCGCCGTCTTCGGCAAAAATTACAAGGTTTACTTTTTGACTAAAAGTAATAAGGCTTAAAAATAATAAGCCCGAGAAAAATGATAAACGTGTTTTCATAGTTTGGATAATTTTAAATTTAATAGATGGAAACAAGCATAATGCCAAAAAAACAGGTTTAGGCCTTAAGCACCGTTAATGCAACAGGATAGCACGAAATTGCAACAAATTTATACGAATCTTTCTCCCTTATTTACTTTTACATCGTTCACAAAGTTACGGATCTGCTGTTCGTCCTGCTTTTTGCAGATCATTAGCACCCCATCACTTTCAACAACAATGTAATCTTCAAGCCCTTGTAATACAACCAGTTTATCTTTAGATACCTGAATAATGCAATTATTGCAGTCGTAAGTAATAATGTTTTTACCTACCAGGGCGTTGTGTTGTTTATCTTTTGGGATGTGGGTATACAAGCTTCCCCACGTTCCAAGATCGCTCCAGCCAAAAATACTGGCCCGCACATAAACGTTCTTTGCTTTTTCCATAACGCTGTAATCAATCGATATATTTTTACAAACATTATAGGCATTATTTATAAACTCTTTTTCTTTATCAGTATTATAAGTATCAATGCCATCTTTAAAAAGATTGGCCAGTTCGGGATCGTTTTTTTCAAGTGCAGAAATAATGCTTGCGGTGCTCCAGCAAAAAATTCCTGAGTTCCATAAAAAATCACCGCTCTTCAGAAAAAAATCGGCCATATCATGGTCGGGTTTTTCTGTAAAGGTCTTTACTTTAAAAATGCGCTTATCTTTTTCCTTAACATCACTTTCAACATATTGAATGTATCCATAACCCGTATCAGCTCGGGTAGGTTTAATACCCAATGTAATTAAACAATCTTCATTTTCCGCTTTCTCAAAACAAGAAGTAATGGCTTTAATAAAGGTGTCTTCTTTTTTAATTAAATGATCGCTTGGCGCCACAATGGTTATGGCTTTTGGATCGCGTTTATGAATTTTATAGGAAGCGTAGGCAATACAGGGTGCTGTATTTCTGCGCGAAGGCTCGCATAAAATATTTTCTTTTGGCAGATCGGGTAATTGTTCGGCCACCATGTTTTCGTATGCGATACTTGTTACTATATATATATTATTTTTATCGCATACTTTAAGCATGCGTTTATAAGTGTCCTGTAGCAGGGTACTCCCTGTACCAAGAATATCTAAAAATTGTTTTGGATGCTGGGTTGTACTCATAGGCCAAAACCTTGTACCCACCCCTCCGGCCATTATTATCGCGTAATGATGATTCATACTTTTTGCTCCACAAAAATAGAAAATTATGCTGGTTATTTGGTTAAAAAGTTGTAATAACTATTTTATTACATAAAAATAACCTATCTTCGCCCCGTCTTAAAAATCCTCCCGCCATTTTTGTTTGGCAATGTACATTAACTGCGGGGTATTTTTAGCAGTTAATGTATAAATTAAAACAAGTAAAATGACTTTTCAAGAACTAGGTCTTAACGACGACCTTATAAAAGCCGTTACCGATTTGGGTTTTACAACCGCAACACCCGTTCAACAACAAACAATTCCATTATTGGCAAAAGAACCAACCGACCTTGTAGCATTGGCTCAAACCGGTACAGGTAAAACGGCGGCTTTTGGTTTGCCAATTTTAAATTTAATTAACTGTGATAATAAAACAGTGCAGGCTTTAATTTTAGCGCCAACCCGCGAATTATGTATGCAAATTACCAACGATATTAAAAACTATGGTAAATATATGCGTGGTTTTGCTGTTACTGCTATTTATGGTGGTGCGCGTATTGATGGGCAGATCAAAGATATTAAACGTGGTGTACAAGTAGTAGTTGCTACTCCCGGCCGTTTAATAGATATGATAGAGCGTCGTGTAATTAATTTAAATACCGTAAAAATTGTGGTATTGGATGAGGCTGATGAAATGTTGAACATGGGTTTTAAAGATGATCTTGATACCATCTTAAAAGAAACGACAGGCCAAAAAAACACCTGGTTGTTTAGCGCTACTATGCCGAAAGAAGTAGAGCGTATTGCAAAAAATTACATGAGCAGCCCTGTTGAAATTAGCACAGGTAAAAAGAATGAAGGCGCAGATAATTTAGAACATATTTATTATCAGGTTCAAAGCCGCGACCGTTATTTGGCTTTAAAGCGTGTAGTGGATTATTATCCCGAGATCTTTGGGATCGTATTTTGCCGTACCAAAGCCGAAACACAGGAAGTTGCCGACTCATTAATTAAAGATGGTTATAGCGCAGATGCCTTGCATGGTGATCTTTCGCAAAGTCAACGTGATTTTGTAATGAAACGTTTCCGTAGCCATACTTTACAAATGTTAGTTGCTACCGATGTAGCCGCTCGCGGTATTGATGTAAGCGATGTAACACACGTTATTAATTATAATTTACCGGAGGATGTTGAGAACTATACTCACCGTACCGGCCGTACTGCCCGTGCAGGCAAATCAGGTATTGCTATTGCCATTATCACACCAAAAGATAGCAGTAAAATAAAAGATATCGAACGTATTATTAAAAAGAAATTCGAGAAAAAAGATGTTCCTAACGGTTTAGACGTTTGTGAAAAACAATTATTTAACCTGGTTCATAAACTGCATAGCGTAGAAGTGAAGGATGATGAAATAGAAAGTTTTTTACCGGCAATTTATGAAGAGTTAAAAGACTTAAGTAAAGAAGAATTAATTAAACGTTTTATTAGCGAAGAATTTAACCGTTTCCACGAATACTATCAAAATGCACCCGACCTTAATATTGTTAAAGGTGCAGTTGATGGTGCATTTGGTGGCGGACGTACAACCCGTTTCTTTGTGAACATGGGTTCTATGGATGGCTTTAATATGAATAGCTTAAAAGACTTTTTAGCAGACAGCGTTAAAGTACATACACGTATGATATTTAATATTGATGTAAAAAGCTCTTTCTCTTTCTTTGAAACCGAAAGTAAATTTGTGGATGAATTTTTAGCAATGAATGCTAAGGATCTTGAGTTTAATAACCGTAAGATCTCGTTAGAAGTTAGTAACCGTCGTATGAAAGATGGCGATGGTGGCGGCGAAAAACGTGGCGGTGGTTATAAAAGCGGCGGCGGTGGCTACAAAAGTGGCAGCGGTGGCGGTTACAAAAGTGGTGGCGGTGGTTATAAAGGCGGCGAAAAACGCGAAGGTGGATTTAAACGTCCAAGAAATTCATCCGGTTATGGTGGAGATAAAAGCAGCGGAAGCGGTGAGAAAAAATCTTATAGCAGCCGTAGCAGCGATTCGGGAAGTGGCGAAAAGAAAAAAACATTTGGAAAAAGTAAATTCAGAGATTAATAGATAAAAACTCTTTAAGAAATGCCTAAAATTTCTAAGAAAGCAACTGTTATGCCCGCCTCACCAATTCGTAAATTGGTACCTTTTGCAGAAACTGCAAAAAAGAAAGGCATAAAAATTTATCATTTAAATATCGGGCAACCGGATATTGAAACGCCTCCTTCTTTCTTGAACGCGGTAAAAAATGCCAATGTAAAAGTGTTGGAGTATAGCCACAGCGCGGGTAATGAAAGTTACCGTAAAAAATTGTGTGGTTATTATAAAGAGTATAACATTAACATCGATCATAACGAAGTAATTATTACTTGCGGTGGTAGCGAAGCAATTGAAATTGCCATGCTTACCTGTTTTAACCCGGGCGATGAAATTATTATTCCTGAACCATTTTATGCAAACTATAACGGTTTTAGCTGTGCCGCAGATGTGGTAGTTAAACCTGTTAGAAGTTTTATTGATACCGGCTTTGCTTTACCAAAAATTACGGATTTCGAAAAGGTAATTACGCCTAAAACAAAAGGGATCATGATCTGTAATCCGGGTAATCCAACCGGTTATTTATATACAAAGGCAGAGTTGGAAGCTTTACGCGACCTGGTAAAAAAACACGACCTGTTTTTATTAAGCGATGAGGTTTACCGCGAATTTTGTTACGATAACAAAGAATACATTAGCGTCATGCATCTGGAAGGAATTGAGAACAATGTTATTTTGTTAGATTCTATCAGTAAACGTTATAGTGCTTGTGGCGCCCGTATTGGCGCTATGATCACTAAAAATAAAGAAGTTATGGCGGCGGCTTTGAAATTTGCACAAGCAAGATTAAGTCCGCCAAGTTACGGACAAATTGGCGCCGAAGCAGCCTTGGATACTCCCAAAAGTTATTTTGCCGATGTAAAAAAAGAATACATTGCAAGAAGGGATTTTGTTATTGAATCATTGAACACCATTGATGGTGTTTTTTGTCCAAAGCCCAGCGGCGCTTTTTATTGCATTGCCAAATTACCAATTGATAATTCAGATAAATTCTGCCAATGGTTATTGGAAGAGTTTAATTTAGATCAGCAAACAGTTATGTTGGCCCCTGCTACCGGTTTTTATTCAACACCTGGCGCCGGTAACGATGAGGTGCGCATTGCCTACGTATTAAAGATTGAAGATCTTAAAAATGCCATGAACTGTTTAAGAGAAGCTTTAAAAGTTTATCCCGGTAAAACGAATTAATTTTAAATGAAAAATTCATTCTTCAGATTTATTTTAGTTGTTACTGTTGTAAGTCTTACTTTTTCTTGCAATAATTCAAAGGACGCAAAGTCGAATGAAATACAAGTGAACGATTCGTTACAAAGAGCGCTTACCGAAAAAACGAATTTGGATAAGATCGCTAATACTCCCGGTATTGCCGGTGTTTTTGATGTGCCCGAAATGCTTACCATTTGTAAAATGGATTCCGCTCCAATGAAAAATGTTTCTTTTAAAGTGGCAAAAAACTATTCGGTGCTTGAAACGGAAATGAATGAGGTTGGAGCAGAATTGGATGGTATGCCGGGTATGCTTACATACAATAACGATACGGCAAATTTTATTTTTGAATGTGTATTACCTATTAAAACATTTCCAAAAAAGCAACCAAAAACCTGTAAGATAGTTGTGTTAGAAGCTTGCCCCATGTTGATCCATAATTTTTACGGGCCATATAATCATTTGTTTAACGCTTATGATGCAATAAGAAAATATATTGCTGCCAATAAATTACAGCAAAGCGGACCTATGCGCGAGTTTTATCTTTCCGATCCTACGGTTGAAAAAGATCCTGCCAAATGGCAAACCCGTATTATGGTTCCGGTAATTAAAGTAAAATAATAATTCGCTGTTAATTATTTTTAACCTTATTCCCGGTTTATTTTTTGCAACTTTAGTACAGCATTAATCAAACAGGCTATTCGAAAATGAAATATTTCCTGGCAAAACAAATCTTTAATTCAATACTTTATCCTTTTCTCTTTGTATTAAGTATTTGGATCGTTTTTTTTATTGAAAGAAGCAACGATCTTAATTTTGTGCACTATGGAATTTTACCCCGCACTACCGAAGGTTTAATTGGAATTATTACTTCGGTATTTATTCATGGCGATATAGAACACATTGCATCTAATTCAATTCCCTTATTGGTATTGGGCATGATGCTGTTTTATTTCTATAAAAAAATAGCAAAAGCTACTTTTGTTTGGATCTGGTTAGTAAGCGGTATTTGGCTTTGGATGGGCGGAAGAAACAGTATCGATCACCCAACATTTCATATTGGCGCCAGCACTTTAATTTACGGTCTGGCAACTTTTTTATTTTTTAGCGGCGTTTTCCGAAAACATTTACGCTTAATGGTTGTATCTGCCATGGTGGTTTTTTTATACGGAAGTATTATGTGGGGCATTTTTCCATTAAAGACTGAAATAAGTTGGGAAGGACATTTATTTGGCGCACTGGCAGGCGTATTAGTCGCCTTCAATTACCGTAAAGAAGGTCCTCAACGAAGGCTCTATCATTGGGATGAAGACAATGATGACGATAATTCTTATCTTATTGTGCAAAACGAAATTTTGGAAGCAGAAAAAGAAAAGCAGGAGCCAAAAACTTCGGAAGAGGTAACTATAAATTACATTTATAAAGAAAAAGACAAGGAGGATACTTGATTTTGATCGTACTTTTAGAATAAATTAAAAAGCCGTATTTTTGATAAGCTAATTAAAAATAGCCTTTATAAATTAAAAACAAACTCATGAAAAAATTTTTGTACGTTATTATCGCCTTAATACTTATTTACCTTGTATTGGCAATGGTTGGCCCAAAAGAAATAAAAGTAGAACGTAATGTTTCTATCAGTAAATCTATAGACCTAGTAAAAGCTAAACTAGGCGATTTCAAATATTTTCACGATGAGTGGAGCCCTTGGAGCGAAAAAGACCCTCATATGAAAAATACATATACCGGAAACCCCGGAGAAGTAGGACACCTTTATACATGGGAAGGAAATAAAGATGTGGGAAATGGCCAAATGGAACTTAAGGGATTTAATGGAGACAGCATCATTGAAAGACTTTCGTTTGAAGGAATGGGTGATTCAAAAGTTTATTTTATTTCGAAAGATAATAGTAAAGGAACCGATCTTACCTGGGGAATGATCTTTGATGTTAGTTTTTTTGGCAGACCTATTATGTTATTTATGAATATGGATAAAATGTTGGGAGCCGACTTTGAAAAAGGTTTAACCAAATTAAAAACAAAATTAGAAAGTATTAACGAAGCCCCAATGGCCAGCTACGAAATAAAAGAAGTGCAATGGGATGCAAAAGATTTTATTGGAACCAAACGCGTAAAAATGGATGGAAATAAATTAGGCGCCTTTTTCGGCGAGCATTTTCCGAAAATGTGGGCGGATTTAGAAAAAGAAAAAATGAAGTCGCCAATGTCTCCTTGCGGACTTTTTTATTCATGGGATGAAAAAACGATGGCTACAGAATGTGCGGCTGTCATGTGCGTGCCAAAAGGCAAAACGGTAAAAGGTTGGGAAAAATATGATATGCCTTCAACAAAAGTATTAAGCGTACCTTATTACGGTGCGCCCGAAAAAAGTATTGAAGCACATTATGCAATGGATGAATATATTAAAGCTCACAAGTTGGATTACAAATTTGTAATAGAAGAATATGTTACCGACCCGATGCTTGAAAAAGATACCGCAAGATGGTTAACTAATATTTATTATATTTTAAAATGATTGTTTTACCATTTACTATTCTATAAGAAAAGCAGGTTAGAAACCATGAAATTATTTTTATCTTGTTATTATATATTCCTTTGTTTGTGCGCAAAAAGTCAAATGCCTTACATAAGTTATTTTACTGGAGATACTTCCAATGTGGTTAAACCAACTCAATACCGTTTATGTTTAATGGGTGGCGCAACGGAAGACGATAATGCAATGAAGTGGTTTTTAAATGGCAGCGGAGGTGGAGATATAGTGGTAATAAGAGTTACGGGCAGTAATAGTTATAATAATTATTTATTTTCTTCTCTTGGGATAATTGTAAACTCTGTTGAAACGATTGTTATTCCCAGTATATCAGCAGCAAATGATGCTTATGTTCGTAGACGCTTACGCGAAGCAGAGGCTGTTTTTATTGCCGGAGGAAATCAAAACGATTATATAAGCTATTGGAAAAACACGGCTGTTGATTCAGCTTTGAATTATTTAATTAACGTAAAAAAAATACCATTTGGTGGAACAAGCGCTGGTATGGCTGTACAAGGTCAGGCTTACTATATGGCTTCTGCAGGTTCAATAACTTCGCCTGTAGCATTATCAAATCCATATGGCAATTTAGTTACAATTGGTAATAATGATTTTTTACATCATACTATTTTAAATAAGGTAATAACCGATACGCATTATGATAATCCGGATAGAAGAGGCAGGCAAGTAACTTTTTTAGCGCGTTTATTTCAGGATAGCGCCAAGGCTTTTTATGGTATAGCTTGTGATGAATATACCGCGGTTTGTATTGATAGTTCAGGAATAGCAAAAGTTTATGGAGGTTTTCCAACCTACGATGATAACGCATACTTTATTCAACCCAATTGTGTTTTACCAAGTAACCCTGAAAACTGCCAGGCATCACAATCGTTAACGTGGAATCGATCGGGGAAAGCGCTAAAAGTTTACGCGATAAAAGGAACGTCTTTGGGCGCAGGAAGTTTTGATTTAAAAAATTGGCAAAACTCAAATGCTACTGGAGGAAGTTGGCAAGATTGGTTTGTTATAAACGGAATACTTTCTGTTACAAATTCAGCAACGCCTATTTCATGTATTACCACTAATTTAGAGAAAATTAATATGGAACTAAAGTTCGATTTTTATCCTAGTCCGGTCGAAAATACTATGAGTTACAATATAGTTTTAGATGAAATAATAATTAAAGATGTAACAGGCAAACTCATTTTAACTTATGATAATACCAATAAAATAAATATTGAAGGCTTGTCACCGGGCATTTATTTTATGGAATTAAGGCGAGATAATTTTACTGAAGTAAAAAAATTTGTTAAGCTTTAAATTATTTTTTTGAGATGAATAAAATTTTCTAAATTTTTAAAGGCTTTAGGCAACTGTTCTATCACGTCGCTTATTAAAATACTTTCCATACTTTTTTTCTTAATACACATATCGGCGGCATAACCATGAACAAACAAACCAATTAAGGTTGCTTTTGGCGTAGTATAACCTCTGGCTAATAAACCTAAAATAATTCCCGTCAAGGCATCACCACTACCGGCTTTTGCTAATCCTGCATTGCCGGTTGAATTAAAAAAGATACTACCATCCGGAAAAGCTACGGCCGAATGCGCCCCCTTTAAAACAATAATGCAATTATATTTTAACGAAATGTGTTTTAATGCTTTAATTTTTTCAAAGTCGTTATCATATGTACCAAACAATCTTTCAAACTCTTTTGGGTGTGGTGTCAAAATTGTTTCCGTCGGTAAAAAATCCAGCCAGGTTTTATTTTCTGACAAAATATTTAAACCATCGGCATCAATAATTAATTTGCCGGTATAATATTGCAATATTTTTTTTAATACAATTTGTGTATCTTCATGTATGCCAACGCCCGGACCAAAACCAATAGCATCGTAATTTTCGGGCTTATCAATTTCAGAAATATGGTCTTCGTCTGTATCTTCAATGGACATTCCTTCCGGTAACTGATGCAACAAACCTTCTACCGTACTTTTATTTGAATGCAAGGTTAATAAACCTGCGCCGCTTCTTAAACAAGCTTTTGATGAGATAATTGCAGCGCCACTTTTGCCTTTGCTTCCTGCCAGCAACAAGGCATGCCCGTAATTGCCTTTGTGTGTGAATTTATTGCGGGGTTTTAAAAAAGAAGAAATATCTTGCTTTGTGAGATAATAAAAATTAGTAAACTCATCTTGAATGGCTTTCGAACTTAAACCAATATCCAATACTTCAAATTCGGGTACATAATTTTTATTTTCCGGCAATAAAAAAGCCAGTTTAGGGAATTGAAAGGTGAGAGTTAAAGAAGAACAAATAATGCTTTCATTACCTTTTGAACTTTCATCAATAAACAAACCACTTGGTACATCAATACTAATAACCCTTGTAAAATTAGCATTAATAAATGTTACCGTCTCTTTTAATAAACCATCAATCGCTTTGTTTATGCCGGTACCAAGAAGTGCATCAATAATAATAAAACTTTTACTGGTAATTTTTTCTTTCAGATCTGCTAACGAATTTATTTCCGAAAGCTTTGATGAATAGGTCTCTTTTAATTTGTTGTAATTTATTTCAGCGTCGGCACTGAACTTATCGGTATAATTAATTACAAAGGTCTGGCAATTAAAACCTCTTTCCAATAACAATCTTGCAATCGCCAATCCATCACCGCCATTATTTCCTTTGCCACAAAAAAGTAGAAGCTCATCTTCGGGGTTAACTAATTTTATGATCCTTTTAATGCAGGCCATGGCAGCGCCTTCCATAAGATCGATAGAACTTATTGGCTCATTTGCAATTGTAAATTCATCAATTTGTTTTATTTGTTCGGCCGAGAATATTTTCATTGCTAATTGTCAAATTAATTTTACAAAATTCAATCGCAATTACAATCTTTATCACAATTGTCTTTTTTCTTTGGCTTTAAATATTTAAAACCTAAAAAAATAATTGCAGTTGCAACTAATGCATATACGATGATCTGTTGAACCATAACCTAAAGTTACAGCTATTTTTTTAGAACCGGTAAAACAATCGCCGATGCAGCGTCTGACTGATGAAAAATCTTTATTTCGCTTGGTATAAAGTCCTTATCATCACACTTATAAATGTCTACAAACTGTTGTGGATTCCTGTCAAATAAAGGAAACCAGCTGCTTTGAACCTGGATCATTAATTTATGTCCTTTTTTAAAAGTATGTGCCACATCCGGCAATTCAAATTTTACAGTTTCTGTTTTACCGGGTGTAAAGGCTTCGGGTTTTTCAAAACTGTTCCTAAATCTTCCGCGCATAATTTCGCCACGAACTAGCATTTGATAACCGCCCATTTCTGCTTCCTGTTTTACACCTTTGCAACAATACAACGAGTCGTATTTAAAATTGTCAGGAAAAACATCTATTACTTTTACAACAAAGTCGGCATCGCTTGTTGAAAGACTTACTTTAAGATCTGCAATTATACTTCCCGCTAAAGTAAGATCAGATGATAGAATTTCTGTTTCAAAAAACAACACATCAGTTCTTCTTGCGGCAAAGCGCTGGTCATCATCCATGTATTCTCTGGTACGGCGAAGATGTACGTCTTCTGCATAAGGTACAGGTTTAGCCGGATCGCTGGTATATTTTGAAGAAGAGCTGGCTGTAGTTGGTTTTTCGAAAGATAGTTTTTGGTTTTGATCAAGATAAATGGTTTTATTTTCTATATCTTTCGGGGGCCAGCTTTCAAAAGTTTTCCAATTATTTTCGCCGCTAAAAAAAACGGTTGCCTCTGCAATAGTTTTATCTGAACCTTTGTTCAATAAATAAAAATCAAAAAAAGGCAGTTCAATATTTTTCTGATAGTATTCCGAAGTCCTGCTTCCAAAACGCACATTGCCCAAATAATTGCCATCCCCGCGGTGCCAGCCACCATGCACCCAAGGGCCCATTACCAGTTTATTATTTGTTTTTGGCGATTGTTTTTCAATAGCCTTATATAAATTCCAGGCGCCGTAACAATCTTCGGCATCAAAAGTTCCTCCAACTATAAGCATGGCCGGTTTAATATTCATGCAGCCAACCCTTGCATTCCTTGCTTTCCACCAGGCATCCATATTTGGATGGTTCATCATGTCATTCCAAAAACCAATACTATCGCCTAAATATTTGTTTAAATTCTTTAATGCGCCCTGTTTTAAATAAAAGCTGTAATTATCTTTTTCAGGAAAAACAAAGTTTTTTTGATCTACCGTTGTGGGTTTTGGACGAGGTTTGCCAAAAGAATAATAAAAATTAAAACCATCCATCAAGGCAAAAGCACCATTGTGGTGAAAATCGTCACCCAAAAACCAATCTGTTACCGGCGCCTGTGGACTAACCGCTTTTAAAGCCGGGTGGCCGCTTAATGCCGCCATAGTACTATAAAACCCGGGGTACGAAATTCCAAAAACACCAAAATTACCATTGTTGTTGGGAATATTTTTTACCATCCAGTCTATAGCATCATAAGTATCGCTGGCTTCATCAAATTCTTTACCTTTTTTGTTCTCAATAAACGGTCTCACGTCTACAAAATCGCCTTCGCTCATGTATCTTCCGCGCACATCCTGCATTACAATAATATAATTTTCAATAAGGTAATTGGCCCAATGGGTGGAATATAAGCGTGGCGAAAAACTGTTCTTGCCATAAGGTGCGCAGGAGTATGGCGTACGCATTATTAGCACCGGATGTTTTTCGGAAGTGTTTTTTGGCGCGTAAATGCTGGTAAATAATTTTTTACCATCGCGCATAGGTATTAAGGTTTCTGTTTTTGTGTAATTAGCCTGCGTCCACACACTATCAATAGTTATTTGGCAGTTTACCCGGCAAAAAATGCCTAAAAACAAGACTAAAAGTATTTTCTTCATGCAGTTCAATTATACAATAAATACCTTAAAAGCAGGTAATATTTGATTAACAATTTATAGTTAAAAACATTGGTTGGCTAAGGTTTTAAAGCCCAAGCCTTTCCCTTACTTTTAAAGGATAATGAATACCGAAAAAAGGAATAAATTCAGGGATAAAAATAACATCGAGCAGGATGTGGAAGAGTTATTGGAAAAAAACTCTATTGAGGATTATGTAACCCCAAAACTAGTTGAGAAAAAAGCTCCAGGAGAAAGAAAAAATAAGCCAAAAGCAACACCAAAAGTGGTTGTTGAAGAGGAAGAAATTATTGAATCGGTAAAACCTATAAAAGAAGCTAAAACAAAAACCAAAGAAAAGGCAAAAGAAAAAGTTGCCTTTATGGACCGCCTTGAAAAGCTGAAGGCTTTTTATCAGAACGAGCGTACTCAAAAAATATTTGGATTATTATTGGTATTATTTTCGGCTTACTTAGCCATTGCATTTGTTTCTTATTTCTTTACCTGGCAGGTTGACCAGGATAAAGTATTAGGCAGTGCAGATGATTTTTTTATGCCAGAAACAAAAGTAAAGAACTGGTTAGGTAAGGCCGGTGCTTTGATCTCGCATCTATTCATGTACAAAGGTTTTGGAGCAGCCTCATTTATTTTAGTACCCGTACTTTTTGTTTACGGCATACAAAAAGTAGTGCAAAAGAAACTCATCAACATTGGTTCGTTCAATGCTAAATGGCTTTTTTTATTAGTATGGAGTTCGCTTGTATTATCTTATGTTTTTTCTGACAGTTTATTTTATATGGGTGGCGGCTTTGGCTACTTCATCAATAATTACATTTCTAATTTTGTTGGTGGCATTGGCTTGTTGGCATTACTTGGATTTTCGATGCTTACATTTTTGGTGCTGATAATTAACCTGTCGTTTAAATTACCCGCCAAGCCTTTGCTGCAGGAGGACGAACAAATTAAAGCAGAAATAGAACCAACTTTAAATGAAGCAATAAATAACAATTCTGTTTTTTATGCTGAAAATAAAGAACCAAAACTTTCTGCTGCTGAAGAAGCTGAACTTTTAAATTTTGAAGTAATAGCTAAAGATGTTGTAGCTAATGATGAAGGTTTTGAAGTTATTGCGCCTGTATCTGAAATAAAAGAAGAACCACTTAAAGAAGAAAAAATTGAACTGACTAATATTGTTGAGGCAGTTGAAATAAATAGTAAAAAAGGCGAACCGGAATTTGAAATCGGTAAAATAGTTGAAGAGCCAATTTTAAAAGAGGAAGAGAACCGCGCTGCAAAATTGGTTGAAGAGTTTGGTGAATATGATCCAACACTTGATCTTGGATCCTATCAGTTCCCAAGTTTTGAATTACTGAATGATTACGGCAATACTGGAACCAAAGTAAACCAGGAAGAATTAATTGCTAATAAGAACAGGATCTTAAGCACACTTAAAAATTACGGAATAGAGATCGATAAGATCACCGCTACGGTTGGACCGACAGTTACATTATACGAAATTGTTCCCGCTGCCGGTGTACGTATCAGTAAAATAAAAAATCTGGAAGATGATATTGCTTTAAGTTTAGCAGCGCTTGGTATCCGCATCATTGCACCAATTCCGGGCAAAGGTACAATTGGTATCGAGGTGCCTAATTTAAATCCTGAAATGGTGCCAATGAAAAATATTCTGGCATCTGAAAAATTTAATAACTCTGCATTTGAATTACCAATTGCATTAGGAAAAACCATTAGCAACGAGATCTTTATTGCCGATCTTGCTAAAATGCCTCACCTTTTAATGGCAGGTGCTACAGGGCAAGGTAAATCGGTTGGATTGAATGCAGTGCTTGTTTCTTTACTTTATAAAAAACATCCGTCGCAGGTAAAATTTGTTTTGGTAGATCCAAAAAAAGTAGAGTTAACTTTGTTCAATAAAATTGAACGCCACTTTTTAGCTAAGCTTCCAAATTCTGATGAAGCTATTATTACCGACAATACAAAAGTAATTCATACACTTAACTCCATGTGTATTGAAATGGATAACCGTTATGCATTATTACAAGATGCGCAGGTACGAAATATTAAAGAGTACAATACCAAATTTGTGAACCGTAAATTAAATCCAAACGACGGACATAAATTTTTACCATATATTGTTTTGGTAGTAGATGAGTTTGCCGATCTTATCATGACGGCCGGTAAAGAGGTAGAAACACCAATTGCACGTTTAGCGCAACTTGCCCGTGCTATTGGAATACATTTAATTATTGCTACACAACGCCCATCGGTAAATATTATTACAGGTACTATTAAAGCTAATTTCCCGGCACGTATTGCCTTTAGGGTAAGCAGTAAAATAGACAGCCGTACCATTTTAGATTCAGGCGGGGCAGATCAATTGATAGGTCGAGGTGATATGTTATTAAGCACCGGCAACGATCTTATTCGTATACAATGTGCGTTTGTTGATACTCCGGAGGTTGAGAAAATAACTGAATTTATTGGTAACCAAAGAGCTTATCCAAGTGCCTTCTTATTACCGGAATATGTTGGCGAAGATGGTGGGGAAGGTGTTGGGGAAGTTGACCTGAGCGAACGGGATAAAATGTTTGATGATGCCGCTAAATTAGTGGTACAGTTCCAACAGGGAAGCGCTTCATTTCTACAAAGAAAGTTAAAATTAGGGTATAACAGGGCGGGTAGGATTGTTGACCAGTTGGAGGCGGCCGGAATCATAGGAGGCTTTGAAGGCAGCAAAGCACGGGATGTTTTGATCAAAGACATGGCCCAATTGGAAGAAATTTTACAAAAATTGCGAAATCGTTAGGTGCAATTTAAACCTTTTGTGCATCTTAGATGTCTATTTTGGTATTAAATTTGCACTAATTAGATTATGAAGAAATTATTCAGTTTATTATTTGTTTGCGGCTCAATTTTAATGAGTGCACAAGATCAGGACCCAAAAGCGAAGGCTATTTTAGATGAGTTAAGTAAAACTACTAAAGCGTATAAGACCATTACGGCAGATTACTCTTATACCATCTTGAACAAAGAAAAAAAGCAAGTCGAAAAACAAACCGGTAAAGTTCTTATAAAAGGCGATAAATTTAAATTGGACATTCCGGGAAACACAATTGTGTGCGATGGCAAAACGTTATGGAACTATAATAAAGATGCAAAAGAAGTTACTATCAAGAACTTTGAGGCTTCTAACGAAGACCAGCTAAATCCAAGTACGATATTTACTATTTATGAAAATGGTTATAAATTTAAATACGATAAAGAAGAAAAAGTTGGAACTGCAAATTGCCACGTGATCGATCTTTTTCCTTCTGTAAAACCAGAAAAGAAAAAATTCCATACAGCAAAGATCTATATTGATAAAGTAAAAAAACAAGTTGTAAAATTGGTCATGCTGATGAAAGATGGCGGCCAAAATGTTTACGATATTAAAACACTAAAACCAAATGCCGAGATCGCCGATCTTGTATTTCTATTTGATACCAAGGGGTTTAAACCAGATCAGATAAGCGATGAACGTTAAATTTTTTATAAATAAATTAAAAAGGAGCTTTTTTTAAGCTCCTTTTTTTATGGAATTATTTATTGTTCTCGTAACTTTCAATAATGGCCCTAACCAATTTATGCCTTATTACATCGGTATTATCCAATTCAATAATGCTAATGCCTTCTACTTTTTTTAAATAACGCACGGCCTGCACCAAACCACTGGGCTGTTTACTTGGCAGATCTATTTGCGTTACATCGCCGGTAACAATAAATTTTGCGTTAGAACCCATGCGGGTCAAAAACATTTTCATCTGGCTTTCGGTCGTATTCTGCGCTTC
Source organism: Bacteroidota bacterium (assembly GCA_013697245.1). Classification (GTDB taxonomy): domain Bacteria; phylum Bacteroidota; class Bacteroidia; order B-17B0; family Aurantibacillaceae; genus Aurantibacillus. The sequence continues at coordinate 81,275 of JACCXH010000015.1, forward strand.
ATCTAAAATTACAAAAGCATTATCAAGTGTACGGCCGCGCATAAATGCTAAAGGGGCAATTTGTATCACCCGGTTCTCAATGTGCTGGGTAAGTTTATCGCCGGGTATCATGTCATTTAAGGCATCATACAAGGGTTGCATGTATGGGTCCAGTTTTTCTTGCAGATCGCCGGGTAAAAATCCTAAATTTTCACCCGCTTCAACGGCCGGGCGTGTTAAAATGATCCGTTTGACCTCTTTGTTCTTTAAGGCCTTTACTGCTAAAGCAACGGCGGTGTAGGTTTTGCCGGTTCCGGCCGGGCCAATGGCAAATACCATGTCGTTTTTTACAATGGCACTCAGCATCCTGCGCTGGTTTTCGGTTTTGGCCTTTACCACCAAACCATTATTGCCAAATAAAATAATATCGCTATTGGCAACCTCGTCGTTAGACTCAATAATGTTATCGCCATTCTGCCCTAAAAGCCGTTCAATAACGGTATCGGTAAGCACGCCACTTTTGTGGTAATGGTCTACCATTAGGTCTAGCTTTTTTTCAAAACGGGTAATTTCGTTGCTATCGCCCATTACCTTTAAGGAGTAGCCGCGGGCTATTAATTTTAATTTCGGAAAATGTTTTTTAATAATGTTCAGTTTCACATCATTCACGCCATAGATCTCTACCGGCTCAACGCTGTCCAGCGCAATAATCTTTTCTGTCATAACCTCTCTAACACTGCTTTTTTAATATTGTTTATAAACCGGTTAATCTCTCTTCAAGTTTAAAAAATTTAGCCTAAGAGCCTGATTAAACTTATATAATAATTTGTTTATGCTTATTTTTGACTGCAATTTCGTTAAATTTTTCGCCATAATCTTAATTATGCCTGCAAAATTTACCGCATTTCGCTAAAAAATAAGCTGTAAACAATTTTACAATATAAATTTAAACAGCCTCCAAATATTAATTACTTTTGAACAAATGAGCATTGTTACCTTAACAACCGATTTGGGTTACCGCGACCCATACTTAGCAATTGTTAAGGCCAGGCTTTTTTCGCAATTACCGGAGATAAAAATTATTGACCTGAGTTGTGATATTAAAGACAATACTATTTCTGATGCTGCATTTATTTTAAAAAATGCCTTACCCTATTTTCCTGAAAATACCATTCATTTAATGGCGGTAAAATTTATTGTAGATACAGGCAATACCACCAAACAAAATAATATTGATAACACGCGGTATTTAATTTCGAAATACAAAGGGCAATTTATTATTTGTCCGGATAATGGTTTGTTCTCTTTAATAGATTCTAATTTTAACGAACCCGTTTATCAATTGGCTTATGATGGCAATGCCAAACACCATTTTTTTTTAAAAGATATTTTTGTGGACGCCGCCATTCATATTTCAAAAACAAATAAAATGCAAGATATTGGAATGCCTGCCCCTGAATATTATAAAGCATTTCAGTTTGAAAGTTTTGTAAGCGGCAATGTGCTGCGCGGCAAAGGAATTTATGTTGATGATTTTGGAAACATTATTACCAACATTACCGAAAAGCAATTTAACGAAGTGGTCGGCAAAAAAAACTTCAGCATCACATTACCCGGCGCCCGCATTAATAAAATTGTAAGCACTTACGATGAGGTAAAGCAAGGCCAGCCATTGGTATTGTTTAACAGCTTTGGTAATTTAGAAGTGGCCGTAAATGGCAAAAGCGCTTTAAATATGTTGTGCCCGCGAGACATTGGCAGTAAATTTGATTTTAATTTATTAATAGAGTTTTATGATTAAGCGCATTGTAAAAATGAGTTTTAAACCTGAGAGTATTGAAGCATTTAAAACCATTTTTGAAAGCAACTGGCAAAAGATAAAAGGTTTTGATGGTTGCCAACATGTAGAGTTGTTACAGGATGCAAATAACCCCGGATTATTTTTTACATACAGCCTTTGGCAAAGCGAAGAACATTTAAATAATTACCGCAATTCAGCATTGTTTAATGCTGTTTGGTCTTCCACAAAAATTTTATTCAATGCAAAACCCGAAGCCTGGACGGTAAATGAGTTGTTGTTTTAATAGTTTTGCCTCAATATTTAATTTCTATTAAGATACGGATATCATAAAATTTTACTAAAGTTGAATAGTAAGTTTCTTAGCGCGGCATAGCGATCGCAGTAGTTTTAATATCATATGGCTTTACCCTCAAAGTAATATTAGTTCTTACGTATAGCATCCGCAACCGGATCAATATTCATCATGCCGTAACTAAAAACAAATTTGTTTCCGCCTTTAACGGTGATGATCACCTTTTTAGCAAAAAAACTTTTTTCAACTTCAACGTTTGTAATATCACTTTTTGAAATTTCGAGAAGGTTGCTTTCGGGTTTTTTGATCATATTGGAGTTAGCATAAATATCAGCAAGTGTAGACACATTAAATTGTGCATCATACACCAGGCGTTTGTTTGTTACTGCTAACTTGCCATTGTATTTTGCGCCACCAGTTGGTAAAAAAATCAATGTCCAGGTGTCGATCATTTCTTCTGAAGGTTGTAAGTCAATTTTCATGTGTTTGGTTTTTATATAACCAAATTACATTTCTTTTTGGTCCGGTACAAATTATTTTACAACCTGCTTTAAGCCATAACTAATAAAAATGTTTTTTTAACGCCAATTGTTGTAAATGATACAGGTATTTAACCACCGTGTTTTCAACAGAATTAATGCCTCGTCACTAACAGATTGGGAAAGAGCGCAATTATTTCCTCAGTATGAGAATGCTATAAGCTATTTTGCCGTGTTTTTTAATGGCAGCATTTTGGAATCTATACAAGCAATAGAAAATGAATCCAACCAACTCTTTATACTCTGACAAGCAACGTAAAAACATTAACCTTGGGATTATTTTTCTATTGGGAATTTTTTTATTGATCGCTGCAAAGCCAATTTTTACAGCGCTTTTGGCATCAGTTTTATTTTATACATTATTTAAACCGTTTTTTATATACCTTACTACTAAAAAACATTGGGGTAAATCCCTAAGCGCAACTATTGTGTTAGCAACATCTTTTTTAATAGTTGTTTTGCCGTTGCTTGGATTAAGCTGGTTGCTTATAAATAAATTACTGGTTTTTCAAACACATCCAGAAGCCTTAACTGGCGCGTTAACCAAGTTGCAGGAAACTTTAGGGGCTAAATTCGAAATAAAGGACGCAGTAAAAAATGGATTGAACGATATTTCTAAATGGGCCATTGGCGCTTTATCGGTTTTTGTGAGTGGCGCCGTGCATATTTTTATTACATTATTAGTGCTTTATTTTACACTGTTCTTTATGTTTAGATCGCATGAGGAATTGGAAAAAACATTGTTTAAATATTTGCCTTTTAAGCATCAACAAAGTTTGAAATTAGCAAAAGAGCTTAAAAATACAACTTACTCAAACATAATTGGGCAAGGGCTTATTGGTGTTAGCCAAGGATTTGTTGTAGCAGTAGGTTTTTTAATTTTTGGAATTCCCGATCCATTATTTTGGGGTATTGTTTCTGTATTTGTTTGTTTTTTGCCAATTGTTGGCGCACCAATAATTTTTGTACCTGCCGGTATATATGAATTAGCATCGGGTAATACCGTTGCTGGGGTTGGTATTTTAATTTGGGGTGCGGTACTGGTAACCTTAATAGATAATGTTTTGCGACAATATATTTCAAGAAAAATTGCTAATACACATTCGCTAATTACAATTATAGGTGTTATAATTGGCGTGCCAATGTTTGGTTTGATTGGCATAGTAATTGGCCCATTACTAATTTCTTATTTTATAATTTTCGTAAAAATGTTTGTGACTTCTAATTCGAATGTTGAAGAGGCAGCAATTCGATAATTGATTTTTTTTTTGAAGAAGAAAATTAATTTAATCCGAATGATCGGGTTTTTTCTTCCGGTTCAAAATTAAAAAATCATCTACCATTTTAGTAGAATTACCAATAACCATAATGGCATGAATAAGATCTTTTTCTTCGCAATTTAAAAGAGCACTCCATTTTGCAATGGCTTCTTTGTTATGAAGATCGATCTTGGTTTCTTTAATATTTGGGGATGGCTGCATTTTGCTAAAGTTCCGACATTTTATTTGCAAGCGCAATGAGTAATATTACCTATTTTTTATATAGGTAATATTACTCATAAAAAGGTAGGTAAATTTACCTATTCGACCATGTTAAAAAGTAATTAAATAATTAATAATCATATGTTTAACTTTTTCTTCAGCTGGCGGTATTTCGCATAATATTTAACAATTTTAGTACCTTGTAAACGCAAATCAGTATTAATTTAAAAACTAAAATTTATGAGCTTTACAGGAAAAGAAGATCACCACGTAACATTAGCAGAAGCTACCGCATGGACAGCTAATTTTCGCGCAACCCAATCAGGTACAACGTATACAAAAGGCCATTTTTATGGAAAAGATGCCATTAATGCGATCCTTGCACAAGCGGGTTGCGTGGGTATCCGTATTTATTATGCATTAGATGATCGTGGTGATAAGCAATTAATTTTGGTAGGCGCAAAAGCCGATGAAAGCGATATGTATAATGGTGTAATGGCTGAGCGCGGGATATCATGTCCGCCGATGTGTCCTACAAGTCCATTAAACGGATAATAACTTTTCTTTATGTATTTTTAAGGCGGCTATATGCCGCCTTTATTATGAAATATGTATGGATGTCCAGTTTGTAATATTCTATATTGGTATAGCTTCATCAAGCGTTTGTTTAATTCCGTTTATTATAATTTTAATTAATTTTAAAACGATAAACAAACATTTAATTCCTTTATTGTGGTTACTTATAATAAATATTGTAGTTGAAATTGTAAATGTAATTTTTGCGCAGTTGGGATTAAATAATCAATATATATTTCACTATTTTACCGTGGCGGAGTTTACTTTAATTAGTTTATTTTATAGTTTATTTTTCAGCAACTATTTTAGCACTTGGTTAATTAAAATACTTATACCAGTTTTTTTTATTTTGGCATATATAGACAGTAGAATAAATGGATTAAATACGGTGAATAATTTTTCCGCATCTGTAGAATCAATTATCCTGATTTTTTATTCTCTTTTCTTTTTTTATTATGTGTTAAATAATTTAATTTTCGAGAACCTGCTTTCAACACCCGTATTCTGGCTAAATACCGCTATCTTGTTCTACTTTTCTGGGAACTTGATATTGTTTGTATTTAGCAATCATATGGAAAGGATCGATTCAATTAAGTATGGTATTTTATGGTCTGTGATCCATACCTTTTTTAATGTTATATATAATGTATTTTTAAGTTTAGGATTTTGGAAAGCAAAGGTCAGATAGATATTTATATGCTAATAATTATTTCAACGCTGGGTGTATTGGTGTTGGTATTATTTTTAGTTTTTATTGTGGCGCTTTATCAAAAAAGAATGTTGGCCAATAAAACTATGTTAATTGATGCCGAAAACAAGCACCAAAAAAAATTATTAGATGCTTCGCTTGAGATTGCCGAACAAGAACGTGTAAAAATTGCTGTTAACCTGCACGATGATATTGGCATTACTTTTAATGTGCTAAAAATGAATTTAAGCCGCCTAAAAAAAAATATTGATAAAAAAGAAGTGTTTGACGAGATAATTGCAGCAAGCAGTAAAAATATCGACGATTCGATGGAGACAGTACGCTCTATTTATAATGATATATTACCGCCAACCCTTACCAACATGGGTTTTGTAAAGGGTCTTAAAGAAGTGTGTAACCAAATAAGCAAAACCTCCGAACTGGAGATCATCTTCCATTCTGAAGAGGAAAATATTGAGTTCGACAAAAAAATAAAGATCCAGCTCTATCGCCTTGTAAAAGAAGTATTAAATAATACCGTTAAACACGCAAAACCTACTCTTATAGAAATTAATATTCAAAACAAAGAAAATAATTTAATAGTAACTATCTTGCATAACGGTATGGGAATTACTACAAAAGAAATCACAAAATTGGCAGGCACTTCTACCGGTCTTGGTTTAAAAAGTATTTTAACCCGCACCGAATTAATAAATGCCGGTATTGATTTTACGATTATAAATGCTCAAAAATCGCAGGTCATTATAAAAACGCCTCTAGTATAAAGTAAATATGAAAAAATTACCCCCCTTAATAAAAATTGCAGTTGTTGACGATCATCAACTATTCCGAGTAGGTGTTGTAGCCTTGTTAAGTGATTATAATGACATGGAGGTAGTTCTTGAAGCTTCGAATGGGAAGGATCTTTTAACTCAATTAAAAAAAACCACGCCGCATTTAGTATTGCTGGATATTGAAATGCCTGAAATGAACGGTATTGAAACTACCCTCGCCTTAAAAAAAGAATATCCCGATATAAAGATCATTATTTTAACCATGCACAACGAGGAAGAATTTATTTTTGACCTCATGAATAAAGGTGCCAATGGTTTTTTGCCAAAAGATAAAAGTGTGGAAACCGTTGTAGACGCCATCTATAGCGTGATGCAAAAAGGCTATTATTATAACGACCAAATAACTCAGGCCATTATAAAAGGCAATAGCGGCCATCTTAAAGCGCCCGAGCTATTTAATAAAGCGGCTTCTTTAACCGAACGCGAGATCGAGATCATTAAACTTATCTGTGAACAAAAAACCAATCGAGAAATTGGGGAATTGCTTTTTATAAGCGCCAGAACGGTAGATAATCATAAAACAAATATCTTTACCAAAATTGGCAGCAAAACCACTATCGGTATTGTCATGTTTGCTATGCAGGCAAAGCTTATCAGCTAACAGGCAACTGATATTATACTACCTAAGCTTATCAGGAAAAACAAAGAACAACGCTTTATTACTACTTGCAAAGTGCCGGTTAATGGCATTCTGCGGATAGGCGTCAATGAGTTAAACGATAATAGACTTATGGGGAACATGCCTTTTTACTCTAAAAAAATACTCGAAATTTAAAAATATGTAAATTTACTTACCTTTTTATAGGTAAATTTACCTATACGATTCTTGTAATTTAACAAGTCCGGAAATTTACCTTACTAATTCTATAAAAATTGTTTCTTTAATAAAATTATATTTACTTTTATTAAACCAAGCATATTAACTAACCATGAAAAGAAAAGAACCTAAATATAAATACAAGTATGCCATGCTTTTGGACGATAATGAACTCGATAATTTTATCAATCAAAAGATCATTGAAGCAAATCATTTCGCAAATAAGATATATGTTAACACCGGTAGTAAAAGTGCACTGGAATTTTTAAACAATCTTTCTATCTCAAGTACAGAAGCAATTGATATTTTTCCGGAAATAATATTTGTGGATCTTAATATGCCTATGATGGATGGTTTTCAGTTCATTGAAAACCTTAAAGATAAATTACCGCAAAAATTAAAGTTGCTAAAATTAGTGATCCTTACTTCTTCTGTAAACCCCGAAGATAAGAAGAAAGCCAGCGAAATAGAACTGGATATTACTTTCTTAAATAAGCCTTTAACCCAGGAAATGTTGGAAAAACTCTAACTTAATATTTTCTTTTTAAGTTCAGGAATTAAATGTGGTAACACCTCGTTGTTTTTATTATTATTGGCTATAAAAAGTACAAAAAGGTCTTTGTTCTTAGACATCGTTTTTGCGTTGTTGTTCATTTCTGATTCAAATATCTTTATTAAATGCAACACGTGATAGTATTTTTCTATCTGCTCTGATTTTATCTTTCTTGAAATGCTTTTTAAGGTCAGTTCTACAAGGTCAAATTCTTTTTGTGTAAGATAGATATAGGCAAGGGTTAATTTTACATTTATACCTTCATGAAAGAAATCCTTAAAACTAAAATTATTGATGATGTTGTTCAAACAATTTACTGCCTCCTTAAAGTTTTTTTGCTTGTAATATAGCATAGCATTGTAAGTTGCTATTACAACCTTTGCATGGCTATCGTCGGGATCATAAAAAAGTTCAATTGTTTTTGGATGCTCTTGCAAGTCCTCGTAGCGGGCTGTTTCTTCGCAAAACTTAATTTTAGAGGCTAAAAATTTAGAAGTAATACAAATGTTATTATACAAAAGTAGAGTTGGCAAGCCGTCATTTATTTTTTCATAAAAACTCAATGCCGCTTTATAGTCGACTATCGAGAGGAAGTATTCAAAGGATAAATAATCTAAAACAACTTCCCATTTTTTTTGCGGAGAGGTTTGGGGTAATTCGGAGAATATTTTACGCGTACTTTGAATAATTTCGGTTGCAGAAAGCTCTGTAACTTTATTTTCACCACAGAAAATGATCATTTGTAGTTCTATAAAGTATTTTATGATCTCAATTTGCCTAGATTGGTTTAAAGCGTATAAATTGTCTACCTCATTCTTTAAAAAATAAAGGGTATCAAGGTCCTGTTGACTCTTTGAAAAGCTGTAATGTCCCAGTATACGGTTAAAATTACCTAGTATTTCTTCGGCTTTTTCTAAAGAAAGCGCCAGGGCGGTATGTTTATTGAACAGTTGCGAGTAATGAAAGTGTTTTTCCGAATAAAGGTGCATTTTTTTTAAAGCACTGTATACCACTAACAGATCATTATGCAGTTCAAATTTGAGGAGTTCTTTTTCAAGCTTATTTAAAAATGCGATGGCGGTCTCGCGCGGCATATTAAAACAAACATCGGGCACCTGTAATAATTGCTTAATAAGGTTTTCTCTGGTGGTAAAAACATCTAGCGATAAGTGCTCCTGGATCTTATCATATAAGCGTGATTTTAAAACATAAAATGAATTTGAACTAATAACGAGTTGTTTCATTATTTCCGCATCGCCGGGGCTGCCCTTACGGTATGATTGAAACAGCAAGGAATAATTATCGGCTTTTGTTTTTTTAAATGAGTCGCCAATACTTGCAAAATCGCTTTCGCTTAATTGAGTTATAACTTGTTTTAACTTATGCATTGTTTTTTAAAAAAAGTGGTTAAGGTAAAATTAAGCAAATTTCGACTAAAACTTACATATTTAATATTAAGGCTAAAACGCAGTAGATATTTTTTTAAAAGGGGGCTTCCTTTGATGAAAATATTTATAATGAAAACAAATATAAAAAATCAAAGCAAAAATCTAAAAGCCTTAATCTTAATTCTAGTTATTATTTTGGCCAATAAAACTTTTTCGCAATTACCCGGCTATTTATCGCCTAACTTGTTAGTAGGTTACTGGCCGTTTAACGGCAATGCAGCAGATCTTTCGGGCAATGGTAATAATGCCATTTTAAATGGTGTTACTTTAACAAAAGACAGAGAGGGAAATGCAAATTCAGCTTATCATTTTGCAAATAATACAGATCTCATCACAATTCCATCTTCTTTTTACACCCCGCTGGATAGTAATTTTACGATTTCATTTTGGTTCAGATCAAATTTTGATATGCGTATGAACCTTTTTAACATTAATGATTCTGGTCTTTACCAGTCAAACTTTAACATCGCAATAAATGATGGTACCGGCGTTAACAGTAACGGGATTATCGGCTTTTGGAATAGTTCCGGAGTGAATGATGTAGTATCCGGTACAGCTGGTTATTACTCTGATAATATCTGGCATAATGTTTTAATTACACGAGATACCGGCGTGGTAAAGCTTTTTGTTGATGGTGATCAAACAATTAACAACGGCTATTACCTTTCTGCAATTGGTATAAATAATCCTATTACAATAGGTAGTTCGTTATTTCCTTTTTATGGCGATGTTGATGATCTTATCATTTATGAACGCGCCTTAAGCGCAGCAGAAATTAATAACATAGTAAAAAACTCTAATGCTACACCATATATCACCTCTCCTAAAATAACAGACGCCTATTTTATAAACGATACAGTAAAGATAAAATGGGTAAAAGCAATCGGTTACGATACTATTAAGATTCAATATTCGCTTGATAACGGAGGAAGTTGGCAGATGATCGCTAATAATATAGATGTAGATTCTCTTAATTTTTCATGGATTACACCAAACCTGCCAGGAGCAGAATGCCTTATAAAAATTACCGATGTGAACAATGCTACAAAATTTGCGATTAGCGACAAATTTCTTATAAGTAAATACAAATGGCAGTTGGTAAACAGCAATGCAGCATTTAGTGTTCGTGATGGTGCAGAAGGGTATTCGTTTCAAAATAAAATGTATTTAATGGGTGGTTGGAATCCAACAGACTCTTTAAACTATCCGTTAATTACAAATAAAGAAATATGGCAATCTACCGACGGTAATACTTGGACACTAATTGATACTGCTGATTGGGAGGTGCGTCATTATTATGGCAGCCAAGTGCATAATAATAAAATGTGGGTCATTGGCGGAGATCAACTGCGAGGTCATTTTCAAAAAGACATCTGGAACACCTCTGACGGCCTTAATTGGAACAAGGTATGCGATTCGGTGCCCTGGGGAGACCGATGGATGTATATGACATGCTCATTTAATAATAAATTATGGGTAATGGGCGGACAAAAAGTAGTTGGTTGGGCAAATACTATAGATACTGTTTACAACGATGTATGGAATAGCTCTGATGGGATAAACTGGAACCTTGTGACAGATTCAGCAGCTTGGAGCCCGCGTGCACAAATTAATGCGGTATGTGTGTTCAATAATAAAATGTGGATCATTGGAGGCGGCACCTATAATGGTATTAGAAAATATTATAATGATGTTTGGAACAGTTCTGACGGAATAAACTGGACACCTGTAACACACCAGTCGCCTTGGGATGCAAGGGAGTTTCATGAAATAATTGTTTATGATAATGCTATTTGGATAATTGGAGGCTATGATGATAGCGGAAACAAAAAAGATGTTTGGTATAGCGAAGACGGCATAACATGGCACGAATTAAAAAATACACCTTGGCCTCCAAGGCATGGAACATCTGTATTTAATCACAACCAATCTCTATGGGTTGTTGCTGGTAATATGTGGAATGATTCATGGAGATTAAACACCCTTGTTTGCCCCGCGCTTATTTCGCCTATTGCAACAACTACCGTTTTAAACAGTAATACTGCAACCATGGTTGCCAATTATTCTTCTTCTGCGGCAAGCTATAAATGGCAAATAAAAAACGGCCCGGTTTGGCAAGATTTAAGCAATTCAACTCTAATAAATGGCGCCGATAATGATACGCTTAAAATAAATGCGGTTAATATGGCCAACAACGGGCAACAATTTCGTTGTATGGTTCAATCCGGCGCTTGTTCAGATTCTACAGGCTCTTCAGTATTAAACGTATTATTGGTGAGCGGTTTAGATGAAAACAAGAATGAAGATAAATTAACTGTTTACCCAAATCCAGCAAATGATCACGTATTTGTAACAGTAACCGGCGCCATTCAAAACTTAGGTTATACCATTCTTGATCAGCTTGGCAGGCCCTTACTTAAAGGAAAATTAACCTCTTTAAGCAACACGATTAATCTCGAAAGTTTAATTGCAGGTTACTATATATTATTGATAGATGAGAAGAAAGACCTTTCTTTTAAGCTAATTAAACTTTAATTAAAAATGCCAATAAACCTAACTATGCGAAATTATAAGTAAAAGAAGTCGGCCTTTTTAATTGGTCTAAACTTTATATCAATAACTAATCTAATAAACTTAAAAAAATAAAATCATGAAAAAAACTATCCAAAGTTCAATCATGTTAACTCACATTGTAATTCTACTTTTTTTTCGGTTTTTAAAATTAAACAAAAACCAAAAAAATCTTACATATGTGGCTTTGCAAACAAAATCAGGCAATTTTCTTTTTTAAATAGGCGCAACTTTACATTAACAAATAGTAGTAACCAAAAAAAACACAATCATGAAAAAGAAATTATACAACCCAGCAATGTTAGCAATGCTAACTCTTATTTTATTCGTAAATAATTGTTTTGCTTCTTACCCAAGCCCAAACTCTGCGGTTTGTTTAAAATTGAACGGAATAATCCTTAAATCGCCAAAAAGTGAAAGAGGTTTGTATAAAGTAGAATTAATATATGATAATTCGATGGTGGTTGATTCGGCAAGAGTTTCGATTAATAAACCCTTTGAATTTGGTTTGGTTAAAAATTCATTATATACCCTACGTATCACAAAAGAAGGTTTTGTGCCCTTATTTTTAAAAGTTGATACTAAACTAACACCTGATAATAATGGTGTTTATGAATTTCGCTTTCAGACCGAATTATTAGATAGCGCAGTAGCGCATACTTTAGATCCGGGGGGGTTAAATGCGCCGGTTGGTGTTGTAAAATACGATGAAGTAAATAATAGATTTTATCCGGTAGATGCCCCGAAGGAAACGCTGGTTGAAAAAGACCTGACATGTTTAAAATTAAATGGTTTAATTCTTAAGTCTCCTAAAAAAACAAAGGGTTTATATAAAGTAGAATTACTTCAGGATAATAACGTGGTTGATTCTAAAACAGTTCCAGTAAATAAACCATTCGAATTTGCTTTGGCCAAGAACACATGGTATACCGTGCGTATTTCAAAAGAAGGCTTTGTGCCTTTATTAATAAGCATTGATACAGAGCTAAACAAGGATAATACTACTTTATATGAATTTGAATTTGAAACCGAATTATTTCATTCTTCAGATGTAAACAGTATTGACAGGGATAGCTTTGATCTGCCATACGGTTTAGTAAGATTTGATGAAAGCAATAACAGGTTCTACCCCGTTTCTGATTACAGGGCTCATATCCCTGGCGCATTTTAATAAATAATTTAATTAAAACTCAATGATTATGAATAATACGAAAAAAGAATCTATTTTGGTGATTGAAGATAATCAACTAGATATGCTGGTGGTAAAAGTATTACTGGAAAGACATTTTAATTTATACATTGTTACAAATGGCGAAGATGCTTTAAAAGCTGCAAAGGAATTCGACTTTGATATTGTACTGGCCGATATAAACCTGGGCGATCAAAGCATGGATGGCGTAAAAGTGATGAGGCAATTAAGAGAAAATGAAAAGACAAAAGATTTAAAAATCTTTGCCGTAACAGCCTACGCTGATAATATAAAATATTATTTAGATGCCGGTTTTGATAATGTACTTACGAAACCAGTAATTAAAGAGGAGATCTTTGAAATTCTTTATGGGCCAATCGACGAATTAAATAAAATGGAAGCAGTGTCTTTAAAAAAAAGAAGTAACTAACGCTACCTTTATTTTTTAAATTTTAAAATAAAGGTAGCGCCAACACCTACTGTACTTTCAATATCAATACTACCGTTCAATGCTTCCATTTGCGATTTGATCAGGAAAAGCCCTAAACCCTTTCCTTCTGCGTGATCATGAAAGCGTTGATATAATCTAAATAATCTTTCTTTATACAATTCTACATTCAATCCTAAACCGTTATCAGAAAATTTTAATATTACATCGTCGTTTATAATCTCTGACGTTATTACAATTTTTAAGGCACGTGATGGCGAACGGTATTTTATAGCATTGGATATAAGGTTAAAAAAGATACTTTCAAGATAGGCTTTGTTAAATTTAACGGTTAGTGCATTATTAAATTGCGAGTCAATTTGCGCGCCTATTTCAAGAATCATGGTTTCGTTTTGCGCAATACCTTTTTCTAATGCAGATGCAATCATAAGGTCTTCTTGTGGAATTGAAATGTGATCTTTAATATTCAAAACTTTGGTAAGATCTTTAATAATATCATCAAACATATGTGTGGCTTTTTTTATTCCGGCCAGGATCTGTTTTAAGGTTGGATCTTTAATAGCATAATTATCTAAAAGGCTCGAAAGGCCTAGTAAACTTGCAATTGGGCCCCTTAAATTGTGAGAGGTAATGTATGAGAATTGTTTAAGATCTTTATTATTTTGAATTAATTCTGTAATTAGTTTTTCTTTTTCCTGCTCTTCTATTTTTTGATTTGTTACATCTTGTTTTGCACCCAACATGCGTAACGGTTTACCGTTTTCCCGGATAATAAAAAAACGGTCTCGCACATGGGCATAGCTGCCATCTGCTTTTAAAAAACGATATTCTAATTCTGATTGAGTAATTAAAGGATCTTGTATTGTTTTATTAAGCTGGACAAGAATGGTTTCTTTTTCTTCAGGGTGTAATTTTGATTCCCAGAATAAATTTTCAGAGAACTGGTTTGCTAAATTATAACCAAATAAATTTCTATAACCTTCACCTGCAATATAGGTTTTGTTTATTTCAAAATCATGGTCCCAAATGGCATCGCTGGTTGCTTTTGCTAATGATTCATAACGTTCAAAATTCTGTTTTAATTTTTGATTATAATTTACGTTTAATGTAATATCCCTAGAGTTTGAAACAATGCCCTGTACTGCAGGGTCATCAAGCATATTAGTGGCAATTGTTTCAAGCCAGATCCAATTATTATTTGCATTCTTAAAACGGAAGGGTGATATCTGAACCCTTTTTTTTCTTTTTAAAAGGTTAAACTGGTTAAACACCCTTTGTTTATCCTCCTTGTGAATATAATCAAACGCATTTTTGCCAATCAATTTGTGGGCCTCAACACCAACAATTGTAGCAGCAGAGGGGCTAATGAATTTATAATTACCTTCAAGATCTAAAATACCTATAAGGTCAGCACCATCCTGCACAAGTGCTTTAAAAAGCCGCTCGCTTAGTTTAAGGGCTTGTTCAACTTTTATTTTTTCGGTTATTTCGCGATAGTTAGATACGATAGCCCTTACGCTGGGGTCGTTCAGCAAATTAATAACGGTGCCCTCCACACATATATACTCTCCGTTCTTGTGCAAGAACCTGTTAGTGCGTTGTATTGGCACGCCGGGGTTTTGCAATAATTCTTGAAGTACAGCTTTTGATTCTTCTGCCTGATCAGGATGCATTTGCAAAAAACAGGTTTTATCAATGATCTCTTTTGGTTTAAAGCCGGTAATTCTTTCAATACATGGACTCACATATATCACGTCACCATTTTTATCGGTTAGCGAAATAATTTCACTGGCATGTTCAATTAAAGCGGCGAAGCGCTTATCATTTATTTTTTGTTTCTCTTCAGCTTCAATTTTTTGGGTAATATCAACAGATGAAACAAGCGCGCCTATAATTTCACCCGCTTCGTTCAAAGCCGGTTTATATTTTGTTAAGAAGGTAATAAATGTATTATTAGGAAAAGGAACTTCTATTTGGTTTTCAACGCTCGCCCCATTAAATACATCCGCGTATATTTTTTTTACTATTTCAATCCTGGCAGGCTGAGCGTAATCTAGCACACATGTTCCCTTTAAAAAATCAATACCAAAATATTTTAAATAGTAGTTTTTAAATTTTTTACTAAAGGTAATAACCTCCATGTTTGTATCAACAAGTAAAAATGGCTCATCAGTATTTATCATCAAAAGCTCAAATTTTTGACGTAGGGTATCGGAAATAAAATTATTTGTTTCTTTTTCCAGAAGATTTATTAATGTTAATGAAAACTAAAGCCTAAATTACAAAAAAACAATCTACTAGGCATGGCCAATACTAAAATAAATCATGATTTTCTTGCAAAGCAATGGGTTTTAATAAATAAAACATTAAAATAATTTTTGCATGGCAATTTTGAACCAGGAAGTATATTTTTCCGGTGTGTTATTTATTTCTAGGATAACCTTTTGTGGATGCATCCAAACAAAAGCCTCTACTTCATTTTTATTGATTTGCGGTTTTTGCGAACAATCACCAAAATAAATATGGTCAAATTCATGTTCAATAAGGCCGTTCTCAAAACCTGTTCTGTAAATAAAATGTGTTTTATGAACAAGTTCGGTTTCAAGCCCCATTTCTTCCATTAGTCGCCTATGAGCGGCAGCCAGTGTATCTTCATTCGGGCGTGGATGCGAGCAACAGGTATTTGTCCATAACCCGGCACTGTGATATTTATTTAAAGCCCTTTGTTGTAAAAGCAATTCGCCTTTATGATTGAAAATAAAAACAGAAAAAGCACGGTGCAGGAATCCCTTTTGATGAGCCTCCAATTTCTCCATCACGCCAATTGGTTTGTCGGTTTTATCCACTAAAATTACTTCTTCTCTCATTAAAATTGCCAATAATCTTCTATCTTAGAAACTGCAATTTAAACATTTTAAACAATTTATCTTTGAGAATACCTTTTAAATTTTTTTTGCATACAAATACACAAAATTGGCTGATGAACAAGTAATGGATGCCATTTAAAAAACCAAAACAACCATTTGTTTAATACGTTTTACTTTTTAAACAATTAAGTTTAAATTAGTGAAGATTATTAAAAAGATAAAATACATAGTCGTTATTATCCTGCTTTCCTTTTTTTGCAAACTGGAAGCTCAGCAATATTTTTTTAAAAATTATAGTGTAGAAAGTGGTTTGCCATTTGTGCAGGTTTCATGCATGTTCCAACAAAAAAATGGTTATTTGTGGAGCGGAGGTTACGGGGGGTTGTGCCGTTTTGATGGCAAAAGTTTTTTCGTGATTAATCCCAAAAAAGGGTTGATCGACCATAACGTAAATGCCATTGCAGAAGATGAAATGGGTGCCGTTTTTGTTGGAACGAACAAAGGATTAAGTATCATTCAAAATTCAAAGATCTACAATTTTAAAAAAGAAAGCGGCCTTTCAAATCCTTATATCACTTCTTTATGCAACGGTTATCATCATTCCATGTATCTGGGTACAAAAAAGGGTTTATTTATTTTTAGTAATGGCAAAGTTAAAGCTGTAAAACAATTTGAAAAATACAAGATCAATTGCATCTATAAATCCGATTCAAGTTTTTTATTTATTGGAACGGATGATGGTTTGATATTATACGGCCACAATAAATTTGAATTGGTAAGCAAATTGAATGGCCTGCCGTCTAACCAGATAAACTGCCTTGCCATTCAAAAAAACAAACTGGTTATTGGCACAGCAAGTGGTTTAAGTATTTACGATCTTGAAACAAAAAAAATTAGTAATTATTTTATTGAGAATGGCCTGATTGATGAGAACGTAACAAGCGTTTTAAATCAGGATGATGAATATATTTGGGTGGGTTCGCAAAACGGGTTATTGAAATTTGACGGACAACAATTTAGTTATTACAATATTGGGCAAGATAATAATTCAAACTTAGTCCGCTGTCTCGTTCAGGACCGGGAGGATAATATCTGGATAGGCAGTCATAGCGGTCTTTTTAGGTTTAAGGATAATTCGTTCTCAACTTTCGATAAAATAAATGGCCCTGGTAATGCATTTATTTTCCAGATCTTAAGGGATAGTAGAGGAGATCTTTGGATGGCCTCAGAAAATAATGGCATCTATAAATATTCGCAAGGCTATTTTAAACGTTACGGAACGAGTGACGGTTTGACCACAAACATTTCGCGTTCAGGAATACAAGATGCGGATGGCCGCTTGATATTTGGCACTGCAAATGATATTACCCAATTTAAGAACGATAAATTTTATACCATTCCTTTAACATCCGAATTTAAAGGCCCACATGATGTGATGTACCTCTCGGCAGATAATACATTATGGATAGGTGGCGGAAATGGGATCGCATCATTAAAATGGAAAGACAATAAAACTGAATCCAAATTTTACCCGATAAAAGCCGGCGTTGATTTTAATGTATTTGGCTTGTGCGAAGATGACGATCATAATATTTACATTGGGGCATACCACGGAGGTTTATACAAGCTGGTTGGCGATTCGATAATAAATTTAAGCGCGAAATTAAATTGGGAGTACGAAGATTTTTTAGCAATTAAATATATTAATGGGTATTTATTTTCTGCTTCGCTGGATGGCCTATTAATTATTGATACAAAAACAAACGTTTTAAAACGCGTTACGTTAAATGATGGTTTAAATTCTGAATACGTTTACTCGCTCGAATTTGCAGAAAATAAAAATGCTTTATGGATCGGTACCAACCAGGGAATAAATAAACTTAACTTAAAAAAATTCTTTAGCGAAAGCAAAATAGAAATAAGATCTTATGGGAAACAGGAAGGCTTTGCCGGGGTAGAATGCAATGGCAATGGGATTTGGGAGGATCGAGATGGCACTTT
This sequence comes from Bacteroidota bacterium, assembly GCA_013697245.1. Classification (GTDB taxonomy): domain Bacteria; phylum Bacteroidota; class Bacteroidia; order B-17B0; family Aurantibacillaceae; genus Aurantibacillus. The sequence goes on from JACCXH010000015.1 coordinate 99,379, forward strand.
ATGGTTTGGTACCGTAAGTGGTATTGTAAAGCACGAACCCTTTAATCTTAAAAGCAATAAGGTTCAAAACTTAACATTTATACAAACCATCCAGATCTTTAATGAAGATACATTATTACCAAACAACAGTAACTTGCCATACAATTATAATACAATTGCTTTTGGTTACCGAGGTATTTGTTTAACTAACCCCGATAAAGTTTTGTATCAAAAAAAGTTGGAAGGCCTCGATAAAGAATGGAGCGTTCCAAGTGCAGAAGACTTTAGTAAATATGCCAACTTAACGCCGGGTAAATATACTTTTAAAGTAAGATCCTGCAATAACGAAGGTGTTTGGGATACAAAAGAAACAACTTTTTCTTTTACAATTGCCAGTCCATTTTATTTAACATGGTGGTTTATTTTAATTGTAGTTGTTTTTGTTGCCGGTACTATTTATACAATATTTAAGATAAGGCTCCTCTCAATTGCCAGGCAACAAAAGTTAGAGTTCAACCGGAAAGTAGAAATGAGCAGGATTGAATTAAAGGCTTTGCGTTCACAAATGAACCCGCATTTTATTTTTAATTCTTTAAATTCAATCCAGCATTATATTTTTCATACAAAATCCGATGAGGCTATAAAATACTTAAGCAAATTTGCGCGCCTGGTGCGTATCATCTTAAATAATTCAGACAAGCCAACTGTTACTGTTGAAGAAGATCTTGAAGCCTTGAAATTATATCTTGAGCTGGAACAAATGCGTTTTGAAGAAAAATTCGATTACGAAGTAGTTATAGACGCATCGGTAGATACGGATTATGATGTTATGCCTCCCATGTTAATGCAACCCTATGTTGAAAATGCCATTTTGCATGGATTAAATCCGAGCCCTAAAAAGGGAAAATTAATTATTCACTTAAGTGCGAAAAATAATTTTTTAATTTGTACTATTACAGATAATGGAATTGGAAGGGAAAAAGCGGCAGAAATAAAACGCACTATGCCAGCGGCAAAACATAAATCCTTAGGAATGAAAATTACCGAGGACAGGTTAAAAATATTAAATGAAATTAATAACTCGCAATTAAGCGTAACAATAACAGATCTAAAAGAAGGCAACGAATCAAAAGGAACACAAGTACAATTATTTATTCCGTTAATAGGCTAAAACCAAGGTTATGATAAAAACAGTAATAATTGAAGATGAACAAAAAAGCCGCGAAATGCTTGCAGGTATCATCCAAAAAAACTGCCCGCAATTACAAATTGTAGGCCTGGCAAAAAATGTAAATGATGGGGTTGATGTGATCAAAAAAGAAAACCCTGATCTTGTATTTTTAGATATTAGTATGCCCGATGGCAGCGGCTTTGATCTTTTAGAAAAAATGCAGGGTCATAAATTTGAACTCATATTTGCTACCGCAAGCGATCAGCACGCCATTCGCGCTATAAAGTACAGCGCCTGTGATTATCTATTAAAACCAATTGATATTGAAGAATTAAAGCATGCTGTGGAAAAGGTAGCGCAAAAGAAAAATGCCAGCCCTAATATGGAAAACCTTAATTTTTTGATCCAGCAATTAAAAAAATCAGATGATAGTTTTCAGAAGATAACTTTACCAACCGGTAATGCCTACGAAATTGTAAATATTAAAGATATTATCCGCTGTGAAGCAGATGGCAGTTACACTACTTTCTTTTTAACCGATAAGCGTAAATTAATGATCAGCGCAGGGTTAAAACATTATGAAGAATTGCTTCCCGAAAGTGAATTTATAAGGGTACATCACCATCATTTAATTAACATGAACCATGTGGTGCGCTTCTTAAAAGAGGATGGGGGATACGCAGTAATGAGCGATGGCACCAAGATAGAGATCTCGCGACGAAAAAAAGATGCGTTTATGGAAAAACTGAATAAATCCTAATATATTTTTAGCCACAGATTATACAAATTTTCATTGATTATTTTCTTTCAGCTGATACTTTATTGTTTAATGTAATTCCTAATGTATTCATTATGAATTGAATTGCATAAATTCAGAATTGCTGTTTTTTGTTAATTATTGCAATTAGTGGCTTGCATCCTAAAACAAGCCGGTTTTACCACTTATAAAGTAAAATTAGCCACTTGTTTGAACGACGAAAAAATTCTTCAAAAACGACCTACCTTTATAATAAGTTCTTTCAATAGGGTTTTTGTTTAGTTTATAACAAAAAAAATTAAGCCACTTTCAGATTTTGGAGATTTTCTGTTGGTGGCTTTTTCTTTTCACAGATTTTAGAGCTATTCTTGGCAAAAGCCCAATTTATAAGCCATATTTTGGAAAAAAACAGTATATTTGCCCGAATTTTAAAACCTTAAAGTTCAACCCAATGGTTTCCATTAATAGTATCACCAACAAATTTGTTGCAGAAGGATTAACATACGACGATGTATTGTTAGTACCCAATTATTCTGAGATCTTACCCAAAGAGGCTAACATCACTTCATACTTCACAAAGAATATAAAATTAAATACACCCATCGTTTCCGCAGCAATGGATACGGTAACCGAATACAAACTGGCAATTGCTATTGCCCAGGAAGGTGGTATTGGTGTGTTACATAAGAACATGAGCATTGAAGACCAAGCCGCACAGGTACGTAAAGTAAAACGTAGCGAAAGCGGTATGATTCAGGACCCGGTTACTTTATTTAACAGCGCAACCATCGGCGATGCGGTAAATATAATGAGCGAGAATAAGATCGGCGGTATTCCTGTAGTTGATAAAGAAGGTAAATTGTTAGGTATTGTTACCAACCGCGATCTCCGTTTCGAAAAAGATTTTAAAAAACCGGTGGTGAATGTAATGACAACTTTTAAAAATGTTATTACTGCACAAAAAGGTATCACCTTAAAGCAAGCAGAAGAAATTTTGCAGGAACATAAGATCGAAAAACTTCCTATTCTTGATAAGGCAAATAAATTGGTTGGTTTAATTACCTATAAGGATATCATTAAAATTAAAGTTCGTCCAAACGCATGTAAAGATGAGCGTGGCCGTTTACGGGTAGCTGCAGCGGTTGGTGTTACAACCGATACTATTTTACGTGTAGACGCTTTGGTGGAAGCAGGTGTAGATGCCATTATTATTGATACTGCTCACGGACACAGCAAAGGTGTTATCGAAAAATTAAAAGAAGTAAAAAAGAAATATAAAAGCTTACAGGTTATTGTTGGGAACATAGCTACCGGCAAAGCAGCACTTGCTCTGGTAAAAGCTGGCGCCGATGCTGTTAAGGTTGGTATTGGGCCAGGCTCAATTTGTACCACACGTGTTATTGCAGGTGTTGGGGTACCACAATTAACTGCAATTTTAGAAGTAGCTGTTGCCTTAAAAGGTACCGGCGTTCCTTTGATCGCTGATGGCGGAGTTCGTTTTACAGGTGATGTGGTTAAGGCTTTAGCTGCAGGCGCGGGCACAGTAATGATGGGTGGTATGTTTGCCGGCACAGAAGAAAGTCCCGGAGAGACAATTATTTTTGAGGGCCGTAAATTTAAATCTTACCGTGGTATGGGTTCGTTAGAGGCCATGCAAAAAGGCAGTAAAGACCGCTATTTCCAGGCCGAAGAAGATGATATTAAAAAACTGGTGCCCGAAGGTATTAGTGGTCGTGTGCCATACAAAGGCAGTCTTGCCGAAATCATGTACCAGATAATTGGCGGCTTAAGAGCCGGTATGGGTTATTGTGGCGCTAAAGATATTAATGCATTGCAACAAGCTAAATTTATTCGTATAACAGCAGCCGGCGTAAAAGAGAGTCACCCGCACGATGTGGTGGTAACGCGCGAAGCGCCTAACTATAGCAGGTAATTTTTATGAAAAGAATAAGTACTTATTTTTTTATTTTACTGGTAGTTATTTCAATCACTTTTTTTTCGTGTAAAAAATATCCGGATGGACCTGCTTTTTCGCTGCGGTCAAAATCAGAGCGGCTTTCCAACTTGTGGAAGATAGAACAGTACAAATATAACGGTTCGGATAGTACCGCTTTTGTAAAAAAATATTTGTTCAATAACTACAGGTTGGATATTGAAAAAAAAGGCGAATACATTTTTGATTATAATTTAGTTATAGGTTCGGCTTTAATCCCAATTTCAGAAAGTGGCAAATGGGTTTTTAGCGGCGATAAAAAATCGGTCATTTTTACCAAAGAAAGCGGCAATACTTCCGCAGCAGCAGGGACAAATGCCACCTGGGAGATCTTGCGTTTAAAGGAAAAAGAGTTTTGGGCTAAATATACCCAGGATGATAATGTTATAGAAGTGCATTTTAATTAAGAAGAAGAATGATTTTACCTATTGTAGTTTATGGCGATCCGGTTCTCAGAAAAATGGGAGAGGAAATTGATAAGAATTATGAGGGACTTGATGTGTTAATTAAGAACATGTTCGATACCATGTACAATGCCAATGGTGTTGGCTTAGCGGCTCCACAAGTGGGAAAAGCTATACGTTTATTTATTATTGATACACAACCTTTTTCTGAAAGCGACGATGAGGATGATGACGAAGAATTTACACCCGAACAAAAAAAACAATTAAAAGCTTTTAAAAAAATATTCATCAACGCGCGCATTCTTAAAGAAGAAGGAACAGAGTGGAAATTTAACGAAGGCTGTTTAAGCATTCCTAAGATACGCGAAGATGTGAACCGTTTACCAAACATTGAGATAGAGTATTACGATGAGAATTTTGTAAAACATAAAGAAAAATACGATGGTGTTATTGCGCGGGTGATCCAGCACGAATACGATCATATAGAAGGTAAATTATTTACCGATATTATCAGCCCTTTTAAACGTAAAATGATTTCCGGCAAATTAAACGATATTGCTAAAGGTAAAATTACAGCCGATTACAAGACCCGAGTTTATAAACCAAAAAAATGATCATAAAAATGAAAAGCAATTTTTTATTTAATCTATTAATTGCCTCTTTCTTTTTTCTTGTTGCCTGCTCTAATCAAGTTGCAGAAAAAACAAATTCTGACAGAAAAGATTCTGTTAAGGTTGTTGAAACTTCCGATTCGCTTATTCGTTCCAATAAAATGTATCTGTCTGATTGCAAAAAATTATTGGCCGAGGCAAAAAAAATGGACAGTACTTTATTAAAAGAAATGGAAGTAAAAACCGACGTAGCTAAAAAAGCCATTAAAGCCTTTACTGATTTTGCTTTTTATTGCGGTAACGATAGCGTTTGCCCTATTTACTTAATTAAAACGGCCCAGGTAGCGCAATCCATCAACAATATTCCGCAGGCAAAAATTGTTTTAGATAAATGTATAGCCGATTATCCTAAGTCGGTCCATCGCCCGGCCGCATTATTTTTATTAGCGCAGTTGTATGATGAAGCAACGTATTTAAATAACGAAGCGGAGGCAAAAAAATTATATCAAATGATCATTGATGAATATCCAAAAAGCGATTGGGCAAAAAGTTCGAAAGGAGCACTAAACTTTGTTGATAAATCAGATGAACAGATAATGGAAGAACTTAAAAAGAAGAAGTAAAGTGTTGAACGTATTTAGTTATCAAGACAAAGGGATACAAGACTAAAGAGCATCGACTAACATCTAACAATTCATAAAACATGAAACACGAAACCGATAAAATTCCCAGGCAATTGATCACCATTGGCATTTCAGGTGCCATAGCAGTTGCTCTTGGAGCCCTTGGTGCGCATGCTTTAAAGGGTCAACTTCAAACCGGCTTAATTACACCTGATCTTTTAAATGGTTTTGACACCGCCGTTAAATATCAAATGTACCATACAATTGCTATGCTGGCAGTGGTATTATTAAAAACAAAATACGATAGCAAATTTTTAAAACTGGCTTATTATTTATTTTTTTGGGGAATAATTTTGTTCAGTGGTTCTTTGTATTTTTTATGTACCCGAAATCTTTATGGAGCCGATTGGTTAAAGTTCTTAGGACCTATAACGCCAATTGGCGGTGTTCTTTTTGTAGCGGGGTGGTTAAGTTTAGCTATATCTGCCCTTAAAAAAGACTAAAAAATATAACAACCGTTAATTACTCAAAAATATTTAGCATATTTACCATACTAAAAAAACGTTTATGAAAAACTCGATCATCTTAATAAGTAGTATTTTAATGTTAGGTTTAGTTTCCTGCAAAACTAAATCAAAAACTACGTCAACATCTTCATCAACTTCCACTTCAACAACAACTACTACTACAAGTAATGCGGATGGAACCGTTACTACTACGTCCGACCGAACCGTATATAATGGTGTTACCGATAAAAGCTGTGCTGTAGAAGTTTCTTTTGGAAGTCCGGGTTCAGGAATTGATGGTGCTTCTTTTGATAAAGTGAACGCTTTGATAGAGAGCAAAAAACTAAAATCGAGTTCAAAAAGTATAGGTCGTGAGGGAGAAAAGCGTATTTGCCTGCCATTAACCGAATTAAAAGAAAACGAAAAAAAGGAGTTTATTGATCAGTTGAAAAAAATCGCTAAAGAAGGGCAATATGTCTCATTATCAATAAGATAAAATCTATTTAAACCATTATAAATTGTGGAAAAACGGTCTTTTTAAGGCCGTTTTTTTTTTGTACTTTTGCCACACTAACAAATACTAATAATACAATGAATGAAATTGGTTTAAAAGCAGATGGTGCCTCAGTTGCGCAACTTGGTCTTTCAAATGTAGAAATGGCTTTTTGGAACCTTCACCCAAGCGAATTGGTGGAAGAAACAATATTAAGAGGAGAAGGAGTTTTAACAGACGTAGGTGCATTAGCAATTGATACCGGGGAGTTTACCGGCCGTTCTCCAAAAGATAAATTTGTTGTAGTTGACGAAAATACAAAAGACAGCGTTTGGTGGGGAGATGTGAATAACCGTTTTGATGCCGATAAATTTGATGTTCTGCATAACCGTTTACTAGCCTATTTGGGCGGCAAAGAGATCTGGATCCGCGATTCTTATGCTTGTGCCGATCCTAAATACCGTATCAACATTCGTGTAGTAACAGAATTTCCTGCACATAATTTATTTGCCAATAATTTATTTTTACGTCCAACCAACGAAGAAATTAAAACCTTTAAACACGATTGGTTAATTATTAATGCACCGGGTTTTAAAGCCGATCCAAAAATAGACGGAACCCGTCAGCATAATTTTGCGATCATTAACTTCACTAAAAAAATTATTTTAATTGGAGGTACAGGTTACACTGGCGAAATTAAAAAAGGAATTTTTGCAGTATTAAATTATATTTTACCACACGAAAAAGGTGTGCTACCAATGCACTGCTCTGCCAACATTGGTAAAGATGGCGACACTGCTATTTTCTTCGGTCTTTCGGGAACAGGTAAAACTACTTTAAGTGCCGATCCAAACCGTAAACTAATTGGTGATGACGAGCATGGTTGGTCAGATACGGGCGTATTTAATTTTGAAGGCGGTTGTTATGCAAAGTGCGTTGATCTTACTGCAGAAAAAGAACCACAAATTTTTAATGCTATTAAATTTGGTTCGTTATTAGAGAACATTAATTTTCAGGAAGGAACTACTACAGTTGATTACGCTAATATTTCTAAAACCGAGAACACGCGTGTAAGTTATCCATCAAACTATATTGATAATGCTGTAACACCGGCAGTTGGTGATGTGCCAAAAAATATTTTCTTTTTAACCTGCGATGCTTTTGGTGTATTGCCTCCCATTTCAAAATTAACTCCGGCGCAAGCGATGTATCATTTTATAAGCGGTTACACTGCAAAAGTTGCCGGAACTGAAATGGGTATCACAGAGCCAACTTTAACTTTCTCTGCTTGTTTTGGAAAAGTGTTTTTACCATTACATCCAACAAAATACGCCGAGTTATTAGGCGAGAAATTGAAGAAAGGCAATGTGAATGTGTGGTTATTAAACACCGGATGGGTTGGCGGTAAATATGGCGTTGGTAGCCGTATTAAATTATCGTACACGCGTTCGTTAATTACTGCAGCTTTAACCGGTGAGTTAGATAAAGTAGAATATGGTACAACGCCCTATTTTAAATTAAATTTCCCTAAGAGCTGCCCAAATGTTCCTGCAGAAATATTAGAACCTAAAAATGCATGGAAAGATAAAGAAGCATTTAGTCAAACGGCGCAAAGCTTAGCCGCATCTTTCGTTAAGAATTTTGAGCAATATGCTGGAGCTGCAAATGCTGAAATTTTAGCAGCTGCTCCAAAAGTAGAAGTAACAGCTTAAAATAATATCAATTATCACAGAACAAAAAATCCCTGGCCAATGGTTAGGGATATTTTGTTTTATACTAATTAACTTTTAAAGTTCCGTGATCTTCAATTCAACTCTACGGTTCAATTGTCTTCCTTCAGGATCATCACTGCCATTTGGTTTTGTATTAGGTGCTACTGGCTGGGTTTCTCCATAACCTTTTGCTTTCATATGTTCGGTTGTAATACCTTTTTCTATTAAACGTGTTACAACAGCCTGCGCTCTTTCTTCCGAAAGCTTCAGATTGTAGGCATCATCGCCTTTACTATCTGTATGGCCCGAGATCTCTACTTTCATGTTTGGATTACTTCTCATTAGCATTACCAAATTCTTAAGCTCCACATTTGAAAGAGGACGTAAAGTAGCTTTATCAAAATCAAAGAAAATATTATTCAAAGTAATTTTCGATCCAACAACAATCGGATGTAGTTTTACAGATCTTTTTACTTCATAATAGGTAGATTGTTTTGGGATCTCCATATTTTCAGAATAAAATAAATGGTTCTCAGCCTGGTAAGTAATGTTGTAATTTTTACCCGGCGTTAGAATAAATAAAAACTGGCCCGTTTTTGCGTTGGCTTTGTATACACCAACAATTTCTTCTGTTTCATTATCAGTAACAGTAATCATTACTTTTTTTGCCGGCATACCCGCTTCATCATTTACAGTACCTTGTATCAAGGTTAACGGCGTTTCTTTTCGGTCTAAAAAAGTAGCCATGTAATTATCTTTTTCGCCTAAACCATCAGCACGAAAAGAAGAAAAATAAGCGGTTTTTCCATTAGGGCTTACCATATAAAAAATGTCATCATCTGTTGTATTAATTGGATAACCTACATTTACCGGCGCCGACCAGTTACCATCAAAAGAAAGTAAACTTGAAAAAATATCAAAGCCACCCATGGTATTATGCCCGTTAGAACTGAAAGATAATGTAACGCCGTCAGGATGGATTGATGGTGCATCTTCATCATATGTTGTATTGATGTTAGCACCAAGGTTTATAGCCTTGCCCCAGTCGCCATCTGATCCACGCTTGCTCATGTATAGATCTAAACCACCAAACCCACCGGGCTTGTTGCTTGAAAAATATAAACTGTTACCATCTGCAGAAATAAAAGCGCTGGGTTCCCAATGTTTGGTATTGATGTTGTCGTTTAACTTAACAGGTTTACTCCATACATCACCATCTAACGAGGTTGAATAAATATTTCCGTCACCCATATCATCTTTGTAAATAAGAATCATTTGTGCGTCAGGAGAAACACCTACAGTTGCTTCATGCCATTCGGTATTAATAGGTGCACCAATATTTTGTGCTGTAGACCAACCGTTTTTAGTTTTGGAGGATGTATATATGTCTTCCATGTAATTTCCTTCGTTATCTTTTTCGCCACCTGTTGTTTGTGGCCTACGCGATGTAAAGAAAAGTGTATTCTGATCTGCTGAAAAAATACCGGAGTAATCTGCATAAGGTGAATTTACAGTATTACCAAGATTTTGTATTTTTATTTTAACAGGGTTGGCAACTAAACTTTGTCCAACTTTGCACATGTCAATTTTACGGTTGGTTTCTGCTAATACTGTTTTATCAGTAGCATTATTTTTCTCTGCTACACTTATATATTGTTGGTAAGCCGTAATAGCTTTATCAAATTCATAATTCCAATGGTAAGCATCGCCTAAATATTTAAAAGCAATAAACGGCGCCCGTTTTTCTTTATAAGAACTTGGTTTAGTATCGTTAGCAGTAGATGTAACTGCCTTATTAAAATATCCGATGGCTTTTACTCTATCACGTCTTGCGCTTTGGTAACACATACCTATTTTAAAGGCCAGGTTCATGTTAGTTGGATCTTGTTTATAAAGATTGAGAAATACAGGCAATACTTCTGCATAGGCGCCTTTAGTGGAAGTTAATGATTCGCTTTTACTATCTGATATTTTAGAGAATATTTTTTCAGCATCGTCAAATTCTTTTTCAGAATTTTTGTTTTGTGCGCTGAGGTAGTTTATACTTAATAGAAATGTTATTGTAATAAATTTTAATGCTTTCATTGGGATTTATATAAAAGGTTAATAATAGAACAAACAGGATTCTATTTCCGGTTTGTGAATGACGTTTGTCATTTTTTGTTTGCGAATATGATTAATGTTGGGGACGGTCTTATATGTGCATATATAGTGCCACAGATAAAAGGATGTAGTTATACTCCTGGCAAGCAGTAGGAGCAATGATTGCGTTTTTTTAAGAATGGGAATAAAAAAAAGAAATTTTTGGTTTTTATCCCGAAATGGGCATTATATTGCTCAAAAGATGAAATTTAATTTAGAAATTATTTTATCTTTGGTTGCGTGATGGAACACAGATAAAACGGATTAAACAGGTCTTTACTGATTTTTAATCGGCGTTTGATCTGTAAATCTTTTAACTCCATGTTCCATCTCCTTACTTTATCATGAAAAACAAAATTCAAATAGAAAAACCCTGTACCAAAAAATTTAATGCTATGACATCAATTGCGGGAGGTAGATTTTGTGGAAGTTGCGAAACTAAAGTAATGGATTTCACAAAAATGAGCTTAAGCGAGATCGAAATTTTCTTTAAGGACAACTCCTCTGAAAAAATTTGCGGGCGTTATAATGCAAGACATACAAGCGAAACAAATAGTTTTTCTTTTTTTAATAAGGTCGAAAGTTATTTATTTAAAACACGTTTCAGAAAAGTAGCAGTCTGGAGCATCTCTCTTGCTTTCTTTTTATTGAACAGTTATAAGTGTATGGGTAAACGCATTTATACCGAGCCGGTAAAAGAGAATAAGCCAACTCAAAACGATACGATCGTAAAACCAAAATAATTTTCGTGATAGAACTTGGATGACACAGATTTAAAAGGTTTTCACTGATTTTGATTGGTGATGATCCGCAAGATCAATTTAATCCGTGTTCCATCTCCACATCGTTCATTTCAATTTATTTTTCATCCGTTGGTTCCCACAACTCAATTTTATTTCCTTCAGGATCATACACCCACGCAAATTTTCCATAAGATTCGTTCATGCGTTTCTCATCTATTTTTACATTAGCGGCTTTTAATTGTTCCATCAATTTATCAAGGTTGCTTACACGCAGGTTGATCATAAATTGCTGTTCGGGGTTTCCAAAATAAGTAGTGTCTTTTTTAAAAGGTGCAAACACCGTGGGTCCGGCCTCTTGTGGCCATGGTACATAATTTTGCACAGCATTAATACCAAAATGTTTTTCATACCAAAGCGCTAAAGCTTTATCATCGTTTGAACGGAAAAAAATTCCGCCAATTCCTGTTACTAATTTTTCCATACTTCTAAATTGTTTGAGTTTGTTGTTTAACTTTCTTTTTTAAGATCAGGGCGCTAACAAGTGTTACTAATAATCCTACAGGAAAAATCTCCATATAGGTGATCAGTATCAAAAAAAGAGGGTTCTTATACATTTCTTTATTACGTTCAATTTCTGCTATTTGTTTATCTATTTCTATTTGTGATAAACCACTCACCTGAACTTGTTTTAACATATTAGAGCTATAGTTTTCCATAAAATCAGAAAGAACGAATTTAAGTTCAAAGATCCAGGTAATTACATAGAAAGTAGAAGCGATCAGTGAAATTAAAATCCCAATTTTAAAACCTTTACCAAAAGTAATAAGGCCATCGTTATATTTATCCCTGAAATTTTTAATGCCCACAAAAACAAATGAAAAGGCAACCAGCATAGCGGCATAGCCAACCAGCATACTCCCTGCACCACTAACATCTTTGCTGAACAAAAGCATGCTTACGAACATAAACGTGCTAACTATGATGCCGGCTATAGACCCAAAAACTAAAACATTCTTTCTCATTTTTAAAAATTAAATTGGTTAATATGTGGCAAAACTAAGGTACAAAAAAGCCTTTTCCTTCATACTTTTGGGTGATTTTAAATTTATTTTTCAGATTCATACCAAAGTATGAATGCTTTTATGGTATGAGACTCAAGCGTTTAGCTTTTCAATAGCCTGCGTTCTTCTTTTAACATCCAGTTTCTCAAATAATTTCGAAGAATGGGTTTTAACCGTATTCAAGGATACAAAAAGTTTTTCGGCAATCTCATTATTGCTTAAACCGGCGGACATTAATTCAAGAACATCCAGCTCTCGTTTACTTATACCTAACTTATTTAACTCATTTTCATTAAAAACAAAATTGGGGTTTGAAGTAACAAATACTTCTTTCTCAACTTCTACTATTACTGTTTTAATTTTTGGTTTGGTCAATTTTAAAGCCAGCCAAATGCCCAGGGTCATAAAAATAACTGCAATGGCACCAATATAAATTTCAAATGCGTTGCTAATGATCACAAAACGGTACTCAAGCCATTTCAGAAGAAAAAGCAAGGCGGCAAGTGAGGTACCGTATATAATAATGAGTTTATTTTTCGCGAAAAAAATAGTGAGCATACTTTTATTAATGATAAACAAAGATAGTTTTTTTAAATTTCAGTGCCGAAATAAATTATAGAGAATACTGAAGTGAAATAAAGCCAGATCAATGAAAATATAATGTGTATAAGGGTTTCAAAGGCTTTACCACGCCATAGTCTTGGCGAGTATACAAAGAACTGGAATAGCAAACGCGTAAACCAAAATAAGAACAAGCCAAAAATTACAGCGTTACCCAAACGCGTCGTAAGAAGGTCTATCGTGCAACAAATACAAAGCAGGCCCATTAATAATACAACAAAGGCAATAAAAAAAGTGTGTACATACATTAATTGCCTATTAACCAAACTTATTAGTGGCATCTCTTTTTTCCAATAGAATTTTTTTGGAAAAATAATATGTACAAATGCCAGGGCAATGCACATGTAACCAATTATTTTAAGATGTAATTCCATTTTTGTTAAGTATGAAAGTAGAAATAAATGGTGTTATTTTAAACTCTTTTTCCAAATGTAACCCTGAATCATTAAACGCCTTTTTCCAGGTAGCCTTAGAGTGAAAATGAAAGAAGCCGAAATTGTACGCAAAAAAATTAGCAAGATCGCGTTGATGCTCTACGACTATAATTTTTCCGGTTGGTGTTAATGCATTTTTTAACTGTTTAAAAAAAACAATCCGTTCTTCTGCATTTCTTATCTCATGCGCAGCTAAAATTAAAAAAACAACATCGGTTGATTTTTCCTTTAACGGAATAGCACTGGTGCGAATTGTTTTTGTGCCTGGATAAGTTGGATAGGCCTTGCGTGCCCGCTCGATTGATATTTCGGTGTGTTTGGCCGGATCGTAAAAATCAAAAACCTGTAAATTAGCTGTGGGATATTTTTGCATTAATAACGCGCTGGTCTCATCAAAGCCGGCGTTAATATTTGCTATTTGTTGCGGCGAGGAAACGGTTAACCAATCCAAAGCATATAAATTAGAGAGGTCGTAAATATATAACGATACCGCCAACGACACCAAAATGCCTAGTGTGCTCAGTAGCAAAAAAATATCAGCAAAGACCTGAAATGACGGTGGCAAATACTGTTTTGCAAATTGTAAACCTGCAATAGCAATAATGGCAATAACATAAAATTGCCAGTTAAACCTCACAATATTTGTAACACCCTGTAATACTTTTCTTTTTACTCTTTCCATTTTTCTACCTTTCCTTTTTTCCAGTAATAAGGAATGTTCTCAATAATAAAAGCATTTGCCAAAACAATTCTCTTAAAATTTTTTTGTTGGATGAATCCTACTTCGTGTTTTAAAACTTCTACAGCTCTAGGTGTCCAATTCTCGCGCACGCCTTCAATGATGAGTACTTTTTTGGTGTTTTTATTATATGTAAACGTAAATGGTAATGGTCCCGCAAAAAGTCGGGCCGCTTTCCAATCTGTAAACGGTGAGTTTTCTGGAAGTTTTACGTCTTCCTTACCCACATTCACTTCTATACTCAGGTCAGATTTTTTTGAAGTGATCAAAGTATTATCTCCGTTTTTATGAATTGTAATATCGGTTGTGGTGTAATTGTAATGTGTAAAAATATTTCCAAAAAAAGACATTTTATTTTTATTGGTCTCCGATTTTAAAATATATAAACCTCTTAAACGCTTACCGCGTTTATCAATATATTTTACAAATACGCGGTAGCCCGTCAAAAAAAAATCGTTACCCATAAATTTTGGAAAACCTTTTGGACGTAGATCTTTTGTTTGCACCATGGCTACCGCAATAAAAGCCCAGGTATCGTTTAACGTATCCAGCTCCAAACATTCGGGAATAAATCCTTTTAACTCATCTTTTGGTATGGCATAAGTTAACACCAACGAACTTTTAAAAAAAGTTTCTACAGCAAAAGGATGATCTTTAAGGGATAGCATAATTTTCTAAGATACGAATATAATTTGCTGGAAAGTTACAAATGAACTAAGTTTCACTAAGATTTTTTTGTGCTCCTTTGTATCTCCGCGCCTTTGTGGCGAAATAAAAATTCATTCACAAAAATAATGCTCATTAATAACAGGGCCGGGAATATATTAGCCCTACCGTATAATAACAGGTCGGGGGCAAGCGTAATTTCAATACAGTTCATGGTGCCGATAATAAGTATTTGTATAATGGCGCACCATCGTGATCTTATGCCGCTTATGATCCATACAACCATTAATACTTCCAGTGCGCCAATTAGTTTAATAAGTATAAAAGAATGTTCATCGCCCAAAATACGGCCAACAATTTGCTGGTGACGCGGTACAAAATTTAATAATTTACAAAATAAACCGTTCAATAACCAAACAAGGGCGATCAGGTAGTTTAAAATATTTTTTAGCATTAACCTGTTTACGGCCATAAAGTAAAATTAAATTTCGGGCGCTAATTCCAATATCATGTCCAATTGTATTGTTGCGCCTGCAGGCAACTGCTTGGCGCCTATTGCGGTTCGTGCGTGCCGGCCTTTTTCGCCAAACAAGATTATCAGTAGCTCTGATGCCCCATCTAAAACTTTTGGCTGTGCCGTAAATTCCGAAGCAGAGCGAATAAAACCCTGCATTTTTATGACACCAACTATAAGATCTAAATTTTTTATATCTTCTTTAATAATGGCCAAAAGTAATAACACCGTATCGGCTGCTGCTTTTTTCGCTTCCGCTTCAGTAACATCGGTACCAACCTCACCGCGCAGGTCGCTCACCCTGGCCGAAACATACAACAGGTTGCCAATACGCTTGCTGCCAAGATAATTACCGGCAGCATGTTTTGGCGCTTCCAGTTTTAATCCCATTTGTTTTAACTTTTCTTCAACAGCACTCATTATTATTTTTTCTTTTTCAATTTCTTTTTTTCTTTTTGCAATTCGGTAACAATATTTTCTTTTACTCTATACTTTACAATATCGGTAATTAATTTTATTGGCACAGTCTTATCTATTGGAAATTTTATGGTTCCTTTTGATACTTCGTATAACTTTAGTTTATCTTTAAATGCAACAATTGCTTTGGTTTTAGGAAAAATAGAATAATGATCTTTAAATACGGCGTACCAAATTAACATACCGTGAAATTTAACCGCCGGCATTTGGTAACTAATGACTTCTTCGCCTTTTGGTACTGCTTTTTTAATAATAGTGCGGATACTTTCCAGTATTTTCTTCGCATGTGAGGGTTGCGCAGCAATGTATTGGTCTACCGATGAAAATTGTTCTTTTTTCATGTGCCGCTTATTTATTTTTGATCATAGGCTTCCTGCAGTTTTTTAATTTCGATCTTATTCATTTTCAGCATTGCGTTCATTACATTTTGAGACTTAACGGGATCAGGATCACCCATTAATTTTCCTAAAGCGCTTGGAATGATCTGCCACGATAAACCAAATTTATCTTTTAACCAACCGCAACGATCTTCCGATCCGCCTGCGCTGAGCTTTGCCCAGAAATTATCTACTTCTTCCTGTGTTTCGCAATTCACAAAAAAAGAAATAGCAGGTGTAAATTTAAACATTGGGCCTCCGTCTAATGCCATAAATTCCTGGTTCTCTAATTGAAATGTAGCCGTTAATATTTTTCCGCCGGCGCCATCACCTATACGATGTACGTTATTAATTTTAGTATTCTTAAAAATGGAGGTATAAAAAGTCATAGCTTCTTCTATATTGCCATTGAACCATAGGAAAGGTGTTATTTTTTGCATGATCTTATTTTTTTAAGTTATAAAGTAAAATTAAAAAATAGTTTTCTCTTTAAACTGTGTAAAAACGACAAATTTGTGGGTATATCTCGACACAATAGGTTAATAGCAATTAAAAATAAACATTCGCGGCTTCATTGCCAAAAAAATATCCCTTAGTAATTTGCAATAATTCAAAAAATCTTACGTGTGTAGCAATAATAATTACTTGTGTTGGTGAGCGAAATACATATACTCGAAATTTATAATATAAAACCAGTATTATCATGACAATATATGAATATGCCAGATTAAGCACTGAACAAAAAAAAGCGGTGTTAAAGAACGAAGCCATTTTGTTAGAACATTTTGCAGCCAATGGAAATACCGTGTACGTTTATTTCTTAAATAATTTTTTTATTGAAATAGTCACTAAAAACGGGAAGATCATTGATAATATTCCTTTTATATGAGGGTATAAGATCGATAAAAAAAACTTGCACATGATCGAAAAAAGAAACGCTGTTTTTCGTTTAGCGGCATAATGATAGAATTAGATAAATACTATCTTTTATTTGGACTGATACTTTTAAAGGTATCTAATACAAATTTAAATTTTTCCATATTTACAGGTTTAAATTTTTTCTCTGTGCTTACAGGATAATTTGTAACACAATTTGTAGTTAAGCAATTACTTGGGCGAGTAGGTCGTTTCTCGAAGCCACCACCACAATTAGGGCAAACATTTTGTAAAATTGTATTTACACAATCGGCACAAAAAGTACACTCAAAAGTACAGATCATTGCCTCGTTAGAATCATT
The DNA here is from genome assembly GCA_013697245.1 of Bacteroidota bacterium. GTDB lineage: Bacteria > Bacteroidota > Bacteroidia > B-17B0 > Aurantibacillaceae > Aurantibacillus. The sequence continues at coordinate 116,640 of JACCXH010000015.1, forward strand.
GGGTAATGCTTTATCGCAGTGTTCGCAGGATGGCCTAATGTCAAGCATATTTTTATTCTTTAACTAATTTATAGTTCCCGATACTATTTCCTTGCGTTACGTTAACTAAATAAATTGCTTTTGGTAAGTGCGCAATATTTAAAGTGGCTTGTTGCGAATTTATACTTTCCGTAAACACAATTTGGCCCAATGCATTATACATAGTTAAAAAAATTAATCCTTCATTTTGTGTTTCGATCCTAAGTAGGGCGCCGACTGGATTCGGATATATTTTTATACCATTTAAAGCCGCAGGATTATTTTTTATACCAAGGCAAGGATCAGTGAATTGGTTAAAAGCAAAACTGTTTACACAACCATGGATATCACTAACATTTAAAGAATAAACGGTATTAACGGTTGGTGTTATTACAATGCTTGAGGTATTGGCACCCGAACCCCAGGTATAAGATGTTGCACTGGTTGCATTTAAAGTAGCCGTGTTGCCAATACAAACCAATGTGTTACTTGTTGTAATGGTTACTGATGGCAAAGCATAAACCGTTATATTAAGCGTTTGCTGCGCTGATTGTCCGCATATGTTATTGGCGGTTACGGTTAAATTACCGCTACTGGTATTAGCAACTATTCCAATGGTGTTAGTTCCGCTTGTGCCATTCCAACTCCCGGGCAATGTCCATGTATAGCTGTTAGCACCCGGAACCGGAGTTATAGAATAATTTGCCGAAGATCCGTCACATATGGCTGTAATGCCAATTATAGCGCCAGGTTGTGCCGGTGCGCCCTGGCAATATTTAGCGGTAAAGGCATCAAAGTTACCATTGGAAGGTAAAAAATAAGTGCCTGCTCCCGGATCAAAATCTACCAGGTTCTCAAAGATCCCTGTAATAATTACATTTCCTGCATCAACGGCAATCCCGAAACCGTATTCCTGTCCAAAACTGCCAATACCTTGTGCCCAAACAAAATTTCCTGCGGCATCCAATTTGCTAATATAAATATCAGTTTGCACAGAGCCTGTTAGCACACTTGCGCCTGCACCGGGGTCAAAGTCTGCGGGGCCTGTAAAATAACCGGTAGAATATACATTGCCTGCTGGATCAGTAGTAATGGACATTCCCGACTCTGCATTTGGCCCACCCATCGATCTTGCCCAAACAAAATTTCCATTCTGGTCGAGTTTATCAATATAAATATCGCTATTGCCAATCGGTTGGATTGTATATGTTGCCGCACCCGGATCAAAATCTACCGCGCCAATATAATTACCGGTAATGTAAACATTGTTAGTAGCATCTAGTTTAATGTCTTGGCAAGTGGTGCCACCTGATGGATCGCCAACCTGGCCTGCCCATAAAAAATTTCCGGAAGCTGTTAATTTGCACACAAATGCCGAAAAATTGGAAGCGTTTAAAGTATAAGTTGTTGCTGCAGGATCAAAATCGGCGACACCTAAAAAAGTGCCTGCTAAATAAGAATTTCCAACGCCGTCAACTGTTATGCCGTATGCTGCGTCCTGGCTGGCTCCTCCCAATTGTTGGGCCCATACAAAATTTCCTGTAGCGGTTAATTTTAAAACAAATATATCGTTACTTCCAAAAGAAGTTAGATTGTAAACTGCAATGGCCGGATCAAAATCCGGTGTGCCTTGAAAAAATCCGGTGGCATAAATATTTCCGCCGGCATCCACGTCTACTCCAAGCGCATTATCATTTTGTGTGCCGCCAAATGGCGCAGCCCATATAAAATTTCCGGCGGCATCTAACTTTAAAATAAAAGCATCTTCGCCGGTAATGGTATTGTAAGCAAAATTGCCCGGCCCCGGATCAAGATCTACGGTACCATTAAAATAACCTGTAACAATTACATTATTTGTTGCGTCTACGGCAATAGACATGCCAATACCATAATTATCGCCTACCAATTGTTTAGCCCAGATAAAAGCACCACTTGGACTAATCTTAGAAATAAAAATATCGTTAACTGCTGCCGTAAGTGTAAATACAGCCGAACCCGGATCAAAATCTACAACCCCCGAAAAATAACCGGTTGTGTAAATATTACCCACCGCGTCTACGGTTATATTTTGACTACGGTCATACCCAGTGCTGCCTGTGTTTTGTGCCCATTGTACATTTACCTGCGCTTTGGTAAATGTGCATACAAAAATTAGTAATAAAGGTAATAAACCTGACCTGATCTTCTTTTTTAAAATGTTTGGCATAAATACTAAAGTAGTAAATTTTCGCAAACAAAAAAGAAAATTATCATGAGTTTTTAATATCCAAATATCATTTTTTCTTCTTTGGCTTTTCTTCTTCCATTTTTTTTGTTTTATCAGAATCTATATCTATGCCGGTGGTATCCGGATCCCGTTCACGTTTTGGTTTTGAATAACGGTTTTCATTGTCAGCAGTTCCCGGATCGGTGCTATCTGCATCGTTGTCTGTTCCTGAATGATCAGAGTTATTATCGGGCAAAGTAGGATCTTTACTTTCTTTCTTCTTTGGCTTGTTTTTTTCGTTCATTTAGGTAAAGACATGCAAATTTCATTCCTGAAAAACGAGGAGCCTATCTGGCGGAATATAACTTTTGGCCTTTTATCGAAATGGCATTAAAGCCTTTTTGGGCTATGCTTTAAAGACTCAGGTGGGGTAGAAAAGAGATCAAAAATAAAAAATTCATGCGTTGCTAATTTATACCACAAACATAAGTAGGTAAGGTTAGGTTTTAAGTACCCGGGTTTGGAAAATGAAGTTTTTTTAAAAACTTTAAATCGCCGCCATTAACAAATTAATATCTTTAAACGGGAGGTTAAAGGCTTCGCCTAAAAACTGATTAGTTAAGATACCATTGTAAATATATACACCATTGCGTAAGCCCGGATCTTTTCGAACAATGCTGTCAAAACCACCTTCGTCGCCCATATTTAAAATAATTTGAGAGAAGATGTTGCTTAATGCATAAGAGGCTGTACGTGCTACACGGCTATTAATGTTAGGCACACAGTAATGGATTACCCCATGTTTTCTAAACACTGGTTTGGTGTGGTTGGTAACTTTTGAAGTTTCAAATACACCTCCTTGGTCAATGCTTACATCAATAATAACAGAGCCTGTTTTCATTTCAGCCACCATATTTTCGGTCACCACGCAAGGCGTGCGGCCACGGGTAGCGCGAAGTGCGCCAATAGCCACATCGGCAGTTTTTAAATGTTTTTCTAAAACTTTTGGTACAATTACAGAAGTAAATACACGGCTGCCTAATTGATTTTGTAAACGACGCAAACGCGAAGTGCTGTTGTCAAATACTTTTACGCTTGCCCCTAAACCAATAGCAGCGCGTGCGGCAAACTCACCTACCGTGCCTGCACCAATAATGATTACCTCGGTAGGCGAAATGCCACTAATACCGCCAAGAATAGTACCTACACCCTGATTAACATTGCTTAATAATTCCGCCGCAATTAGAATACTAGCGCCACCTGCAATTTCGCCCATCGCACGAATAACCGGGAAGATACCAGCTTCATCAATAATAAGATCAAAAGCTACACAATTTAATTTTTTCGAAATTAATTTCTTTAAAAAATCCTGCGGCTGCACGGTAAGTTGCAATGCGCTGAACAAAGTTTGTTTTGGCTGCATCATTTCCACTTCTTCAATCGTGGGCGGTGCAATTTTAAAAATAACATCTGCTTTATAAACATCGTTTGGTGAAATCACAATTTCCGCACCGGCCTCGCTATAATCACTGTCGTCAAAATTGGCGGCTTTACCTGCGCCGGTTTCTATAACAACACGGTGACCGTTGTTAACCAATAGTGCAACAGCATCCGGTACTAGGGCCACACGGTTTTCCTGAAACGCAATTTCTTTTGGGATTCCAATATAGAGTTTACCTTTTTTGCGGGCCACTTCCAGCATCTCTTCCTGCGGCGCAAAAGCGCCTTTGGTTAAAGAAAATAAAACATCTTTTGTCATTACCATAATTTCTAAAAATTATTATTCCGTTTAATTAATAAGCAGGCCCATTATATCTTGGCGCATTGCAATCGTCTATTCTTTTTTTCCTTGGGCGGTACATGATGCCCACCCTTAGTTCAAAGGTCCGGTTCCGGTAGGTTACACCATCTTTGTGATGTGAAAGTATATCAGGATTCCAATGATATTCAGTAAAGCCGTAAAAGTTTTTTATTATAGGAAATTCGTAGCCTAAACCAAGATCTCCGCTAAAAAATATTTTAGGGAAAGCGCCGCTATATGCTGTAAATGCGGAAACGCTGCTGTTGAACAAATAATCGAGCTTAATGCCCGGCATGATATACCAGTGGGATGAGAGGCCGATGGGGTTGTAGAATTTTAAATAATTATTCCATTGTATGTATGTGTATTTGTTGGTAGAAAATCCACCGCTGCGAGTGCCTATGAAAGGATCGATCAATTCTTTTTCTTTGGCGCCTTTATGCGTGTATTCTATTTCTGTTTGCCAGCGTAGGTGTTCGCGGTTCAATAATTCTGCAAAGATCCCGGCACCCCAGCTAAAGTATTCGTGCGAGATGTGATTTTCGGGATAATAAGCATTATAAGGAAAATTGCCCGGGGAATCTACGTTTGCATCTTTTTGGTCCCTGTTGGTATTGGTGTAATAATGCGCAGAATGGTTTACCGCCCCAAAGATACCAACCCCTTGAAAGAATTGGGCTTTTGCATTTTGCAAACAAACAAATAAAAATAATATAAGTACTTTCTTCATTTTAATTTTTATACACTAACGGCTTCTGACGTGCCGCTTATTTTTTTAACTAATCCTTGCAATACTTTACCCGGACCAACCTCTATAAACTGTGTAGCACCATCATTTACCATCTGCTGCACACTTTGAGTCCATTTAACGGGAGCTGTTAACTGTGCAACCAAATTTTGTTGTATTTGTTTAGGATCGTTTATCGCATGTGCCGGTACATTTTGATACACCGGGCAAATAGGGTAGTTAAAATGAGTGGCTGTAATGGCAGCTTCCAGTTCAACGCGGGCAGGTTCCATTAAAGGGGAGTGAAAAGCACCACCAACAGGCAGTACCAATGCGCGTTTAGCACCGGCTGCTTTTAATTTTTCGCAGGCAATGTTAATACCCTCTGTAGAGCCGGAGATTACTAATTGTCCGGGACAGTTATAATTAGCGGCCACAACAATATGTCCGCTATGTGTAATTTCAGCGCAAATAGATTCTACTATTTTATCATCTAAATTTAAGATCGCAGCCATGGTGCTGGGGTTTATTTCGCAGGCTTTTTGCATGGCTAAAGCACGTTTGTAAACCAGTTTTAAAGCATCTTCAAAGCTCAGGCATTTGTTAGCAACAAGCGCAGAGAATTCGCCAAGCGAGTGGCCCGCAACCATATCGGGTTTAAAGCTTTCGCCAATAGTAGCAGCTAAAATAACCGAATGTAAAAATATGGCGGGTTGGGTAATTTTGGTTTGTTTTAGTTCTTCTTCGGTACCTGCAAACATGGTATCTGTAATCCTAAAGCCTAAAATATCGTTGGCTTTTTCAAATAATTCTTTGGCTAAGGGGTTGTTTTCGTAAAGATCTTTGCCCATGCCCGAGAACTGTGAGCCTTGTCCCGGAAAAATGTACGCTTTTTTCATATTTTTATCCTAAAAAAGTAAAGAAATGTAAATTTAGCAGAATAATGCGACTAAATCAATTAAGTAAACCGCCAATAGTTAACTAAGGAATGTTGAAAGAGAAACTTTTCTCCTTTTTGCAAAGGGGAGTTGCTGTATAACGAAAAAACCCGCAGCGTTACCGTGCGGGCTTTTAATAAGGGGAAAACCTTAATTATTTAATAGTAGCCACCTTTTTAGCCAGTTTTGACTTAAGGTTACCGGCTTTGTTCTTATGAATTACGCTCTTTTTAGCCAATTTATCGATCATGCTGGATACTTTTGGTAAAAGGTCTTGCGCTTCTTTTTTAGAAGTAGTTGTACGTAACTTATTTACAGCATTACGGGTTGTTTTAGCGTAATAACGATTTTCAGTACGTTTTGCATTGTTAGAACGAATGCGTTTGATGGAGGATTTATGATTTGCCATTTCTTTAATTTCTTGTTGTGTACCCCGTTTTTGGGAAGGCAAATATACGATTTTTTTTGAATATGCAAATGTTAAAAACAATTTTGCTATAAAATCTATTAAAGGTTATTTTTGTAATATGAGGCTGGATTTTCTTGTTGTAATTGCTCTATTGTTTGGTTTTACTGCCTCGGCCCAAACAATATTAACCCCTAAGCCGGAAAAGAACCTGGTACCAAACGGTAGTTTTGAGAATTATCGCCGTAAAACCAATAACATCAAGCAGGCCGTGCCCTGGCGGCCAATAGCCTCTATTGATTATTATCACAACCCTTTAGATAATGATACTACGGCTCAAAAAGGTGCCTATAGTGGTGATTCATACACCGGTTTTAGGTTCCAAAAAAGGTATAAAGAATTTTTGCAGGTAAAGTTGGCAGAACCCCTGCACCGAGGCACTGTATACGAATTTTCAATGCATGTACGGCTGGCTTACTGGAGCAATGCGGTTTTACACTCGTTTGGGGTATTAATTAGTAAGGCCGGTTATAGCAAACAGGGAGATGCCGTTAAAGCCAACATAGTAGATACAATTGCTAAAAAAGGAGGCCTTTTTAAAGCGCATGAATGGTTTACTGTAAAAGGTATTTACAAGGCAGATGGTGGCGAAAAATACATTACTATAGGGAATTTTGCACCCAAAATAAAAAAAGAAATGATCCGCATGAATCTTTTTAAAGTGGGGTATAAAGAAGCTTATTATTTTGTGGATGACATTAAATTAATTAAAAGCCCTGCTTATGAAGAAAAAGTGGATATTGAAATTGTAGGCCCTAATTATCATGGCGAACAAGACTCTACATTATTGGTAAACCAGGATATTAAAGTAGGAGATAAGGTAAGCTTAAATAATATTTTCTTTGATAACGGACGTTATTATTTATTGCCCGAATCGTACCAGGAATTAAATAAACTGGTGCAGTATCTATTAAAGAATCCAAGTGTTGAAATTCAAATTAACGGGCATAGCGATAGCGGAGGTTTAAATTACAAGAACCAAAAAATGTCGGAGTTACGCGCCCGCGAAGTGTTTGAATATTTAATTAAAAAAGGAGTGCAAAATAAAATGTACTTTAAAGGCTTTGGTAGTACTCAACCCGTTGCAAGTAATGATACAGACGAAGGCAAGGCCAAGAACCGAAGAGTAGAATTTCAGATCATTAAAAAATAAAATATGCAGGAAGGAAAATTATTAATAGACGATCCTAAAACAATAAAAGCGTGGACCTTTTATGATTGGGCCAATTCCGTTTTTCCTTTAGTAATAACTTCTGCCATATTCCCGAATTTTTATGATGCTGTAACTTCCACTAAAAATGAAGCCGGTGAAATTATCAGTCACACGGTTGTTTTTTTTGGAAGAAGTTTCGAAAATCAGAATATTTATTCTTTTGTGTATGCTTTTGCATTAGCAATTGTTGTGTTGATCTCACCCATCTTAAGCGGTATAGCCGATTATCTCGGGAATAAAAAACGCTTCTTACAATTTTTTTGTTATTTGGGTTCACTATCTTGTATGTGTTTATTTTTCTTCTCAAAGTATAATTTAGAATTAAGTTTTATTCCATTCATTACTGCTACAATTGGCTTTTGGGGAAGCCTGGTGTATTATAATTCTTATTTACCCGAAATAGCATCTGAGGCTAAACAGGATAAAGTAAGTGCCAAGGGTTTTGCCATGGGTTATTTTGGAAGTTCACTGCTTTTAATCTTATGTTTAGTAAGTATTATGGTTTTAAAAATACCTGCAAAATATAGTTTTTTATTTGTAGGTATATGGTGGATAGCTTTTGCACAATACACCTTTAAACATTTACCAACACTAAATCACAAAGCGCATGGGGTTGATAAAAAAGGTTTATTTTCGAAAGGCTTTAAAGAACTTCTTTCGGTAATGCAGCAAATAAAACACTTACCGCAATTAAAACGTTTTTTAGGCGGCTACTTTTTTTATAACATGGGTGTGCAAACAATTATGGTAGTAGCCGTTTTATTTGCACGTAACGAAATTGTGTGGGAAAACGAAAAAGCAAAAACAACATCGTTGATCATTAGTATTTTAATTATACAGTTCGTTGGTATTGCAGGGTCATTTTTATTTTCAAGATTGTCGTCAAAAATCGGAAACATAAAAGCATTAATGGTGGCTATTTTTATCTGGATCTTTGTTTGCGTTTTCACCTACTTAGTAGCACGTTTGCCGATTCATTTTTACATTGTGGCATTTTTAGTTGGTTTTGTAATGGGCGGCATTCAGGCTTTATCAAGAAGCACTTACAGTAAATTATTACCTGAGACAGAGGATAACACCAGCTTTTTTAGTTTTTACGATGTGATGGAAAAATTGGGAATGATCCTGGGAACTATAACCTTTGGCATAATAAGCGAAATTGTTGGCGGCATGCGTCCATCTATTTTATCATTGATAGGTTATTTTATTTTAGGCTTTATTATTTTGCTAACGATGAAGAAAAACGTTGGCGGCAAAACGGCTTAGGTATCAAAAGAGGTGGTAAAACAATTTTTGTTAATGCTCTAAATAAAATTCAACAATTGCCCGATCTTTGTATTATATAAACATGTTCAACAAACTTTTTTTCTTTTTTATATTCTGCACCTGTTTTGCAAAAGCTCAATTGCAGTTCACAGAGCAGAACACAAACCTGGGTACTATTGCAGAAACCTATGAAATAAAAGGCGATGTATTAGTAAAGAATACTACGACAAAAAAAGTTTTTTTAATGCGCGCCGATGCAGATAAAGGCATAAAAGTTTTTACTACCAAAAAAAGCTTGTTGCCGGGCGACACCTGTTTGATCATTATTTCTTTTTTGCCCGAGAGTGCCGGCAAATTTAAAAAGAACATCAATATCATTAGCAGTGATAATATAAAACCATATGAGCTAAGTGTTTCAGGTAATTTAGAAAAATTAAGAACGGATGATAAACTCGCTTGTTTTTATTTTGGGAACCGAAAGATCAGCTCCGTAAAAACAACTACTGCGGCTATTGTTGCAAAAGATACTAAAGAGAAAAGAGACAATACCAATAAGATTCCAGATAATTCTACCGCGCCGATTATTACTGATACCATTTGGGAGAAGCCTGCCATTGTTTTAAAGGAAGAAAACCCGAATGAACTTTCCGTTTTAGGATACAAGCCTAATAATATTTTATTTTTAGTAGATGTAAGTAGTTCTATGAAAGATTCTTTAAAATTGCCATTAATGAAAACTGCTTTGCACACTTTAATTAATGCAGTAAGAGAAGTAGATGTAATAACTTTTGTAACTTATGCAGATAGCGTTAAGATTGTTAAAGAAGGTATTAAAGGATCTGATAAGAAACAATTGCATGATGCGGTAGACGGATTAAAAGCAAAAGGTTTAACTAAAGGCAATAAAGCCATTTTATTCAGTCAGCAATTAGCGCAAAAACATTTTATTGCTGAAGGAAATAATCAGATTATTATGGCAAGCGACGGTAAATTCAGATTTTACAGCGAGGATCAAAACACCTGGGGAGAAAAACAAAAAGATAAAAAAATTGTTTTAAGTACAATAGCTTTCGGCAATGACAGAGACGCCATGAAAAATTTAAAAGAAATTGCCGATATTGGAAAAGGTTCTTTTATACATATTAAAAAACGTCACGGATGCGAGGATAAATTGTTGGAAGAAGTAAAAACCAGGAGCAAACGCTAGTTACACTGACTTTCAAAGCTTTCGTATTTAGACTCACATTGTTAAAATTTGTAAATTTTGAAAGGAAACAGCATTGAGTTCGTATATATAAGAGAATAAGCCGAAGAGATTTTGGCGTAAAACTAAAACCAATGAAAAAGTTAATCTTATCGCTGATCTTAATAAATGTCTTTGGCCTGGTATCATGCCAAACAGCTGTTAATACAAAAGAAGAAGAAAAAACATCAAATAAAAAAACTATGGACACGAGTTATAAAAAAACAGACGAAGAATGGAAAAAAATATTAACGCCGGAACAATATTATGTACTGCGCCAAAAAGGAACAGAACGTGCTGGAACGGGTGCCTATAACGATCATAAAGAAAAAGGTTTTTATACCTGTGCCGGTTGCGGAACAGAATTATTTTCGAACGAGCAAAAATTCGACAGTCATTGTGGCTGGCCAAGTTTTGATGGGGAATTAGGGGGTGGCGATCGTGTTTTAAAAGTAAACGATTTTTCTCATGGCATGATCCGTACAGAAATTGTTTGTGCAAAATGTGGCGGGCATTTAGGGCATATCTTTGATGACGGTCCAACTTCTACCGGGCAACGTTATTGTGTTAACAGTTTAAGTTTAGGATTTAAACCTGCCGAGAAGAAATAATATCAATAAAATTATCACTTCGAACTTAGCCGAGAAGCATTTCGATGACCCTCAATTGATAGTATTTAAAACAACGGTTGCACCGGTTTATTCTGCAAGATCGTTTCTATTTTTTCCATAATCTCATTGGTAAGTAATGGAAGGATTTCAAGGGAAGTAACGGTTTCTTTTAATTGCTCGGCTTTACTGGCGCCAAGAATAACGGTACTTACGTTCGGATTTTTAGCGCACCAGGCAATACCCAATTTAGGCAGAGTAGTGCCAAGCTCTTTTGACAACAGGTCTAAATTTTTTGTTTTTTCAATACGTGTAGGGTCGCCCAGGGTTCTTTCTTTTAGCCAATCCATTCCGTCAATATGCAAACGGTTATCTGTTGGTACACCATTATTGTATTTGCCTGTCAGCAAACCACTCGCCAGCGGACTCCAAATAGTTGTTCCCAAACCAAAATCGCGGAAAAGCAATAAAAAATCTTTTTCCATTTTTGTACGTTCGAACATATTATATTGTGGTTGCTCCATGGTAGGCCCTATCAAATGATATTTTTCGGCAAAAACAAAAGCGGCCATTAATTCATCATTGGCCCATTCGCTTGTACCCCAATATAAGATCTTGCCTTGCTGTATAAGTGTGTTCATGGCCAGCACAGTTTCTTCAATTGGCGTGTTCTTATCCGGGCGGTGACAAAAGAAAAGATCCAGATAATCTACTTGTAAACGTTTTAAGGCAGCGTGGCAACCTTCGATAATATGTTTGCGTGACAAACCTATTTGATTTGGTTTTCCGTCCTCATACCCAAAATATACTTTACTTGAAAGGCAGTATGAGCTACGGGCCCAATTCTTCTTCTTTAAGATAGCGCCCATTACTTCTTCAGATTTTCCACGGGCATAAATTTCAGCGTTATCAAAAAAATTCACGCCATTGTCATATGCAATACTCATTAATTCATCAGCAGTAGTATCGCCAATTTGTTTTCCAAAAGTAACCCAGCTTCCAAATGAAAGCGTGCTTACCTGTAATCCTGATCTTCCTAGTCTCCTGTATTCCATAAAACAATTTTAAAGCTTAAAGGTATTGTTATTTTCGGTAAATAAAAAAGGGAATCCGACTAAGATTCCCTTTTTTAAAATAGATAATGAAGCCAAATTATTTAGTAACAATTATTTTTTTCGAAACGCTGTTGTTTTGTCCGACCACAAAATAAATACCTGTAGATAAATTGCTTACCTGCGCTTTGTAATTATTTGATGCGTTAACTGAAATGGTTTTTACTACTTGTCCTAAACTGTTTACAACAGATAAATTCATTTCTGTATCTGCAGAAATAGTTATGTCACCATTGCTTGGGTTTGGGTAAACAGAAATGAATGCAGGGCCTGCACCATTTACCGCAGCAATACCTGTGCATGCCGAAACGTTTTGTGTAATTACGGAAGAACCTGTGCAACCATTTGCAGCACTACCTGAAACTGTATAAGAAGTTGTAGTAGTTGGTGAAATAGCAATTGCTGCTGTATTAGCTGTTGTGTTCCATGTATAAGTAGAAGCACCACTTGCGGTTAATGTTGCAGTTTGGCCAGCACAAATTAAACTTGCGCTTGAGGCTGTAGCAACTGTTGGTGATGGAATCATAGCAACTGTTTTAGTAGCCATACCATAACAAGGTGCGGCAGGATTATTTCCAAGAACAGAATAAGAGGTAGCAGCAGCAGTTGGGGTAATAACTATTGTAGCTGAATTACTGCCGGTATTCCACGTGTAAGACGTAGATCCTGTAACTGATAAATTTATATTATTACCAGAGCAAACTGCTACTGTACCTGTTGGAGTAATTGATAAAGTTGCCGGCGCATAAGTACAGAATGAAGTAAATCCTCCTGGAGGAGAAACCCAATTAGATGTAGGGCCGGTTAAAGCAAAATTGTTTAAGGTACAGGTAAAGTTAGAGGCTGTAAGATCATTTAATATGGTAACGGTTGGATTTGGAGAAGCCGCAACTCCCTGATTAAATCTGTAACAAGCTGTAAGATTTGGCTCAGTGCCCGAAGGTTGACAGAAAGCTCTGTGAGAAATTTCTGCAGCACATAAAGCCCTGTCCCAGAAACGTACTTCATCAATCGCTCCAATAAAATTTTCGGTACCTGCATTGTTACCACCAATTGAAAAACTTCCTGATGGTGTGGCAATCGCTCCGGTGAAGCCTGAATAAACAAGACCACCATTTGCATAAACCAAAATAGTATTACCTACCGGACCGGGACCAATTACCATTGATAACATAGTGAATTGCGGTATTAAATTATACGTTGTCGTGTAAACAGATGCGCCGCATCTAACCGCAAGACTTGAAGTTCCTGAGGGAACAAACATGGCATAACCATTTAAGGTAGTAGTGCCATTACTTAAAATTGTTTTGTTACCGGCGCTTGCTCCACCCCATTGAACCCTTGCTTCCATGGTAACAGAGGTTGTTGCCGTTGAAAAGATGGCGCGGTTACAATGATCGTTGATACCGTCAAAATGTAATGACGTAGCGACAGAACTAGTCTGGCCAGATACTTTTGTAAAGGCCATAGCAACACATAAAGTGATTGCCAGTTTTTTTAGTGTAAATGTTTTTTTCATATTTAGTTGATTTTAAACGAAAATATGCCATTTTAACAGAGAAATACTATTTTTCACTCATTTAAAAGGTACTTACACGAATTGCTTAAATAAAAAACCCCACCTTAAAAGGTGAGGTCCTATAAAAATTTAGAAAATTCCTTATTTGCTTACAATGATCTTTTGTGAAATTAATTGATGACCACTATCACCAACTATAAAATAAATACCATTAGCTAAATCATTTACCTGCGCTTTATAGTTGTTTTGTGAATTCAACGTAATAATTTTCACAACTTGTCCTAAGCTATTTACTAACGATAAAGTTAAATTTGTTTCTGCTGAGATCATAAAGTCACCTTTATTTGGATTAGGATAAATTTTTATTGATAATGCTTCACTCGAATTTACACCCGCAATACCTGTACATGCAGAAACGGATTGTGAAATGGTTGCTGCAGCAACACAGTTACTCGCACTAGTTCCAGTTACTGTATAAGAAGTTGTAGTTGTTGGCGAAACAGCTATTGCTGTAGTTGTTGCTGTTGTATTCCATGAATAAGTTGTAGCACCGCTTGCTGTTAAAGTTGCAGTTTGACCCGAACAAATTAAACTTGCGCTTGAAGATGCAGTAACTGTTGGCGTTGGATTAACCGTAAAAGAAACAGCAGTACGTGATGCTGAAATACAGCCACCACTAAAACCGTAAATAATTACTTGTCCATTACCTGTTTGTATACCTGCAGAATAAGTTACATTTGTAAGAGTACCTCCATACGAAGAACCGCCGCCGCCGCCGCCGCCAGACCATGCGCCACCACCGCCACCTGCAGCCC
>JACCXH010000018.1 GCA_013697245.1 Bacteroidota bacterium
AAGAGTTAGGATGCATGCTTGTTCCTGTGCCTCCTGCAGAATCTGAACAGGGGGCAGCTCATGCTTAAAAAGTCACTTTTCAAAAATAAAGAAAAATCAGGAGGTTACTATGTCGTTACTCATAAGAAGAGTTGTTGCAACAGCTGCATCTCATAGGTTTCTGGGGAGTACCCTGAAGCATATCTGTTTTTTCTTTGCCTTTCTGATCACTGATTACTGCCTTAGGCAGAGCTGGATACTAAATACTGCCCAGGCAAAAGACCTCGGCGTCCATGGCGCTATTGCCCCCATCGAAGAGATCGATCCCATCGAAATCATTCAGCAAAAGCTGAAGGTTATGGAAGATAGTGGAGAGCTGAAGAAGCGTAATGTTGAGTTACAGGAAAAGGCCCGCGCTTCTGTTGAAAGACCCAAGCCCGTTGAGGGTATTACGAGAACAACTTCGTCACGTACCTTTACCTATGATCCCAGCTATATTGTGAAGCAAGACCTTTCTGACCATGAGGATCGTGTTTTTGCTAAAAAAGGTACAAAGGTCAATCCCCTTGAAAACATAAGCCTTTCTCAGAATTTGGTGTTCTTTGATGGAGATGATGAGGAACAGCTGAATTGGGTCAAAGACCAACTCGCTAAAAATACAGAAATAAAGCCTACAAGGCTTATTCTTGTGAGAGGAACTCCCCTCAAACTATCAGAAGAACTCGAAATACCTGTCTATTTTGACCAGGGTGGAACTTTGATTCAAAAGCTTGGCATAAGCCACGTGCCTGCATTTGTAAGCCAAGTTAATCTGCACTTAAAGATTGAAGAAATCGTCTTGCCCTCCTCTAGGGAGTTGAGTGTAGAGGGGGAGCGATGATAGCTTACAACTTTTTAAACGTATTTTTAGGAAAGCAAAAAACGATATATGCGATCCAAAGTAGGAAACCCATCAACATAATACTATCACCAGTCAGTAATAACTCTCGTGTTCCTGCTGTCGAAAGCTCATCAATACTTGCCAGGGGAAGGGGTAGATCTGCCGTCGCTTTAAAAGCGCAGGCTTTAAAAGAACCAATCACCATTGGGGGAAATGCGAAAAAAATAGTTTTGAAACATGTCATAATGAAATTGTGCATACACTGTTGCCTCCTGAGTTTTGTTTTTATGATGTTTTTTATAACTCCCGCACAAAGTACAACATGTTCTGGAAGATTTGTAAATCCAATTACAGACATTTGTTGGTCGTGTCTTTTTCCCATCTCAATTGGTCCTGTGAATATCAGCAGAAGTGGGAGAGAAGACACGCATAATCCGACTCAAATTCCTTGCATTTGCCCAAGAAATGGCATACCCACTCCAGGCGTTCCCGTCGGATTTTGGGAGCCGTCTCGATTGGTGGATGTGACGCGCACGCCTTTTTGCATGGTCAATTTGGGAGGACTTCAATTAAGTAAAAGCACGGTTGGCTATGGCGTGCATGGACAAAAAGGAACGGGCACAACAAAAAGCAGTTTTTATCAGGTACATTGGTATGTTTATCCGGTCATTTATTGGCTTGAGCTGCTGGTGGATTTTCTGTGTCTTGAGCATCAAAGTTTTGATGTGGCCTATATTACAGAATTGGATCCATTGTGGAATGCGGATGAGCTCTCCTTCATCTTGAATCCAGAGGCGGTGCTCTTTGGAAACCCACTTGCTCAAGCCGCTTGTAGTGCAGATTGTGCAGCAGCATCTTCAGGCTTTCCAAATGATGCTCTCTTTTGGTGTGGAGGATGCCAGGGGAGTCTTTACCCTTTTACGGGCAATAGCACAGCTCACATCGGTGGTGTCCAAGCGAGTCTTTTGCTTACCCAACGCATGATGGCCAAGCTCCATCGAGATCTTCTATTATGGGGTACGAGCGGGAGTCACGCTCTTTGTCAGAAATACCCCATGCCTGTCATCAAGAAGACCCAATACAAGACTCAGATGACTTACCCCCGCCCCACAACCCGCGGACCCATGGCATGTAATCCTCTCGGTCGCACAGAAGTCATCTGGGGCATGGGCCGTGAGTTTCCCTATAAAGGTGAAGATTTTGGATATCTAATTTGGAGGAAAAGAAATTGTTGCGTTTTGTAATTTTTATTGTTTTTTCAATGAGTTATGAGGTTTCTGCAAGCATAGGGAGCCAAAAGGCACGCTGCAGGGCTTGCTCACAGACGAGTCTCCAAACGAGTCCGGTTGAAGAACTTGCCCGTAAGGGAGGCTTATCTCAAAATATAGTGTCTAATGAAAGCACGTTTAAGCTGTTACAACAAGAATCCCTTCAAAAGGTGGAAGCACTTCTACAGGATAAAGAATTCCGAGACACTGTGTTACTTCAGAATAAAGCGTCCAATTCTCAAAACCTCTCTACTGTTTCAAAGACGGAACCTCTAGGAACCCTCTCAGAGGCAAGTCTCCTTGAGACGAGTCTCTCCGAGACGAGTCTCTACATCTTTGTTTCCTTTTCTTTAGGCGAGAAAGCCCTTTTAAACCCTGCTCAGGAGGCAAAACGATTTGGGGCGACCCTTGTTTTGAGAGGATTTAAAGAGGGCAGCTACAAGAAAACAGCTCAAAGTTTGCAGAAGATCATCACAAAAACGGGACTAGGTGTTCTTATTGATCCTGAATTGTATTCGCTGTTTCATATTACGGCTGTTCCCACTTATATCCTGGCAAAGCCATTTTCATTGCAATCTCAGGAACGCATTCAAACTCCCATTAAATGGGCCCCGGTTCATGATAAGCTCCAAGGCCACGTCAGTGTTCAATACGTTTTGGAGAGCTTTGCCAAAGAGGGTGATCTCAAGCGAGAAGCTCAAACCCTTTTGAAGAGAGGAGTTTTGAAATGAAAAACTGGAAAAGAGAATTCTTCGTCTTAATGATCTATCTTGCTTTCGTATTTTCTTTCTTCTTTTTGTTGCTGATTCTCTTTTCCTTGCCAGTAAAAGCGAACTCCTGGCACAACCTCCAACAAGGAGACCTGACCGCTCAATCTCTTTTTGATCAGATGACGGCGAAAAAGCAAGAGGCTGGAGGGCATCCTTTTTATGAAGGCATCTCAAAGGAAGCGAATTATAAAGACACGGTTCTTGATGGGCAGGCTCAAGGTGCCGTAAATTCGGATCCTGCCGCACAAATGATCTATCAAAGCAGTGACGCTCGTCCGCAAGTGAAGATTGATCCCGTAACCGATCCTCTTATCAAAGGATCGAATGAGGTTATGGCGAATCCTTTGGAAGTAATTGGAGGCAAAGGCACACAAGTCGTGGAAGTTCAGCAAGGCGGTAAAACAGAAACCGTCGTTTGCGAAGAATCAGGCGAGGACTCACTTGAATCTTGCGCACGCGAGCTGACTGTCAGGGTCATCAAAACCAAGGTGAAGAAGACATGGGAAGGACAGTTTCGCTACTGGAAGACACGAAAAGCGAGAAAACATGGCCATTACTTAGCATGTACGGCCTTGAGGCAGGGCGTCATGAATGCCGACAGACAACAAAATTCAGACGTTACAGCCGCATATCTTGCATGTATGCAAGAACTTGGGGGACAATTAACGGCCGGGCATGTGTCCCTTGCCTCTACCCCCTTTGTCGCTTCTCAAATTGTCGCCGTAAACTTTAAAATGACGAAGCGCAAACGTTCAAACAGGCTCCGCGTATCGAGGAGTGGTTACGTGGATTCTAATGACCACGGGACGAAATATGACTTATATCCTCGTATAATCATCGATTTTGAGGAAGATTCTTATGAAGTATTGCCCGATGAGTGGAGCGATAATTGTGCTCGATTAGAAGAGCGGGTGGATAGTGGTCTTTGTGGTTACGTCTCTCGCATCTGTACGGCCCCCCATCAGACCCGAATTATCAATGATATTCCCATTACACGAAATTGTTGGCAGGAAACGATGACTTATGCGTGTTCTTATCCAGCAAAAGACGATTGCGGTGCTTTAAGGGCTCGGGGATGTGCTCAGATCAATTCAACCTGCAAACAATATGTCGGCAACGTTTGTGTTGTTTACCAGCAAACCTATCAATGTAAAGATGCCCCTCGCACGATTTTTCAAATAGTGGGAGGAAACACCCCTTTCTGTATGGATGGTAATTGCAGAGATCAAAGTTGGGAAAATAATGATGAACTGATGTCGAGTGTGGCTCAGCTGAGCATCCTCAAAGAAATGCAGGGGAACCTTCAAAATGGCTTTCTTTTTAAAGGAGAAGATAACCGGTGTTCCAAATATATTGTCAGTTTTAAGGACTGCTGTGGATCTGGAAAAGGTTGGGGAAACGACATGGGTCTTGCTTCGTGTAATGCAAAAGAGAAGCTCCTGAACAAACGAAGAAAGCTCGGTCTCTGTCATTTTGTGGGGACTTATTGTGATAAGAAGGTTTTGGGTCAATGCGTCAAGAAAAAAACCAGCTATTGCTGTTTTAGTTCAAAACTCCTTAAAGCGTTTCAAGAACAGGGACGTGCTCAAATAGGGATGGGTTGGGGAAAACCTAAACATCCCCTTTGCCGAGGCTTCACCATCAGTGAAATTCAACGAATTGACTTCTCCAAACTCGATCTTCGAGAAGCTTTTGAAGATATTATGAAAAACTTCAAACCTGGAAAAATGGGCGATATCAGCAGACAAGTTGGCGAACGATTAGAAGTTATCAAGGGCGGCATGGTGCCAAATGCAAAACAGCAACCAAACCAGAGAGCAGGTGGAGCATGATCCGCAGTGTTGCAGTGTATCAGTATTACAGAAATCAGAAAAAATCCTTGTCGTTAAAAGAGTTAGGATCTCTTGGTGCAGCGTTGTTTTTGGTTTTACTGAGTTATTCTTTTCCTCTCAAAGCTCAGCAAGCAACTAAAACCTCATCCTCCTTTTTTGAGAGAAAAGCTGAAGGGTGGCATTGGTACCGAGACTCACCTCAGGAGGACAAAGTTGAAGAAGCGGTTCGGTCTTCTCCCAACTTTCTATCTCCCACACAAGCCATAGAGGCCCAACGGAAAACTCTTGAGACAAAACTCCATGCAGCTATTGTTGAACCAAGTAGGGATAATATCATAGCCTATATCATCGCCCAAAAAGCCCTGATGGATCAAAGCCAAAAGTTTTCTGAAATGTGGAAACAGGTCGTGATGACAACGCCCGCGTTGGACGAAACGTTAACCCATCCCGTCGATCAAAATGCTCGCCATGTTTATTACAAGGAACAACACAATAAACTTGAAAAACGCATCATGCGCCTAGCGTCAGAATATGGCCTCTTCTTTTTCTTCCGAAAGAATTGTTCATATTGCCACCATTTTGCCCCCATCGTAAAGCGCTTTGCGCAAAAGTATGGGTGGTCCGTTTTGCCCATTTCTTTGGATGGGGGAACTTTATCGGTGTTTCCAAATGCTAAACAAAACAATGGAATTGCTGAGCGCCTGCAAATTGCCCATGTGCCGGCTCTTATCGCCATTCATCCAAAGTCGGGCCAGTTGATTCCCCTTGCTTATGGCCTAACTTCAGAAAGTGAAATTGAAAACAGGGTGGAGATGTTAACACGAATTCCAGGAGACCCGTCGCAAAGGGGATCACCCCCAAGAGAATTTATCTTACAAGGCTCAGGAGGTCAAAAATGAAGAAAATCCTAGTGTGTTTACTCCTTTCAACATGTCCCCTCTATGCGGGCATGCAAGACAACTTAGAAAAAGCCTTTGGCGTGTTGGGCATGTCAAATAACGTCACAACGGCGGGAGGATACCAAGACCAGACAGGCGGATTTTATACAGGCGGCAGTGTGTTTGGTCGTTCAAAAGTCAATAATGCGGAACTTTTTTCTTTGCAAATGCCCCACTACCGTGCGGGCTGTGGAGGAATAGATCTCTTTATGGGGGGATTCAGCTTTATTAATGCGCAAGCTTTTACTCAGCTTTTGCGCAACATTGGCAGCAATGCAGGAGGGTACGCTTTCAACTTGGCGCTTGCGACCGTGACACCTCAAATTAAAAGCGTTCTTGATGATTTGTCTGCAAAAGTCCAAGCCATGACCAATCAAAACATTAATTCTTGTGAGGCAGCAGCGACTTTAGTGGGAGGGGCCTGGCCCCAATCGAATGCATCTTCACAATTGCTGTGCAATGCCATGAGTAAAGATCTTGGGCTCGCAACAGATTGGGCACAAAGCCATCAGAAGTGCGGAGCGGAACAGCAAATGAACGCTACGTTGGATCGAAAGGCACAAACTCAAGACTTTAAAGATGTTCTAGGCGATGAGTTTAACATTGCTTGGAAGGCCATTCAAAAGAATGCGTTTTTGAGTCAAGACGTTCAGT
>JACCXH010000022.1 GCA_013697245.1 Bacteroidota bacterium
GTAAAGCTATAACAGTAATAAAAATTGACTGTAAAGCTATTTTAGGAATAAACTTTAATGCTGAAAAAACTGTAAAGCTATATCAGTAATAACTCTTAAAAGTGTAAGGTTTATTCAGTACGAGACAGGTAATACTTTGTAAATGTTGGCTTTCCGGTTTTTAAAAAGTTAAGCGGTTTTATAGAGAGTTATGGTGAAATTACATGCTACAATTTTGAAAACCGCTATGATGGAGGATTTGCCTACCTCTTAACAGACAATATACAGTTAGATCTCTCTGCGGGATATGGAAATAATACGTTTGAAGACTATTTTGTAAGTGGGGGGATTTCATGGAGAATAAACTTTAAAAATACAAATTAATAAAATATTACGTACTTAGGTATTTGATCTAATAAGTAATAGGCCAGACCGTATTTTAAAATTAAATGCCTGATTTTGGATTGATAATACTGCCCTTATCTATAGTAGGCTGTATTAAAAATGGTTTATTCTTTAAAGCTTAATTCACTAAAATTAACTTTGGGTGCATAATAATGCAGCTCCCACCGTGTGGCAATTAGCTCTTTTTTATTTTGTGGTAGCAGCCGGAATTTCAAAGTCTCATTTTCATCTGCGCTTTGGCATATCTTTTTTAGCGATTCCCTTAACTCTAAAATTTCATTTGCATAAGGGTAGTTTTGCAGACTTTTAAAATAATTGGAGCGGATCAACAAGGTAAAAGCGTTACAAATTTCTTTGAGATCATCTACTTTAATTGTTTTCATTTCAGAAAACGTCAATAAACATTCCGCCAAACATTTAAAGCGGGTACTTACCCATAAATAAATACCGGTAGCATCGTTCCAAAACAATGGAGATAATTTTGAAATGTTATCCCGCTCATCGGTTAACTCAATTAAAGCGTCAACAAAAGGGCTTTTGTAGTGTTTGTATTGTGCTTCTAAATCTCTACCCGCATTATTATTTACGTTTAATGCATCAATTGACGGATAATTTGTTGACGGCTTTTGGCTTTGCCCTGATACTTCTGTTGACGGATAAATCATTTTAGTGGATGGGTTTTCATCTTCTAAGTTTTTTTTTGTTGACGGGTAAATTATTTTAGTTGACATATAATTTATTGCATTTTCCTTTATTGACGGATATTGGTTTTGTTGTGATCCATCAGTTGACGGATAAATAGATTTAGCCAGAGCCTCTTCATTTTCGTTTAAATACTTTGTTGACGGCTCAGTATCGTTTTTACTTAATTGTAATTCATGCATTGATTTTAAATTGACGGATAAATTCATTTTCCGTACTTTATAAGCCATTTGCTTATGTGAGGGGCAGCAATAAACAGCATCAATGCGTTTAGGAATGAATGAATTTTGACAGTATGGGCATATTATTTTCATGTTGAGTTACCTCCAGTTAACGTTTTCTTCTTCTTCTTCTTCTTCTGATCGGAAATTAGTATAATCTTCTAACATTGTTTGTATATCATACAGTGCATTTTGATGGCGACTAAATTTTTTATCGTAAGTAATGGCTACTACTATAAGGCTTCGGTTTGGGATCACCTGTATAATTTCATGTGTTAGGTTTTCTTTAAGGATGACGCTTAAAACGTCAACGACCATATCTATGGGTATTTTGATCGTTTCTTCAATTATTTCTTTTTCTTGTTTCATGGCTTTTAATTTTAAAGGCTTCAATTATTGGCTAAATTTTGACGGTTTGGCAGTTTATAAATGAACGCTTCTTTTATAGTGAGCTGATTTTCCTGCATTTTCATAAGCGCGTTTAGTAGTAAAAAGGTCATCGTCACCTTGTTTGCGCTTTTGGTTTGCCTCGTTATTTAATTGTAAGATCAAGCGGTCTTGCTCGTTTTCAAGATCTTTGATCCTGTCTTTTTGCCCGCCGATCTCTTTTTGCATTTCTTCCATTTTATCCTGCATAGGCTTTATAAATAAAAAATAGTTTGCACCAAGCGAACCAGCCCCGGTTAGTAAATGTTTTAACCAGTCTGGAATATTAAGGCCATCAAGGTTCAATCCTTCCAAAGGGTTGCTGCTTTTATTTTTGTTGGTCTTTTGAGTGTTGTCCTCACTTTTGGTTTTATTTTCATTCTCTTCCATTTTTTCGGATTTTAATGGTTATTTTCAGATGTACATAATGTTTCTTGCCATTTCGCTTATTGCAAGGGAAACCCTCAGTTTTATGTTTTCTTTCTCCAATGCTTCAAGTGCTTGTACCAGCTGATGAAGATCCTTTCTTTGTTTTAAGATATGCTGCTCTAATTCTGTAATGATTGGTTCATCTTCCTGCAAATAATCAAGCTGCATACGAAGCCTGTTTTTATCATCCTGCCCTAAATAAGTACAGACTATATTTTTTTCTTTGCATCTTTTTAATACCTCACCTGCTAACAGACTTAGAATATTTATTGTTTTAGTTTTCATGATGCTAATTTTTTTATCGTTTATAATTGATGGATTATATATAAAGTGTATGATCCATTTAGTTTAATTATTTGCTTTTTTGTTTTTTCGTAAGCAGGGCAAACTTTTTTTAATGCCTGTTTGCCCTGTTCTTACTGCTTTTTACCTAATCTTTACTCGTTAGGCGATGATAACACGCTTGCGTTTTAAACCCTTCATAAAATTTAAGACTTCGGCTTTCTTAAAAAGTAGCTTGCGCCCGATCCTATAAAAAGGCATACCCAGTTTTTTATAATTGTGTATGCTTACTTTTGAGCATCGCAGGAATTTTGACAGTTCCAAAATATTAAATACTTCTTCGTCTGATTTAATATCATTTTTTATAGTGCCATCTTCTTCTTTGCGCCCATTTATTGCATCTGCTATCAACTGTTTTGTTAATATTATAAACTCTTCTATAGTAAGAGTATATAATGGTTTTTTATCTTCACTCATATCTTTCTTCTTTCTATCTTTTTTTGATCAATGGTTTTGAAAACTCTCAGCTTTCCTGGCCAATAATAAACTTTACTTATTTATTCATGGTTCACCTCCTTTTCTTTTTTTGTTTTCATCCAGGCATTTAATTCATGTTTGGAGAAATGTAATTTTTTGCCCTTTTTATGGAAGGGTATTTTTTTGTTGCTGGTATAATCGTATAAGGTAGTTACAGGCATTTTTAAATACAGGCTTGCTTGCTGTATATTAAAAAACTCATCTTCATCCTTCTTTTGCTTTAATCCTTGTTCAACAGCCTCAACGATAATTGTTTTTAAATCATATACGCTTAGGGTTTCAATTATTAATCGTTTCATGGTAAATAATTTTTTAAATAAATAAGAGTTCTTTCTCACTTATAAGTAAAGGTAGTAGGCAAAGAAGGGGGCGGGGTAGCCCCGATTTGTACCCCGATTTTAGGATTGTTTTGTTATAATGGGTATAAAAACAGAAAATCCCAAACAGGTTTAGTTCTGTTTGGGGTTATTTAGGAATTATTATAGTTTTAAGATAGGCTCTTATTGATAGAATCGATTTCCTTCTGAACAAGGTTGATTCCTTCAGCATGCTTAATATCTGCAAATTGTTTTTTAACAAATTCAAGATCGATTAATAATAGCTTATCCGGTTTTACATAAGGAAGATCTTTTATGACTTTATAAAGTGGCGCGTTATCAATATTACTATATGGCCAATTAAATAAAGCATGACCAAACCTTGTTAACGCAGCAAGTGAAACGTCATCTTTTCGTGTTTGTATGCCCATTATTTTCAGGACAAAATAATACATGAGGGCTTGTCGCTTGCGGTTAAATTCCGGATTTTTTATTTTACTTTGATTTCCTTCGGGTATTTCAGTTGGTTCAGGCTTAATAACCGCAGATTCTTTGGACGTATTAGGCGGTAACAAAAGTAGTTTGTCTAAATGTGTAGTAAGTGTTTTTTCCAAAACAAAGGTTACAAAGTGGTCAAAATCCATAAGATCGAAAAAAGGCTCGTTTATTTTGAGTTTTTGAAAAAGGAGTGTTTTGCTATATTCATCATCATTAAAATAATTGATCAGGTTGGTTCTTATAAATGGAACCATTTTATCTCTATACTTAGTGAGCAGTTTACTGCGTATAAATTCACCTCTGTCAAATTTAACTTCTTCCCACAATTCCAAATTTTCATCATAGCTAAAAATTCCCGCAATATATCCCCTAAGCGTTTCTATAAAGTAAATTTGATCCTCAACGTGATCTAATGGTTTAAGGCTTTCGTTAATATCCTTAACGAAAGCATGATAAACTATTTCGACAACTTCTTTACGCTCATCTAACATAAACTAATAACGGTAAAACGGGTTATAAATTACAACCTAAAATAACTATATTTTTTGATTAAATAAAAACCGAGGTAAAACACCTCGGTTTTTCTGTGGAGATTTCTTTAAAAAACAAACGTAGAATGAGAACGTTCATTATACAAGTATAATACTAATTTCTTTATTATCTTTCTATTATTGAGTGCCCTGAATGATTTTTGGCTTTTAACTTACAAACTCGCATTAAATAATACCACGATTAAGGTATTGTTAAAAATCAATCTAAATAAGAGATTTACTAAAATTATTTTCTAATGAAAAAATCTATACTTTTTATTGCCATTGCTTTTGTTGGTTTTACAGCATGTAAAAAAGATAAGACCGAACCAACACCTGAGCCAACACCAACACCAGTAGTTGACCCTAATGCAACACAGAAACAACAAGTAAAGCAAACCTACGCTAACATTGCCTTTGCAGTTTATGACGATGCTTATTTAGGAACACTGGCACTTAAAACCGCTATCAATGCTTTTGTATTAAACCCAACAGCAACAGGGTTTCAAGCCTGTAAACAAAAATGGTTGGATGTGAGAGAGATTTACGGATTAACTGAGACATTCCGTTTTGTTGATGGCCCAATTGATGATCCTGCAAATGGCCCTGAAGGATTTATTAATGCCTGGCCTATGGATGAAGCTTATGTTGATTACGTTACAGGAAACGCAACAGCAGGGATTATAAATAATTCAACAACTTACCCAACCATTGACCAAGCCACGCTTTTGACAGCGAATGAAAACGGCGGCGAAGAAAATATCTCCTTAGGATTTCATGCCATTGAATTTTTATTGTGGGGACAAGATCTATCGGCATCTACAGCAGGGGTTCGGCCTTATACAGACTATTTAACAACAGGTGGTACAGCCTCCAATCAGGCACGAAGAGGACAATATTTAAATACCACCGTTGATATTTTAGTTGCAGGGCTTAAACAAGTTCGCGATGATTGGGATCCAACGGTTTCAGGTAATTACCATAGTACTTTTTTAGCTTTAGATAATGCTGTCGCTTTAAGAAAAATGTTCAATAGCTTAAAAGTAATGAGCGGTGTTGAACTCTCAGGTGAACGTATGTACACAGCTTATACAAATATGAATCAGGAAGATGAACACAGCTGTTTTTCAGATAATACACACCGGGATATTTATTTAAACGCAAAAGGAATGCAGAACTTATATAACGGTACATATACAAGAACAAACTTAACAGTTGTTTCAGGTTATGCTTTAAAGGATTTAGTGCCGCTTTACGATGCTTCAAAAAATAATGATGTTATTAACTATTTAAACAGTTCAATAGCTAAAATTAATTTGATGTACATTCCATTTGATCAAGCAATTATATTAGCGCCCGAAAGACCAAAAGTATTAGCATCTGTAAACGAACTCCAAGCCTTGGAAACAAAAATTGTTGCTGCTGCCGGTGCTTTAAGCATTAGTTTTTAAATTTATTTTGAAACAAAACTATTTATTTATAGCCTTAATTTTTTCTTTAGTCTCTTGTAAAAAAGACCAGAAAACAGAGCCATCCATAACAGTTGGCTCTTCTGCGTATGAAGAAGGCGAAGAATTTTCAGCAGGTATAAGAACCGTTAACGATCAATCATCATTGGCGTTTAGTTATCAATTATCAGGGCTAAATGCACAGGAAAAATTAGATTTTTTTGTTGGCAATTCTTTTTTTAATCAAAATTGGGTCGAAGCACCCTCTTCAACAACAGCAAGAGATGGATTAGGCCCAATGTTTAATGCCCGTTCATGCGCAAGTTGCCATTTTAGAGATGGTAGAGGCGAGCCTTTTGCTAATAAAGGACTTTTATTTAGACTAAGCGTTCCCGGTATTGGATTAA
This sequence comes from Bacteroidota bacterium, assembly GCA_013697245.1. Lineage (GTDB taxonomy): Bacteria > Bacteroidota > Bacteroidia > B-17B0 > Aurantibacillaceae > Aurantibacillus. The sequence continues at coordinate 6,182 of JACCXH010000022.1, forward strand.
ACGGTGAGCCACTTGCAGATATTAACTACGGCGGTCAATTAAGCGACAATTCTATTCAGGGAGTTGCTTCTGAAGGCGTATTTAATATTTTTTACAATGAACAAAATTATCAATTTCCTGATGGCGAAAACTACTCCTTAAGAACACCTGTTTATACATTTACGGGCTTAAATTATGGGGCGATGAATAGTAGTATTATGTTCTCGCCTCGTATTGGGCAACAAATGATTGGGCTGGGATTAATAGAAGCTTTGAATGATGCGGATGTTTTATCCAAAGTAGATGAGATGGATGCAAACGCTGATGGCATAAGTGGGAAAGCAAACTACGTCTATGATGCTATTTCCAAAAGTCAGCGCTTAGGTAAATTTGGATGGAAAGCAAATGTTGCCAATTTATACCATCAAACCGCAGGCGCTTTTTTAGGGGATTTGGGAATAACAACATGGCTTTTTAAAAATGAAAACTGCACCTCGATACAAAATGATTGCCAAACGGCTATAAATGGTGGCGCGCCGGAAATAGACAGTACCAACTTAAATTTGACCGTTCTTTATGCCAGGTCATTAGGTGTTCCTATTCGCAGAAACTATAAAGATGCTGATGTATTACTTGGTAAAATGATCTTTACCAATTTAGGGTGTGCAAATTGTCACACGCCAAAATATACAACCGGAAACAATTCTCCAATTGCAGCTTTAAACACTATTGAAATTAGACCATACTCTGACTTTTTACTTCATGATATGGGAAATGATTTAGCAGACAATCGACCCGATTACTTAGCTAATGGCAATGAATGGCGTACTCAGCCACTTTGGGGCCTTGGTTTAATACAAACTGTAAACGGGCATTCATTTTTATTACATGATGGTAGAGCAAGAACTATTCTTGAGGCAATCATGTGGCACGGTGGTGAAGCTAATAATTCAAAGCAGAAGTTTAGCATTCTCAAAAAAACGGAGAGAGATGCAGTTATCGCATTTTTAAAATCTTTGTAGGTTTATTTAAAAAGAAGTGTTAATGCAATTATTATTTAATGAAAATTAAAGGTCGTTACCAGATCACGGTTTCCTGCCTGAGAATGACAATTAATGCAGGTGGACGGATTTCTGTCCACGCTATACAAAACTTCTCTATTGGGCTTTATTTCTCCCCACAACCACGAACCTGATCTTTTATACATAAAAGCATAAAGAATAATGGTATTGTTCCCATCATAAATATCTTTTACAATTAACGAGCCGTTTGGCATTGTGCCTCCAAGGGGTAACTTTCCATTATCTGTTAGTGCATTAAAGCCAATGTTGTTAAAGCGCAATTTATATGGCCCGTGCGGGCCATTTGTACCCGGCAAAAGACTACTTGAATTATTTTTATAGTATTTTAAATCTGGCTCATTAATGCTATCCAACAACGCGAAATTAGAGTAAGCTAATTCAGGATTTTTACCTACTTTTTTTGTACAGGCAATTAAAATGCAAAGTGTAAGAATAAAAAGTAATAAGAATTTCATTTTATTTGGCAAATATTTTTATTGTTTTTAAAGATACGAATATTTGGTAAAAAAAGTTTTGCTGTAAGTAGGTAACATTTGCCCTTCATTCTTTACTCGCTTTTTTAATTTTAATTACTTCTTCTTGAAATAAATCGTAAACTTCTTTGTTAGAGGGCATATCCAAGCCTGAATCTTGTTCTTTTACTAAATCTAGTAATCTACCCCTTTTAAAATACAATTTATCAGTTAGTATTTTAGCGTTCTTTGTTTGATAAGGCTTTTGATACGAGATTAAATTGTCAACGACTAGACTCAGTTCATTATTTAAGAAATAATATTGAGTTTCTTTTTTAAACATTTCCCTATAGAGAATAACTTTTATTTTCTCTAAATTATTAGCAGTATAAAACAATGTTACCTTATTATCAAGCCCCTCGTCATAAGCTTTGTAATCAATAACTTCTTTAACCTTTGTCCATTTTTTTATTGCATTAATGCGACTATAATTTTTCTTTATCAGTAAAAGCGATGTATCACTTTGTGCATAACCTATCGCTCCGGTTACAAGCAATACAAATAATGAAATTGTTTTTATCATTGTACTTTAGTCCTAGGCTCTATTTTATATTTATATATCTTTCGATTATTATTAATTAATATTTATTGAATTAGTTTTCCTTCAATTCAAGATATTGATAATAACGTACGGCTCTATTTTCTTACAATAATACATTTTCTTCACATAATTATGTAATTCAATAACGTTTTTCCTTAAAATCTACTTAGCAAATTCGTTCTATGTTTCTGAACCGTTAAAAAACTCAAAATTATATGTTCTGAAATCTCTTGGTTTGGCTTAGCTTGTTTTAAGTCTATACCTGAGAATCAATTGAGGCACTTAACCCGAATAAATATAGAAGTAACCACTTGCTATATTAATTTGACCAGTTATAGGATTGAACATACCAGATATTTGAATTTATATAGCTTTAAAGTGTGAACAAAACCCAAACACGCACAGCCCAAATCTATTTGGACGAGAATGGTATTTTACATTTGGTAATGAATGTAAGAGTTGTGGTGGATTTAGAAGATGCCATTGATAATTACTTGGTTATTAAGAATATTACCAAAAATAAGCCTTGTGTAAGATTGATAGATATTCGTAAAGTCTTTAAGATCGATAAAAAGGCAAAAGCATTTATCGATAAAAAACAAACACAGGCAAACACAATTGCCCGTGCTATATTAATGAATAATGGGCTAAGGAAATCAACTGCTAATTTTTTTGTGAAGTTCAATTCAAATTTGATTCCTACTAAATTTTTCATTAACTATGATGAAGCAATTGAGTGGTTAAAATCCTATCAATAGTACTTCCAATCTAAATCAATTTTTATGTATAATGACCCCTTCATAGTTGATTTTAACAGACTAAATATTGTTGCTCTTTCTTTTATTCCGGCAATAGTCAATTTAATTATCCTTAGTTATACGACACTTTATTCCCCAAAAACAAGGGTTAATATTTTCTTTTCGAGCTTTGTCTTAGCGCTTGCTATTTGGCAAATCATGGAAGGCTTTATGAGAATGAGCAAGGTTGCAGAAGTGGCCTCACAGTGGCATAGGCTATCGGAGATCTCTGTATTATTTGTAATTTTTTTTGGAAACCTGTTTGTTTTTCGATTTACCGGTTTTTACAAAAAGATACCGAATAAAATTATTTTTATACTCTTTGTTTTACCGATACTGATTTTCTTTATCGCTTTAAATCTCCGATTAGATAGTTTTACTATCAAACAATCTGTTAGATGGTATTGGATAACTAACCCGGAGCCAACGACGCTTACCTTATTAAACTCTGTCTGGGTCAGTTTAGGTGCTTTATCTATGCTCTTGTTGCTTTGGTATTATTATTTTAATTCAAAGAAAAATTCACCCGAGCAGAAAAAATTGTTATGGATGGCTTGTGGTTTTAGTTTTCCTGTTATCGGGGGTATTGTTACCGAAATTGTATTTCCATTAGTTTTTAAAATAGATAGTATTCCAACAACCAACTCGCTTGTAACTACTTTTTCTATTACTTCTATTATCGTTATAAGGAAATATAAAATGTTTAGTTATTCGCCAAAACACCAATGGGACAAAATAATTGAAACACTCAATGAAGGGATTTTGATCGTTAATAATAAAGATGAGATCATGTATGCAAACAGGGCTTTCTGTGAAGCTACAGGCTATGAGTTTTCTGAAATTAATGGTGTGATGGCAAACAAATTATTTTTCCCTAAAGAAGAGTTAATTTCATCTGAAGGTGAAACTAAACTAAAAAATGAGGGTCATACCCAAATCGAAATACAAACAAAGAACGGAGATAAACGATGGATGATCGTAAGCGATTCTTCTTACACCGACAGAAAGGGTAAAATAATTGGTTCAATAAAATTGCATACAGATATAAGCCAAATAAGAAAAACAAAAGAAAATCTAAAGAGCGCTAATACAGAGTTAGAGATCTATGTTTATAAAGCTTCACACGATTTACGCGGCCCTTTAGCATCTATACTAGGTTTAATTGGCGTTGGACGCATGGAAATAAAAGACCAGACGGCATTAAAATATCTTGAAATGTTAGATACATCTGCAAAAAAATTAGATACTACATTGGCAGAACTTGTAAAAGGTATGAAGATAAAAGAAATTCATGTATTTGACGATGTCATTAATTTTGAAGATATAATTTCAGGTGTTTTAAAGATGTTTGAACATTACCCTGGTTATATTTGGCTAAAAGTTAGCTTAAATATTTCCGTTCCAAACGATTTTATTTCTAATCGCTTTATAATCGAAACCATTTTTCAAAACTTAATAGAGAATGCCATTAAATATCAAAATTTAAAAGAAGATAATTCAATGCTTCAGATTGAAGTGTTACAGGAAAATAATAAGGTTAAAATACGGGTTGAAGATAATGGCATTGGTATTGATCCATCTTTTCAGGAAAAAATATTTGACATGTATTTTAGAGGGACTGATGCTTCAACAGGCTCTGGTCTTGGTCTATATCTGGTTAAAAAATCTGTGGATAAATTAAATGGACACATTAGGCTTACAAGTCAACCTAACCAAGGTGCGATTTTTTATGTGACATTACACAATACTATTGCTGCTTAACTTGATTTGCAAATTCAAAAAAATCCATTAATATTACACTACAATTTATTTTAATGGAATTAGCGGCAGATATAAAAATCCTTAAAGAAATTAGCGACCGGCTTTGTAATATAAAATTACGAAGCGATGGCATCTTACAATTTAATACCATAAAAAATGTAGAGTATAGTAAAGATGAAGCGGTAATTGTCATTAATAATATCATAAATATTGCAGAAGGCAATCAATATTATATATTAGTTATTGCCGAGGATACATCAAACGTAACTGTTGAAGGTATGAGGCTATTATCCAGCGCTCCTGCTATGAGTTATGCTCTTGCTAAAGCGTATGTGATAAATTCCATACCACATAAAATGATGGCTAATTTTTATTTAAAATTTCTAAAACCGGAGAAATCGGTGAGATTTTTTAGAAGCCAGGTTGAAACGGAGAAATGGCTAAAGTCTCTAAAAAATTACGCGATTTAGAAATCCTTGGAAGATCCTTGTTTTTTTCTTTGAATTAAGCGGGTTTTTTCATTGACAAAGCCTTATTTCTTCAATAATAAACGCTTGCTTTTCAGTGGAAGGCTTGAATTATAATTTGACTAAAATAACTTTGTTTCTACCCAAAAACAAATTACTTACTTTTTTTGTATGCGGAAACAGAGCCAAATACTTTGGCCATTTCCTTAGCTCTTAAAGTATCTGCAATTTTAAAATAGCGTTGGGCTGACTTGTAACTCCTGTTACCTGTTATTGCCATAGCAGTGGTTAAACTTCCCCCACGTTCTAAAAAATTGGTAACGAAGGATTTTTTGCTGGTATGAAATGTCGCGCATTGCCAAAGTGGTTGGGTTTGCTCAAAACGGGTCGCGCCTCTAAAATGGATGATCTGAACACTACGGGTTAATTTAGCTTTTTCCATCACTTTTTTTAAATACTGGTTGGCGTCACCTCCTTTATATTGTGGCATACAAAAAGGAAGATGTTTTTTAGCGTGACGTTTTATAATTTTCTTACTATGTGGATTTAAAGGGATAATATTGGGTTCTTTGGTTTTAATTGTTCTATTAACAATTAAATCTCCCTGTATATTTTCAGGCTTCAATCCTTTTATATCTGAATATCTCATGCCTGTAAAACATCCCAAACAATACAAATCCCTTACTTCTGCTAAAGTCTTATTTTCTAATTTTAAATTTAAAAGGGTCATTACTTCATCATAATACAGGTAAATGATCTCTGTATTTTCCCACGTATTTTTAAATTCTTCTTTTTTAAACTCTACTGTTTTATGATAACCGTTTTTATGCGCCCAATTTAAAAAGGCTTTTAGTCGTTTTAAATTTGTTCCTACATAATTATTAAAATACTTTTTTTCGTTAAAGCAATAATCCAGATATTCATCATAAAACCGTTGGTTAATATTTTCGAAGGTTAATTTATATCTTCTGCTTTTGCTAAAGTCTTCCAAGATTTTATAATTTAGTTTAGCATTGGAAACCGTTTTTGGTGTTTTACTAACGGCAAGGCTTTTTAAATAATCCTTGTATGCTTCCCATATTGTTTTTTTGTCGATCAAATCCAATAATCGACCGTTCAGGTTATCTCTGAAGTATTCCAATGTTGGGGTTTCGTTTAATACTTTGGCTTTATCATATAACTCTTCTACCTTGGCTTTTAATCGAGTAAGCTCCCTGTTATATTCTCCTGCTTCTGAATAGTTCTTTTTTACCTTCATGGTTTCTTCATTCCATTTTTGGGCATCAATGCGCATATTTGTATAATACTGTAGCCTTTGGCCGTGAAAACTGTAAAAGAGAAATATTGGAACGTTCTTGGTAATAACTTCACCTGTAATCTTATCTCTTCGTTTCTCTAAATAAAATTTAACTTCTGCCATAATATGTTTTTATAAGGTTGTATAATGCCTTTCTACATACTAATTTACATACATTTTTTGGTTAATTGAGTTAAATTTCACTTTAGCGGCCTAAACTTATAAACACCACCAAAATCAATGAAGTAAGGCATTTAGTTAAATATAGTAAAGTTATTTAATTTCATTTAGGCCTTCAGATACCTCCTTTGGAGGAGGTGGCGCGAAGCGAAGGAGGAGGATTTCTTATTCCCTTAATATTTTCGTAACTTTAATCTAGTGATGAAATATCAAGTTATACTATTCATAATATTAACAGCTTGTTCGACAAAAAAACCTGCCGATAAGATACAGATTCCAAGGTTTTATTTAATCCATTTGCGTTGGGATGGTAGTAGTGAAAATAATAACAATTTTTTTTATTATAATGATAAAAACATTTGTTCAGTTTATTTCACTGATAGTAATTATTCAGTTTCACAAAAGAAAGATTTTAATATTAATAAGATACTTGCTGATTCAATATACCTTTTAGCATATAATAATTCTAAAAATTTTGATATTGCAGATATCAGTTTGCCTCCTTTGATAGATGGTTCAAAATTGTCTATCACTCTTCGAACAGATAATAAATCTGTAGAAAATACATATTCCGGACTTTCAGGCTATTCAGTAAACAATGATATAAATCAAATTATTAGGATAATAAGACAAGTGACTAAGGATTCAACCATACTTGATTGATATATTAAAATGAAGAAATCCCTCATCATATTCCTCTTCTCCCTTCTCCTCCCCGCTTCTACTTTTGCATGGGGCGCTAAAGGACATAAGATAATTGCCGCTATTGCAAAACAATGTTTAGAGAAACAAGTGATTGATTCCGTACAAAAATTTTTAGGTGTAATGAGCTTTGAAGAAGCCTCCGTTTGGATGGATGAAATGCGCTCTGACCCTTCATACAATTACCTCAAGCCCTGGCATTATGTTAATGTAGAGAAAGATAAGACCTATGTAAAAACCAAAGATCCGGAAGTAGTAAATCAAATAGAAATTTATATTTCACTTTTAAAAGAAAAAGGCGAGCGCGATAACGACAAAATTAATTTTGCATTAAAAATTCTTTTTCATTTGATCGGTGATATTCACCAGCCATTGCATTGTGGTTACAAAGCAGATAAAGGCGGTAACGAAATAGAACTACAGTTCAAGAATAAAAATAGTAATTTACATAAAGTGTGGGATTCTGAAATAATTGAAAATGCAAATATAACGCTGAACGATTGTTTGTTATTAGCGAACAAAATGACGGCCGAAGAAAAAAAGAAGATCCAAAATAATAATGTAGAAGTTTGGATGAACGAATCTATTGCATTATTACCAGAAGTGTACAAATTTGAAACCGATATAAAACAGGATTATATTGATAAAAATAAACCTGTTATAGAAAAACAATTGGTAAAAGCAGGCATTCGTCTGGCGATGGTGTTGCATCAAACTTTTAAACGTTAAAATTTCAAATCATGCTTTTTATTTTGTAACTTTAATTATAAGATCTAATCGTTAAATCTAAGTGAGGCATTATGAAATTAAAAATTACTTTTCAATCTCTGTTTTTTTTATTCTTAAGCACAAAGTACATCGCACAAAAAGAATATTCCTTCGCTTCAACCGGGCAAGAAAAATTATTAATTAATCCCGCGTTTGCAGGTAATTCAAACGGACTTAACATTCAAACGCTTAATGCATCAAATAACTCATTTCCATTTACGGCTTCTTATGTAGGAGTAGATTATGGTACTAAGAAATTCAGTTATGCTCTTTCAAACAATTACTTTGACTATAAGTATGGTTTATATAAAGGTATTCAAACAGATCTGAGTGCTAACTATAAATTAAATTTAAACGATAAATTAACTTTAGTTCCATCACTACAGGTTTCTTATTTAGAAAGAAGACTTGACATGTCAAAACTTTCTTTTGATGACATGGCTTTTTTAGGTGTTGGTTATAATCCTTTTTTAATACCAGAATGGCCACAGGATTATTATTCAACAAGACAAACTAAAAGAAACATAAGTTTTTCATCTGGTTTACTTTTAGACATTAATAAAACTATCACATTTGGTGTTTCTGTTTACGATCTTAACCAACCTGATCAGGGTTTACTTGGCACTCAAAAAAGAGCGCTTACACAAGTTTATCATGTGTCAGGCATTTTATTCAAAGAAAAACCGGTTACTCTACAACCCTACTCTATTTTAAAGATACAGGTTGCAAATCAAAACTATTACCAGATTGGCGCTTACACCTCCTACAAATTATTTTCTTTGCATACAGCTATTAGAAATAATTTTATTTACAACAGCAAAGACCTTAGCAGCATTAGCAGTCGCTGGGTTTATTTAGTTGCCGGTGTAACTTTTACTTATAAAAACATTAAAGCAGGTTATACGCTTAATAATTTATATGGCGCAAAACTAAATGCACATGAGCTGTTTATTTCTGCCAACTTATTCAATAAGAATAAGGTCACCCAAAGGAATTTAATGCTGAATTAAACCAGTTTAACTCTATCAATAACACTTATATAAAGCTAGGTTAATATTAACTTAACTTTTCTATAATACATTCATGAAAGAAATTTATTCATTTAATGTTTGCACCGCTTCTTATATTTATTGTTTGTTTAGTGCCGGTATTATTATTACTGATACACAATAAATTAAAACAGCACAAAAAGAGTCTTTATCCTATTCAAAAAAAATTAATTCAAGAACTCATCAACGACCTAAAAAATAATAAGATAGATGTAATCTTATCGGAAGAAGGTCCAAAAGATAGCAGCGTAACTTTAACATTGCTGGAAGCTAAAGATCTTATGGATACTAAAAAAGAGTTGGCAAAAGAAAAATACGATGACCTGAGTTTATATTTCACAAACAATATTAATCAGATAATTGATCTTGATAAATACTTTAAAGATCCCATACTACCAAAAGAAATTATTTCCGAACTTCAGCATTTTCATAATACTTACTACACCAAAGCCGATCCAACAGACCTGTACTTTGTTATTATTACCAATTTTAACGCGAAAAAAAAGAAATTGGAGAATGTTGGAGATATTCTATACACAGGCAATGCAGAAGCATTTGAATCGTGGTTGAGTTTTAAAGAAAGCGCCGACAATTTAAACTATGTAATTAATCAATGGCTAAAAGAAAACAGTACCAAAAATGAAAAAGAAATGTTTTGGGAGTTTGAAAGAACAGAAGAAAACGAAATTCATATATCATCTTAATTTCAACTAACTTATCCTTTCTTTTTTCTGCTTGGTCATATAATCTTATTAATTAGACGATCTTAATATTAAGAATACTTTCCCTTTTCTTTGACTTAATAATCTGAATCTAATTTTGTAGTATAATTCATTTCCTATGTTCATAACCATTCGCTCTAAACTACTTGCAATTTTGCTACTTTTTGTAATGGTAACCGTAACTACCTCTGTTATTATTTTTGATTATTTTGAAAAAAACAAAGACGCTCTCTCCAATATTACCCAAAAAGCAGAAAACACGCATGTGTTGCTTTTAAAAGATATTAAGGTAACCCACGAATTTTTTGAAAATGAAACGATCAACCCTGATTTTTTTGAATCCGGTAAAAGCCAGCTTATTGCCAAGCACCAAACCATTTGCAAAATGGTAGATATTTCTCTTAATGAACTGGATCTTGCACAGAAAAAAAATAATTTTGAGTTAAGCGATTCAATCAGGAACCTAAAAAAAGATTTTGTAGAATATAAAACACTTACAAGTAATGTATTTAAACAGATACTGATACGTGGATTTAAAGATTATGGCATCGAAGGCAAAATGAGGAATTATGCCCATGAGCTGGAAAATTATAAAACAGAGATCGGTCTGGTAAATATTTTACAATTGCGCCGACACGAAAAAGATTTTATTATTCGTCAGGAAGATCCGTACGTACTTAAACACAACGCTCTTGTGCATACTATAAAAGATAATTTATCTATTGATAATTCTATTAATTCAAATACAAAAAGCGCTATCATTAAAATATTGAATAATTACTCGAAAGAATTCACTAACCTTATTGTCTACGAAAAAAAACTTGGGTTAAAAAGTGGCAAAGGTTTTAAAAAACAGATAGACGATATTTCTACAAAAATTGAAGCTTCTTTAGCCACCATGGTTGAGTTTTCTGCCCAAAAAGAACAGACAGCGCTTGTTAACATTAAATTGGTTTATCTATGCATTGGTCTGGCTTTCGTGCTTATTGGGATTTTTTCGGCATTAGCAATCTCTAAACGTATTTCGCGCTCTATAACACATTTAAAAGAAAAAATAGATGAATTTGTAAAAAGCGATTTTACTGTAAGAACCATTTTGCCAATAAATAATTCTGATAATGAAGTAGATATTCTTACGACTAACTTTAGTATTATGGAACAGCATATTGTTAACCAAATGACATCCCTAAAACAATCCAATAAAGATCTTGAAATGCTTTTTTACGTTGCGTCTCATGATCTGAGGCCGCCATTGGTAAAAGTAAAAGAACTTACCAATAATGCTTTTATAAAGACTACTGATGCTGATACAAAAGATTCACTTTATAAAATAAATCAATCCTGGGAAAAACTAATAGTGATCATAGATGAGCTTGGTATTGTTACCAATGTAAAAACAGAAGAAATTAAAACAGAAAAAATAAATATCGAAGAGTTAATCCGCTCGATATATTCTGAATTTAGCTCGTTTACCGGTTTTGACAATATTATCTTTTCGTTGGAAATAAAAACAAGTAGCGAATTTTTTTCATCTCCTGCACTGGTTAAAGCAATATTCAGGAACTTAATTGAGAATACAATAAAATATTCTACTAAAAGAAAAAGTTTTAGTTTTTTAAAGATCTCGGTTATAGATCAAAATGAAGAAATGTTGCGAATTGAAGTAGCAGATAATGGCATTGGTATAAAAAAAGAACACCTTGTGAAAATATTTGAAATGTTCTATAGAGGTACAAATGTAGCCAGCGGAACAGGTCTTGGTTTATACATCGTTCAAAGCTCCATAGAAAAATTAAACGGGGCCATTGGGGTTGAAAGCGACGAAAATTCAGGAACAACCTTTACTATTTTATTACCAACAAACTACAAGAAAAAGAACATTAAAGAACGTATTATTCATAATCGCGAAATTTCAGAGCTCACAAATTCTGTTTTAAATTAAAAAAAAAGACCTGAAAAACTCAGGCCTTTTTCAATTCATCATTCATTAATTTTCGATCACCCTGGTAACAATAGTGTTATTGTTAACCGCTGTTTTTATAAGGTACATTCCTGCAGCATAGCCTAATTTAACGGCGCCAAAACTAAATGTATGTTTGCCGGCAAAATAATCTGCGTTGGCAATACTTTGAATTTTTTGCCCTAATAAAGAATATACTTCAATAATTACTCTCGAATTTTCGGCCAATACTAATTCAATAGAAGTACTTTCATTATATGGGTTTGGAAAAATAGTTACTACATTTTTATCGCCAATATAATTTGTAAATCCTACCGTGTTAACCACAACAACAGCTGAAGTTGAAGAGCATCCGCCTGCATCAGTAACTGCCACAAAATAATTCCCATTTTGTGCTGCATTATAAGTTTGCAGCGTAGCGCCTGTTATTGCAACACTATTATAATACCATTGGTAACTTACACCCGGAGTTGATGTAAAAGAAAATCCTGCCTGAGTTATTACCGGTGTGGATGTTGCACTTAGGATGCATAAATTAACCGCGCTTAAATTATCTAACCTGAATTTTCTGAGATTAAGATCGGCAAGGTCTTTTGCTGCATTGCCATCATTATAAATTATATCCCCACCTCCATCGGATATTATTTGTAATGGAGTAGCTGATACCGGAGCACTGCCAATTCCCTGCATTACACCTTCCATATTTAAAAATCCATTTACTGGTGTTGCTATAAAAAGTGGCGCATCGGTTGCGTTACCAGTCCATTTATAAATAGCACTTGTTAACGGACTCCCCGCAGGATTACCTGCTAAAATAATATAAACACCATTTGTTAATCTTACCAGATCGCGGATGCCTCTTCCACCTAGATTTAATTCTATTGGTGCACCTAAGGTTGGATTGCCGGACGGTGAGCCGTTATTGAACCATGTCTCAAAATTAGTTAATGGCACGATCACTGCTTTTGTTCGATTAGCAATAGGAACTAATGGTGCTCTTAATCCAACATACAATGTAATATTATCCGGTGCAAATACCATTCCTTCAGCAGCATAACCTGCAATATTTTTTGAATCCATTCCGGCAGCAGCACTGGCAGAAAAATTATAACCGTTAGCATCGCCCCAATTTACAATGGCCGTTCTTAAACTAGCATAATATCCAAGTACCGAAAAAGTAGTCGTTGCGCCAGTACCGGAAACTGTAGTTGCAAACAAACGGTCTCTGTTTGGCCTGATACTAAAAGATGAACCACCGGTGCTCATAGAACCCATCCAATAAATCCTATTTGTATTTAAAGGACTTCTAGTGCCTGCTTCAAGATCTACTTCCGGACTACTTGTTGAGGCCAGATTTATAAAAGATGAATAATCAAAAGACACTAATGGCAAGCCGGAAGCTGTTCTTGAATACACATTTAAAATATCCAATTCATCGTCTCCGGAAATGTAATAATTATTATCTATTGCTACAGCATCTGATGCATCAGACATTCCGGTATGCCAAATTGTATTGCTTGGCGTAGACGCTGCTGCTGAACAAGCATAATTGATCGTGTATGGTGTAATATTAGTTCCATCGCTTACATTGATAGTAATGTTTGAATAACCTACGGTCCCAGGAATGATCTTGATATTTCTTGATGCAGCAGTGCCTGTTATAACAACATTGGCATTTGGAAGCACCGTTAGGTTACTGCTTACAAACGTTACCGTTAAACTTGACGCGGCAGTTTGCGCATCGTTTATCGTAAAGTCAATTCCTAGTGTACTTGCCGGATCTGAAGGATCACTTATAACTCCACTTACAGGATAAGGACTAATTGGGGCAACAGAAACACCACCATCCAAAAAATTACTGGTACTTGCAACATCCATAACAATGGTAGGCGCATTATTATTTGCGGCCGCATTCCCAATTACAAATACATCGTCAATCTTAAAATTTGAGGCAGTCCCGGTTCTTACAAAGGTCCACCGGATATATAAAGTAGATTGATTTCCGGCGCCTGCAGGCAATGTTAAACCCGGACCAGATGCTAAACCCCAGGCCCCGGCAATTGCTTCGGTATAATTTATGGTATTATAAGTAATACCATTATTGCTCCACTCTAATGTATAAGTAGCATTGGCATTATAACCACCGGAAGATTTTCTCATACCAAATGCAAGTGTTACTGTTGAAAAGCCCGTAGTATTCACCAATAATTCCGCACTTGATGTTCCTATTTGAGATGTAGGTTCCGATGTGGCAGAAGTATTTATAAAAGCTACAGAGTTACCTTCGCCAAGATAACAGTTTCCGGAAGCACTGGGATAGCCGGATGAAGCACTGTTGGTGCTGATATTCATATTTATTCCCGTAAACGTCCAACCCGTTGGGTTAACGTTGGCAACGGTTCCAAAATCGGTTGTGTAAATGTTAGTTTGTGCTTTTCCGTAACTGATCAATGAAAGGGTAATAATTGTTATTCTAAGAATTTTGTAGATCTTTTTCATAATTAATATGTTTATTTCCTAAAAATACAACACTGTATGTTTTTAAAAATTAAGTCACCATTAATAAATACTTAAGGATGTTGACTAATTTCCTTAAAAAAAGAAATGCTAAAAGTTATGTTAATTAATTGGTGCTAAAATATTACTGATATGTTACCAACTCTAATGCCGGCTGAAATTTATTTTTTGCGCCCTTGTTATGGACTCAAATATTTTACACTGTTACTAAATAAACTTAAGCGCCTAAAAGCTTTACTTAATGAGTAGCATCTAAATATTAAGTTCTGAAGCATAGTATTTGTTGAGTGAAAACTATCTGGGATCTTTATTTTAAATTAAATGTAAAGTTTCAAGTTCTTTTTTAGTAACAAAATAATATTTTTTTGGTAACAATTCTCCCTGCATTTTACCATAATTTTGTTCCGTAAAAGTGAAAATCCTTGAGGCTTTACGTGCATTATTCGCTAGTAAATTCGAAGCCACTTCAAATAAAAATTGTTAAGGATGAAAACAAAATTATTTTTTTGGAGTTTATTTTTATTTTTTTTGAGTAAAATTTCTTTTGCTCAGCAATTAGTAATTAATGAGGTTTCACAAGGCCCTTCCGGCGCAAAAGAATATGTAGAACTTTTGGTTGTTGGCAGCCCAACATGTAATTCTATTCCATGTATGGATCTTAGAAATTATATTATTGATGATAATAACGGAAACCATGCTACCGGCGCCGGTGTAGGTATTGCCGCAGGCTGCGTAAGATTAAAAAATATCGCTTTTTGGCAATGTATACCTTATGGAACGATCATTTTAATTTATAACGATGCCGATCAAAATGCTTCTGTGCCACCGCAAGATCTTTCTATGCTCGACGGTAATTGCCGGTTGGTTATACCAATAAGCGATTGTACCTTACTTGAACGTCATACCTCTCAACCAAGTACAGGTAGCTCCACTTATCCAACAACAGGTTTTACCAATTGTGGAAATTGGACACCCATTTCAATGGCAAACAGCGATGATTCTTTTCAAACAATAGACCCAACAGGGAGTTTCCTTCATTCGGTAAGCTGGGGTAATAATACATTAGCAACTATAATTTATTTTGCTGCCGGCGCAGGTGGTAATGTGGCAATCATGACAAACGCCGTAAATAATAATCCGGCTAATCAACTTAACTGGGTAATGTCTCCTGTTATTGGCAATGAAACTCCGGGAAACCCTAATAATGCGGCTAATAGTGCATGGATCAGTTCCATGAACAATGGTTGTTTACCGTTACTTCCATTTACTGCCAGTGTTTCTTCAACAAATGCCGGATGCACCTGTAACGGGTCTGCTACTGTAACAGCAGCCGGAGCAATTGCACCTTATACGTATACCTGGTTTCCTTCGGGTGGAAATTTAAATACTGCAAGTGGTCTTTGCAGTGGTAGCTATACAGTTTCTAGCACCTCTTCTAACGGTTGTAATCAAACATTAACCGTAAATATTGCGAGTGCAAGTTCTTTGTCTGCAACAATTGTCAATCAAAGTGTCACATGTTTTGGATTATCCAATGGTAGTGCAACAGTAACGCCATCCGGGGGAAACGGTCCATACTCTTATACTTGGAGTCCAAGCGGTGGAAATGCGTCAACCTCGAACGGGTTAGTAAGTGGGACTTATACGGTTCTTGTAAAAGATGCAAATAATTGTACCGTAACAGCAGTTACTTCTATTGTTCAACCCGCTTCAGCTGTTTCAGCAATAACTTCTGTAACAAATGTTTTATGTTTTGGTAGCGCTACAGGTATAGCTTCGGTAAGTGCATCCGGTGGAACGCCAGGATATACTTATACTTGGAGTCCTTCCGGCGGAAACGCAGCGCAAGCTTCTTTGCTAGCGGCAGGAAATTATACTGTATTGATAAAAGACATAAATAATTGTACTCTAACTGCAAACGTAATTGTTAATCAACCTGCGGCATTAAGTGCCATAATTGTTTTTACAAATGCAACCTGTGGCATGTCTAATGGCAGCGCCTCTGCAACAACCAGCGGTGGAACACCAGGGTATACCTATACCTGGATCCCCAGCGGAGGCAACTTACCTCTTGCTTCTAATTTATCTCAAGGCAATTATAGCATTGTAATTACAGATGCAAATAATTGTCAGCTTACAAAAACCGTTACTATTCTTCAACCAACCTCTATGGTTTTTACAGTAAGCACAACAAGTGTAACATGTAATGGAGGTTCTACAGGATCATCATCAATAAATGTTAGTGGAGGCAATATACCTTATTCATATACATGGTCGCCTGCTCCCGGCTCAGGACAAGGTTCTTCTGTTGCTTCGGGTTTAAGTGCTCAAATTTATACGATTACAGTAAAAGATAACTTAGGTTGTACAACCTTTACCACTGCAACTATTACACAACCCGCCACAGCACTTTCTGCAATTATTTCAACCACTAACGTTTTATGCTTTGGCGCAGCAACAGGCATTGCATCAGTTACTGCAAGTGGCGGAACGGGTGGTTATACATACACATGGAATCCTTCCGGTGGCAATACAGCTATTGCCTCGTCTTTGTCGGCAGGAGGGTATTCGGTAATTGTAAAAGACGCAAATAATTGTTTATATACTGCCAATACAATTGTAACACAACCTATAGCTGCTTTAACTTCGGCTATTTCAGCAACTAATATTTTGTGCTTTGGTGCCAATAATGGCATAGCCTCTGTAACTGCAAACGGCGGAACTGCAGGTTATACCTATAACTGGAGTCCTTCCGGAGGAAACAGCAATACTGCAACTAATCTTGCTCCGGGCAATTACACAGTAACAGTAAAAGATGTAAATAATTGTACCGTCACATCGTTTACTTCTATCTCTCAACCAACAGCTGCATTAAATGCAATTATAGCAAATAACAGCGTAAATTGTAATGGTGGGACTACAGGTTCGGCAACTGTAACAGTTAATGGCGGAACTACGGGTTATAATTATACATGGATACCTTCATTAACCTCTTCTTCTGTTAACACAGGGCTTGTTGCAGGAACTTATACTGCTTTTATTTTAGATGCAAACAACTGTTCTTTTTCTATAACCACAACAATAACTCAACCCTTACCAATTTCATTAAATGTAAATGCAATTAAGTTGTGTAATGGACAACCCGGAGTATTATCTGCCAATGTAAATGGAGGGGTTGGCCCTTATTCCTATTTTTGGAATGGCACTCCCGGAGCTTCAACAATTGCAATTAGTACAACCGCATCTGCAGTTTATACAATTTCAGTGACTGATGCAAGTGGCTGCAACTCTCCTATTGATACAGCGCAAGTAAGTATAACTTCACCATTGGCACTTTCTATTTCTGCTACCAGAACAATTTGTCAAGGCTCAGCCACAAGTTTATCTGTTGGCGCAATTGGCGGTTCGGGAATATACCAGTATGCCTGGTTACCAGGAAATATGAGTGGACAAATTATCTCCGTTAATTTAAATAATACAACGGTTTACACCGTTAACGTTACCGATGGTTGCAGTCAACCTGCTTCAATCACAACAACTGTTTATGTTGAAACAATTGGAACAGCAACCCTGACTGTAAATAAACACAAGGGTTGTACGCCTGTATGTATTAGTTTTACAAACCCTATATTTTCTTCTTCGATCACCGTTCAATCGAGTTTATGGACGTTTGGTGATGGATCTGCTAGCAATGTTTTACAACCGGAATATTGCTATAATAAAGAAGGAACCTACACAGCATACAATTCCTTTACAACCGCATCGGGCTGTACTATGACCTTGGTATTAGAACCTAAAATAAATGTATTTCAAACCCCTGAAGCAGAATTTAGTGCCGATAAATATTCTTTCGATTATAATAATGCATTAGTTAATTTTTACAATCAATCTACTAATGGCGTAAATTATTTTTGGGATTTTGCCGGGTTAAGTAATTCTATTTTAGAAAACCCTGCCTATAACTTTAATGAACCCGGTAAATATTTGGTAGCTTTGGTTGCCAGTAACGGCGCTTGCTCAGATACCGTATATCATACAATTGAATGTTTACCCGCATTTACATTTTACGCACCAAATACATTTACACCAAATGATGATAATTTAAACAACATTTTTTTAGCTCTCGGTGAAGGTTGGGATATAAATACCTACAGCATGATGATCTTTGACCGGTGGGGAGAGAGAATATATAGCACTAACCAGTTTAACGCAGGGTGGGATGGAAAACTAAAAGGGCAAGAGGTTAAGGAAGATACTTACACTTGGAAAATTAGTTTAAAAGATATTTTCGGGAAGCAACATCAATATATTGGTCACGTTTCTGTTATCAGGTAATTATAACTTATACTTTTTTTACATTAATTGCTTCAATACCTTTTTTTGATTCTTTTAATTCAAATGAAACAACATCATTGGTGTTTAACTCTTCAACAGGATCCTTTATATAGAAATAATAATCATTTTCGGTATTTGACTGGCGAATAAAACCAAATTTATTTTTCAGGTTAAAGAATTTTATTTTTCCAAAATAAGACGTCATAATACAAAAGAACTGCCCTTATTTTAATTTTAGTAGAACAAAAAATTAACCTATTGTTAAGTTTAGTACTCTCCTCCTATTTTTCGTTTATTAAGAACCGGGTCATTTATTTGCGGTAATTTTTTAGGTGCAATGTTTTTATAGGAGTTATCAGAAAGACTCATTAAAAACGATTTAATTTCATCTTTTTCTTTTGGAGATAACTGCAACGAATCGAAAGGTAAGGTTTGGTGGTTTATCTTTTGTTTAGCCACAGACCCTCCTCCTTTATTATAAAATTCAATTACCTGGTCGATAGTTCTAAAAGCGCCATTATGCATGTATGGAAAAGTAGCTTCAATATTTCTTATACCCGGTGTTTTAAATGAAAATGTATGAATGTTTTTTTTTGTGATCAATACCCTTCCACTATCACTATCTACCTCTTTAATATCAGGGCCCGCAAGAGTACCAATTACTTCAAATTCATTATCATTAAATACCGGAGGTACTAATCCATTAAATAATGGTAAAAAATGACAAGAACCACACAGCGCCTTTCCCGAAAAAATATTATACCCGTTTATTGCATTTTGATCTAAAGCATTTTTATTTCCATTTAGGTATTTATCAAATTTTGAATTCATCGATGTTAAGGTTTTCTCAAACTCAGAGATCGCTTTTAAAACGCCATAAAATGTAATAGCAGTATCCCTTTGGCCCTTAAAGGCCTTCTTGAATAAATGCTTGTAGTCATCGCTTTGTTTAAGTTTTTTTATTACTTCTTCAGGCATAGAATTCATTTCATTTTTCGCATGTAATACATCACTTACCTGGTCTTCCAATTGCAAAGACCTTCCATCATAGAAAAAATTCTTTTGATACATTACGTTCAGCAAGGATGGTGTATTTCTTTTTAACTGACCTGTTTGGTTATATTCTTGGTTTTTTGCGATCGTATCTGAAAATGCAAATTGCGGTTGATGGCAGGAAGCACAAGCTCTTTTATTATTGCCGGATAAAAGCGGATCGAAAAATAAATTTTTACCAAGTTCGGCTTGTGGTTTAATATTTGCTGAATCTGCAATATTAACTGAAAAAAAATGTCGGTTAAAAAATGCTTCTCCAAACAAATTACTTTCGTTAAAATTAATTGCATAATTTACCGGTGTATTGGATAGTTTTAGTTCGCTCCTTATTTTATGTAGTAAAGAATAGAGTGGCTTAACATAATTTATTATAAAATATAATCGGTTAAACGTTTCATATTCTTTATTAAGGAATAAATATTTTTTTGAATCCGAAATAAGCTTTTTGAATACGGGCAGAGATGGGCTTTTCATTCTTACTTCTTTAATACCTTCCAGTATTTCGGCCATACCGTCAAAAACATAAGTACTTTCTTTAATGTTCTCTTTAGTAATAGCACAATCGTATCCATTGATATTTAAGCTAATTATTCGCACCAACTCCATTTGTACCATATCAAAATATTGTTCGTTCCTGGGAACAACACTTTTGTACTTTTTCCTGGTCTGAATAATGCTTTCTTTCAGAAGTTTAATTTCATAAACTATTTCTTCTTTTGACAAGCTTGTGTCGCCGGTAAAAAAAAAAGATTCAATTAATTGAAAGCCGTGAGGTTCAAACACCTTATTACCATTCTCTATATCATGCTTTTTTAGTGGCGGGCCATTAATATAATACTTGGCAAAAAAAGGAGATACGTATTCTACTACAGCTTCAATATACTTGTAGTTTTTTCGTGAAAGTGTATAATAGAATTGTTTTTGAGCAACAGGTCTGTTTTCCGAAACCTTATTTTCAAGGCTATCAATACTGCCAATAAGTTTCACAAAATGTGTATCAATAATTTCGGCGGAGCTTTTTGGTTGAATTCCAATAAACGAAAAACTCAATAATAAGCTCTCAAGTGCGACAAGATAAATTCCGATAAGACAAAATAAGCGCTTATTTTTATTGCTTAACGAACTTAATAGTTTCTGAATTACCAAGGGTTTCAATTTTTATAAAATAAATTCCTTTATTAAATGGCATAGAATTAATGTAGTGTTTATTAATTCCCTGCTCAATTATCTCAGAATAATTATAAACGATCTTTCCGGCTATATCACAAACAGAAATATTTACTTTACCATTGGTGCTGTTGTTAAACTGTAAAGTTACATAATCCATTGTAGGATTTGGATACACTGAAAGGAAAACACTTTCTTTGTACATATCATTTAATACCGTTATTAACGGCGGACGAGGACACAAAGGCGCATTGATATAATAAATACTTTGTCTTGGTAAAGATGCAGATGCAACGGGGTTTAAATTTCTTTGATAATTATTTACTTTAAAAGATGTGGCGTATGTATAAGCCGTGCTTGGATTGTCAACAGTTGTAAGGTGATACCAATCTGCCTGTGTGCGATTTTGATTTATATCCATGATCACATACCCATGTGCTGTAAGGTTTGTGTATTTAATATGTCCGTTAGCGGCCATAATAGCAGAAGCGCCCAATGGAATGCTCAGTCCGGGAGAAGTAACGCTGGGTGTTACAAATTCAACCCCGGCAGAACCCCCACCCGTGCTACTATTGTAGGATGCGGTTGGCAGATCATTTGCCCATGAAGAATGGATATCGCCGGTAATCACTACCATGTTTGAAATGTTATTTGTTAATACATGATTATAGATCCTATCTCTTTCTGCGGGATAGCCATCCCATTGATCACCATTAAAACCATTACCAAAAACCTGTAAAGGTGCCATCATAACCTGTTGACCTAACACTTTCCACTGTGCCGTTGATGAATCCATTTTATTTTTCCACCAGTTAAACTGTGTGGTTCCCATTAATTGTCTTGTTGGGCTGGTAACTGTTGCGCCCGATGTGCCTGCCTGGAGATCGCGTCCAACAATCCTGGTATCAAGCATAATAAGGTCCATAAGGTTACCATATTTTATGGTCCTGTATATTTGATACGGATCTATTGTTCCAGTTTTTCTAATAGGTAACCATTCAAAAAAAGCTTCTTTAGCATTTTGTTTTCTGGCATTCCACGGCCCTTCATTGGCCTGGTGATTTTGTGCACCATTCATCCATGAGTCATTCGCAAATTCATGATCATCATAAACAATTATAAATGGAAACTGCTGGTGTAATCTTTGAAGATCAAGATCTAACCTGTAAGATGAATAACGCATCCTGTAATCTGCAATTGACAAAATTTCGTTAGTAGGCGCCCACTGCCTGTTTACAATCGTGTTTGGCGCATAACCGCCCGAATTATATTCATATATATAATCTCCCAAAGCAATTACTGCATCAAAATCCTGACGCGCTAATAAGCTTGCATAAGAATTAAACAAACCCGCTTCAAAGTTAGCACAGGAAACTAAAGCAAAACGTAAACTATCTACTGCACCAACAGGCGTGGTTTTTGTTCTTCCACGTGGAGAATATTTTCCGTTTGCTTTAAACTCATAAAAATAAAATGTGTTGGGATTTAAACCGGTTGCATCCACCTTAACCGTAAAGTCCTTTGTAGAATCGGTTAATAAAGTTCCCTGGTTTATAACATTAACCATTCCCGTATCAGTTGCTATTTTCCAATCAACCAATATAGATTGATTGATTTGGTTAGTGTCTGGTGTTACACGTGTCCATATAATTACCCTATTTGGCATTGGATCGCCAGAGGCAACGCCATGGTAAAAAGGTTTTAAACAAGGCTGTAAAGTAATTTTGTGATTGTTTTGTTGATAAAGATCTTTTACCAAAAAAAAACAGATTAAAATTAAAAAATTTTTCATTTTTATTGTTTTATAAATTTCTGGTTGATCAAAAAGTCATGAGTGCTCAATCTTAAAAAATACATTCCACTGTTCAATTCATGTATATCAATGATTTGTTCGCTGTTTAAATGTAATGTGGAAGGGAGCTCTAAAACTTTCTTTCCATTCAGGTCAATTATTTCAATCGAAGAGTTCTCTTCGTTAAATGAATCGAAATATTTAAATTTTAAAGCGATTTGGTTGGTCGCCGGATTTGGAAAAACAGTTACATCGTGATAAATATAATTATCTAATAAATTGGTTACTGAACAAATTACGTTGTACGAACCTGGTAAACCCTGATAAAAGGCGGCTCCACCCAATACATTGTTAACCGGAGTAATTGTACTTTGAGCACAACTTGGTACAAAAATTTTTATTCTTCCTCCACCGCCGCCGCCACCTGTAGTTCCATCTGAACCGTTACCACTTATTAAAGCTTCGGTCCCACAAAAAGTAGCACTGTAATTGCAACTTGTACCTGTACCTTTTTGTCCACCGTTTCCCCCATCTCCTCCATTCGCAACTAACGTTCCGGTAATTACCGCTTTATTCTGAGATTCAAGATAAATTCCACCACCAGAGCCTCCACCGGAGCCGGAACCACCGCCAGCGCCACTTGATAATGTAGCCTCACCACAATCATCGCATCCGTCTGAACAACATTTTGCGGTTACTCCGCCATCTCCGCCTTTACCGCCATTTAAACCGTTTTCTCCGGTAGCGGTAATAGAGCCCGTTACTAATAATGTATCTGATGCAACAAGCATTACCATGCCTCCACCATTGCCACCTTTGCCTCCCTGCAAACCTGCAATAAACGAACGTCCGCCACCACCTGAGCCTGCACCTCCTGAACCTAGGTTAATATCATTACCTGTTGCAGATCCAACAGCATTTGGCGCAATGCCACCCGTTCCGCCATTGCCGGGAATAACAGCGTAACCTGTTGATACGTTTACACCTGTTGCCGTATAAGAATTAGTTCCATTACCGCCATTGGTGCCATTGCCGCCTTTGCCGCCATATGTGCCACCAGAGCCTCCGCCGGCACCCCCACCGGAACCAATCATTCCGGATTCATCATTATTACTTAAACATTGTTGTTTTGGGCCTGATCCATTTGTACCGTTTCCACCGGGAATTCCTCCACCTAAGCCTAATCCTGCAACACCTTGTTTTCCCCCTTCAACATTTACGTTGCCCGTATTATCTTTATTATTGCAGCCGGTTAACGATACCGCATCACCTGTTATGCTGGTGACACTTGTTCCACCAACACCACCTAATCCGCCGGGGTAACCGGAAGCGTTGGCATTAATTTTACCGTATACAAAAACTTTTTGTGCATTTACAACTAATTTACCGCAAGTACCTGAAGAATATCCCTGCACAAAAACTGTTATTCCATTTGGGATGACAAATTTCCCTGTAACATTGTAAGTGCCTGTCATAATTATATTAGAAGAGATGATCAGATCGCCGCTAACATTATTAATTGTACACTGGGTATATGCATGAAGCGAGAAAAATAGAGTAAAAGAAAAAGCAATGTGGTTGATAAATGTTTTCATATTTTATTTATTAAATATTATTTTTTTATGGATCATTTTATTATCAATAATAAGTTCAAGAAAATAAGTTCCATTTTGTGGTTCATTTTTAAAATAAATATTTAGTTCGTTCATTGGTTGTTCATTGCTGTATATATCTATGGCTATTCCTTGTATATCCAGTACTTTCACATGTTCAATTTTTGCTCCCGAAAATGTTCTGATCGTAAATGCTTCGTTCTTGTTCCTGATCATTGTAGGATAAACACTTACCTCTAATGCAGGGTCATAATTTGGCAATGCGGTTATATTACACGGTGGAACATTATTTGGCGTAACATTAACCACAAACGTATCTTTAATGCATGAGTTGGGATCGTAAGCAAAATAAGTTGTTGAGAAGGGTGGACTAACGATGGCAGAATCCAATGTTGTTCCAATAGGGAACCAATAAACAGGTTCCGGCCATGACGGCTTTAAAACTGCGTTTTGGCCCTGGCAAATATTTACTGTAGTTTTTTTACCTGCATTTTTTACGATAGTGAAACCATCATAAACAGCACTGTTACTTGTTATAAATTTTGCGTCCAGTCGGTTATCATTCACTTCTACCAACATACTTCCCAATAAGATATTGTTGTAACTATACATAACCGGATGCGGCCAACCGCTGGCAGTAACGCCCGTTTGACCCGAACAGCCAACAACGGCATAAACAGTTCCTTTGTGAGCTTTGTTTATAAGCGTTTGTTTTTGATATGGACACGAAGAGGGGTAGTTACCACTTGTATTATTTTTGATCATACTAGGACTTAACTGGCTGGATGTACCGTAATAACCATCCACTAAAAATGAACGTTCGTAAACGTGGCTATGACCATTTATAACTACATCAACCCCATTGTTTTCAAGAATAGGAATAATATTTTGCCTTATTTCCGGTAACTCGCCATCCAAAAAATTTGGGTTATCAGAATCATGCGTTCCTTTTGTATATGGAGGGTGATGAAAATAAGCGATGGTCCATGCCGCATTATTTGCTGCCAAATCGTTTTGCAACCATACCGCCATTGGATCGGTGACTCCTCTAGGCACACTATAAGAATCCAATACAACAAAATGTATGTTACCGTAATTATAAGAATAATATTTTTCAGTTCCGGATGAAAGTCCTCCTGCTTCGCCTAAAGTGGGCAGCGTAAAAATGTCGAGATAAGCGGGCGGTGGTGAGAACGGTATATTGTTGTTATAATCGTGGTTGCCGGGCGCAGGCCATACCACAAACTTTTTTAATTCTGTAGCATATGTATTATTTGCAAAAACGCTTGTTTGATATTCGCTATCAAAACCACTGTTATAAGCATTATCTCCAAGCCATAACCAACCGTCAATATGATTACTGCCAATATAGTTTAAAAAACCTGTTTTTTCTGTAACATTTCCTGTGCCGGCATCGCCCACGGCCCAAAACCTGTACTTGCCTTTTGTGCCAATAACGGGGCTGGTTTTAAAGGTTTGGCCCGCACTTGCTGTTAACAATGTTGTAGAGCTTGTGCCAATCATATAATAATAAAATGTAGAAGGATTTAAATTTGTTATTTTAATTTCATGATCGGTTAACAGCGAAGCGTTAGTAATCTGGTTTGTTATAGTACTTATTGAAGTACCATACCATACTTTTGAATCGCAGTTAACATCTGTCCGCCATTTTAAGATCATGCTGTTTGCAGTTCCTATTTGAAGGTATGGTCCGCGCACAATATTAGGAATTAGCAAATTAGAAGCGCTTGTTTGCGCAAATAAATTACATACCCATCCATAAACTAAAAAAAAGAATAATTTACACCTCATGTTTTAGAGGCAAATTTAGATAAGAACTATTTGTTATTTAATACCGAAACGTTACCATTGCGTTACATGTTAGAATTGCTTTTTTAGCAAAACATTTACTTTAAAGAGGCATACCCTCAGTTCTTGCAATTAAAAAAATGTCATTGTAAATTTTTTTGCCCGGATTATTCACCTATGTAAATAAATCCTAAACAATTCATTAACATCCTTGATATAAGTATAATTAAAGGATAATTAATTTTGTCAGACTTTTTTTGAAAAATGAAAATCTTTATTGAAGATACAGATCTACTTTTGTTTTTATATCCTCTATTAATTCAGGATCCATAAATTGATATTCGTCAGGAATATCGAGTATAATGATCATTTTATCTTCCACTTCAATAGGGAATTTATCTATCATTCTTTGTTTATGCTTTTTTTCCATCACAAAAATAATATCGGCCCATAATATAGTTTTTGCGCTTAATTTTATTCTCGCCGAAGGCTCTGTACCTGCTGACCTTACATTTACCCCATGGTTATCTTTATAAATAGCTTCAGCCGTTGGGCTCCGCCATTGATTACGACTGCATATAAATAAAAAATTCAAACTATTTAACGGTATATTTGTTTAATTAAAAATACGCATTTGATCTATACTACTAAAACAAAAATGAAGATTATAAGACACATTTTACCTTTAATTATTTTTAGTTCCTTTTCCTTAAATTCTTTGGCCAGGGAACAGAAAGAAGCGCCTGACACTGTTCATACCGGTATTTACATTACCAGCATACACGATATTGATTTTAAACAAAAAGAGTTTACCGTTAACCTTTGGCTTTGGCTAAAATACAAGAATAAAGATTTTGATTTTGTGCAAAATCTTGAAGTGCCGGAGGCAAAAACCGTGGTAAAATCATATTCAACTGTTGATACCAGCAATAACCGCGTATATATTTTAATGAAACTTCAATGCGTGATGAAAGATTCATGGAAGATCAGCCGCTTTCCATTTGATACACAAAAATTAAGTATCAATATCGAGAACTCTCAATTTGATGCCAGCAACCTTATATTTGCACCTGAAAGATCGAGTGGTAAAAATTACGACCCACGCTTTACTCTTAATGGCTGGACGATAGACAGTTTTTTGGTGTCTTCAAAAATAAAAACTTATGAAACTGCCTTTGGCGATGATGAATTACCGAGGCCGCATTCTGAGTATAGCCAGTATAAAGTAAACATACACATGGAACGTGAGGCGATGGGTCTTTTTTTTAAAATGTTCATAGGTATGTATGTAGCATTTTTAATTGCTTATGCATGCTTTTTTATTCATGTAGATAGTATTGATTCGCGTTTTGGCTTAAGTGTTGGTGCGTTGTTTGCTGTAATTGGCAATAAATATGTTATCGACTCAGTGCTACCCGAATCATCTTCGTTTACTCTGGTAGATACATTACATGGCATTACGCTTGTTTTTATTTTTACGGTAATAGCCTGCACTATATATACTTTAAGTGTTTTAAAGAAACATGAGATCAAACGCGCCAATCATTTTGATAAGATAGCTGCTATTATATTATTAACGATCTATCTTACTTTAAACATTTATTATATTTTGGACGCCAGCCGGGTTTAAAATTATTCTGAGAATTATTACTTAAGCATCGCTTTCATCTTTTCTGAAATCTCTTCTGCATAAAAGAACGGGCCAAGAATATGCCCATGTTTTACTTCGTAAAACTCTTTTGGCATGTTAGCTGCTTTAAACAGTTTTTGTCCCATTTTAAACGGTATGACCTTATCTTCTGTACTGTGAATGACTAACACCGGTTTGGTATATTTTTTAATAAAGCGCATCGCCGAATAGCCTTGCTTAACAAAGATCCTGCCTATTACCGGAACCCTGCTTGCTGCAATATCTTTGCAGGAAGAAAAAGCACCTTCAACAACAAGTGCATCAATATCGTTTTGACGTAGCTGCGCAACTACCGGGGATAAATGCCCGCCAAACGACTGACCATAAATAATAAGTTTGGTATCATTTACATCGCTGCGTGTTTTAAGATAATCGAGTGCAGAAAGTGCATTGTTTAAAGCATTTTTACGCGTGGCTTTGCCTTGCGAAAAACCAAAACCGCTGTAATCAAACATCAATACCTGAAAACCTTTTTTAAGAAAAGGTGTCATCAATTTATATTGGCTGATCATAGAACCCGAGTTGCCATGTAAATGCAAGATGGTAATGTTTGCTTTTGCATTAATTGGCTTTAAGAACCAGCCGTTAATGGTATCGCCATTGTTGCTTTTAAATAATATACTCTCAATGGTATAATCTAAAACAAGCGTATCTCTGCCATTATGTTTGGTAAAAGTGGGTTGGTGAATTCCTTTAGAAAAATAAGCCTTTAAAGTATCTTTTGGTGTAGTGTAGGTTAAGGTATTAAAGCCTTTGGCATATTTATCGGGTTGCAAAAAGATCTTATTAAAACTGCAGGAAGTCAATAAAAAGCCTATTAGAACAGCAATAAAAAGTTTAATATGTTTGGTTGAAAGGATGCTTAAAAATAGGTAATAAACACAAGGATTACAAACAAGCTTTATTCTATAGGTAAATAAAAAACTCAATGGATCGCTTCCGGATTTAATATAATAGGATCGCAGCCTTTTTCATATTTAAATTCGATCTTTATTTTTTCGTCTTCTTTTAGATCCATTACCTGTAATTTAATTTCAAAAATATCTGAATCAATTTTTCGTGTTATAATCTTTCCATTTACTGTTATTTCTTTAATTCCATATTTTCCATCTGTTGTTTTTGGGTTGATCACAAACAAATTTTGCCATAAATAAGTTCCTTCAATTAGAAATGTATTGCTATTAGCCAATACCGCCGGATTAATTATCATAGGCTTAGATAAAGGGGTACAACCCTTATAATAACTTATTTCGATTTTGACTTTCTCACCTTGTTTTAGACCAACTGCAGAAAGGTCTATTTGAAAAAGATTTGCGTTGATCTCGTCTTTTGTTACATTACCATTTACTTTTGTCTCAGCAACACAATAGCCCACACCACTGGCGCCAAAAGAGTTTTTTACGAAAACATTTTTACCTGAATAATAGCCTTCAAAAGTAATATTTTCTGTTGGTTTATTTTGCGCATAGTTGTTTAATGACAAAATACATACTGCTATTAATGTTTTTAATACTTGTTTTTTCATAATGATAGTTTTTTAATTATTTATATTTATTGGCTTTTTTCTTTGGCAAGTAATTATAGAAGTAAAGCATAAACCCTTCCGGATCTTGATTTTTTTGAATACGTAAATTATTCGTTACCATTAAATAATAGGTTTCTCCTGATTTTACCTTTAATACAGATGCGTACGTTTTTCCTTGTTTTTCGCCATTAGCAAATATGCCTTCATAAGTTGTATCCTTTGCTGAATTTGATAAACCTGTATTGGGATTCATAGAACTATTCCAGGCAAAACAAACCCGCAAAGGTTTATTTCGAATGGCTGGATTGCAATCTTTGTCAACACATTTATACAAAATAAAATCATAATCATCTGTTCCTAAAGTAGGCACTATGTGAAAGGTTAACAACGTATCTTTAGTTACTTTAAATTTAAACCAAGCAGAATTCACTTCTTTAACTTTTGGATTAGCCTTGTCGAAGAATACATCATTATACTCACCATAACCTTTTGATACATTTACAGGGCCGTAAACAGAATCTTTTATTTCAATAGCATACTGGGCATCTGCATTCGCTAATCGCTGAAATGATAAAGAGCGTGTAGGCTTTAGTGTTTCTTCAGGCTCATCTTTTATTACTTTATCATTAATAATTGTTTCATCTATTACGTTTCTTACTTTTGCTTCAGTAATTTGGTTATTTACAATTTCATAACTTATTTTTATTTCGTTTACAACTCTATTTGTATCGATTGACCTTAAAGTATCTGATATAATTGGTTGAATATTTTTTTGTTTAGGTTTAGAAGCTATTGAATTATAAATAACAAAGCCTGCAATTATAGCAACCACTGCTAAACCAGTAATAATAGTTGTATTTAAAGTATTTTTAGCAGAAATAGAGCTCTTTTTCTGAATAACACTAAAACCCATACCTGCTACAACTTGCTCAGCTGTTAAGTCGGCGCGATTTTCTACTATTTTATAATTATTCGCCTTCATGCAATTTTATTAAATATGTTTTTTAATTTATCAACAACTCTGTATGTTTTTACTTTTGCGTTATTTTCAGTTATTTGTAGTATTTGCCCCAGTTCCGAAAAAGGCCGCTCTTCAAAATAACGCAGTTCTATTAAGATTAATTCTTCTTGCGATAAATACAATAATGCTTTTTTTAAGGCTGAAACAAGGTCTTTATTTAAATATGTTGTTTCCTCAGCCATGTTATCTATTCCTTTTTTATCAAGACTGATCACCCTTCGTTTATCTGATTCCCGATAAAACTGTGCTATTTCGTTAATAGCAATTCTATACAACCAGCTTGAAAAAGGAAATCCTTGGTACTCATACTTTTTAATATTTGCTAGGGCTTTGGTAAAAATAATAGCTGTTACTTCCCTTGTGTCATCAAGACTTTCTATTCTTTTGTAAACAAACTTTAAGATCCTTTCGTAGTAAAGAACATATAATGGTTCAAAACACTTGGGATCTGTTTTGGCGTCTTCTATATATTGCTTTTCTATTTCAGTTTGCATAAAACCAACTCGCTTTAATATGGAACGGGCGCGATACCCTGAAAGATACAAAAAAGATAAAATTTATTTTGGATATTGTTTTATTTCTATTGGTTCAAATATTGATATTTTTGAGAAAGCAATTATTTGGGTATCATTCTAGGGCCTTACTGACTCTATTTAAAACCTTTTCGTCAGTTTTAACGTATATAATTATAAATTTGTACTATGATCAAAAAAATTTCATCTCCCATATTTCTTTCTTTTGTTTTTATTTTACTTTTTGTAAATGCTAAAAGCATTAACTCCCCAAAATGGTCGCATTTTGACCCTGAGATCTTTGCCAAAGCCAAAAAAGAGAACAAACTTGTATTGCTTCATTTACGCGCTAATTGGTGTCATTGGTGCCATGTCATGGAAGAAAAAACATATACCGATCAAAAAGTGATCGATTACCTTGCTAAGAATTACATTGCCTGTATGGAAGATCATGACGAGCGCCAGGATCTTACCAGTTTATATTCTGATTACGGCTGGCCTGCCACAATTATTTTTGATGGCGATGGTAATGAGCTTTTAAAAGAGCCGGGTTATATTAACGCCGAAGAGTTTTTAGCAACTCTTGCCAAATTAAAAAAAGACCCAAAACCTTTGGCAGGCACTGCTGTGAATGCAGACCCAAAATTGACCACAGAAACGTCGAAACAAAAATCCTTAAACGATCTGAAAAGATCATTTAATAGATCGCTGGATATTGCAAGTGGTGGTTTTGTGTTTGGGCAAAAATATATTGAGTTCGATACTTTTGAATATGCTTTTACACATCAAAAATCTGATTCACTTTTAAAAATGTGGTTAACCCA
Organism: Bacteroidota bacterium; assembly: GCA_013697245.1. Classification (GTDB taxonomy): domain Bacteria; phylum Bacteroidota; class Bacteroidia; order B-17B0; family Aurantibacillaceae; genus Aurantibacillus. The sequence goes on from JACCXH010000022.1 coordinate 37,857, forward strand.
TTCTGTGGTTAACTCTACCGGCATTTATGATAAGGTCTGGGGCGGGGTTTTTCAATACTCTACCGATAATGATTGGGATCATGTGCACTATGAAAAATTATTATTCATTCAGGCACGCTACATAAAAATGTATTGCTGGTATTATAAAATCTTTAACGATGCCGAAGCTTTAAAAAAAGCGGAAGGTATTGTGGATTATGTAAATCGTTTTTTAACTGCCCCGGGCGGAGGTTATTACAACGCACAGGACGCAGATCTTATTAAAGGAGAAAAAGCCAAAGAATATTTTGAGTTGGGAGATAAAGAAAGAATGAAAAAAGGAATTCCCGCTATTGATAGTAATGTTTACACAAGCGATAACGCTGCTTATGCAGAGGCTCTTACTATTTTATGGGCCACCAGCGGTAAACAAAATTATTTAGATAAAGCTTTAAATTGTATTCAGTTCTTAAACACAAAACGCAAAGCAGGAAATATTTTTATGCATGGCGAAAAATATGCAGCTACCACTTCTTTAAAAGATAATTTGGCCATGCTAAAAACACTAATGTTAGCACACCGTGCCACGCAGAGACAAGTATATAGAGCAGATGCAGAACAACTGATAAAAGAAATTGCTGCAAATTTTAATTCAGGTAGAGGTTATTTTTACACCTACATTGGCAAGAGCGCCATTAAATCAACATACAACGTATCTGAAAATATTGAAGCTTGCCGTTTATTAAATTACTGTTCGTATTTTTTTCATGAACCCGACTATAAAAAAACCGCAAATGAGATCCTAAACTTTTTAACCAACGATAAATTAGTTAGCACACTTTCTACCGAGCCCGGTATTTTAAGCGCCGCCGAAGAACTCACCAACGAACCCATTATTGCTGCGCTTATGCTTAAAAAAAATGACGACCTGACGCCGGGCTACCTAAAAGAAACCATTGCTTTTCCACGTTTTTATTTTAACAGTGTTATTTATGATAAAGGAAATGTAATTGAGGATAAAAAAGATCTTTTCGATTCTTTTGATGATAATTTTATGATATTGTGTACTTCTTCTTATTGCAGCTCACCACTTTTTAACCCAAAAGAGTTTAGCGAGTTTATGTATAAAAGGGTGTTGGAAAAGTAAGCTTCAGTATCGCTATAAAGGAGAGGGAACTTGATCCTAAATGCTTCTACTTTAGAGAAGGATTTAGGATGAGACTAACAATCCTTAACAACATTCCGCTATAAAAACCCTTACATTTACAAGATGAATTGGAACCAGTTAACGGATATAAAACAACTTGATATTATAGATCAGGAATCTGCCGCGAAAAAAATTTTACTATTTAAACACAGTACCCGTTGCAGTATTAGCACTGCGGCATTAGGTAGAACGGAACGCAAATGGAATGATGGTCTTTCTGAAAAAATAAAACCTTATTATTTGGATCTTCTTGTTCACCGCGACATTTCAAATGCTATTGCAGAGCGTTATGGTGTGGCGCATGAATCGCCACAAGCATTGATCATTTCAAACGGTAAATGTATTTTCTCTCAAACGCATATGGAAATTAGCGTGGATGAGATGGTACAAGTTTCTTAATAAAACTCAAGGAAACCTGTCATTCTGAACTTGATTCAGAATCTCAGTACTCTTTTATTTGATCATTCCCAATCTGCTACCAGATCTTTAAAATCGGGGTTATCCCCCTGAATTAATTTGATCTTCCAATCTCTCTTCCAGTTTTTAAGTTGTTTCTCTCTTCTTATCACTGTTTCAATATCACTTATTATTTCAAAATAAACAAGGCTATGTAAATTGTACCGACTTGTAAATTCGCTTTCATTGTTTTTATGTTGTCTCAATCTGCTTTCCAAGTCGTTTATAACACCAACGTAAAAAGTTGATGCGCGCTTGTTGGACATAATATAAACAAAAGCATTTGTGAGTTTCATAAATTTAATTTATGAAAAAGTAATCATCTAATAAATAAAAATGAAGAAATATTCAAGAGAACTGAGATTCCTGCTCAAGGCCGGAATGACGGCATTACATCTCAACAAGTGTCCCGATCTTTTCTCCTTCAACAAGATTTTTAAGATTACCTTTTTTGTTCATATCAAAAACAATAATTGGCAAATTATTTTCTTTACAAAGTGTAAAAGCTGTCATATCCATTACTTCAAGGCCTTTACTATATACTTCTTCAAAAGAAATTGTTTCGTATTTGGTAGCAGTTGCATCTTTTTCAGGATCTGCAGTATAAATTCCATCTACACGTGTTCCTTTTAAAATTACATTTGCTTCAATTTCAATGGCACGCAATGTTGCAGCTGTATCGGTTGTAAAATAAGGGTTACCTGTACCTGCCCCAAAAATAACTACCCTACCCTTTTCTAAATGTCTAACTGCTTTACGGCGTATAAATGGTTCGCAGATCTGCTCCATTTTAATGGCACTTTGTAAGCGCGTATTTACGTTCAAAACCTCTAGCGCGCTTTGTATTGCCATACTATTAATAACTGTGGCCAGCATTCCCATATAATCGCCGTGTACACGATCCATTCCACCTTTTTCGGCCTGAATACCGCGAAAAATATTACCACCACCAATAACAATAGCTACCTGGCAGCCGGCGTCGTAAATAGATTTTATTTCGCGGGCATATTCCCCAAGTCTTTCCTGGTCAATACCAAAACCTTTATTGCCCATTAGGGCTTCGCCACTTAATTTTAAGAGAATACGTTTGTATTTCATTTTTGAGAACTTGTATTTTATTGGTTAAAAAAAATCCCGACTAAAAAATCGGGATTTAAAATTATTAAGATAATGAATAGCGTTTTAGTGCCGAAACCGTTAGGTCTTTTTCTACACTTTGTAAAAATTGACGAACGGTCATTTTGTTATCGATAAAATATTCCTGATTCAATAAGGTAGAATCTTTATAGAATTTATTTAATTTACCTTGTGCGATCTTCTCAACCATATCTTCCGGTTTACCTTCAGCACGTGTAGTTTCGCGAGCTATATCTAATTCTCTTTCGATAGTAGTTTTATCCACATCATCTTTATCAATTGCTACTGGTGCCATTGCGGCAGCTTGCATGGCAATATTTTTTGCAACATCAGCCGAAACCGGTTTATTAAAACCAATTGCAACTGCTAAACGGTTACCCGGGTGAATATATCCAACAACTTGTTCAGCATTAACAATGCTATAAAAACCAATATCAATTTTTTCACCGATTTTTCCAATTTGTTCCATAAATTTATCAGCAACGGTAAGATCGCTGTTATATGGTAATGTTTTTAATACATCAATAGATGCAGGTTTTTTATCCAATGCAATTGCAGTAACATTATTTGCAAATTCAATAAATTCTGCATTTTGAGCAACAAAATCTGTTTCGCAGTTAACACTAACTACTACTGCAGTTTTATTATCAGGCGATGTCTTTGCAAGAACTACACCTTCTTTTGCATCACGGTCGGCACGATTAGCTGCAACCTTTGCACCTTTTTTACGCAAAAAATCTACTGCGGCTTCAAAATCGCCATTGCTTTCTTCTAATGCTTTTTTACAATCCATCATACCAGCTCCTGTTTGCTGACGTAACTTATTAACTTCTGCTGCTGTAATTGCCATTTTGTTTTTTATTTATATTATTATTTCTTATTTCAAATTCTTGTTTAACGCAATTGATCTTTAGGTCAAAAAAAACGGTCAGCCTGATTTACAGAATGACCGCTTTTAAATATTATAGTTCTAATTATTTTTTTGCAGTCGTTACTCTACGACGTGGTTTTTTAGCGCCACCTTTTTCTTCATCATCAGTAGTACCTTTAACAGCACCTTTAATGATAGCACCATCTGCTAATTCTTCAGCTTCGTGTTGGCTTAATTCTTTAGTATCTGATTCTTCAGTATTACCGGCTTCTTTATCCATCTTACGATCAGATAAACCTTCTTTAATTGCAGTTGCCATTAATTCAATAATGTAAGCAATTGAAGTAGAAGCATCGTCATTTGCAGGAATAACGTAATCCACTAAATTTGGATTTGAGTTAGTATCTACAATAGCAAATGTTGGGATATTTAAACGCTTTGCTTCTGCAACAGCGATATGTTCTTTAGTAATGTCAACAATAAATAATGCAGCAGGTAAACGAGAAAGATCTGCAATTGAACCAAAGTTAGTCTCTAATTTAGCGCGTTCGCGAGAAAATTGTAAACGCTCACGTTTAGAGATATTGGTAAAAGTGCCATCGCTATTCATTTTATCGATCTGACTCATGCGACGCACCGATTTACGGATAGTAGCAAAGTTGGTTAACATACCACCCGGCCAACGTTCAGTAACATAAGGCATGTTAATTGCTTTGATCTTTTCAGCAACGATATCTTTTGCCTGCTTTTTTGTAGCAACAAATAATATTTTACGTCCTGAACGAACAATTTGTTTTAAAGCCTCTGCAGCTTCATCGATTTTTACAATGGTTTTGTTTAAGTCAATAATATGTATACCATTTTTTTCGGCATAAATATAAGGAGCCATTGCTGGATTCCATTTGCTTTTAAGGTGACCAAAGTGTGCACCTGTTTCAAGTAATTCGTTAAATGATGTTCTTGCTGACATTTGTATATTCTCTTCTTTTTTAAATGTAATATTAACGTTTGCTGAATTGGAAACGTGCACGTGCACCTCTTTGACCGAATTTTTTACGCTCAACCATACGTGGATCGCGGGTAACTAAACCGGCAGCACGAAGATCTTTTTTTAACTCTGCGTTCATTTCAACCAAAGCTTTTGCAATAGCTAAACGAATTGCTTGCGCCTGGCCAGTAACGCCACCACCTGCAACATTCACTTTTACATCGTAATCCGTTAAAGCATTAGATACTTTTAAAGATTGAGTTACATAAAAATGTAAAGTTGGGGTTTTAAAATATTCTTTATAGTCTCTTCCGTTCACTTCGATATTACCGCTTCCTTTGGTAACATAAGCGCGTGCTACTGAAGTTTTTCTGCGACCAGATGTGTTAATTACTTCCATTTACTTTATAATTACTTAATTTTACTTAGATCTATTTTTTTTGGTTGTTGTGCATCATGACCATGATTGGTACCCACAAAAATACGGATATTGGTATTTAATGTGCGGCCTAATGGGCCTTTTGGCAACATACCATGAATGGCGTGTGCAAGAATTTCTTCCGGCTTTTTAGCTAACAATTCTTTTGGAGTTGTAAAACGTTGGCCGCCCTGGTAACCAGTATAACGAACGTATTCTTTATCTGTTAATTTTTTACCTGTAAAGCGAACTTTTTCGGCATTAATGATAATTACATTACTTCCTGCATCTGCATGCGGGGTATAGCTTGCTTTGTGTTTTCCACGTAATAACATGGCTACTTTTGAAGCTAATCTTCCAACTACTTCATTTTCAGCGTCAACCAATAACCATTCCTTCTCTGCAGAAACTTTATTGGCAAATTTTGTTTTATAACTTAATGCGTCCACTTTATAATTTTTTTAGTCTTTTCCTTAAATAAGGGGTGCAAATGTATGAAGTTTTTTTGATAGAACAAACTTTTTTTGAAAAAATAGGGATTATTTATACCCCAAGATCGCTTTATTTTAACCCATTAGATAAAATCAAGCCTTCCGGGCTTAAAATTATTCAAAATAAAGTCAATTTTAGAGTCTTTTCTATCTAAAATTAATTGATACTTTTAGGGGTGCTAAAATACATAAAAATACTCTTACTATTAATTCCTTTAAGCTTTTTTGGGCAAAATAACGCTCTCGATTCATTAAAAACTGCCCTAAAACTGGCAAAACACGATACCACCCGATGTACTATTTTAAGTGCTATGGTTGAGACCGAAAACGACGCCAACGTTTGGATCAACTATAATAAAGAATTGGAAAAACTGGCAAGCGCCAATTTAGAAACTACACAGCCAAATGATCCGTTACATAAAGTTTATTTAAAATACCTTGCCGATGCATATAACAATACGGCATTTCTTGCTGATGAGACAGGTGATGTAGCCAGAGGGCTTGACTATAACAACAAAAGCTTAAAAATACAAGAACAGATCAGAAACAAGTCGGGCATTGGCAATTCGTTAAACAATATTGGCGGGATTTATTACAAACAGGGCAATGTATCTAAAGCGTTAGAATATTTTACTAAAAGCTTAAAAATATCCGAATCTATTAATGATTATTACGCTATTTCCAGGCTGTTAAACAATATTGGAGGCATTTATTATAAGCAAAAAGAATTATCTAAAGCGCTTGAATATTATAATAAATGCCTGCTCATTAATAAACTTACCGATGATGTTGGGGGAATGGCATCTGTCCTTAATAACCTTGGTAATTTATATTACGAAACCAATGATATAAACAAAGCGCTTGAAAGTTTTGAAAAAAGTTTAAAGTTGCGTGAAAGCCTTAACGATAAGCGGGGCATTGCCGAATCAATGAACAATATTGGTCAAATGTATTTTGCACAAAAGAAAGAAGATGAAGCCTTAAATTATTATAATAGAAGCTTAAACATTCAGAAAGAAATTAATGATAGAACAGGTATATCCTACACATATAATAATATTGCCGAGATCTATGTGCACCGCAAAAATTACGACAAGGCCTTAGAGTATTGTTTAATATCCATGAAAATTTGTAAAGACCTTGGTTACCCTGAAAACATAGAGTTTGTTGCTTACCAGTTAAACGAAGTATACAAAGCCAAAGGAGATTATAAAAATGCTTTACAAACTTATGAATTGTATATTTTAATGAAAGATAGCGTTGTAAATAGCGGTAACAGGAAAGCCTCCATCCGTTCGCAACTAAAATACGAATACGAAAAAAAAGCCGCGGCTGATAGTATAAAAGTAGCTGAAGAAAAAAAGATAACCACTTTACAATTAAAACAAGAAGAGAATCAACGTTATTTTTTATACGGCGGCTTAGTATTAACTATGTTATTTGGCAGTTTCATGTTTAATCGCTTTCGTGTAACCAAAAAACAAAAAAACATTATCAATCAACAAAAAACAATTGTTGAACACCAAAAGATATTAGTCGAAGAGAAACAAAAAGAAGTAATGGACAGTATACGTTACGCCAAGCGCATACAACAAAGTTTATTACCAACTGAAAAATACTTTGAACGTATTTTAACTAAAAAGTAAATTGAAAAAGCATTCAACATATTTTTTGATCAGCATTTTTTTATTTGCAATTTGTAATTTTTACTATTCACAAAACGCAATACTTGATTCATTAAAAACAGTTTTAAACGCCGCAAAACACGATAGCACACGCTGTAATATACTCACTTCTTTAATAGATGCCGAAGGCAATGACAATATATGGCCAAAATACAACCAACAGCTTTTAACCATTGCCGAAACCAATCTTAAGTCAAAAACAGTATCACAAAATAAAAGTTTAGAGTTTTTATTTTTAAAACACAAAGCCATGGCCATAAATAATACAGGCTACCTGTTCGACCTTAAAGGTGATTTAGAAAAAGCATTACTTAACTACAATATCAGTTTAAATATCCGCAAACAAATAAACGACGTCAAAGGGGTTGCCAATTCATTAAGTAACATTGGAGTACTTTATTTTAACCAGGGAAAAATTTCGTTGGTTTTAGATACCTACGAAAAAGGACTTACCATCCAGAAACAAATTGGAGATAAAAAAGGCATGAGTGTTACTTTAAACAATATCGGGCTTTTATACATGAGCCAAGGCGATATTGCCAATGCCCTCAATTATTACAGAGCAAGCCTAAAGCTTGAGGAAGAGATAGGCGATAAAGACGGACAGGCACTTGCTTATAACAATATGGGTCAGATATTTCAGTCGCAAGGCGAAATACAAAAGGCGCGCGAGATGAATTTAATGAGTTTAAAATTAAGAAAAGAGAGTAAAAATAAACATGGCGAAGCCGAATCACTTATTAACCTTGCCTTAATTTATTATAAAGACGGCGATATAAAAAAGTCCTTAAATTATAATTTTGAAGCTTTAACTCTAAATAATGAAATTGGCAATAAAAGTGGTATGGCATATGCTTTTGCAAACATTGCTACAATTTATGTGAATACGCAAAAATTTGATTCTGCCGAAAAATATTCATTCGCCAGTTTAAAAATTCGTGAAGAATTGAACGATGTTCAGGGTCTTCCGGATAGTTATTATAACCTTGGGTTCTTATACCTTAAAAAAGGGCAAATATCAGCAGCAAAAAAAAATGGCATTAAAGCGTTACAATTAGCAAAGCAGCTTGGATTTCCTGAGAACATATATCTTTCCTCAGCCCTGCTTTTTAGAATATATAAGCAGGAGAATAAACCAAAAGAGGCTCTTGAAATGTTTGAACTGTATGTAAAAATGCACGACAGTGTTAATAGCCGCGAAACAAAAAAAGCAAGCATAAAATCTCAATTAAAATACGAGTACGAAAAAAAAGCCGCGGCGGACAGCATCAAAGTACTAGAAGAAAAAAAAATAACTTCGGTAAAATTTAAACATGAGCAAAATCAACGTTATTTTTTATATGGCGGCTTAGGTTTAACCATGTTATTTGGAGGCTTCATGTTTAATCGCTTCCGAATAACCAGGAAACAAAAAAATATTATCGATCAGCAAAAAACAATTGTTGAACACCAAAAAAAATTAGTTGAAGAAAAACAAAAAGAAGTATTAGACAGTATACGCTACGCTAAACGAATACAAACAAGTTTGTTGCCAACTGAAAAATTTATTGAACGGATTTTAAAAAACAAATTTTAATTGAAAAGGCAATACCCTAAAATATTTTATCTCGTTATCTGCTTGATTGCTTTTAATTTTCTTAAAGCTCAAGAGCAAACTCTTGATTCGTTAAATGATGAATTAAACCATACATTTGCAGATACCACAAAAATTAAACTATTAAGTGAATTGAGTGAAATTTGTGACGTAAAAGACATTCCAAAATACAGTAAACAGGCGGTTATGATTTCCGAAAAAAAATTGCGCTTTGCTTCTTTAGAAAAAAAAGAGAAATATTTTTATTTATTTCACCTATCAAAAGCTTATAACAATATTGGATTCTATTATTCTGAAAAAAATGATTTCGAAAAAGCAACCAACTATTACTTGAATGCGCTAAAAATTCAAAAAGATATAAATGACAGTTTAGGTATTGGCACTTCGCTAAACAATATCGGACTAATTTATAATCAACAAAATAAAACGGATAAGGCAATTGAATATTTTGAAAAAAGTTTAAATATTAGACAACGACTAAAAGATATGGACGGCTTTGCCGGATCTTTAATAAATATCGGTTCAATCTATAATAGACAGGGCAATATTTTAAAAGCAATAGAGTACTATAATAAAGCCCTAAAAACCTATGAGGCCGGCAATAATAAACAAGGGGTTGCAACGGCTTTAAATAATATAGCTTTTATATACAATAATCAGAATGACGAAATAAAGGCACTAGAATATTATAAAAAAGCTTTTGAGTTACAAAAAGAGCTAAAAGATAAGAATGGTATAGGCAATTCACTAAATAATATAGGCCTTATTTTGAAACATAGAGCAGACTATAAAAATGCGTTAATATATTTTAATAATTGTTTAAAAATAAGAGAAGAACAAGACGATAAAAAAGGCATTTCGTTGGCATTAAACAATATTGCTACTGTTTATAGTGACAAAAATCAATATGCAGTAGCACTTGATTATTGCTTAAGGTCTTTAAATATATGCAAAGAAATAAATCACAAAAAAGGAATTGCCATTGCGTTAAACAGCTTAGGTATAATTTATGAAAAAAAGGGAGAATTTGCCCTTGCCGAAAATTATGGATTGGAAAGCTTGCAAATTGCAAAAGAATTAGAATTTCCAGAACATATAAAACACGCATCAAATTTACTTTACCGAATATATAAACAACGAAAAAATTATCCGAAAACATTAGAGATGTTTGAACTTTATATTCAAATGAGAGATAGCCTAAATAACCAAGAAACGAGAAAAGCCTCAATCAAAAGCCAACTAAAATACGAGTACGAAAAAAAAGCAGCTGCCGATAGCGTTAAAGTTGCAGAAGAAAAAAAGCTAACCACTGTAAAATTGAAACAAGAAGAAAATCAACGTTATTTTTTATACTCAGGCTTATTACTAACTATTTTTTTTGGGATATTTATGTTTAACCGTTTTCGTGTAACACAAAAACAAAAAAACATCATTAACGAGCAAAAAACAGTAGTTGAACTACAGAAAAAAATAGTGGAAGAAAAACAAAAGGAAGTAATGGACAGTATACGTTACGCTAAACGAATACAAACAAGTTTATTACCAACTGAAAAATATTTTGAACGAATATTAGGAAATAAAAGTTGAAGAGAATACTATACATATTACTTATCTGCAATATACAAATTGCTATCAACTTCTGTTTTGCCCAAGAAAGAAGAACGATGGATTCGTTAAATTTAGCTTTAAAAACGGCTAAACACGATACCACACGCTGTAATATTTTAATTGCAATGATCGAGGCAGAAACTGAGGATGTTATCTCGATAAAGTATAATGAACAGTTAAAAAATATTACAGAAAGCAAACTAAAAACAACTGAATCGACTTTGCCAGAATATCGCATTTATAAAAAACATTATGCTGCTTCATTAAATAATATTGGTTATGCGTATGATATTGCAGGCAATAGTCTAAAAGCCTTAGAATATTATAGCAAAAGCCAAAAAATACAAGAAGAAATTGGCGATAAGAATGGAGTTGCCACTTCCCTAAATAACATTGCGTATATTTATAATAATCAGGGTGATATTTTAAAAGCCTTAGAATATTTCAGCAAAAGTCTAAAAATACAAGAAGGGATTGGCGACAAAAAAGGAATTTCAGTTCTATTAAATAACATAGCAGGTATTTACAATTATCAAGGCGATAGTAAGAAGGCGTTAAGTTATCTGGAAAAGAGCTTAAAAATAAGAGAAGAAATTGGCGATAAAAATGGAATTGCTCGTGCATTAAATAACATTGGGTACTTTTATAATAAGCAAAACAATATTAATACTTCTATAATTTACTTCAGGAAAAGCCTTAAAATAAGAGAGGAAACTGATGATAAACCAGGGATTGCTGCTTCACTAATTAACATTGGGTATATTTACAAAATGCAAAATAATGTTCCGGAAGCATTAAATTATTTGGATCGAAGTCTAAAAATAAGCGAAGAGATTGGAGATAAAAATGGAATTGCAGATTGTCTAAATTACATTGGGGGTATTTATTGTGAACAAAAAAATTATAGCAAAGCTCTGTCTTATTGCAAAAAAAGCATGGTGTTGGCAAATGAATTGTCTTATCCTGTAGTTATTAAAAATGTAGCGAAAAATTTAAACCAAATTTACAAAGCCCTCGGAGATGACAAAAATTCATTATTAAACTACGAGCTCTACATTCAAATGCGCGATAGTATTAGTAACCAGGAAACAAAAAAAGCCAGTATTAAAAGCCAACTTAAATACGAATACGAAAAAAAAGCTGTCGCAGATAGCGTTAAAGTTGCAGAAGAAAAAAAGTTAACTACCGTAAAATTAAAACAAGAAAAAACACAACGTTACTTTTTATATGGCGGCTTGGGCTTAACCGTTTTATTTGGGCTATTTATGTTTAATCGCTTTCGTATAACACGAAAACAAAAAACTATTATTGAACAGCAAAAAACAATAGTTGAACACCAAAAAAGTTTAGTAGATGAAAAACAAAAAGAAATTTTAGACAGCATTCATTATGCGAAACGCATACAAACCAGTTTATTACCAACACAAATTTATATTCAAAGACAATTAAATAAACTGAAAAATTGAACTTAAAAGTAAAAAAAATATTTATTTGGTTACTCATAATTTATTGTAACTCAATTTTAATTGGGCAAAATAAAGATTCACTTAAGACAGAAATAAAGAACGCAAAACATGATACTACGCGCTGCAAACTATTGAGTATGCTAATAGAGAACGAATACGATGAGAAGATCTGGCCGGCATATAATGAAAAGTTATTTGAGCTGGCAAAAAAGAATGTTGAAGCACAAGCCCCGGGTAAATTAAAGAACGCCTACCTCACCTATTTTGCAAATGCAACAAACAACAAAGGTTATCTTGCCCAGGAACATGGGGATATAAGTAAGGCGCTTGAGTATTATTTTAGTGCTTTAAAACTGGAAGAACAGCTAGGCGACAAAAAAAATATGGCAACCACTATAAATAATATTGCCTACATATATATGCATCAGGGAGGTGTAGAACGATCTCTTGAATATGTAAATAAGGCACTTGAGCTACAAAAAGAAATTAAAGACAGTAATGGAATTGCAAATAGCTACAATAATCTAGGCAATCTATACCGGAACAAAAATGATATTGAAAGATCTTTAGAGTATTTTGAACGATCGTTAGAGATCCAAAAAAAATTAAATAATATAAATGGCGTAGCGGTTTGTCTTTCCAATATTGGTGATATATATACAAAAAAAGGTGAGCCCAAAATAAGTGTTGACTATTATTTGCAGGCAATGAAAATTAATGCAGAAACGAATGACAAAGATGCAATAGCTTATAATTTAAATTGTTTGGCAAATTTAATGTATAGTATGGGTAGATCAGAAGAGGCTTTAAATTATGGCCTTAAAGGCTATACGCTTGCTAAAGAAGTTGATTATATAGAGAATATAAGGAACGCCTCATATATCCTATACAAGATATATAAAAAACAAAATAATTATCCTGAAGCTTTAAAGATGTATCAATCATACATAACTATGCGCGATAGTTTAAATAACACGGAAACACGAAGATCTTCTATAAAGAATCAGTTAAAATATGAATATGAGAAAAAAGCAGCTGCCGATTCTGTGCGCGTTATGGAAGAAAAAAAAGTGATCGCAGTACAATTAAAACACGAAAGAACACAACGTTATTTCTTATATGGCGGTTTAAGCTTAACAATGCTATTTGGAATATTTATGCTTAACCGTTTTAGAGTAACTAAAAAACAAAAAAATATTATTAACGAGCAAAAAATTCTTGTTGAAAAACAAAAACTATTGGTAGAAGAAAAGCAGAAAGAGGTTTTAGACAGTATTCATTATGCTAAGCGAATACAAACCAGTTTATTGCCGAATGAAAACTATTTAAAGAAACACATTCCAAAAACTTAATTCCCAAAAATGAATTGCGCGTTGGCATTTGTAATTTCGGCAAGCTCAGACATGGAAATATTTTTAAGTTCTGCTAATCTTTTAGCAACGTCTAATAAATAGACCGGCTCGTTTCTTTTCCCTCTGTGCGGTACAGGCGCTAAATACGGGGCATCTGTTTCCAGAACCAAATGGTCTAAGCTTATTTCTTCTACTACTTTATCCAAACCGGAGTTTTTAAAAGTAAGCACCCCTCCTATTCCCAATTTAAAATTACCTAAATCAATAATTTTATTGGCCTGTTCCACATTTCCCGAAAAACAATGAAAGATAGCTTTTGGTAATTTCTCAAAAGAGATCAATATCTCGTAGATCTCATCAAACGCACTGCGGCAATGAATGGAAACAGGGTAATTATAATCAAGCGCCCATTGCAATTGCATTTTAAAGGCCTTTTGTTGTTCTTTTAAAAATGTTTTGTCCCAATAAAGATCAATGCCAATTTCGCCAACCGCACTATACTTTCTTTTTTCTAACCAGCTTTTTACGAGTGCCAATTCTTCTTCAACACTAGCATTTACACTGCATGGATGAAGGCCCATCATGGCAAAACAATTTTCGGGAAATTCTTTTTCGAGTTGATGCATTACTTCGATGGAAGAAGAATCTATATTTGGCAAATAAAATTTTGTAACACCATTTGTAATAGCTTTTTGGATCAAAGCCTTTCTATCGGCATTAAACTCTTCAGCATAAAGGTGTGTATGTGTATCAATGATCATATTAAGTTGTAAAGATACATCAAATTCATTATTTTTATTATCTTTGATTAAAATCCAATTCATGAAAACAATTTTAATACATCTGAGTTTTTTACTAACACTGAGTTTAAACGCTCAATACACGATTACTTCAACTTCTAATCCCGTTCCGGGAGATATAGAAGCTACAGTTTATACGTATACGACCGGCTTAAATCAACCTGTTACCGGTACAAATAAGTTATGGAATTATTCAGGAATCAGCGTCAACTTAACTTCAACTTCTTCGGGTACTTATGTACCTATCTCAACTGTACCTAATAACAATCTTTTTCCCGGAGCAACTATTGCTGTAGATCAAGGTTTTCAAAATTATGATGTTTATAAAATAAATTCTTCCACCAGAGATGAACTGGGTTTTGCCTCGCCAACCGCTACAAACTGCTTAGTGCTTAATAATCCAATAACTCTTTTTACCCTACCATTCGCATATGGTAGCAGTTATTATGATACTTTCGGCTTTAACATCACAGGCGAAACACTTACCGGCACTTTAACTACTATTGCTGATGGAACAGGAACCTTAGTTTTACCGGGTTTTACTTTAACTAATGTAGTAATGGTTTCTACAAATTATACTGAAGTTGATGTGACGCCAACCACCACGATCACAACTGCAGGTTTACAACACCTGTTTTATTCTAATGTAAGTAAATTCCCTTTGTTTTCAATAAGTACAAGCACTAATATTCAAAACTCAGTAAGTTCGATATCTACTGATGCTTATGTAAATAAAAATTTCTCTATGCCAGTTGGCATTAAGGAAATAACTGATGAAAATAATTTTAGCATTTACCCCAACCCGGTTAATAAAGAAACAGTTTTTATAAATTTTACAAATAAAGAGAATAAAGAAATTAGTATAACGCTCTTAAATACTTTGGGACAAGTAATAAAAGAAAACAAATACGAGAATTTATCTTCGGGAGAAAACAAATTAAGTTTAGACCTAAAAAATATTCCACCTGGCATTCATTCTCTTCAAATAAACTCCGGCGGAATTGAAAGCGTAAAAAAATTAGTTATTGAATAATTAATTTAAAGAGTCTAGTGCTACTTTAACAACATTATTCAATTCGGTCTTACCTGCCCCACTCTGGCTCATTACCCGCAATCCACATAAAGTGTTGTAAAGGAACTGCCCGTAAATTTTAGCCGGTTTATTTAGTTTTAAAACTTTCTTTTGTTCTGCATCGCTTATCCACGATGAAAATAAATTTTGCACTTCATCTTTGTTATTGCAAATAACCTGCGATGTTTTAAAACATTGCTTACTCATTTCCGCCGCGGCATTTACCAATAAACAACCATTATCATCAGGGTTCTCAACCAAATGGTTAACAACACCTTTAAACATGGTCTCTAATTTCTGGAAGCCGTTAAGGTTTTTTTCGTCAACGCTCTGAAATTTTTTATCGTTCGATTCTTTATAAAATTCAAGCGATTGTAAATATAAATTATGCTTGTCCTTAAAAGAGTCGTATAAACTGCTGCGACTAAGACCGGTGGCGGTTAAGATCTCATCAATAGATGTACCGTTATAACCTTTTTCGTGAAAGACATTAGATGCCGCTTCGAGCACTTTGTCTTTATCAAATTGTTTGTATTTTGGCATAGGGTTAATAATTTGAATGTAAAATTAAAACATCGGAATGAATATTCCAAATTATTTAGAACGATTGTTCCGTTTAAATTTTTATACCAACTATTAGTACATCATCTGTTTGCTCAAAGCTGCCTTTCCATTCATTAAAGGCTGTTTCAAGGCTATTCTTCTGCTCAATAGCCGCAAGATCTGTAAAAGAAATTAACATTTGTTTTAACTTCTTTGTCATTACTTTCTTTCCACCGGATGGTCCACCAAACTGGTCGGCATAGCCATCGGTAAATATATATATACCGTCATTCTTTTGTAATGAAATCTTGTGCGTACTAAATTCGTAATCGTTTGCTGTAAAACCTGCAATGGCAGTTTTATTTGCCTTGTACTCTATTATTTCTTTATTCCTAATTAAAAACAATGGTCTGTTAGCGCCGGAATATTCAACCTCGCTATTTGTTTCATTAAATTTTAAAATAGCAATATCCATTCCATCTTTTTGTTTTGAAGCATCTGAATGTTGCTTTAAAACATTTTTAATCTGAATATTTAAATACGAAAGTATTTTATTTGGCTCGGTTATCTTCTTTTCAAAAATAGCCTGGATAATTTTATCCATTCCAATGATACTCATTAAAGCACCCGGTACACCATGCCCCGTGCAATCTGCAGCAAGGCAATAAAAATCTTTTTCTACTTTTGCAAACCAATAAAAATCGCCACTTACAACATCTTTCGGTTTGTACAAAACAAAACTTTCTTTAAACTGATCGTTCAACTCATTTATATCGGGCAAAATAGCCAGCTGAATTCCTTTCGCATATTGTATGCTATGATCGATCTCCTCCTTTTTTTCTTTAATGATATTGTTCTGTTCCAGTAATTGAATATTTGTTTGTTGCCGCATTTTATTTTGACGGAACAATAAAAATGCAATTACTAAAACACCAATTCCAATAAAGGTTAACCCAAAAATAAAATAGTTCTTTTTCTTGCTCCTTAACTCTTCGAGTTCTTTTGCTTGTGTTAATTGCGTTACGCTTGCTTCAGATTTTTCAAGAGAATAGTTATTTTCAAGATTGGCCATACTTGTAGAATATGATTTTTTATCCAATTCCTTTTTCTTCTCAATATATTCTTTAAAAACATCAAAGCCTTCTTTAAATTTACCGCGCTTATAATATAAGTTTGAAAGCATTTGTAATACATCCGACTCAAGATCCAATGCCCCGTTTTTCTTACAATACGCTCTTGCAAAATTCAATGTTTTTATATCTTCATCGCTATCTCTAAACTCACCGTTACATTGAGCGATCTTACTCAAAATAAAAACCATATTAAAAGAGTCTACCTTAACTTTGTAACCATCGGCTGCATTAGAATAATAAAATATTGCTGATCTGTAATCTTTCATGTTATAAAAAAGGTCGCCCATGTTTACATTAAAAGCAGCTAAAGGGCCGTATATTTTATTTTTCTTAGAAAGATCTATACCTTTTTGCGTATAATAAATGGATGAGTCAAAATATATTTTTTGTTTTTGCGCGCTAAATCTATCATAATAATAATTTCCCAAAGCATTATAAGCTCTTAATGTGCCACCAAGATCATTTGTCTTTAGACTAATATCCAGAGACTTGTAAAGGTATTTATCTTCTTTATAATTATGTTGAAGGATACACGACACCCAACCTAAATTATATAATGATAAAGCCACGCATTTAGGATCCTTTATAGAATCACTTACGCGATAAGCTTTGTAATAATATTTAATTGCCTGTTCGTAATTAGTGTTATTCCAGGCTTCATCGGCAAGGCTGTTTAATGCATTTATTTGTCCCTTTGCATATTTTACCTTTACCGCAAGATCCAACGCTGCCTTAAAAAGTTCATTCGTTTTTACAGTTTCGCTGCGAGCATACATACGTCCAAGGTTAAGCATCTTTTTAACCTTAAGTGAATCTTCTTTAGCCTTTGCAATTTCTCGGATAAGACTATCCTTATCAAGATCATTCTGTGAGTAGAGAGATGAAAAATAAATTAAGAAAAAAAGAAATATTATGTTTTTAAAATTGAACATTTGCGAACTAAAGATAATAAAACTTATTTCATTTTAAGCCTTATCTTGGTAATGATCTTTTTTGTGTAAAGCGGAAAATCGCCTTGCATCATCCAATTATAATAAGAAGGTTCTTTTGTAAATACCTCCACCACAGGTTTATCTTTATGTTTGCCAAAAGCAAACACTTCTATACCATTTTCATTAAACACAATTCTTCCGGCAAGATCAGCGCTCTTTGACTTTGCGGTAGTTAACTCACTTAATTTTGAAATATCGTTGACTACCGGAATTGTTTTGTTTCCTTTTGCATCAACCACTTCCTGCCCTTCATAACGCTGGATCTGCGATCTGAAGATCTCGAAAGTAGCTGTTACATCTGCTTCGGCACTATGCGCATTCTCTAAAGGTTTGTTGCAATAAAATTTATATGCCGCGCTTAAATTTCGCGGTTCCATAAAATGAAAAATATTCTGCACGTCTACCAATTTTCTTCCCTCTAGTTCAAAATCTACTTCGGCGCGTAAAAACTCTTCGGCTAATAATGGCACATCGTATTTGTTGGAATTATAACCTGCAAGATCGGCATTTCCAATAAAACGCAAAAGCTCTGGAGCTGCTTCTTTAAAGGTTTTGCAGCCTACCACATCTTTATCGTAAATACCATGAATTTTTGAAACTACATCCGGAATAGGTATTTGCGGGTTTATTTTTTGCGTTTTTGTTTCGGTGCTATTATCAATGTTAAGTTTTAAAAGCGAGATCTCCACAATCCTATCAGAGCCAATATTTAGGCCGGTGGCTTCAAGGTCAAAAAAAACAAGCGGTTTATTTAATTTTATGTTCATTATTTTAAATTCAAAGTTAAAGGTTCAAAGTTTAAAAAGTTAACTGTATGTTTTTAGATCTTCTATTACTGTTTCAATATTTTTTGTGTGGCCAATAAAAGTATTTAATTTATTCATTACCGCGTCTAATAACGAATCGGGACAAGAGGCGCCGCTGGTGATCACGATCTTTAAAGGCCTCGTTGATGTTAAATAATTTTCGGTACTTACTCTTTTTTTATTCGGGTAATCGTAATGATGAATGGTTGTAGCACTTTCAATTTCTTTTTCGGAAGAAATAAAATAGGTTGGAAATTTGCGCTCGCATAATTCCACCAAATGAGAAGTGTTGCTGCTGTTATAACCTCCTACAACAATGGCCAGGTCGGCATTTGTATCTAATAAACCATATGTTGCATCCTGATTCTCATTAGTAGCATAACAAAGCGTATCGTGCGTATCTGAAAAATGCTCTTTAATATCTTTTTCGCCAAATTTTTTACAGAGCGCTGTTTTAATAAACTCCGCTATCTCTGCTGTTTCGGTAGCTAACATGGTAGTTTGATTTATAACTCCGATCTTTTTAAAATGCTCGTTTATTTTAAATCCCGGCGTAAACTTTCCTTTAAACTCTTCTTCAAACTGCTCTTGCGTTCTCTTCCCTAAAATATATTCGGCCAGGCGTTTCGTTTCTTCAAGATCTCTTACCACCACAACAGCTTTACTATCTACAGCACTGCGCGAAAATGTAGAGCGTGTTTCTTCGTGGTTATATTTGCCGTGAATAATGATCGTATGTTCTGTTTTACCAATTTGTTCCGATTTTTTCCAAACCCTTTCTACAAAAGGACAGGTTGTATTGTAGGCTTCTGTTTTAATTCCTTTTTCCTCTAACAATTTAAGTAACTGTAATGGCGCACCAAATGCGGGTATCATCACAATATCATTGGCAGTTACATTTTCGAACGGAATTAATTGTTCGCCTAAGGTATCCTGTAAAAAAAGTACGCCCCGTTCGGTAAGATCTTTATTTACTGCCTGGTTATGGATCATTTCACTTAACAAATAAATTCGTTTTCCCGGATTTTCATCCAGTGCTTTAAAAGCGATCTCAATGGCATTCTCAACACCAAAACAAAAACCAAAATGGCGGGCAATATAGTATTTTACAGGCCCAAAATCCAAAACGGTTGGACTATTATCTTTTTTACGGGGATCTTGTACTTTACGAAACTGCTTCACCTTTGAGATGATAGGGCTGCGGTAAAATTCAGGAACATTAAAGGTTTTCATGTAAATATGTAATAGATAACAAAGCTAGTTATTTTTTGTTTCGTGGGTGATAACTTAAGATATTATCTCTTAAGAACTGTCGGTCTAAATGCGTATAAATTTCGGTAGTGGTTATACTCTCGTGGCCCAGCATTTCCTGCACAGCCCTAAGATCGGCGCCCCCCTCCACCAAATGGGTGGCAAATGAGTGCCTGAAACTATGCGGACTAAGCACTTTTTTAATACCGGCTTTTTTAGCAAGATCTTTAATAATATAAAAGACCATTACCCGCGATAGCATGGCCCCTCGCCTGTTAAGGTATAAAACATCTTCAGCGCCCTTTTTTGGCTGCACCAGCGAACGCGTTGAGGAAATATAGGATTTAATAAGTTTAACAGCATTCTTGCCAATAGGCACCAGCCGCTCTTTATTTCCCTTACCGGTTACTTTAACGTAATAATCTTTTAAATGCAGATCAGTGATCTTTAGTCCCGTTAACTCGCTTACCCTTAAACCACAGCTATAAAGGGTTTCGAGCATGCTAAAATTTCGTTCGCCTTCGGCTGTGCTTCTGTCTATGCCGCTTAACATGTTGTCAATTTCTTCAACACTTAAATATACCGGCAATTTGCGGGCAATTTTTGGTGTTTCTAAAAGCTCGGCCGGACTTTGTTTAATATCATTCTCTAATAACAAGAATTTATAAAAGGTTTTTATTCCCGAAATAATGCGCGATTGCGTGGAGGCCATAAAACCCAAAGTGGCTATCCATTCAATAAAATTTTGCAGTTGTTTGAATGAAAATTTATCGGGTGTTTGGTTA
Source organism: Bacteroidota bacterium (assembly GCA_013697245.1). GTDB lineage: Bacteria > Bacteroidota > Bacteroidia > B-17B0 > Aurantibacillaceae > Aurantibacillus. The sequence continues at coordinate 58,491 of JACCXH010000022.1, forward strand.
TCTAAAAAAAGTTGCGCATAATTCTCCAATTTTTTTAGATCATCGGCATAAGCCTCTATCGAGTTTTTTGAGAGCGAGCGCTCTAACTGTAAATACTGTTTAAACCTTATGTAATAAACATTCCAATTATTGCTCATAAAAGATCAACAGGGTACCTTTTTTATTAAAAAAATAGATCTTATTATTTGTGATAAGATAGTTTGTTATTTTCAGGAAATTTTCTTTCAGGTCAGATTCAATTCCAATTAAATGGTCCGGGCATGGCACATCGCCGGGCGTTACTTTGGTAAATTTAAATTTTGCTTTTTTTTCGCTGTATTTAAGATTAATAAAATTACATTTGGTAAAACACTTAGCCGTTTTGCTTTTGGTATAAAAAACAAGGCTGGCCTTATCTTTAACTGCCATATTTTTTTGCCCACCAATAAATGTAGCGCCCAGGTTATACGACACCTCGTTCTTAGGCTTAGTGCTTTGAGAAAGAACGTTAGAACAAAGAAACAGGGCCGGGATCACAAAAGAAAAGGCAAGATCATTTTTTATTGTAATAAGAAATAAGTTTATTAATTTCATACCATGAAGATAGCAATTATTAACGGACCAAATTTAAATTTATTGGGAAAAAGAGAACCCGAAATTTATGGTGACAAAGGTTTTGACAGTTTTTTAAAAGAGCTGGAAAGCTTGTATCCAAAGTTAGAGCTGGTTTATTTTCAAAGCAATGTTGAAGGCGAGTTAATTAATAAATTGCACGAATTTGGTTTTACATTTGATGGTATTATTTTAAATGCCGGGGCTTATACGCATACATCTCTTGCCTTAGCCGATGCTGTTGCCGCCATAAAAACCCCGGTAATAGAAGTTCATATCAGCAATATTTTTGCCCGCGAAGATTTTAGGCATGTATCTTATTTAGGTGCAAAATGTTTGGGAAGCATTAGCGGACTGGGTTTGAAAGGTTACAAACTGGCGTTGAATTATTTCATTAAGGGTTAATTACCCTTCGATGCTTCGACTAGCTCAGCATAAACTTTCTCAGGGTGACAAGTACTAGTAATGGTGACTCGTCCGTGTCATGGTGAGCCTGTCGAACCATCGAACCATACAAATACAAAAACTATGTTATACTTTTACATACTAAAATGTTCTGATGAAAGTTATTATGTTGGTGTAACAAACAATGTAGAAAGCCGTTTGTTTCAACATCAGGAAGGGATTATTGAAACTTGTTACACGTTTTCCAGAAGGCCGCTTGAATTAAAATATTACGAAATAATTGAAGATAATTTACAAGCAATAAAAAGAGAAAAACAAATTAAAGGTTGGACACGCGCTAAAAAAGAAGCTTTAATTGCTCAAAATTGGGACAAGTTAATTGAGTTTTCAAAAAATTACAAGATTAGAAACTCACAAAATGAGCAAGGCCCTTCGACAAGCTCAGGGTGACAGGCTTGTGTCACCCTGAGCTTGTCGATGTCATGGTGAGTTTGTCGATGTCATGGTGAGCTTGTCGATGTCATGGTGAGCTTGTCGAAGAACACACAAAAAAAAATAAACATGCAGTTGAGGAAATAGTTTCCTGTTTCCCCAATGAAATGATCAAAAATTTAAACACTTATCTCTTATTTTAATTAATTTATTCGGGCATGATTTTATTATAGTTATTTAGTAAAAAAACTATAATTATGAAAAACTCAGGAAACATTTTAGGCGCACTTTTAATAGGGGTGGCAGCCGGAGCGGTGATCGGTATTTTGGTTGCACCGGATAAAGGCAGCGAAACAAGAAAAAAATTATTGAACGGGGCAAATGACCTGGGCGATAATTTAAAAGATAAAATTGCAATGGGTAAAAAGAAATTGAGATCTATTGGTATGAACGAAGATGAAAAAGAGTTCTACGAAAATGTGCACTCAGCTTCTAATCCTGTATAATACCCAAGGCAATTAAATAAAGAGAGGCTATATTTATGGTCTCTCTTGTTATTATCATAGTGAGTTTGTCGAACCATTAGTTTAGCAAACCAAGGATAACAAACAATCATAGAAAGATAAAGCCACGAATTACACCAATTCCACAAATAGCAATTACTTTTTTAAATAACCATTTGTGTTAATTTAAATTTTCTTAAAATATATTTTAAGAAAATAATTCTCGCAAATCATTAATTAGTATCCGATCGATAATTTTTGAAAATTCGTGAAATTAGTGGCTAACTGCGTATATTAATTAAGTACATCAAGGCTCCCTAATCCCTCCCGCAAAACAATTATCTCCTCCTTGCTGCAATCTATTACGGTTGAAGGATAAATATTTCCGAAGCCGCCATCCACCACAATATCCACTTTGTTTTCGTATTCATTATGGATCACTTCCGGATCGGAAAAATATTCCAAAATATCATCGCTTGTATCGTGCAGACTGGTTGAGATAATGGGATTACCCAACTGCTCAACAATTTCTTTACAAATTAAATTATCGGGAACCCTTATACCAATGGTATCTTTATTTTGTTTTAAAAGTTTGGGTACATTTTTATTGGCTTCTAAAATAAACGTATAAGGGCCCGGCAAGGCCTTTTTCATGATCCTGAAAATATGATTGGGAATGGGTTTTGTAAACTCCGATAAATGACTAAGATCAGAACAGACAAACGAAAAATTAGATCGCTCGGGCTTGATGCCTTTTAATTTACAGATCTTTTCTACCGCTTTTTGCTGTGTAATATCGCAACCAAGGGCATAAACAGAATCGGTTGGATAAATAATGATACCGCCATTTTTTAAACAACTCACAATTTGCGAAATAGTAGCGGATGGAATGTTTTTATCGTTGATGCGTAGCAACATACTGCAAAGTTACTGAAAGCAAGCACGGATTGCAAATCATTAGTGTTGGAAACCTTTAATATGCAATAATACTTGGACACCTGATGTTTAAAATTGGATCGGGTTAATTTTAAGAATATTAATAAAAAAATACTTACCAAAATGGTAATTAGTTACCAAATTGGTAACTTATAGGGATATTTGTAGTATAAATACAAGGAATGAATATTTATAACAAAAGCACAATAATTAAATTTTATAAAAAAGAGAGGAATGCCAAACTGCCATTAGAAATTTGGCAAGAAGAAGTAAACTCAAAAACATGGAAAAGCCCTAACCAATTAAAACAAGAGTACAGGGCAAACATTAGCATCTTAAAAAATGGAAGGGTTGTTTTTAATATAAAGGGAAATAATTATAGGTTGGTAGCCACCATTAATTGCGAAAACGAATGGCTTTTTATTAAATTTATAGGAACACATAAAGAATATAATAAAAAGATGCCAATACAATTGAATATAGCAATAAGAAGAAAGAGAAAGAAATAACCACAATTAATCAAATCATGTACGTACAGATAATAAAAACCAAAACACAGTATGAAAAAGCTTTACAACGCTTTGAAAAAATATTTCATGCAAAAGCTAATACGAAAGAAGGAAACGAAGCGCAACTTTTAGCGCTTGTAATAAAAAATTACGAAGACAAACATTTTAAAATAGACTCACCAGATCCAGTTGAAGTAATAAAATACCGCATGGCGCAAATGAACCTTACAAAAACACAGCTCGGCGAAATACTTGGGCACGCCACACGCGTGAGTGTAATTTTAAGCAAAAAAAGGAAACTCACCTTAGAAATGGTTCGCAACCTTCACAAAAAACTTAATATCCCCTTAGAATCATTGGTTCAGGCTTATTAAAGTATTATCTACGCTCTGGTAGATTTGCTAAAGGTGATGAAACACAGATGACACTGATTATACGGATATTCACAGATTTTAAATTTGCTTTAACAAACACTTGTCTCCCTGATAGCTACCTTCAGTGCATCGTAGATTATCATTCAGAAAAAGCGGAAGATTATGAAGCAAACTACGGTTCGATTTTTGGAGGCATAAAGCATAGATTATCAGTAATTTGAGATAATACTATTCTTGCGAATAGTTCAGAAATAAGTATAAGGGCAAAAAGTGGTTTTTTCATTTTTTAAATTGTTTACATTTATTTTTTTGTATAGAAATTCTCCAGTTTGTCTTAATGGCTCGCCCTATTTTTTTCTTCACTATTACTTTTTATTTCCCGTTGCTGCAATTTCAGTTTTCCAAATGTGTAATTTAAGCTAACGCTGATCCTGCGTGTATCCATCCTGAATGTACCCACATTATTTTGATCTTGAAATTTTGAAAAGGTATTGTACGTTCGGGTAAAAAAGATATCTGCAAAGGCCAATGAAATTGAAAGTTTCTGATTCATAAGCATTTTTTTTAAAGCCACATCTACGGCAGAACGACTTTTTACGTGATTAATACCTTCCAGAACTGGCGACTGGTAGTAAGCGTTTAATTCTATTTTAAAATCCTTTGGCAAGATAAATCGACTGAATAATCCGGGATTGAATCCTACTGTTGAAATTGAATAGGGCTGACCGTTAATATAACCATTCATGAAAATTGCGAATACGGTAGCATTAACATTTAATGAGAACCATTTTTTAATGTCTTTTTGAAAAAATAAAGAATAGCTTGGTATATCTGCTTTTTTCAGATTGGCTGGATGTCCAACTCTTACCTTTGTTGAATCGTTCTGCGTTGTGTAATCCATCATAACGTTATCAATTCTTGAATAAGAAAAAGTATGATACATGAAAGATTTGTATGAATAGGTAAAGTCGACTGAAGTAATATATTCAGGACGCAGATATGGATTTCCCTCCCCAACAATCAATAAACTTTTTACAGTACGGAAGGGGTTGAATGAATTATAGTCAGGACGGTTAATTCTCCGGTTAGCTGAAAGTTGAAAGTTGTGACTGTCAGATTTTTTGTACTCTAAGCTAATCATTGGAAATAAATTGAAATATTGTCTTGTGTACCCAATACTATTAGTTTTACTCAATGCAGTAATTGAAGTATTTTCTGCTCTGACTCCGGCTTGTATAAAAATTTTTTTATACTGCTTGTTAAAATTAATATAGGCTGCACTTATATTTTCCTTGTATGAAAATTTATTGGTGTAGGTACTATCAAATTGATATGCACCAGTTGAATTATTCAAATTTTCAAACGTGTAATCGCTTGAAATATTTTGAGATGCTGCTTTTATTCCTGCTTCAATCTTTAGAGACTTAGTTATTTGCTTTTCAAAATCAAGTTTCGAAGAAAGAATAGAGAAAAGTAGTGTATTAGATGTGCGAAAAATTTTTGGCTGTAAAATTTCTTTTGAATTGCTATCTAAAAAATGATGGTCAAAAGAAGCTGCGTATATATCCCAATATGGACTGTAATCAGCAGAGAAACGTAGTGTCGTTCCTAACGTATCAAACAGATGTTCTGCGTTAATATTAAAATCTGGATAAATCCAAGGGTTTGGCTTGCGAAATGAATAAGGCATGGCTCTATACCCCAAGCTATTATCACTAATAGTAAATGTAGCATTCCTATCATCATTTCCCAAACCAAATGCGCCTGCCGCTTTTATTCCAATCGAATTATTTTTATTAATATACCAATCAGCCCCCAAATTAAAAGTTTCATAGTGATTGTGTTGTTTCTCAATGTAAATTTGAGTGAGCGTTGTAATTGAACCATTGTAAGGAACATAGTTTGTAAAAGAGTTTTCTTTTTTTAGCCACTCCTGATTAGCTGTAAAGCCTGAAAAGAAATTTACTTTTCTACCTTTATAATTTAAATTAAAACCACCGCTTGGATTACCATAAAATCCCTGTGAAAATGCGCCGAAAATATCTCCACTAAAACCAATTAATTTTGCTTTTTTAGTTTTTATATTAATTATTCCCCCGGTGCCAGCTGCGGCATATTTGACAGGTGGCTTTCTTAATACTTCGATCTTTTCAATTTGCGACGCATTCATGCTTTTTAGAAGATTTAATAATTGTGTACCGGAAAGTTGTTGGAGTTTATTGTCTATCATAATTCTGACTCCTTGTTTGCCCTGTATTGCTATTACTCCATCAGAAATCGTAACGCCAGGTAAGCGAGACAATAAATCATATACGGTATTTCCTGCGGCCAATGCAGTACCTTCGACATTAACAATAATATTTCCGTTTTTGAATTCAACGGTTTTCTTTTGTGCGGTTACAGCTACTTCATTTAAATTAATTCCGGCTGAACTGAGAGACATAGTCGGAATCATAATAGGATTAATACTATCATACTCAACTTTGTTAGAATATTGAGTGTTAAATCCGACAGATGATACTTTTATAAAATAAACCCCTCTATTTATTTTTTCAAAGCAATATTTTCCTTGATCGTCCGTGATGCCCCCTTTGTAAACTGAACTATCCTCAGCATTAAGCAGCCCGACTGCTGCAAAAGAAATCGGATTATGAGTAGTGTCAATCAGAATACCCTGAATCGCACATTGTGAGAGTGAATTAAAGCTAATGGTAGAACAATAAATAAATAGAATGATTATTTTTTGTCTCATACCGAAATCGTGAATGGATTAATTATTAAGTAAGCACTAATATAGCTTTTTTAGCCATGGTAGCCCTAAGGGAATCGAATCTGGTTTTAGTACTATGAATCATATTATAAATATACGTTTTTTCCGCTTTTTCTGAATGCAAAACTTCGGTATACCTTAGGTCTGCATTGTTTATTCTATTAGCGAAATCACTTCCCTTCAAAGCCCTTAATAAAATCGCTTATTAAATAGGCAATTAATTTACCGGTTTTGTTATCGGCTTTAATGTGCGAAAGCACCGGTGCACCTTCTGCAATGTGAAAATAAAGTGCGTTTAAACTTTTAGCGCAGTTAAAAACATATTGCCTGGCTTGTATGGGCGAGATGCCGGAACTTGTTTTGGCGCTGGTTGGTACATTGGTAATGGAGTCCAGGTCAAGTTCCACACCACAGGCTTCGTTTTTTACAAAACCTATACATTGTTTTAAAGCGGTAGAAAAATCCATTTCTTCGCGCACAAAAACCGATTCGTAAGTATTAAAAAAAAGCTGCCCGGGGTTATTTTTAAATTGTTCTAAGGCCAGTTTACTGTTGTACTGCTCGTGCATACCAAAAACAGCATATTTATTTATAAAGCCATTCTTAAAAGCGTAACTAAAACCGTTGCCGCTGTGCCTGCCCTCTAACTGACGAAAATCTAAATGCGCATCGCAATTGATCACATTTATTTTTTTATTTAACGCATGAAATGCCCCGCTGATATTGCCGTAAGCATTGTTATGTCCGCCACCAATAACAATGGGTATTTTTTTAAACTCCACAATTGTTTTAATGACCTCGGTTACTTTTTCGTCTACTAACGCTACCAACTGGCGCAGGTGCACCATGTCGTTCTTATCCTTCGCATCATACATTAGCGCCTTCTCCATTAGGTCGTCTACAAAAACTTCGCCCAGTATAAAAATATTTTTCGCGTTTAAAAAAGAATTGCTTTGCTGCATTAAAAAACTTTCTAACGCGGGTTTAAAAGCGCTGCTTGCCCCTGCCCTGCCGTAATTGGCGCGCACACCAATATCTTCGGGAATGCCTACAATAACAAATTTTGCGTGACTCTTCTCAAGATCATCCTTCCAATTATTTTTCGTGGCCTCAACCATCTCGCCCACTTTTAATTCGCCACTGCGTTTGCGGGTCAATTTAAAAACATCTTCCTGTGTATATACTTTTACTGCTTTCATCTGTACTAAAATTAATACAAATTGAAAAGCACTGCCCAGTTAGCAATGCTTTTTTGAAAACAACAGGCTGTTTAAAACCTACTTTACCACAACCTTTATATCAGAGAAATCCCTTGGCCCATCCGGCGCAATTACTTTTATATCCTCAAAATAAACCTTGCTGCCAACTTTTAGCTTTTTTAAAGCTTCTTTAGCCTCATTGGTCAACTGATTGCCGTTACAATAAATTGGTGCGCTGGCAGTGCCACCAATCACCGTGCACATCGAGAATTTTTCCATTTTAAATTGCGCCACAAAATCAAAGCCGGCATTATCAACCCCAAGTGTGTTCATGTTCTTTGCATCTGCCAATTTCATTTCCAGGTTACCATAGGTGCTTTTACCCGAAACTTTTAATGGCGGATTAGGAAAACGTTTTACCCTAAAGAATTGTGGAGGACCTTGTTGTTTTATACCGTTAGCGGTTTTGGCCATTACGGTTACAATACAAGTGCCGGTGCTGCTTGCTTTGGTAATGTATTTTCCGTTACCGCTATTTGCAATTGTTGCGCCGCAACCGGAAACATTTACGATAAGATCGGTTGGCGCCACACCGGCAGAAGAAACCGTTAAAGGATTATCTACCCCAATATAAAATACATTCATTTTATCCGGACTAACTGCAACGGCTGCATTGGCAACCACGTAGTCGTTTTTATATTCATAATACTTATAAAAACCATCCGGGCCTTTTAATCTTACCCAGCCTTTTATTTCTTTATGACCTGCGGTACTTGTGGGTAGATTAATTTTACCTGTTCCTTTATCCATAGGCAATATAATAGCTTCTTCTGATATTTTACCCGTAGAAGTATCCATATCGCCCAAAATAAATTGCAAGTTATCTTCTTTAAAATCACTGGAAGAAGCTGTTAAAAAAACATTGGCAGTAAAAGGTGAGCCCGACTGAACATAATTACTTACCGGTACAATACAAGCTTCCATCTCATTAAAAATAATATTTAGTTTACCGGCGGCACCCGCAAAGGTTGTTACCATCTCAGATTCAATATTGCGTATATCACTTTGCATCTTTGAAAGATTAGTGATAACGCCTGCCAGAGGCATATTATAAAAATTCTTTAGTTCCCAGCCAATTGCTTTGCCATCTTTATCTCTAAAATTATCATGCGGCGTAAATAATTTTATTTTTTCTTTTAAGATCAAATAATCAGCATCGGGTAAAACAGTTCCTTTTTTATAATGCATCTCATCTATCATTTTATTTAACTCTGTCGTTAAGGTGGTAATATTCTTACGGAGCTCCTTGGCAGAATATTTTGTGTCCGCAGGTTTTGTTTCATCGGGACCAATTAATAAATAAGTGGGCTTGTCGTAATCATCCAATTTTTCAATACGCGCCAATTTCATGGTGTCTGCACCTTTAACGCCTTCGGTATACTGTTGTATGTTTTGTTTTAAAGTAGTGATATAATCAAATGTTTTTTGGGATAGCTGTGTAACTTCTTTTGCTTTTACATAATAGGGTTTTGCTTCGTTTTTTCCTTTTTTTATTGCCACTTCAAAAGCTTTCATCATGTTTTGTGTATTTGAAGTAAAGTTTGAATTGGTTGTTTCAATGCTTTCGTTAATGGTAACAAAGCCCTGTAATACTTCTTTGGTAACATTTAAGGCGAGAAGACAGGTGAGTACGAGGTACATCATGCCTATCATTTTCTGGCGGGGGGGTTCTTTTGCATTACTCATGGTTTATAGTTTATGGGTTAATGAAACTATAAAGCCAAAAAAACAAAAATGGTACAGACTTTATTTTTTTGAACAAGCTGTAACTATTTTAAAATTGAAAGTTATTCTGTGATTTTCATTTATCCTTCTCTAAAGTATTAATTGTCTGCTACTCAAATTTTCTGCCACTAATTTCACAAATTACACCAAGGAAAGTTTAAATACTTTTATTTATTTAGTTTTGTGGAATTCATTTTTCAAATAATTATTATTTGAAAAAAATAAATTACACGAATAAGTTGCCCTAGAGATTTGTCAATTAATTTGTGGCATTAGTGAAATTAGTGACGAAGTTAAATATCCGTCTTTGAAAAATAATTCCAAACGGCATCGTTGGTAACGGGAAAAGCTTTTACCTGTATAGGTTCATCTTTTATGGGATGAACAAAATTTATTTGATAACTGTGTAAATGAATAAAGCCTCCATCGTTAGTTCTCGCAAAACCGTATTTAAGATCTCCCTTTATTGGGCAACCTATGGCAGAAAGCTGCGCCCGGATCTGGTGATGGCGGCCGGTGTGAAGATCTATCTTTAATAAATGATAATTATCCGATGAGGCTATTAATTCATAATCTAATTCTGCCCTAAGAGCATTAGGAACAGGTTTAATATGCGCCTTTGACATATTTGTTTTTTCGTTCTTTGTAATAAAATGAATTAATTTATCCGAAATTTTTGCCGGTTTATTTTTTACCACCGCCAAATAAGTTTTCTTAATGGTTTTCTCTCTGAATAATTCGTTAAAGCGTGATAAGGCTTTGCTCGTCTTAGCAAAAATAATTAAACCACTCACCGGCCGGTCTAACCTATGAATAACACCACAAAAAACATTACCGGGTTTGCTATCACGTACTTTAATAAACTGTTTTATTTTTTCACTTAAAGGTAAGTCGCCAGTTTTATCACCCTGCACAATTTCTGACGGCAGTTTATTAACCACCATGATATGATTGTCTTCATAAACAATTTGCTCGGGCCAAATAGAAGTGCTATTTATTTTTGTATTCACAAATTTATCGAATGCCGGTTTTTGTATTCTTTCGTGCGGGCTTAAAGATAGAGTTTAATTTATACTCTATACCTTTTGAAGGTGCAAGCGCCGGAGATTGGGCCAAATAGCCAAAATTATTGATAAAAAAATAAGCTTCGGTGCCGGTAACAAAATAATTATCCTTTGCTGTTTTAGAAATTGATTTATCATAATTGTACCAGATGGTCCAGGTGAATTTTGGATTTGTTTTTAAATAGTTGTTGTATGTTTTTAAACTATCGTCCAAACAAACGCTTACAAACACCACCTTATCACCAAACTTTTTCCGCAAGGCATCTATCTTTGGCATTTCGCGTAGGCTTTCAGTGTTATCGGTTGAGAAAAAATTTAAATACACCCATCTTCCTTTAAGTGAACTGAATTCGCCAATGGTTCCATCTTTAGTTCTTGCAGAAAAACCGGGCGCCAACGAGCCGGTTTGCATTTTATTAAAATAGGCCAACATGTTGGATGCTATTTTTTTGTGCTGCTTTAATTTTGTTTTTTGATGAAGCTGAGATGTAATAACAGCAACCGCTCCAGGGGCAAAGTCTGTACTGAAATAAAAATCCCACAAATTCTTTAAGATTACCAATTCGCGTAAAGAGTCAGACTTTAAGAATTTATCGCCTTTCACATAATCAGATAATAACTCGTAATCTGCTTTTACATTAATGATATTGTAAAGTGTTTGCCCTTTTTGTGAAGACGCAAAAGCGTTTAAATAACCCTTAAAGCAGGCGTTAAAGAACTGCATGTACTCGTAATGGTTGTATTGAAGGGGCTTATTAATGATGTAGCCGTTAATTAAATAATTCTCGCCTCTTGAAACACTTGCATTAATAGAGGCGATGGAATACTCTACATAGTTTAAAAAATAAGGGTTATTTATTTTTTGATAACGTTTATCGCAGATCTTTTTAAGTGTATCGGCACGTTTGAACATCATGGGCCGGTTTAAAAATTTACTGTCTTTTGGATCGAACAAATTATTGAATTGTTTTTGAAAATCATAGGTAAGGATATTTAACTCCGTGGTATCGCTGCCTACAATGCCAATATTTATAGGTAATTCGGCATCATTATTATAATCAAAATCTTTTTCCAATTCAGGAATAGTGATACCGTAAACAAAATCAGGCTGCACATATAATTTGGCAACTACATTTTGAATGGTTAAAAATACCGGTTGTGTATAGTCCGATTGAAAATGCAATTCAAAATAACCATCGGCCTGGATGGTATCTACATCTTCTTTTTGTTTCGTGTTAGTGATATAATCGTTAATTGAGCTTAAGGTAATCTGCTTTCCGGCATACATCTTATGTGCTTTTCCTTTAATGATAATATTTTGCGAAAATCCCTTCGCAAAGATCAAAAGGAAAACTAAATATTTGAGAAAAGGTTTAATTTTTTTATAACGGTCATTTAAAAAAAAGATACGTTAGTTCTCAATATGATCTATTGTAAACATATCCTGGTAATTGTCTGAAAGATCTCTGGATTTTCTTCCACCACCAACACTATGATAGGTATTAAAATCTATTATATTTGGATTTGTAAAAATCTCGTTAATGCTGGTATTATAAAACACCTTGCTTTGTTTGTTTTTTTCCGCAATAAGTTTGTTGGTTAAATTAAAAGTACATTTTTTAATGAAGTTATCCGGTGCTGCAAAACCGCCAATGTGCATAGCATAAAAGTCTGCAATAGGTGTGGTTGTATTTTTATACTGACCTTCCAGTTTAAAAAATATGTAACCGGTGCTCCAGTCCCAAAACATTAAACTATCCGGCGAAAGATCGCCTGTTTGCGAGCCGCTTATATTTCTAACACTATCCACTCCAATTAAAAATTCTATTTGATCATAACTTCCTTCAGGCAAATTTAAAACGGTGAAAGAGGTCACTCTTTCAACATGTTTTATAATATGGTAACTGTTGGGTTCAGAGAAAATAGTACCATCATTTCGCTTAAATTTAAGATTGCTGATGTAATAATTAAATTTTGTTACTGTAAAACTATCACCATTGGCATTCTTGTACCATTTTGTATTTACTACCAATGGCAAATTATCCACCATAGCATTGAACTTAAATGTAACACTTGGCTGTTTGGCAGGTGTAGGGCTTTGCACTTCGATCTTTTGATCTTTTTTACAAGAGAGCAAAAAAATTGAAACAAAAAGAAAAAAACTAAAAAAATTTAATTTAAACATAGATCAAATTTACAAAAAATTTATGTCTTATGGAACAGGATCGTACCCATGGCCACCCCAAGGATTACAACGCAAGATACGTTTTAGTCCCATCCAACTTCCCTTTAAAGCGCCGTATTTAGTAATAGAATCAATGGCATACTGGCTGCAGGATGGGGTATAACGGCACGAATTAGGCAAGATTGGCCTGAGGCAATATTGGTAAAATTTAACAAAAGCTATGGCAATTTTTTTAAACATCCGGTTTATTTAATGTTCAATTTTAAGAACGGTTTGTTATTTATAGATCCCTCCAAAACATCGCCGATCTTAACACCTGCAACGCCTTCGGGGGTACCGGTATAAATAAGATCGCCCACTTTTAAACTCACAAATTTTGAAACATAAGCAATAACTTTATCAAAGGAAAAAATAAGATCTTTAGAATTGCCGATTTGCCTGCTTTGGCCATTCACTTTTAATTCGAAATTAATGTTACCCAACTCAAGCGTTTCCTTTTTTACAAAAGAACCAATAGGAGCGCTATTATCAAAGGCTTTGGCCTTTTCCCAGGGTAAACCCTTTTCTTTGCATTTGGCTTGTATATCACGTGCTGTAAAGTCAATACCCAAGCCTATCTCATCATAATATTTATGAGCAAAACTTTCTTCAATATGCTTTCCGGCTTTACAGATCTTTAGCACCAACTCTATTTCGTGGTGCAGGTCTTTGGTAAAATCAGGGATATAAAAATCGCCTTCTTTTAAAAGGGCAGTATCAGGTTTCATAAAAAACACAGGCTCGGTAGGCAGATCGGCCTTCATTTCCTTGGCATGCTCAGCGTAATTGCGCCCAATACATATAATTTTCATACATTCTTGTTAAACTAAAAAGCAAAGATAAAGCAAAATTTCCAGCTTTATTTGGTACATTTACATCTGATTTTATGGAACAAAAATTTGACATTATTATTGTTGGCGGAGGCATAGTTGGCCTTGCTACAGCCTATAAACTTTGCAACTATCATCCCAATAAAACCATCCTGGTATTAGAAAAAGAGAAAGAAGTTGCACAGCATCAAACTTCGCACAATAGCGGCGTTATTCACAGCGGTATTTATTACAAACCCGGCACTTATAAAGCAAAGAACTGTGTTGACGGTAGAAGAGAATTGGTTCAGTTTGCAAAGGACTATAAAATAGCGCATGATATTTGCGGTAAACTTATTGTTGCAACTCATGAAAGCGAATTAGCGCACATGAACAAAGTGTTCAATAACGGTATTGCCAATGGTGTTGAGGATATGGAGATCATTGATCCAAAACGTATAAAAGAAATTGAGCCTTTTTGCGAAGGCATTGCAGGTATTCGCGTTGGTTGCACCGGTATTATTGATTACGACCAGGTTGCTAAAAAATACAAAGAGTTGGTAAATGCCAAAAATAATGGCAGCAAAGTACTTACCTCGCAAGAGGTTATTGGCTTTGAAAGAGGGCAGGACAGCACAACGGTAATTACTAAGACCGATAAATTTATTGGAAAATATATTATTACCACCTCCGGCTTACAAGCGGATAGAATGGCGAAGAAAGAAGGCCAAAAAAGTGATGCAGAGATCATTGGCTTTAGAGGAGATTATTACGACCTTACAGAAAAAGGTTTGCATAAAGTAAAGCATTTAATTTACCCGGTACCAAATCCAAAATTTCCTTTTTTAGGCGTGCATTTTACGCGTATGATACATGGCGGAACTGAGTGCGGACCTAATGCTGTTTTTGTTTTTGATCGCGAAGGTTACAGCAAAACGGCATTTAGTTTAAAAGATACCATTGATGCCTTCGGTTTTAAAGGCACCTGGAAATTCTTTGGGAAACACTGGCGCTTTGGTATGGATGAATACCGCGGGGCATTTAGCAAAACTTATTTTTTAAATCGTTTACGTAAATTAATTCCAAGTTTAGAAATGGATGAGATAGTTGCTGCACGATGTGGTATACGCGCTATGGCACTGGGCCCGGAAGGAGAGATGCTGGACGATTTTAAAATTGAAAAACATGGTAATGCTATGCATGTTATTAATAGTCCAAGCCCCGCTGCTACTGCCAGCCTTGCTTATGGTAACGAAATTGCATTAATGGCAACAGAATATTTTAATTTGAAATAAACCGTTTTATTTGTAAATTTGGGTATGCTAAATGTTTCAGAATACATAGAAATTAACACACAGATCAGGTTTGGAAAACCAATAGTTAAGGGAACACGTATTTCAGTAAAAGATGTATTATCCTGGTTAGCAAATGGAATGAATTCAGAAGAAATTATTTCTGATTTCCCTGAATTAACAAAAGATAAAATAAATGCTTGTCTTTTTTTTGCTGCAAATCAATCTGAATTTTACGGAATTGCTTCGTGAAAATATTAGTAGATCAAAATATTTCTTATAAATTAAAAACATTTAATCAGAATACTCCATTTGAATTTATCCATGTTAGTGATGTTGGCTTAGCTGGTAAATCTGATCTTGAAATTTGGAATTATTCAAAAATAAATAATTTAGTGATTCTAACATTTGATAACAACTTTTACAATCTATCATTATTAAATCAAAGTCATCCTAAGATCCTATTGTTGCTAATTGGGAATAGTTCGACAAAGAATCTGATAAATGTTTTATTAAAAAAAGAAAAAGATATTTTAGAATTTATAACCGGTTCAGACCATGAAAAAATATATTGCTTAAAAATTATTCAGTAAATACTTTATGAGAAATAATAACTTAAAAGGAACCGGTGTAGCAATTGTAACACCCTTTACAAAAAAAGGAAATGTTGATACTGCTGCCCTATCGCAAATTGTAAAACATTTGCATAATGGTAAAGTAGAATACATTGTTGTTTTGGGAACTACCGGCGAAACAGCTACCCTTAGCAAAGAAGAAAAAAAATTGGTTATTGATACCGTTATTAAAGCAAACGCAAAGAAAGTGCCTTTGGTTTTAGGTATTGGTGGAAATAATACAGCCGAAGTAATTGAAACAATTCAAAAAACAGATCTTAAACCATTTGAAGCTATTTTATCGGTAGCCCCCTATTATAACAAACCAACCCAGGAAGGTTATTACCAGCATTACAAAGCGATTGCAAATTCAACCAAAAAAGATATAATACTTTACAATGTGCCGGGCCGCACCGGCAGCAATGTTACCTGGGAAACACAATTAAGAATAGCGCGCGATTTTAAAAACATTGTAGCAACTAAAGAAGCCAGCGGCAGTATTGAACAAATAATGAAGGTGATAAAAAATAGACCAAAAGATTTTTTAGTCATTAGCGGCGATGATAATTTAACACTACCTGTAATTGCCGCCGGTGGTGATGGTGTAATTTCGGTGGTAGCCAATGCTTTTCCAAAAGATTATAGCGAAATGGTGAGGTTATCTTTAAAACATAAATTTGCCGAAGCACAAAAATTACATTATGGCTTAATGGATATTACCGATCAGTTATTTGCGGATGGCAACCCGGGAGGAATAAAATATGCTTTAAGCATCTTAAAAAAATGTGATCCTTCTGTTCGTTTGCCATTATGCGAACCAAATGATAAAGTAAAAAAAGCCTTAGTAGAACTAATAAAAAAATATAAATGAGTAAGGTAAAGATCTTGGATACCCTACAGATCAATCAAAAATTAAGCCGCTTGGCTTATGAGATCTATGAAAATAATTTTTCTGAAAAAGAATTATTAATTGTTGGTATTGATGGCAACGGTTACAAGGTAGCCACTAATTTAAGTGAAAAACTAAAAAAGATCTCGCCCTTAAAAATAACTTTAGGAAAGATTACCTTAAATAAAGATAAACCATGGGAAGGTGAACCTTTAACCGATTTTGAAGAAAAGATCTTTGTAAACAAAACCATTATTTTAGTGGATGACGTTTTAAATAGCGGAAAAACCTTAATGTATGCTGTAAAATTATTTTTGGATAAACCGGTAAAGAAAATAAATACAGTAATTTTAGTTGACAGAAGTCACACACGTTTCCCTGTAAAAGCAGATTTTGTTGGTTTAAGATTAAGCACCACATTACAAGAACATATAGAAGCAGATTTTTCAAAAAAAGGTAAAGAAACCGTTTATTTAACTTAAGAAAAATTGTCTGACCAATCAAAAATATCACAACAAAAACACATCCAGGATCTAAAACTGAATGCGTTACTTGAGGTGACAAAAGCCATTAATAATAATTTTTCTACAGGGCAACTACTTGATCTTTTTCAGGATATACTTGAAAACCGCTTGGGTGTTGGAAAACTAGTGTTGTTTAGTTTTGATACCGAATGGAAATGTTTACTTAAATATGGTATAAAAAAAGAAGCGGCCAACATTCAATTCGAGAACGAATTACTTTCTATTAGCGAAATTGAGACCATTAATTTTAGCAAAGGTGAATTAAGTAAACAATTTGAGATCGTAATTCCGGTATTTCATAAAAAAACACCAATGGCTTATGTTCTATTAAGCGATGTGAATGAAGAAAAACTGGAACTAAGCGCAGCCATTAAACATTTACCCTTTGTGCAAACGCTTACCAATATTATTATTGTTGCTATCGAAAATAAAAAATTATTTAAAGAGAACATACAACGAGCACAAATTAAAAAAGAGTTAGAGCTGGCGCAAAGTATGCAACAAATGCTTTTCCCTAAAGACCTTCCTAACTCAGATGGTTTGCTGGTTGCCGCCAGGTATTTACCGCACCAACAGGTGGGTGGCGATTATTATGATTTTATTAAATTAAATAACCACGAATTTGTTTTTTGCGTAGCGGATGTTAGTGGCAAAGGCGTAGCAGCTGCATTATTAATGAGCAATATACAGGCTACGCTGCAAAGCCTAATAACCTTTACACATAATTTAAAGGACATTGTTATTGAATTAAATAAACGTGTAATTACAAATGCCAAGAACGAAAAATTTGTTTCGTTATTTTTAGCAAAGTTAAATACCAAGAGCCAGCAGCTAACTTATATTAATGCCGGGCACAACCCCCCTATTTTATTCTACGAAAATAAATTCTGCGAATTATCTAATGGCTGCCCCTTACTAGGTATTGCCGAGGTGTTACCGGTAATTAATGTCGAGATCTTTAATTACACTTCAGAATTTACATTGGTTTGTTATACTGATGGTTTGACAGATACGATGAACATGGAAAATGATACCATCAGTATTGAAGCGGTTGAAGATCTTATTGCAAAGAATAATAAAGCAACGCCGGAGTTTTTAAATAAAACAATATTATTTTTTGCCGAAGAATTTAAAGGTGAAAATGAATTTCCTGATGATATTGCATTGCTTACGTTAAAAGTGAGCGACCTGCACTTTTAATTATTTTATCTCTAAAACTTTATCAGTAGTTTTACCTTCCTCTAATTTAATAAGCGTAGTTGCAGTAGTGGTACCAACCGATGCGGTCACATCAAAAATAGCCGGTAATTTAAATATAAAAGACACTTTCCCGTTTTGATCGGTTGTGCCGCTAGCTTTTACATCACCGGTTCTTGTTACCGGAGGCGTACCGGTTTTTACATTTGCAAACAATCGTACTTCAACATTACTCATTGGTTTACCTTGTGCATCATTACAAATAATATTTGCCTGGCAATCTGTTTTCTTTTGGCAACCAATGAAAAAAATAGTTACAAAACCAAAAGCTATAATTGAAGTAAAATAATTTTTCATGAATATTGTTTTAGGTGTTAATCAAATATAGTAAAAAATACAAAGGCCTATAATTTTTTAACAGACTTCTCTTTTTTACTGTAATATATATCAATAGAAACCAAAGCTGCCAGAAAAGACCAGAACGGTAATGAAAGCTTATCAGTATCGAGGAAATTATTTAAAAATCCGTGAACAAAATAGGTCATTAAGCCAAGGAAAATTCCAATTACAAGGATCTTCATTTCTGTTTCAGCAACAGAGTAAACCAGTTTATACCCTAGCGAAGTGCAATATAACAGCATAGCAACAACAATAAGCAATCCAAATATACCCTGCTCTGCTAATGGCCCCAAATATTCGCTATGTGCATTTCCATTCGTTCCAAAATTAGTACTGATAATTGTGCGCTCGCTGCTTAATTGATATGGTGCGTATTTAAACATATAAGTACCGGGCCCCCATCCTAAAACAGGTTTATCTTGCCACATGCGAATGGCGCAACTCCAGCGATTAAGGCGTTCCAAATTAGAAGCATCGGTAGAAATATTTGAAACAGATTCAATATTATTCGAGAATCCTCCTTCCGCATCTGTATTATTTCTTCCTAATGCAATGAAGATCTCTGTTTGAAAAACATAAAACAAAGAACCAAGTGTGATCAACGTAACTAAAATAGTTCTGAATTTTATTCTGAAGATAAGTGTAACGAATATAGAAGCGGATACCAATAAGCTTAGCCAACCTGCTCTTGCAAATGAAAGAATGATAGCGAAAACAAATAAACAAAATAATGCAAGTGCAAAAATCCTTAAATATCTTGAGATACTTTTTATAAATACAAAACTTAGCATCACCGGTATGAACATAGCCAGTGCCGCGCCATAGGCTGTATGATCATTATAAAAAGGTGATACTACCCAATCGGCAGCCTTATCGTTAAAATTAAATTTGGCATGTTGAAAAACAGTATAAAATACAACCAAAGCAAGAGCCGTTGCATAACAATAAATAAAATTGATGATATTTTTTTTAGATTGAAAAAGATGCGGCATGATGATATAACAACTAAAAATAAACCATAGCCGTGAGATCAAATATTTAAGTGATATAAGTATTTCTGTACTGGTTAATGCGGTAAAAAGCATCCAAACCAACTGAATAGTAATTAATATAGTAACGGGATGGTTGCTGAACTTTTTATCGGTAATGTTTGAGCTAAGCTGGTTAAAGATATATAATACCATAATACCTGCCATTAATGGCTCAGAAGGCAAACTAAGATCCATGCCGTCTGACAGGCCCAACTCTTTAAGGGTTATTGCCAAAGGTGTGCAAAAAGCCAGAAAGAAAACTAATTTTTGTAAATGAAATATGGCAACATAAACAATAATTAAAATAACAGGAATAAGATTATAAGGATAAAAAAGGTCTTTCTTATAAACCATTACATAGGCATTGCCTAAAATGTAAGCCAATATTAATATCGGAAATAAATATGTTCTGAAATACCTTGCCAATTAAATTAATTCCTTTGAACGGTTTTTGTATAACATGAAAACCAAGGCCATAAAAACTGCGGATAAAGAAGAGATTGCAACAATAACCCATCTTACCGGTGAACATTTTTTATCTTGTAAATTTGGTTTACTCACATACACATAATAATCCATTTCACCACTCACATCCAACAAATAGCTATCGTTCTTAATTTTTATTTGAGAATAAGAGTTTAAAGTAGATTTAATCCTTCCATCTAAAATCTTCAACTCAGTACCTTTTTCTTTTATACCTTTTACTTGTTTAGCGCCATTCTCATTTAAATTTGAACCGGTAGAGATCTGTTTACTTAAATATTTTGATTGATCTTTTACATCAATAATATCGTATTCGGTTTTTATTTTTAAGATAGAGTTACTAAGAGAATCCAACTCTCTTGATTGGTAATCAATTACTTTTTTTGTATTGGCAAGATATTGTGAAACAATAGCTTTTTTTGACGCACGAATTAAAATATTTGTGTTTTTTATTAACGCGGCATTTAATTTTTGCGCAAAAACCGGATCTTGGTCTTTTACATTTATTTCGATCGATTCATAAATTGTTGGTGATATCGTAATATTCTCTAAGAACATAAAATTAAATAAAGCTTTACCGCCTTTTGAATTTACAGTATCAATATTATACCTCTCAAACAATTTATATTCCTTAGCTAATTCATACTTTACATCTTCACTTAAAAAATATTGTAATAATTGTTCGCTTGGCGATTCTTCAGAGTTTTGAAACAAGTTAACCGGATATACAACCGCCGTGGATTTAAATTTTTCTGTGATCAAATAAGATGCTGCGTAGGAAATGACAGCGGCAATAAGCATAATTAAAAAAAACATCTTCCTGTGCTTTAAGATGGTTTTAATAATGTTTAAGGAGTCTAAATTTTCCATAATTAATCCTGCAGTTTTATTTTGTTAAACTTTTCGCGAAACAAAAGAATCAGTAATCCCAAAAGATTACTAGCAATTACAGTAACACTTAAGATCAATAGCCTGTTTGGTTTAGCCTTATATTCATTTGGCTTGGCTTTTTCTACAACAAATTTAATTGGCAGGCTTGTATTATAATTTACCAATGCCTCATCGTATTTCGCTTTAATATCAGGATATTTAAAACTGTATTTTTCTAAATTATCATGAACGTTCTGGTAAGCGCTGCCATATTTTTTTAACGTATCTAACTTCTCTTCTAAACGTTTAATAGCGCCTGCATCATTTTTTTCAAGGGCTCTTGCATAACTTTTAGAATATGCTTTTACCTGTTCCTTGTAATGTAAAACGCCTAGCTTTCTAAGTATCATAAGGCTATCCTCCAACTCCTTCATTCTTAATAAAGTGTTTTCGTATTCTGCTTTTACAATTTTAACAACCCCGGCCGTAATTGTTTTTGTCATCTCGTGTTTTACGGTGTCGCAATAATCGGTTATACCATTTGCGATCTGGGCCGATCCGTTTGCTGTATAATCGTATACTTCTACTTTTATGCTATTAAACTCGGTACGTTTAATAGAAACCATGTCCTCCCATTTTTGCTTCAGATAATGGTACCCAAATACAGTATCTCTGATCTTCCAACGATCCCATAAATTATAGGCATTTGCCACCTTTATCTTTAATTCGTCGGAACTTAAGAACTGGATAAGTTTTTCAACATCATCTTCATCGCCAATTTGCATATAATCTTCTTGGTTGCCGGAGTTTGGCTCTATAACAAGCTTTGAAACCGAAAACTGGCGAGCCGCAAATAACACAGCCGTAGATTTATATTGTTTAGGCATTAAAAAAACAAGAACCCCTGTTACCAATGCACTCGCAATAGTAATTTTAATGAAAGTTTTTCTCCACTTAATTATTTTCAATATTAGTTCTTTAGCTGTAATCTCTTCAATCATATTTATTTATATTTTATGAAACGTAAAACGGATTTAGGGTTTATCATTCCTGTAATAAAAGCTAATAAGCCACTAAATATAAGCATAATTACGAAATTATATACCCAATAAGTGGTTAAATTCAAGGTAAAATAATTAGCAAATACAATACCCACAATAAATAAAAATACAGAGATTAATAGTCGTTTATTTACATGGAATTTAAATACTTTATAAGAAATAAACACCTGGATCAGGCAAGTTAAAAATTGCGTAACCACACTAGCAATAGCACTTCCAAGGGCATGATAATTTGGAATTAAAATAAAATTTAAAAGAAGATTTATTAAAATGCCGGTAATTGCCATTAAGTTTAAGTACTTTAAATTGCCATTTGCGGTTAATAATGTGCCAAAAATATAAGTGATAGAGATCGCTGTAAAACAACTCATTAATAAGCCCAGAATCTGGTATCCCTCTGAATTGCCTTTATACAATAACTCGCAAAATTTATCGGCATAGAACAAACTACCTATAGATACTATTAGTGCGGGCGTTAACAACAGGGTAAAAGCTAATTTTACAATATTTTCGATGTTCTCTTTATTTTTTAGCATGCGGCTAAACAGCGGTAGTAGTTGAACAGAGAAGAGGTAAGCGATCATGTTTGCGGCATCCAATAACCTAAAGGCCTTTGCATAGATACCACTTTGTTCTTTTCCAAGGTTGCCAGGTAACATACGTTCGATCATAACACTATCCAGTCGGTTATAAAAAGTCATTAATAAAACCAAAATCGCAAAGGGGAAACTCTTTTTTAAGATCATCCGGTTAAAGGCCCAATCCCAATTAAGTTTAAAAGTATGTGTTTTGTTTAATACTATTAAAAAACCAATTAGCGCTGTAAGTCCATAACCAATGGTCTGTGCATAAACAAAGTTCATCACATCCACTTGCAAGCCGCAAAAATTAAATATTAACGCGGTAACTAAAATGATCATAATAACACGATCTAAAACCGAAATTATACTATCTACTCTAAATAAATGTAAGGCGAGTAGATTGGATCGCAAAAAAAGTATAAAGCTTAAAAAGAAATTATTTATACATAATACCACTAACAGCTTGATGTAGCGCACTTCAAAGCCCAACACAAAAAAACCTATCAATAATGTAACCGATATGTAAAGCAAGCCCAACACAAATTTAAGGCTTAACATTTTACTAAAATGCTTGCTTAACAGGTGAGAGTTCTGGGCAATATTTTTATTATTAAAATTGGTTAGCCCAAAGTCGAGCAAAATGCCAATTAGGAAAGAAAAATTGAAGAGAACAAAATATTCACCGTAAGCAATATTTCCAACGCTCATCTGAACCTGGGGATCAATGCTTAAAATCCAAAATGGCTTAATTAATAAATTAAGTATCAGGAGTATAGCTAAATCAAATATGAACTTCTTTTTTTGCACAAAAAGCAGCAAATATAGCCTTTTTTATGGTTAAAACTAATCTAAATTCATAGATTTGCGCCGTGCAAATAGTTGTAAATACAAGGATCTTGCTAAAAGATCGCCTTGAGGGCATGGGCTGGTTTGCCTACCAAACTTTAAAGCACATGACCATCAAAAATCCGGATGTACATTTTGTTTTTGTATTTGACCGAAATTTTAATGAAGAATTTATTTTTTCTGATAACATTACCCCGCTCATCCTTTCTCCACAAGCCAGGCACCCATTTTTATATTATGCCTGGTTTCAACATTCTATAAAAGGCTTATTGAATAAAATGAAACCTGATCTCTTCTTATCTCCGGATGGTTTTTTGGCTTTAGGAGCCAAATGCAAGCAGTTGCCGGTTATTCACGATATTAATTTTTTACACCACCCAAAGGATAGTAAATGGCTAACGGCAAAATATTACAACCATTATTTTCCAAAATTTGCTAAAGAAGCTACGCGTATTGCAACGGTATCTGAATACAGTAAGCAAGATATTATTAAGAATTACGGCATTAACGCTTCAAAAATAGATGTTGTTTACAACGGTATAAATTCTTTTTTTAAGCCGCTTGAAGAAGCTGCAAAACAGCAAACAAAGCAAAAATATACCAGGGGAAAAGATTATTTTGTAAACGTGGGATCTTTGCATCCAAGAAAAAATATTCCAAATCTTATTCGTGCTTTTTCATTATTTAAAAAAGAAAGTAATTCTGATCTTAAATTGATGCTTGCCGGACCGCATTATTGGGGCATGTCGGAGATAAATGCAGTTATATCTGAAACAAATTTAAAAGAAGATATAATTTTCACCGGACGCTTGGCCGATGAAGAACTAAATCTTGTTTTAGGAAGCTCAATGGCATTAACCTTTGTGCCTTATTACGAAGGTTTTGGAATTCCTTTAATAGAGGCCATGGAAGCTCGTGTGCCTATTATTACCAGTAATGTAACAAGCTTGCCGGAAATTGCCGGAAATGCTGCTTTATTGGTAAATCCTATGGAAGTGAGCGAAATAAAAAATGCCATGTTGCAGTTGTATACAAAACCGGATCTACGTCAAAGCCTTATTAATAATGGCCTGCAGCAGAAACAAAAATTTTCGTGGGAAAAAAGCGGGGATCTTTTATGGCAATCTGTTTTAAAAACAATTAACTAAGTTCAAGTATAGCTATTACTTTTTTTGTAGTTCCCGATTTTTTTTGGAAATATGATTGAAGCTCTTTTTCAATTTCAAGTAAAGCGGTTTTATTGTTTAAAAAGGCCAAAACCTCAGCGGCCAGTTCGTTTCCGGTAGAAATGTTCTTTGCTGCTTTTAATGCTAAAAGGTCGGTTGCCTCGTTATATTTATGATAATCGTTACCATAAAATATAACCGGTTTGTAATAAACGGCAGGCTCTAAACAGTTATGAATACCTTCGTTTAGCCCACCGCCAATATAAGCTACCGAAGCATATTTATAAATTTTTGACAGCAGGCCAATGGTATCAATTACCAATACATTCGCATTTTTATTTTGTTTTTGCTGCGAAAACAAAACGAATTCAATTTCGTTCTTTGCAATCAAGGCGGTTAGCTTGGCAATATCTTTTTCTTCCACATTGTGTGGCACAATAATTAATTTCAGATCAGGCAGGTTCAGTAATTTAAATGCCTCAATCAATAACTCTTCATCACCCTGCCATGTACTGCCGGCAACAAGTATCTTTTTATCTCCACAAAATTCTTTAATAAAAGGCATCTCCACAAAATTTTCTTTAACCTCTAATACCCTGTCAAACCTTGTATCGCCGCAAACTTCGTAATTGGTAATATTAATTTTATCTAAAAGTTTACCCGATGCGTCATCCTGGATAAATAATTTATCAAAGGTGGCCAATGATCTTCTGAAAATACCACCGTACCATTTAAAAAAAGGATGGTGAGGTTTAAACACTGCAGAAATAAGATACGTGGGGATTTTTTGTTTTTTTAATTCGAATAAAAAATTCAGCCAAAATTCGTACTTAATAAAAATAGACACTTTTGGTTGTGTAATATGAATAAAATCTTCTGCGTTCCTTTTTGTATCCAACGGCAAATAACAGATCACTTCGGCCCCATTCCATTCCTTAAAGGCTTCGTAGCCACTTGGCGAAAAAAAAGTAAGGACGATCTTATACTTCGGATATTTTTTTTTAATGGCTTCTATCAAAGGTCTTCCTTGCTCAAACTCGCCATACGACGAACAATGCACCCATAAAACATCTTGTGAATTAAGCTCGCCGATCTTTTTTGTGAGTCTCTCTCTCCAGTTCTCTCTTCCCTTTACCCATTGCCTGGCCTTTAATTTATTTATGGCGGCAAACTTTATAACAATGCCGTATAAATAAATTACCAAATTGTACAAGAACATATTTAGGGGATTAATTATAATAAAACTCGTTCGGTTTCTTTTTATACAACGGCAATATCCAACCAAATCTAAAGCCATAAAGCATATCCAAACGTTTTTTGGTATCGGGTAAACCGGTATCGTAATTTAATTTACGAATGCTATGGGTAAATGCCTGATAACCCTCAAAACCAAAATATAAATTTAAAAGCCTGTTGTCGCTTATGAACATGTAACCCACAAATTGAGTAAGCGATATGCCCCCACTAAGCCTGTCGTAGCCATAAGCCAGATCGCCTTTAACCGCCGCAATCTTTTGCTGCGCATCGTATAATTTTATTTTAGAATGCAAATAACCTGCGCCAACACTTAGCATTAAACCTGAGTTTGGATTAGGTGATAAAAAATTCAGGATCTTACCGCCGGTTAAGTGAATACCAACACCACGCTCTGTGATCCTAAGATCGGCAGGGAAACCTTCGTTGTCAACAATGGCGCCATCAGCGTTTCTTAATTGCGTTAGTACATTTTCTCTTACATTTCGGCCAAAAAAATAATTCGATTCAACTCCAAATAACCAATTGCGTTTTGTTTTTAGCATGAAGGCGCCGCCCAAATTAAGATCGGGCCCAAAACGTTGTGCAAGATCGCCGGCCGGTATATGGCCTCCTAAATGAATTCCTACAAGCGGTACAAATATTTTCGCAGAATCAATTTGAGAAAAACTGAAAAAAGAACAAAAAATAAATAGCATTAAAAATTTCATGGTTTGCTTAAAGCGCCAATATTATGTGTCCATAAATTTACTCGATATATTTAAATTAAAAAACCCAAAATTTATGCAATTTTGGGTTTTTTTCCTTATACACTAGGGTATTTAAGGCAAAGTAATGGTATAGGTTTTAGAGTTTATTGTAACAGTTGCCTGATCATCGCAAGTGCCGTTTCCAAAATCAATTATTCTTGTTGGTTTTCCTTGCGGTGTATGCCGAATTTCGCCACTTACAAAATGTTTTCTACAACCTATGCTCATATCCCGGATTAAAGGTTTGCCGGTGGTTATGATCGATGTAAAACTTCTACCATTAGCATTAGTACCACTAGCGCTACCGGTAATAGAATACTTGTCATCAAGCCATAATAAAGTATTTTCGCCACTCACCCATTCTCTTTGGCGCGAACCGGTCCATTGAACGGTACCGCTATTATCTGCTTTTAAAATTGAAAGGTTAGCATTAATATCATATACCAAATGGCCTTGTGTATTATGTCCTAAATTTTTTACTGTTTTATTGCCACTTACTTTATTATCGTTTACATAATAGTTTTGCGGTGTAATAGTAATCGTGGTTAAAGAATCCCGGTATTTACCGGTATAAACAATTAACAAACTACCCCTGCGATATCTGCCATCACCACAAAGACAATTGTTGGCTCCAAAATTAAC
This sequence comes from Bacteroidota bacterium, assembly GCA_013697245.1. Taxonomy (GTDB): domain Bacteria; phylum Bacteroidota; class Bacteroidia; order B-17B0; family Aurantibacillaceae; genus Aurantibacillus. Next base: position 85,690 of record JACCXH010000022.1, read on the forward strand.
GGTTATTGAATCGGCATTTGTGTTTACCAACGTATCAAAATGCAAAGTAGAGCAGGCACTTAAAATGGCGTTAACTTCTGTTGTTTTAAAACTACTGACACTTTTATTACGACCGGCTTCATCGGCAATATTATTCATATCATTATCAATACTGGTTGCTAATGAGCTTTCTGAAGCTGATTGTGTATCTGTATCTTCTTCTCTTGTTTCCTTTTTTTTGCAGGAGGACAGGATAAGACCAAGACTTAACCCTAAAATTAGTATGTTGCTTAGCTTTTTCATTCTTATGCGATTTATTCTAAGACGCTTAATTTTAAAAAAGGTTTAATGCTACATAATTATTTTTTAGTTAAAAGAGTCAATTCGGGTCTTATAAGTAGTAATTTTTGTGTTTTGGGTATCGCTTTCCACCAAACCATCCTTTAAACGCACAATTCTATGGGCATGCAGGGCAATGTCTTCTTCGTGGGTTACCAAAATAATGGTGTTTCCTTTTTTATGTATCTCCTCAAAAAGGCCCATGATCTCTACAGATGTTTTACTATCTAAATTCCCGGTAGGCTCATCGGCAAGAATTATGGCTGGGTTGTTAACCAGAGCCCTGGCGATGGCAACACGTTGGCGCTGACCTCCGCTTAACTCATTTGGCTTATGGTTCATCCTATTTCCAAGCCCAACGCTTTCTAAAACCTCTTTAGCGCGGTTGTCGCGGTCTATTTTGCTAAAACCTGCATAAACCAATGGCAATGACACATTATCGAGAGTTGAGGCCCGAGGCAAAAGATTAAAAGTTTGAAAAACAAAACCTATTTCTTTGTTACGTACTTCAGCCAACTCGTTATCGCTCATTTTTGCAACAGAAAGGTTGTTCAATATATAAATGCCGTCAGATGGGCTATCCAAGCAACCCAACATATTCATTAAAGTAGATTTGCCACTGCCGGATGGGCCCATTAAAGCAACATATTCGTTCTTGTAAATAGTTAATGAAACATCTTTTAAGGCATGAATGATCTCATCACCAATTTGGTAGGTCTTCCTGATGTTTTGTATGGAGATTATTTCTTTCACTCCTGTAAAATTAGGCTATTTAAAAACGATTAAAAAACCACTTATACTATTATTGACAAAAGATGCAGGACAAATGACTCAAGACTAATGAGTAATTTCGGATCATGAGTTTTTACCGACGTATTAAATATTTTCTGGTTCATACTTTAAAGCACAGTAATAAAGTTGCGCAAGAGTTAATTGATAAGGGCCATGTAGAAGTTAACGGTTTAACCATTGCGGAAAATTGCATCCTCTATGCTAATTCAGAAATAAAAGTGAATGGTATTATTGAGCAGGAAAAAAAAGAATTTGTGTATTTAAAATTTCACAAGCCCGCTGGATATGAAAGTACACTCAATAAAAATATAGCTCAAAACCTTTCCGCTTTTTTTGCACATCATAACGAACTTTTTATTGCCGGCAGGCTTGATAAACAATCGGAAGGCTTATTGATATTAAGCAATGATGGAAAATGGGTAGAAGAATTATGTAACCCAAAATTTGAAAAAGAAAAAGAATACTTGGTAGAGTTGGATAAGCCAATTACGACCTTGTTTGTTACTAGTTTTATGAATGGCGTTGAGATCGACGCCTACCTGACAAAAAAATGTTTTTGCGAGAAGATAAATGAAACAACTATTAAAGTGATATTAACGGAGGGTAAGAACAGGCAGATTCGTAAAATGTGTAAAGTATTAGGTTACAATGTCTTGAAATTGAAAAGAACAAGGGTTTCTAACTTTTTACTAACTGATCTGCAGTTAGGTAAGATTGAGTTTATAAAAATTTAACAATTTAATGTTATAACATTAAATGTTACAACATATATTTGTACTCTAAAATTTTAAAACATAAACCTATGAAAAATTTATTTACAACCGCTGCAGCATCTTTAATTATGATGTCGGCAGCTAACGCTCAAGTTAACTGGAAAGTTGACGCATCACATTCTAAGCTTGGTTTTTCTGTTACCCACATGATGGTTAGCGAAACCGAAGGGAAATTTAAAGTTTACGAAGGAAAAGCAAATTCTAAAACAGAGATGGATTTTACCGACGCTAAAATTGATTTTTCTGCAGATGTAAATTCAATAAATACCGAAGATGACAAACGTGATGGACATTTAAAAAGCCCCGATTTTTTTGATGCTGAAAAATTCCCAAAAATAACTTTTGTAAGTACAAGCATGAAACCAAATGCAAAATTAGGAAAAACTGCTTATACTTTAACAGGTGATCTTACTATGCATGGAGTAACTAAAAAAGTAACATTTACTGCAATTGGCGCGGCAAAAGTGGTTAAAGATCCTTACGGAAATTTAAAAAATGGTTTTAAAGTTGTTGGTACAATTAATCGTAAAGATTTTGGCTTAAGTTGGAATGCTGCCTTAGAAGCTGGTGGTGTTGCAGTAAGCGAAGAAGTGAAAATTGATCTTAATATCGAATTAAATAAAGAAAAATAATTACCTAAATTAGCTCCCGGTTTTTTCCATTCCGGGAGCTTTTTTAAACATGTTATTAGAAGACGAAATACAGCAAAGTTCATTTAAAACGCCTCAGCAAAAATTGGCTATAAATCTTCTTTATACTACAAATTGGCTAAGCAATCATTACGATAAATTTTTTAAAGGCTTAGATCTTACTACCCAACAATATAATGTTCTCCGCATTTTACGCGGCCAACATCCTAACCCATGCTCTTTAAAATGCATTAAAGAAAGAATGCTTGATAAGATGAGCGATACCTCGCGGATTTTAGACAAACTTGTGGTTAAAGGTTATGCTGTGCGTAACGAATGCCCCAATGATAGAAGAAGTGTTAATATACTTATTTCGGATGCAGGCCTTAGTTTGCTAAAAGAACTTGATTTTATTGATGATGCCACTAAAGACATTTTCAAAAGTTTAACCACCCAACAGATTGAAACTCTTAATGGTTTATTAGACGATCTGAGAGGTAAATGATAATTGTTAAGATCTGTTTAAAACCATTACTTAAGCAGTTTTTTAGGCCTTTTTTCGTCCCTTTGAGTAAACCCATAGTTTTTAACCACCAATGGTAGATTCTATTTATTTAAAAACCTCAACATCTTGATAAATTGATTTATTTTTGAGTATGTTAAGACAACTCTTATTTTCTTTTTTATTTTTAGCATCTGTTTCCAATTTTTATAGCCAGACCAACTCTACTTGTGCTAACCCACAACCTTTTTGCACAGGGCAAACCATGCAGTTTCCGGCAGGTGTAAACTCGGGTAATGCGCAAGCCGGGCCAAATTATGGCTGTTTAGGCTCGCAACCAAACCCTGCCTGGTTCTATTTTCAAATGGGTACAAGTGGCCCTGTGTCTATTTCAATGTCTGCAGCAAACGATATCGATTTTATTTGCTGGGGGCCATTTCCAACATTAAATGGTAACTGCGGTAATTTAACAGCTGGCAATACCGTTGATTGTAGTTATTCTGGTTCCGCTACAGAAACCTGCGTAATTGCAAATGCGGTGGCGGGGCAATTTTATTTATTACTGATCACCAATTTTTCAAATGCTAATCAACCTATTACATTTACGCAAAATAATGCAAATACTCCGGGTGCGGGTCAAACCAACTGCGGCGTATTATGCAGTATGACGGTTGCAGCAACAAGTTCGCTTTGTGCCGGCCAAACAGGCACGCTTTCGGTAACAACAGGCACTAGCATTGTGAGTGTGGCATGGAACGGCCCCGGTGGTTTTAACTCAAGTTCTTTTACGCCAAATATCCCTAATATGACGGTGGGAGGAAGCTTTACCTGTATTGGAACAACTACCGGTACAAATCCTGCTACCAATACTTGTGCTGTAACTGCAAGTATTAACGTAGTGCAAAACCCAACCACTACCGCTGCGAATAACGGACCCATATGTGCCGGTGCCACTGCCAGCCTAACCGGTGGCGGTGCTACAACCTATGCCTGGTTGGGCCCGGGAGGTTTTATTTCAAACATTGCTAACCCATCCATACCGGGTGCTCAGCCTGTTAACGCCGGTGTGTACACCGTTTTAGGCTCAGCCGGTGGCTGCACATCCACGGCATCAACTACTTTACAAGTAAACGCCAATCCAACAGTAACAGCCGCTAATTCGGGAAGTTATTGCGCTGGGCAAAGTTTTAATTTAACTGCAGGTGGCGCCGCGAGTTATACCTGGAGCGGTCCTAACGGTTATTCTTCTAATGTGCCCAATCCAAACTTTAATAATATTGCTCCTAATTTAAGCGGTACCTACAATTTAATTGGCGCTACCGGCGGCTGCACAGCAACAGCAAGCACAGCGTTGGTAGTTAATCCATTACCTGCAATAGTTGCAGTTACATCCGGCAATGTATGCGAAAATTTTAGCGTAACACTAAGTGCGATAGGCGGTACTTCGTTTGTCTGGACTGGGCCTAACGGTTTTGTTTCTTTCCAGCAAAACCCTCAAATTGTTTCTGCAATTCCTGCAAATACAGGAGTTTATACTGTTGTAGGCACTAATATGAATGGATGCGTAAATTCCGCAACCGTTGCCGAAGTCGTTTTCGCAAAACCTATAATTACCGTTTTAGGTTCAAATGCCTGTATGAACGATCAGTTAATGCCAACTGTCAATGGTGGTTCTACTTACCAGTGGACAGGCCCTAACGGTTTCTCATCGGCACAACAAAACCCAATTATCAATAACGTTTCGCTTGCTAATGCAGGAGCTTATAATGTAACTGTAACATCGGCTGCAGGCTGCGTTTCAAATGGCACAGTGTTTTGCAATGTTTACAATAAACCTGTAGTCAATTTTACAGGTAATACAGAAGCCTGTAAAGGCGATCTGTTCTCATTCTCGGGCAGCGGCGCAATTAGTTATAAGTGGTTAGGTACTTTTGGTATTGCTGCACTTGGGCCTCAGTTCTCTATCTCATCTGTTTCAAATAGTTTACAAACTACTTATACGCTTGTAGGTTCTGATGGGAATGGCTGCTTTAATAGTGTTGTTATTACCCCTATTGTATTAGGCTTACCTTATGGAACAGTATCTTCAGATAAAGCGGGTGGTTGCGTTCCATTTTGCACAAAATTCAATTTCCAAAAAGGTTCCCCTATTATCACCAATGTTAACTGGAGTTTTAGTAATGGTAATACATTTGCCGATTCTTCAAACGTGACACAATGTTTTACAACAGCAGGAACTCATACTGTAAATATTAATTTAGTAGATTCAAAAGGCTGTAAAGGCAAATCAACTGCTACTGTTGAAGGTTATCCAATTCCACATGCGGAATTTTCTTACACACCCGATTCTCCAAATGAAAATGATAATACCGTTACATTTACTGATGAAACAGGCAATGCATCTATTGTAAATTGGTTTTGGGATTTTTATAGTACAGGAAAAGACACTTCTAATAAAAGTAATCCAACTTACACTTTCCCTGAGATAGGAAATTATTTTGTGTACATGAAAGTTACCAGCAACCATGGTTGCGTTGATAGTATCGTTAAAAAATTAACTGTAGTTGAAGACGTAACTTTCTTTATTCCAAACTCATTTACACCAAACGGTGATGGCAACAATGAAGTGTTTTTACCAAAAGCTGTTGGTATAAAAAAATACAGAATGGATATTTTCGATCGTTGGGGTCAGTTAGTTTATACCACTACAGATATATTGCAAGGCTGGGATGGTAAATCTAAAAAAGGTGGCGATATTTTACCGCAGGATGTTTATGTTTATAAAATTTCGGTAAGTAACAGCAATAGCTCAAAACCAAAAACTTATACAGGGCATGTTACTTTAATGAAATAGGCCAAATAGTTTTAAATTATTGCTATTTTTGGGGTCTATGAACAAGGATAAAAAAGTAGCAATACCTTTAATTAAAAATCCGAAAACGGTTTACGAAAAGTTTGAGAATTGGGCTTCAAAGAACGATACCAAAATTTTCTATAGCTTAACTGCACTTTGCCTTCTTTTATCTTTCATTTCTTTTAATGCACGTATTAGCGAAGCCCATGATGACGCCCTTTATTTAGAAGGAGGCTGGCGTTATGTGAATGAATTCCCTACTTATTTCTACACACAAAATGCGCCCCTATACCCCATGTTTTTGGGTTTATTGGTAAAACTATTCGGCTTTAAGCTTATTCTTTTTAAGCTCTTCTCTGTTCTATTTACAGTTGTTGGTTTTGTTCTTTTTTATAAAGCTTTAAAAGGAAGGATCCCGGCTATAGTTTTTATTCCGGTAGCTATTTTCCAGGCAGCTAATCATTTAATTATTTATTATGCCAGCATGACCTTTACCGAGGCCATTTATTTTTTCTTACAAGGCATGTTCTTTTTTTATGCTGTAAAAATTATCGATACAGTAAATAAAGATGGTGCTCAATTAAAACCTCAACTAAAATTATGGTTATTGTTTGGTTTGAGCATGTTCTTAATAAGCACCTGCAAAAGCTCAGCCGTTGTAGTGGTTCCGGCTGTATTATTATTTTTTGCATTTGAAAAGAACTGGAAAGCTGCCGGCTTTTCATTGGGAAGCTTCTTAGTATTTAAAGTTATTTATGAAGGTCTTGTAAGAATTGTTTGGAGCGCACAAAATCAATTCTCAGGTCAAAGCAAGATCTTATTACAAAAAGATCCTTACAACAAAGCCCTGGGAGATGAAGATTTTGGCGGGTTCATCCAACGCTTTATTGATAATTGCAATCTGGGCTTAAGCAAACGTTTTTACCAACTTCTTGGCTGGAGAGATGAGAATAATACCGATGTGTATGGATTTTTAACACTGGTAACAGTTGCCATTATTATCATTGGTTTCTGGAAATTCTTTAAACAAAAAAATAAAGTGATGTTGTTGTTTGCTTTGTTTACAGGCGCACAAATAATTTTATCGTACTTCATTCTACAAACCCGGTGGGATCAGCCGCGTATTACTTTGATATGCATGCCGGTTTTGCTTATTTTAATCTTATATGCTTTCTATTCCTTTACCAATAAGCCCGGTAGCATGGGGCAAATGATCTATATTGTTTTAGCGGTTTTAATGATGGGCTCGGTTTGTATCTCATCTTTTAAAAGAGGATTTAAAAATATTCCTATTGTACAAAAGAATTTAAAAGGCGATAGGTATTATGGTTATACACCCGACTGGCAAAATTTTTTAAAGGCCAGCGAGTGGTGCGCCGATAGTTTAAGTAAAGAATCGTTAGTGGCCAGCCGTAAAGCACCAATGAGTTTTGTATATGGAAAAGGAAAAAAATTCTTTCCAATTTATAGCGTTATTAAAAAAGATAGTTTAACCGAACAGTCAAATCCGGACAGCGCTTTAGCCTTCTTCCAAAAAAATAAAGTTACCCATGTTATTTTAGCCAGTCTGCGTTTAGATCCGAATAACGCCAGCGCCGGTTTTATAAATACGGTACATAATATTTTTGCGCCTATCGGGCAAAAATATCCTGAAAAATTAAAGTTGGTGCATACCGAAGGTGCATTTGAGCAGGCGTATATTTACGAGATAAAATATTAAGGCATGTCTTTTAGTATAAAACTTGGAAATTTTCTTTACAAAAATGCATTTGGTTTATATAAGCCCATGTATCAACTTTTTAAAAATAAACAAGACGCTTTTGAGATAGAGCTTTTAAAAAAGCACATTCAAAAAAACGATGTGGTGCTGGATATCGGGGCCAATATAGGTTTCTACGCCACTATTCTTTCTAACATAGTTGGTGAAAATGGCTTAGTTCATTGTTTTGAACCTGATACAAAGAACTTTGAACATCTAAAAAGCACTACTGCAAATTTTAAGAACATTAAAATAAATAACAAAGCTGTTGGCCCAAGAACCGAAAAATTAAAGATCTATACTTCAAAAAATTTAAATGTAGATCACCGAACTTATAAACCGGAAGAATACGATAAAGAAATTGAAATTGATGCCGTAAGTATTGATGATCATTTATCTGCTAACTCCAAAGTTGATCTTATTAAAATGGATATACAGGGCTTTGAAATGCAAGCTATACAAGGCATGCAAAACATCCTCGAAAAAAATAAAGAAATAAAATTAATTTCTGAGTTTTGGCCTTACGGTTTAAAAAAAGCCGGAAGCTCTGTAACCGATTATTTTAATTTTTTAGTTAACAAAGGTTTTACCTGTTATTTACTGGAAAAAAATTCTTTATTAAAATTAACTGCAGAGAAAGTGAAATCACTAGAGCCATTAGGCGAAGAACATTACTTTAATATTTTTGCTACGCGAACAAATGTTTAAAAAGTATACCATACCTTTTGATCTTGATGACCCTAAAGCAACTTTAGCGCACAAAGATATTATTTTGCAAAAACCTTTTTTAAAACAATTGTATAAGGATTGGTACGACGTATTTATCAAAAAATCGCACGAAATAAAAAATGGTAAATACCTTGAAATAGGCTCTGGTGGAGGCTTTTTAAAGGAGGTGTTTCCTGAAGTTATGACGAGCGATATTTTAGCCTTGCCAAATGTGGATATGGTTTTTAGCGCAGAAGAAATGCCTTTTAAAGAAAATGAATTGGCAAGTATTGTAATGCTGAATGTATTTCACCACATTCCAAAACCGCATTTGTTCTTAAAAGAAGCACAACGTACTTTAGTTAAAGGCGGGAAGATCATTATGACCGAACCTGCCAACAGCGCGCTTGGAAGATTCATCTACAAACGTTTTCATCACGAACCTTTTGATGAGAATGGGCAAAGAGAAATAAAGGCTGGTAACCCTTTATCAAATAGTAACCAGGCCTTGCCATATATTTATTTTGAACGCGATATGGATCTTTTTAAAAAAGATTTCCCGAAATTAAAGATCAATTCTATAAAATACCATTCGCCTTTTTCATATATAATTAGCGGCGGTGTTTCAAGAAGTGCTATGCTTCCGTTTTTTATGTATAATTTCGTAAAAGCAATAGAATGGTTATTTTCACCATTATCCAAACAGTTTGGTTTATTTTGTACTATTGAAGTCGAAAAAATTTAAGTGGAAGCAACAAAACACACATATTTTAACACCCTTGCTAAAAAGCGTAAAAAACGCAATTTTAGCTCTTATTATTGGAAAGAAATTACCAATTACGCCAATTACTTTTCGCACGAAGATAGCTCTGTATTAGAGGTTGGCTGTGGAAGTGGAGACCTTTTAGCGAATATTGCCGGTTCTAAAAAAGTGGGTATTGATTTTAGCGAAGAATACATTGCTTGGGCAAAAGAAAAACATGCCGGTAAAAATATTGAGTTCAAAGTTATGGACGCCAACAAAATTGAGTTGAACCAAACTTTCGATCTTATTGTAGTGAGTAATTTAATTGGTTTTGTAGATGATATTCAAAATGTTTTTGAGCAAGTAAAAAAATGTTGCCACCCAAACACAAAAGTAATTGTTCAGTTCTATAATTCATTTTGGGAGCCTCTTATTAAATTATCAGAACTAATTGGTTTAAAACAAAAAACACCAACACAAAACTGGTTAAGCACACGCGATATTAATAATTTATTATTCATTTCGGGCTTTGATGTTTACCGTAATAGTAAGCGTTTGATCATCCCGTTCTTCTTCCCTATTCTATCCTTTATTTTTAACCGATACTTAGCAAAATTTCCTTTCTTCCGTTTTTTTACGTTGAACATTTATAGTTTCGCAAAACCTTTACCTGAAAATAACGAAGAAAAGTACAACGAAAAATATTCTACAACAGTTGTAATTCCTGCCCGTAACGAAAGTGGCAATATTGAGAACGCTATTTTACGCTTACCGAAATTTGGTAAGCACCTCGAAATTATTTTTATTGAAGGTAACAGTACCGACGATACCTGGCAGAAAATACAAGAGATCCAAAAAAAATATGCAGGCACGCACGATATAAAAATTGGTCAGCAAAAAGGAAAAGGAAAAGGCGATGCCGTACGTGAAGGGTACAGTATGGCAACGGGAGATATTTTAATGATCCTGGATGCCGACCTGACTGTACCGCCCGAAGATCTTCCTAAATTTTATAATGCCATTGCCAGCAATAAAGGTGATTTTATTAATGGCACCCGTCTCGTTTACCCAATGGATAAAGAAGCTATGCGCTTTTTAAATTATTTAGGTAACCATTTTTTCAGTTGGGCATTTACCTGGCTGTTAGATCAGCGTTTTAAAGACACCTTGTGTGGCACTAAAGTAATGTTCCGTAAAGATTACATTAAATTAATTAAGAACAGGAAATATTTTGGTGAGTTTGATCCTTTTGGTGATTTTGATCTTTTATTTGGCGCGCATAAACTAAATCTAAAAATTGTTGAAGTACCTATTCGTTATAAGGAGCGTACTTACGGCGAAACTAATATCTCACGTTTTAAACACGGTGTAATTTTATTGCGCATGTGCGCCTTTGCCAGCAGAAAGTGTAAATTTATTTAGAACTTAATGAGGTCATGTAATCCTGCAAAATAATAATTGCACTTATTACATCCACCGTAGCTTTATCTTGCCTGTCTTTCTTTTTTAAACCACCCATTAACATGGTTTGATGCGCCAGCGCACTTGTAAAGCGTTCATCGTAACGTTCGATCTTTACATCCGGAAACTTTTTCTTTAAATGCACAACAAACGGCTCAATAAAACGGGCGCTATCACTTTTATTATTTTGTAAAGTTTTTGGTTCTCCAACAACAATAATATCAACGGTCTCTTTTTTTAAATACTCCTCTAAATATTTTACAAGATCCTTACTATGAATAGAAGTTAAACCATTAGCAATTATACGTAAACTATCTGTAACAGCAAGCCCTACGCGCTTACTACCATAATCTATTGCTAAAATTCGTCCCATTTTATTTGCTAATTTAATGATTAAAGATGCAGGATACAAGACATAACATCGACAAGGAACAAGAAACAAAAAACTAAAAACCAGAAACTTTTCGTAATTTAGTTTTATGATTAAAAAGATCGGCATATTAACTTCCGGTGGCGATTCGCCCGGCATGAACGCTTGTATTAGGGCGATAGTAAGGACTGCCTTGTTTCACAATATTGAAATGATTGGTTTTATAAAAGGCTACGAAGGTTTAATTGATAATAATTTTATTGATTTAAAACGCGAAAGTGTTTCGGGCATTATACAAAAAGGCGGTACTATTTTAAAAACAGCGCGCAGCGAACGCTTTATGAAACAAGAAGGTTTAGCGCAAGCTGCAAAAAATTTAACTTCCAATAACATTGATGCCATGGTTATTATTGGTGGTGATGGAAGTTTTAAAGGTGCTATTGAATTAAGCAAACATATCTCAATACCAATTGTAGGTTGCGCAGGCACTATTGATAATGATCTTGTGGGTACTGATTTTACGATTGGTTACGATACCGCTATTAATACTGTTATTGATGCAATCGATAAAATAAGGGATACCGCCGAAAGTCACGACCGAATTTTTGTAGTAGAAGTGATGGGCCGCGATGCCGGTTTAATTGCCCTGCGAACCGCTATTGCCAGCGGAGCAGAAGGTTTGTTGGTACCCGAAATAAAACACGATACACAATCTTTAATTTCGAAAATGAAGAACTGGCGCACAACCAAAAGCAGTAAGATTATTGTAGTGGCGGAAGGCGATCAAAGTGGCGGTGGCTTTAAAGTTGCCGATCTGATAAAAACAAATTGTCCCGAGTTTGATGTACGCGTAAGTATCTTAGGCCACATACAACGCGGTGGCAACCCAAGTTGCATGGAACGTGTAAATGCCAGCATTGTTGGGTTTAACGCTGTTAAAGCCTTAATGGCGGGGCATAAAAATGAAATGATAGGTATTATCAATAAACAGGTTTCTTATACGCCATTTGCAAAAGCGGTAAAACATCACCAAAAATTAAATAAAGATCTTGAAGAACTCATAGAGATATTGAGTAGTTAGCGGTTAGTGTCTGGACAATTCTCGATAATTAAATATTTCGGTCGACAAAAAAATTTATAACCATGAAAACAAAATCTGCAATTACGATCTTACTAACTCTTTTATTAATTGCCTGTGGTAAAAAAACACAGGTTAAAGGGGTAGTTTATTCCAAGCATAATATTCCAATCCCTAATGCTTCAATAGATTTATATACATACAGTGCTTCAGATTATCCCGAAGTAACACAAACCGCCGTTGCAACATCAAATAGTAATGGAGAATATCAATTTAGCTTTAGGGCACGTAAAACACATGGATTTATGAGAGTTAATTATCACATAAAATGTAAATCTGATAGTGGAAACTTCAGTACTTACTCGCAGCATCCATTAGTAAGCGGCCAGACAAATAATATTGACATCTACTTGCAATAGTTCATACAACATAGTTGTGCAGACACCTAAGAAGAAGTGTTCTGTGAATAATGTTCGCTAAGTGCTAATCCCAATAGCTATCGGGATGAATCAAGTTCAGAATGACTTTTTATTTTCCATTTTTATTAAAGTTTGTTAAGTCCTGTAACTTATTGGCGTTTCAAACGTTTTAGGTGAAACTCTTATCATGCGTAAACTAATTTTATTATCTGCGCTTCTTATTTCTTTTATAGCCTTTGGCTTTATCTCTTCAGGAAAGATAAAAATTCGCAAGGGCAGTTTGCAGCACAAGAACGGCGATATCATTTTTATTGTTAATCCTTCCGGCCAGGGCAAAGCCATTCAGCTTGCTACCAAATCAAAATACACGCATGTGGGCATTATCTTTTTTGAAGATGGTAAAGAATACGTATACCATGCCGTTGAACCGGTTATGAGAAGTCCCCTGAATGAGTTTACAAGTATGAGCGCCGATGGTACTTATGAAATAAAACGTTTAAAAGATCAATCGCTTTTAACACCGGAAGCAATAATTAAAATGCTTTCCGATGCCAAATCAAAATTAGGCACACATTATGATCTTGGTTTTAGCTGGGATGATAAACAATTATATTGTTCTGAATTTGTGTGGAAGGTTTATAATAAAACTTTAAATCTAAGCATTGGTGCATTAAGGCCTTTAAAAGAATTTGATCTTACACATCCGGCAGTTAAACAAAAAATGGAAGAACGTTATGGCAAAAACATTCCAATGGATGAAAAAATGATCTCGCCCGGAGATATGTACAACTCGAATTTGTTAGAATAAAAATTAAAAAATAGGTCACATGGATTTATAAATAAATACCAATAAATACTTGCTGATTAAAATTACGAGATACCAAGAAAGGCCATAATAGTAATAGCATTAATAATAGAAATGGCTCCCAGCGAATGAATGTTTTGGTTTAGGTTATACGAAAAAAAGATGAGCGAAAAGATACCTAAAAAAACAGATAAGAATAAAATGGGACTCGCTTTTTGGATTCTGTAATAATTTTCAGAAGTATTTACAAAGGCTTTTATCTCGCGCTGAAGCAAATAATCTTTTCCAACTTTAAAGGCAGTATATTTTAAAGGTGTTTCTATAAATTCATTTACCATTAATTTATAAGTTTTGTCCTGAACATCAATTATTACAATGTCCGAGATCCTGCGCTTGCCATTCTCATCTTTTTTATCGCTAAAGCTTACCAGCACATTTTTTGTATAATGGATCTGGTAATGACAAGGCCCGTAAAAAGAAATGATCAATTCGCAAAAAATAAAAAAGCAGAGAACATTAAAACAGTTTAATACTTTGTAAATACGCGAACTTTTAAAGCGTTGCAGTTTATTAAATGCTCGGATCTTTTTGATCTCTACTAATTCTGCTACTTCCTCCGGGGTTAAAGGGATACGTGGTTGCCGTTTTTTTCCCTCTTCCATCATTTTAGATTTAATTTCTCATCTACCAGGTAACTATTTCTTACCGGACTGTTTCGCAAAATTAATTCGCCAATAAAACCCGCAAGGAACATCATGCTGCCAATTATCATACAGGTTAAAGAAATATAGAATGACGGACGCTGTGTAATTAACCTTGCTGCATGATGGGTAAAATGACAATACATTTTATAAGCTCCAAGATAAAATGCAAACGCAAAACCAACTAAAAATAATAAAGTACCTACTAAGCCAAAAAAATGCATGGGGCGTTTACCAAATTTTGAAAGAAAAGTGATCGTTAACAAATCTAAAAAACCATTAATGAACCTGCTCCAGCCAAATTTACTTACACCATATTTACGAGCTCTGTGTTGTACTACTTTTTCACCGATATTATTAAAACCTGCGGCCTTAGCCATTACAGGAATAAAGCGGTGCATCTCTCCATACACCTCTATACTTTTAACCACCTTCTTTTTATAAGCTTTTAAACCGCAATTCATGTCATGCAATTTAATACCACTTATTTTTCGGTTGGTCCAGTTATATAATTTAGAAGGAAGGTTTTTTGTGATCGCGTTATCATAGCGTTTTTGTTTCCATCCGCTAACAAGATCAAAACCATCAACCGTTATCATTTTATACAATTCGGGTATCTCATCCGGGCTATCCTGCAGATCGGCATCCATCGTAATTACTACATCACCCTCTGCCGCTTCAAATCCTAAATGCAGAGCAGGTGATTTGCCATAATTGCGGCGGAATTTTATTGCTTTTACGTTTGAATTTTTTTGTGCTAAACTTTCAATTACCTGCCATGAATTATCTTTACTACCATCGTCAATAAAAACTATTTCATAAGAATAATTATTCTCCGTCATGGTCTTTACGATCCAATCATGTAATTCCGGTAACGATTCCTCCTCATCTTTAAGAGGAATAATTACAGATATTTGGCAGTTTAAACTCATTAAGCTTTTACCTCGGCGTATTTGGTCATAAATTCCATTACTTTATCCACCATATCCGAGCTTCCTAAAAATAAAGGCGTGCGCTGGTGCAACTCGTTAATTGGCACTTCCATAATACGTTTGTAACCTGTTGTTGCCTTACCCCCTGCCTGCTCTATAATAAAAGCTAAAGGATTGCACTCATATAACAAACGTAATTTTCCATTAGGTGATTTTGTGGTTGTTGGATAAATATAAACGCCACCAACTATCAGGTTACGGTGAATATCGGCAACACCCGAACCAATGTAACGAGAAGAATACGGACGACCCGTCTCTTTGTCTTCTTCCTGGCAATATTTAATGTATTTTTTTACACCTTCGGGGAAATGTAAATAGTTTCCTTCATTTACAGAGTATACATTACCGGCTTTTTGTGTTTGCATTAACGGGTGTGACAAACAAAATTCGCCAATACTTGGATCTAAGGTAAAGCCATAAACGCCTTTACCTGTGGTGTAAACCAGCATACAACTTGATCCGTAAATAATATATCCGGCGGCTACCTGCTCGGTACCGCGTTGCATAAAATCTTCAATAGTTCCCGGACCACTTAAAGTAGTGCGGCGGTAAATAGAAAAAATGGTTCCAACAGATACGTTGACATCAATATTTGAAGAGCCATCCAGGGGATCCATTGCCACAACATATTTGGCATTTTTTGATATCTCAGAGTCAATAGGAATGATTTCATCGTTCTCTTCGCTGGCTATAGCGCAAACCTCGCCCCCGGCCTTTAAAGCGGCTATAAATTGGTCGTTGGCAAATACGTCCAGTTTTTTAACGCGTTCGCCTTGTATATTGGTTTCGCCTGTTTCGCCAAGGATCTCGACTAAACCGGCTTTATTTACCTCGCGATTAACAATTTTGGCAGCAATGCCAATATCTCTTAACAAACGCGATAACTCGCCCTTTGCATACGGGAAATCCATTTGTTTTTCGATCACAAACTGTCCTAACGTTTTTACCTTCATTGTTTCGTATTTAATTAGAAATCAAAAGTAAAAAAATTAATGAATAAAGCGGTAATTAATAGTAAAAAGACTCTTAAAAAATTAAAAATCTTTCTTTAAGAACTCACGCCAGTCGCTAAGATTAGCTATAACTTGTAGTTGGCGGTATTGGTAATGAAATTTTTCTTCGTCGATTGTGGAATTAAGAATACTGATGCGGTATTTATCAAAATTAGATAAAGCAAATTTTTCTTCAGCGGTTAATTTAATACCACTAAATTCTTTGTCACGCAAATCGTTAATACTAACAACTAAACCAGTTGTTTTTTTATTAAGTAAGGTTGTTATGAAATCGTTTTTTATGTCCACGTAACAAATATAACTTTTAGCTTCTCGGCAAATAAATTTTTTCGCCTATTATACTAACATTTGACTGTTAATTGCGCTAAAAAGCCGTTTAAAATTTATCTTATAATTTATTTTCTTTTCTTTTTAACTGCAGTTTCGTTAAATTTTTCGTCATAAATATTTAATTATGTCTTCAATACGATAGCTATCTGGAGCCTAGTTTTACATAAAAATAAGTCAGAAATAAATTTATAATATAAACAGGCTTTTATTGTTAGACGATGACTATTTTTACCCTCGAATGATCTTTAAATTTAAAATACTTTTTGTTTTTTTATCCTTTTCAGCATATGCAATTGGACAGAAGCCCTTTAAACAAGAGCTTTGGTGGTCGGCTTGGCACCCTGTAGCAGCTTTAAAAGTTAAGAAGATCCATAAAAAAGCAATGATCTTATTCAAAAATGATGACAATAAATTGTTGTTGGATAATTACACTAATGGCGGAAAATTAGACGCATTTCGTCACGTTTTTTTTATGGCAGCTTTTTCGCAGAAGATCAACATTAAAAAACTACGAAAACTAGGCATTGCACACGAAAAAGGCAACTATCATCAATTTCTAAAACAAACAAAAGAGAACGATGAAGCCCCAGATAGTTTAAGCAATGTAATGGACCTTACCAATAATGAACTGGGTTTTAAGATCGGTTCAGAAAATAAAAAGAAAACGTTGGAAGAGCTTAAACAGGAAGTAATAAAAGAAATTAAAGAAGGTAAAGCTGTGATTATGAAACGTCAACAAAATGGAAAATATGTTGATTGTAATAATAAAATAATTGATGCCGGAATTTATAAAGGAAAATGGTTTGTACCTAAATGTTTGGTGTCATCCAAGTAAAAACTTTAGCCACGAATTGCACTAATTTCACAAATAATATTTCTGACTATTTTAATCTCAATTCGTGTAATTTAATTCAAAGCAATTTATGCTTTGAATAATTATTTCACCAAACAAAATTTATAATTAAAAAAGCCTATTTTGTGTAATTCGTGAAATTAGTGGCTATTTATAAACCTTAGAAAGATTGAATCTGATCGTAAGTTAATTTACAATTGATCCACTCCCCATCTAAATGCGAATTATACTTTTTATAGAATTCAATTGCGGCTGTATTCCAATCTAAAACCTGCCACTCCATACGCCTTACTTTTTGCCCCTTGGCAACTTTTACCACCTCGTTAAACAATAATTTACCGTAACCATTTTTACGTTCGCTTTCAGTAACAATAATATCCTCTAAAAATAAGCATTTGCCTTTCCAGGTTGAATATTTATAATAATACAAGGCAATACCGACAATGACATTTTCTTTTTCAAGCACAAAAAAATCAAAGAGTTTTTCTTTGCCAAAACCCCAAGCTGTCATTTCGCTTATGGTTACTTCCACTTCCTGCGGGGATTTTTCAAAAATCGCCAATTCCTTTACCAATTCAAGAGCCCGGGGGATGTCTTTTTCAGTTCCGATCCTAATAGTTGCCGACATATTTATTGAGAGAATCTTTTCTTTAAGATCACTTTTTGAAGAATACGTTTAATTATTAATTCTGATAAAACTTCTTCAAATGAAAGATCTTTATTTTTTGCTGCGTACTTTTTTATTTCTATTTCGCTAATATCAATACGATACAATAAAGCCGAAAGCTGCGAGCCATTCTTTAATAAAGGCTGCAACTCGCCTTGTATCGTAGCTTTTAAAGGTTCCATATCAATTGGTAGTTCATTCGTAAACTCTGTATCCAAACTGCAACTGCTAAAATCTTTTTTTAACTGGCGTTTAAACAGATCAAACAAATTTTCCTGTACCAGATAATTATTTACATCTAATTCTTCCATAATTACTGTTTTAATAATAAACGTTCAATAATTTTTTTATTAATAATATGTGATTCAATAATTTCTTTTACATCCGTTTTTTCAACACCAACATAAAATGTTCCTTCCGGGTAAATTGCCACAGTTGGGCCAAAATCGCAAATACCCAGGCAGCCGCTTTTATTGGCACGGGTTTTTAAATTTACATTAAGGTCTTTTAGCTGTTTTTTAAATTCGCCAACCAATTCTAGTCCATGTGTTTCGCCGCAGCTTAATTTTTCGGTACCGCTGCGTTGATTGTTACAAACAAAAATATGAATATCGTAAACCATAAACTTTTTATTAATTGTATTGTTATATATTTGATCCATGGCAAATATATTAATTACCGGCGGAAGTGGTTTAGTTGGCAAGGCAATTTCTGAATTGTTATTAAAAAATAATCACCAACCAGTTTGGCTAAGTCGAGAAGAAGGCAAATATAAAAGCATTAAAAAGTTTAAGTGGGATGTTTCTAGAAATTATATTGATGAGAACGCCTTTGAAGGTGTTGAAAGTGTTATTCATTTAGCAGGTGCCGGCATTGCTGATAATCGGTGGACAACCGCTTATAAAAAAGAAATTATTGATTCGCGCGTAAAAAGCAGCGAGTTGCTGTTTAATTATATTTCTAAAAACAAGTTCCCTATTAAAACCCTGGTTGGCAGCAGTGCTATGGGCTATTACGGTGCTACGCAAAGCGAAAAAATATTTACCGAAACGGATGGCCCCGGGAATGATTTTTTAGCAGAAACCTGTGTGCTGTGGGAGAAAAGCTATCAGCCCTTTATTGATGCGGGTATTCGTACCTCTATTATTAGAACCGGTGTGGTTATAAGCAAAACCGGTGGTGCTTATGTTAAAATGGCGCCGGCTTTTAAATTAGGGTTTGGCGCTGGTTTAGCAAGTGGTAAACAGGCATTTCAATGGATTCATATTAATGATATCGCATCCATCTTCCAATATGCATTGCTAAACACAACTATTAATGGCATCTATAATGGTGTTGGCTCAGAATTGATCGATAACAAAAATTTTTCCAAACAATTGGCTAAAAGTCTTCATAAACCATTTTTTGCACCTAATTTGCCGGGCTTTCTTTTAAAAATTTTTATGGGAGAAAGTGCTGTAATTATTACCGAAGGTGTAAAGATCAGTAATAAAAAAATAAAGGATAGCGGCTTTAAATTTGAGTTTGAAACAGCAGAAGCTGCATTAAAAGATCTTGCAAGTTGATACAATAAACTTCATTCTACCGCTATGGCACGGCAAACCTTTTGAGTGCCGTTTTAGTCGCATTAAATATTCATAAAATCTTAAAGAAAATTTTCTTTTGTCGCGCAAAAGTAACCAATCCCGTTAGCTATTGGGGTTGGTACTTTTTGATCAAGCAAAAAAAAAGACGCTTAAACTATTTAAGATATTACCCAAATTTTCTTTCCAAAAAAATGATCAAAACGATCAATATAACCACTTAACCTGCTTTACATCAAAAAAATAAGATTGCTCATGCTTATTTTTTAACCACAACAATCCTTCCTCACTTACGCCCTGAACGAACATTGTTTGTGCAACGCCTTCTATTTCAAAATCCATCCAGTTATTTAACCTGAAAAAGTGTTTTAAATAGTTTTCTTTTATACCGTTTACCTTATTATTTTTTAGTTCTAAATAATATTTCTCAAAATATTTACAAAATAAGCCTAACAACTCATTTACCTCAAAATGCTTATTTAGCAATACTTTTAGAGATGTGGCGTTAAAAAGCTCATCAAAGATCGTTTGATTGATGTTTAAGCCAAGCCCAACAACACTCCAACTCAATTGAGTATTTATAACATTATTTTCTATTAATATCCCGGCTATCTTCTGTTTATTCACCAATATGTCATTTGGCCATTTAATTTTTATGTCAAATTGGCTACTGTCCAATAATTCAGCCAATGCGTCATAGCAGGCCAATGCTGCAATCTGATATAAATAATGTTGGTTTTTTAACTGTAAAAAAGTTGGTTTTATAATTAACGATGCCGTTAAATTACTTGTCTTTTCAGCTATCCACAAGCTTCCGCGCTGTCCTCTGCCATTCGTTTGCTCTGCCGCATGCACCACAGTACCTTCGGCAAGGTTAACGTTCTTTAACATCTCTATGGCATAAGAATTGGTACTATTAACCAACGGTAAAAAAATAAGATTTCTGCCAATAAATAATGTTTCCATTAAACCAAATAAGATTAAATTTGTTGTTTAGTGTAAACCTAGTAAATTTAATTAAAAGTTAAGCGACAAATAACATTTTATGGCCAAAATTCCGGTTAAAAAAGCAGCAGCAAAAAAAACAACAAAACCTGCCGTTGCAAAAAAAGAAACTTCTAAAACTGCTCCTGCCAAAAAGGTTGTTGCTAAAAAAACCGTTAAGGCAAAGCTTGGCTTTGCGGCTGCTGTTAAGAAAAAAAGCTCAAAGGCTAAAATTCCCGCAAAGAAAGTAATCAAGAAAAAGGTCATTACGCCCGAAGAAAGAGAATTTCGTGAAGCCAACCTTATTGCTAACTCTGAAAACAAAAAGAAAACAGGCAGTAGCACCAAACGCCCTAAGAAATCATCCACTCCAAAAGAAACAACCAGCCTTTTAGATGCTATTGTAGAAGGAATGGAAGATAGAAAGGCAAAGAACATTACCATTTTAAATATAAGCAAACTCGATAACCGTGTTACTGATTATTTTGTTATTTGCGATGCAGATAGTAAAACTCACGTTAACTCCATTGCCGATAGTGTTGAAGATATGGTTATTAAATTAACCAACGAAAAAGCATACCATGCCGAAGGGCACCAAAACAGCGAGTGGATCTTAATTGATTACATTAACATTGTGGTGCATGTATTTTTGCGCGAAACCCGCGAATTTTACAATATTGAAGGGCTTTGGGGCGATGCTGAAATAACTACCATTAATTAAAATTTTACATAGATAGAACCTAAGATGAGCGACGAACAAAATACAGAACCTACGCAGAACGATACGAATAATAAATCCAGCTCGTCTGAAGAGGAGAGAAAAAAACAATTTGAGCGCATGAAAGAAAAATTCAGTCGCCCAAACTCCAATTTTGGAGGCAACAAAGGTGGCAACAGCGGCAATAATTTTTATTGGATCTATGGTGTTGTGATAGCGGTATTATTATTTATTGTTTTTTACGGCAATGGTTTTACACCAAAATTGCAGGAAATTAGCCAGGGTAAATTTTATCAGGATATGCTTGCAAAAGGCGATGTAAAAGAAGTTGTCATTGTAAATAAAACAATTGCCAGAATCTTTATTGATCCGGATACTACTGCAACTGCAAACCGTTACAAAGATCCTAAAACTGCGCGCGCATTATTCCCTGATAAAAATTACAAAGGCCCGCATTTTTATATTACTGTTCCATCTATTGATAATTTAATGCTGGGTATGGAAAAAGTGCAGAACGAAGCCGGCATCCCAAAAGAAAAACAGGTATTTGCCCGCAGTATTGAAGAGACCAACTGGATGAGCGATCAACTACCATGGTTATTACCAATATTAATTATGGTAGTGCTTTGGATAGTGATGATGCGCCGAATGGGTGGTGGCGGTGGAAGCGGCGGACCAGGCCAGATCTTTAATATCGGAAAATCGAAGGCAACTTTATTTGATAAAGATTCTAATGTGAACATTACTTTTAATGATGTGGCCGGTTTAGATGGCGCAAAAATGGAAGTAATGGAAATCGTTGATTTTTTAAAGAATCCAAAAAAATATACTGATCTGGGAGCAAAAATTCCTAAAGGCGCTTTATTGGTTGGCCCCCCGGGTACCGGTAAAACCTTATTGGCTAAAGCTGTTGCAGGCGAAGCAAAGGTTCCTTTCTTTTCATTAAGCGGATCTGATTTTGTGGAAATGTTTGTGGGTGTTGGTGCAAGCCGTGTACGTGACCTATTTAAACAAGCAAAAGAAAAAGCGCCTTGTATCATCTTTATTGATGAGATAGATGCTATTGGCCGTGCGCGTGGCAAAAATGCTGCAGCCGGCGGAAACGATGAACGTGAGAATACCTTAAATCAATTACTGACTGAGATGGATGGTTTTGGAACCAACAGCGGTGTAATTATTTTAGCAGCAACCAACCGTGCCGATATCTTAGACAGGGCTTTAATGCGCGCCGGCCGTTTTGACCGACAAATTTATGTTGACATGCCTGATCTAAATGAGCGTAAAGAAATTTTCCAGGTGCATTTAAAGAAAATTAAAATTGACGAGAGTGTACAAATAGATTTCTTAGCGAAACAAACGCCCGGTTTTAGCGGTGCGGATATTGCTAATATTTGTAACGAAGCCGCTTTAATTGCAGCCCGTTCAAATAAAAAAATGGTGCAGAAACAAGATTTTTTAGATGCAGTAGATAGAATTATTGCAGGTTTAGAAAAGAAAAATAAAATTATAACTCCGCAAGAGAAACGTGTCATTGCTTTTCACGAAGCAGGCCACGCTACTGTAAGCTGGATGCTGGAACATGCCAGCCCATTGGTAAAAGTAACCATTGTACCACGCGGTCGCTCTTTAGGTGCTGCCTGGTATTTACCGGAAGAAAGGCAAATAACTACTACCGAACAAATAATGGATGAGATGTGCGCTGCTTTAGGCGGACGCGCAGCAGAAGAAATTGTTTTTGGTAAAGTAAGTACAGGGGCTTTAAGCGATCTTGAAAAAATAACCAAACAAGCTTATGCCTGTATTGTGTATTACGGTTTAAATGATAAGATCGGTAACATAAGTTATTACGATAGTTCAGGGCAAGGCGATTATACCTTTAGCAAACCTTATAGCGAAAGCACTGCGAAAACAATTGATGAAGAGGTGAAGAAAATGACCGACATTGCTTATGCCAAAACAAAACAGATCTTAATAAGCAATAAAGATAAATTGACTTTACTCGCCCAAAAATTATTAGAGAAAGAAGTTATCTTTAAAGAAGACCTTGAAGAGATCTTTGGTAAACGCCCTTTTGATAAGCCGGAAGAAATTGTAGTTCCAAAACTGGAAACTGTTATAGCTCCACCAAAAATAGATTCTTTATAAAATTCTAATTAAATTAAAAATGCGAACTAGAAATGGTTCGCATTTTTTGTTTAAACCTATCCAAATGTATATCTTTTATAATACCTTCAAACAAATTGCAATTTCGATTGTTACACAAATAAGATATAGACATTAACATTAAATAAAAGTATAAAATGAGCAAATTTAAAAAAGGTGATTTCGTTAAATGGTTAATTGGCGACGATTCACAATACACGATCGTAGCAACAAAAGAAGATCATCACATCAACGAAAAAGGTGAGAAAATAGAAATAGAACACGGCAATGATTTTTTAATTGTAAAAACACCTATTGAAGATGGTAAGTTTGGCGGTTTTCAGCATGTACCGGCACAACATTTGGAATTTTTTATTTAAAAATTTAAGCGCATATTAAAAAGGCGAACTTCTAAAATTTCTCCTACATAAAAAAAGTACTTAGTAAACCAAGCAATATCAAGAAATGAATTGCCGTTAAAATAAAATAGCTTTTGCTTTTTTTAATGCCTTTGTAACTACTTATGCCTATAAGTGCAACAATAACAAACACTAATAAAATAACTGCAACACTTCCTAAGCCCCAGCCTCCATCCTGAGCACCGGGAGATAATAAGTTTAAAACATAAATAATAATAAATGAGGCAATGTAAAAAATAAGGGTGGCTATGTATTTATTCATATTTAAATTCATTATTCCCTAACATCTGTTTCCGATTGATCAAAGGTCTTACTAAAGTCGCGCACCCTAGTGGTTTGATCGCCCGGCCCGCTTTGTATGTATTCTGCCCACATAATAATATCGCGTGGATCTATTTTTGCGGAGTCGATAAGGATCGTTAATTTTTTGATATCTCTATCCGCTAAAAATATAATACAACGTATTATTCTTGGATCATTTAAATGCCTTGCGCTTGCAACGCCAGCATTAATATGTTCAAAAGCTTCTTGCGCTTGTACGCCAAAGTCTGTTTTTATTCTTTCTTGTATGTCGGGGATGTTTGTCATCTTTTCAAATGTAAACAAAATTATTTATTTCCTCCTCCGCTTTCCCGAACTCCATTTTACTTCACAAAACCTTTGGAGGAGGAATTTATATTTTATAACTAATTGATAATTAAATATTTGTGATTGTTTATTTTTACTACATACATCATTACATACAGTATCATGTTTATAGTGTGTGTAACATCCTTATTTTCGTTTACTACTTTTAACAAATCATTATGTGGATATTCTCATCTAATATAGGCCACCCATTCTCATTTATATTAGGCCAGTCATTCTCATCCAAAATAGGCCAGTCATTCTCATCCAAAATAGGCCAGTCGTTCTCATTTTAATTAGGCCACTTTTTTGGGTTGTTTTGTAAAGCAAAAGTATAAACTATGTTGTTAATTCCGGTTTTTTATTTTTGGCTTCT
>JACCXH010000056.1 GCA_013697245.1 Bacteroidota bacterium
TGTTGAAAAAATAATGACTTAATAATTAGATAACTCTGAAAAATTTATTTACTTCGTATCAACAAATCTCAAAAACAAAAAAACCATGGCAAAAAAAGCAACAGCTAAAAAAGCTACAGCAAAAAAAGCAGCTCCTAAAAAAGCAGCAAAAAAAGGCGCTAAAAAAGCAGCTCCTAAAAAAGCAGCTAAGAAAAAAGCAGCTCCTAGAAAAGCAGCTAAGAAAGCAGCTAAGAAAAAGTAAAAAGAAGCCCCGCTCAGCGGGGTTTTTTTTTGACCTTTTTTTCTACCAAACAAAATTCATCGTCTCAAAATTTAATTTATATTTACACTTATTATTAAAAACAGAAAAAGAGATGAAAAAACTAATCAATTTATTATCAGTTGCTGTGATCGTGTCAACCCTAATTTCATGTGGTGGCAAAAAGAAAGAGCAAGAAGCTATAGTTGCCCCACAAGGCATGAACGTTTTAGACCTTAGCAAATACGGTAAGCCGTTCGCGATCTTTGTGCCCGATACCAATGCAGCTAAACTTACAGTTACCGAACAATCTTCAGGCGCTTTAGATATTAAAGTAGGTGGCACCTTTGCCATTACCATTAATGAGCAGGCTGCCGATATCGAGTTAAAGAAAAAAGACATTAAAGAGGATGAGGTTTTAAAATTCAAGAATTATGTAGTGGACGAACCAACTGCTATTTTTTGGGAGAGCGAGATCGTAAAACCTGAATTTCACTTTATTGTTAATCAAAAAATAGGTACTACAGATTATTGTATCGAAGATCTTAAAAGTACCGAAACCGAACCTTTTGATAAAGCAACCACTCAAAAAATGTACGATAGTGCAAAAGGCATAAAAGAAATTAAGAAAGAAGAAAAGTCTTAATTCTGTTTTTTTAGAAAAAAGCCGATCCGAAACCCCGGATCGGCTTTTTTATTGCGCTTCCAGTTATTTAAGGCTATTAACAATAAAGGCAAATTATTAACACCATAGCCAATCTTAGAAAGTTTTTCTAATATTTGTCCTCAGTCAAACTAATTACTATGTCGGAAGAACTTGAAAAAAATGAAAGTGGAGATTTGTTCTCGAAATCTGTAAGAGCAGGAAAGCGTACTTACTTTTTTGATGTGAAGAGCACTCGTGGAAATGATTACTACCTAACTATTACAGAAAGCAAGAAGCGTTTTGGTACTGATGGTAAATTCAGCTATGAAAAACATAAGATCTTTTTATATAAAGAAGATTTTGAAAAATTTGTTGAGGGCCTTAACGAAGCAGTAGCCCATATTAAGGAAAATGCCCCCGAAATAGAACCAAGAAAAGAATACTCCGAGCATAACAGAGACGAGTCTACAAGTTCTGAAGTGAATTTTGAAGACCTTGGAAATTAAAAACTTTAAAACGGATCCAAAAACGGATCCGTTTTTATTTTAATAAAGTTAAAGCTGAGCTTAAAATTATTTTTTCCCACAAAGCATATTCTTTAGCCGAAGGGTGAAGTCCATCGGCCGCCACCAAAGAAGCATCGTCTTTCATTTTTTTAGACAGGTCGTAAATATCTACCAAAGGCAATCCTCTTTTTTTAGCTTCGGCAATAATTACTGTATTAAAGTCGGCAATTCCTTTTCCGATATCCCTGCCATTACCGTAATCTTTGCCCTGTGGCGTAACACCAAAATCAGGAATGGTTATTAAAATGATCTTTTTCGTATCACTCATGTTTTTTTGTACATCATCCAAAATAAATACCAGGTTCTTGGTAAAGCTTTCTTTTGACACTCCTCTCACCCAATCATTCACACCAATTAATATGGTAACAAAGTCGGGTTTTAATTTTTTTACCAATGGCAATTCATTATCAATAAGGTTTTGTGTGCTAAAACCATTCCGCGCCGGGTTATCCAATAGTTTACATTCAATTTTATTTTCAATTAAATGATTGGTGAGCAGCAACGGCCATGCTTCTTTTTCAGTTGCCCCGGTGCATATAGTGTATGAATCGCCCAGAGGCAAATAAGTAATGATTTTGGGTGGCTGCATCTTAAAAGCGGTAAAAATTACAATAATTAAAAAAAGGATCTGGTATATATATTTTCGCTGCATACACTAAGTTACGATTATTAGCCCCTAATTGGATTTAAAAATTTAAATTATCATGACCGGATTTGCAAAAAATCATCTTTTTTTAAAACCCGCAAACCCAATGATTATCGCAACTAAGACATTAAAACCACGACTTTGGTTGAACCCAAAACAAAAAATAATTTTTTTAATAAAAAACTTTGCTTAGGTTTGTACACGGAAATGAAAAATAATAATGTAAATAAAATGTGGTGGTGGTTCGCAAATACAATTGTGAACAGCTAAATTTATATTTACCTAAGGCATATTTCAAAGCCCGCTGTTCTGTAACAGCGGGCTTTTTATTTTAAACCAAGCGACATGATAGAATTAAAAACATACACAAAAACCATACTTGCCGATACTAAAACGCCAATCGGTATTTTTATGGCGCTAAGAGATATTTACCAAAAACCTCTTTTGCTAGAAAGTTCGGATTATAACAGTAAGCAAAACCATTATTCGTATTTATGCTTCCAGCCACTTGCCTCTTTTGAATTGTCAGGCCAGGTTTTAAAAACAGTTGTTGGTTCTGTAATTCAAAAACAAGCTCTTCCATCTTCAAACAGAACCTTGGTTCAGGAATTCATCAATTTTAAGGAGCAATTTATTTTTCAAGAGCTAAATTTTGGTTTTTGCACCGGTGGATTGTTTGGCTATAACAGTTTTGATGTGATAGAATATTTTGAAGACATTACTTTTAGGCAAAAAGAGAATAAACAGCTAATACCGGATATTTTATATCATCTGTATTCTTTGATCTTGGTCTTTGACCATACAACAAATAACCTACACATTATTTCTCATGCTTTTGATAACGAAACTGCCCAAAAACAATTATTCGAACTTAACGAAAACATACTAACCCAGCAGGTAACTGAATTTAATTTTAGCCCGGTAGGAGAAGAAAGAGCCAACCAAACTGATGATGAATTTATGGAGCTGGTTAATGTTGCAAAAGATCATTGCCAAAAAGGTGATATCTTTCAAATGGTATTATCGCGCCAATTTTCGCAAGCCTACATTGGCGACGACTTTAATTTATACCGCGCGCTTAAGAATATTAATCCATCACCTTATTTGTTCTATTTCGATACAGGCAGGTTTCGCTTGTTTGGTTCTTCGCCCGAAGCGCAACTGATCATTAAAAACAATAAAGCACAAATTAATCCAATTGCCGGCACTTATAAACGCAGTGCAAATAATACGGAAGATATCATTAACGCAAAAAAATTACTGGTTGACGAAAAAGAAAATGCCGAACATATGATGTTGGTTGATCTTGCGAGAAATGATCTGAGCAAATATTGCACTGCTGTTGAACCTGTTTATTTACAACAAGTGCAGCTTTATTCGCATGTAATACACTTGGTAAGCAAAATAGAAGGAGAGCTTCGGGCAGGCATTCATGCTTTTGAAGTGTTAGCGGGCTCATCACCTGCGGGTACATTATCGGGGGCACCAAAATACAAAGCCCTACAGTTAATTGATAAATATGAACCAACATCGCGCGGTTATTATGGCGGTTCAATAGGATTTTTATCTGATAAGAACGAACTTAACCAGGCCATCATGATCCGTACTTTTTTAAGTAAGGATCATGTTCTTTATTACCAGGCGGGCGCAGGTATTGTTAACGCCAGCGATCCTGAGTCTGAAATGAACGAGATCTATAACAAAATATCTGCCCTTAAAAAAGCCATTAAAGAGGCTCAAAAAATTAATAAAACCATATCCTCATACAGCCATGAAACTACTAATACTTGATAATTACGACAGCTTTACTTACAATCTTGTTCATTTAGTCGAAAAAATGGGCAATATTAAGTTTGATGTCATTCGTAACGACAAAATTTCTTTAAAAGAAGTAAATGATTATTCTAAAATACTTTTATCGCCCGGCCCGGGCTTGCCAAAAGATTCAGGTATTATGCCCGAACTTTTAATGCAGTACCACAAAACCAAATCCATATTTGGAGTTTGCCTGGGCCTGCAAGCAATTGGTGAAACTTTTGGCGCTTCTTTAATGAACCTTGAAACCGTGTACCATGGCATTGCTACTCCTGTATACCTTCTTAACGAGGATAAAATTTTTAAGGATTGTCCTAAAACATTTAATGCCGGTAGGTACCACTCGTGGGTAATTAAAAATGAAAATTTACCGGATGAATTGATCGTTACCGCCATTGATGATAAAAATAATATTATGGCGGCTAAACATCGTACCTATGATGTAAGAGGCGTTCAGTTCCACCCTGAATCTATTTTATCGGAGCACGGAGAAACCATTCTACGAAATTGGCTTAGCGCCTGATCGTAAAAACATAATCATTCATCATTATTAATTTTAAAAAATTAAAACCAATGTTTCAAAAACTTTGTAGCGGACATATTTTATCACAACAAGAAGCGCACGACCTGATGCTGGATATCGCTTCGCAAAAAATGAACGAATACCAATTGAGTATTTCTATTGGCATCTATCAAACGCGGCATATTTCTATGCAGGAACTAAGCGGATTTAAAAATGCTTTAATGGATCTGTCAGTAAAAGTAGGCCTGCACAAACCCTGCATAGATGTTTGTGGTACGGGTGGCGATAAAAAAAACACTTTCAATATTTCTACCCTATCTGCTTTTATTTTAGCGGCAGCAGGTGTTCCTGTTGCAAAACACGGCAATTACGGCGCTTCAAGCGTGTCGGGTTCATCAGATGTTTTAAAACATTTCGGATATCAATTCAAAAGCGATCCCTCCGAGCTTAATTATGATCTTGAGAAACATAATATGTGTTTTATACATGCACCTTTATTTCACCCTGCTTTAAAAATGGCCGCTCCTGTGAGAAAAAATATTGGCATAGGTACTTTTTTTAATTTGCTTGGCCCCCTTGTTAACCCGGCCGATCCACAATTCCGTTACATTGGCACATTTAATAGTAAAATAGCAAGAATGTATAATTACATTTTACAAAACTCGGGTCACAATTATACGATCGTACATTCTTTGGATGGTTATGATGAAATAAGCCTAACCTCAGAAACGAAACTATATACCAATTTAAAAGAAACGATGATAGATAACTTTGATTTTAATTTTTCGAAATTGGCTGCAAACGATCTTTATGGCGGCGAAACAATTGCGGACGCTGCTGCAATTTTTTTAAATGTATTACAGAACAAAGCTACTCGAGCACAAACCGAAGTGGTGCTTGCCAATACAGCTCTGGCAATGAATTGTTATTATCCTAACATCACACTTCATGACTGCATCGAAAGATCAAAAGATGCTATTATTTCTAACAAAGCATATTCCTTATTTAAGAACCTGATTAATTCATAAACCATGAACACACTTGAAAAAATAATAACACACAAAAGATCAGAAGTAGAAGAAAATAAAAAACTTTATCCCGTTAAATTATTAGAACGCTCGCTTTATTTTAACTCTGTCCCTGTTTCGCTGGATAAATATTTAAAGCGGCAGGATAAAAGTGGCATTATTGCCGAAATAAAAAAACGATCCCCGTCAAAAGGCATCATCAATAACTATGTAAATGTAGAAAAAACATCAATTGGTTATATGCAAGCAGGAGCAAGTGCAATTTCTGTACTTACCGATAAAACTTTTTTTGGCGGAACTAACCAGGATCTTAGCCTTGCCCGAAAATTTAATTTTTGCCCCATTTTAAGAAAAGATTTTATTGTGGATGAATATCAGATTATTGAAGCTAAATCTATTGGTGCCGATGCCATATTATTAATAGCAGCCTGTTTAAACAAAAACGAAATTATTTTGTTGAGCGAACTGGCTGTGAGTTTAGGACTTGAAGTACTATTGGAGATACATGAAGAGGCTGACCTGGAAAAAATCCCAACGTCAATAACTATTGTTGGGGTAAATAACCGCGATCTTAAAACATTAAAAATAGATATGAATACAAGCTTTAGATTAATTGATAAACTGCCTAAAGAAAAAACAAAGGTTGCCGAAAGTGGTATTGAAAGTGTTGAAAGCATACTACAATTAAGAGAAGCAGGTTATTCGGGATTTTTAATAGGTTCTTATTTTATGAAACATCCCGAACCTTCTTTCGCCTGCAAAGAATTTATTTCTTTAATTAATAATGCTACTAAAAAATTAAGCAATGCTGATTAAGGTGTGTGGTTTAAATAACCGAGATAATATTATCACTATCTCAAAGATGGATATACAATTAATGGGGTTTATTTTTTATAAAGGATCGCCCCGTTATTTTAATAATGCATTAAGTTTTAATGAAGTAAGGCAAATTCCTAAAACAATAAAAAAAGTGGGTGTATTTGTAAATGAGCCTGTTTACAGCATTTTAAACACAGTAGCGCATTTCGATCTAGACATGGTGCAACTTCATGGCGAGGAACCTGTGAAGGATTGCGAGCAACTTTTGCCGTTTGTAAAAGTTATCAAAACCATATCTATAAAGGACAAAGCCTCATTAAAAAGCCTGTCTAACTATACTTCTGTATGCGATCATTTTTTGTTTGATACCGCAACAGCAAATTATGGCGGAAGCGGAAACAGTTTTAACTGGAATTTATTGCAAGAAATTAAAATAACTAAACCATTTTTTATCAGCGGGGGCATTTCTCCTAATAACTATAATGAGTTGGCGGGTTTAAAACTTAATAATTTTATTGGGATAGATGTGAACTCCAAATTTGAAGTAACCCCTGGGTTAAAAGACATTGAAAAAATTAATTTACTCTTAAAACAAAAACATCATGCAAGCGCAAATCACTAAAGGCTATTCTATCAGCAAAAATGGTTATTATGGAAATTTTGGTGGTGCCTATATACCCGAATTGCTGTATAATAATGTAAACGAATTGGTTCAAAATTATTTACAATTAACGCAAGACCCTGATTTTAATAAAGAGCTTAATCTTCTTTTAAAAGATTATGTGGGCAGGCCAAGCCCTTTATACTTTGCAAAAAAATTGTCAAAAAAATACGGGGCAAAAATTTATTTAAAACGCGAAGATCTTAATCACACAGGTTCGCATAAAATAAATAACGCGCTTGGTCAGGCCTTGCTTGCAAAAAAATTAGGTAAGCAAAAAATAATTGCCGAAACGGGTGCAGGCCAGCACGGAGCTGCCGCTGCCACTGCCTGCGCTCTTTTAGGCTTAGAATGCACGGTGTTTATGGGCGAAGTGGACATTGAACGCCAGGCGCCAAACGTATCGCGAATGAAAATGCTGGGAGCAAAGATCATTCCGGCAACAAGCGGCACAAGAACGTTAAAAGATGCTACTAACGAAGCCATTCGTTACTGGATAAACAATAACGATTCGTATTACCTTATAGGTTCTGTGGTTGGCCCGCACCCCTACCCCGACCTTGTAACGCGCTTTCAAGCAATTATCAGCAAAGAAATAAAAGAACAATTGCTTACTGCTGAGGGTAAAGAAGATCCTGACTATGTATTAGCTTGCATTGGTGGCGGAAGCAATGCGGCCGGCGCATTTTACAATTTTATTGGTAATGAGCGCGTAAAATTAATTGGTATTGAAGCCGCAGGAAAAGGCTTAAATACCGAATATACTGCCGCGACTTTACAAAAAGGTTCATGTGGTATCATTCACGGAAGCAAAACATTTTTAATGCAAACGTACGACGGACAAATTACAGAACCTTATAGCATTTCTGCGGGCCTGGATTATCCCGGTATTGGTCCGCTACACGCGCATTTACAAGAAACAAAACTGGCCCGGTATTTATCTGCAACAGATGAAGAAAGTTTAGCCGCAGCTTTTGAATTAATGCAGGAAGAAGGAATTATTCCGGCTTTAGAGAGCGCTCATGCATTTGCGGTCTTAAAAAAAATAGAATTTAAAGAAAATGAAGTAGTGGTGATCAACTTATCAGGCCGCGGTGATAAAGATCTGGATACGTATTTAAAACATTTTAATTAATATGAAAACAAGATCAGAAATTTTATTTGAAAAAAAACCCAGCAACAATTTGTCGGTTTTTATTACTGCTGGTTTTCCAAACAAAGAAAGCCTTTTAGAGATTATTCCTTTATTAGAAAATTCAGATTGCGATATTATTGAGATCGGAATTCCTTTTTCAGACCCCTTGGCAGATGGCCCGGTAATTCAACAAAGCAGCGCAATCGCATTAAACAATGGCATGAATCTGGAATTGTTAATTAACCAGGTAAAGCAAGTGAGGCCTTTAATTTCTAAACCCATTATTTTAATGGGCTATTTAAATTCGCTTTTAAAATTTGGCATTGAGCGTTTTTACGAAAGTTGTCATGAAGCCGGTGTAGATGGACTAATTATCCCTGACCTGCCATTACATGAGTTTAAAAATGAACATGAGCTGTATATTAAAAAATATAACCTTGATTTTATTTTCTTGATCAGTCCAACAACTGAAAATAAACGGGCTTTAGAATTAGCAGCTAACAGCTCGGGTTTTTTGTATTTAGTTTCATCTAATTCTACCACCGGTAACATAAATGAGAATAAAACAGACCTCTCTGAAAAAGTAATGACACTAAAAAATGAGGGTTTAAAGATCCCAGTATTAATTGGTTTTGGTATTAAGACCAGCAACGACTTTACAAAAGTGTGCAAATATGCAAATGGCGCTATCATTGGTTCTGCTTTTATTCAGATGATAAAAAATTCAAACAACCTTCAAAAAGATATTCCGCAATTTATTCATAACCTTAAAACCAAAACTCATGATCATTCAATTAACTAATTCAATTACAGAAGACCAAAAAGTGACTTTATTTGAAAAATTAAATAAACATAAATTCGCTATTAACGAGGTAAATACGCAACTCGAAAAATATTTGGTATGTATTGGCAAAACCGAAATTGATATTCGCGAAATTGGTCATTTAGCAGGAATTAAAGATGTGCATATAGTTTCAGATAGCTATAAACTGGTAAGCAAAAAATGGAAAGTAAAAGATACCAGCATAGCACTTGGAAATGATATTTTTATTGGCAAAGATGCACCGTCTATTATGGCAGGTCCCTGTTCGGTAGAAAGCGAAGAGCAGATAGACAAGATCATTATGCATTTGAACGAACAAAACATTAAAATAATAAGAGGAGGTGTTTTTAAACCAAGAAGCTCACCCTACGCTTTCAGAGGGTTGGGAATTGATGGCTTAAAAATGATGCATGAAAAATGCAAGCCATATAATATAAAAATAATCACCGAGGTAATGCAGGTTTCTCAAATAGAAGAAATGTTACCGTATGTGGATGTATTTCAGGTTGGCGCAAGAAATTCGCAAAATTTTAATTTGTTGGATGCTTTAGGAGAAATAGATAAGCCTGTGCTTTTAAAAAGAGGTATCAGTGGCACAATTGAAGAACTGTTATCATCGGCCGAATACGTATTTAGTAAAGGCAACGAAAAATTAATTTTATGCGAACGCGGCATTCGCACTTTTGAAACTGCCTACCGCAATACTTTTGATATAAATGCCATACAGGTATTAAAAGAAAAAACGCATTTGCCGGTAATTGCCGATCCATCGCACGGCGTTGGTATTCGCTCCTTTGTTCCAAAATTGGCGCTATCTGCCTTGCTCAGCGGAGCTGATGGCATTATTTATGAAGTGCACGAAAAGCCTGAAGAAGCTCTGTCAGATGGACAACAAACCCTTAATTTTATGGAATCGGCCAAACTGGTAGAAAAAATAAAATTACTTTATCAATCATTTAATTTCAATTAACTTTGGGTATGTCTTTAATTAAAGCAAACGGATATAACATTGCCATTGGAAAAGACGCCTTAAAAACACTTTCGGCTTATTTAAAGAAAAGCAAATATTCCTCGTATTTTATTATTTGTGACGAGAATACGATTCGTTTCTGTTTACCAAAATTAATAATGAGTTGCCCGGCATTAAAAGATGCTGAGATCCTAGAGTTGGAAAGTGGAGAAGAAAGTAAATCCATAGAATTTAGTGCTCATATCTGGCAAACATTGATCGAGAATAAGGCCGATAAAAACTCGCTGATAATTAATTTAGGCGGCGGCGTGGTAAGCGACCTTGGTGGCTTTTGTGCTTCTACATATAAAAGAGGAATAGATTTTATAAATGTTCCTACTTCCTTATTAGCCATGGCCGACGCCAGTGTTGGCGGAAAAACAGGGATCGACTTTGCAGGCTTAAAAAATTCTATTGGCACATTTGCACAACCTAAATCCGTGTTTGTCAATCCCGGGTTTTTAGAAACCTTATCACCAAGACATTATAAAAATGGTTTGGCCGAGATTTTTAAAATAGCCATTATAAGCGATAAAAAATTCTTTGAGGAATTAAAAAACTTAAAAGGCGATCATAAAATAGAATCTATTATAACTAAAAGCATTGCTTTAAAAAACAAACTTGTTTTAAAAGATCCATTTGATAAAGGTACACGCAACATTCTCAATTTTGGCCATACAATTGGTCACGCCATTGAGTCGCTTTTATTAGGAACCACGAACGAATTACTACATGGCGAAGCAGTTGTTATTGGTATGATGATAGAAAGCTATATTGCATTTGATAAAAAAATGCTGAGCAAAAAAGAGTTGGATGAAATAATAAGCGTTCTGAAAAAAGAATTTGCTCCACAAAACATCCTTCATTTAAATTTTGTTTCGATGATAGAGTTATTAAAGAATGATAAAAAAACCTTCAAAAATAAATTCAAGTTGGCTTTAATAAATAAGATCGGCGCTTGCAAATATAATTTAGAGGCAAGCGAGGCGCAAATAAAAAAGGCTATTGATCTTTATAACTCAACTATATAATGCTTTTACTTTCAGCGCCCGAACATATTTTAAGCACAACCATAAAACTTGCCGGTTCTAAAAGTATTAGCAACCGTTTATTGATCTTAAATAATGTGTTAGATCTAAATTTAAGCTTAGAAAATAATTCTACCTCCGAAGATACTTTACTATTACAAAATGCTTTTGATCAAATAAAAAATAAAGATCATGCTACAATAGATATTCATCATGCGGGCACCGATATGCGTTTTTTAACTGCATTATTATCTGCAAAAAAAGGTGACTGGATCCTTACCGGCTCTGATCGTATGAAACAAAGGCCAATTGGCGAATTGGTAAACGCATTAAGAACTTTAGGGGCAGAGGTTGACTATTTAGAAAAAGAAAATTTCCCGCCTCTAAAAATTAAAGGAAAAAAAT
Organism: Bacteroidota bacterium; assembly: GCA_013697245.1. Lineage (GTDB taxonomy): Bacteria > Bacteroidota > Bacteroidia > B-17B0 > Aurantibacillaceae > Aurantibacillus. The sequence goes on from JACCXH010000056.1 coordinate 11,343, forward strand.
TAAAAGGTGGAAAACTCGAAATTGATGGAAGTATTAGCAGCCAGTTTGTTTCTGCCTTATTATTAATTTCTCCAACCTTTGAAAACGGATTGGAGCTTACCTTGAAGAACGAAATTGTCTCCTGGCCCTATGTATTGATGACATTAGATCTGCTTAGCGAATTTGGGTCAAAAGTATCAACTGTTTTAAATACTATCCATGTTTCGCAGTCAGATTCAAAGTTCAAAGTTCAAGATTCTCAAATATTCAATGTTGAATCTGATTGGTCTGCCGCATCTTATTGGTATAGCATTGTAGCTTTAAGTAAAAAGGCAGAGATCACTTTAGTGGGCTTAAAAAAGTCTTCTTCTCAGGGCGATTCTGTTTTGCCCGAAATTTATAAGCAACTTGGTGTTTCATCACAATTTATGAACGAAGGATTGATGCTTACAAAAAGCAATAGAGTTGACACTTATTTTGAATATGATTTTACCAATTGTCCAGATCTCGCGCAAACAATTGCCGTTACTTGTTTTGGACTTGGAATAAAAGCAAAATTAACCGGCCTTAAAACTTTAAAAATTAAAGAAACCGATAGAATATTGGCTTTAAAAACAGAGCTCGAAAAATTTGGGGCTCTTGTAAGTATTTCAGAAAATTCGTTGGAGATAAAAGACTCAGGACTCAAGACAAAAGACAAACTGCCGACTGCCGACTGCCAGGTTATAAGCATAAAAACATACAATGACCATAGGATGGCTATGAGCTTTACCCCGCTGGCATTGGTTTTTGGAGCCATAAACATTCTAAATCCTGAAGTAGTTTCTAAATCTTATCCTTTATTTTGGGAAGATTTGAAATCAGTTGGTTTTAGCGTAAATTTGCTGCCATAAAATGGCATTTTTCGGTTCAGATAAAACTACAAAAACAGAAGGTAAAGAAATGTCTTTTCTCCAGCACCTGGAAGAATTTCGCTGGCATTTAGTAAGAAGCGCGCTTGTTATTATGGTTTTTGCCATTGCCGCTTTTTGTTTGAACGATTTTGTTTTTGACACTATTATTTTTGGTCCGCTACGCCAGGATTTTATTTCCTATAAAGTATTATGTGCGCTAGGTCATAAAATTGGTGCCGGCGATGTAATGTGTATGACCATTAAACCGGCACATCTTCAAACCTTAAGTGCTTCCGAACAATTTTTTAATCACATGTGGATCTCATTTTTATGCGGCATCATTCTTGGTTTTCCATTTGTGTTATGGGAGTTGTGGAAGTTTGTGCGTCCGGCTTTAAAGAACAAAGAAATTGGTCCGGTAAAAATATTTGTGGTAATTGCCTCAGTGTTATTTTTGATCGGCATCTTTTTTGGTTATTATTTATTATTTCCCATGAGCTATAATTTTTTAATTAACTACCAGGTTTCTTCTAGCGGCATTGTACAAACACAAAATACATTTGATGATTATATCTCTTTAATAAGTACCATGACCTTAGTTTCGGGAATAATTTTTGAAATGCCCATACTGGTTTATTTTTTAACGCGTATGACCCTGCTTACCCCGCAATTCATGCGCAAATACCGTAAACATGCGGTGATCATTATTTTAATTGCAGCTGCTATTATTACACCAAGCCCTGATGTTACATCACAAATGGTAGTTGCCATTCCAATGTATCTCTTATATGAATTAAGTGTATTTGTATCTGCCTGGGTAATAAAAAAACATAAATTAGAATAATCTTTAAAGCGATCATTCATGTCAGAAAAAGTAAAAGAATTCAACGACTACCGTTCAAAAATGAACGAGGTTATTTTAGGAAAAGATAACCTGGTAATTAAACGCTTGTTTAATTTAGATACACAAACTTATTCTGAAGGCGCTTTGAACGTTAAGACCAAAGAAATGCTTGGCCTTGTGGCAAGCATGGTTTTGCGTTGCGACGATTGCATTAAATACCATTTAGAAAAATGTAAAGAGCAAAATTGTACCACCGAAGAAATATATGAAATATTTGCTGTAGCTAATATTGTTGGTGGAACGATCGTTATTCCTCACACACGCCGTGGAGCGGAGTTTTGGGAAGAATTAAATAAATAAATTCAATGTCATGATAAGGTCAACCTGTTTATTAATACTTCTTTTATTTGTAATGATTCAGTCCTTATCATCGCAGATCACATCGGTTAAAAGCATTTATTTTGCTACCGGCAAATATGAACTCTCGTTTATTATTAAAAGTAAAATTGATAGTGTATTGTATTCTATTCCTGAGAGTGATAGTACACAAACCGTTACCCTTAAAAAAGTTTTCGTTAATGGCCATACTGATAATGTTGGAGATAGTATTGTTAATGTTAAGCTTTCTCTTAAAAGAACAAATTCGGTTACACAGTACCTTGTAAAAAAAGGAATTTCTAAAAGTATCTTAAAACAAAATTATTGGGGAGAAGATAAACCTCTTAGATCAAATGATAATGATCAGGGGAAATTCTATAATCGTAGGGTTGATATAATTTTTAAATACGAGATCATTAAAAAGAAAAAAGCAAATGCTATTCCATCTCAACCCCCGGTAGTTGAAAATAATCCTTGTAATCGCGATACTTTGATAGATATTCCTCTTGGCGGGAAACTTAAAATAAAAGTATGCGAGTACACAAAGGGAAAAAATTGTTTATCCTTTGAAGCAATAAATGATCCGGATTCTATCAGGCAAGGAAATAGTTATACGGTTGATAATACGGGCGCTCCTTTAATATCAGGCGGCATGTATAACATCAGAGTTTGTCCTGAAGATTGTAAAGATAAGTTCATAACCCTTCTTATTCCTATCCGCATCATATGTGGGTTCGATCTTCCTGTACCAATGAACTTATATATCATCACAAAAAAAGGCTGGCAACCTTTACCAAAAACAATTATGAAAGAAAAAAGGATCGGGGGCCTTAGATATTATGAAGTAACGCTCGACCTCTGTCAGTTTGCAAGTGTTGGAGGGGGTAGAATAAATTGTGACTTCAAGATCTCAAAAACCAAGAAGGCTAAATTTATTGCCAAAGATGGTTTAAAAATAATCAAGGCCAGCATTTATTCTGCAGGGCCATTATATTCCTATAAAATGCAAATTAAAGACAATAAGCAGTCTGCTTCTTGCCAGATCCCATGTTCTTGCGAAGAACCTTTAGCCTATATCAAAGCGGTTACACCAAAAGGCGATACCATCACCATGAAAGATAAGCCAATTAACCGTTTAAACAAAAAATATACAAGGGGTTATTGCAGAACCGGTAGTTACATTCAGGATAAAAGAAATTTATGGGTGTTTAGAATAAAAGAAAAAGCTATTTACAGGAAATATTTTTTATACGAATTGGACTTTGATAACTTTAAAGTAAACTAATTAAATAACAAATACTATAGGAGCAGCAGGATTTATTATGTTTGGCTTAATGATGTTATTAAGCCTTCCAATATTAACCTATTTTTACGCAAAACATTTAGGCAGAAATGCAAAATTGTGGTTTGTGATCGGCCTTATTTTACCGGGAATAGCAACGATCATACTTTCATTTTACCCGATCTTTCGGGTGACAATAGACCAAAAGAAGAAGGAGCTAAAATTCTTAATTAACCGCGTCTAATTTCTTCCTCACATCAGCAACCACTTTTTTCTGATTTTCTATTTCAGCTTTTTTCTTGGTTTGATCTTCTTCGTTCTTTTTAATACTCGCTTCTTCTTTTTTAATTTTTTTATTGTAATCTTCAATATCTCCTTTTAAATTCTTTTTGTCTTTTTCAAGATCACTTAACTGGCCTTCCAGTTTATCTAAGATCTTTTTTGAAGATTTAGCCTGCTCGCTTACCGCACCCGAACTGGCATCCACCACTTTTTTCTGAATATGCACCTCTCCTTTTTTCTTCTCTATCTCAACATCCTTTTCTACCACATCTTTTTCGGCTTTGGTTATTTTTTTCTTCAGGTCTTCAATATCATCTTTCGAATTCTTATTGTCTTTTTCAAGGTCTTTTTGATCGTCTTCCAACTTTGCCTGTTGTTTTTCTGCCACTTTTACTGCAGCCGTAATTGGTTCTTTGGTCATTTTAACAGCAAAATCTTTCACCATTTTTTCTACAAACTTAAATTTATCTTTATCGTTGGATGAGGTTAAATAAGTTCCTCCAAGATCAACAGCCACTGCCATTTTAATTTTTTTGTCTTTTTTATCTTCTTCAAATCGCGTGTAAAAATCTACCGGGTTATTACCCCACTCTTTTACTAAAATATTATCGCCAAAAACTTCGTTATCGCTATCTTTTACTTTTTCGTATTTAAAGTCTTTTAAAACCTTCTTCCATTCACTAATTACTTCGTCTGTGGTACTTTCATAAATGGTTGTAATAACAGCATTCTGACTGCCGACGCTGAATTTTTCGCTCGACTCTTTTGTATTGATGGATTGTGAAAAAGTAAAGCCTGCAAAAAAAATTGCCGAAAGAGTAAATAGTTTTTTCATATTAAAAATGTTAGAATTATTCAATATCCCAAACGCTTTTGCGTTTGCGCGATCTAAAGGGTTTAAAGTAATTTTTATGCTCTAAGATAAAAGCCATAATAAAATAAATAATTATGGGACTGCCAAAAGTAAAAAAGGATAAATAAATAAAATACATGCGCACAGTGGTTGTTCTAATGCCAAGCAATTTGCCCCACCATTCGCACACGCCAAAAGCCTGCTGCTCAAACCAATGAACAATTTTTTTTACCATATCACAAAAGTATAAAAAAATAAGGTCAATAACTAAGTCCCGTAAAGGTAAAGCAGATTTATTTTTGGGGTTATAAGAATATTTTTTAGTTTTATAGCCAAAACCCTTGCATATGATAAAATCTTTGTTGTTGTTTTACGCTTTTGTCATATCATTTTCTTTTTCATCCTGTAAAAAGAATTATACCTGTGATTGTAATACCAATAGTACTTTAAAAACTTCTAATGGAGACTTTGTAAGTATTATAAGTCCGGGAAGTAAAACACCTTATACCGAAAAAATGAGTAAGAAACAGGCAATAGAGGCCTGTAAACATGAACAAACATCAATTCAAACTAATTTTACAAATGGAATCACTGGTAACGGCAACAGCTCTCTAGTTGCAGGAGAATCTATTGTTACCTCATGTAATATAATCCTTTAAAAATTATAATTATGAAATATATTTATATTTTACCTTTTTTAATTATCGCTTTTAGTTCTTGTAAAAAGAAATACAATTGTCATTGCAATACTACCGCTTCGTTTACAAATTCAGGCAATACAGGGTCTTATAACTCTAAAACAGCGCCAATGAATAAAAAAATGACCAAAAAACAAGCCACGGCAGTTTGTGCAGATGAAGCAAAAAATTTAGATGCCACTTACGCCAATTTTATTACTAATAATGGCACCTCATCTTCAAACGGAGTTACAGCACATTCAGTATGCTCTTTACAATAATTACTACTTTAACAACGAAGCAGCTACCCCACATTTTAAACAGGCTTTTTTACTGCAATAGTTATCGTAAAGGTTAATTGCCGCCTGACTATCTGCCGCGGTTTTTAACACCGGCTTTTTCTCGTTAAATAATTTAGTTTTGGCGTTTTGTTCAAAATCACAATTATTTAAAAGCTCAACGGCCAGGTTGGTCATTTCTTCTTTCCCTGTTCGTTTCGAATAAAAAAAATAAAAAGGAGCAAAAGTATTTATAATCAGATTTTCAATAGAAGTTAATCCAAGTGTCAGATCTTTTGAGGTCAGTTTTCCATCCATGTTATAATGGTTTTTCCAATAACCGTCTAAGTTTATTTTTAAGGCCAAAACAATTTCTTCGTAATTAGAAAAATCGTAAGGCGCAATAAATAATCCGGGTTTGGTATTTATTAATTTTGCAAATTGTGCCAAACGTATGGTAGGAAAATTTGCCGGACGCAACTTGGAAAATTTAAAGATGTCCTTATTTAAAGAAATAATACGGTATTTGTTCTTCAAATAATCAAACTCATTTTGCAATTGCAAAATATATTTATCTTCAAACTGGTTTTCTAACAAGCCAGAAGCGCCTAATAATAAGGCTTCCAGCTGCAACAGATTATCAGAATGTTTTAGTAATATGGTAATGGGTAAGTTTTTTGCAAGTAATTCAAATGGCAAAGAATTTACGTTGAAGCCAAAATTGCGCAAGAGTAAAGAATAAAAAGTTTGCGTATAATCGCCTTTCACCGAACTGAAATAATCTTCCAGCGCCCTCACTTTTCCTTCCAGCCTTTCAAAGGTCATGCGCTCTAACCAACTAATAAATTTTAGTTCGTTAACCCCTGCTAATTGGTTATGACAAGCAATTTTTGCTTTAGATGTATTTAACTGATGGTATGTTGCCAAAGTACTTTCGGCAATTAAATTTTTTAATTCCAACACCTCCACATTATTTATTTTATTCTGCATAAGATCTGCATCATGCTCATACACCACATGCAAAATAATGTTATCATAATTCTTATCTTGTTGGTGTTTGTGTTTTAACCAATCGCTGGTTTTAATATGCACTTCTATATTGCCCACTAAAACAACCTCCTCTACTTTTATCTGTGCATTAAAAAAATCCGGGCCCGAATCTTTATTTAACTCCCCATTTTTTAAAACAGAAATGCTTTTACCGCTGGTAGTAATAAAAGGCAGCGGTTTTAAAATTTTATATTGCCATAAGAATTGCAGCAGGTCTTCGTTAAATTTATGCATAACCTCTTATTTTGTAAACAATAAAACCCAGCCACTCATGAATGATAGTTTGTAGCGCGAACAAAGCATCGGGGTTTGGAATAAATAAATGATCAAAACTAAAACGCCTGATGCCGCTTACCCGATTGGTTAAATAAGGTGTGAGATTTTTGTAGCCTGCTTTTTTAAATACGGCTAAAGAGCGCGGCATATGGTAAGCCGATGTGACCAATAAAAAATGACCTTTTATTTTTAGGCTATCCAGGATCTTTTTCGTAAAAACAGCATTCTCATAAGTATTCTTGCTTTCGGTTTCAATGATCATGGCACTATCGGGAATGTTAACCGACCTTAAATATTTTTTTACATAAATGCCTTCTTTTTTCTCAGGAAATTCGATGCTGCCGCTACCCCCGGTGAAAATAAATTTTTTAACCCTGCCGTTATAGTATAAAGGAAAGATCTGGAACAACCTATCGGCACCCCAGCCAAAATTCAATTTTTTCAATCGCACATCAACGCTGCCAATGCCGCCTAAAATTATGGCCCCGTCGTATTTGGTTGTCATAAGATCGTAATCGGGTGTAACAGGCTCGTATTGACGAAAACACTCATCAACTATGAATGAATTGCTACAGATATATAAAATAACTAATGCCGCTATCCTTAATTTTTTTGCCCTCCCTTCTACCTTGGTCTTAAAAGAATATAATAAAAAAACAAACACCCATACCAGTGGTGAAATTATGAAACCAAGTATTTTTGAGAAAAAGAAAAACATATATTAAAATTTTAATTGGCCGGTCTCTTCATCCACCTGTATCTTCAATTGATCAGAATCTGCAGTTACATCTTTAATGATTTTTATAGTTCTTAGCAGAGGAGAAAAAGCTCTTAAATTTGCCAACGTTTTATTATTAAAGATATTTTCTTTTTTCTTATAATATATTTCTTTTAAAAAAATTCTTCCATCCGCTTCAACAACTGCAGGCAAATATTTTCCATCACTTATATAAATATAAAGCTGATTGTTTTTTATAAAAGCAAACGCTTTTTTTACTAGATAACTTTTACAATCAATTAAAACAGGTTGAAAATTTATTAAAGCAGAATCGTTTATTATCTTATAATTTGAAGTTAAAACAGGGGCATTTCTTATTAACTGGCCAATATTAAAATAAAGACCATCGTTTCCATTCGCACTTTCTATCCTCTTTACAGGTAATGAATTTAAACGTTTTACAAGGTCTTCTGTTTGTTGCGCAGTAAATTCTAATGGCTTGTAATACATTATTTGATTTTTGAATTGCAAAAACGCAGCCGCCATTGCTTCAGAAAAAATTTTATTAAGACCGCTCGCTTTATTAAGACCTGCACTTTTATCAAATTTTAAATACTGACTATATTCCAGCTTTGCCATATTTTCGGTTATTCTATAATAATCAAAGGCCAAAGTAATTTCGAAATCATCAGTATTTCCATTTAAAATTTCGATTAAATTAATTTGATTAATTACAAGGATAATTTTCGTTGGCTCATAAAAAGATTTATGGTGTTTTAAAAAAAACCGTTCAAGTTCTGAACTAATAGTGTCATTGCCTACAGTTTGTATTTTATTTAAAAGCCCTTCATAATAAAACCCTGTAGGTTTTTGTTTATTAAACCTCGCATCTACAACTTTAGCGATCGAAAAATTATATTTCTCATAAACAAAGGCATCTTTGTTAAGCATAAATGTACCATCAAATGCCAAAAGCATTTTAGAGATGAAAAAGCTAAAAAATAATACGGCCAATAGTTTATGGTTCATTTTAATATGTATTGATCATAAATGTAAAAAAGTTTAATGATTTTTTTGGCATTCTCTCCTAATATAAATCGCTATATTTATCGAGATTAAATTTGATTATTTCAAGACAAATAACATGAAAAAGATCTTAATAGCAAACCGTGGCGAAATTGCCTTGCGTATTATGCGTAGCGCCCGCGAAATGGGTATTAGAACCGTTGCCATTTTTTCTGAAGCAGATAGAAATGCTTTATTTGTAAAATATGCCGATGAGGCCGTTTGTGTTGGTCCGCCGCCAAGCTCACAATCTTATTTACAAGGCGATAAGATCATTGCTATTTGTAAAGAATTGGGCGTTGATGGCATCCATCCCGGTTACGGATTTTTAAGTGAGAATGCGGATTTTGCCAGAAAAGTAAAAAAAGCAGGCATTACGTTTATTGGCCCAAGTGCCGAGAGTATGGACCTGATGGGTGATAAACTAAGCGCCAAAGCCACCGCTAAAAAATACAATGTACCTATGATTCCCGGTTCTGATGGGGCTATCAGCGACCTGAAAGAAGCCGTTAAAGTGGCTAAAGAAGTTGGTTTTCCTTTATTGATAAAGGCCAGTGCCGGCGGTGGTGGTAAAGGTATGCGCCTGGTTGAGAAAGAAAGTGAGATCGAAGAGCAAATGAAAATGGCTATCAGCGAGGCCATCTCTGCCTTTGGAAACGGAGCTGTTTTTATTGAAAAATATGCCAGTCAACCGCGCCATATTGAGATCCAGCTTTTAGCCGATAACCATGGCAATTGCGTTTATCTTTTTGAGCGGGAATGCAGCATCCAGCGCCGTCATCAAAAATTAATTGAAGAAGCGCCAAGCAGCGTTCTATCGCCCGAACTGCGTGCAAAAATGGGTAAATGCGCTGTCGATGTGGCCAAGGCCTGCAATTACAGCGGCGCCGGAACAGTAGAGTTCTTATTAGATGCCGATCTTAACTTCTATTTTTTAGAAATGAATACGCGTTTGCAGGTAGAACACCCGGTTTCTGAATTAATAACCGGTCTTGATCTTGTGAAAGAACAAATAAAAGTGGCCCGCAACGAAAAATTAAGCTTTACACAGGATGATCTTAAAATAAACGGCCATGCCCTGGAAGTGCGAGTGTGTGCTGAAGACCCGATGAATAATTTTTTACCGGATATTGGTAAATTATTGGTTTATAAAACACCAAGTGGCCCCGGAGTACGCGTAGATGATGGTTTTGAGGAAGGCATGGATATCCCTATTTATTACGATCCCATGATCTCAAAATTAATTGTGCATGGTAAAGACAGGACCGAGGCCATCGCAAAAATGATAAGGGCCATTGAGGATTACACAATAATTGGTGTGGAAACGACGTTAGAATTTTGTAAATTTGTTTTAAAGCATGAGGCTTTTGTAAGCGGTAACTTTGATACCGGGTTTATTCCAAAATATTTCAAACCCGAGCTCTTAAATGTAAAAAACGAAGAGTACGCCCAATTAGCCGCCATTGCAAGTTCTATAATATTTGAGAATACGAAGGCAAAACAGGCCGGAACGACCGAAAGCTCTGTTAAAAAAAGTAAATGGAAAACAAACCGGTTAAATTAAGAGCTTGTTGGAGTTTAAGAAGTGAATTTGTTTATAGATTATTTTTGAGCGAAACGAGGCAAATTTTGCAGTCATAATGAAACAAATTATAACGAAAAATTTAACGAAGGAGCAGCCAAAAAGAAGCATAAACAAATTATTTGGTAAATTTTAACACGCTCTAAGACGCAACTTGTAGGTTACATTTACCGTAAAAGATAATAAAGGATTAGATGAGTAGCTGGTTTTTTAAATATTCTTTCAATAATTCATTTTTAAAACTAATGAGCTTACTCTTTATAGGCCTTAGCTCATCATCTTTACAAGCTCAAAGCAACACGCAGGATTTTACCGTGCCACCAAAAGTTGGTTTTCGCTGCAGGGCAGAGATTGTTAATGGCGACACCCTGCCATTGGTACTTTTAAATACTGTTTACGTTTATACCGATTTTGTTTATAGAACCCCTCGCCAGTATGAGCAATGGACAAGAGTTAAATACAACGTAAAAAAAGTGTACCCTTATGCTATCCTGGCTGCAGCCAAATTAAAAGAATACGATAAGGCCCTCGAAAAAATGCAGGACGAAGACCTTAAAAAAGCCTTTTTAAAAGTTTGCGAAAAAGACCTTAGAAATGAATTTGAAGATGAGTTAAAGAATTTAACCATTAGCCAAGGCAAAGTGCTTATGAAATTGATTGATCGCGAATCGGGTAAAACAACTTACGAGGTGGTAAAACAGCTACGTGGTAGTTTTCAAGCGGCCATGTGGCAAACTCTGGCCCGTTTATTTGGTAATAACATGAAAACCGAATACGACGCCAAAGTAGAAGATATCATGATAGAACGCGCTATAAAGTTAGTTGAAAGCGGACAGTTTTAAGTTTTTACTACGGTTATTAAGAATCGTTTGTAAACAAAAAATTTAATGGTACCATAAACAGCAGTTAAAAATTTTCTTACTTTCGCTATATGTATAGATTATTAATTATTGCCATACTTTTTGTGTCGTTTGCAATGAATGGCCAAACAAAAACTAAAAAAGACCCTAAGGGTAAAACAAAAGTTGCCAAGGTAGATTCTACCGGTGCCGAAATTGAAGAAGAAAAAACCCCCGAAGAATTGCTGGAGCTAACGCTGCCTTTAGAGACTGAAATCGACGCCATGACGGGTAAAAAAGTTTTCTATAAAGAAAGAAAGCTTAGGAACGACTCTTTAAGAAATGCTTTACGTATTGAACAAAGAAAGAAAAAAATGTCGTTCTGGGTTAAAACCACTTACCCTAACCCAAAACTTAAAAACAAACAGTTGCCAATACAGTTATGCATTAATATTGCTAATAAAGATACTAACTTAACTTATTGTGTAAACGACTCTATTTGCAAAGATCCTGAAATTAAAAAAGTGATTTATGAAAAAGTAGTTGGTGATACAACATATATGTTGATATTTATTCAGGCCTACACCAAATCTAAATCTGATGGTGGTGTTTGTAACGCCGGCAAAGAGCAAAAACTATATTTTGTGCGCTGGAATCCAAAAACAAATGTGGCCAAATGGAAATTAAAGAACATTAATTCCTGCATTAAAACCATTACCAATATGACCAAAGAAAAGATCACCGAGTGGGATAAAACCAGCGTTTTAAACGTCAGTTACCATAGGGGATCTACTTTTTACGACATTAAATTCGATCCAAATAAGCCGCAATTGGGCTTCCAGACCGAAGGTGGTGGCGGTGCGGCTGAATAGACCAAAAGCACCCGTATAAATATTTTAATTTTTCGAAAAAAATAAGCATATTTAACCTGTTTGAATTCCGGGTTAAAAATACTGCTTTCACCTCTTGCATTTATTTACGGCTTTATCACCTTAATAAGGAACCGTTTATATGACGGTCATTTTTTAAAAGTTACTAAATTTGATGTGCACACCATTGGTGTGGGCAATCTTTCGGTTGGCGGCGCCGGAAAAACCCCCCTTGTAGAATATCTTATTCGTTTGCTCCGCCAGGAAGAACCAAAACTTGCAACGCTTAGTCGTGGTTATAAACGCAAAACCTCAGGTTTTTTATTGGCCGATGAAAATAGCACCGCCGAAGATATTGGTGATGAACCTTTAATTTATAAATATAAATACAAGGTGCAGGTGGCAGTAGATGCCAACCGTGTGAGTGGTGTAAAAAAATTAATTGCCTTAGAAGATAAGGCACCAAAAATAATTTTGCTCGACGATGTTTTTCAGCACCGGGCCATAAAATGTGGTTTAAACATTGTGGTTAGTGATTACAATAATTTATTTTTTAACGATACTATGTTACCTGCAGGCACATTGCGCGAATTTAAAAGTGGCATCGTGCGTGCCGACCTCATCATTATTACAAAAACACCGGATAGGACAAGCCCTGTTGAGATACGGAACATTCTTAAAGATGTTAACCCAAAGGCGCATCAACAGGTATTTTTTAGCTATTTGCAATATGGCGATCTTTATTCAATTACAAATGCCAACGAAAAAATTGATACACTAAATGATCTTTTTCGTTTCAGGGTAATTTCATTTGCAGGTATTGCTAATGCGCAACCCATGGTTAATTATTTAAAAGAGTACGCCGCCGATGTAAAACATTTGCAGTTTAACGATCATCACGAATTTTCAATAAAAGATTTGGAAGATATTGAACGATATTATAATAGTTTTGAAGGTGGGAATAAAATTTTAGTAACCACCGAAAAAGATTTTATGCGCTTAAAAAGTAATTTGGTTTGGTCTATCGCGCAGCGCATGAACATTTATATTTTGCCGGTAGAAATGACCTTTAAAGATAAAGAAGAAGAATTTAATCAAGTAATTTTAAAATATGTTAGAGCAAATAGAATTTACCACCAAAAGTATACGTGAAAAAACTAATAATTTTATTCCGCAAGTTGGCATTATACTTGGAACCGGTTTGGGTGGTTTAGTAAAAGAAATTATTGTTGAGTTTGCACTTCCCTATAACGAGATCCCTAACTTCCCGGTAAGCACTGTAGAAGGCCACAGCGGCAAATTAATTTTTGGTGAGCTGGGTGGTAAAAAAGTAATTGCTATGCAAGGCCGTTTTCATTTTTACGAAGGCTACAGTATGCAGGAAGTTACTTTCCCGGTAAGAGTGATGAAAGCTCTTGGTGTAAAAACATTATGTGTGAGTAATGCAAGCGGGGGTATGAACCCAAAATTTGAAGTGGGCGAACTAATGATCATTAACGATCATATCAATTTATTTCCAACCAATCCGCTGATAGGAAAAAACATAGAAACATTAGGGCCGCGTTTTCCGGATATGAGCGAAGCGTACAAAAAAACTTACGTTGCATTAGCAAAAGAAATTGCAAAAGAAAATAATATTAAAGTAAGCGAAGGTGTGTATGCCGGCTTAAGCGGCCCTTGTTTTGAAACACCTGCCGAGTACCGTTATCTGTGGCGCACAGGCGCCGATGTGGTGGGCATGAGCACAGTACCGGAAGTAATTGTGGCCAAACATGCTGGTATGGATTGTTTTGGTATTAGCATTGTAACCGATCTTGGTGTAGAAGGTGTGGTGCAAAATGTAAGCCATGAAGAAGTACAACACATTGCCAAAATGCAGGAACCAAAAATGACCTTGTTGATGAAGGAGTTGATAAAACGCATTTAATAAAACGCTGATGACGCAGAAAATATGATCTAAATGATATGCACAATATCAAATAGCTATTGGCATGATTGTTGTTAAAATATGTTTATGAAAAAAATCTTCATTCTTATCTTATTTTTAGCTTTTCAAAAACAATTTGCACAAAACCTTGTATGTTTTACAACTCCGCAACCAGCAAAGCCTGTGGGGTCTTCAATGAAAAGTTGGATGGTATCAAATGCAAAAGCCGATTTTAATAATGATGGAATAGATGACATTTTTTCTGCTACGGTAAATGGAATTGCTCTTTTACAATCGAATGGTACTGGGTCTTTTTCCTCTGATACAATATTAGATATTGGGCTGACAACAGGGGCTGTGCTTACAGGAGATTTTAATAATGACGGTAGGGCTGATATTGCTGCGACGGTTCCAGATTCAAATAAAGTTGCGATCATTTTAGGAACTGGCACAGGAACTATACTTTCTGTTTTTGTTTTTTCTGTTGGCTTATTGCCATGCTCATTAGCTTCAGGAGATTTTAACAATGATGCAAAAATTGATCTTGCAATAGCAAATTATTCATCTAATACAGTTTCGATTTATAAAGGTGTAGGCAACGGCACTTTTACATTTCTTACAAATTATAACGTCGGTGTAAATCCTTCGATACTTATTGCAGGTGATTTTAATAATAATGGCAACCTTGATCTGATGGTAAACTCTACAAATGCTTCATATATATTAAAAGGAAACGGCGCCGGGTTATTTGCTGTAAGTACTTTTAGCAATCTTTTGGCGACCAATTTAATTACACGAGATGTAACTGCTGATGGAAATCTTGATGTATTATATACACATTTAAACGATTCTTTAGTTTATTTGGCAAAAGGCAATGGTAATTATACATTTCTTCCGGCAATTAGCTATTCTCTTTCTCATACTAATGGATATCACACACTGAACGGACTTTATGCGGACGATTTTAATAATGATGGCAAAATGGATTTTATTTGCGCCTCAACCGATAATAGTACTTTTATATCACATGAATGTTATTTAGAAATATTCAATGGTCAGGGTTCAGGGAATTTTACAGGACCATCTAGTTTTTCCGTTTCGTCCACTGGTTTTCAAGTCCCTTTTGGTTTTATTCCTGTAGATGCTAATAATGATTCTAAACTAGACATTGTAGTTGCTTTAGATAACGCTGGTATTATTGAAATTTTATATAACTGTAATACAGTTGGGGTAATAGAAAATTCTGAAGACAAATATGGGATTGCTCTTTATCCCAATCCTACTTCTGACATTATAAATATAAGTTTTGATCTTGAGACGGAGATTAAAAAAGTAGAGATCTTTAATGATTTTGGTCAATTGATTCACCAAGAAATCGTTATTTTTAAAGATAACGGTACAGTAATAAATACAAAAGAATTGCCTAATGGGGTTTATCACCTTACCCTTCGACAGGCTCAGGGTTATAATACGGTAATTGCTACTAAACAATTTGTAATTTCAAGGTATTTGAACTCTGATAATTCAAATTAATATTATTTGAACAAAATAATCAGATCTTATAGATCGGCATTATCTTCGCTCTATTTTGAATCTTCCGGAAAGATACAGTCTATCAAAGATTGTTCATCGCCCATAGAGGTAGTAGTTTGTATCAGGCCGATACCTTTTGCGTAATAATATTGGGTAAAATAATTTAACGTGATCAAATTTCCGTTCATCATTAATTTACTCTCCGCTTCTATCATCATCACGTTCTCAAAGGTTTTGCCCTTTACTTCCTTTACAGAGCCAATTTCTTTAACCGTCATTACTAAAATACTGTCCAGGCCGTTGGCCTTAAATTTTATTTCCCAGGTATCGCCTACAGGAGCATTATCTTTTAACAAGGTATTAATAGTCCCGTCCTCAAAAGAATCGGTTACATAATCATTTCCTTCTTTACGAAAGATCTGGTTCTTGTTCATTAACGAGTTGACCATTGTAAACTCATTAGGCTTTTCGGGGTTAACCGCCGCGATCATATTTGTGTAGGAAGAGCCATCTTTGCTTAAATAAACCCAACCACAACCTACTTCGAGTGGATAATAAACTTCTACGCCACCTAATATCATAATCTTTGATTTAATTTTTTCACTATAAATTTAACTACTCACGGTAAAAGAAAATATTTTCTATCACCACTTTTTCTTCTTTTTTATTGATTATTTTAACCAGTATCCTGTTCTTTTGATAAGATGATGGGCCATCAATTAAACTAATAAGGCCAAATACCTTTTTAAAGCCTTTGGTGTCGGGCATTTCGTTTATTACAAATTGCGATTCGTATTTTAAGCCCGGCATATAATTTAATTTTACAAGGCTATCGTTAGAGGTCTTTAAAAGTTTTCCGTTCTCAACATAAACGGTTACATATTTTTTTAAAGAGTCAGGAACTACCAAATAAAAAACATTGGTTGAGTTTTTTACAACAGAGTCGGTTGAGTTGCCTTTATTAAAAAAATAAATTAGGTTTGAGTTCTTTTGAAATTTTATTTTTGCGGGTGTTTGGGAATATATATTTCCTGAAATAAAAATAATAAGGAAATAAAAAACAGATCTCATATTAATCCTTTCAGGTTATTCTTTTTCAATTTCTTTTTTTATTTCCTGAATGTGTTCGTTCACCTGTTCGGTAATTCCACCGGTGCTATTTTGAATATCTTTTTGTATACCGCTGGTAGCATCTTTAAACTCTCTTATGCCCTTGCCCAAAGTTTTCGCAATGCTTGGAATGCCCTTGCCGCCGAATAAAAGCAAGATCACAAATAAAATAATAATTACTTCGCCACCACCTAAATTTAAAAATAATATAAACTGATTGAATGTCATTTTAATTTTTCCTCCTCATAAATCTAAAAACAACTACTGCGCCGGTAATAAAAACGATAGCTACAAAAGCTATAATTAAAAGGTCACTTAGGTCAACTCCTTTACTCATGG
Organism: Bacteroidota bacterium; assembly: GCA_013697245.1. Taxonomy (GTDB): domain Bacteria; phylum Bacteroidota; class Bacteroidia; order B-17B0; family Aurantibacillaceae; genus Aurantibacillus. The sequence continues at coordinate 28,117 of JACCXH010000056.1, forward strand.
TACAAATTTACTAATAAATTACTCTTCTTCTATCCCTATATGAATAAGCGCGTCGCCCTGGTTTACTACCGGTTGGTTGTTAATGCCTACAATATACCCGTTAGTAGGGCTCAGTATCTTATCTTCAGCCTCGCCAAAAGGATTACAGATCACGCCTAAAAGATCGCCCTTACGCACATAAGCGCCATTGTTGGCATTCATGTGAAAAAGCCCGCTGTTATTGGCGCGTACCCAGGTATCTTTTTTTATTTTAACAGAAGGGTTAGGTGGCAAATCAAAATCTATCATATCATATGAGCGCATTAAACGTAAACAACCATTTACCCCTTCATTTATGGCTAAATAATCAAAGCGCATACTTTCGCCGCCTTCATACACTAAAATTGGTTTTCCTTTTTTTGCGGCTTCTTTTCTAAACGTACCATCACGGTAAGTACTATCAATAATTAAAGAGGTAGCAAAACGTTCGGCCAAAGCCACATTGTCCGGAAAATCGAAAACACAGCGCAATTGCGGGTAGTTATTTATTTTTGCGCCACCGGTATGAAAATCGAAACCAAAATCAATAATGGGTACAATATGTTTCATAAGATCATACGCGATCCTGCTTCCCAATGAGCCTGTTTTTGTGCCGGGAAAACAACGGTTTAAATCACGACCATCCGGCAAATCGCGGCTGCCATATAAAAAGGAAACCACATTAATAACCGGTATAGCAACCAGCGTGCCGCATTTAAGATTCTCTATTTCATCGCGCGAAATTATTTTACGAATAATTTCTATGCCGTTGGTTTCTTCTCCATGCATGCCCGCGCATAATAAAATAGCGGGCCCTGGTTTTTTTGAATGGATCACATGAACAGGGATCTCTATCTTTGTTTTTGTATGTAACTCATACGAATTTAAGATAACTGTTTTTGTTTGACCGGGCTCAATAGACTGGCCGTTGATGGTAATTGTTTTTTGCACTTTTAATTTCTTGTTTTAAGATCTATTCTCCGGGTTTATTAAATTCATTACGTTCTACATACTCAATTATTTTTCCGGCAATATCAATTCCGGTAGCTCCTTCAATGCCTTCCAGTCCTGGCGAAGAATTAACTTCCATTACTAACGGTCCACGGCTTGACTGTAAAAGATCTACCCCGGCAATACCAAGGCCTAATTTTTTTGCCGATTTTATTGCTGTTGCCCTTTCTTCGGCTGTTAGCTCAATTACTTTAGCCGTACCACCGCGGTGCAAATTACTTCTAAACTCACCTTCTTTTGCCTGGCGCTTCATAGAGCCTACCACTTGCCCGTCTACCACAAACACACGAAGATCGGCTCCACCAGCTTCTTTAATGAATTCCTGAACCAACATATTTGCTTTTAATTTCATAAAAGCCTCTAGTACACTTTTAGCCGCTTTTTGATTTTCGGCCAAAATAACACCAATACCTTGTGTTCCTTCTAATAATTTTACTACGCATGGTGCGCCACCAACACTCTCAATTACATTATCAATATCCTTATCTTTTGGCGATGAAGCAAAAGCTGTTTTAGGAATACCAATACCCGCACGCGCTAATATTTGCAGGCTCCGCAGCTTATCCCTCGAACGCACTAATGCCTGCGACTCTACCGCAGTAAATATTTTCATCATCTCAAACTGGCGCACAACTGCCGAGCCGTAAAAAGTTGCTGAAGCACCAATTCTTGGTATCACTGCATTAATGTCTTTAACTTCTTTACCGTTAAAATAAATATGTGGCCTGCCCGCTTCTATTACCAGAACACATTTCATGTGGTCGAGTAAAACAACATGGTGGCCGCGTTTTTCTGCCGCTTCAATTAAACGCTTTGTAGAATACAAATTTTTATTCCGTGAAAGGATGGCAATATTCATAACACTTTATTTTATTTGAATTTGTTTAAGTACTTTTCTTGAGATCTTTTTTCCGCCGGTGTGTGTTTGGTTAACATCAATAATAAATTTTGCCTTTAATAATTTACGGCCAATTAAAACATCGTAACGCATCGAGGCCCTGTCGGAAAGTGAAATGGTTGACCAGATCTTTTTTCTGCCGATCTTAACAAGCGTTCTTATAATATAACGTTCTTCTACCTCGCCAAAAGAATTTTTAATGGCTTTTAACGAAAAATCTTCGAAGCGTTGCATTTTATGATTTTTATTGTCGGAAAAGACAACAAAATAGAGTGTCTTTTTTGAGTCCTCTGTTTTAATATAAATTTCAGAGCAGTGAATGGAAGAAGTATAAGCGCCGGTATCTATTTTTGCTTCTACATTAAAAACATCCAGCAAAGGAAAATCTACAAACTCCCGTCTGCCAATTAATCTTAAGCTATTTTTTTTCTCCGGCATAAAGTGAATAAAAGCGTACCACGTTTACTTCTGTAGGCAGCGCTTCTTTTTGCAAGTAGAAATTTACGAACTTTTTTGCAAAATAAGGTGCTAACATCACGCCTTTTGTGCCTAAACCATTAAAAATAAACAAATTATTATAGCCCGGATGCGCTCCTATAATTGGTCGCCGGTCGCTTGAAGAAGGCCTTATACCTGCCTGTTGCCGGGTAATAGTGTAATTACAGTTAATTAATTGTGCTAGCTTTTCTTCCAGTTCGTGGAAGCCTTTTTGGGTTTTTTCTTCATCAAGATCTGTCCATTCATAGGTAGCGCCTACTTTAAAAGTACCGTTGCTTTGGCCCATAATAAAACCGTTCTTATTTAAAATATGCTCTTTAATTTTTAGGTCCGGCGCTGTAATTTCAAGTATTTCTCCTTTGGCTGGCTTAAGTGGCACCCAATTAAAAAAAGGATTATTTTTTACCAGGTAGCCTTCGCAAAAAATAATATTTTTAGCGATTACATTTTTGTACGATAGGTGATCGGCATCTATTTTTAATTGTTCGTGCTCAAAGGTTTCATCCATTAAATGTTCTTTAAAGAAATGATCTGTTGCATTTAAAAATTCGATTACATTTAAATTACCACTTTGTTTTACAAGGCCAACCTGTTTGGAGATTTTACAGTTTAGCAGATCTAAAGAATTATCATCGCGGAGTGTGTCGTCTAAAAATTCGCTCAGTTCAAGACTTGCTTTATTTAACCATAATTTTTTTTCTTGCTCTTCGACAAATGACCGTATGATGGAACGTTGCGTAATGAGTTTTTTATCTAATCGTCTTTCACAGTTGCTGTAAAATTCATTTAAATAAACAATAAGTTCATTTGCCAGCCAGCTTTTGGTTAAGCGTTTAAACACAATTGGGTTCCAAATACCGGCAGCCACTTTTGAACAGCTGCTTAAATTTTGGTTACCAATAATTTTAAATGATCGCTTTTCTTCTAAAAGTGTATGAGCTATAACACTTGCTGCAAGTCCCCTTCCGACGATAATAAAATCGATCATTTTTTATTTTCTGATCTTACGTGTGGGTTAAAATTCTTTTTAAGGCCCCTGTATGCGCCCGAAAAGAACAAAAATAACTTAATGCCAATTACTCTTTGCTTGTAACTTAATTCAGCAAATAATTCGGCACCAATTCCAATATCATAGGCTAATTTGGTAGTGGCTTGTCCGCAGGCGTAAACTCCTATGCCCTTGTAAAATTCGGGCCTGAAAGTATTCGCTGTATCGGGTACACCAACTACACCATAAAAAAAAGTGGGGCCTCCAAAAAACGCAACGTTATATTTAGATGATTCTTTTCTGTAACCATACCCTATACGTGCCTGCGTTTGGCTGTTATCTAAAATTTTAAGTCCGCTTATGGCAATACCCGCCTGAAAATATTCGCGACGAATGTGAAAATGAAAATCAAGTCCCATACCCTGTTGCACTTCAGAGCGTAAACTAGTATTATAAAAAGACGGGCCAAGGGTTATGTAACTATTGTATTTACGATAGCGTTTACCATCGTTTATGATCTCTTCTTTTCTATCATACTTCGGCTCTGAAGGTATAAGAATGGGCTCCTGCGCTAAAAGGTCAAAGCCATATAAAAGGGTAACTATGAGGACGTATTTTCTGATATGACAAAGATAGACAGAATATTAATTTAGAGGCTAATATTATGGTCCGAAACTTTGTAAAATGGCAGTTATTATTGATAAGTGGCGAATTAGCTTAGAAAAGGGTTATTTTGCTTTTCATAACCAATAGTGGTGCTAGGCCCGTGGCCACTATATACTTTTACATCATCCGGCAATACAAATAATTTTTCGCGGATAGACTGCAATAATGTATCATGATCGCCCTTTGGCAGATCGGTGCGGCCAATACTGTTTTGAAACAATACATCGCCGCTTATCAGTAGTTTATTTTCTTTATTGTAAAACGAGATGCTGCCGGGTGAATGACCAGGTGTAAAAATAGTTTCAAATTCATACACACCTAAATTGATCTTATCGCCGGGTAAAATAAACTTTTCAGGAAAAGGAGATGGATCGCAAGGAACATTATACATGGCGGCAGTTTCAGGCAAACGTTCAATAAAAAATAATTCTTCCTCATGCGTTTCAGGAAGCAAACCATAAGTATCAAAAATAAATTTGTTTCCAAGAATATGATCGATATGGGCATGCGTTAAAAGTAAACGACTGAGTTTTAATTTCTTTTCTTCGATAAAATTTTTAAGAATGGTATTTTCTGAAGAAGTATAATTTCCCGGATCGATTATAAAAGCTGTGCCCTCATCATCATAAAGCAAGTAAGTGTTTTGCGAAAAAGGGTTGAAGGTAAAAGATTTTAAATACAACATACTTATATTATTTTTTGCGTGAGTGAAAGTTGATCATTTTTAAAATTCACAAGATTTAAACCTGCATTTTTTCCCGGAATTAAAGTTCCAAATTCATTTTCAATGTTTAAAGCAACAGCACCATTATAAGTTAATATTTGAAGAGCATTTTCTAACGTAAATTGTTGTGTGTGTTTTAAAATTATATTGGCCTCGGCTAAAAGATCCAGACCATCATTACTTGCAAGGCTATCGGTACCCAGGCAAATGCTATTAACCTGGTCTTTAAACAAACTATAATCGGGTAATTTATTCTCGATGTATAAATTAGCCTTCGGACAAAAACAGAAAAAACAATTTTTATCTGCAGCCAAGTGTACATCTTCTTCGGTAGAAAAAGTATTATGCACCAGCATCACTTTTTGGTTGTTGAAGCTGTTGATATAAGATCTTAAACTTGAGCATCCAGGCGCTTTGAACCAACTGATATCTGCTTTTAAAAAATCATACAATCCTTTAAAGTCATTTTCTTTCCCAAAAAAGAATTTTGTTTCTTCTTCTGTTTCCTGGTTATGAATAGATAATGGTAAATTATTTTCTTTGTCAAACTTTGCAATACGTTCTATCAATTGTAACGATGTGCTGTAAGGCGCGTGAGGCGCTAAGCTTCCCGGTAGGTCTAGCGACTGTAATAATTTTAAAAAAGGGAAACTTAAGTCAAACATCATACTTTCATTTGCCGGATTCAATCCTAAGATCTCAATGAAAGTATGGTATTTTATTTTAGACTTTTGTTTGGTTTTAAAACTATCATCACCATTACTAATATCTCCTACAGCTAAAATTCCGTTCTTCCACATCTCTTCATCAGCAGCGGACGCACTCTCCTGAATTTTTTCTTTTGAAACGCCGCTCATGCGTTGCATGATGATGTGTTTACCAAAACCCGGAATACCAGTGTGTTTTTGAATTTTGCCTTTTAAATGGCTGAGTTCTAAATGGCAATGCGCATTTACAAAACCCGGTGTGATGATCCCATCAAAAACCTCGATTTTATCTTTTTGAACTGTATTTTCAGCAACGATCTCTTTTAACGCATTTTGGCCGTCAATTACCAATAACGAGCCTTCCGGCAACCATTGCTTGCCGTTAAAGACCTTATTTGCTTTTAAAAATCGCACGGCGTAAAGTTAGTTAATTATAAGTTTGTATGGTATCTTTACATCGCAATATTAATGGCAAAAAAAGACATACGCGCACTATCGGTTGATCAATTGGCAGACTTGTTCAAAGAGATCAACGAACCGGCTTTTAGGGCAAAGCAGGTGTATGATTGGCTATGGGCAAAAAGCTCGGTAGATTTTGATCAAATGTCGAACCTTTCAAAAAAATTAAGAGATTATTTAAATACCAATTTTGCCATTAATGCGGTGCAAATTAGTGAGCTTCAGGTAAGCTCCGACAGGACCATAAAATGCGCCATGCGTCTGCACGATAATTATGTAGTAGAAAGTGTTCTTATCCCTCATCAAACACGTTTTACAGCTTGTATCTCATCGCAGGTTGGCTGTAGTTTAACCTGCAAATTTTGCGCAACCGGTAAATTAAAACGTATGCGTAATTTAAATGCAGATGAAATTTACGACCAGGTTGTTCTAGTAAAAAATACTGCTATGGAGCGTTACAAATCTCCACTCACCAATATTGTTTATATGGGCATGGGCGAGCCTTTGTTGAACTATAACGAAGTTATGAGATCGGTAGAAAAAATTACAAGCCCAAAAGGTTTGGGTATGGCCGCCAAACGCATTACTGTGTCAACAGCCGGTGTGGCAAAAATGATCACCAAACTTGGAGATGATAATGTGAAGTTTCATTTGGCTTTATCATTGCATGCTGCAAGCGATGAAAAAAGAAACCACATTATGCCCATTAACGAAACCAATTCGTTAGAGAATTTAGCGGCATCATTAAACTATTTTATTGATAAGACCGGCACGCGGCCTACTTTTGAATACATTGCCTTTAAAGATTATAACGATTCGATACAGGATGCTCAGGACCTTGTGAACTTTTGCAAAAAGGTAAAAAGCAAAGTTAATATTATTGAATATAACCCTATTGATGATGGGGAGTTTAAACAAACTACCCGCGACCGGTTAAAGGCTTTTACCGACCACTTAGAAAAAAACGGAATTATATGTAATGTACGTCATAGTCGAGGTAAAGACATTGATGCAGCCTGTGGCCAGCTGGCAAATAAAAATAAACTGGCTATGGAACAATTAAAATAAAAAGTTTAAATTTAAGACCATTGTGTCTAAAGCAATAAACGAAATAAAACAACCGGTAGCTGAACATATACTGGCCTTTGAAGAAAAATTCAAAGATGCCATGAAAAGTTCTGTGCCCTTACTTGATAAAATTACCAACTACATTGTAAAACGAAAAGGCAAACAGATACGCCCGCTATTTGTTTTTTTAAGTGCGCAAAATACCGGTACTATAAATGAGAGTACTTACCGCGCCGCCGCATTAATAGAATTATTGCATACGGCTACATTGGTGCATGATGACGTGGTGGATGATAGCAACGAGCGACGTGGTTTTTTTAGTGTGAATGCTTTATTCAAAAATAAGATTGCCGTTTTAATTGGTGATTTTTTATTATCAAAAGGTTTATTACTTTCGTTAGACAATAACGATTTTCATTTATTAAAAATTGTTAGTAATGCCGTGCGCGAAATGAGCGAGGGCGAACTGCTGCAAATAGAAAAAGCAAGAAGGCTTGACATTTCGGAAGAAATTTATTTTGAAATCATCACCAAAAAAACAGCTACATTAATTGCGGCCTGTTGCGCGGCGGGAGCAGCTTCGGTAAGCGACGATCAAAAAATAATTGAGTTGACAAAAGATTTTGGCACATTAACCGGTATTGCTTTCCAGATAAAAGACGATCTGTTTGATTATGGTAATGATGAGCAAATTGGCAAACCAACCGGCATTGATATTAAAGAGAAGAAAATGACACTGCCTTTAATTTATGCTTTGAACAATTGCAGTTGGTTAGAGAAACGGAAAGTGATCAACATTATTAAAAATCATAACGAAGAAAGCGACCAGGTAAAATTGGTAATTGATTTTGTGATTGAAAAAGGTGGTATTGCCTACGCTAATAAAATAATGCACGAGTATAAGAATAAGGCCCTGGAGGTATTATCAAAACTACCAAAAAACCCGGCAAGAGATAGTTTAGAGCGTTTATTGATCTATGCCATTGAAAGAAAAAATTAATTTTACTTTTTTAATAATGAAAAAAATAGCTTTTATAATTTCGCCTGTTTTAATGTTGTTTCTTTTTTGCTGCCACACTAAAACTGAAACCACAGAAACTTTGGTTAACGATCATGTAGCCGATTCAATTTCAAAACAACAACAAAAGATAGTTACTGATTCTTTAAAAAAGAAAAACCCTTTGTTGATCGTGCCGCCTGATAGTAGTTATACCGGCGAATACATTGATAAATACGATAATGGCATTACTAAATTTAAAGGGATTTTTCGTTTTGGCAAACGCCATGGCCAGTGGATGTCGTTTTACCCAACAGGTATTGCCTGGAGCGAATTACATTATGATAAAGGTTTGCGCGAAGGTTTGAACATTGCTTATTTTGAAGATGGAAAAAAGCGCTATGAAGGCTATTATAAAAAAGATGTACGTGATAGCGTTTGGCAATATTACGACTCTATCGGAAATCTTGCCGAAAAAGTATTGTTTAAGAATGATAAGGTTGTAAAAAAACTGCCGTTGAAATAATTATTTATTTCCCGCTTTTACTGCCATCATAAGCCCATTTTAAATAAACAGAGCCCCAGGTAAAACCTCCGCCAAATGCAGCTAAGATAATGGTATCGCCTTTTTTAAGCTGTTTTTCGTAATCCCAAAGTAAAAGCGGTATAGTGCCGGCCGTTGTGTTGCCATAACGTTCAATATTCATCATTACCTTTTCAGAGCCAATACCCATGCGCTTTGCTGTAGCGTCAATAATACGTTTATTTGCCTGGTGAGCGGCCAACCATGTAACATCTTTATCTGTTAAATTATTTTTAAGCATTATTTCTGCACTTACCTCAGCCATATTATAAACAGCGTGTTTAAAAACAGCTTGTCCTTCCTGGTAAACAAAATGCATTTTATTATCTACTGTTTCGTGGCTTGCAGGTCTTAACGATCCGCCGGCCTTCATATGTAAATGTGTGCAGCCGTTACCGTCTGCGTGTAAAATAAAATCTTTTATGCCAACATCTTCTGTAGATGGTTCTAACAAAACCGCACCTGCTCCGTCTCCGAATATTACACAGGTAGTTCTGTCTGTATAATCTATAATTCGGCTCATGGTATCGGCACCTACAATTACTACTTTTTTATAACGACCGGTTTCAATAAACTGTGCGCCTGTTGTTAATGCGTAAATAAAGCCGGAACAAGCGGCGCCAATATCAAAAGTGCAAATATTTTTAGCGCCTACTTTTGCAGCAATTAAGTTGGCCGTTGCAGGAAATACCATGTCGGGCGTAACGGTTGCGCAAATTAAAAGATCTATTTCTTTAGGATCGATGCCTCTTTTTTTACATAATAATTTTACCGCTTCAGCTCCCATATCAGAGGTTGCTTTAGTAGGGTCTTTCTCAATATGCCGTTGTTTAATACCGGTGCGGGTAGTTATCCATTCATCGGTAGTATCAATGATTTTTTCCATATCGGCATTGGTTACAATGTTCTCCGGCAAAAAGCCTGCTACTGCGGTTATGGCGGCTCTAATCATTACTGAAATGTTTGTTGTATTTTTTCGGTTAGTTTAACATCCACAAGATCTTTAGCAAGTACTAACGAGTTTCTAAATGCTAATGGGCTTGATATACCGTGACAAATAATAACGTTGGAATTGATTCCCAAAATTGGGGTGCCGCCGTATAATTCATAATTGAATTTATCAAAATATTCATTATCGATCTTCAATTTTTTACTTACTGTATAAAATGCTTCGGCCATTTTAAGAACGACATTTCCGACAAATCCTTCGCACACTACAACATCTGCTTTATCCTTAAAAATATCACCACCTTCAATGTTTCCTACAAAATTAAAATCCTTTGAGTCTTTCATTAAAGAGTGTGTTGCCTGGGCTACAAGATTTCCTTTTTCAGGCTCTTCGCCAATGTTCAATAAAGCAACTTTAGGATCTTTTATTTTATAAATTTCTTTTGCAAGAATAGAGCCTAAGATACCAAATTGATATAATACATCGGGCTTGCAATCAGCATTAGTGCCCACATCCAGGATCAACCCAAAGCCGCCCTTCTCTTTAGGCATGATAGAGGTTATACAAGGACGAATAACGCCAGGTACTGCCTTTACTGTGAACATAGAGCCTACAAGCATGGCCCCGGTATTGCCCGCGCTGATAAAAGCATCCAGTTGGGATTCTTTTAAAAGCTTAAATCCAAGATTTATAGTGCTGTTTGGTTTTTGAGAAAATGCTTTTGTAGGGTGCTCGCCCATTTCAATAACTTCTGTGGTGTGCACATAATCAAACGTATCCGGGTTAACACCCTTTTCTTTGAAATATGCCTGCGCAACACTGCTGTCGCCAATTAATACTATTCTAGCATGCGCAGGAAGTTCTTTAGCCGCCAATATGGCCCCCTCCAAACAATTGTTTGGAGCAAAGTCACCACCTAAAATGTCAAAGCCAATTTTCATATGCGTTTACGCGTTAAAACTAATTTTTAACAAACTACAATAATACAATTTTATACGCTTAAATTCACCCAAAAGCGTTTGAATTATTAATAATTTAATTGTTGGGGAAATTGATCTCGATTTTTGCCCCATTATTATTGGTAAATAAAACTTTACCTTCTATTTGATCAGTAAGCGATTTTATCAAAACAATGCCTAAAGAACTGGTTTCCAAATCAGTATTAAAATCTTTCGTAAAACCATCGCCCGAATCTTTTACGATTAAAGAAACGAAATGATTGCTTTTTTTAATAGAGATAAAAAATTTATTGTTTTGTTTGGCCGTATCTTTAAAGCCATATTTAATGCTATTGGTTACTATTTCATTTAAGATAAGCCCTAAGGGAATTGACAGGTTTATTGAAATATCAATAGCGTCATAAATTTCCTCAATTTCTACGTTTTCTTTTAAATGATAGGAATTAAATAATTCTGCTATTAGTTGGGAGGAGTATTTACCAAGATCGATCTTTTTAAATTCAGGATTTTTAAAAAGCATTTTATGTACGAGGGCCATACTCATGATCCTGTTCTTAGTTTCGCTTATGATCTGTTTTGCTTCTTTATTGTTGATGGCGTCTTCCTGTAAATTAAGCAGGCCCGAAATAATAGCCAAATTATTTTTTACACGGTGATGTAATTCTGCCAACAATATTTCTTTTTCTTTAAGTGAAAGCTTAACCTCTGCCTTTGTTTTTTCGATATCCTTTAATTGCACAATTATCTCTTTATTTTGATTAAAGATGGTTTTGTTCAACAAAAAAGTTAGTAGTCCTGTAAGAAAAATAGAAAGAAAAACATCGTAATACCAAATTATTTTTATTTGTGATGACTCTATGTTCTTGATCTGCCAGTCGGGTAGATCTATGATTAAACTTAAGGCAAAAAAAACCAAACAAACCATAAAGTGAAACAACGACCATTTATCAATTCGCGAAGGGTTGTTTAATAAAACGATGCTTACAATTACCGGAAAATAAAAAAGATAGGTACCGGTTTCGGGCGGGTAATATTCGCCAATAAAAAATAAAGAGAAATTCACATTTAAAGTAAAGAGGGCAAAAGCTATATCAACATATTTTTTATAGCTTAAAAAAAGTGAAACAGCTGCCATTATCATAAAAACAAGCTCAGCAACTATCGGAAAATTATCCCGGATGAAAAACCAATTGGTAAGGCCTATGAGTAAAAATAAAATTACAACCAGGTTTAAGAGGTTGACACTTTTAACACGTCTTTTGTGATGAAAAGATTGATCCTGTTGTACTCCAAAATCAAGTACCTGAAAAAAAAGTGCCTTTAAGTTCATTGCAACTATAGAGAAAGCCGCAATATAGTAAAAATATAAAAAGCAGGTAATATTACCTGCTTTTTAATAAAATATATAAGTAGTGATCTACTATGCTTTTTCCATTACCACTTTACCTTTGTAGTAAAGTTTTCCTTCAAACCAATGTGCGCGGTGCATTAAATGCGCTTCGCCGGTGGTTGAATCTTTTGAAATTGTCATAGCTGTTGCTTTGTATGTTGCACGACGTGAGTCTCTACGTGAACGGGATAGTTTTCGTTTTGGATTTGGCATGATTTCTAAATTAATTTTTATTAATGTTTTTTAATTTTTCCCATAAGGGGTTATTCTTATTTTCCGTTTCGCTTTCATCCGAATTGGAAGTTAAACTATCCAGCTTGTCTTTTGTTTCGTAATCGCATTTAAACTCTTCTTCATCGAGTTCGCATGGCACACGGCGCGCGGGAATAGCTAAAATAATGTATTCGTATAAATAGTGAGAGATCTCAAATTCTTCATCCCCTTCTTCAATAACTAAAATTTCGTCATTGCTTTCTTCAGGGTTACCGCGCTTTATTACCAACTTCTCTTTTCCTTCTATCGGAAAATCAAAACCTTTTAAACAACGGTCGCAATCTACTTTTACAGTTCCTTCAAATTCAAAATCCATTTGCAATAAATGGTTTTGTTTTGTAAGTACAGCTGTAACTTGTATATCGCCACTTTGCACTTCACTATTTTCAATCTTACTAAAGAACTTATCGTTTACATCGAATTCAAATTCGTGTAAACCAACGGGTAAGCCTCCAAACTGTATTACGTACTCACTCTTGCCCATACCTCTCTTTTAAAAAGGACTGCAAATATAGGTTTTTTGTTTGATATGCAAAATATATTAACAATAAATGAAGGTCTTTAAGCCTCCTACTATAGCTATTGGGGCATTCTTCAAAAGAAAACTCCTTCATTATTAGTCTCCCTCTCCATTGGAGAACGACGGAAGAGTGAGGCTTTAAACAAAAAAGCCATCCTTTTACGGACGGCTTTTTTTAAACTATTTAAATGTAAATTACTTATTTATGGGTTTTTTCGCTGCTAACAGTCAATTTTTTACGCCCACGGGAACGTCTTGCTGCTAATACACGGCGACCGTTTGCCGATGCCATACGCTCTCTGAATCCATGTTTATTTTTTCTTTTACGTTGCGATGGTTGAAAGGTCCTTTTCATGATATTAAATATTTACTTGTTAATTACTTTTAAAAATGGATTGCAAATATAGCGGTAATTTTTATTTCGACAAACTTTATTTAAAATTTAACCCAATTTAAAGGCCGTTATTACAATTTAATGACATGTTAAGGGCTTTTATAGCTTAATTTTGCGTTTTTTATGGCAAAACACCGTAGAGGGGGCGGCCCCACCAACAACGAGAACGATGAATTACCTAAGGCTAAGCTTAGTCTGGCTAACCTTAAAAAATCATTGCGTTTATTTGGCTACTTAAAAAGACAAAAATGGAAATTTTTAATGGGCATGGTCTTTTTGGTTGGAACAGCCTCTGTTGGCCTGTTATTTCCCGTAAAAGCCGGTGCGTTATTTGGGTTTTTTGATAGTAACCCCGCCAATTTAGCCGCAAACCAGAGCAAATTAATGGGTCTTGGTATTACACTTTTAATTATTTTATTGATACAAGGCGTGTTTTCTTTTGGCAGGGTTTATTTTTTTACTTTGGTAACCGAAAATATTTTACAAGGCTTACGCAACGATACGTTTAAACGTTTAATTCAAATGCCGATGGGTTTTTTCTCAAAGAACCAGGTAGCAGAATTAAGCAGTAGAATGGCTACGGATATAAACGTTATTTCAGAAGCTTTTACCGTAAATATTGCAGAGCTTATACGCCAAACAATTGTTGGTGTTGGCGGATTAGTTTTAATGGTGGTGCTTACCAAATGGGAAATTGCGCGATGGTTTGTTTTTATAATTCCGCCACTTACCATAGTTTCTATTTTATTTGCAAAAAAAATAAGAAAATATTCAAAAGGCTTTCAGGATAAAATTGCAGAAGCAAGTGTAATTGTTGGCGAAGTGCTTTCGGGGATCTCTAATGTAAAAACCTTTACCAACGAAGCTTACGAGATAAAACGTTATACAGAAAAAACAGAGGACATTAAAATATTTGGTTTTAAATACGGTGTTTTTCGCGGAACGTTTTTTGCGTTTGTCATTACTTTTGTTTTTGGAACCGTGTTCTTCATTTTGTACATTATGGTGCAAATGGTAATGAACGGCAAATTAACATCAGAACAATTTGGCCAATTTTTAATGCTCGCGCTTTTTGTAGCAGGTTCTTTGGGCGGCTTACCCGAACAGGTTGCATCTATACAACGCGCACTTGGCGCTACCGACAGAGTATTTGAATTAATTGATAGTGATATTGAGGACATAGAATTATTTAAAGATAACGTTCCGGCAAAACGATCAAATGGAGAAATTGAATTTAAAAATGTGTCGTTTAATTATCCAACGCGTCCGGATTTTGATGTGCTTAAAGATATTTCATTTAAAGCCAGTGCCGGCGAAACGGTTGCGCTTGTGGGAAGCAGCGGCTCCGGTAAATCTACCATTGCTAGTTTGATCTTACGTTTTTATGATCCGCAAAAAGGAACAATTGAAGTAGATGGCGTTAACAGCAAAGACATTCAGCTAACTGAATTAAGAAAACAAATAGCTATTGTACCACAGGATGTTATTTTATTTGCTGGAACAATAAAAGATAATATTGCTTACGGTAAACCAAACGCAACAGATGCTGAAATTGAAGAAGCAGCGCGTAAAGCCAATGCGTACGATTTTGTTACTTCATTCCCCGATAAATTTAAAACATTGGTTGGCGAAAGAGGTATTCAACTCAGTGGTGGGCAAAGGCAACGTATTGCTATTGCACGCGCCGTATTAAAGAACCCAAGCATTTTAATTTTAGATGAAGCTACCAGCAGCTTAGATAGCGAAAGCGAACATTTAGTGCAGGAAGCCTTAGATAAATTAATGGTAGGGCGCACCAGCATTGTTATTGCACATCGTTTAGCGACAATACGAAATGCCGATAAAATTGTGGTACTTCAGCATGGTCTTGTACAGGAAATTGGTCCGCACCAGCAATTAATTTTAAATGAAAAGGGTTTGTATCACAAACTGAGCAAAATGCAGTTTGAATTAAGTTAGATCGGCCGGCTCTATTTTATTATCTACCACCGTAAAGAATTGTGTTTTTACCGTTTTTCTTTTTTCGATATATGTTTTATAACCTGCTGTAGAATTTTTGCGGTTATTAATTACATCGGTAAAATTTTCGTTCAGTGCAATTAATAATTCGGAAGCTTCGCGTATTACAAAGTTGCCACCACTGTTGGCCGACAGGTAATCTGCCAGGTTATTCTTTATACAATGATCAATAAATAAAGGGTTGGCTTTTTGGTTCACTAAAATTCTAACGCCACAAACCTCAGCCATAGAAAGATCTAACACATCGTCAAAAAAATAAGCTACTTCGCTTGGTTTAATATTTTCTTGTTCGCAAATAAAATTAAGGGCGTTTATTTTTGCAGCTACTTTAAAAAAAGAATAATTAAAACATTCGCGCCGGCAAAAATAAAAAGCCGTTTCGTTCTTCTCGCCGCTAATAACGGCTGTTAAAGGCATTTGGCCGTTCTTCATAAAATGAGAATACCTTAACAAATTGGTGCCCATGCTATCTACCTCACTAAAATTACTGCCACCGGTATTGTTTTTTTGGCCGTTATTAAAAACGCCATCCCAATCAAAAATAAAAGCTTTAATTTGACAGAGTTTATTTTGGATCTCAGAGATCGGCGTAATAAATTTTGCGCCCAAATTTAAATATGCATTTTCAATTTCTTTCATAAAAAAAGCCCTTTAAGATAAAAGGGCTTAGATTTTTTTAAGATTTTAAGTCCTGAATATCCAGCATGCCAACAGGTTTGCCGTTATTGGTAACCACAATGGTATCTACATTTGTTTTCTTAAATAATGTATTGGCATCGTTTAATAACACATCCCCATCAATTGTAATTGGTTCGCGGTATTCTAGATCGCTTAATTTTTTAGTTAAGATATCGCGGCCTTTTTCGCCTAATAATTTACGCAAGCTTCCATCAGTAAACACACCTTTAATGCTGCCGTCTTTTTTAACTACTGTAATAGCGCCGAAATTAAATTCAGTCAATTTAATGATCGCATCTGTAATGTTGGTGTCTTCTGAAACAATAGGATTAACACCATTGATAGCCTCTTTTACTTTTACCATCATTAAACGGGTATCCATTATAAATTGATCGGTGCCAACAGTAGTAAAATTATTTTCGGTTAATTGTTTTAATATCTTTAGCGGTACAGTAATGGTGTGAACGCCAATATTAATAGCATTTCGTACATGCTCAACCGTTCTAACGGACGAGAACATGATCTTAGTATCATAACCGTAGATCTCAACTGCATCTACACATTGTTCTACCAGCGCTAATGCATCATGGCCCTGATCTTGTAAACGACCTACCAACGGGCAAACATAAGTAGCGCCGGCCTGCATAGCCATATAAGCTTGTTGCAGGGTGTAAACCAAATGCACGTTCACTAAATAACCTTTATCGCGGAGTAGTTTGCAGGCGCGAACACCTTCTAACGAAACAGGAATTTTAAATACCGTTTTTGTAGGATCTAAGCCTAGTTTTATCTGGCGCTCGGCTTCTGCCAATACTTCTTCGGCTGTGTTGCCAAGGGCTTCTATTTGAAGCACCGGAACCACCTTGCTTAGTTTTACAATAGTGCCATCAATATCAGTAATACCTTCCTTTTGCATAAAGGTAGGGGTAGTTGTTAATCCATTAAGGAAGCCTAATTTAAAACCTTCTTCAATTTCTTTGAGGTTCGCCGAGTCTAAGTATAATTCCATTTTTATGTATTAAATTAAAGCGTAAAGAAACTAAAAAAAATTGGATTTTATAGTATTGGTTATAAACAAGAAAGCCCCGAATAGATCCGGGGCATTCATAAATTTTTAAAAAAAATACTTATTTAATGATCAGTTTTTTGGTAACAGAACTGTTTGCCATTTTTATTTGCGCAAAATAAATTCCGGGGCTTAATTCGCTCACACTAAGATCAACTTTGTTCTTACCTTCTGCAATAGTAATTGTTCTTTCAGAAACAACTGCACCTAAAGCATTATAAATACTTACTTTAGCATCCATTGCTTTTTGCGAAGTAACTTTTAATACGGTAGCATCGGTAGCAGGATTTGGGAATAATTCTAAAGCAGATAATACATTAGAACTTAACTCCGAAATGCCTAAAGGACCATTATACTTAATACTGAATTGTACCGAATCGCTTAGGGTTGCGGTATTATAAACAGTATATTTTACAAGGCTGTAGCCCACAGTAGATACCTCATCAAGATCGGTAGTGATGTATTGATTCGGTCCCTGAAGATCTGTAGTACTATTTCCTCCGGGAATGCTTGTTGGGCCTGCGGTATAGGTATCTGCCAGATAACAATTCTGCGCAAAGCAAAAATGAGCTTTGGCAACATTAGTAGTTGTGGTTGACGCGTGCAAGACAATATCATAACGCTTTAAAACATATGATTTTGTTGAACTGCTTGTGTTTTTTATATCAAAATCATATGTAGCTGTATTTCCGGCAACTGTAGTAGCTTCAATTATTTGGTTTGGCGCCATGGCAACTACGTTATTGGTATTTGTCATATTACTAATCAAAATACTTGATTGCGAAAAGCCTTTTAAACAAAAAAGCGAAGCTAAAATAAATAAAGATTTTTTCATTTTTATAAGTTTAAAAAGCCTTAGCAAATTGCTAAGGCTTTTATTAATTCAATTATTATTTAGTAACAGTTAATTTTTTAACCATCGAACCGTTTGTAGATTCAACAGATACAGTATATAAACCGTTTGCAAAATTAGTAGCGTCTAATTGTAAAGTGTTGATACCAACAGCTAATTCAATTTGTTTGCTGAAAACAATTTGTCCTAATGTATTAAATACCACTACGTTTGCATTACCAGCAGTAACCGCGTTAATTTTTAAATTAGTTTCGCCCCTGGTTGGGTTAGGGTAAACTTCAAAACTAACATTGCTGTTAGCCGTTGTTTTAATTGAAGTTGGGTTAGCTTGTGATAAATTGATATTATCAACATACATGTTATTACCATAATCAGAAGTAGAAACAAATTTTACTAATGCCGTTGAACTATTTGCTAATGAAGGCAAAGCTAAAGTAACTGTTTTCCATTGTGAAGCAGTTGGAATGAAAGCAGCAGTAGTAAGTGGCGCAGTAGCTAAAACAGTTCCTGCCTGACTAAAGATGTTAGTCCAGGTAGAACCACAATTGGTAGAAACCATAACGTCTAACTGGTCATTCTCGTTATTTGGTGTAGCTGTATAAAAAGCATAAGCCACATCAAAAGATAATACCGGAGAAGTTACAGCAGTAAGATCTGTTGGGGGTAAATAAAGTTCATCTTTATCACCAACAACACCATTATTAAAGAAGTCAGATTTAGACGCACCAGTATTAGAGCCATAAGCACCTACAGCACCATTTCTTGTCCAGGTATAACCACCATCAGGATTAACAATCGTCCAGTTTGTTGGAGGGTAAGTTGCCGCAGTAAAAGGTTCTACAACAGGTCCGGCAAAATAAGTTGGCGAGCAAACAAAAGATGTTTTAACCGTATTGTTTGAGTTGTTGAATTCGCCACCACTTACAGCGGTAATGTTATAAGAATAAGTATGAGAACCAGGAGTAGTAGTAATTAAATTTAATGGAATAGTAGTAGAAGCACCAGCTGCTAAGTTACCGGTCCAAACAACGTTTGCACCAACTGAAGCATCTAAAGTAGGTGATACTGTAAATGCTGTAATTGCATTAGTACCGTTATTTTTAATAGTTGCAGTAGGTATTAAAGTTGTAGAACAAACTACGGCTCCAATGTTTGCAGACATAGCTTTAGCATCGTTAGCTAAACCAACTGTGTTTGATAACGCAGCTTGTTTAACCTGGTAGTTACCATCATCTTGTATAAAACCAACAAAAGCAACCTGAGACTTGTCTCTGATATAAGAAGGTAATACGCAATTAATAGTAAAGGTTTGAGTTTGTCCGTTGATCCAACCAGAAGCCATTGGTGTACCGGTTTGAATGTTTGGGAAAGATTTTACGGCCACATCCTGGAAAAAAGTTTCGCCATTAGTTCCCGGTTGTGTAGCAAATTGAATGTTTCTTTCTGTCATTACTAAACGGTATACTAAAGCGCCTGATGAAGTATAATTCATAGATGCTGTGATATTTACTGTTAATGTAACTGCCGTATAACTTGGATTCCAAGCACGGTTCATTGTAATAGTGAATGGCGAAGAAATTGCCGATGAACTGGCAAATAACGAAGAACTGCCATAAAAAGCATGATCGCTTGCAGCTGTGCTTGATGGTACAGCCCATAAGTGACCTCCATCAATTCTGGCTTGTGGCGCAGAGTTAATACCGTTTGTTATAGTAGTTGTAGGCGTGTATTGTTGAGGGTAACCGTATCCTGCAGAAGCAATAGAATGGTAACGCCAATCAATTTCAGCTTGGTTTGTTAGGTATAGTGACCAGGTGTTTGTTGGAGCAGAAGGAATAGGCACCTGCCATTTTAGTGCAATTACTTTAGTGATGTTTGTTGGCGACAATAAAGTAGCGTTAAGGGCTGGGTTTGTTGAAGCACACGGGGGACAATTCTCTCCTGTGAATTCTTCGAATAATGACATACGTGGAGATTGAGCTACAGCTACAACTCCTGCAATCACTAATCCAAATGTTAATAGATTTTTTTTCATGTGATTTAAATTTTAAATTGATTTAGTTATTAATAGTCAAACAAATATAGCGATCAAACCTTAATATATCAAATAGAATTTTGTTAAAAACAGAGTGCCGCTCGTTTAGGGTCTATTTTCAATGTTTATAGGCCTTACAGAGGATTTTTTGCCAAAAAAAAGCCTGATTTTTTTACTTCTTAACATAACTGGGCCAAATAAAAAAGGCCGCCTTTTTCAAAAGCGGCCTTTTATGTTCTTAAAATTAAATTTATTTAGAAATGATCAGTTTTTTTGTTTGTTTATTTTTATCCGATTCCATCACAACAATATAAACTCCTGCGGCTAAATTTTTACAATCCAAACTTACATTATTTGATCCTGCATTTAATTTATATTTTTTGTTGTAAACCATTTGTCCGATAGAGTTGGTAACTGTTAATTTTATTTCCTGGTCGTTTAATGCAGTTAAAAAAACAGTAGCTTCATCTGCTGCAGGATTTGGATAAACATCAAACGCAGCATTAAACGCAACACTATTCTTAATGGCGGTTAGATTAGATTGTTGTAAATTAATATTATCTAAGAACAACCTGTTACCAGCATTGCTCTTACCCCAGAATTTAACCAGCAGTTGTGGTGCATTAGAATAAGTAGTTAAAGGCACAATGGCTGTTGACCATTGCGATGCAGTTGGAACAAAAAAAGTAAGGCTGTTGGTTGGTGCAGTAGCCATACTCGAGCCGCCATTAGCCCACACCATGTTCCAGGTATTACCGCAATCGCCGGATACGAATGCTTTTAAAGAATCTTTGCTGGTTGTAAAGATCTGGCAGTAAGAAAGATCAAAACTTAATTCAGGCAAAGTAATTCCTGTAAGATCGGTTGGTGGTAAATAGATCTCATCAATGTCGCCATTAGTGATGGAGTTAACCTGAAATAACATTGACTCTGCACTTGTACCGTATCCACCGGCTATTGCTGTTCTTGTAAAAGTATTCACACCATTATCCAAATTAAATAATGCCCAATTGGTTGGCGGGAAAGTAGTACTTACAAAACCTTCTGTTACAGGACCGGGGAAATTAGTTGTAGGCGTAATAAAGAATATTTTTTTTGTGTTATTGCTCATTACAACATCGCCGCCGCTAACACCCGTAATGTTATATGAATAGGTATGCGCACCCGAAGAAGTGCTGATTACATTCATCACAAGATTTGTAGTAGCAGTTGGTGCTAAATTTCCTGTCCAAAAAATATTTGCTCCCGTAACACCATCCAGTACCGGTGTTACTGTCATTGCAGTAATGGCATTTATACCATTATTTTTTATTGTTACGCTTGGCATTAATGTATTGGTACATTGAACAGAAGGGATTGAGATAGAAACCGCTTTTGCGTCATTTGGAATTGCCGGCTGTAAAGTTCTTGCTGCTTGATAAATTAGTCGTGTACCATCATCCTGCACAAAACCAACAAAAGACATTTGGCCTTTATCATAAACATAAGAAGGAACAGCGCAGTTAACAACAAAGGTTTGCGTTTGCCCTGCTGTCCATGTGTTCGGTAAAACAGTACCCATGCTTGTTACAGCAGTGCCTGTAGTAGCGGTTGGATATGATTTTCGAACGGCATCATAAAAATCTTTTTCGCCATTTGTTCCTGGAGGCGAATCAAAATTAATTGTTCTTTCAACCAAACATAAACGATAAACCAAAGTACCGGTAGATGTAAATGCTGTAGAAGATTGTACAGTTACAGTAACTGCACAGTTACTGAAAGTAGCGTCCCATGCGGTGCTCATGTTAATTGAAAAATTAGTGGTTTGTGATTGTGCACTGCTAATAACGGCATTGCTAATATAGAATGGATGATCGGATGTTGCGCCAAAATCCCATTGATGCCTTCCGTCTAAACGACCGGCAGGTGCAGAGTTAATGCCACTTGTAACCGCATTGGTTGGCGTATTTTGGCTTGGATAACCATAACCACCTGAAGCACTTGATTTGTAACGCCAGTCAATTTCTGCTTGATTAGTTCTGTATAATGACCAGGTTAAAGATGGCGCCGAAGGAATTGGCACCTGCCATTTAATGGCGATAACTTTTGGGGCATTGGTGGCAGATAACAAAGTAATATTTAATGCCGGGTTTGTAGAGGCACAAGGGTTACAATTTTCACCGGTAAATTCTTCAAATAACGATGTGCGAATTTGAGCTGAAGAAAATAAGCTGCAAATTACGAATGCAAAAATGAAGTAAGTTTTTTTCATTCAATATAATTTTAAAAGTTTATTTGATTTAGGACGGAGCCATCTAAGTTAAGTATCAATTTATAAAAAGACAATATTATTATGTTAAAATAAAAAAGGCAGCAATAATATTGCTGCCTTTTAAAAATACGTGTAAGCTTAAATTATTTTGAAATAATTAATTTTTTGCTGGTAGAATTTTTACCGGATTCGATCACTACAAAATAAACACCATTTGCAAGATCTTTAGTTTCTAATTTAAAATTGTTTGTGCCCGGATTAACTGCTATTTGTTTTGTGTAAACAACTTGTCCGATAGTATTTGTTACCTTAATGTTTGATGTACCTGCATTATCAGATTTAATTTTTAAAGTAACATCGCTGTTTGCCGGATTTGGAAAAATTGAAATGTTTGCATCATCGCGGTTATTTTTTGCAATACCCGATGGGTTTGCCTGCGAAAGATTAACATTATCAAGATATAAATTGTTTCCATTATCGTTTGTAGCTCTGAATTTAACTATCACGTTAGAAGTAGCAAAACCGGTAAGCGCGATTGTTTCGGTAAGCCAATCTTGCGCTAAAGGCGCTATAAAAGGGGCTGTGATAGCTGCACTAGTTGCTAAGACCTGGCCGGCTTTACTGTAAACATTTGTCCATGTTGCACCACAATTGTTTGAAACAAAAACATCCAGTTGGTCGTTTTCAGAAATACGTTGTGCCTTAGCAATATCAAAAGATAGATTTGGGGTAGATGAACCACTAAGATCAATTGGTGGTAAATATAATTCATCCACATCACCAGGAACCGGGTTAGTATAAAAATCAAATTTTATAGCACCATAATCTGCTGAGTTTGCATAACTACCAACGTTTACTACCCTGCTCCATGATGGGCCGTTGTTAGAGTTTACCCTTGTCCAATTAGTTGGAGGGAAAGTAGACAAAGAAAAATCTTCTATGATCGGTGTTGTTTGATAATTAGATGCAACCAGGTAATTTACTTTATTTGAAACATTAAAAAAGTTGTAAGGGCTATTCATTAATACTGTAAACGAAAATGTATGCGACCCGGAAGTTGTTCCTGTTGAGGTTGTATTTAAAACCAAAGTAGTAGATGCACCAACTGCAAGGTTACCGGCCCAAGGTGTAGTTGTTCCTGCAACACCATCGGTATAAGGTGTTACAGTAAAAGAAGTAAGTGGATTTAAACCATTATTCTTAACTGTAACCTGAGGTGTAATATTCGAAGAACAAGTAACATCCACTTTTGCATCAAGTGCAGTTAAAGCATCTGTAGGAATTGCCACTTTATCAACTCTAAAAGCCTGAAGAACATTTTTATTTGCTTCGTTTTGAATAAAACCAACAAACGCTACTTCATCTTTTTTCCTGGTATAAGACGGAATTGGACAATTAAGTGTAAAAGTTTGTGTTTGCCCAATGGTCCACGCGGTAGGTAAACCATAACCACTAACGGTTGGGAAAGATTTAATAGCAGCATCTTCAAAATTCTTTTCGCCATTAGTTCCAGGTTGTACACTAAATTGAATCAATCTTTCAACCATTACCGTACGAAAATTTAATGCGCTTGCTGTCGTAAAATTAGCGGTTGCCTGAACAGTAATTGTTAAGTTTACCGAACTACAAAACGGATCCCATGCGCGAACCATATTGATAGAGAATGGTGATGTAATGGCTTGGGCAGTATTAATTAAACCCGGGCTTACATTTGCAGCATGATCTGATGAAGCACCAAAAACCGTTAAGCTTTGGCCATCCATTCTGCCTTGTGGAGCAGAGTTAACAGCATAATAGCTCATCCTGGTATTGATCTCAGCAGAGTTTGTTTGGTATAACGACCAGGTATTTGTAGGGGCCGATGGAATAGGTACTTGCCATTTTATGGCAATAACTTTCGTTGAATTTGCAGTTAACGTAGCATTTAAACCTGGATTTGTAGAGGCACATGGCGGACATGTCTCACCGGTAAATTCTTCAAATAAAGATAAACGGGTTGTTTGTGAAAAGGAAGTTAATCCTGCTATCATCAAACCAGCTATTAGTAAATTTTTTTTCATCGTAATTTATTTTAAATGACATATTTTTTAGTATAACAAATATAGCAAACTCTTATTATAACCTATTGCACAAACCGTTAAATATTTGGTACATTTCAACTCTAAATCACAATTTATAGGTAATTTTGCCGCAGAAATGGTCCTAAACAAAAAGCTGGAGGGGATTTTTAATTCAAAACTTCAAAACTTAAACCTTAACCAAAACCACTGGCTGCAAGGTTTAAACGGATCTGCTTTGCCTTTTTTTATCCAATCGCTTTATTTAACGCATAAAAGATCATGTATAATTGTTGCTTCCGATAAAGAAAAAGCAGCCTATTTACTAAATGATTTAGAAACGCTGCTTGCGAACGAAAAGACTTTGTTTTTTCCCGAATCTTATCGTCAGCCATACCAGGAAGAAAAAACAACCAACGCCAATATCCAGGAAAGGGCCGAGGTTTTAAACCTTTTATCAAAAGATACTTTTAAAGGCATTGTTATTACCTATCCTCAGGCATTAGCCGAAAAAGTAACTCTAAAACAAAAACTGCATCAAAATACTTTACAAATAAAAAAAGGAGAAAAACTCTCCATCGATTTCATTTCAGAATTTTTAGTGTCGTACGATTTTGAGCATGTTGATTTTGTTTATGAGCCCGGGCAATTTAGTATTCGTGGCGGCATCATCGATATTTTTTCTTTTGCTAACGAATTTCCTTATCGTATAGAATTGTTCGGTAATGAAGTAGATGCTATCAGAACATTTGATCCGACAGATCAATTATCAAACGCAAAATTTGATTTTGTTACCATTATTCCAAATATAAATTCAACCATTTTTACAGAAGAAAAAGTAGTACTGCTAAATTATTTTGATGCGGACAACTCATTTTTATTTTTTGAAGATGCGGGTTATGCTTTGGATATTTTTGACAAAAAATTTGAAACAGCCACAAAAGCATTTCATCAGCATACAGGCGAAATTAAACAAGTGCCCCCCGAAAAATTATACGCAAAGTCAGATGAATTAAAAGAACAACTAAAGAAATTTACGTGTTTTGAATTTGGGATCAGACCTGTTCTCTCTTCAGATACCATCAAATTCAATCAGCGCCCTCAGCCTTCTTTTAATAAGAACTTTGATCTTTTAATTGCCAATTTAAAAGAAAATAAGTCGAAAGGTTACGATAATTTTTTCCTCACAGATAACGTAAAACAGGCCGATAGGTTAATCACTATTTTTAACGATCTTCTTGCAAAAGAACACCGTACTTACGATACCATCATTGATTATTTACAGTTAGATATTCACGAAGGGTTTATTGACGAAGACCTGAAACTTGCTATTTATACCGATCATCAAATCTTTGAACGCTATCACCGCTTTAAACTTAAAGAATTAAAACACAAAAGCGCCGAAGCGTTTACAATAAAAGAACTCCTCACTTTAAATCCGGGAGATTTTGTAACGCACATCGATCATGGCATCGGGCGTTTTGCAGGCTTACAAAAATTAAATATCAATGGCAAGGAACAGGAAAGTGTAAAATTATTATTTCGCGATAATGATGCTTTGTATGTGAGCATTCACAGCTTACACCGCATTAGTAAATTTAGTGGTAAAGAAGGTCATACACCTAAAATAGATAAATTAGGAAGTACCAACTGGGCCACATTAAAATTAAAAACAAAACGTAATGTAAAAGAACTTGCATACGATCTTATAAAATTATACGCCGAAAGAAAAGCAAAACCCGGGCACGCATTTCCAAAAGATAATTATTTGCAACATGAGTTGGAAGCATCTTTTATTTATGAAGATACGCCCGACCAAATTAAAGTTACTAAAGATGTAAAGCGCGATTTGGAAAAACCCCACCCGATGGATAGATTGGTATGCGGGGATGTAGGTTTCGGAAAAACAGAAATTGCCATTCGTGCTGCGTTTAAAGCTGTATGCGATAGCAAGCAGGTTGCCATTTTAGTGCCTACAACAATTTTAGCATACCAGCATTTTAAAACCTTTACCGATCGTTTAAAAGATCTTCCCTGTAATGTAGATTACATTAACCGTTTCCGTTCCACCAAACAAGTTAAAGATACATTACAACGTTTAGCAGAAGGCAAAGTGGATATTATTATTGGTACACATAAATTAGTTGGCAAAGATGTTAAGTTCAAAGATCTTGGATTATTAATTATTGACGAAGAACAAAAATTTGGTGTTGGGGTAAAAGATAAATTAAAAACATTTAAAAGTAATGTTGATACGCTCACTTTAACCGCTACCCCTATTCCACGTACATTGCAATTTAGTTTAATGGGAGCGCGCGATCTTTCTGTGATTTCTACGCCCCCTCCCAACCGCTATCCGGTGCAAACAGAATTACATTCTTTTGATGAAGAATTAATTCGCGATGCAGTGAGTTACGAATTGAACCGTGGGGGCCAGGTATTTTTTGTACATAATAAGGTACAGAACATTACAGATATTGCCGGTATCATTCAACGCCTGGTGCCCGATGCACGCATTGCTATTGGTCATGGACAAATGGACGGTGAAAAACTGGAAGACGTCATGCTTGGTTTTATGGAAGGCGAGTACGATGTTTTAGTAGCCACCACAATTATTGAAAGTGGATTAGATATAAGCAATGCCAATACTATTATTATTAACGATGCGCAAAATTTTGGCTTAAGCGATTTGCATCAAATGCGTGGACGGGTTGGACGCAGTAATAAAAAAGCGTTTTGTTATTTATTAGCGCCATCGCAAATTATGCTTACCGGCGAAGCCCGAAAACGTTTAAAGGCCATTGTAGATTTTAGTGATCTTGGCAGTGGTTTTCAAATTGCCATGCGCGATCTTGATATTCGCGGTGCCGGAAATTTATTGGGTGGCGAACAAAGTGGGTTTATAAATGATATGGGCTTTGACACTTATATGAAAATTTTAAATGAAGCCATTGAAGAGTTAAAAGAAGAAGATTGGTATAAAGATGTTGTTGGCGAAGAACACGAATCAGATAAGTCCGTCTTCTCACGCCAATTTGTAAAAGAAACAGTTATTGAAACCGATCTTCCGTTACTTATTCCCGATACTTATGTAACAAGTTTAACCGAACGTTTATTATTATATAGAGAGCTGGATAACATTACAAAAGAAGAAGACCTTAAGTTATTTGAAACGAATTTAAAAGACAGGTTCGGACCCGTGCCTTTAGAGGCTATAGAGTTGATAAATGTTGTGCGCATGCGTTGGAAAGCCATGAAGCTGGGCTTCGAAAAATTAACCTTGAAGAATAAAAAAATGCTGGCCTATTTTTTAAATAAACAAGAAAGCGATTACTTTTCGAGTCCAATGTTTCAGGCGGCCTTGTTATTTGCGCAAAAATATCCTAATCTTTGTACTTTAAAAGAGCAAAATAAAAAATTGTATTTAACCATAGAAGATGTTGATTCTGTAAAACGTTCGGCAGAAGTATTAACGCAAATAGAAGACCTTATCCAGTTTCCGCAAGTAGCAACAGATGAAAGCTAGATCGCGCTCTATAATTATTTTAGGTGTCCTTTTTGGATATATTTTATTACAGTTTTTGTGGTGGGAAGTTTTGTTGGTGCGACAAACCGGCCAAATCATAGATCTTAAACAAAAAATTATTGAGCTTAGCACAACTAACGAATCGAGACTAATAGAGGAAATAGATTTGCTCCACCAAAAAAAGAAAATGCAGGTAATGATGGTGGTTGGTGAAGGCACCGTTTTTTTATTACTGTTATTATTTGGCATTTATAAAATTAAACAAGCACAGGATAAAGAAACCACACTTAATAATCAGCAAAAGAATTTTTTTCTTAGCATTACACATGAGTTAAAAACACCCATTGCTGCTACCAAATTACAATTACAAACCTTACAAAAACAAAAATTAAATGAGCTTACACAGCAAACATTAATTGCCAATGCTTTAACTGAGACCGAGAGATTAAATAATTTAATTGATAACGTTCTTTTAGCAAGTAGGTTAGACGCAGGAGAGTTTATGTTTAAATTAGAAAAACAAAATTTAAGCGAAACGGTTACAGGCATTTTAAACCGTTATTATAAAAAAGAAATTGCTTCGGGGGAATTAAAATTAAAAATTGATGAGCAGATATTTGCAGAAATAGATGAAAGCTCTTTTCCATCTATTATTACCAACCTGGTTGATAACGCTCTAAAATATTCTCCTGATCGAAAAGAAATTACGTTGGAATTGTTAAGCGAAAAAAATGCTAGTATTTTAAGCGTTCAGGATAAGGGTTGTGGAATTTCGGCAATTGATAAAGGAAAAATATTTAATAAATTCTTTAGAGCCGGCAATGAAGAAACAAGAAGTTCAAAAGGAACGGGACTTGGTTTATATATCGTTAGTTACATTATAAAAAATCATGGCGCTACCATGCTTGTAAAAGATAATCTGCCAAAGGGCAGTATTTTTGAGATACGTTTCAATGCAGTTTAATTTTTTTAAATATCTATTTTTTGCAGGCCTCCTGTTTTTCTTAAGTTGCTCGCAACGAGAAGAAAAAAAAGTCGATTTTTTTTCTTCTCTTAAAAAAGATACGGGTATTAAATACGCCAAACGTTTTTCTATCTCCCGCAATAACAAGGTAACGTTAGTGTATCTTTTCGGGAATGGATCGAATTATGATACCACTGCAAGTTATTTAATTTATACAGATGCATCGTCTATAAAAAATGTTCCTAAAAATATTACACTCATAAAAAGTCCCTGTAAAAAAATTGCGGCTTTAAGCAGTATTTATGTCAACATGTTTTGCGAGCTTGGTTTACTTGATCTTGTAGCGGCCATTGATAATGTGGATTACATAAACAACAAAGATATAATTTCGAGATGTAATAGCGGACAGATAAAAGAATTATCAAAAGGTATTGAGTTGGATCTGGAGCAAACCATTCACCTAAACCCCGATATAATTTTCACCTTCGGGATGGGTGATCCCAAAAAAGATGTTAACCCTAAATTATTACAAACCAAAATACCTATAGCTATTAGTTTAGACCATAAAGAAGAGACGCCATTAGCAAGAGCCGAGTGGATAAAATTTTTTGCAGTTTTTGTAGATAAAAAAGACATGGCAGATTCTATTTTTAAGATCGTCGAAAAAAATTATACTGAATTAAAAGCTATTGCAAAAAAAGCCGAAAGCAAGCCAACCGTTTTTAACGATATAAAATATAGCGACTCCTGGTATATGCCCGGAGGAAAAAGTTATGTGGCGCAAATGTTAGATGATGCCGGTGCAAATTATTTATGGAAGAACGACACTAACTACGGCAGCTTGCCGCTTAGTTTTGAGAAAGTTTATGTAAAAGCTAAAGAAGCAGATTTTTGGATAAACCAATCTACTTTAAAAACAAAAAAAGAACTATTAAGTTTTGATAGTCGATATAATGAATTTAAAGCTTTTAAAACAGGGGCACTTTTTAATAATACATTGCACGCAAACAATAAAGGTTATAGTACTTATTGGGAAACGGGTATGATCTATCCCGATAGAATACTAAGCGATCTTATTTTAATATTTCATCCTGAATTAAAAGCAGATATCAAAAATGATATGTATTATTACGAGCAATTAAAATAAGTTGGAAAAACACACTAGCATAAAGTTTTTAATTTTAATTGGCCTTTTAATTTGCGCCTGTTTTTTAAGTTTATTTTACGGCGGCAGCGAAACTATTTCGTTTAGCGATCTATCCTCTAACAATTTTATTTTTTGGCACATCCGTTTTCCAAAAACAATAACTGCTATTATTGCCGGCTGTACGCTTGCGGTTTCCGGTTTGATTTTACAGATCATTTTTAGAAATCCGCTTGCCGGGCCATATGTGCTAGGTATTAGCTCTGGAGCATCCTTAATGGTGGCAATAAGTATTTTGGCCGGCAGTACTTTACATTTATTTTCTGATTTTTTTATTGGTAAAACATTTATTGTGCTCTCTGCCATTGCCGGAAGTTTTTTAATTACATTTTTAATTTTAGCTGTTTCCAAAAAAGTTAACAGTAACATTGTTTTGCTTTTAATTGGTTTAATGCTCTCACAAATTTGTGGTGCCATACAAACTGCCCTCGAATATTTTTCGGATGCTAACAGCCTTAAAAGTTTTGTGATATGGGGCATGGGTTCTTTAGCCAACACCACTAATTTTGATCTTTTGATTTATTTGCCAACAGCTTTGGTTACCTTGCTTATAATTTTATTTTTTATAAAACCTTTAAACGCTTTATTGCTTGGCGAAAATTACGCGCAAAATGTTGGTATCAATTTTAATTCTAGCCGTTTTTATTTAATCTTAATTTCGTCTGTATTAACGGGTTTAACTACTGCTTTTTGCGGCCCCATTGCCTTTATTGGCACTGCCGTTCCTATTCTTTCCCGTATGGTATTTAAAAGCTCTAAACAACATTTGCATGTAGCTTCCTGTTTATTAATTGGAAGCATTATTCTTTTACTGTCTGATGCATTAGCCAATTCTGCCATCAATAACATTTCATTACCAATAAACATGATCACCACATTTATTGGCGCACCATTGGTAATTTATCTCATGTTTAAAAACAAAACCTGGTAATGGATAAAAAGGAACGTATACTTTTAAAAGATACTGCGCTGGGATATAAAAAAAATGGCCAGATTATTCCAGTTTTAAAAAACGTTAACCTAAGTTTTTATGAGGGGGATTTTATTGGTATTGTTGGTATAAACGGCGTTGGAAAATCTACTCTTTTAAAAAGTTTGTGTGGGCTGTTACCGGTTTTGCAGGGCGAAATTTTTATCGATCAGTACCCTGTTTCCGCTTTTTTATTGAACGAATTGGCAAAAAAAATAGCTATTGTATTAACTGAAAAGATTGGCGGCTTTAATTTAACAGCCTATGATGTAGTTGCGGCTGGTCAAATGCCATACACCAATTCATTTAACCGTTTAGAGAAAGAAAATATTAACATTATTGACCAGGCAATTAAAGCCTGTGGAATTAGCCAGCATCAACATAAACTTTTAAACGAGTTAAGTGATGGCTTGTTTCAAAAAACAATTATTGCCAAGGCTTTAGCACAGCAAACACCCATTATGCTATTAGATGAGCCGAGTGCGTTTTTAGATTATGCCTCCAAACATGATCTATTCATTTTATTAAAAAAACTAGCAGATGAAGAGCGTAAATGTGTGTTGGTGAGTTCGCACGACCTGGATCTATTGCTAAAATACTGCTCTAAACTATTAGTAATTTCAAATATATCAACAGCTTTGATTTCTGTTTCGGAAGCTAAAACCAACAAGGCATTTCTTGAAATTGGCGGGGGTTTTATTTGACCCTTTTTTTCCACACTTGTACGTTGTAAACATTTTTTAAAAAAACTTGTTATTTATTTAATTAAAGCACTATTTTTGTCATCGCTATGGCCTTAAAAATTAAAAATTCTAAATTACCCAACGCCGGAAAAGGTTTGTTTACAGATAAACCAATTAAAAAAAATTCAAAGATAATTGAATATAAAGGCGAGATCATTAACTGGAAAGAATACGAAAAAAGAGTACTTGAACATAAGGATGGTTATTTATTGTACATTAATAAGCAACGTTGTATTGACGCTTATGATACTCCAAAATACAAAGCGCGTTATGCCAATGATGCCGAAGGCCTTAGTCGAATTAAAGGTTTAAAGAATAACGCCTACTATGAAATATCCGGCAAACAAGCTTATATTGTTGCAGAACGCGACATTAATGCAGGCGAAGAAGTATTTGTAGGTTACAGTAAAGAATATTGGGATTGTATCCGTTACAACATTAAACACAAACTTTACAAAAAAAATTAATTGTATATTTACTCGGCTTTGTAACATCTATCAAACGAAAACAAAGTAAATTTTAATGAGTAAATTTTTAATAGTTGGTTTAGGCAATATTGGCGAAGAATACGCCGAAACCCGGCATAACATCGGCTTTAAAATTGTGGATGCCTTGGCTAAAGATTCGGCTATTAAATTCTCATCCGATCGTTATGCAGATGTTGCCGAATTAAAACACAAAGGCAAAACCCTTATTTTAATTAAACCAAGCACTTATATGAACCTTAGTGGTAAGGCCGTTAATTATTGGTTGCAAACAGAAAAAATTGAAACAGAAAATATGCTGGTGCTTGTTGATGAACTAGCTCTACCTTTTGGAAAAATTCGTATAGGCCCAAAAGGTAGTGATGGTGGCCATAATGGCCTTACCAGCATCCAGGAAACATTAAACACTACCAATTACCCGCGCTTACGTTTTGGCATCAGTAACGAATTTAATAAAGGCTCACAGGTAAATTATGTATTGGGTAAATGGAATGAAGAAGAATTAAAGACCCTTAACGAAAGAATAAAAATTGCCGCAGATGCTGTTAAAGCATTCTCTTTCATTGGCCTGCAACGCTGCATGAATGAGTTTAATACTAAATAATCAAATTATGGAAAATATAAAAAGTAAGATGGAAAATGTGGTTTACGATACATTTGCCGTTTTACATCTTCCATTTTACATAAATCGGTAACTTTACTTCATGTTATATAGCGAAATAGTTGGTCAGCAAGAACCCAAACACCGTTTATTAAAAATGGTGAAAGAGGAACGTGTTCCCCATGCCTTATTATTTGCCGGAAAAGAAGGAAGCGGAAATTTACCGGCGGCTATTGCTTTTGCGCAACATTTGTATTGTAAAAATAAAACAGATGACGGCGCTTGTGGAACCTGTATCTCTTGTAACAAAGTTTCAAAATTAATTCACCCAGATCTGCATTTGGTTTTTCCTATCGCAAAAAGTAAAGATGTAAAAAGCAGCAACGACCTTGTTAGAGATTTTAGGGAGGCTTTTTTAGCCAATCCTTATTTAAGCCTGAATGATTGGTTCAATGAATTAAGTGCAGAAAATAAACAACCCATTATACCGGTTGAAGAAGCAAATGATATTTTAAAAAAATTAAGTTATACGAGTTACGAAGGCTCTTATAAAATAATGATCATTTGGCAACCTGAAAAAATGAATGCCGAAGCCGCCAACAAACTTTTAAAAATATTAGAAGAGCCGCCTGAAAAAACCATTTTTGTTTTGGTGACTAATCATACTGAGCAATTATTAGCTACAATAATTTCGCGGGTGCAACAAATACCATTTTATAATTGTAGCGAACAGGAAATTTCTGAAGCATTGATTGCTAATTTTAAAGTAAATACCGAGGTTGCCAGGCAAACTGCCATTCTTGCTAACGGAAATTATGCAGAAGCCATTACTTTATTAACGCACAACGAAGAGAACGTGTCTTTTCTTGCCAACTTTCAAAATTTTATGAGGTTGGCATTAAAATTCGATCCGGGCAAGGCTTTAGTTTGGATAGATGAGAACGCATCGTCCGGAAGAGAAAAACAAAAACAGTTTTTGCAATATGGCTTAGAGGTATTTCGTGATTGTTTGATGTATAATTTTGGGGATAAGAATCTGGTGAGGCTGAGTGGGCAAGAAAAACAATTCCTTGAAAAATTTGCACCTTTCGTAAATCAAAGAAATTATGAAAAACTGGTAGAGGAATTCAATAACAATTACTATTATATTGAACGCAATGCGAATCCCAAGATCCTGTTCATGGATCTTATTCTGAAGACAAACGAGTTAATAAACTTAAAATAAAAAAGGGGTTGCCAAATTGGCAACCCCTTTTTTTTGAGCTTATACTTAATTAAAAAAATTTTAGTTGTTGACGATTATTTTTTTTGTGCTTTCTTTATTACCAGAATTTATTTTTACGAAATAAACACCGTTTGAAACATTGTCTAAATTTATTTTTTTAACCAGATTATCTTTTACTGTTTCGGTTTCATAAACTACTTCGCCAATTAAATTGTAGATCTTGATCTTTACAGTTTCGTTCCCTAATCCATCCATGGTTAATTCAAATTGTCCGTTATTTGGATTAGGATAGATGGCGTAATTAAAGTTTTCAAATTCTACAGGATTAATTCCGGTAGTGGTTAAAGAAGGAGGAACAACATTGATGGTGATCATTTGCATATTTTGGCTTGAGGTTTTGTAAATAAATTGGTTTACACAAGTTGAAGCTGAGCTTCCGCAAGATACAGTAACTGATAAACAAACACTGTAGGTTCCTGAAGCAGAATAATTATGTGATGTATATAGTGTATTGCTAGTTGTGTTATCGCCCCAGTTCCATGTAGCGGCAACAACATTCCATGGCGATGCAGGAGTTGCATTCCAAACCAAAGTTGCTGTAGTTGGCGCTAAACTAAAATTTGAATTCGCAATACAAGGAATGCCTGTAACATTTATTGATTGAATAATACTATCGTAACATCCGGGTTGCGATGCCAAAAAATAGACGTTGTAAGCCCCGCTACTACCGTAGGTGTGGGAAGGCGACTGAGATGTACTAGTAAAACCATCGCCAAAATTCCAATAATAAACGGTATTAGAGTTTGTTCCAGTGGCTGTGTTATTAAAATTAACTAAACCGTTTGCGCCAACCGTGTGCGTGTAATTCGCCGAAATATTACAAGTGTTTGAGGTTACTGTAATTACTTGCATGGTACTATCTGAGCAAGTTGCGCTATTTGAAGTAACAGTAAGGCTTACTGTATATGTTCCATTTGCAAAAGAATGATTTGTTGATGCCCCTGAACCAAAATTACTGTTGCCGAAATTCCAATAAAAAGTAGTGCCCGGATTTGTTCCTGTTGAAACACTTGTAAAATTTACCAAACCGTTAGTGCTTTGTGTGTATGTAAAGCCGGCATTTATATTGCAAGGCACATTTGTAACATTTATATAATAGCCCATTGAGTCTGTGCAAGTGCCATCTATTGCATATAAAATAGCCAAGTACCAGCCGCTTGCCTGATATGTATGACTCGCAGCTGCGCCTGTACCAAAAGGGGTCAGGTCGCCAAAATCCCATGAATAAGTAGTTGTTGGAGTTGTTGCGGTAGAGGTACTTTGAAAGTTAATGCTTCCCAAAGAACCTGTTGTATATGAATAATTTGAAATTAGATTACACGTATTAGTTGTAACAGTAATTACCTGCGTTGCTGTACTTGAACAAAATGTAAAAGAGCTGTTAGCGATCATTAGTGTTACGGTATAAGTTCCGTTAGTATATACTTTTGATGCATTTGCCCCCGAACCAAAAGTGCTGTTGCCAAAATCCCACGAATAAGATGTATTTGCAGCAGTACCCGTAGAAGTGCTGCTAAAATTAATCAATCCATTAACACCTTGTGTATAAGTAAAACCGGCGTTTAATAAACATGGATATGAGTTGACCATAACCGCTATCTGCACAGAATCTGCACAGGTTGCGGTAAAATTATTATTGGCATACAGCGTTACGTTATAAAAACCATTGGCGGCATACGTGTGAGATGTTGTGGCACCGCTTCCATTAGCACTGGCATCACCGTACATCCATGAATAAGTTGTGCCGGGAACCGTGCCGGTTGAAGTACTTGTAAAAGTAACTGCTCCATTACTACCTTGTGTATAAGAAAAATTGGCGTTAACATTACAGGTTGACGTGATAGCATTTGAAATTGTTATTGTTTGTTGAGAATAAACCGAACATGTCGGAACTGTAGTAGTGTACCATAAGCCAACGATATAAGTTCCATTTGCTGTATAGGTTATTGCTGGAAAATCGGTTATAGATCCTGTTGCGGTTGCTGAGTTTCCAAAATTCCATGAATAATAAGATGTAGTGGTTGGAGAAACAGCACTCATAAACTGTACATTTCCATTTGCATTTAAAGTATATGTAAAGTTGGCATTGCATTGCGCAACAGATCTTCCCGAATTTAACAAAAATAAAAAGCCAAGCACGAGGGGTAGATAAGTAAGAATGTTTTTCATTGTTTTATTTTTAATATTTTGCCTACTCTTTTTTGGGGTTTTCGGCTTTTTCCCCTTCTTAATACACTTATACAATCTCTATTTTTGAATAGTTGGGTCGAATAAAAATTATTTATAGGCCACGCAAACTATTGCGTCGGCGTTAGTTAATACAATAGAGCTTGTACCATTATAAACGGTACAGCTAAATTTAATATGTAATTTTTTTGTTAACTGGTTGCTATCGTTCTTCTGATAATCATTTACCGATACGATCGTAAAATAACTTGAAGCAGGTTGTAACGGATTTTTTGAAGTATAAACGGTTCCGTTAGCATCTGTCCAGTTGATAATAATATTTGATAAGCCTAAAGTATTAGGCGTAAGGTTGACTGAAGCAATGGTATAATTAGCAGCGCATGATGAAACATCACTTTGGGTAACCACGTTATAATGGGCATACGCAATGGCGCCGGTTCCATCAACAACTTTTAATGTTACAGGATAGCTGCCAACATAAGTATAATTATGTATTGGCGCAGCGCTGGTTGAAATAGCTGTACCATCACCAAAATTCCAGAAATAAGAATAGGGTGGAGTTCCTTGTGCATTATTTGCAACAAAACGTACGGTATTTCCAAAGCCACCGGAATCGATAATAGTTGTTCTGAATCCGCTATTTAAAAAACCAATATTTTGAAAACTGTTCACGTCGCTAACGCAAGAGTTTTGACCATTTACAGTTAAGCTGACCTTATAATTACCGGCTTTTTTATATACATGGCTTGGATTAAATGTGGATGAAGTTGCACCATCGCCAAAATTCCAAAGGTATGAAGCCACAGGTTTATTGTAGCTGGATTGAAATTGGGCCGTAAAATACGAGGCTGCATTGCTGGCCAAATAATTATAATTACCGGGAATAAGTGCCGAATCGATCAACGAATTGGCATTTAATGCCGAAACCTTAAAATCATTTATTTTTATTTGAATACTATTTGGGCAGTTGCTACAGTTGGCTTGCTTTAATCCGGCAACAAAACCGTACACATTATTAGAGTCTTGTTGAAAAGATGAATACATGTAATAATTATTTACGCCTGCTTCAAAAGTTGTAGGGTTGCCATTTACTTTCATTGAACAATTAAAAACCGGAGCACCTTCTACGGATGAAACCGGATATTCTTTCTTTTTACACGAAACAAAAAGAAGGATAATAAATGTAATTATATAATAATTTTGTCCTTTCATTTTTTAAATAAATTATAAATTAAAGTAAATTTAAAACCAACATTTTTTTCTTTTACACTCGAGCTAAAGAATGCATTATTCTTTACATCACTCATGCCATACATAAATTCGGTATGTAAACAAAGATCTTTACTTAAATTTCTTCTGTAAAAAACAGATAGTTGCGTATCAATTGTTTTAAAGCCCTGGAGATAACCGGAAGTTCTTAGAACAGTTGATGAACTTTTTTGATTAGCCGTTTGGCTATACAACTCAACATTACTATTTACATTAAACAAATAACCAACGTTACAAGCTAAACCGAAAACATTTCTTGCATCAAGCGCGTAACTTACTCGTATTGGCGTCACTAAATAATGTAGGGTGGTTGGTGTAAAAACCATTACATCACTTTCTTCACCAAAATTATAACGCGTTGTTTTAACTGTATAATTACTGTATGAAAGATTGCGCACTGTTGTGTAATGAATTCCAATAGAAAAATTTATTTTTTTGGTTACAATATTAGAATAATTTAATCCAACAACAAGGTTAAAACCGTTAGCGTCTTTTTTACCCGGATTATTCCATCCAAATAAATAATTTGTTCCGGCTTCAAAAGAAATAAAATGTACAGGTTCTTTAACTACTGGTTTTGGCAACGAATCTTTTTTAGGGGTTTCGGTGGCAGCTATTGTGTTTTTTACAGAATCAATCGTGTTGTTATTTAAAGTTGTAACCGGTGTAATTTTTTGGGGCGTAACTTCAGATGGAAGAACATGGTTCGCTTCTGGAATTGTATTATTTGTTTTTACCTTTACCGTTTCGTTTTTAACTGTTTCTTCATTATCATGTTTAACCATCGACTGCGTCGTAAAATTATTTTTGGAAACTGTATTCCTGCTTTTTTCTTTTTTAGGAGTTACGGCTACAAGATTATTCTCGTTTACTTTATTTTCTTTTTTTGTTTTACCGGTAACTTGCCTTGATTTTTTTGTTTTTGTATTTTTTGCTTTTACATTTATTTTATATGCAGTTGTGATTTTTTCTGTGCTATTGTTTATCGATTTTTCAGTTTCATTGCTTGTTTTCAGATCCGTTTCTTTTGAAATAGAGGCTGAGTTTTTATTTGATCCTATAAAAGAAGTTGTTTCGCCGGTTAAGATCTGTTTTCTGGCAGCATTGTTTGCGCCGGTATTTGCAACAGCAATTTCTTTTGCAGAAGTTTCGCTTACAGGTTTAAAAATATAAAAACCAATAACTGATACC
Organism: Bacteroidota bacterium; assembly: GCA_013697245.1. Classification (GTDB taxonomy): domain Bacteria; phylum Bacteroidota; class Bacteroidia; order B-17B0; family Aurantibacillaceae; genus Aurantibacillus. The sequence goes on from JACCXH010000056.1 coordinate 66,603, forward strand.
AATACTAAAATACCACTTAACAGCAAGAAAGGGAAGGGACGTTTTTTCTCTTCTCTTGAAGCATCAAGCATTTGACTGGCTTTTTCCCAGCCGGCCTCATCAAACTGAAAATGCTTTTCATTCAGTTTTGCTTTTAACGCGTCTTTAAAATCTTTTTCACTATTCATGATATATTATGTGTTTTTCGTATAGATCATTTTTTTTTAATAATTCCTTTAATTTTTCTCTGGCCGAATTCAAATGCCATTTGGATGTTCCTTCGCTAATATCCAACATCTCTGCAATCTCTTTGTGTTTAAACCCGTCTACATAATACAAGTTAAAAACCTGCTGACTTGCAGGTGGCAATTGCGCAATGAAAGAATAGATCTGGTCTGCATCAATTTTTGTAATAGCATTATTTATATCCGCGTATTTATCGGTCTCATAATACTCTTCAACATATTGCACATGGCTATAATGAATTTTTTCTTTTTTAAATTCGTTTATTAATGTGTTTATCATTACTCTTCTTATCCAGGCTTTAAAAGGCACTTCGGGTTTATATTTATCCAGATTTGTAATGATCTTAAGGAAGCCCATATTTAAAACTTCTTTGGCTTTATCTTCATTCCGCGTATATCTTATGCAAATGCTCATTAGGTAACTGTAGGTAAGTTTATACAATTCATATTCAGCCTTGCGGTCACGATTAATGCAACCATCAATCAGTTTTAGCTGAATATCCATGTCATTACTTATAAGTTCTCTATTAACCATTACAAAATAAACACCTAAAAGGTTGGGCAGTTGGAATTCTTTTTTAATTAAACTAACTAGTTGATTTAGAGGCTAAAAACAAAAAAGGCGAAGTTTTCGCTTCGCCTTTTTTGAAAGAATTTGTCTTACGATTTGATCTTTACGATCTTAAATTCGGTTCTCCTGTTTTGAGCATGTTGCTCTTCGCTACACGGAACCACAACTGCGCCTTCGCATTTACAATCGTTAATTAGTTTGGTTTCACCATAACCTTTTCCGTAAATACGTGTTGGACTAACTCCTTTAGAGATAACATAACCGGCAGATGCTTTTGCACGTCGGTCTGATAAAGCAAGATTTCCTGCTGCCCCGCCTCTACAATCTGAGTGAGAACTTAATTCGATTGTGATACTTGGATTTTGTGTTAGTAACTGAACGATTTTCTCTAACTCAATCTTAGCATCAGGCCTAACAACGGCTTTACCTAAGTCAAAATAGATAGGGTTCAAGTCAACCACTTTTCCAATATCAGCACCCAGTTTAATTTTATACATTTTTGTATTTAAATAATCATGTAATAAAACATAACCTTCTTTTTTAATAGTAATATCCACCGGCTGTAACTTAGTTAAGTAACCTTCTTTTTCCATTTTAATCATGTAAGAAAGATCATCTCCTACTTTTTTGTCTTTATAGATATGTCTAAAGTCACCGTCCTTATCGGTTGTAAAGCTCATAAACTCTTTTTGGGTAAAGGCATCGGTAATAGTTACTTTAACGCCTTCAATTGGCGAAAGATCATCCGCATCGGCAATTAAACCAAGTAAGCCAATAATTTTTTTCTCTACTAAAACTTCTTTTTTGGTGTTGGCCAAAGATGCAATATCTGCTTCTTTTATAACGCCTACACTTTCTTTATATCCATTTTTATTTGCTTTTAGCTTATAATCTTTGCCGGGTAAGACGTTTATTTTAATTTCGCCGTTATCGTCAGATTTAGCTTCGTAAACAGGTTTACCGCTATCATCAATAAAAACAACGGTTGCATTTGGAATAATTTCTTTTGAAAGATTATCTTTTACAATTAAATTAATGACGCTGCTTATTATTGGGCGTTTAGAAACAAAACTATAAATATCATCTTTAGTTGCGCCACCCCTATTTGAAGTAATATAACCTGTGGTGGGGGTTCTCGCATAAAAGCCAAAATCATCAAATTGTGAATTTACAGGGTAACCCAAATTTTGTGCTTCAAAATAAGAATCTTCTGCAGGTACTGTATAAAATATATCTAAACCTCCTAAGCCAACTTTACCATCACTTGAATAAAATAAAACTTCATCTTCAAATAATTGCGGAAACATTTCTCTGCCTTCAGAATTTACCGATTGGCCAAGATTTGTTGGTTTTGTCCAACTGTTATTTTCAAAAGTACTTACCCAAACATCGGTTAAACCTAAAGTGCCCGGCATATCCGAAACAAAATATAAAGTTTTGCCGTCTCCGCTTACTGCCGGGTGTCCGCAAGAATATTCATCGCTGTTAAAAGGAAACTCAATCCACTCGCCCCAATTCTCTCCTTCTTTTTTACGGCTGAAAATCTTAAGGTTTACGCGACCATCTTTTCCTTTTTTATATTTATTTTTTATAAAATTATTGCGTGTAATGTATTGTGTATTTCCGTCTTTTGTAAAACAAATTGGTCCTTCGTGCACTTTTGTTTTTAAGCCTTCTTTTACGGCATGTTCGTTCTTAACATCAGTTCCTTCAATATATCCTTTATAAACATCTAAATAATAAGAGTTATCCCAGCCATATTTACGGCCGGTAACAGAAGTGTTTCTTCTTGAAGAAAGAAAATACATTTCGTTGTTTACAACATACGGACAAAAATCACCTTCTTCGGAATTGATCGACAACCTTTTTAATGTATAGTTGCTTGAATCTTTTTTTAATTCTTCAATAACTAATTTTTTTTGTGCGATATTATCCCTTATCAATTTATATTGATTGTCGTTGATCTTTGAAAAAACTTCGGTTGCTTTTGTGTAATTTGAATTATATTTTAAAACCTGATAGTAATTATAAAGGTCTTTATCGGTCATGCCGGTATTAGAATACGCTTTATCATAATATACCTGAGCTTTGCGATAATCGCCCATGTTTAAATTACTTTCGCCTGCGCGCACATAATATTTAATTTTTGGGTGTTTGCTTCGTGATAGTTCTTCATACATTTCTGATGCAGAAAAGAATTCCAAATTATCAAACCGTTTATCGGCAATTTTTTCTTTTACCGATTGTGCCTTTACTGCCAGTGTTGCAAAAATTAAAAGAGATATTACTAAATTTTTCATTGTATTAAGTTCTTTATTGTATTAAATTAAAAATAACGTGGTGATTTTAATGCTTTTTGGTTTGATAAGAAATCAAATCCAATAATTACTTCATGTGAGCTTGGACTGTATTTTCCCATATTATTAATTGAATAATCATAAGCATATCCAACACGTAATTGTTTTGTGAAATTATAAACGATGTTAGCACCTGCTGCTGAACCATGACGATACATGACACCAAACCAGATCTTCTCGTTAAACAATACTGATAAGTTGGCATCAATTGATAATGGTGCGTTTTGTGTGTATTTAATAGCGCAGCCCGGTTTTAGATCCCATAAACTATTTAATTTAAATACATAGCCTGAAATTAAATAATAGTGTAACACTTGTGTTGAAGCGGCAAAAGCGGCATCTTTACTTAATTTGCTAGGAATAACTTTTGGAGCGGTTAATCCAACAAAAAAACGTTTACCGTAATAATACACACCGGCACCAGTATTAAATGTGTTACTGTTAAAGTTGGTATTATTAATTACTAATGGATCCGTTGCATCATTTACCGCTAAACTTCCCAAATTATTTCTAATAAGATCGGCTCCGGCACGTACACCAAAACACAAACGATCGTTTGCTTTATTTAAACGTATGCGGTAAGCAAAATCTCCAAAAATTGCTGTTTTATTTGTTGGCCCTATTACATCGTTCACAACATTTAAACCTACACCAATAGATTCGTTCATGAGTGGTGTATGCATAATAAAACTGTTTGTTTTAGGAGCACCTTTCCAGCCTGTCCATTGGCTGCGGGCATCTACAACAACGCTTAACGCATCGCGGCTACCTGCATAGGCAGGGTTTAAGATAGAGGAGTTAAACATGTAAAATGAGTTTTGTACCTCTTGCTGTGCAGATAGAGTCATGCTTAAAAAGCTAAATACTATTAGGCCTGCTGTTTTTGTGTGCTTGATCATTTGTTCCTTTTTTAATTTTTTTATTGCTTAAACTTTTAATACTGTAATTGAATAAATCCTCTGATAATAGTTTTGTCATCATCTCCCAGGTCTAAAATATAAAAGTAGGTTCCTGTTGGTAATTTGTTTGATCCTGTTTTACCATTTGCGTTTGGCGAGCCATCCCAATCATTCTTATATGGCTTGGCAAAATAAACCTGGTTGCCCCAACGGTTAAAGATCTGCAAACTATTGTTTGGATAGGAGTCCAGGCCCGTGATCTCAAAAACATCATTGTGCCCATCTGAGTTTGGTGTGAACACCTCGGGTACGTTGCCTATCTTATTATTTACTTTTATCACCACTTCTGCCGTTGATGTACAAGCCCCATTCATCGATGTTAAAACTACTGTATAGGTGCCTGTAGGAAAGGTATTACTTGGATTGGTTTGTGTGGAGGTGCCATTACCAAAACTCCATGAATATGTTGTTGCCCCTGTACTTTGATTACTAAAGTTCACTGTTAATGGCGCAAGGCCTGTGATTACATCAGGATTAAATGCTGCTAACACAGAGGTACTGTTAACACCCACTGTTTGAGTAGATGAACATCCTGTTACATTATCCGTTACTAATACTGTATAAACTCCTGCTGCGCTTACTTGTGCATTGGCAGTGTTGGAACCACTCGTGATCGCAGGGCCACTCCAGTTATAAATTGCGTTTGTATTGCTTGAGGTGGCATTTAATGTTGTTGTTCCAGAACCACCGCATGGTAAGTTACCGGATGCTGCTGCTGTAAAACTTGGCGCGGTAGTATTGTTGGCCACCGCTATGGTTTGTGTCGCTGTGCAACCAGAGTTACTATCCGTTACTGTGCAAGTATAGGTTCCTGCGTTGGCAGTATTTATCATTGCTGTTGTGGCTCCATTACTCCAACTGTAAGTAACCGCCCCGGATGACGATGCTGTTAAGTTAACAGTGCTGGTGTTTGGCTGGCAACCTATTCCAATACTGGAACTGATCGAGACATTTAATGTAGGTGGTACATTGGTACCTACTACCGGTACGGTAATAGATGTGCTGCTGCAACCCGTCAATGTGTTAGTTACCGTTAAACTGTATGATCCGTTTTGGTTTACCTGTACGTTAGCGTTATTAGGACTTCCCACTATACCAGGGCCCGACCAGGTGTAAGTTAAGTTGGCTGCCGGGGTAAAGCTTGGGGCAATGGTTACTACTGTATTGCTGCAAGAAATACTTTGTGCCGTGCCTGTTCCTGCTACCATAGATGGTGCGATAGTGGCATTGGATACAGAGATCGTAGTAGTAGATATACAGCCATTGGTAGCCGTGATCATGCCTGTATAAGTGCCTGCTGCTGTAAAGGTAACTACGCTTGTATTGGTTGGCCCTGAAATCCCTAATGAGGGGCTCCATGAATAAGATTGGATTGATACGGTTGAAGTTAAGCCTACCGTAACATTTGGTGAACTCGTTAAGCAGGTAATACTTGGGTTAGCATTGCTTAATGTAAAGGTTGGTGCATTGGTGTTTGGCGATACTGTAGCCGTTGCTGCTGCTGCTGAACATCCGTTAGATCCTGTTGCTATTAATGAGAAGGTACCAATACTTGAGCTGGTTACCTGTGCTGTGGCTGTTGTTGCTCCGCTTATGATAGAGCCGCCCGCAGGGGCTACCCATGAGTAACTTACCGCTCCCACGGCTGAACCGGTTATAAATGCTGTTTGTGCAGGACAGGCCAATAACACATTGTTTGGGCTAATGCTTACTGCTGTTGGTGCCGCCGTATTAGCCGTGGCTTGTATCACCGCTGTGCCTGTACAGCCGTTAGATGGGTTAGTTACTGTTACTGTATAATTTGTTGTAGCTGTTGGTGTAACCGCTATCGAAGAGGTAGTCGCTCCCGTACTCCAGCTATAGGTAAATGCCCCCGAGGTTGGCGTTGGCGCTGTCGAAATCGTTACCGTCGTCGCTATACAGTTTACCGTATTACTCGCTACAGCATTAGGCGTGATAGCCGTATTGTTCGCAAATAAATTATACGATACGGTTGATTTACAGTTGTTGCTGGTGTTGGTCACTGTTAAGTTATAGGTGCCTGATAAGCTACCGCTTACTGCTGCAGCATTTGTTGCGCCCACTATGCCGGGACCAGACCATGCATAGGTTACTCCTGCTGCAGGGTTAGAGGTTGCTGTTGTAGATAATATGGTTGTTGCACAAGTTACTGTACCCGATGGTGACGATAAACTAACGGTTGGCGAGTTGACGTCAGGAATAACTGTGTAAGTTAACGATGTTGTACAACCTGTTACGGGGTGCGCTGATATTAATACATAAGTGGTTGCTGTTGTTACCGCTACCGTTGAAGCATTAACCCCACTGGCAAATCCGCCTCCTGAGGATGTCCATGTATAAGTGCTACCACCGGGATTACTATTACCCGTAAGGGCTACGCTGGTTGCTCCACATACTAAATTTGCTGTTTGGCTTGGTGCTGATAAAGTTGGTGTTACTAAATTAGAAGTAATATTTACTGTTGCTGCTGATGCAGATGTACAACCATTACTGGTACTGGTTACTGCTAATGAATAAACTGCTGTTGAACTTACGTTCGCATTATTATTATTAGGCGATCCAACTATTGTTCCGCCACTCCATGTATAAGTGACGCCGGCTGCAGGGCCTCCGGTAATATTTACTGTTGGATTATTACAGGTTATTACAGGCGTGGTATTTATTACCGCTATAGGCTTTACTGTTTGGGTAGTAACTGTAACCACATTAGTATTTGGACAACCATTTGTTGTATTGGTCACATTTAATGTATAAGTTCCGCCACCGCTGCCGCTTGCGCTATTAGTATTGCCACCACTACTGATAGAAGATCCCGCCGGAGCAACCCAGGTATAGGTTACGCCCGCTGTTGCCGAATTTAAATTTACCGCGTTGCTGGCACAAGTTACTGTTCCTGTACTGGTAGCGTTTGGTACACCTTGAACCGTGTTTACAACTGCTGCTATTACACTGGTGGATGAACAGCCATTGATAGTATTGAATACGGTTACTGAATACGTGCCTGAATTAGACCCTGTTGCTGCTGCCGAATTAACGCCCGCAGTAATAGCTGCTCCCGCAGGGGCTGTCCAGGTATAGGTTTGGCCACCTACTGCTGGTGTGTTTAAACTGATAAACATATTAGAACAGGTTACAGATCCTGTTGTAGAAGGTGTCACTATAATTGAATTATTAATTGCGGCAATAACAATACTTGTTCCATTTGAACAACCATTAACTGTAGCTGTCATTGTCACACTATATGTGCCGCCAGCATTTATTAATGGCGTGGATGTTGCACCTCCGGAAACAATACCCGGGCCCGTCCACGCATAAGTTACTCCACTTCCCGGTGTTGCATTTAAGTTCATAGTTGGGTTGCTACAATTTAAAACTGTTGGGCTTGTTACGGCCGGACTAGGCTGTGTTGTATTAACCGGTACACTAACTGTTGCCACATTGGTAGAAGTACAGCCCGCGCCAGATGTTACTGTCAATGAAAAAGGGCCAGCCTGATTAATAACAGGGTTGGCTGTTGCACCACCGCTTACAATGCCGGTTCCACTCCACACATAAGTAACGCCTCCGGAACCGCTTAATGCCTGCGTTGGATTTGCACAGGTAATAGAAGCCGGGATTGTGCCAGCATTTGCAACTGGTAAAGCGTTTAATATTATTGAACGTGTATAACTTTGAACGGCACAACCATTAGGCTGTGTAATAGTGACAGTGTATATGGTTGTACCAACAACAGTAGGGGTCGCTGTTATGCTTAATGACGTGGTTGAGCCTCCGATAGCTCCTGACGTACTCGCAGCCCAAACAAAGGTTGAGCCTCCAACAGTATTGCTCGTGGTTAAAATGGTTGTTTGATTTTGGCATAATGCGCCAACCCCAGCATTTAAAGTTGCAATCTGCACACCAGCTAAAGGAGTAACTGTATAATCACAATAATTTCCAGCGTACCCGTCTATCATAATATAATAATCTGTACCAGGCGTGAGCAATGTAGTTGCTCCTACAGTAAAAGACGTAGCCGCCGCGCTCTGACTGATACAACTGGATACAGCTGAAAACGTATTACAGTTTGTACTGGCTAGCATTAACATTTGAATTCCCGTTGCAGAAGAGGCACAATTACCAACATTTACAGAAAAGGTTGGAGAAGGTGTGTTGGCAGTAAATACCAGCCAACTATTGTTTTCTATACTTCCGCAAAATGTATTATTAGTAGCAAAGGTGTTTGGAATGTTATTAGCTTCAGCGTTTGTGGCAGCGATATTTTCATGATCGGCAGTGAACCAGCCACCGGTGTTTCCACAATAAGGCTGCGTATCGCAAATTCTTGTTGTTGAAGAGCAATCATCGCCCGCAGGTAAATTAATTCCGCAACCAACTGGCGGACAACCAAGTATGGCTGTATATCCAGTTCCAACGTTATTATCTGAGTTCGTAGTAAATCTTATTGTAATTACTCCTGTTGTGGATGTAACTGCAGTACCTAAAGTTGTATATGTATTTGTAAAGGTTGCTAGAAGGGGCCCGCCAGTACCTAAACCTTGGTATACTCTCACAAAATCACCTGTGTTTAGATCTAAAAAAGTGAAGTTCATTCTAATGGGCATCCCTGGTGTTCCACTCTGAAAGGTATTAAAGTGATTGTCACCTTGACAATAATAAACTACCGTACAAAAAGGCGGATCATAACAGCAAAGATCATTTTCAACAAAGCCTTTACAAGTAGTAAATACACTACCGCCAGGGGGTGTAAGGATATATGTCTGCGATCTTAAATTACTTATGTTACATACTAAAAATACTATTGCTAGAAAATATAATTTTAATTTCATGTTCTTGTATTTTTTAATTTCTTATTGCTTTATTATTAGGATTACGTTCAGGCGTAACAATTGGTTTGCCCGGAAGATCGTTTACACTTATTACAACATCATCATACTTAACTGTAGCAAATCCCAGTTGTTTTAGCAATGAATGGATATCTGTTAAATTAAAAGGTTTTGAAGAAGAATAATAAAGCGAACCTATTTTGTATTCAGTACTATAGCCACTTTTATAATTATTAAATAAGACAAAACCCTTTGATTTATTGTAATAGTCATCAAATGCAACTTGATTTACATCTAAGATTCTGAAATAAAAAGAACTACCTTTATCAGAGTTTTGAATTCTTCCACTATAGACCTCTGCTATAGGGTTTTGAGAATAAATAAAAGAACTTAGCAGGACAAATGCAATTAAAAGAAAGCCATTTTTTTTTACACGCAGCATTTTCGCAAGATTTTGATACCAATTAAAATTTAAAACCATTGTTTTGTTTTTTAACGTTTGAATTACGAAAATAGTGAAAAAAACGACTTAATAATGTCTAAATCGTGTTTAGTGTCCCTCTAATTCAATTTAGCGGTGGATTTTAACAAAAAAATAAGGGTTTACAGGCTTTTGAGGATAAACTTCCGCATAGTATTAAGGGCATAATTACTGGTCATCACAATATTCCGTTGCCTGTTATCGCCAAATATGAATTTAAAGGCTAAGGTTTTTTCTTTTGATGCAACAGCAATCCAAACTGTGCCTACCGGCTTTTCGTCTGTACCGCCCGTTGGGCCGGCAATTCCTGACACCGATAAAGCAAAATCACTTCCAAACTTTTTTAATACATTTTGCGCCAACTGTTCCACGCATTGTTTACTAACAGCGCCAACACTATTAAAAAGGGCTTCATCTATTTCTAAAAGCTCATGTTTTGCCTCATTGGTGTATGGGATTATAGCGCCTTTAAATACCTCAGAGGCTCCTGCAATGCCTGTGAGCATAGAAGAAATATAACCGCCGGTGCAACTTTCGGCCAGCGCAATAGTTTGTTTTTTCTCGCGCAATAATTGGCTTACTATTTCAGCTAAAGAAGGAGTTTCTTCACCATAATTTTCGTAACCAAAAATATAAGTATCAATAATTCCTTTTAATTTCTCTATTTCATTTTCAATATTCTTTATCAAAGCCTCTTTATCCGGACCGGTTGATGAGAGCCTTAATCTAACCACCCCGAGTTGTGGCAAATAGGCCAGTTTAATATTACTATTTATCAGGTTATCCTCCCAAACCTCTATCATTTCCGATAAGGCACTTTCGCCAATGCCATTGGTAAGAACGGTTTTATGATAAATGTGGGGAAGAGCATTTTCGCTTTTTATTTTTGGCAAAATGGTTTCTGCCATCATGGCTTTCATTTCGTAAGGCACACCGGGCATACTAATAAAAACGGTATTTTCTTTTTTCATCCACATGCCGGGCGCTGTACCGTTAGGGTTATGTATAACAGTACAGTCTTTTGGAACCAGAGCCTGGTTGCGGTTTATTTCGGTTACTTCTTTACCACGTTTAATAAAAAAAGAAGACACGTGCGCTAATACTTTTTCATCCAGAACCAATTCTGAATTAAAATATTTAGAAAAAGTTTTTTTTGTGATATCATCTTTGGTAGGACCCAAACCACCCGTAATAAAAACAAGATCGGCTCGGGAAGCAGCGTTATTAAATGCATTTACAATTGCGGCTTCGTCATCGGCAACACTTGCCATATGCACAATTTTAATGCCAATTAGATTAAGTTCCTGCGCTATCCATACAGAATTTGTATTGGTTATCTGGCCAATTAATATCTCATCGCCAATGGTTAAAATTTCAGCCTTCATAATTAAATGTAAAGAAAATTATATTTCATAAGTTAAATTATGTGTTTTTTAATTGCCTTATGGTTTACCCAGTTTTGTCTTTTTTTGTACTTTAGGCAAACATGGGTATTTCACAAATTTTAAAACCAAGCATAAAAGCAATAGTTTATATTTGCTATAAATTTATTAAAATAATTTACAACAATATAAATATGAAAAAAGTAATTTTATTTGGCTGCATTCTGTTTTCTTTTTCGCTTTCATCACAAACCATGTTAGAAAAATTAAAACATAAAAAAGACAGTATTGAAAAGGCGGCGAAAGAAAAAGTGCATAATGCAACTGCCACCACACCTACATTAACCAATGAAGAGGTTATTAAGGGATTAAAAGAAGCCTTAACAGTTGGAACCAATAACTCTTCGGGACTTGCCAGCAAGATGGACGGTTTTTATAAGAACCCCAGGATCTTTATTCCGTGGCCGGAAGAGGCACAGGATATGAAAGTAAAATTGACGAAAATGGGCATGAGCAAAAAAATTGCAGAGTTTGAAACCAGCCTGAACCGTGCCGCCGAAGAAGCCGCTTTAAAAGCCGCGCCTGTTTTTATTGATGCCGTAACAAATATGAGTGTACAAGATGGTTTTGCTATTTTAAAAGGAGTTGATACGGCTGCAACCAACTATTTACGCAAAACAACTTACAGCCCATTAAAAGATAAATTTTTGCCTGTAGTAAAAGAAGCCGTTGCAAAAGTAAAAGTAACCAGTTACTGGCAGCCATTGGCAACAGCCTATAATAAGCTGCCAGGCGTAAAAAAACAAAACCCAAATTTAGATGAGTATGTAACCAACAAAGCTATTAATGGTTTAATGTTGTTAATTGCCGATGAGGAGATTAAGATCCGTAAAGATCCGATGGCGCGCGTTACAGATTTGCTTAAAAAGGTTTTTGGGTTTGAAAAATAATTCGAAAAAGATTCTCACACCCGTCAGGTCTTTAAAAAGCTGATGACAAACGCTTATTTATTAAAAGCAAAAGTGGTTATTGGTTGTATGCATTAGTTATTGTTCATTTTATTAATTAGAAGAAAATTAAAGATATGATAAAAGTGTACTTAGATTGGAATGTGATGTCGCAACTTAAAAACAAAAATATTGAGCCTGGTCTTTCTTTATTTGTAAAACTAAAAGAATGTGAAAATAAACTTGAGCTACCTTATTCTCCAGCTCACATATCAGACTTAATAAAAGGATGGGATGATACCGTGGAAAAGGATACATATACAAGAAATGATTTGAAGCACATCAGTGAAATTACTAAAAACCTGTTTTATGTTTTGTATTTTAAAGCCACAGGCGTTATAAATGAGTATAAGGACCCTGAACATTATTTTGATAGTGTTAAAGACGAGGAGAAAAAATCCATACCAAAAATGCTAGACTTTGAAACAATGTTTAAAGAAGCTGAATTTGATGAAGAGAGTTTGAAGAATATAAATGCGGAGATGGATAAGGTAATGGCTGGAATGAGGGCTTCAATGTCAACTGTTGACCTCTCATCTTTATCTGGCACTTCTGAATTGAAACAATTTTTGTCTCTTGTCCCAACAGAAGGTCAAACATTTACAGAGTATATGAAGGAAGCTGGGGGATACTTCGAAGGAATTATGAAAGACCCTGATATATATAGAGGCTTAAGAAATACTGTACAAAGTGGGCTTGGTTTAGACCCAAAAGTTATTTCAAATTGGCAAAACCCATATAAACAATTAGACGAACATTTACCGAATACACTTTTAGGTAAATCCTTAACGCAATTTATATCTGAAAACAATAAAACTAAAACTACAGAGAATGTTTTATATGAGAATTTTTGCATGGTGTATCCTACATTTGACATGTTTGGTTTCCGACCTGAAGATTTATCCAGCAAAAATACCTATGAAAATATGTCAAATGATTGCCAGCATGCTTTTTATGCAGCTCATTGTAAATTTTTTTTAACCAATGATAAAAAGACAATTGCTAAGACTATTGCTACATACAAACATTTTGGCATTTTAACAGAGGTGTGCACTCCTGATGAATTTATTAAACGAATTGATTTATCAAAGGGGGTTTAAAAACATCAGGCCCACTTCTCCAAACTCCCACCTTTTTTAAAAAAGCGTTCTATGCTTTTTTCTGTCTCCGGTAAAATTTTTAATTCAGGTGCGTGGTGGGGTTTTTTTCTTGCGTCAATGATCATTGGCCCTCTGCAGCCCCAGTGTTTATTTTCGGTCATCTCCTCTACGCCGTAAATATCATGACTTGGATTACTTCTTGTATAAGTTACCCAAACATAATCGTTTAAATGTTTTGCATTTGAGTTAAAAATAAAATCGTCGTAAATAACTATTTGCACAATACCATTAAACTCATTTTTATTTTGAGAAATAAATGAAGTTAATTGCTGCATTTCTTTTTTTGCAGTTTCATAGTTAGAGAATTTATTTAGCTCTAAGCCTATAACACCTTCCATTAAAATTTTGGCATTAGAAATAAAATTAGCTCCAGAGATTGACTTTGGAATTTCGTTACTCAATTCTCTTTTTTTATCGCCATAAGCCGCAACAATTAATTTACTGCCTTCGTTTATACCGTCACCACTATAATCCAGCGTATCAATAGTTGTTTTGGTTTGAAAGTGAAGATCGCGTATAAGATCTATTCTTTCAAAAACATGTTTAAAAAATGCCCGGATGTCGTGGCAATTTATTTCTTTAGTATCATCGCCACTTATAAATAAATATTTCGCCAAACTTAATTGCCCCGTTCCTAAAATACGGTTCGCCTGCGTTAATAATTCTGCCGGACGTTTATTTTTTAAATAGGGCGTGTACCGTTCGCTACCCACTGCTAATAATAAGGGATGTACGCCTGCAGCATCAACAGCATGCACTTCTTTTACGCCCGGAATTTCGTTTGGAATGGCGCTTCCACTAATTTCATGAATGAGCGCGCCAAAAGCTGTATCTTCCTGCGGTGGCCTGCCTACAACTGTAAAAGGCCAAATGGCATTTTCTTTTGCATATACTTTGCGCACATGCATTAACGGAAAATCGTGCGCTAAGCTGTAATAACCTAAATGATCGCCGAAAGGTCCTTCGGGTTTATTTTCATTTGGAAAAACTTCGCCGGTAATTACAAAATCTGCGTCCAGCGAAATACAAAAACCATCTACATAAGCATATCTAAATCTTCTGCCGCCAATAGCGCCTGCAAAAGTTAATTCGCTAATACCTTCGGGTAAAGGCATAACAGCAGCTAAAGAATGAGCCGGTGGCCCGCCCACAAAAATGCAAACCTTAAGCGGCACGTTTTTTTTATTTGTTTTGTTTTGATGAATTCCAATACCGCGATGTAATTGATAATGTAAGCCTATCTCTTTATTTAATTCGTAATTATTTCCGCTCAATTGTATGCGATACATACCAACGTTAGAATTCATAACACCGGGTTTATCAAGATCTTCAGAATACACTTGAGGCAAAGTAACAAATGCGCCACCATCCATTGGCCAATGTTTTATGAGTGGCAGATCGCAAATTTTAATTTCTTTAAACCTTGCAGAAGAAAAAGAACCTTTTTTTGGTAATGCTTTAATGGCAGAAATTCCTGTGCCAATAAATTTAAACGGACTTTTTAAAGCGGCAATTGGATTGTTGCGCAGTACAACCATGTTTTGTACTTTTTCCAAAGTATCTCTGAACATAAATTTACTACGCTCTAACGTGCCAAACAAATTACTTACTGCTTTATATTTTGAACCCTTTACGTTCTCAAATAAAATTGCAGGACCACCTTTTTCGAAAATTTTTAAATGAATAGCCGTCATTTCCAGGTTTGGATCTACCTCTTCTTTCACTCTCACCAACTTTCCGTTCTTCTCGAGGTCAAGGATACATTCATTTAAATTTTTGTAACTCATAGTAGCGGTTATTGTTTTTTTGTCATACGGAATCGTAAAAGCAATTAAATTATCAGCTGTTTTTAAATGGCCAAGTAAAATTTTGTTTGTTGAAATTTTTTATAAAAGGCCGGCATTTTCGCATTAAACCTCCATCCTATCATAAAATTACCGGTTATTGCTTTATTGGTTAAACCAACAAACTTACTATTATATACAGAAAAATCGGTTATACTTGAACCTAACACATATAATCTTTTAAAGTTAAAACCTATTGAAGCTCTAAAATCGCCCGATACAGAAATATACGATAGTGGAACAGATCTTCCCTGGTAATTATAAGTACGCCATTGTTGTTCGGGTCCAACTATAAACATGGCGCTTGCAAAAAAACCTTTTAAAATAACAATAGTTGCCGCTGCGCCAACGTTGGCCGAAATGCCAACTACTTTTAATCCATTCATATTACCATAGTCGCCATAATAGGATCTTGATTTTATTGGAAAAAAAGAACTGTCGCTGCGGATATTGTTATAGCTAACGTTTGCGCCCAGTACCCAACTTGCCGCAGATTTTAACTGCCTGTAACTGCCATCATAACCTGATCTGAATGCATACTTATGGTGGTTGGTAAAAAATAAAAATTTACTTCTGAATAAAGTGTTTTCTAAATTGGGTTGTTGTAAATAAACGCCTGTTTTTTTAAACGTGCTATCGTAAGCACCCGTATTTGTATCGTAAAAACCTTTAAAGTAACGGATGGAATTTTCTAAGTACCATATGTTACCACCAAAATTAAAATTTGTGGTAAATGTTTTTGTATTGCCTTTGCCTTCGCTCTGTTTCGGTGGCGTAGTTCTTAAGCCAAGTGATATTGAAAATTTATCGTAACTAAATTCAAAGCCACTAACCAACCTTGATTCAGCAAAATAATTATTCTTTGAAACTCCTAAGGAATCTTTTTGACCATATTGCTGAAATTCGTTGCTAAAGTTTCGGTAAGATTGGAAGTAGCCAATGATCAAACGCGAATGGTATTTATTGTATTTTGTGGTATCCCATTTTGCCCGTTGATGCACTTTATCAGAAAGAGCTGTATCAACTTTAAACCAGCCCTGAGAAAAAACATTTCCGGATAGAAATAAACAAATTGAAATTATCAGTAAGGTTTTCATTTTTTATTTAGCTTTGTGAAGGTATAAAATTTTATTATATGTTACATTTTTTAGAAACTACCGACGAGTTAAAAAAGCTGATTCCCACGGTAGGGGGTGTTGAAAAAACAGTTATTGAGGACGGGCATAAACTGCAAACCTATTTTGACAATATTGTTGAGGGTATTGTAGATTATACCCCTCGTGTGGTTTCGTCGATCTTGGTTTTGCTTATTGGGCTTTGGGTAATTAGCCGCCTGGCTAAAATAGCCGAGAAAACAATGACCAAACGCGATCTGGAGGTAAGTTTAAGAACATTCCTAAAAAGTTTGCTAAGTATTGGCTTAAAAATCATTTTAATAGTTACCGTTGCCGGAATGATGGGTATTGGCACCGCCAGCTTTGTTACCATTTTAGGTGCTGCCGGCCTTGCTGTTGGGTTGGCTTTGCAGGGTTCGCTATCCAATTTTGCAGGTGGCGTTCTAATTTTAATATTTAAACCTTTTAAAGTTGGTGATGTAATTGAAGCGGGAGGCCAAACTGGGGAAGTAAAAGAGATACAGATCTTTAACACCATTTTATTAACGGCAGATCATAAAACGGTGATCCTACCTAATGGTCCGTTATCTAACGGCACTATTGTCAATATTTCGCGTTATGGAAGTTTAAGACTTGAAATAAATTTAGCTGTTAGTAGTGATAATAATTTAGAGGTGGTTAAAAAAGTAATTACAGACGTAATAAAAAACCATGAGAAAATACTGGTTACACCTGAGCCCGGAATTTTTATTGGAAAAGTTACCGATGGTGCTGTAAACATTACAGTAAGGCCATATTGCTACCCTGAAGACGGGCCCCTGTTGACCAGTGATCTTTATAATGATATTAAGTCGGCGTTTGATAAGAATAAAATCAAAGCGCCAATTCAACAACGAATGATACACAATATAACCGGCTAGTTTTTATGGAAATTACAGAAGCGCAAAAATTAGTTGATGAATGGATAAAAAAATACGGTGTGCGTTATTTTAATGAATTAACCAATACTGCAATTTTAATGGAAGAGGTTGGTGAGGTTGCGCGCATCATGGCCCGCAGGTATGGCGAGCAAAGCGAAAAAGAAAGCGATAAACAAAAAAAACTGGAAGATGAATTGGCAGACGTGTTATTTGTTTTAATGTGTATTGCCAATCAAACAGGAGTTAATTTGGAGGAAGCTCTAAAGAAAAACCTGGATAAAAAAACAGTACGCGATTCTGAAAGGCATTTAAATAATGATAAGTTGAAATAATTTTTTAATAAAAAATATTGGCGTTACTAAAAACATTCCAATACAATTCGGTTTTTTTTACCTTCTGTCCTTCATTAAATAAATATTGCTCGCCTTTATCATCGATCATTGGAATATGACAATTGTGTGTTTTATTTAATTTTTTAGGCACAAAGCGCATATTGTGAATGAACCTGTTTTGCACAGCATTCCTCACCTGCTCGGCATCTACGCCAATATTTGCCTGTATGTTCTGAGATAGCCCTATGTTGTATTTGAACTGTGCGCTTAACAATCCGTGCGAGATGTTTGAGTAAACACCGTTAGTTGTATCCATATAACATTTAGTATAGATCTTTGGGTGATCGATATCAACAGTGCGGCCCATTTTACCTGTCCACATAGTGCAATTAATTCCTGCCTGAAAAATATCTTTATATTGATATTGTATTAAAAAAGCACCGGTCCTAAAGCGATCCAATATGGGTTTGGCAAGAATATCGTTTTCAATTATAAAACTTATAGTTTTAAATTGAAAAGCCGCAATACCTGTAACCTGTTTGGTTTTAATTTTATTAAAATAATAATTATAAGAATAAGCTACAGAGTTTTTATAACCGGTTTGATTTGAAACTGAATTGATGAAAGGGTTATAAAAGTTTTGTTTGCTGCCATAACCTAAAATTAATCCTTGCGCTAAAACCATTTCTTCGTAAATAAAATTAGGTCCCAGATTTTTAAAACTAAAATACATTCTTAATTCTGAATTAGTCTGTATATTTTTGTTTAAATAAAAAAAATTAAAATTTAAACCAAAACGTTGAAAATGTGACCCAAAGGCAACATTAGCGCCAATGTTAAATCCAATGTTCTTGTTTTTATAAACCAGGTCGCCTTGCGCGCCAGCAGGTTTTAAAAAAACAAAAAAAAGCACTATACTTATTGCTTTAGCTATCTTATTTTTTTTGATCAATAATTTTTTGTTGTAGCATCTGTGCCGTTAAATTTAATCCTGAAATGGTAATATGCGCTTTGTTATAAAAATTTTGTCTTTCGCTTAATTTATTATTTATAAAAGTAAGCAATTCCTCGCCTTTTAAATTTTTAAGCAAGGGTCGCTTATTCATCGATTTTTCAAGGCGCTGCATTAAAGTAACAGCTGGTAGTTCAAGATATATTAAAGTTCCGCTTTTTTTTATTTTTTCTAAATTATTTTCGTAACAAATGGTTCCTCCGCCCAGCGAAACAACCCCTACACTATCCAAACTTAATAATTCATTTAAACAGGTTTGCTCGATCTTACGAAAAGTAGCTTCCCCAAAATTTTCAAAAAGTGTTTGTATTGTAAGTCTTTCTTTTTTTTCAATATAATCATCCAGATCTACAAAATCACATCTCAAAGATTTAGCCAGTTTTTTTCCTATAGTAGTTTTACCACTACCCATAAACCCGGTTAAAAAAATATTTTCGTTATGCTGCATCAAACAACCTCAACCACAAAAAGAGCAACATCATCAATTTGTTCTTTGTTCCCTTTAAAATTAATAAAATGCTCTTTTAACGAAGCAACTTGTTTATGCAATGGCAAATTCTTAGTTGCTACTATTTGTTTATTTAAACCACTTTTATACATGCGCCTGTTGTCGGCTTCGCTCTTTTGATCATAATAACCATCCGAATAAAAATAAATACGATCTCCTTTTTTTACTTCCAGCTGAGTATCAATAAAATTGCTTTTATTATAGATCAAAAATGAATTTTGCCCCTTTATTTCTTTTAATTCCTCGTCACTTAAAATAGAAATAGATTGGCTAATGCCGCTAAAATATATTTTTTTAAGATCTTGGCGATAGCCAATTAAGGAGATCGCAAAACTTTCTTTTACGTCCTGGTCTTTTATATAGATCTCCGAAAAACCTTCGAGCAATTTTTTAAGTATTGAAGATGGTTCTTTAAATTCGTTTAAATTATCGATAATGCCATGCAAAATGGAGTTTACCGAAAACGACAACAAAGCCCCCGGCACTCCGTGCCCTGTACAATCTACCAGTGCAAAATAATTATATTTATCTCCTTTGTAGGTATAGAAAAAATCGCCGCTTACAATATCTTTTGGCAGATAAATAGCCGAAGTTTTTACGATCTTATCAAATTGCTTATCAAGATATTCCTGCGAAGGCAAAATACTTTCCTGGATCTTTTTTGCGTACTCTAAACTTTCTGTAATTAATTTATCTTTTTGCAATAATTCATTGTTGCTTTTTTCTAACTCTACCGATTTTAAATTTAATTGTTTTGTGCGATGTGTAACCTTTTGTTCAAGCACAGCATTTTGTAATTTAATATTTCTTGTGCGAAACAGGATTATACTATAAACAACCATGAGAATAATAATTCCTATTAAGGTTTTAAACCACCACGTTAAATAAAAAGGTGGTTTAATATTAATTGTATAAGATACGATTTCGCCAAAATTGATTTTGCCATTTGAAGCCGATAACTCAAAAACATATTTACCCGGATTTAAATTCGCGTAAACCGCTTTTGTTTCGTTACTTGGTATACTCCAGTTGGCGTTAAAACCAATTAACCTGTAAGAATAAAATACATTATCCAATAAATTATAATTGACCCCTTTAAATTCAATGGTAAAAGCATTATCCTTAAAATAAAGCTCTAATGGTATTGACGGATCTACGATTTGATTAGTGAAATTTTTTGACTTTCGAAACACTAAAGATTCATTATCGTTATAAATATTTGAAATATAAATTGGTATCTCCATTTTTAATTGGTTGCTTGGCTTATACCTGTAGGCACCATTTTCATGAGCGATCCAAACATAGGTTGAATCAGAAAAAATGGCTTTATCGGTAAGATCAAAATCAATTAAACCATTCCGTTTATTTATTACCTGATAAATACAATTTTTGTTATGCTTTGGTTTAATAGCCACCTGTATTAATCCTTTATTAGTTGCGGCAAACAAAAAAGTATCAACAATAGCAATGTCCCAAATTTCGTTATTGGGAAAACCATCCTTCCTGTAATTTGAGAAGGTTTCTTTTCCTTCATAACAGAATAAGCCTCTGTCGGCCGCTATCCAGATGTGTTTGTATTTGTCAACTTCAATACTATTAATAATACCATCCGGAAAATTTTTTGTGGTTCGTTTAGACACCTCGGTAAATTTATTTTCATCATACTTTGTCAAGCCGTCTCCGGTAGCGAGCCAAACTGCTGACTCTTTTTTAAGAATATCCTGGAAATAATTTGCGTGAACTTTCCCTGTAATGGTGTCAATTTTATTTGTTGTAATATTATATTTTAAAAGGCCGCGTTTAAAACCAAACCAAATAAACTCATCATCGTTCAAAAGCGTCATTGATGGGTTATCGGTTCTTGAAAATTTGTAATCGAAGAATGTTTTTTTTGTAGTTGTGTATTTAAGAACTCCTTTTTCGCCAACGGTTAAATAAATGGCATTGTTCTTGTCAAAACAAAAATGCCTGAAATTATCAAAACCGGGTAAGCTTAAATAGTTTATAAAATTATTAGAGTCTTTATTATAAATTTTTATAGAATTTTTTGTTAATGCATAAATATTTTTTTTTGAATCAGAAGCAAATGTGATTGGCTCTGCGGAAAAATTATATTTTATGATGTCGCTTTTTATCATTTTAAAAACGCCATTGCTTCCACTGCCTACCCACAACAAACCATTTTTGTCAAGCGACATACATTTTATATCACACTCATCTATACCGTTTTTAGAATCAAAATCATTAAAATTTTCCAAGTCGGTTGTATTTACCAAGCCGTTTCTTGTGCCGAGCCAAAGCGTATTATTATCGGCTAACATGCAGCGCACGTGATCTTTCCGCAAACCACTTTTTTGGTTAATGACCTTAACGAGATTTAATTTATCAAAAACATAAATACCATTTCTAGTAGCAACAAGAATATAATTTTTATATTTTGTAATATCCAATATGCCAATAATGTCAAGGCCCTTGTCTTTCTTATAATCTATCCAGTTGCCATTGGCCAGTTTAATAAAAAGATTATTTCGGTTCGGTAACCATTGATTATTTTCGTTGTCAATTAAAAAACAAACGGGTATGGTTTTTCTTTCGACGCTTTGTTTTTTAAGATCAACCATTGTTACTAATCCATCCTGGGTAGATGCATAAACAGTATTGCCAACAACGGTTGTTAGAAGAACATTTGAATTAATTGAATCATTTAAAATTTTAGAGAGATTGATAACACTATCTCTGGTAATTACTTCAAACGCACCTTGCGAACCAACAAAGATCCTGTTATTTTTTTCATCTAATGCAATATTCCTTATCAAGTCGTTATTTAAACCATTGTCGGCATTAATGACCTTAAATTTAATACCATCATAGCAAGCAATGCCGCCGCCAAAAGTTGCAATCCAAATACGGTTGTACTTATCCGTCTTAATATCATAAACGATCGATGATGGCAAACCATCTTCTACGCCAATTTTTTTAAAAGTTTGGGATTCTCCGGAAAATTTAAGGAGACTAAAAAAAAGTATCCAATAGAAATGATATCGCAGGATCAGGCTTTTGGGTTATAATTAAATTTTAAGCCACACATGCTTTCCATCTCCTTTCCGGCATCCAACATATCCGAGTCTTCGGCGTGATAAAACCACTCGATCTCAAAATTAATTTTAAATTTTTCTTTGCCAACGTTCTTTAAGAGCATAAAAAGATCGAAAAGAACTTTAGCCGAAGTGGAGTTAAAATATTCCAAGTCGACCTTTAATTTTTTTGAAATATGAACGTTCGAGTTTTCAAGATCATTTAAAATATAGATATAATTAAAATAATCGTTAAACCATTTAAATGCTGTATCATAATACTTTAAAGGGTTTTCGGGTCTGCTCTCGCCTGTTATTGAGAATTTGTTTTCAAGATGATCCAGATGAATACTTGGGTTTATCTCATCTCCTTTTATATCTAAAGTTTCCATATGTTAGTTGCTGGTATTTATTTTAAAATTTATGCTGAATAAAAAATTATCGTTGTATTCTTTAAAATGAAAATTAAAATCGTTGGTCTTTAAAACAAGGTCCACTAAACCTAAACCTGCCGTTGACACCTCGGAATACTGGTTATTAGAGATTATTTTTGATTTAATATCTAATAACTCGTCTTTAGATTTTGTATTTAAAAAATTTAATTTCTCGATGATGGCTTCTTTTTGTTTTGCATTAACAACATTTATGGTGTCTATTAAATAACACTTTTCAGACATGGATACCAGTAACAATGATTTGTAATGCAATAATGCATCTTCGGGGAAAAAATTATGTTTGATGATGTTTTCAACGCATTCGTTAATGGCGTTATATACCCTTTTAATTACTACTACATTCTCTTTATTGCTTTCGAGTTTACTTTTGGTAATATTTAAAACCTGAGTTAAAACTTTACCATCAATAAATCCATAATAACTAAAAAGTACATTGTTAGTGTATAATATTTCGCTTAATGATCTCATATACCTTTACTAAAATAATTTATTTTTTTGACAACGCAAATTCTTTCGCGAAATAAGTTAGTATAACCGAAGCACCTGCGCGTTTTATGCTTAATAATATTTCATCTCGTATTTTATCGCCATCTATCCACTTTTTGGCTGCAGCCGCTTTTACCATAGCATATTCGCCACTCACATTGTACGCGGCAATTGGTAAATTAAAATTATCGTTTAATAATTTAATAACATCTAAATAACTTAATGCGGGTTTTACCATTAAAAAATCGGCGCCTTCATTAAAGTCCAGGTCAGCTTCTAATAAAGCTTCGCGACTGTTTGCCGGATCCATTTGATATGTTTTTTTATCGCCAAATTTTGGGGCACTATCCAACGCATCTCTAAATGGGCCATAAAAAGCGCTGGCATATTTTGCGGTATAACTCATAATAGAAACATCACTAAAACCGGCATCGTCTAAAGCTTCTCGTATAAAACCAACGCGTCCATCCATCATATCGCTTGGACCAATAATATCTGCGCCGGCTTCTGCCTGCACCAATGCCATTTTTGCAAGAATGTGCAACGTTTCATCATTTACGATATGTCCGTTTTTTACATAACCATCGTGTCCATCGCTGCTATATGGATCCATGGCTACATCGGTCATTATTATTGCTTCTGGAAATCTTTTTTTAATTTCTTTGATGGTAGTTGGGTAAAGCCCTTTTTGATTGAATGATTCTGTGGCTTTTTTATCTTTTAATTTATCGCTCAAACTTGGAAACAAACAAAATGTATTTAAGTCTAATTTTAAACAGCTTTCTATTTCTTTTAATAACAAGTCGCTACTGTACCTGTAAATATTTGGCATTGAATTTATCTCGGATCTTTTGTTCTTGCCTTCGGTTAAAAAAAGTGGAAATATAAGGTCATCAACCGAAACAGAGTTTTCCTGCACCAAACTTCTGATAGTAGCATTTTTACGATTTCTCCTAGGACGTTGCGGTAAATTTATCATAAAATAATTTAGATAAAATTACGGCATTTTTATTAAATAATTCAGGATTTTATTTTGGCTAAATGCTATTAGTTCTTTGCAAGCATAGCTCTCTCATTCATTTCGAGCATGGCCGCTAAAACCAATTGAGAATAGTTTTGAGAAGCATTTTTAAATCTTGCTGTTTGTGCCTGCCACAGATTATAGATAAGGTCCATATTACCGTGTTGCGGTTTGAATGTGAATAATGCGCTTTGTACGTTATATGCGCCGGCATGATAGGCATGCATTACCAAAAGCCTAAACCATAGGTCCTGCTCATTATAACCTGTAATATTTAAAGAATCGAGCATTTTATGCACTTTAGGGATACAAATTCTTTTTATTAAGCTGCTGGATGCATAAGCACTTCTTTCAAAATCGGCACGTTCATCTATTTGCCTGTTTACTTTTAAACCAAACAATCTTGCTACTTCTTTCATTAATTGAAATGGGCCATAAGCACCCGCATTTGATTTTTGTAATTTATTGGGACTTTCTATTAAGAGAATTGCTTGTGCAAACCAGGGATCTACGCCATTTTCAACAAAACAATTAATACCGTTGTGAAAATTTTGCGAGGTCTTATCAAAATCGTAAAAGAATTTTTTACCGGTAGTAATTAAAACCCGACTTGTAGAATCCAGATTATACGCCAGTTTTACACTATCGCGATAGAATTTTTTTGAAGAGTCGGATCTTTGGTTCCACTCTTTCATATTTATTTTTTGAACAACTGTTCTTGTACCTGCAAAATTTACAATGGCACTATCTTGATGAAGGTTCATGATACTTCTCCAGAATTTAACCTGGGCAACCGTATCTAATTTATATTCATAGATCGCTTTATCCAACACATAATTTTCATTCAATTTTGTTTTTGGATTAATTACCCCAACAACATTGTGGCACAAGGTTTTTGGTTCCTCGATCTTATTCTCTGTAATCGTGCTGGTTTTCTTTGCAATTGGCTCGGTAGAGTTTATTGCATGGTTACTGCAAGAGAATAAAAAAACAGATATTAATAATAGAAGTCTCAACTTTAGTAAGCCTAAATTTAAGGAATAATCCAATGACTTCAAACACCAAAGAGGTTAAAAAATTAAAAGGAAATTGTTATTAATTTTAAGTGAGGTAGAGTATTAAAAGATTTACCAATTATTTTTTTGAAATAATTACTTCATCAGCGTTACATGTCCGGTATATTCTTTTCTGCCTTCGCCGTTAATGCCTACTGCTTTTATTTTGTAAATGTAAACACCATCTTGTGCCACTTGGCCTTTTACTGTGCCATCCCAGCCCTTGGTAACATCTTTGCTAAAATACATCGAATGGCCCCAACGATCGAACAATTCCATGCTAAAGCCTTCGGGTTTAAAACCTAGACCTTTTACATTAAACACATCATTTAGACCATCGCCATTTGGTGTGAACGAGTTAGGAATGTATAATACCATTTCATCCGTTACATCAATGATCTTTATGATCGAGTCGGTACAACCGTGATCTGTTGTTTGTATTAACATAATAGGGTATTTGCCCACTGTTTCAAAGGTTCTTATCGGGTTCTTTACATTGGTAGAATCGTAACCGATGATACCTGTGCCGCTAAAGAGCCAGTTAATATGGGTAATAGGGCCATATTTGGCCAGTGGGTTAAAGGTAATTTGGTTGTTGCTGGTTGTAATAACATCCGGGTCCCAGTTAAAATCAGAATGTGGTTTTGGCCATACTACAATGGGTGATGGAAAATCGTAAGTGCCTTTACAGCCATTTTTTCCTAATGATGTTATTTTTAAATTATACGTTCCAGGCTCTGTTAAACAATAGGTAAAACTATCTGCCTGCATAACGTTGGTGCCTCCAAAATCGTAAGTGGTTATAGCCGCCTGGTTTTGTGTTTGGGTATTGTAAAATAAACATAACGCTTCGCAGCCTTCCGTTTTATCTAATTGTAAGTTGGGTTGTGGGGGTTGGTTCACCTGCACAGTAAAGCTATGGAAAACGGTATAGTTAGGGCAGGCAATATCATAGCCAGCTAAATTATAAATAGTGGTTCCTATTGGATGACCATATTGTACGCTTCCGGTTGGTGATCCTAAGAACGAGCCCGGGGTCCATACATAGGCATAGTTCTGGCTACCCCCTGTTGATCCCGCTATCAAGGCTATACTATCGCCTCTACAGATAGTTCTGCTTTGTGGGGTTAGTGTAAATGCCAATGGGGTTAATACATCTATTTGTATGTTTTGTGTACTGTTACATGGGCCAAGTGAAGCTGTAAGTGTATAGCTGCCTGACTGGTTAGGTTGTATGCCTGGAATAGTTAAATTTTGTGCGTTAGAGGTAAAGCCTGTTGAGCTGGTCCAGGTGTAAGAGGTTGCTCCTGCTGGGCCGGGTACATTTAATAATGTATTATAGCACATTTGTTTGTAGGCATCTAAGGTAAAGGTCAGTTTTGGGTATATGGTCAGCTGTACCGTGTTAGTGTTATAACAGGTGAGTTGTCCGTTATTATATGATGTGGTTACCTGATAGATACCATTGGCCACCGGACTTGGTGCAAATATTACAGGGTTTGCTACTGCGGATGTAAAGCTGTTTGGTCCTGTCCAGCTATAAGTGGCTGCCCCATTGGAGGTGGCAGAAAGCTGTGCATTATTAGGTTGGCAGGTAGCAACTGTTGGGGTAACTATTACAGGATTTACCGGCACTACATTTATTTGCGCTGAGCCGGTAGTGGTGCAGCTTACAGTACCGATAGCAAAGGTAGAGGTAGCATAGTATACACCGGCTGATGCGGGCTGAATATTATTAATGGCCGAAGCCTGAGTATTAGATGAAAAGTTGTTTGGCCCTACCCACGAAAAAGCAATGGCGCCAGGTGCGCTAGCGCTGATGTTAGCGTTGGTGAACTGGCATAAGTTATTTGGGTTGGCTGTTACAGTTGTACCTGACGTGCCCACTACCTGCACATTAGAGGTTGCCGTGGATGTACATACCAGCGTGCTTACCGGACTGGTATAATACGCTGTTACGCTATACAGCCCCGAATTGGCCGGCATGACATTACTAATAGTTGGGTTTTGTTGTACTGAGTTATAAGGCCCCGGCCCTGTCCATGAATAAGAGGTTGGCGCCGGATTAGCATTGGAGATAAGGTTCAAAGCAGCCCCCTGGCATAAGGTAAAGTTAGGGGTGGCTGTTAATGTGCCGCTTGGCACTATGCCAACTGTTGTTGTGCCCTGTGCTGCACACTGAAAACCTCCTGGAAATGTATTGATTACAGTTAAACTATAGGTACCCGAGCTGCCGGACTGAGCATTAGGAATGACCGGGTTCTGTACATTAGACACAAAGCCCCCGGGGCCATTCCAGCTATAGCTTGGTACTCCCGCCGTAGCGGCATTGGTGTTAAAGTTCAATGTCGTGCCTTGGCATACTGGGCCTGTATTAGTTAACGTGTTAATGGTGGGGGTGGCATTAACCGTAATAGAAATAGTTTGTGTTGCGGTACAAGCAATGTTTGATCCTGTAACTGTATAAATTGTAGTTACCGAAGGAGCCAAAGCAATTGAAGGCGTAGTAGGCCCGGTGTTCCAAGTATACGTTACAACTGTTGTTGCTGTTGAGTTTGCAGTTAAAGTTGTTTGTTGACCGGAACATAATGTGTTAGTACCTGCAATAGTAATTGGTAAGGCGCTGTATGGTAGAGCGGGGCTTGGTAAATTTGCTAATGATCCGCCATTAAGGCCAGCAACAGCGCCAAAAGTAGTATTAAAGCATGTGCTTGCAGGATTAAGAACAAGACCTGCCGCACCACCTGTTGTAAGATATGTAACGGTTCCGGGAATTACCGCACCGCTAAATGCGTAAAGTCCTCCGCCACCGCCACCACCGGGCCCATGGCAGTTTCCAGGAAAAATAGTATTGTTATTGCTACCTCCACTACCGCCGCTAGTATTTACGGTTAAATTTCCAACATAATTATTGCACTCAATAAAAATTGTGCCACCGGCACCACCGCCACCCGAACCTTCATCATTAGCAATAATAGTAACGCTTCCTCCACAGGAGGCAATAATTCTATTATTGCAAATTATTTGATTTGCTTTGATATAAATAATACCACCACCGTTACCACCAGCTGTAGCTACCTGTCCATTATCCCTGAAACCTCCACCCCCGGCACCTCCTAAAAACAAAGATCCAAAAGAAGGTGCGAGATTTAATCCGCCAACTCCTCTTTCGTTTGTAACACCGCAACCGTTATATTCATTTCCACCTAAACCACCGCCACCGACATTGCCGCCACCGCCGCCGCCGGAGTTTCCACAGTTAGAACCGCCGCCGCCATTAGCCTGTTTGCCTTTCATGCCATCCTGCCCTACAATCCATTTTGAAATACTTTCTCCTTTTTGTCCGCCATTTGCATTAAAAGCCCCTGCGAAACTTCCATTGTTACAGCAAAAACCGCTGGTTGCAAAATTCCCCCCCCTAAAACCCAATGCGTTTACAATGATATCAGAATTTAAAGTAAGCGTTCCGGCTTCAAGCGCTAAGACCCCACCAATTGTGCCATTCCAGGCAGTGCAATTAAGTGTACTTGTTACTGTAGCGGAACAATATTTTGGTACGCGCACTATTTGTGTAGCGCCGGTTGCTGTATTATAGGCATTGGTGAGAGCGGCATTAACCGTAATAACATTTCCTGCAATGGCTGTAATATTTTTAAACTCGTAAACCCCTGCGCCACCCATGGCGCTAATGTTTCCAAAAGTTGCATTATTAGCAGTAATAATGGAGGTGCCCTGCATTTGAATAACAAGTATCTGATCGCCAACCGCAAAACCCACGGCAGAGATAACAGTGATGTTAGATCCGGCAACGCTTGTAACAGAAGCATAATTATTAATTATACCGCTAATACTTTGAGCAGAAACTACTCTTAAAAAAAGGGAAAATATTATTAGGAAATAAAATTTCATGAGTTGTAAAAATAGTGATCAAAAATGACCTGAACTAATCTTCTTTCCTCTGATTGAGTGAAAGAATAGTTTTACCTATTAAGACAAAATTAACATTTTATTTTTTGCTGAATGAAGCCAGTTCTTTTCCAATGCCTGTAAAGGAAACAACATTTAAAGGGAATTCTAAAAACACATGTAAAAAACTTAAAAAGAAAAGAACCTGTAAGCCTAAATTATAGTCGTAAATATATAATGAAATAGAAAGCAACCAGGCAGCAATAGTTCCTATTAAAATATTTTTTGGAACTAAGTGCCATTTGATAACCGATGTTTTTGAGAACCAATTAAGATAATGGTAAGTATAAGCAAAAGCAATAAAACGCAT
This sequence comes from Bacteroidota bacterium, assembly GCA_013697245.1. Classification (GTDB taxonomy): domain Bacteria; phylum Bacteroidota; class Bacteroidia; order B-17B0; family Aurantibacillaceae; genus Aurantibacillus. The sequence goes on from JACCXH010000056.1 coordinate 95,689, forward strand.
GATTACAAAACCTGCATTGGTGTTAAATATTTGTTTGATGTTGGTTAACTGATCCATATTAAAAAAATTGATCAATCTGTAATTTAACTCTCCAAATTGTGTGTAGCTTTTTTGCGAATAATCGCTCACTGTATAAAATAAATTACCGGGTTGCACAACAATAATTATTACCGAACAAATAATTAAAACCAATATAGAAATTAAGCCCGCCCAGGATCTTTCTTTTAAAACACCATACAACATAAACGCCCATGTAAAAATAAAAACATGAATAATGGTAGGAAGAAAAACCGCTACCCATGTAAAGAACATGGGCGAGTTATTTAAAAAACCAACAAATACCAAAGCAAGTGCAATAATTACAAAACGATAGAGCCAGTCTTTAATAAAAACAAAAGCAATGCACGAAAGAAGGCTGAATAAAATAATATCGGCCGTTAAGCCATAATTTTTTGGTGGATTATAATTCCAATAAACAAGAATGACGCAGGCAACTACCAAAAAAATAAAATCGTATTTTCCTTTTGTGAAATAATTTTTTTTATGAAGCCACCCTATTTCTGTCAGGTAATGTAAGGGGCCAAGGATACCATAGGAAAATAAAAATAACTCGAACGGAATAAAGAACGATACAATACAGGAAAGAATAATTAAACCGGTATTTAAATGATGAATAGTGGCTGCTTTCATTTTTTATTTAAGTTAACCGGTGTTTTTTTATATTCTTTAATAAAATCGGCCCATGGTTTTGTTTTATAATTATTGCTTCCAATAAAATATAAAATAGGTTTTAATTGTTCGGGCGATTGGTAAAAATTTAAAGCATCAATAGATTTAAGCTGTTCGTCTAAAATACAAAGTACAGGTAAACTAAATCGGTTATTAGCCAATTTTAAAGTTAAATTATGTAATGGATAATTATTTAACAATTGCTTATAATATTTATTTCCTTTAAATAAAACGGTGTCGCTAGATTCAGCGTCAAAATTAACAAAATAAAAATTCTTATTTAAATAATTTGCAAGACTGGTGTCAACAAAAGTAGTTTTGGTCATTACCCTGCATGAATTACAGAAAGCGGCACTTATATTTATTAGAACTTTTTTCGGTTTCTTTTTTTGTAGTTTTTCTAATTCATGAATTGTGTAAATGTTAATTTTTCCTTTTGCAAAAGCCGTATCAGTAAAAGCATTGGCAAAGTGTTTGTTAAATTCATCAAAAGAACTTGTCCTCCAAACGTTTTCCACCATAAAGACTAAAATAGGTTCTATTTTTTTGTCTTCTAAAAAACCCTGGGTCAATAAATTATATTCAAAATTATTTGTAATAAACATTGTAGAGGGGTAACTCAGATTGTTTCCTAAAAACTTAATAGCTAGCTCATGTGGGGTTTTAGGCTCTTTAGACAGTGGTTTATATATTTTCCCATTGTATTGAATGGTATCTTTTGTTTCTGCATCAAATTTTACGGCATAAAAATTAGTGTTAATATAGTTTGCAAGCCCTTCGTTTGAGTAGGTGGTCTTCATCATATGCTTGCACCAGCCGCACCAATCGGTATAAATATCCACCAAAAAAGGTTTTTGAACCAATTTATTCTTTTCTTGCGCCTCCTTAAATGTGAGCCATTTAACAAGCCCATCCTTCTCGTTTTGTGAAAAAGTAAGGTTTATTAAGCTAAAAAAACAAATTAAACATACAAGCACTTTATTTAACATACATTTAACCTTACTAAAATACAAATTCTTAATTTTGTATAAATTTAAAAACTATTTATCATGATTAAAAAATTACTTTCGATTGCATTAGTAGCGGTTGGTGTTAAAACAATTAACGCGCAGAGTTTCTCTTTGTATTACCCGTTTACATCGGTTCAGGGAACCGTTGCCTTAATAACAACCGATCCTACGCCCGCTCCAGTAGCTACAGGGGTTACATCCGGCTCTTTTACCGCAGTTGGAACAGGAACAGGTTCTACAACTAATGGCGTGTTTTCTTTTGTTGGCTGGGGAACCGGTGCCACTACCGGAAATAATACGACTTTTACAGGTGCCATTGATCTAAATAAATATTACCAAATTACGCTTACGCCTCAAGCAAATTATATTGTTACTTTAAATAGCATGTCGTTTGGCGCAACCCGTTCAGGTACAGGTGTTCGTCATTGGGCAGTAAGAACTAATAAAGATGCATATACTGCTAATGTTGCTGCAACTTATACGGCATACAGCTCAGCTGCATCCAGCACACCGCAACCAATATCAGTACAAGGTGGTAACACATTTTTCTGGAACGATGATGCAGTTATAAACCCTGCTGCATTTGCAACCTATAATATGTGTGGTGTTACTTTTGGAGCTAATTGCGCCAATCAATTCACGCCTTTTAATATTCGTATGTATGCATGGGATGCTGAAGCTGCTACCGGAACTTTCCGTATCGACACTTTAACTATTAATGGTATTGCTACTATGTCGTTAGGTGTTGGTTTACCAACTATCTCACATGACATAAATGCGAAGATAAAATTATACCCAAACCCTAACACTGATGGAATCGTTATTGTAGAACCTGCAACAACAGATTACTCAAAAATTGAAGTGGTTAATATTTTAGGTGCTGTAGTAGCTTCACAAAATAATGCTTTAGCTGAAGAAAAAATTAGATTAGATCTTACCTCTTTACCGATTGGAACTTATTTTGTAAAAATAACTTCAGGAGATAAAGTTTATACTGAGAAATTAATTATTGCAAAATAAATTTATTTTAATTAGATAAAAAGTCCCTGATCAAATGATCAGGGACTTTTTTTTATGCTTTTAAACATAGTTATTGAGACAATTAAAAGAGCCCGTCGTGTTAAACTTTAGAAACATCAATAAAGACTTTTAGTATTCTTCGACATCCCAATAGCTATCGGATCAGGATGATAATACACTATTCTGATTTTACAACCACCCCACTTAACGGATCTGCTGCGGTTCCGGAATCTTTACCATTTACATCTTTAATATTATTTACCGTTTCTTTATCAATTATTTTATTGTACGGGTCGATACCAATCATGTAAGGTTCTTTATCCACAATAAATTCTATAGTCTGTTCTTTACTAGTGATCTTATGTTTTTTAATATACACTACCTCACCTAATTGTTTTGCATTTGTTTTTCCTTTAGAAAATACTGCCATATCGAACCAATTTGACGGAACAACTTCTTTTGCTTTGCCAAGACTATCGCTTTGCGTTTTTATACAAGAAATTTTTGCGGTAATTTTAAATTTGCCTTCTGCTGTTTTTTTAAAGCTCCAACTCTTGATACTATTATCATAAACAACAATTCGCTCAAACATATCTTTTACTGTTTCCTTTAAGCTATCGGGTGTTACGTGTTTAATAAAATCGTAGAACTGGTAAGAGGTTGTATAAGGCGGTTCCTGGAAGGCTATTTTTTTTATGTATCTTTTTAACGCGGCATTCAAAGTATCTTCGCCTAAATAATCTTTTAGCGCGTACATAATTACACTACCCTTATTGTAATGTATATATTGTTGGTTCTCACACAATAATAACGGCACTTCTTTTTTTCCTTCACTTACACGGCCTTTTAAATAGGAGTTCATTTCGTAACGTAGGAATTTACTCATAGACGCCTGCCCATATTCATCTTCCATTACCATCAGAGCGCTGTATTGGCTCATGGTCTCACTCATTACGGTACAACCTTGTACATTGGCACCAATTACCTGGTGCGCCCACCATTGATGAGCCACTTCGTGGGCGGTAACATAAAAAGGATAATCTACTTTGTTCGGATCTGTTTCATCTACTTTTGCAATAAAACCAATGCCTTCTGAAAAAGGAATTGTGTTTGGAAACGACTGCGCAAAAGTTTGGTACCTTGGAAACTCTAATATGCGAACTTGTTTGTGCTGGTATGGACTAAAATTTTTGGTATAGTAATTTAAAGATTTTTTTATGCCTTTTATCATATCGTCAATATTATACTCATGGCCTTTGGTATAATAAATTTCAATATTCACGCTATTTGTTTTATCTAAAGGGTTTATCCATTTATCTTTTTTAATTTCATATCTGGCAGATAAAAAAGAGTAAAAATTTAAGATCGGCGCATCCATTTTATATTGAAAATAATGGCGGTCATTCTCTTTCCAATCTTTTTGCAAATAACCCGGCGCAATGGCAGTTTGGCCTTCAGTAGTTGAAACAATGCATTGAAAGCGGATCCAGTCGGCATCATGTGAGATATATGTATTTGCGTAAGCAGCAGTATCTGTAATACCCGCCATACGCGGTTTTATTGAAAGGCCGTATTTTTTACGCGAAGCGTTCTCTGAAATTTCAGAATCTTTATTATAACCAATTGAAGGAAAGATGCCGCTATTTAAAAAAGAGCCATTCTCTACAACTTCAGACCCATTATCGCGCATGATAAAATTCTTTGGAAAAAACTCTATATCAAAATCAAACTTTATTGAATCGTTTGGCTGCAATGCTGTTATTAACTCGTAACCGTAAAACCCATTTTTTTTATCTTCTACAAATAATTTTGCAGGTAGATTAAATGCTAAATTATTGATCGTTATTTTGCTATAATAATTAATGAATATTTTTGTTAAAGGCTGTTTGTGTTTGTTCTTTAAATAATAAAAACCTTTTGCCTTTGCGCCATATTTATTCGGATAGATGTCTACATTCACATTTGATTCTACAACTCTTGGTTGTAATTCTTTCTCGTATTTTTTGTACTTTTTTTCGAATTCAGCCATTTGCTTTTCTTCTTCTTGATCCGTTTTATAAATATTTAAAACGCGTGTATTATAGTAAATAACAGAACCAAAACCTAAAAAACAAATTAGCCCCAAAATAAAAGTCATCTTATAGGAGCGTTTAAACCCCTTTTTTGCACTTTTCCACCTTATCGAAAATTTTTGTTCTTTTCCACGTTGATAAAGTGCAATAGCAAGAGTTCCGATCATTAAAGTAAAACCTATCCAATAGGCTTTAAATACAAAATAATTTGGCAGTGTTTGCCCATGTCCATTCATATCTGAATATTTCATGGCTTCGCCGGTCGAGTTAAATTTAAACAAGTCGTTATCATAATCCATTGCCCTTAATATTAAAGGGAAACCCAAAACAATAAATGCCATTATAAAAAATGCCACATAACGGTTCTTAAAAAACACCTGCATAGATAAACCCAAGGCAACTAATAACGCAACACTAAAAATCTTTAAAAGAATAAGGTCTGTAAAATATAAGCCAAGTTCAAATTTTGTGTAACCATGCAGGCTTTGAATAAATATGCAGGTACAAATACAAACAAGATTTATTATTAATGCCACGGCTACTAAAGAAAAGAATTTGGAAATAAATAAGATCCAGTTTTTTACAGGTGTTGAGCCAATGAGCTCATCTATTTTAGCATCCTTTTCTCGCCAAATAAGGATACCAGAATAAAAAACGATCATGATCATTTGAAAAAAACCAAAAGTACCACTCGCTAATTCGATCTGCATATAAGTTACAGGATAAGTTTCGGTACCATAAATAAGGCCTGAAAATTGTGAAACAACCACTACTAACAAAACCGATAGACCAAGAATAATAACAAAGAAAATAGACTTAAAGATCTTTGAAAACTCAAACTTGGTTAAAAACAATAATTGTTCCATTGCCAGTTTACGATCGAACACCTGCGTTACTTTTGGCAAATGACCTATTGATTGAATGGCTTTTGAAGGTTGCGATTTAGTTTCTTTCGATTTGCGTTTAAAAATACTTACAGGATTTAAGAATTGGTTAAAATCAAACCTGTAATAAGTAATCATCAATAAAGCAAATGATAAGCCTATCCATAACAAACGGTTATATAAGAGATAACCGCTAAATGGAATAAGTCTCGTATTACTTTCAGCAGGCGTCCAATATTCTGTAATAGAAGACAGGGCTTGCGCCCCAAAGGGGTCCAATAACGCAGCAACCGTTTTATTATCAATGTCAGACACTATGCTTCTTGAAATACCTGCCACCACAATAAACACAAGGCTACCCACGTAACCGCTTGTCATGTTTCGGGTAAAAGTTACGAGACTAAAAAATAATGTGCCAATAAAAAATACATTGGGTAATAAAAAATAAATAAAGGGTTGAAAAAAATTTATGAAATTAAATTCGCCTAATTGCCCGTTATCGTTATTGGCTAAAAGAAAAGCAATAAAAATTCCAAATACAATTCCTGTTAGTACAAAAGCTGTTAGTAAGAAGGAAGCGCTAAACCTGCCAAACAAATAACTAAACTTTGTAATTGGTTTTGTAAAATAAAAAGAAAAGCAATTGTACTGGAAGTCTTTTTGTACACAGCCTGCCATTAAAGCCACACAAATTAAAAGTGTAATAAGGCCAAATAAATAATCGGTATTAAAGCTGGTTAAAATGCCGGCAATAGTTGTAGCTGAATTAATATAAGAGTTTGTATCTGCCGAAACACCACTAAAAATGCCGGAAATGGCCGCGCCTAATAAAAAAGCGAGGGCAAGAAAAACAAAAAAATAAATATAAACGCCCGGTCGTTTTAACCATTGTTTTAATTCGTAAGCAAAAATTTCTTTGAACATATTTTTATTTATTTTGCATTAATATATGAGAAATAAACATCTTCCAGATCACCTTCAATAGCTGTAAATTTATCTCCCGGTAACGAATCGCTTAAAACATGTACCAAAATTTTTCCTTCGGCAACACGTGTAGAAATAACATTGTATTTTTCTTTGTACTCGGCAATTTCTTCTTTTGCGATAGTTACTTCATAAACTTTTCCTTTTAAAAGATTTAATGCCTCTGTAGTTTTACCGTTAAACATTACCTGGCCTAAATTCATTACCGCCATTTTATTACAAAGGTTGCTTACGTCTTCTACAATGTGGGTAGATAGAATAACAATAATATTTTCGCCTACCTCGCTTAATAAATTATGAAAACGATTTCTTTCCTGTGGATCTAAACCCGCTGTTGGTTCATCTACAATTACCACTTTAGGGTTGCCAAGTAAAGCTTGGGCTATGCCAAAACGTTGACGCATACCACCACTATAATCACCAATGTAACGGTTACGCACTTCATACAAATTTGTTTGATGCAATAAAGCGTCGCACACTTCTTTACGCTCGGCCTTATTTGAAATGCCTTTTAAAATAGCAAAGTGATGCAACATATCATCCGCACTTACTTTTGGATAAAAACCAAAATCCTGTGGTAAGTATCCAAGGGCCTTTCGCATTTCTTCCTTATTATTTATCACATCCAGTGCATCTAAAAAAATGGTGCCTTCGCTTGGTTCCTGCAATGTAGCGATCGTACGCATTAAACTTGACTTGCCGGCACCATTAGGGCCAAGCAATCCAAACATACCGTTTGAGATTTCTAAATTGACATTTGATAAAGCTTTTAACCCTCCCGGATAAACTTTACTAAGGTTTGCTATTTTTAATTCCATAATTGTATTAAAGGTAAAAGTTTATGTGAATGTGCACATATAATAGTTATAAGGTGTAAAAAACTTACATGAACAGTAAAAAAACGGGATGGAATTTTCTGATTTCAACCGTTTATGCAATTAATCTAACCAAATAAACAAGAAATTACCTTTTCACTTACCATGCATTTAACTTTAGCAAAAATACTGATCATGAGAAAATATATACTTTTACTTTTATTCTGCAGCAGTTTAACTGGAATATCACAAACTACAGGCGTTACTACTCATACATCTAATCGCTTTACAAACGATAATTTAAATACCATCCGGCAAATAGTTTCACAATCACCTAATGGTGATATATGGATCTACGATTTTAACGGAGGCCTTGTAAAATTTTCAGGTAATACATTTACAACATATACAAACACTTTTGGTGTATTGCCAGATATGAATGTTTTTGGAACTAATACTGGGGCTTGGATGTTTTCTAATTACGGATTTTTTTATTATTATAATGGTAGCACTTTTATAGATTATTCATCAAATATAACAAGCCTTATTGGAACGCTTTCTTCGGCCAATCCAATTAATTATATTGGCAATAATGGTACTGATATTTTAATTGCGACTAATAAGGGGATTATAAAGTATAATGGCTCTACCTTTTCTATTATTAATGCATCAAACAGCAACCTTGCTTGCGATACAGTTAGCTGCATCCTTAGTAATGGTGCGACTACTTTTATAGGTACAGATAAAGGCTTATGTACATATAATGGAAGTACATTTTCCGCATTAATTACTTTTTCAGGCGCCGCCACTCATGCTGTTAGTTATATCTTTTCAAATGGTGTAAAAACAATTGTTATCCGAAAATCATCAACTTCAGATTTTGATTATTATAACCTAAATGCAAATCAATTAATAAGGATTCCGGCATTTCCAGATAGCGTAAAATTTACAAGCAAAAAATGCAGGAATATTTCTTTTGTAAATAATAATCCTGCCTTTCCTTCTATTTATGCTGGTAATAATATAAGAGTGACAAATTCAGTCTCAACGTATACGGATTATTCTGGTCTGCAAGGCTCCTTTCCAATGCACTCGTTCAAACATCCTTCTAATTCTCAAAAATTTTATGCTGTAGCAACAGATGGATCAAACTCAAACAAATTTGTTGTAAATGAAATTGATGTTACAAATTATGCAACGCTTTCCATCAGCGGTTCACCCAATCAAGTAAAATATTTAGACACAAATAATGTAAACGCCTTAATTAGCGAAGTGAATATAAAGCATTGCGACATTTTTGGTAATGGTGGTGGAGGTTATATTGTTCCAAAAAACCCACTTAATAATATGCAGAGCCCTGTCTTTGCTACCGCCTTATGGGTTGGTGGATTAGATAATACTAACCAAATACACATGGCCGCACAAACATACAGGCAAACAGGTTATGATTTCTGGCCCGGTCCATTAGATACCATAAATGGCCAAACATCGGTTAGCAGCGGATCGCCATATAACAAGGTTTGGAAAATTTCGTGTAATCAACTCAACCAATTTGCCAGCAATTATAATTCTTTTAACGCCACGGCAAATACAGTGGCAACGTATAGTGACATTACTACCTTTTTACCTAATGGAAACAGTATAAATAATTTTGCAAAACAATTGTATCCATTTAAAGACTGGAATGCAAATGGACTCTATGAACCTTCCCTTGGAGAATATCCCATAATTAAAGGACATCAACAAATTTATTCGGTTTATAATGATGCTTTTTCAACACATACTGAAACCGGTGGACTACCGTTAGGTATTGAGGTTCACGATAGATCATTTGCTTATAATGAGCCAACCATTGTAGATAGTATGAAAGTTATTAATTATGCTACCTTTTATAACTATGAAATAATAAACAGAAGCAACAACAATTACAATAACATATATATGACACTTTGGATAGATCCGGATCTTGGTTATTATCTTGACGATTATATTGGAACAGATACCTTAAATAATTTTGGTTATGCTTATAATGGCGACAATTATGATGACCTCGCAGCAAGCACGAGCGCTTACGGCAACAAACTACCAATGATGGCGTTTGCCCTTATTCCAAACTCATCCGCATTAACAGATGGTATTGATAATAACAATAATGGTTTGATCGACGAGCCCGGAGAAAATTTTAAATTGAATTTAACTACTTATTATAATAATAACATTGGGGCCTTTCCACCCGCAACTACTAATCCCGACACCACCTATCAATATTATAATTATATGAAAGGAATATGGAAGGATAGCTCACCCTTTAAACCTGTTGGCACCGCTTATAATCCAACTCTTAGTGTCAGTCCAACACATTATGTTTATACAGGTAACCCGCAAACAAATGCCGGTTGGACGGAAGGCACCGCTAATAATTTAAAAGGCGACAGAAGAATATTATGTACAGTCGGGCCGTTTAATTTTCCGGCGAAAAAGAAAGTTGAATTTGAATATGCTTTTGTATTTAGTAGGGATACTTCTTTAAATAATGTAAATAATAATTTTTCTTTATTACAAAAGGATGTTAAAAATGTACGCTATTATCGCAATTTACAATCTGCACCTTGTACCCCTTTGGTAAGCGTGGGTTTAAAAGAAAATAGAATTGTTAGCCAAAACTTATGGATATACCCAAACCCAACAACCGGAAACATAATTGTAAATCTTGATCATAATGCAGAAAACGCTTCCTTAAAACTATACGATATTGCCGGAAAAATAATTTATGAAAGTACTATAAACGATACCTATCGAACACAAGTTAGCCTCGATAATTTTTCGGCGGGAGTGTATTTTTTAGTGGTAAAAGAAGGCGAATTTAAAAGGGTGGAAAAGATTATTAAACAATAAAGAATTATTGTTTTTTGTATTCCATTACATTCAACTGCTTATCGCAGATAAAAAATTCATCCTGTATAGCATTTGAGGCAACAATAATAGTACGGTTCTGCGAATAATTCTTCACCAAGTTCTTGTACCATTCAATGGCGTTTGCATCCAGGTTAGAAACCGGTTCATCTAACAATAATAAAGGTGTATCGCACAAGATAGCAACGCCTAATTTTAACCGCTGTTTCATACCGCTGCTAAATTGTTTTATTAATTTATTTCTTGCTTTGGTAAGATCTAACAATTCAATAATTTGTTCTGTAGAAAGATCTTTTACAAAAGGTTTAAAAATTTTTGTGTGATCGATCATTTCGGTTAAAGTAAACTCTTCTACCAAGTGAATATAGGGTGATGCAAAAGAAATGTAATTTTTTATTTTGTCAACCGGCACCACTTTATCATTTACTTTATAAATAACCTCGCCTTCATTTTCGGTAATAAATCCAGAAATTACTTGCAATAAAGTTGATTTACCGGATCCGTTACCACCTAATATCACTACTTTATCGCCCGCGTTTATGGTGTAAGAAAGATCTTTAAAGATCCACTCTTTATTAAATTTTTTACTGAGGTGATTAAGTTGAACCGATAGCATTTTTATTTTTACTTATTAAATTCCTTTAACAATACCATCTTTTTGGTTACGGATAAAATCCACGATCTGTTTTCTTACCGCTGTATCGGGCATTTCGTTCTCAACAATTTCTAATGCATTGCTGATGTTATGGCCACGAACAAAAATAATACGGTAGATATCTTCTATTTGTTTGATAAGATCTTTATCAAATCCTCTTCTTGCCAAACCAATAGTATTAACGCCAATAAATTGTAATGGCTCTCTTGCCACGCGGCAATATGGCGGCACACTTTTTCTTACTAAGGATGCGCCTGCAATAAATGAATGTGCGCCAATGTTTACAAATTGTTGTGCGGCAACAACACCTTCAATAATTACAAAATCTTCAACAGTAATGTGCCCGGCTAAACTGCCGTTGTTGGCAATAATCACATTGTTACCAATAGCGCAATCGTGACCTAAATGTGTGTAGCACATAATTAAACAATTGTCGCCCACTTTAGTGGTCATACGATCGGCTGTTCCTTTATGAATGGTTGCGAATTCGCGAATGGTCGTATTTTTTCCGATAACGGTATTTGACTTTTCGCCTTTGTATTTAAGATCCTGATTAATGATACCGATAACAGCACCGGGAAAAATTTTGCAGCCACTACCAATAATTGTGTCGGGATAAATGATTGCGTTGGGATGTATAAAACAATCGTCACCAATTTCAACATCTTCGTAAACCGTTGCGAATGCTTCTATGGTTACGTTTTTGCCGATCTTAGCCTTTGGGCTTACGTTTGCAAGAGGTGAGATCATAAATTAAGTTAGTTGCGGTTCTGGTATTTTAGACTCTATATTTTTTACTTTTACAATTTGCGCCATCATTTCGGCTTCCATTACCGGTTTGTTATTTACATAAGCAACGCCGCGCATATGACAAATGCCTCTGCGAATTGGTGTTACCAATACCAAACTAAAAACAACGGTATCTCCGGGAATTACCATCTTCTTAAATTTAACGCCATCAATTTTCATGAAATAGGTTAAATAATTCTCGGGATCGGGAACTGTTTTTAAAACCAGAACGCCGCCGCACTGTGCCATAGCTTCTATTAGCATTACACCGGGCATTACAGGGTTCTCGGGAAAATGGCCTTTAAAGAATTCTTCGTTAAGGGTGACGTTTTTTACACCAATAACATGCTCAGATGATAACTCCATAATTTTATCTACCAACAACATGGGCTGACGGTGAGGTAAAATTTTCATGATATCTGTGATATTTAAAAGCGGCGGTTTATTAAGATCTATTTTTGGATAATCTTTTTCTGCTTTTTGTTTTTTAGCTAATGCTTTTAATTTTTTTGCAAAGTCTACATTTCCTGCATGTCCGGGGCGCGCAGCTAAAACATGAATCTTCATTGGTTTACCAACAAGGGCAAGATCGCCAACAATATCTAATAATTTATGACGGGCGGGCTCATTATAAAAATGCAATTTGGTATTGTTTAAAACACCACGGCCTTTCACTTCTACATTTGGTCTATTAAATACTTTGCGTAAATAATCTAATTTTTCTTCGGGCAATTCGCTATCCACTAAAACAATGGCGTTATCCAGATCGCCGCCTTTAATTAAATTGTGTTGTAATAAAGCCTCTAACTCACGTAAAAAAACAAAGGTTCTGCAAGGCGCAATCTGAGATTTGAACTCGCGCAGGTTATACATGGAAGCATGTTGTGTTCCTAATACTTCACTCCCATAATCTACCATTACTGTCACACGAAACTCATCTTGTGGCACAGCTAACATTTCTACTTTTTTAACCGAATCTTCAAAAGTTAAATTCTCGGTCAATTCAAAATATTCACGTTCTGCTTCCTGCTCAACTATACCTGCTTTTTCTAAAAGTTCAACAAATTTTAAAGAGCTGCCATCCATAATTGGCATTTCGGGACCGGTAACCTGGATCAGGCAATTATCAATACTTAATCCCATCAATGCTGCCAACACATGCTCGGTGGTGTGAACTTTTGCGCCATTCTTTTCAAGTGTTGTTCCCCTTGAAGTATCAACCGCAAGATCTGCATCCGCTTCAATAATTGGCGCTCCCTCAAGGTCAACGCGCTGAAATTTATACCAATGATTTTCGGGTGCCGGATTAAATGTAATTGAAACAGGTTTACCTGTGTGCAAACCTACGCCCGATATTGAAACAGGCCCTTTTATGGTTCTTTGTTTATCGCTCATGTTACTAAAAAATCGTGTTTTGTAAATGTAGTTAAAATTACTAAATTTTACTAGAATATTTCGTCCCTACGGGACTCGTTTTAAACAATAATATGTTGCTATAATGTTCCATCCCTAAAGGGATTGTAGTTGTATTAAATTATATGTCCCGTAGGGCCGAAATCTAATATAAAAACCAAAAGCAGGGCTTAAGTCCAGGAGGGACGAAATAAAATTAAAAAACTAAATAAGGCATCAGTTTATTGTAAACAGGCTCATCGTTAATAATCTCCTTTATATTGGCGCTTGTTATGGGAGTCTTTTTGCGCCAATTGCAGATGGTTTTTGTTAATTCATAACTCAGGTAAGGGTGTTTATTAATGGTCTTAAAATCGTCTTTATTCAGGTCTATCTTTTTTATGTTTGCGGCATCTATACTTACAAAAGGCCTTATTTTTTCATAAAGTTCGTCGGTAAATCCATACACTTCTTTTAGCTGTTCAATATTTGTATATCCCCCAAGAATGCTTTTGTATTTTAAGATGCGTTTTGCAAAAGTGGGGCCAACTCCATTTATTTCTAATAACATTAAACTATCTGCCGAATTTAACTCGATCATTATCTTCGTCTTACTTTTTACAGGTGTTGAAACTGAACTGATGTTGTTTGTGTTTTTTTGTTCGCCGGCACTTTTATTCTCGATTAAAACATAAGGTTCTAATTGCGCATAAAAATTATCTGAGATGCCAAATACTTTTTGCAGATCTTTCTTTTGTTTGAACACAAAACCTTTTTCCCTGAACTTTAAAAATGTTTTTGCCAGTTTTTCCTTAAACCCTAATTGCAGTAATTGATCAAACGAAACCGTATTTGGATCGAAAACAAATCGATTTACAATATTTTTGTTGTTATTATACTTACCTGAATAATTTTTGGCGGAGTGTTCAAAAGAACTATCCAGCTTACGTTCAATAAGCGGAAGATTTTGAATAACAATATTTCCGGGACTAATAAAATATGGATAGATGATCCTGACCAAAAATAAAGTAAAGCTAATAAGTGCAAGCACTAACAAACCATTACGCTGTTGTTTATTAAATCCAAAATAATTATTCAGAAAGCTGCCCACCATTTTTATGCATCTTAAAAATATAAAAAATAGGAATACCCAGCAACATGATTAATACGCCCAAACCTGTGTTCACCGTTTTAAATATTAAAAGGTCGATACAAATAGCAGATGCCAACAAAATATATAAAGCAGGTAGTATTGGATAACCAATGGCTTTATATGGACGAGGAGTATTGGGCTCTTTTTTACGTAAATAAAACAGGGCGGAAATAGTTACGATATAAAATACCAGCGATGAAAAAGTACAGTAATCCAACAGCGAACCGTAAGATCCGCTTAAGCATAAAATAGAAGCCCAAACAGCCTGGAACCAAAGGGCTTTTGACGGTACATGATTTTTATTGATATAAGTTGCCGACTTAAAGAATAGTCCTTCTTTTGCCATAGATTGAAATAAACGCGAGCCCGATAAAATAAGGCCATTGTTGCAACCAAAAGTGGATATGATAATTAATAATGCCATAATGTAAGCCGACACATCTCCAAAAACCGCGAACATGGCGGCTGTGCCTACTCTATCGTTTTGCGCATAAGCAATTCCTTTTTCAAAAACAGTTGATCCTTCGGGGGTGCCTAATGCCGGCAATAACATAAAATACGCCACGTTTGCCAAAACATATAAAACCGTAACTATTAAAACACCAATTAATAAACCCAACGGGATATTTTTTTGTGGCTCCTTTACTTCGCCGGCAATAAAAGTGACATTGTTCCAGGCATCGCTGCTAAAAAGAGAACCAATAAGCGCAACACCAATGGCACTAAATAAAGTAACTATATTTATGTTAGAACCCGTTGGCGCATTAACATTTCCTGATCCTGAAAATGGTAATTGCATATTACTTTGCCAATACCCGGTTTTATAACCAACAAAAAAACCAATACCAATAAGGCCTAATAATGCCAGCAATTTTGCGCTTGTAAAAAAGCGTTGAATGATCTTGCCGTTATTTATGCCAAGCGTATTTAAATAGGTAAGAAAAAGAACAGAGCCAACCCCTAAAACCTGCGTGGTGGATATGGAGAAACTTCCTATTTCGAGCAATTTATGCTGCTCATCAAAAAAAGGAATAAAAACACCAACAAATCTCGCAAAAGCAACCGCCACGGCAGCAATAACCCCTGTTTGTATTACCGTAAAAACAGTCCAGCCATATACAAAGGCCGTTAATTGGCCGTAAGCCCGCTGTATATATATGAACTGACCGCCGGCCTTTGGCATCATGCCTGCCAGCTCGCCATAACTTAAAGCGGCAAATAATGTAATAACGCCGCTTATAAGCCAGCACATTAGTACCCAAAATGGAGAACCAAGGGTTCGCATCATATCTGCACTCACAATAAAAATGCCTGAACCGATCATACTTCCGGAAACGATCATAATGGTATCAAACAGATTTAAACTTCTTTTTAATTCGCTCATAGTTGGTTTATGGATTTAAAGATACTTAAATTTGTAAATAATTAAGAAAAAGAGGTTTTAAGTAAAATGAAAGTTATTGGCGATAGAATAAGCATTTTAAAAAAAGAAGATCTGTTAAGTATCGTTATTTTACCAACTACTGATAAAAAAAAATTAAGCATCATGTTCCTGTGGCTTTTTGCATGGACCGTTTGCGGGGTAATTGTTTTGGTTAGTTATTTTAAAATGGTAGATAAGGATACTAAATTATTTATGTTAGTATACCTTTCTTTTTGGGGTTATTTTGAATTTAAGATCGCACGCGCATTTATTTGGAAAAAAAATGGGAAAGAAAAATTCTGGATCCAAAATGGCGTTATACATTATCAACGCGAATTAAATAAAAAAGGAAAGATAAAAGAGTATAATCTTGAACTAGTTGATGATTTTAAAATTATTGACGTGAGCAATACCAGTTGGGCCGATAACATTAACCAAAGTTTTTGGATAAAAGGCGGCGAACGTTTAGAGTTTATTTCACAAGGCAAAGCCATTCGCTTTGCTATGCAGGTAAGTGATGAAGAGGCGCGTACTGTTTTTAACGAAATAGATAAATTTATTTTCAGGAAAAAGTAAATTAAATTTTATAATACATGATGTATTACCAATTCGCCAAAATAAAAGCGGTATTTAATATTATACTCGCGTAAAATATTACTAAACATAATTTTTTATCACCAAGTGCAATAAATACAGCATTGCTTGCCATTGATATTGCAGCGCAAGAACACAGCATCCAGATGTTTGCATTATTTTGAAGTATAAATGCGGCGGCAATAGCGCCTAAACAACTTTGAATGGTTATATAAAAAGTCATCCATCCAAAACGTGCCTTTTCAAAAATATCGGCTTGCTGATTAAACAACGCAATTAATAAATTTTCTTGTTTGTGCTCTCTTGTGATTTTGCTTGTTGCTTCCATGATTTTATTTTTTTAGTTCAACGTTAATAAAGTATATTAAGATCTTTTTATCCTTTTATAAGTTAATTTTTTTTAAAGTTTTAAAAAAGTTGATCCATCTTTTAGCCCTAATGAAAGTTCGTACACGCTTGTATTCTCAAGCATCTGCTTTAATTCATTGCGAATCTTCTTAAATTTATAATGTACTGGGCAAGGCTGCACCTCTGAACAATCTTTTAAACCAAGGCCACAACCTTTAAAAATAGAGTCGCCATCAATTGCTAAAACAATATGACTAAGCTTTATTTTTGCCATTTTCTTTTTTTCTATTTCAAATCCTCCATTAGGCCCTTTTATAGAATCAATGATATCGCTTTTTGCTAATTGCTGTAAGATCTTTGCTGTAAAAGCCTCCGGTGAATGTATCTCTTTAGATATATCTTTCAGACTAGTACGTATGTTATTATTTGACCGAACAGCAATGTGTATTACAGCCCTAATCCCATATTCGCAAGCTTTAGAAAACATCTTTTTAAATTATTGTACAAATATACAATAAATTTTATATTCGGACAAATTTATCCGAATATTTTAACAGATCGTAAAAAAGCCGGTTAAATATATCCGGCTTTTACTCATTTATTAAAGTCTATTCGCTAAGAAACAGTATTAACTTTTCTATTTATATAAACAATCAACCATTTTATAGAAAAGCCAACTGCTGCCAGAATTATAAGTAAGCCCCAAATATTTACTAAAAACAAAACGAAATTCTTTAATACTTGGAAGCCGTTTAAAAAAGAATCTCCAAGTTTGCTAAAAAAAGAGGGTTGGTAAGGTTGTACCTGTTCTTGTATCGGTAATAATTGTTTCATGACGGTTTGCGCCTGGTAAGTTTCGAGTTTAATGGTGCTGTAATTTACCTGGTCGGCAAGATCATAGGATTCAATTCTTTTATCATCGGCCATGGTTTGTTTTTCTAATACATTTTCAACAGTGCTTAAAACCTGTGCTTGTTTTGTTGTTACCTTCTCTGCTTTTTGCTGCAGTTTTGTATTGTAATTCTTATAACGATTTTCGGCCAGCTTATTGGCGAACAATTTCATTTTTACATCATCTGAATGTAAGTTCCTGAAATCAATAAATAAAGCAAGATCGCTAATTTGTCTTAACACTGTATCTAATTTTTGATTTGGAACGCGAAGTGTTATATAATTAACCGTTGTATAAAACGTTTGTTCTAAAATAGAATCTTTATTTATTTGTGTTGACTGTGTATGGTTTTTGTTAGAAGTTAATTCGCTTGAAGAAATGTAACCGCCATAACCGGTAACAATGTCTTCGATCTTTTTGCTGGAGTTAAGAACATCCTGTACTTTAAATTTAAGATCGGCCTTACGAATAAAATTATGTGTAACACCATTAATTGTATCGGTGGCAATGCCTTTTGAATAAGCGGAAACCGAATCGGCAACTGCACGATTTGCGGCTGCATAACTTTCACGTTCTGCCATCTTTTCTGCTGAAGGCCCACAACTATACAAAAGCGAAGAAACAACTAAGAATACAAATACTTTAATTCCTAAATATTGAGGCAATACTATTCCCGTTCTAACAAAAGCCTTGCTTGGGTTAGAACAATTTTTTGAATTGTTCATACGTTATTGATTTTATTATTTATACCGGTTCTTTAAAAAGGTAACCTTTTAATGAGATATTAAGCCACAAAAACACGAAGACTCAAAGTTACACAAAAGACCTTAGTGAACCTTTGTGTTTTGGTGCCTTAGTGGCGATAAAAATTAATGCAGGATTTTAAACACCAACTCCTTTAAAAGCTCTCCGCTATCAATAGTACTGTTCTCAACGCCTTTACTCTTCAGGTCGCATTCTTTTAAACAAGCAAATATATGTTTGAGTTTGGAAGTATTATAATTTAAAGCGGCTTTTGCATAGCCATCTACAAAATATGGATTCACACCTAAAGCACCTGCTGCTGCAAATTTACTTTTGTCGGGTAAAAAATGATACTTTAATATTTTGCTAAAATAACCGTACAAAGAACTTAATATCAAAACCGATGGGTGTTCTTTTTCATTAAAAGCAAAATAATTAATTATTTGGTTGGCTTTTAATATATCTTTTTTCGCAAGGGCGTCTTGCAGTTCAAACACATTAAAGTCTTTGCTTATACCAATATTATCCTGTACAAGATCTGCCGTTATTTCTTTTCCTTTTGGTAAACTTATTACCAGTTTGTTTATTTCGTTGGTAATTTTACTAAGATCATTTCCTAAAAATTCGGATAATAGGAAACTTGCCTTTGGCGCAATGGCATAACCACTATCTTTTACATAATTATTGATCCATTCGGGTACCTGGTTATCGTATAATTTTCCTGACTCAAAATAAACAGCGTGCTTTTGAAGCGCTTTTGCCATAGCACTTCGTTTATCAATAGTTTTATATTTAAAACAAAATACCAAAATAGTTGTGGGTTGTGGATTAGCAATATAATTTACAAATTGTTGTACCGCAGAGTTTGGATTATTTTTTGCTACCGCAGAACTATCATCACCGCCTGCGCTTTTGTTGAGCTCTTTTATATTTTGTGCTTCTTTTACAATTACCACCTGGTATTCGCTCATCATCGGAAATTGTTTTGCAAGCCCAAGTATGCTTACAAAATCTATATCCTTTCCATAAACAATATTCTGGTTAAATTCCCTGTCGGCTTCATCCAAAACATTATTCTCAATATAATCGCTTATTTGGTCAATATAAAAAGGTTCTTCGCCTGATAAAAAATAAATGGGTTTAAAAATGCGGCGTTTAAGGTCGAGTAGTATTTGATTTGCTTCTTTCAATTTTTGAGTTCTATTAAAATTTCATTTCAATTATAAATGTTGTTCCGTTTGTTTTTTCGATCTTTAAATTAGCATCCAATTGTTCTGCTAAAATATGGATCAATTCCATGCCCATGGATTTTTGATTTAAATTTTCAAAATTTTCGGGCAAGCCTTTTCCATTATCGCTGATCTTTAAAATGCAACCACTTTCTTTATCTGCAAGTGAAACGGAAACATGTCCTTTTTTACTTTCAGAAAAAGCATGCTTATAAGCATTGGTTAATATTTCGTTTATCATTAAACCCAAAGGTACAGCGGTATCAATATTTATTTTACGGTTACGCGAGGCAATAGAAGTACTAAGTTCAATATTACTTGAGAAAATGGTGACCTCTATCTGGCTAACTAAATTCTCAACATAATCGCCCAAACTAATTGTTGAGATATTATCTTTTTGATACAGCATTTGGTGCGTTAAAGAAATAGCATTGATTCTTTGCTGCGCATCTTTTAAAATAGATTCAATGTTCTCATCATCTACCTTTCCCATCTGCAAGCTTAACATGCTTGAAATTATCTGCAAATTATTTTTTACCCGGTGGTGGATCTCTTTTATTAAAGCTTCCTTTTCTTTGAGTGACTGTTCAATTAAAAAATTTTGAGAGCCGATCTGTTTATTCTTTAACGATAACTGCACTTCACGCTTTTTTGAATTACGATTATTTAAAATTAAAAAGATAATAACCGTTAAAAGTATAATGATGCCCGCTAACAAATATGCCCTGAATGTGCGTTGTTTTGCTTCTTCAAATTTATTCTGCTCTATCACACGGTCTTTTTCGTTTAATTCAATTTCTGATTTTTCAATACTAATTGCAACACCCTGGTTATGCACCTGTCTTTCTTTTTCCATCAACTGAAAACTATCATTAATACTTACATATTGTTGATAGCACTCATTCGATTTGTAAAAATCTTTTACCGAGTTATAATAACTGGCGCAGGTTAACAACAGTCTTAATTTTGGTGCAATACCCTTCACCTTTTCGTTTAAAAGATTTTGAGCTGAATCTAAATAATTTTTTGCCAGTTGTTTTTGTTTTAAATTCACATAACATTTGGTTAAAAGATTATAGCTATTAAATGCGCTTTCATAATTCTGAACTTTTAAGCTGTAATAAACATCCACTTTTAAAAGCGGAATGGCCCTTACGGCATCGCCCTGATTAAAATAGCTAAGAGCCAAATTCCCATCAATTAAAGCAATAAAAAAATTATAAAATGTTTCTTTTTCTTTACTTACTTTTTTTTGAAGCAATAGCTCTTTTGCTTTTAAAAAATAAAATTGCGCGCTATCGGATTTTTTTTTGGCGTTAAAAAAAAACCCGATATCATTGTAAAGATTTGCGTAACCATCTGTATCATTCTTTAAAACATACTTTTTTCCCTCTGCCCTTCTTTCGCTAATTGCCTGGTCGGTTAGGCCTATCATATTATATAAAGTGCTTTTTTGATGGCCATAATCAATAATAACAGTATCGCTTTTCCTATCCCATTTATTTTCCATTAAATGATGGATCTCGAAAGCTTTATTAATATCGCGGATCTTAACGAAAGCATTTTTAAGCATGGAGTAACACCTTAAAGAATCCTGAATATTAGAGGCGTGATTGCGCAAACTATTCTCTAAAATAAAAATGGCCTTCGTGTAATTTTGATTATAGAGCTCTATATCTGCTTCGATCTTATCCAATAAAAATTTAGCTTCTTTACTTTGAGAGCGCATGTAAACCAAACTTTTTACTTTTTCTAAAGTGTCTTTTATTTGGGGATAGATATCTTTTATTTCAGAAAATGGTACTGAGGCCAGCAAACGTACTTTATTTTTAAGATCGGCTTTATTGAATTTTTCTAAAAATAATTTAGGATCAGTTTCTGCCTTAAAAAATAGAGGCAGAAAAAGTACGGCAAAATAAATATGTCTTAAATTTATTTTCAATGTATATTATCCGGCCCAACCATCGCGGTCTAAACTCCTGTATTGAATAGCCTCGGCAATATGATTGGTTTCAATATTTTGTGAATTGTCAAGATCAGCAATAGTGCGTGCAACTTTTAAAATTCTATCGTAAGCTCTTGCGCTTAAACCCAAACGCTCCATCGCGTTTTTTAAAAGTGTGTTTCCAGTTTCATTTAGTTCGCAATAGGTTTTAAGATCTTTGGTACGCATTTGGGCGTTGCAGTGTACATTCTCATCTTCATTAAATCTATTGCTCTGTATCAACCTTGCTAGTATAACACGCTCTCGGATAACTTTACTAGATTCGGCATTGGTTTGTTTACTTAATTCGCTAAAAGGTACCGGTGTTACTTCAATATGCAGGTCTATCCTGTCTAACAAAGGGCCACTTACCTTATTTAAATATTTTTGTACTATTCCCGGGGCGCAAACGCATTCTTTTTCGGGATGATTGTAATAACCGCAGGGGCAAGGGTTCATACTGGCAATGAGCATAAAGCTTGCCGGATAATCAACACTAAATTTTGCGCGACTAATATTTACAACTCTATCTTCTAACGGTTGGCGCATTACCTCAAGTACCGTTCTTTTAAACTCCGGCAATTCATCTAAAAATAAAACACCATTATGTGCCAAACTTATTTCACCGGGTTGAGGATTATTTCCACCACCAACCAAGGCTATATCGCTAATAGTATGGTGCGGACTGCGAAAGGGGCGTTGCGTTACAAGGCCTTTGCCACCTTTACCTGTTTTACCGGCAACACTGTGAATTTTTGTTGTTTCTAAAGCCTCCTGCATGGTAAGAGGCGGTAAAATGCTTGGCAAGCGTTTGCTTAGCATGGTTTTGCCAGCGCCGGGCGGACCAATTAAAATGGCGTTGTGGCCGCCTGCCGCTGCTATCTCGAGTGCGCGTTTTATATTCTCTTGTCCTTTTACATCCGAAAAATCGAACTCAATATTCTCTAATTGATTTAAAAAGGCTGTGTTAAGGTCTATCTTTGCTTGTGGCAAAGCCTCTCCGGTGTTAAAAAATTCAATAACCTGTTTAATGTTTTTGGCATATAAAACTTCCAAACCATCCACAACAGCAGCTTCGCCGGAGTTAATTTCCGGTAGAATGATGCCTTTAAAACCTTCTTTTTTTGCTTGAATGGCAATAGGCAAAGCCCCTTTAATTGGCCTGATCTCGCCATCCAGCGCCAGTTCGCCCATGATCACATAATCCGTAATTGTATCTGAAGTAATTTGTTCGCTGGAAGCTAAAATTCCCACTGCAATGGTTAGATCGTAGGCGGAGCCCTCTTTACGGATATCTGCCGGAGCCATATTAACTGTAATTTGTTTGCCGGGGATCTTATAACCATTCTGTTTTAATGCCGTATGGATCCGGTGATGGCTCTCCTTTACCGCACTATCAGGCAATCCCACTAAATAAAAATTGATACCCGTTCCCATACTAACCTCAACTGTAACTTTGGTAGCGCTTATGCCTTGCACCGCATACCCAAATGTTTTCACCAACATAAATGCAAGTTAACCAATTTATCGAATATTTAATTTTTGAGTTTTTAATTTTTTTTGTAGGTTTGATTTAAATATTATCCTAAAAATGAAAAATTTACTACTGGCTACATCGCTTTTTTTGACATTAACTTCTTTTTCGCAAGACAAAGCCATAGAGCTGAACTGCTATAACAAATGGGCAGCCAAGTTTGAAGACAGGGGAGCAGAGGATGTTAAAGATGGTGTTTATGATGATGTAATCATTACTAACCGCCAGGGTGCCAAAGCTGTTTGTAATAACGGCAAAGCTGAAGTAATAAAGGGAAAACTGACAAAATTTTATATTTTATTAAGTGATGGTACTTATGAAGAAGTAAAAAGAACATGGAAAAATGCTTCTAACGAGAATGTGACCATCATTAATGGTATTAGCAAAAGCATGATCTCGGTTCATAATGAACTTATTAATGTTTTATGGCCATCTAAAATAAAAGCTAAAAAAGCAAAACCAACTACTGCTCCTGAGCCAACAGACGACTAAACTAATGGAAGATGGAAAAGGTAAGATGGAAGGTTGATCTCATTTTACATTTGCCATTTTACATATTCCCTTCAGTAAATGACAGTTTTATGACAAATAAAAGTCAATTATGTACCATCTTTGCGGTACACATTGGATTCTTTTAAAATAATAGCTTTTACACACAAAAATTTGCCGTTCGACCTGATCGGTAAATTACATTTGAACCCCGAAGAACAAACTACCGTTTTAGGCGCCGTAAAATTAAATTTTGGTTTTGATGAGTTTCTTTTTTTAAGCACCTGCAACAGGGTGGAGCTTTTTATTACCACCCAGCAGGAATTAAATAAAATTTTTATTAAAGAATTAGTACTGTTCTTAAACAGTCGTTTAAATAATATTGAAGCGAATACCTTATCAGAAAACGCCGAATTATATTTTGGTGATGAGGCCGTTGAACATCTTTTAAAAGTTGCCTCCTCTTTAGATTCTTTAGTGGTTGGTGAGCGCGAAATTATTACACAGGTTAGAAAAGCTTATGATTTTTGTAATATGTTGGGTTTAACCGGCGATTTTATTCGTTTACTTACCAAACAAACTATTGAAACGGCTAAAGATATTTACACCAATACCGATATTGCCAAGAATCCGGTTTCGGTGGCATCATTAGCCTACAGGCAATTACGTAATTTAGGCATTAAGAACGACGCCCGAATTATTTTTGTTGGCAGTGGCGAAACAAATACTGTATTGGCCAGTTATTTGCAAAAACATAAGTTCGCCAATTTTACCGTGTTTAATCGCTCGTTAGAAAATGGCGGCAAATTAGCTAAAATTGTAAATGGCAAAGCTTTTGAGTTGTCAAAATTAGCAGATTTTGAAGAAGGTTTTGATGTGTTGATCGTTTGTACGTCAAGCAGCGAACCGTTAATAACCAAAGTTGTTTTTGATAAATTAAATGGCAAAGAAATTTCTAAAAAAGTAATTATAGACCTTGCCTTACCGGCCAATGTAGAAGAGGTTGTTGCCAAAGATAAATTGGTGCGTTACATTGATATTAATTCGTTAAAGGCGCAGGCCGAAGCTAATTTAGAATTGCGCAAGAACGAAATTGATAAATGCGAACAGATCATAAAAAATAAAACGGAACAATTCCGGTGGTTACACAAAGAGCGCCGTATTGAACTGGCCTTTGGCGAAGTGCCAAAACAGGTAAAAGCCATAAAAGACCTTGCCGTAAATGAAGTGTTTGCCAAAGAAATTAATTTGTTAGATAACCAAAGCAAAGAAGTTTTAGAAAAAGTACTTAGCTACGTTGAGAAAAAATACAACGCGGTTGCCATCAAAACGGCTAAGGAGTTATTGTTGAATTCGAAGAATTAATTATAAAATTTTTATAAAACAAAAATCCTCCTTGAAATTTCAAGGAGGATTTTTTATTAATTACTAAGTGTTATTTTTTTAGAAATGATCGTTGTTTCTGTTTGAAATTGTAACTGGTACAACCCATTTGAAAAATTACCGAGGTCGATAAATGTGGGTTTATTATTAATTGTTTTAATTACGCTACCCATATTGTCAATTATACTTACTGACAACACTTTTATATCTTCAGGATATTTAATATTAAAAACAGCATTACTTGGGTTTGGATAAATTTTTATATCCACATCTGCAAACTGAATTTCATTTTCTGTAATTGGTGATAAAGAATTTACAGAACCGTTATTTGCCATTCTCTCTGGATGACCCAAACCGTAAGGATATATTTTAAATGCATACTCTTGGTTGTGACAACCATAAAATGGTGGTGGAGTAATATTACTCCCTCCCCAAAAACCCGTAGTAGATATATATTGTGGAGGATCACTATAAGTATCGTACCAAAAAACTTCATAATAAGTGAGTGGGTTTAATCCTTGAATTTGAATTGTTCCAAGATTTCCTGACGTGACGCTACCAATCGTAGAAATATCAATGGGCGGCCCTGCAGGATACAGGTTATCAAATTGCGTTTTAAGAGTTGCATCATAATATGGCGCTCCACTACTAGAGTTTGCAAAACTAGTCCACCAAAAGGTACGATTTCGCACATACCCTATGGCAAAATTGGCTCCAATCCCCAAATTATCGACAAGATAAAATGTTTCTATACCTTGGTCACCTGTTTTATAATATTTAGGAACATAATTTCCCTGATCAAAATTTCCGTCTTTTATAAATGCTTGCAATGGTTTAAAATGCTGAACGTACCCATCACCACCGCAACTGTGTGCTTGCGGAGCAGGGCCGGTCGGATTTGATGTTGCATTATAAGGAGTTGTATTATTCGGGTCGATCTTTAATCCTACATCCCACATTTCTAAACCTGAAGTTAGGCCTCCAATAAATGTTGTTGACCATAACAATGAGTGAAAAGTAGGACCCATTAATTCGGGAAATCCAAGACCGCTAGCTCCAGCCCAACCAGACCTTATTCCCATCTCGCCAGCCTGACAAGGTTTGCCATTGTACATTGTTTTAAAGGTTTTAGTGTCTAAGTAAGCTCTTTCAAATGAGTTATCAACGTAATTGTCAGGATAAGGATGAGTGGCAAAAAAATCTAAGTCAGTAAGTGTACCAACTTGGTCTCCACCGAAACCTATTTGATATGATGCAGTGCATAAATGATCTTTATGGTTTAAATAATTAGGGTTTTTTATGTAGTCTAACATCTCTTGTAGCCAAGGTTTAAAGACATTATCTATGTTCATTTGACTTTGAAGATGATGAAATTCGTTAAACATTTCAAAAGCAGTAATGCTTGTAGCATAACCATAACGCGCAATCAGGTAACGTAATTTCTTTTTGTACATTTTTTTAGCGTTTACATCGGTAAAAAATTGAGTGCATGAGTTTGGGTCCAGCGGTGGGCTTACCAAATTACGATAAGGATGAGTGGCACTCCATGTGGGGTAGCCTGGGTAGTTTGTATTTAAAAATCCATTTGATACATCTTCAAAAACCCACTGCAAATACAAATTCTTATTTTTTGCCATATCCACTAAACTATCAAATTCCCATAAAATTGCCTGGCGATTAGTGCCTTTATAAAATACAGCAGGAGGATTTGCATTGTCTGGAATTCCACTTGCGAGTGGTTTTATAGGATCCGCATCGTACACACCGGCCTTTTCCCATTCAAAATCATATCCACAATATATATTGTACACTCTCGTATAATTGGCGCCCTGATTGGCCAGTCGTTCTCTTATTGTTTTGCGGTGTTTATAATACCGGGAGGGATAAGTATAGTTGTGAGCATAAATACATCCACCAGGCCCATCACTGTATGGAACATCGTCATCTTTTCCATTTCCACTTGCATCACTAAACGGTATGCCGTCTGAAGGAAATGTGTTACAGGTTCCAATAGGAACTATTGTTTTTTGTGGTTGGTTTTCGTCTGGTTGCGTAACTAAAAATTTTCCTTTCACGCCTAGTTTTACAAAACCCAAACTGTTTGAGGTTACCGTGCTAAATGTTTGTCCTATATTATCCTGATACGCAATGGTAGTGCCGTTGTTTGTTTTGATCTTCCATGTTACTGTATAGTTACCTATATATTTTGGTGCAAAGCGTACCCGCCAATGGTATTGTAAATTGGTGTTTTCTAACCAATTTACATTTGTGTAACTCATTGTATTTCCTGAATTGTATTGATAAGTATACTCTCTGTAGTAAAAACCATAAATAGTTTGAGAGGGTTGACCTGGAAACGAAAAAGTAGCTTCTACGCTAATTTGATCGGGATCATATGGGTTGATATAGTTTGCGCCCGTATTAAATTGATTGCCGTAGCCATTTGGGCATGGATATGATATTGCACCAGCATCTACATAATTAGTGTTTCCAAAAAAATCATTTATATTTTTAGTAATACCATCTGGTAACTTTATCCCAAGTTCAAACTTATCGTATAACGGAATATTATTAAAACCACCTGGATGATAAGATACAACTTCAAAAGGTGGAGGATCAATGTGTGCAGCAAAAGATCCGCTTGAAAAATTTGCTGCCGAAGAGCCGGCTAATATACCAATAGAATTACTTGCTTTTATATCATAGGCAACCGCACTACTTGCATTTACAGTATTCAACGTTGCATTGTAAGAGTAATTATTTTGTGTTCCCGAAGAATAGTTTCCCGAAAAATTTGCCGGCGTAGGATTATATGGTATTTGGCTTGTTAAACTGCAACTTAAAGCGCAGGAAATAACAACCAAAATATTTTTTGGAATGCAGAGTTTATTTACCATGATTACTTAATTTTAGTTTTCAACTCATCAATTTCTCTTTGTTGTTTCACCATTAAAATGGTCATTTCTTCAATCTTCTTTAATAGCAGCGTATTCATTTCGCCGACATTAATTCCATTTTCTTTTACTTCAGCTGCACTAGGTATTTCCGGCAAATGTTTGTTGGCCTGGTAATATTTTTCAATGTCGTATAAGTTTGGTAATTTATAGTTGTCAGCAAAAACATAATCGGCCCAATCGGTTACAGGCCTTACGTAAAGCGAATTACAAACCACTTTTCCGTCAACACTTAGCATTGTAGTATTATAATGAGGGCTTGTAGAATTTAAGCCTTTACCAATTTGAACAGCACCAGATCCTTTTATTGTAAACACATTAACGTTATTATACGCAGCCGATGTATTAAACAATTCAAAAACAGGCAAGGCATTGTTCCATGTTTTTACTCTAATAGCTTTTCCGTCATTTACATGCATATCCAGTGCGACATTTGTTGGCGCACTTACAATTCCACCTGTTGGGTCTCCAATCTCAACATGCGTTCTGGCGCTTAAAAAACCACCGACATATACTTTGCCGGCGCTTCCTGTGCATAGGAGAACGTCATTTCCGGTATAATAATTGAATAGGAGTTGACGAGTTCCACTTGAAGCAATATTTGCCTGCGCTGATGCAATTTCTGCCATATCAATTACAGGACTATTTGATCCGTTTACCATGTGAAATTCAGTTGATCTTAACGTACCATTCACATCTAATTTAAATTGAGGCGAAGTTGTTCCAATACCGACTTTCCCGCCCGTTGGGTTAATATATAAATTACCGGAAGAGGTTGTTTGAAGATCGGAAAATATACTGCTTGAATAGGATAATCTTAATTGGTTTGTTGTACTTAAAATGTCAAGCTTAGCCGCCGGTGCTGTTGTTCCAACACCCATAAATCCAGCTGTTGCACCGACGCCACTAAAAAAAAGATTATACTTGTTGTTAATATAATCATATAAAACAAAATGTCCTGGTCCTTCAGCACTTCCAGCGCCTGTTGCACAAAAGCCGAAATAACTGGGAGTTGTAGAATTATTATAAAATTTCAAAGTAGCGTGTCCAGTAGTGGTTTGCTTGATAATTACGCCGTCATTAGCTACACCACTTTCAATATGTAAGGCACTTGCTGGTGCGCTTGTTCCAATTCCGACTTTTCCGGTTCTATAAGCATCACTCGAAGTGCTTGATCCGTTCCAAACTGTTTGAGAGATACTAATTGTTACTAAAGCTAAAAAGCCTCCTAAGATTATTTGTTTTTTCATATCCGTTTTTATTAATAATATTCAAAACTAAATTATTAGTTTGTTGTATTTTTTATAGCCACCTATTTAATGGAGGGTTTTTTATATGTGGTATAGTTTTTTGAGTGGTTGAAAAAAAACGCCTTTTGCCCATGAAACGTTGCTAAATTGATGAAGCAAGTATAGTATACCCGTTCTGTTTTATAAGTGCCCAAGGTTTATTGAGTACTTATAAAAAAATAACATGGTTGCAATAAAAAGGCTAAAAAATTATTCTTGAATTTGAATAATTGAATATTAAAAGTATTTACGTTAAATACTTTTAAAAAAAATTGAGAGTAAAATTAATATTGCACTACCACAAAGCCCGTTCTGGTTTCTTTGTCACCATCAAGAAATTCAATGATGTAGTAATAGGTGGCCGCAGGCACTTTGTTATTGCCAAGTACTAAACCTGTAGCATTTACAAAACCATTCCATGAATTATCATAATCAGATTTCTCGTAAACTTTATTTCCCCATCGGTTAAAGATGGTAAGTTTTATAGATCTTCCATTTAAGCCCTTAATAAAGAAAAGATCATTCTTGCCATCTCCATTAGGGGTAAATCCATCCGGAATAAAAAGATCAATGGGCGGTAAATTAATAATCGTAATAGTGTCGTTATTTGTTGGATCTCCATCATTATCAGGGTCCCAGGCAAAACCATTATTTGAACTATCAGATACAGTTATACTATTTAAAACATCTGCAAAGCCTATTACCGAATTTTTAAATGGGCCAAAATAGCCTTTAGGATCGATTCTAACAGTAAATACCAATGTGTCGCGTTTATTGGCTAACAATGTACTTGTTGTAGGAGAGGTTAAACTGATCTGTGACACACCATCAAATAACGGATGAACACTTAACCCACTGTTTTGCGACGTGATTACTGGTTGACTAACAACAGAAAAGGAACTGGGATAAGGAAAAGCGATGCTTAAATTTTCGTTTAATAGCACATTCGTTACATTTAATGAAGAAGCATTTACCGCTGTAATTGTAAACGTGACATTGTAAAAACTATTATTTACTAAAACAGGTTTGCTTGCAACCTTAGTAACTCCAATAAATGATCTACAATCTATTACCAAGACCGTTAAAGTGCTTGTGCCAAAACAACCTCCGGCTTCACCCAAAACGGTATATGTGCCGGAAGTATTAGTTACAGTGGCAAACACTAAACTTCCTGTTAAACTTCCTGGCATCCATGTATAGTTGGTTGCACCCATTGCTGATAGGGCCAGGCTCGCGCCATTGCATGCAACGCTGGAAGAACTTGATACTGTTAATACAGGGTCAGTATTAACATTTATAGTTACGGTATTAGAACCAACACAGCCAAAACCATTTAATCCGGTAATTGTGTAAGTGGTATTTATAGTTGGAGAAACAACAACAACAGAACCGGTACTTGCACCCGGATTTAAAATATAATTAAGGGCCCCACTAGAAGTTAAAGTAACTGAATTGCCTAAACAAGCAACCGTAGAAGATGCTATAGTTGTAATAGTTGGAGTAGGATTAACTGTTACAAGTGTTACTGCAGTATTTGTACAACCAAATATATTACTTCCTGTAACAGTATAAGTTGTAGTTACGGATGGTGTAATAAGTAATGTGTTTCCACTTGTGCCGGTTGGGCTCCATGTATAGTTGCCGGCGCCATTCGCTAATAATACACTAGATGCTCCTTTACAAATTGAAGTTGGTAGGGCAATAATATTAATATTTGGTATAGGGTTAACACTTAAAGTAAATGTTTTAAAACTGCCACACGCACCGGTATTACCAAATACTGTATAAGTGGTATTTACAGTTGGAGAAACAACAACATTAGTGCCGGTTGACCCACCTGGAAACCAAGTATAATTGCTTGCGCCACTAGCCGTTAATGTAGCAGAGCTTCCTATACAAATTGTTGTGGACGAAGCACTCACATTTAATGTTGGTGTAGGCACAACAGAATAAGAAAGTGCTGCAGTAGAAATACACCCTAATGCATTTATGCCGGTGATAGAAAAAGTAGAAGTTACAGTCGGCGTAATTACTAAAGTAGAAGAAACCACCGCCCCGGGGTTCCACGTATAACTTACCGCGCCACTCGCTGTTAGTGTAGCGGAATTTCCACTGGCACTGCAAATAGTTGTAGGATTACTAACTACAGTTACTATAGGGCCGTTATTTACTGTGATAGAAATGGTTTTAGTATCGGTACAAATACCTGAAGTTCCCGTAACAGTGTAAACCGTTGTGGTGGTGGGAGAAACCGGCACCGAACTTCCAACTAATGCCCCCGGGTTCCAGGTATAAGTAGTAGCTCCAATAGCAGATAAAGTTGTAGTGCCGCCATTACAAATTAATGTGCTTGTGCCGGAAGGTGTTACCGTTGGATTAGCAACCACAGTTACCAATACTGTAGCAGATCCTGAGCATGTGCCATTATTACCATTAACAGTATAAGTAATAGAACCGGCAGGATTAATTACTAAAGAAGAAGAAACTATAGCGCCGGGCGCCCACGTGTAATTAATAGCGCCGCTTGCAGTAAGTGTTGCTGAACTTCCTTTACAAAGAGTTAGTGGTGCTGGATTAATAGTAATAGTTGGATTAGGATTAACATTAATTAGAGCTGTGGATGAGCCAACACAGCCTAATGCATTTGTTCCACTTACTGTGTAGATCGTGCTTATAGCAGGGGTAACGGTTACTAAAGCCCCACTTAAATTACCCGGTTGCCATGTAAATGTTAATGCGCCTGTAGCTAATATGCTAGTAGAAAACCCTTGGCAAACAGAAGCCGGTGATGCTGCTGTTAAAATAAGTGGGCTCGGAACAACGAAAATAGTTGTTGTAGAAGCGACAGTACATGAACCGTTAGTCCCTAAAACTGTATAAATGGTTGTGCTAACCGGATTTACTGCTACCGTTGCTCCGACCAAATTCCCCGGGTTCCAGGTATAGCTTGTTGCACCGGAGGCGGATAAAGTTGCGGTAGCCCCTTCACAGATAGTTGGAGTGGCGTTGGCAACAATTACAGTGGGTGTAGCGTTTACCGATACAGTGATTATTGCGCTTCCACTGCAAACACCCGTAACACCATTAATAGTATACGTTGTTGTAACACTCGGACTGGCTGCAACTATAGAACCTGTCGAAGGAACAAGAGATGCTGCTGGCCCCCATGTATAATTGCTGGCACCTGTTACCGATAAAATTACAGGTCCACTCGAAGAACAGGTCTGCACACTTGAAGGGCTTGGTGTTAAAGTTAAAGGGCTAAACCCGCCTGCAAGATTAAACGTTGCTGTTCCGATACTACAAATGGCTGTACTAGTTATGCTTACAGAATAAACACCTACCGCATTTGCTACAATTGTTGCTGTATTATTTGCACCAACAATACCCGGGCCGCTCCATAAAATAGTATTGGTTAAAGAATTAGGCGCAACCGAAAGTTGGGTACTTTGATTTGAGCAACTTAAACTTCCAGTTGACGAGACGGTGGGTGTAAGTGCTGCTATAGATATTCCCGGAAACGATAATGCCGTAAGCGTGCCCCCCACTTGACCCGGTAAGGCGCCAAAACTAGTATTAAAATAAGGAGAGCTTGGTGACAGGAAAATCCCGGCAGCGCCGCCGTTCAAAAAAGCAGTGATCCCTGCTTGTGATCCTGATGTCCAAATAATTCCACCACCACCACCACCGCCTTTGCCGTGCGCATCTGAAGCGACGGCATTATCAGATCCTCCATCGCCTCCTAAAACTGAAATATTTAAAGACGAGAAAGAAGTGACATCTAACAACACACTACCGCCGGAGCCGCCTCCACCGGCGCCATCTATGTTTGCAACAGGTACGTCATCCCCCTCTGCAAAAATCGTATTCGAGTTTCCGAAAATAGTTGCTGCTTTTATCATAACAATTCCTCCACCGTTTCCACCCGCTGTTCCAACCCCATTGTTTTGATGGCCAGCACCACCACCACCACCCAAAAAAACTTTATTTGCAATGTTTGAATAAGTTAATTGTTCGCCTCTCATTCCGCCACAAAACAGAGTAAAATTTGGTGGGCATGTAATCGATGAACGAAAAAACCCACCATTACCCCCTGCCCCAAAATTACCGCCTCCAGCACCGCCTCCATTAATATCATTGCCACCCCCGCCTCCATTTGCGTTCTTTCCTTTTCCAAGATTATTTAGCGGATTTATAAAAATTCCTTCGCCCTTTTTGGCGCCAAAAGCAGAAGGCGATGGAATACTATAATTACTTGTATCCCCCCCGCATGTAAAAGATCCCGGAAGTAAACCTCCGCCAAGAAAACCTAGTCCGTTAACATTGATATTATTATTAAAGGTAACACTGCCTGAGGTTTCAAAAGCCAACACCCCTCCCGTTGTTCCGTTCCATG
This sequence comes from Bacteroidota bacterium, assembly GCA_013697245.1. Classification (GTDB taxonomy): domain Bacteria; phylum Bacteroidota; class Bacteroidia; order B-17B0; family Aurantibacillaceae; genus Aurantibacillus. The sequence continues at coordinate 129,364 of JACCXH010000056.1, forward strand.
GCAAACAGGTTAAAGCACCATTGATATTTATATTGTTACTATAAACAGGAACCTTTATTAATTGTACTATATCCGAGGCTGTATAAGGCTTTGTTAAAGGAGATACAAAAGTGATAACATTACCTACAATATTAGAAATGACAGAAAATTCATAGTTGCCTGAATTATTATAGCCTGTAATAGTGCCGTACGATATGGTGTTACCACCATTAACTGATGCCCCTTTCATTTGCATAATTAAAACTTTATTGCAAACATTAAATCCAACTGAGCTGGAAACTGTGACCGATTGCATAGCAATATTTGTAACACTTGCATAAGAATTTATAATGCCTGAAATATTAGTAGACTGCGAAAAAACAAATTGCTGAAGGAAAAGAAAAAATAATCCAAGTAAAATAAAAAGTATTTTATTTTTAAAAATCAAATCGCTAATAAATGTTAGTTGCTTTTATTTTTCTAATTTACATTTTATTTTTGACGCTAACCTTAAGATTATAAAGGCAAACGGCATTTTTCCATTAAAACCTTGTGGATTGCTTAAACTTCTGTATAAGTGGTATGGTTTATTGAGTAGTTTGATTTATCTACAGTTAAATACTTATATTTTATTGCTTAACATTGTAGGATCTATTTACGATCATTTTTGAAGAATTGAAAAGTATCAGCAAATATTTATTTATAGCATTTTTTTTTATTGGTATTATTTTTCATAGTGCTGCTCAAACACAGCTTAAACCTATCGCAAAGTTTTCGTTTAATGATAAAAATGATCAGGATGAGATCTCAAACAAAAAAGCAAGATTAACCGGCGTAAGCTTTACAAATGATCGCTTTGGAAACGCAAATAACGCCGTTTACCTCTTTGGCAACCAATACAGCTACATTAATCTGGGCAACTATAAAGCGATTAAGCCAACCTGTGGCAGCATTTCGCTATGGGTAAAAATAGAGAATGAGGTATTAGCCGGGCAGGGTTATAAATTCAACCCTATTATTATAACCAAATGTTCAAATGAGGATGATTTTTTTGAAGCGTACTCAATGTTCTATCTCATTGAAACAAAAAAAATAAATGCTACCTGCACAAAAGATTCCACCAAACAAATAGGTATCACAAGTCTTAAACCAATTGATCATTTAACCTGGAATCATATGGTACTTACATATGACGATAACTGGTTTTCATTTTACGTAGACGGAAAACTCGAAAAACAATTGGCAAAAAATTACAAAACACAATTTAACGAAACTGATTCTGTATTGGTAGGCATAACGGCTAACAACAAAAACAAACGTTATTTAATGGCTACGGTGGATGATATAGAATTTTATGATAAAGTTTTAACCGAAAAAGAAGTATCAGAATTATATCATGCGCCAAATCCAAACAAAAATAAGATCATTTATGAATGGCTTTTGGTTTGCCTAACAATTCTTATTTTAGGCGCTTTACTTTATCTTTTAATAAAATATCAAATAAAAAAAGGGATCATAAAAGAAAAAGAAAAGCTTGAATTGCAAAATAAATTACTGGAAACTGAACTGAGAGTAAACAGGGCATCTATGAACCCGCACTTTTTATTTAACTCATTAAACGCTTTACATAACTTTATCTTAAATAATGAAATTGATAACGCCAGTGATTACCTAATAAAATTTTCTAAAATTATTCGCAAAATTTTAGATAGCAATATGCACGAATCTATTTCACTTGATTTGGAAATTGAGCTATTAGAGCGCTATCTTGAGATAGAGAACCTTCGTTTTGAAGAAAATATTAATTACACCATAATTACTGATGATAATTTAGTTGCTTCATCTATTCATATTCCGATCATGATGTTGCAACCCTTTATTGAGAATGCTATTTGGCACGGTCTTTTAAATAAAAAAGGTGAAAAAATAATAACAATTTCTTTTTCAGTAATTGATGAAAAATATGTTTATTGTATTATTGAAGATAATGGAACCGGCAGGAAAAAAAACGATGTTATTGTATTAGAAAAAAAATCATTGGCCACAAGTTTTGTTTTACAACGTCTTGAATTACTGAATAAGATATACAATTTTAACTGTAGCCTTGTCATTGAAGATAAACCAAATAATAGTGGAACCATCATAAAAATAACCTTACCCATTTTAAATACATAAACTAAATGTTACCTCTACGCGCTATAATTATTGATGATGAGCAAAAAGGGATCAATACGCTAAAAATTCTTGCAGAAAAACACCTTTATGATGTAACCGTTGTTGCGGAATGTACCAAAGCATCAGATGGCATTGAGCTGATTAAAAACTACAAGCCTGAAATTGTTTTCTTAGACATTAATATGCCTGAGATGAATGGTTTTGAGTTGTTAGAAAAATTGAGCTGGAAAAATTTCCACTTGGTATTTACAACCGCCCACCAGGAATATGCGCTAAAAGCTTTAAAGATTAACGCTATTGATTACCTATTAAAACCAATTGATTATAGAGACCTGCAATCGGCAATAGATAGAATAAAAGACAGGATCGATGAGCGTGAAATAAACAGGAATGAATTTGATTATAATAAACTATTAAATACCATTAATGCTTATCACCGAAAAAAAATTATTATCAATTCAAAATCGGGCGTCGAGTCCATTGAGCTTCCGGAAATTATTCATTTAGAATCGATGTCTAACTACACGCAAATTTGTTTAAATGATTCGCGCAAAATTATGACATCAAAAACACTAAAGGAGTTTGACGCTCAACTTTGTGCATCAGAAAATAATTTTATGCGGATACATAATTCTTTTATCATTAACCTACATAAAGTTTCTCGTTATTTAAAAGACGAAGAAACTATAATAATGCAAACCAATCAAAAAATTCCCTTAGCAAAAAGCAGGAAAGAAGAGTTTTTTAGGTGGATGGGGTTTTAAAGGTCGCTAAATTATCTAATTTTATTTTTATCTTTGCGGCGTGAAAAGAAAGATCATTATAGGCACCCGCGGTAGTGAGCTGGCATTATGGCAAGCTAACTATACCAAAAATTTATTGGAAGAAAAAGGTAACGAGGTTGAAATTAAAATTATTGCAACCGCTGGCGACCACTCACAACAATACGACACAAGTTTTGATAAACTGGAAGGCAAAGGCTTTTTTACAAAAGAACTGGAAGAAGCTTTACTAAAAAAAGAGATTGACTTAGCAGTGCATTCTCATAAAGATCTGCCTACTGAAAGTCCGAATGGTTTAATGATCGCAGGGGTTTCAAAGCGCGAGGACCCATCGGATATTTTAATTATTAATGATAAAGCTGCTGACGATAAATTAAAATTCGGTTTAAAGAAAAATGCTATTGTTGGTACATCATCAGCAAGAAGAAAATCACAACTCTTAGCTTTCAGACCGGATATACAAGTAAAAGATCTACGCGGTAATGTGCCTACACGTATTAATAAGTTGCGTGAAGGAAATTACGATGCTATTTTAATCGCCACTGCAGGAGTAGAAAGATTGGAGATTGAACTGGATGAATTTACGGTTGAAAAATTAAATCCAGAAGAGTTTGTGCCGGCGCCCGCACAAGGTGTATTGGCATGGCAAACTCGCGAAGATGATAATTCACTTCTTGAAATTATAGATACAATAAGTGATCTTGATGTATTAATAAAAATAAATATCGAACGCCAGTTATTGAACATGTTTGATGGTGGTTGTCATTTACCTTTTGGCGCTTATTGCGATACCGAAATGGATGACGAAGATCGCTTGCGTTTTAAAGTTTGGATAAGCATTGCCAAAGAATGGAACGAACAACCTAAACAATTATATTTTGACACTTTAGATACCGATGGTTTTGTTGATAGGATGTATGAACACATTCGTGCTGTAAAACCAAAAAAAATATTTATTACCAAAACATTTAAAGAAGGTGAATATTTACAAACCGCACTAACGAAATTAGGTTTTGAAATATTGGGAAAAAGTTTGATCGAATTTAAAAAAGTGACCATTAAATTTTTACCAAAAACAGATTGGATCTTTTTTAGCAGCAAACATGCCGTGCGTTTTTTCTTTAATCAAAAGCCTGAGTTGTGGCCGGGTGTAAAATATGGCTGCGTAGGAAGCTCTACCAGTGCCGAATTGCGTTCATTTGGTTATCGTGCCGATTTTATTGGCCAAAGCACCGATATTAAATTAGTGGGCAAGCAATTTAGCAGTAAAGTTGGTAATGCGCGTGTGTTATTTCCTATTGCAAGAGGAAGCATGCAAAGCATACAATGGCAAATGGTAAAGCGCGACAATGTAGTGAACTTAGAAGTGTATGCTACTATAAAGCACAGCGAAGAAATTTCTCCTGAAAATGAAATTGTGATTTTTACAAGCCCAAGTAATGTAGAATCGTATTTTGAAAAGAACACGATTCATCCTCAACAAAAAATTATTGCCATGGGCGAGGCTACAGGTAAAGCTTTAGAAAAGCTGAAACATAAAAAATACACCATGCCGCGTAGTTTTGATGACCTTGGAATGATACAGGCTATTTTGGGTTTACCGAATAATTAAAAAAAGCCACAGATTTCTCAAATAACACAGATTATATTTTAAAAATACATCTGTGCAAATCGGTGAAATCTCTGGCAACAAAGATCGTTATCATTATAAAAGATCGTTCGCTAAATTAGCCAACTCGCTACGTTCACCTTTTTCTAAAGTTATGTGTGCATATAGCTTCTGGCCTTTTACTTTTTCTATCAAATAACTTAAGCCGTTACTTTGCGCATCCAAATAAGGCGTATCAATTTGATGAATGTCTCCTGTAAAAATAATTTTGGTATTCTCGCCTGCCCTCGTAATAATTGTTTTCACTTCGTGTGGCGTTAAATTCTGCGCTTCATCTACAATAAAAAACACATTACTTAAACTTCTGCCGCGAATATACGCTAACGGACAAACCACTAATTTTTGAGACTCTATCATCTCTGCAATTTGTTTGTGCTCTTTATCTTTTTCGCTAAAACAACTGCGAATGTATTTTAAATTATCCCACAATGGTTCCATGTATGGGTTTAATTTACTGTTCACATCGCCGGGTAAATAACCAATGTCTTTATTACTTAAGGGCACAATTGGCCGTGCCAAATAAATTTGATGGTAATTTCTTCTTAATTCTAGCGCACCAGCAAGCGATAACAATGTTTTCCCTGTTCCGGCAACACCTTGTATGCTTACCAGTTTAATGTCGGGGTTCATGATCGCATCTAAAGCAAAAGACTGTTCTGCATTTTTTGGAATAACGCCAAATGCTGAAGTTTTGATCACTCGGTGTAACGTATCTTCTTCGGCATTGTAGCGCGCCAACACACTTTGCGAACCATTTTTTAAAACATAATAATGGTTTGGTAAACTTTTAATACCTTTTAAAATAGGCTTTGCTTTTGCGCTACCCTGATTATAAATAGCTGCAATTTGCTCTGCTGTAGCCTTAATACCTTCGCTATTACCGGTATAAAGCTCATCTACCGTTTTTATTTTTCCGGTCTCATAATCTTCTGCGTTTAAGCTTAGGCTTTTTGCTTTTATGCGTAGATTAATATCTTTTGTAACTAAAACAACTTTCCTATCCGGATGCTGTTCTGCTGTATATAAAGCAGTATTTAAGATCCGATGATCGGCCTTGCGGTCGGCAAAAATACGTTCGGCGTTTATTTTAGAAGAGAAATTCATCTCTATCTTAAACTTACCACGGTTAGGGCCGTTTATGGGGGTCCACTCCTGTAAAGTATTATTTCCGCTTAACTTATCAATATAACGGGTAAACTCACGGGCCGAAAAGTTCTTGGTATCATTTCCCTTCTTAAAATTATCCAACTCTTCTAAAACAGTTATTGGAATGACCACATCATGTTCTGCAAAATTTTTAATTGCTGTGTGATCGTAAATAATGACAGAGGTATCTAAAACGAAGATCTTTCTTTCGTTGGTACTTGCCTTGCTAGTTCTTTTGGCCATATTAAATAAATAACTTGTGGTAAAGCTATAAATCCATAAATGGTTTTAATGCTAAGTAATTATTTAATTTTAACAATGGATTGTTTATTTAAGCAAAAGCCCCGTGGCTTTAGGTCACAGGGCTTTTTAATTTTGATAGGCGCTCTATTATTGAGCCTCCAGCGATTTAGAGAAACGTTTACGTGTATTTTCATCTAAATGGATCTTACGTAAACGAATGTTTAAAGGTGTAATTTCCACATATTCATCGCCTTGGATATACTCCATAGCTTCTTCTAAACTGAATTTTATTTTTGGAACAATACGCATTTTCTCATCTGTTCCGGAAGCACGCATGTTGGTCAATTGTTTTTCTGTACACACATTAACTACTAAGTCATCAGGACGGATATGCTCACCAATGATCATTCCCGGGTAGATCTCTTCACCTGCTTCGATAAAGAATTTACCGCGATCTTGTAATTTATCGATAGAATAGGCTACTGCAGAACCTTTATCCTTGCTAATTAATACACCTGCAATACGGCTAGGTATATGACCTTTCCAGGGCTCAAATGCTTTAAAACGATGCGCCATAATAGCTTCACCGGCTGTAGCGGTTAAAACGTTATTACGTAAACCAATAATACCACGTGCCGGGATCTCAAATTCAATATGAGTAAGATCGCCTTTTGGCTCCATGATCAATAAATTACCTTTACGTTGTGTAACAAGATCAATTACCTTGCTTGATGATTCCTGCGGCACATCAACGGTTAACACCTCAATTGGCTCACATTTCTGACCATCAATTTCTTTAACGATAACCTGTGGTTGTCCTAATTGTAACTCATAACCTTCGCGGCGCATAGTCTCGATAAGTACAGATAAGTGAAGGATACCACGGCCAAATACAAGGTAAGAATCAGGAGATCCCGTTTCTTCCACACGCATGGCCAAATTCTTTTCTAATTCTTTATATAAACGATCGCGTAAGTGACGTGAAGTAACGAATTTACCATCTTTACCAAAGAAAGGCGAGTTATTAATGGTAAATAACATACTCATTGTTGGTTCATCAATATGCATGGTTGGCATACCTTCCGGGTTTTCAAAATCAGCAACTGTATCACCAATCTCAAATCCTTCAATACCTGTAAAAGCACAAATATCACCGGTTTCAGCCTCAGTTACTTTTAATTTACCTAAACCATCAAAAATAAATAATTCTTTTATTCTTGATTTTTGAATACGACCGTCGCGTTTTACAACACTAACAGGCATGTTTTCTTTTATAATACCACGGAAGATACGGCCTACAGCAATACGACCAATGAAAGAAGAATAATCCAATGAAGTAATTTGTATCTGTAAAGTACCTTCGCGTTTTGGCGCGGTAGGTATTTTAGCAATGATCGTATCTAACAAATAAGTTACATCTGTAGTTGGCGTTTTGTAATCAGGGCCCATCCAGCCTTGTTTACTTGAACCGTATACAGTAGGGAAATCTAACTGGTCTTCGTTTGCATCTAAGTTAAAGAACAAATCAAAAACATTATCATGTACTTCGTCAGGACGACAATTTGGTTTATCAACTTTATTAATAACTAAAATTGCTTTTTTACCTGCGGCAATTGCTTTTTGTAATACGAAACGCGTTTGAGGCATTGGGCCTTCAAAAGCATCCACTAAAAGAATAACTCCGTCAGCCATGTTCATTACACGCTCTACTTCACCACCAAAATCGGCGTGACCAGGAGTATCGATAATATTAATTTTGGTTCCTTTATATTGCACGGAAACGTTCTTTGCAAGAATGGTAATTCCACGCTCACGTTCAAGATCGTTGTTATCAAGAATAAGTTCGCCAGTTGCCTGGTTATCTCGGAACAAATTACATTGGTGTAATATTTTATCTACTAAGGTTGTTTTACCGTGGTCAACGTGGGCAATGATGGCAATGTTTCTAATTTCAGACATATTTGGTTTTTAAGCGCCGCAAAGATACTACTTTTATTGGTTAAATCACTTTACTACAAAGGATTATATGAATTTTTCTTTCTACTTTTAACAAATAATTGGAAACAGGTTCTCATATTCAAAACACATTAGACCCCACTAAATGGGTAGAATTATACGCCGATTATCTTTATAAGTTTGCTTATTATAGGGTAAATAACGACGAACTTGCCCAAGACCTTGTTCAGGATTGCTTTTTAGCGGCTTTAAAAGCCAGCGAAACATACAAAGGACAGGCTTCTGAAAAAACCTGGCTGGTTAGCATTTTAAAAAATAAGATCATCGATCATTATAAAAAAGCCTCCACCAGAAACGAATCGCCTTTGCAATTACCTAGTTACGATGCGCCGTCTTACGATCATTTTTTTGATAAAAACACCAATGGCCATTGGCGAAGCAGCAGCAAACCTAAAGATTGGGAAGCGACTGAAAATAACTTTGATACAAAAGAATTTTATAAAGTTTTGGAGGGTTGTTTGCAGGAGCTGCCTGAAAAATGGAAGGCCGTACTTACAATGAGTTTATTGGATGATGCCGATTCAAAATTAGTGTGTAAGGAATTTGATCTTAGCTCGTCTAACTTTTGGGTGATCATTCATCGCGCCAAGCTGCAATTAAGGGCCTGCCTCGAAAAAAACTGGTTAAAACTATAATGGAAGAGCTAAAAGAGCATAAACATAAATGGTATACTTTTGGGTGTAAAGACGCTACATATCTTGCTACCAAAGCAGACTACGGCACATTAACGTTTTCAGAAAAACTGCAACTTAACTTTCATTTAATAATTTGTAAATACTGCCGTTATTTTTCGGCTCAAAACAAAAAAATAAACCGGCTTTTTAGGGCTTCTTATGAGAAAAACGATTTAACGCTTTCGTTAAATAAAAAAGAGGCTCTAAATCAAGTGATTACGGAAAATTTAAAAAAATAATCTAAAATTCTGTAAGTTTTTAGAATCTGTTTCGACTATTAATACGTAAATTCATATAAACCTTTAAACTAAAATTAAAATGGAAAAAAAATCAACATTAGTTACTTGCGCAATGATTGCAGGTGCTTTATTAAGTGTATCAGTTGTAAAAGCTAACACAAACAGTTTATTAAACTATAACGGTTTGGGAACTGCCGGAGAAGTTCGTACTTCATTAGTTAAATCTATCGAAGCAACTTGCGGCGAGAAGAAAACTGAAACTAAAACAGACACCAAAACAGAAACCAAAACAGAAACTAAAACAGAAACCAAAGCTAAAGATGGTAAATGTGGAGAGAAAAAATCTAAAGATGGTAAGTGCGGTGAGAAAAAAGCTAAAGACGGAAAATGTGGAGAAGGAAAATGTGGAGAAAAGAAAAAAACTGAAACTCCAAAATAATTAAAAAACATAAAACTCAGCCCCTCTCCAAAAAAGAGGGGTTGATTTTTTTCCGGTCATGCAATTAAAAAATAATAAACATATTGGAATTGGTTTTAGAAAAGATTTTTCTGAAGAACTCTTAGAATCTACCGTACTTAAGCCTGCCTTTATTGAACTGGCGCCAGAGAATTGGATAGGTATGGGTGGTTATTGGAAAAAACAACTGGATAAAGCCGCCGAAAAATTCCCCATCACTTGCCACGGCCTTTCGCTTTCTATTGGAAGTCCTGATGATCTTGATCTTGATTTTCTTTATAAAATTAAAAAATTTATTAAACACTATAATGTACAGATCTATTCTGAACATTTAAGTTATGCAAAATGCGATAATGCCCATTTGTATGACCTTTTACCAATACCTTTTAGAAAAGATGCCGTTAAACATATTGTTGCGCGCATAAAACAAGTACAGGATATTTTAGAAATGCCATTGGCAATTGAAAATGTTTCTTACTACACACCGGTTGCTGCCGAAATGGATGAAGCAACCTTTATCTCAGAAATTGTAAATGAATCGGGTTGTAATATGTTATTGGATGTAAATAATGTATATGTTAACTCATTCAATCATAAATATAATGCCAAAGAATTTATAACAAAGTTGCCCCTTGATAAAGTAAGTTATATTCACATGGCTGGCCACGAACAAATTTCGGATACCGTAATTATTGATACACATGGCGAGGCAGTCATTGAAAAAGTATTTGAGTTGTTTGAGTATACAACAGCTTTATTAAAACCAGTTCCCGTTCTGTTGGAACGCGATTTTAATATTCCTGAATTAGAGGAGTTGCAAACCGAGATCACAAGAATGGAAACCATAGTTTCAAAAACCTGGAAGAAAGAACATGCCATTGCTTAAGGAAGAAACCCACACACAGCAATCCAGATTAGCTGAATACTGCAAAACGGGCGTTTTTCCTGAGTTGACAGGTGTTATTGAAGATAATCTTCATCATTACCGCCGTTTAGTTTTTAATATTGGCATTGATACAATTGAAACTGCCTACCCTATAACGTATCGCTTTTTGCCAAACGAGATCTGGGATAAATTAGTTTACGATTTTTATGCCAAGCACAAATGCCAAACGCCGCAAGTGTGGCGCATGCCTTTAGAGTTTTATGAATATTGTGTTGAAAAGAACATTCAAGCTGAATTAAATATTCCTTTCTTAAATGATCTTTTATATTTTGAGTGGTTAGAGTTGGAAATGCACACGATGGAAGATGTACCTTATCCATCTTTTAATGTAAACGGTGATAGTGTAAATGATGTGTTGGCATTAAACCCGGAACATAAATTGGTTAAATTCGCTTACCCGGTGCACATATTAGCGCCAACAGAATTAGAGGGTAAAGCCGGCGATTATTTTTTATTGATGTACCGCGAAAAGGAAAATGGCAGGGTACAATGTATGGATGTTTCAATTTTATATGCTTATATTTTAGAACAACTACAAAATGGCGTTAACATACAGGCTATTTTAACCGAAGCCGATACTTTATTTCAAATAAATAATTTTGAAATGCTTAAAGAACATGCTTTAATTTTCATTAACGATTTACAACAACGCCAGTTTATTCTTGGATCATTAACTAGTTAATTATGATAAACCTCTATAACCGTATTAGAAACTGTTTAAATAAAGCCCAGGACCTGCCATTATTATTTTTACGTTTAATTTTAGCTTATGGTTTTTGGGAGCCTGCAACTATGAAGTGGGCCGATATAAATGCTATTGCCGATTGGTTTGAAGGCATGGGCATTTTTGCACCAAAGTTAAATGCTTATTTAGCAGCCTCAACCGAAATGGCCGGTGTATTTTTATTAATATTAGGATTAGGTACCCGCATCATTTGTTTCCCCCTCATAATTACAATGATAGTTGCCATAAAAACTGTGCATTGGGAAAATGGCTTTGCCGCTGGCGATAATGGTTACGAAATTCCGTTATACTTTATGCTAATGCTAATTACCTTAATGTGTTTTGGTCCGGGTAAATTAAGTGTGGATTATTTGATCAGGAAAAAATTGGATAAAAAATAATAAAAGTCCCTCTCTTTTGTAGAAGATCCCGATAGGTATTGGGATAGGCTGAAGCTTAAATTTTATCCGACTCTACAATTACTTTCCCATTTAAATTTTCGTTTGCCGCTTTGATCATTTTTTTTGCAATTGTTATTGCTTTTACGCCTTTATATTTTTTTAATCGGCCAATAAAAAGTGGTCCTAACAACACCGCAAAAAATATCCCGATCTTCTCACCTAACCTAAACTCTTTTCTAACCCCTAAAATAAAAGAAGGGCGAAGAATTATAAAAGCATTAAAATTTAAACCAGCTATTTTTTCTTCGAGTTCGCCTTTTGTTTTCAAGTAAAAATTTGACGATTTAGCACTTGCGCCAATAGAAGAAACCAAAATAAACTGTTTTACATTATTTTGCTTTGCCAATTGCGCTATTTTAAAGGGATACTCACAATCAATTTTATATTGATTTTCTTTTGATCCGGCTTTTTTAAGAGTAGTTCCAATGGCGCAAAAAATATCATCTCCTTTTATAATAGAAGCATCAATATTATCAAAATCTACAATACGTTCTTCTAATTTTAAATGGTTTAATTCTGTTTTTCTCCTAACCAGAATAATAACTTTATTATATAGGGTTCACTTAAACTCACAAAGTGTTTATAAATAAAGACCTTTAGGGATAAAAAAACAAAATAGATGCAAGACATTTGTAGATAACCTTAAAAAAAGCTTGCAGATGATTTGCGTAAAAGATGA
>JACCXH010000069.1 GCA_013697245.1 Bacteroidota bacterium
TCCTATGGGTTGCATTTTCTGGATCTTCGGTTTCTATAAAATAGAAATCTGAGTCTTCTTGTTTCTGTGGGGAAGTTGGCATCAGGCCTTTATTAATACGATGAGCATTAAGGATAATTTTACTGGAAGATGCCTGGCGGAAGATTTCTGTAAGACGGGCAACTGGAAGAGAGGACGCGTATATGATATTGCTTAGAACATTCCCTGGGCCTACCGAAGGAAGCTGATCTACGTCTCCTATGAGAAAAAGAGCCGAATCTTGAGGAAGTGCTTTTAAAAGAGCCAGCATCAGAGAAACGTCAATCATGGAGACTTCATCAACGATTAAAAGCTGACAGGGGAGGAGGCAATCCACCCCTCTTTTAAACTTGCCTGTGCCCGGGTCGGCTTCCAAAAGGCGATGAATTGTTTTAGCTTCTTTGCCCGTGCATTCGGACAATCGCTTAGCAGCCCTTCCTGTGGGTGCGCAAAGAGTGATTTTTATTCCTTGGGCTGCCAGAATACTCATAAGGCTTTTAACAAGAGTTGTTTTTCCAACCCCTGGCCCTCCCGTTATGGTAAGAACTTTTGAGCAAAGAGCCTTATGAACGGCGTCTCTCTGGCTTTGAGACAGGGTCAGCGATAATTGATTTTCAACCCATGCGATCTCTTTGTCCCCTTTGATCTCGCCCCAAGGAAGAACCCCAAGAGCCGTATTTTTTAAAAGGCGAGCAATAGCCTGTTCCGAATGATAAAGATATTTGAGAAAGATACAAACTTCATTTTCAATGGTATCTTGAATAAGATCTCCTGTTTCAAGCTCACATTCAAGCGCCTGGTCAAGGATTTCTTGTGGAATTTCTAATAAGGTTTGTGCTTTAGCTAAAAGATCTTTTATTGGCAGAGCACAGTGCCCTTGGTTTGTGCTTTCAAAGAGGACATGGTTAAGGCCTGCTTGAGCCCTCATGAGAGAGTCCTTCTCAATACCAATTCTCAGAGCAATTTGGTCCGCCGAGAGAAAGCCAATGCCACGTACGTCTCGAGCAAGCCGATATGGATTTTCTGTCATAACCTGAATAGAATTTTCTCCAAACGTTTTATAGATTCGAACAGCACGTGCTGTGCTGACACCGTATTGATGGAGGAAGAGCATAATCTCCCTGACAACCTTTTGGTCTGCCCATCCTTTTACAATAAGGGAAGAACGATGGGACCCTATCCCGTCGAGGGTTTGCAGTTTCTCCGGAGTGAACTCAATAACCTCAAAAACATCCACTCCAAAAGCCAAAACGAGCTTTTTTGCGTAAACGGGGCCAATTCCTTTGACCATGCCTGAGGCCAGGTATTTTTCGATTCCTTCTTCTGTCGTAGGAGGAGATACTTTTAAGAATTCAGCTTTAAATTGAGGTCCATAGCCTTTACTATTCACCCATGTACCAGAGGCTTGGAGAAACTCCCCTGCAGCAATAGAGTGAGAGTATCCAACAACGGTTACAAGCTCCCGGTGACCCCTCACATTGACGCGAAGGACGCAATAGCCATTTTCTATATTGTGAAAGGTGATTCTTTCTACAAATCCAGAAATAGCTTCCAAGACAGGGGCAGCATTGCTATGATTCATGGACAAGAAGATACCATGAATGCGCATTTAGTTAAATATTTTAGATTTTATCTTCTTTAAAAAAGTTATACTTATACACCTTGCCTTGATTTGTGGAAAAAATTCAGGCCTTTTGAAGGGGTAGCCTGAATCATCCCTTCAAACCAGCATAGGAGGAGATATTTTACAAACTGAAACGATTCAAGAACGTCAGTGTTGCTGCCCAGTAGAAAGCATTTAAAAACAGCTTTTGAGGGTTTTCTGCTCCGTTAATTCCAAAACCCCAACTACTCCCAAGCGGCTGGAATAAAAAGTTCCGGATCTCCTCACAAGATAAGACACTTTTTGCTTATATGGCTCAAAAATTAGGGTATAGGTGATACATTGATCCAGCATGACTTGGGACACGAGAGTTGTTAGTCACTTGAAATCTATTCGCACCTCTCATTCCAGGAAACACAACAGGAATATAATGAAAAAATTGGTAAATTTCCAGTTTAGAACGCCCGGTGTAGGATTAGTGTCAGCTTGTGGCACACCTCAACAATTTTGAATAAGTCGCAAAACCGTGCGTCTATATTTTAGGGCAAAAGGAGATTCTAGTAAGTTTTTGAAAAAAATACATTTTGTTACATTGATCTTTTATAACCTTGAGGTTGAGCCTCTATGAGGATGCACCAGGTTTATTTGCGTTTCTTCTACATTTTGAGAGACACCCTAATTTTAGTAGAAAAAAGTTATTATTTTCAACTCCTCATCACATAAAAGTTGATGTATCTTATAAGAATTCTAGCAGCCTACTAGGCAGTTAGACGGGAAAAAATTAATAAAAAATAAAGATATAAGATAGGGGGATCACATGTCAATATTAGATAAATTAAAAGAAGACCATGATAAAGTAAGAGAAATCCTTAAAAAAGCTACTGTGTTGATTGAGCAATATCCAAAGGTGGATGTTAAAGGGGAAAGAAACTTAATGAAAGAATTATTAAGTGAATTGGAGCCTCACAGCAAGGCAGAAGAAAAAGTTTTTTATACAGCTTTACGTAAAAAAGCAAAAAATATCTTAAGTCCTTACGAAGGGCTTCAAGAACATAAGCTTGCTCTTCAAGTGCTCAAAGGCCTTCAAAAAGATCAGTTGGATAAAAGTCAACGAAGCGCCAATATGAAAGTACTTAAAGAAATGTTGATGCATCATATTGAAGAAGAAGAGTCTACTTATTTTAAGGAAGCAGAGCAATGCTTTACCTCAAAGGAATTGCAGGTTCTTGGAGAAGAGTTTTTGGAGAATAAACAAAAAATAGTAAATTCAAAGAAATAGTAAATTATTTTACAAATTTAGTAGGAGGGCTTTATGCAAGCACGGGCTTTTAATACAATTTCAGTAGATAAGAAACAAGGGATATTAACCAAGTCATCCAATAATTTCCTAAAAATAAAAGATGAGGTAAAATATTATTTGAACTTGCCCCCCCAACTTCTTTCTTTATTTCCAACACTGTTGAGTTATAAAGAAAACTTTACTTCTTATACGATGGAATATATTCCTTCTAAGGATTTGTCTGATTTGATCGTTAGCGAGAAAATTACCTTTTCTGAGGGGGAATATATTTTAGAAAGCTTATTTAAAGTTCTTCACAGCATACATTCTTTTCGTCAGTCACGGCCTATTAGCCCATCAGTCTTAACTAATTTTTATATTAATAAAACTTTAGAAAGAATATATTCATTAAAATCTAACCCAGCACTACGACCTCTTATAGAGGGATCTCATATAGTGGTGAATGGAAAAAAATACAAAACATTTAAATCCTTAGAAGAAAAATTTATAAATTCTTTTAAACGCTTGGTGCTTTTTAAACCCGCCTTAACTGCTATTCATGGGGATTTTTGCTTTAGTAACATTCTCTACTCACTAAGTACGCACAAAATTAAACTTATTGATCCTCGGGGATCTTTTCTGGATAAGGGAATTTACGGGGACCCTCACTACGATTACGCAAAATTGTTACATTGCTTACATGGAAAGTATGACTTTATATTAAATAATAATTACTCTTTGAAAGAAATTAAAGAAAATGAGTTTACACTAGATATTTATTCAAATGTTTTAACCAAAAACCTTCTCAAAAAATATAAGATCCTTCTAAACGAAAGAGGAATAAATTTAAACTTTTTATATTTTATTGAAGCTTCTTTATTTTTAAGTATGGTAAGCTTGCACTATGAGGACCTTGAAAGACAAAAGGCCCTATTTATAAAAGGATTGACAATACTTAATAATTTTTTTGAGAAAAAATATGAGAATTTGCATTGACATTGATGGCACGATTTGTTCGATAAAAAAAGATAATCAAACGTATGAAGACGTAATTCCTTTTGTTGGAGCTGTCGAAAAAATTAAACTTTTAAAAGAAAGCGGGCATTATATTATATTTTGTACAGCTCGACATATGAAAACCTGTAATTCAAATATTGGGAAAGTACTTGCCCTTCAAGGGCAAACTCTTACTATGTGGTTATCACATTATGGGTTCGTATATGATGAATTATGGTTTGGAAAACCATATGCAGAAATATATATTGATGATAAAGCTTTTAAGTTTAACGGCTCGTGGGAAGAAATTAATGATCACACTCTTAATCAGTATGTTTGAAAGACAGGAAAACTTATGAACATAATTATTCCAATGGCAGGTTACGGCAAGCGTTTTGCTGACTGCGGCTTTACTATTCCAAAACCACTTATTAAAGTGGGATCCAAAGCTATGTATCGGTACGCGCTTGATTCCTTGCCTTTACATATGGCTTCAAAATTAATTTTTACTCTTCGCAAGGATCATTTTTTAGAAACATTAATTGATGATATAAAAAGCTATTATTCTTCATATAATTATAAAATTATAGTCTTAGAAAATGAAACCCGAGGGCAAGCAGAAACAGTCTTAAAAAGCTCTGCTGAAATAGATGATTCAGAACCCACTCTCATACATAATTGTGATACATTTTTTACTCCCTCTTTAGACTGGAAAAATTTAATTCAGGGGAACATTGATGGGGCAATGGTCCTTTTTCCTTCTACGGAAAATCGATGGAGTTATGCTAAACTAAGAGAAGATGAGACCAGGGTAATAGATGTAAAAGAAAAAAAAGTTATCTCCCCTTACGCTTCCACTGGTACTTATTTTTTTAAGGATTCTAGGGCACTTTTAGCGAACATAGAGCGATTAATCGATCTTAATATAAAAGAAAATAACGAGTATTATTTATCTAGCGTTTATCAAATAATGATTGCTCAACAGAAATCCATTATCCCCTTTCATGTTGAAAAAATAATGTGTTTTGGCACTCCTCAAGATTTAGTAGATTCTTTAAATGCAATGCTTAACCAAAACTCCAGGAAAGTTGCATAGATGATTCAAGACGGAGAAATCTCTATTGTTGTTCAAGGCCCTGTATTACGAGAATCATCTTTTAATATCACTTCTGAAACAACCAGGGTTATATGCGCGCGCTTAAAAAAACTTTTTCCTAAAAGCGAGCTTATTTTGTCCACCTGGGAGGGGGAGGACGTAGGCGGAATACTTTTTGATAAACTAATTTTAAGCAAAGATCCTGGCGC
This sequence comes from Bacteroidota bacterium, assembly GCA_013697245.1. Classification (GTDB taxonomy): domain Bacteria; phylum Bacteroidota; class Bacteroidia; order B-17B0; family Aurantibacillaceae; genus Aurantibacillus. Next base: position 5,202 of record JACCXH010000069.1, read on the forward strand.
TATATGGTTTAATTATGAAAACTATAATCTCTTAAACAACTGCAATCGATTAATTGTTTCTACGAAAGCGGGCATAGAGGCGGCATCAAATAAGTATGTTTTTAAAGTCAGATCAGATCTTTTTCTCATGTCCAAATCATTTTTGAAGTACTTTGATAAATTTTCCTTTTATGATGCAAATTATAAACATGTAAAAAGTAGGATTATCTCTTTTAGCATATTTAGCATTAAGGGCCACAAAACAAGCCTCTTTACCATGGAGAGACCTTACCATATCAGTGATTGGGCTTATTTTGGCTATAAAGAAGATTTATTAGATCTTTACAGCATACCATTAACCCAAGAACCAGAGTTCTCCCAATGGTTTTTAAAGAGGTGTAAACCATTTTTTGATATTGAGCCATGGCGTTTATGGAAAATGCCGCCGGAGCAGTATGTGACATCAAGTTTCCTTAAAAAGCATACCCGCGTACAACTGGAACATACGACAGACCTGAGTAACAACAATGTAGAAAATTCAGCTCGCTTGTTGGCTAATAATTTTTTAGTTCTTGATCAAACCCAATTTTCTTGTATTTCCTTAAAATACGTAACCCTACAATTTTTATTCGACGACCTTATTAAAGATAGCGCTATTTTTTATGAAACATGGTTAAAAGATTATCACAAATTTTGTAACGTTTGTTGGAATGTTAAAAAACTTGGCGAAAAAATGCAAATAGTCGGAAGACGGTTCTTCTATATTTTTCTTAACAGAACATTAACCATCATCAATAAGAAAAATAAATTAATTCAACGTGTATTGGCTAATTTTATACATAAATTAATCTAAATTTGAGATCTTGCCGAGCCGACGGGATATACTTTTTAAAGCTTAAGCTCAACTTCAGAAAAGTAAGAAAAGCTTGAGATTTAGGTAAAGCTTTATCTTCTGAATGATTGTTTTTTAAAACTATATAAAAGAAACTATATAAGTTTTCTATATCCCTGCTTTAAAATTACCCATATTTTTTTTTCCATTCTAACTTTAGAATTCTATATATTGAATTTTCTTCCGCTGCTTTCCACTTTTCATAAAATATTTTAGCACTTTCTGATTTTATTAAATCAAGAGAATCACGCGGCAATTCTTCACCCGTAATTTTGTCATATTTTCTTCCACTATGGTGATTGTTGTATCTTCTTGCTCTCGTGAAGCCCATTTGTAGAAATTTACGAGCCATATCTGCGCCCACAAATTCCTCCTTTGAAAGATAATCTAAAAATAAATCAAATATTTTAGTGCTGCTTTGTGTGGCTATTTCAGGGTTTTTAAAACGCCAATAGGGAAGGATCTCAGACTTATATGGCTCACAAATAAGGACCCCTTGCTCTCCTTTTCCTATAAGATATAGTTCAGGATTCACTCTGTAATTTATGTTATCTTTCCACGGATAGGTTTTCTTAATTTTTTCCCAACCCACAAGCCGTTGTTGTTTAGGTGATGGATCGCAAGAATTCCTCTTGGGTAGTTTTAACTTCGGCATTTCGACTCTTAAAAAATAAAATTAATACTATGAAAGTATATTTGGATAAATCAGAAGTATAAGCGCCACAGCAACATACCCGAGGCAAAAAAGGAGAGGTATGTTTTTTTCTGCCGAAGAGAGTGATCCCTTTTCTCGTGTTTTTACCTTTATCTGATAAGATGTAGTAAAGATCTTAGCAGGAAGAAATTTTTCCATCTCCATTACCATTTCGTTTTTTATTTCAATATCTTTACCAATTTTCCCAAGAGCTTGGGCCCAAAAAATTGAGAGAAAAAACCCGAAAAGTACAAGCGCCCATATGAATAAATTCTTGGGGTGAAGATTATCTATTTGTATATCCTTTACATAAGAAATTCCCCCCACAATCGCTCCATTTAAAGTGATCCAAAAATTATTGAGACTTTCTCGGTTTTCTGAAATTTTATTTACTTGCTCGCTCAGAATTCTATATTGCTCTAAGAGCAAAGTTTTGTCTTTTATATCCTGTAAATCAACAAAGCCACTTTTATTAAAAGATATTGTTTGGGGCCCCTCACTTTTTAGAGAATTCGGCAAAATAGATAAAAGTGAAGCATATCCTTGGCCAAACCAAGACTTACTTAAGGTAGATTGAGATTGCTGCTCTTGTTTTAAATTTCTACTCATAATGACGCCCTTTTAAGATAGATATTAAATTTTATAGGATGTTTTGACTTCTGGCTCCTGCTAGAAGCCTAGCAGGAGCTTAAGTCTTACTTACTACGCAGCATAATTTTTCCATTCCTCTTTCAGCTGGGTATCACACTACCCGTCACTTATTGATAGTCAGTTGAAAAGTAAGAATAAATAGTTTAAAGTTTTGGAATCATTCCTCATCAAAGAAAGGATTTCAAAATGAAAAAACTACATCTCCTTACTCATAAA
>JACCXH010000033.1 GCA_013697245.1 Bacteroidota bacterium
ATACCAATTTGAAATAATATATAGTCCAATATTTGCATATTGGATTATTTTGTATTAACTTTGGACTATATAATAAATCAATATGTCATTACCAAAACAAATCGTGATAAAAGAGAGTCTCTCAGAGCTTAAAGATTTACAAAGAAAATCGGGGGAGTTGATATCTAAACGGCTCCGTATATTAATTGAGTTTAAAAAGTATGAAAAGACAGGAATTTCGAAAAGAGCCGTGTCTGAGAATACTGGGATTAATCATAATAGTATTACAAAATGGAGAACAATTTACTTAAATGTAGGTATAGGTGCGTTTTTGAAACACGGCAGAATAGGGTTTAAAAAGTCAGTAATAGATATTGTTTCTCATAAGGCTATTGAAAAAAAGCTAAAAGATCCAAAAAATGGCTTGAGAGGCTACAAAGAGCTTCATCAGTGGGTATTTAAAAATTTGAACCTAGATATAGAATACAATACATTAGTAAAATATTCTATGCGTCATTTTGGAACCAAAATAAAAGTTGCTCGGAAAAGCCATGTAAAAAAGGATGAAGACGCGGTTACCAGTTTTAAAAAAACTTTAGTAATATCTGCACAGAAATTGCAGTTAAAGCCAAAGAAAATTTTAAAAGTATAAACCTATATTTTCAAGACGAAAGTAGATTTGGAATGTTTACAAAAAACGGAAAAGCTCTAACGGCCATAGGAGTTAAACCGATTTGCCCTTTTCAACAAGTATTTAAATCCACTTATCTATTTGGAGCCTTTTCGCCAGTAAATGGAGATAAGTTTTTACTTGAAATGCCTTTTTGCAATGCTCAAAATTTCCAAATTTTTCTAGACGAATTCTCGCAGCAAAACATATTAGAATTTAAAATTATAGTATTAGACAATGGGGCTTTTCACAAAGCAAAATCACTAAAAATCCCATCCAACATCTGTTTGGTATTTCTACCTCCCTATAGTCCAGAATTAAATCCGGCCGAAAAAATGTGGGCTACAATAAAGAGAAATTTTACAAATAAATTTTTCGAAAACTTAGACCAAATCAGTGACTATATTGAAAAAACTATAAAGGCAATTACTGAGATACAAATTATTAATACTTGTAACTATCAATACGCTTTTGTAGAAGAAATTTGGACTATTTAATAAATCAAGTTGATATTAGACAAAGGTTACGCTATTTTACAACAAAATTGGCGCTTTAAGAAACTCGAAGTAGACCTTATAGCCTCTTATCAGGGCCTGATCGTTTTTGTTGAGGTAAAATCGCGAAGTAGTGCCGACTTTGGCCAACCCGAACTGTTTGTTACAAAAAAGAAACAGGGTTTTTTAGTTTCAGCAGCACACGAATATTTGGTTTCAAATAATATTGAGCTGGAATGCCGGTTTGATATCGTTTCTGTTTTACAAAATAATAACAATACAAGTGTAAAACATTTAGAGGGCGCCTTTTATCCATCAATAAAGTAGCGTATATTTGCTCTATCATGCGCAAAACAAACAACAGTAAGCCTGGGGCAGGCAGCAAAGGCAAATCTTTTAAAACAAAAGATGCAAATAAGGCCTTTAAAAAACCATTTAAATCTTATAACGATAAGCCTAAAAAAGACGGGGATTCATTTTCAGACCGGGATGATAAACCAAAAAGAAATTTTGAACGATCAGAAGAAAAAGGATCCTACAAAAGTAATTATAGTGGTAAAACCAAAAAACCTTTCAAAAAAGAGTTTGGCGATTCAAATTACAACGATAAACCAAAAAGAAGTTTCGGCAGTTCTGACGATAAAAAACCTTTCAAAAAAGAATATAAAGATAAGGATTCCAAATACGGAGACAAACCCAAACGCAGTTTTGGAAATTCAGACGACAAGAAACCGTACAAAAAAGATTATAGTGATAAACCGAAAAAAAGTTTCGAAAATTCGGAAGAGCGCATAGCATTTAAAAAAGAAAATAAATTTGGCGATAAGCCCCGTAAGAGTTTTGACGGTGATGATAAAAGGAAGCCCTTTAAAAAAGTTTTTGATGGAGAGAAAAAAGGGTTCGGGTTTAAAAAACCGGAAAGAAAATTTGATTCGCCTAAATTTGAAAAAGATGCAAAAAAACCGCACCGTAAAAGCAGCAGAAGTTTTGATGAGGATACTGATAAGACCAAACGCGTAAAGTTTGATGACTTTGAAGAAGGTAATACTTTTTCAAACGCATCAAAAAACGATGGTGATAAAAAAAAGTTCAAAAAACCAGACCTGGTTAAGAAAACCGCCGGGGCAGATGGTCTTACCCGTTTAAATAAATACCTTTCAAATGCGGGAATAGCTTCGCGTAGAGATGCCGATGTGCTAATTCAAAGCGGGGTGGTAAAAGTAAACGGAGTAGTTATTGATCAGTTAGGATATAAGATAAAAGCCGGAGATACGGTGACCTATGGAGATGCTGCCGTAAAAAGCGAACGTAAAGTGTATTTATTATTGAACAAGCCTAAAGATTATATTACAACGGTTGATGATCCGCAGGAACGCAAAACCGTAATGGAATTAATAAAAGGTGCCTGTAAAGAACGCTTATACCCTGTTGGCCGTTTAGACAGGAATACCACAGGCTTGTTGTTATTTACCAACGATGGTGAAGTAACCACCAAATTAACGCACCCAAAATTTGGTATAAAAAAAGTATACCATGTTAGTTTAAATAAAGGTTTAAAAGCCGAGGATTTTAAATCAATTACCGAAGGTGTGGAATTGGAAGATGGCCTTGTTAAGGCAGATGACCTGGCCTTTGTTGGAGAAGGAAAAAAAGAGATCGGGATAGAGATCCACAGCGGTCAAAACCGTATTGTAAGGCGTTTGTTTGAGCATTTAGGCTACGATGTAGTTAAGTTGGACAGGGTTGTTTTTGCCGGGCTTACCAAAAAGGATCTGCCTCGTGGCAAACACCGCTTTTTAACAGCAAAAGAAATTGGCTTTTTGCAAATGATAGGCTAAAATTTTGTATTTTTAATGTATAGATAATCATTTTTTGAATTAATATATTATGTGTGGAATTGTAGCATATATTGGTAAACGCGAAGCGTACCCGATCTTAATTAAAGGTTTACAACGTTTGGAATATCGCGGATATGATAGCGCCGGCGTTGCCATGATCAATAAAGCCGGAACGCTTAACGTTTTCAAACGTAAGGGCAAAGTAAGCGAACTGCTTGCCTTCGTAAAGAACGAAGATACTACGGGCAATATTGGTATTGGCCATACACGCTGGGCTACACACGGCGAGCCAAACGATGTAAACTCTCACCCACACTATTCTCAAACTAAAGATCTTGTCATGATCCACAATGGCATCATCGAGAATTACGCTGCCATTAAAGAAGGTTTAACTAAACGTGGTCACACATTTTTATCACAAACAGATACTGAAGTTCTTATTCATTTAATTGAAGAGATTAAAAAGCATGAGAACATGAAATTGGATCATGCCGTGCAAGCTGCATTAAAACAGGTAATTGGCGCATACGCTATTGTAGTGCTTGATAAAAATGATCCTGATACAATTGTTGCTGCTAAAAAAGGTAGTCCAATGGTAATTGGTATTGGTACCGATGATTTTTTTATTGCTTCAGACGCTTCGCCAATTGTAGAATACACCAAAAATGTTGTATACCTAGAGGATGAGCAAGTGGCAACATTAAGAAGAGGCCAGGAATTAAAGATCCGCAATTTAAAAGATAAAGAAGTTACGCCTTATGTTCAAGAACTAACTTTAGAGATCGAATCGATAGAAAAAGGTGGTTACGATCATTTTATGTTAAAAGAGATCTATGAGCAGCCCCGTTCCGTTTTGGATAGCATGCGTGGAAGACTGAAGGCCAATGAAGGTGAAATTAAAATGGGCGGTATTGTTGATCATGAAAAGAAATTTGAGAAGGCAAAACGTATTATTTTTGTCGCCTGCGGCACATCATGGCACGCGGGTTTAGTAGCCGAATATTTATTTGAAGAGTTTGCGCGCGTACCGGTTGAAGTAGAATATGCTTCAGAGTTCAGGTACCGTAACCCAATTATTTTTGAAGACGATATTGTAATTGCCATTTCTCAAAGCGGCGAAACAGCCGATACATTAGCCGCTATTGAATTAGCAAAATCTAAGGGTGCAACTGTTTTAGGCGTATGTAATGTGGTAGGCTCGTCTATCGCACGCGCAACGCATGGCGGTAGTTACACACATGCCGGCCCGGAAATAGGTGTTGCTTCAACAAAAGCATTTACCGCGCAGGTAACTGTACTAACGCTTATGGCCTTGCATATGGCAAAAGTGCGCGGTACTTTATCTGCCAGTCGTTACCGTCAATTGTGTTATGAGATAGAAGCAATTCCGGGAAAAATTGAAGAAGTATTAAAATTAAATGATAAGCTACGCGAAATTGCTTTTATTCATAAAGACACCAGCAATGCTTTATACTTAGGCCGCGGTGTTTCTTTCCCCGTTGCTTTAGAAGGCGCTTTAAAATTAAAAGAGATCTCGTACATCCACGCAGAAGGTTATCCGGCTGCAGAAATGAAACACGGGCCAATTGCGTTGATCGATGAAGAAATGCCTGTTTTTGTAATTGCCACGAAGGGGGCTAATTATGAAAAAGTAGTAAGCAATATCCAGGAAGTAAAAGCGCGTAAAGGAAAAATAATTGCAGTTGTAACTTCCGGCGATACTGAGGTAAAAAGTGTAGCAGATTATTGTATCGAGATCCCGGAAACAGATGAGTTCCTTGTGCCATTGATTGCTGTAGTTCCTTTACAATTATTGTCATATCATATTGCAGTAATGCGTGGTTGTAACGTAGATCAGCCAAGGAACCTGGCAAAAAGTGTTACGGTAGAATAAAATGTTAAGGATAGCAATAATTACTTTTTTAGTGAGTTATTGTGCCGGGTTTTTTTCACAAACTATTTATAGCAGAGATTTTGAGGCGCGAAAAAAAAACGTGCCTATCTCAATCATCAATAATAATTCAAATTACTTTTTTTTGCTGCGCTATAATAAAGTAGCACACGATATTACCCTTGAAAGAAGGGCCAAACCAAGCGCAGAAATAATTTCATTTACGCCCTTAAAGTTAGATAGCGTAAATGCCGATTGGTTCAATTATGAAAAATTGGATAATTTATTTTTTGAACATAATTATCACGTTTATTTTTTATTTGAAAAGGTCTTAAATACAAAACAAACACTTTATTTAAAGATAATTGATACCCTTGGTAAATCTTCGGGTTTTATTGAGTTGGCCACTATTGAAAAAGAAAAGGGTGTTACATCTGTAAACTTTGAGTACAAAAGAACGTTGAACAATTCTATTTTAATTGTTGCAACACAAACCTATGGCAATTTTGCCGCAAAAAAAATAGCGCTGCTTTTCGATCTTGAAACAAGAAAAATAACCTGGGAAAAAAAGCTGCCTATTGAAAATGATAACACAGGTTATTCGATTGCTTACGAATGCAATAAAAACAACGACCTGTTCTGTGTTTTTGTAAAAGCTCATATTGCTTCGTATAAAAGAAAATATATGAACCATGCACAAATGATGGTGCCAGTTTTGTTTTTTGATTCGCTTTCAATTGTGAGTTTTTTAAATAACAATTCTTCTTCTGTAAAGAAAAAATTAGTGGCAACTAATTTATCGTCCTTGAACAGTATTCTTTTATTTCCGGTAAATAACGATCTGGTTATTAATGCGCATATTACAAAAGAAGATGCGTCAGGCGAGGTGAATATATATTTTTTAAATCAAAAATTAAGCGCCGATCTTTCGAAGGAATTTTATTCTGTTGCTGCGCCGTTAGATGATTCCATTAAGATTGCCTTAACTTTTTATGATGGTACAGATTATAATAGCGCCGGCGAAAAAGAATACAGGCATTTTATAAATTTTCAGGAAAATAATTTTAATTACCGTCTTTCCGAACGGGTGGAAGATTATTATTCAAAGGAATTACTTGTGTGGAAAAACGATTTAGAAACAGGAATGGTCTCCGGGCAAAAAATTATTCCACGAAAGATCTATTCTTTTCAGGGCCGTACTCGCTTTAAGAACATTACAAAAGCAATGCCTTATGTTTATGATAATAAATTACATGTTATTGTTTTAGAGGCGACACAAAATTTAAAGAAAGATCCAAATCAATTTAACTTCCATCGTTTTAAAAAAGAGGCAAGTCTTGCCAAATCAAACCTGGTTTTATATACGCTTAATACAAATGGCATTCTTGAAAAAAAATTGATATACCACAATGCTAATTTTGATGCTGTGCCAATGAATTACCAATCCGATAAACAGGAGGAGTTGATCTTGTATCTGGATGGCGGTAAACGAGAAAAGTTTGCTATTTTAAAATTGAGTCAACTTTAGTACTGTCATTTTTAACCTGCATTTTACTTAATAAAACTAAAACACTTTCATAGATCTTTCTATATAAAGCCGGGTGTTTGGAATAGAATACAATAGAAGAATCGTATTGTGCTTTTGTTACTTTATTCTCTACCAACGGATCAAAAGCATAAGCAGAATCTGCTTTCTCTGAAGGAATATTTTTTACATTAATATTGCTGGCGCTTTCTGCCAATGCAAAATCGGTAATTATTTTCGCAAATTTCTCTTCATTTAATATATTGTCGGGTATTGTAACATTATTTTCGTCTTTCGATCCACACGAAAATAAAAGCAAGCTAATTGCCAATAATACTGTTACTTTTTTAATAAAGGAAAAATTCATTAATTATTATTCTGTAAAAACATAATCCCCGGTTTTAGAAATCGTAATTTTAGGTAAGGTATTATTTTTATCAAAATGCGCGTAAGGTTTTTTTAATGTTTCCCAAAATTTATTTTTTTCTTCGCTATAATTTTTGGTAAGCATTAAATTATTTTTTTCGGTAAATCTACAAGGATAAATAGCCATTTGCGTGTTGCTTTTTCGGTTCTTGGCTTCTGTAGCTAAAACGTAAACTTCCTCTACAGGATCATTTTCCAAAGGAATACAGCCAATTGTAACACAATAGCCATGTATCATAATATCACCTCCCGGATCGGCACCGGTTTTTTTTAATTGATCGCTGTGGTTTGGATAATTTATTTTCATCGCTAAATGATAGCTGCTGTTAGGATTAAAAGTAGCGATCTCGTAAAATCCTTCGGGCACCTGGTAATCGCCTTGCTTTCTTTTCGGGCCAAGATCGCCGCTGGAAGCACAAATGGATATTGTTTTTAATAAAGTGTATTTAAGGTCGGCTTTATTTTTTACCCAGACTTCAAATTCCTTTTCTAATTTAAAGATCCTGAAGTAAACCTCAAAATTATCTTTATCTATTTTTTTTGCCTCCAACTGCGATTACAGGCTAACCCATTTTTTATCGTAAGCCGTTCGTACCCGCTTGTTGTTTAACTGCGCGGTTTTAAAGCCGTTGTCAAAGCTAATTTTAAAAGAAAATAAAGAAATGAGGGTAACTAACAATGCAGTATTGATAATCTTTTGTTTCATGTTAGTTCCGGTGGTTTTTCTGTTTTAACTTTGTTATACTAATTTAGTATGTTTTTAATTAAGATCATTCGAAATAAATATTTTTTAACGATAATTGGAATTATTGTTTGGTTGCTTTTTTTTGATAAGAATGATGTTTTTACACAATTTGATCTTATTCAAAAACGCAACAAACTTCAAAAAGAAAAAGAATATTATATTTCAGAAATTGAAAATAACAAAACTAACTTAAGCGAATTGCAAACAAATACAAAAAGCCTTGAAATTTTTGCCAGAGAAAAGTATTTAATGAAAAAGGATAATGAGGATGTTTTTGTTTTTGTAACAAAATAAATTATTTTTCCTTTTTACTTTCCTTCGCTACTTCGATCTTTGCCATTGCTTCCAGGTCACGGTCAAAGAAATAAAGTCCGCTTTTATCATCCCCAATTAGTTTTAATTTATCAACAATCTGTCTTGCTAAGGCTTCTTCTTCTATTTGCTCGCTAACATACCATTGTAAAAAATTATGGGTGGTATAATCTTTTTCTTTCAGAGTAATTTCAACCAGATTATTTATTTCAGATGTAACTTTCATTTCATGTTTTAGAATTTCTTCAAAAACAGATTTAACAGATTTAAAAGTTACCGGCGGTTGTTTTAATGCAGGAACAATTCCATGTCCGCCACGTTCATTCACAAACTTTAAAAGTTTTAACATGTGCATGCGCTCCTCATCGGTATGTGTGTATAAAAAGGCCGATACGCCATTTAGACCTTGAGTTTCGGCCCAGCTTGCCATAGCAAGATAATATTGAGAGGAAGAACCTTCCATTTCTATCTGTTTATTTAAAGCTGCGCTTACTTTTGCTGATAACATAGTGTGATTGTTTTTACAAATATACCTAAAAATATTTTGTCGTCTTTTTTTAAAAATTAAGTTATCCCTTGGAATTTATTAGACAAAAAAACTATTTATTTAAAAAAGTGATTAGGGCAAAAAAACTCTCACGTTTTTATGATTTCCATGATTATTAAAAAAATCAGAATCTCGACAAATCACCTTTATAAACAGCTTATTAACACGTTTTCAACGTTTTATGTCTTCAGCCACTTATTGAATGGTCAATTTGAATGAGTGAAGGATTTTTGAAGACTGGGATATGTTGTTAAATTTAACAAAAATTGGAATACCTATGAAAAATTTTAAATCACTAATAAACACGCTAATCGTATGCTTGTTTCTTGCTTTCAATCTTTCAACATTGAAAGCTCAGAATCAGAGTTTTTATAACACAAGGTTGGCGTATAAATTTTCTGTCGATTCCCTTGCGGGTTTTGATGAGGCGGCGACTATCAGGAGCTTTGCTCAGGATGGCTTTGAAGGTAAAGAGCTGCGTTGGGTAACCTACAATGCGAAACGAAATTATATTAACGCAAAATATAAATTAGCACCGCCTCAAGTGCAAATTAACACTTCAACGAGTAATTATAAGCCAATTGGCGGAAATAATTCTGTTAATGCGGCGCCATGTGTGAACGAAGATTTTGAGGGCGCATCTGTTGGACAATATTTTGGTAATACTCTTGTTGGATGGACAGTTGCCAGTATGAATAATCCTTGTTGTGGGGCCGGACAGGCGTGTGTAAATATTGCAACCACAACTGTTGGCTCGCCTGAAATTTGGGTTAGAACAACACCAATGGCCGATCCTTGGATGGGCACATTGCCAAACTCGCCATTAGGCGGCACAAAGGTTTTGCAAATGAACGATAATAATTGGGGGTCATTATGTACCAGAATTTCTCAAACATTCCCTGTAACTCCTTCAAATGCATTATTCCAATTCGCCTATGCCGGCGTTTGGGATGGTTCAGGCCACGCTTGCTGTGATCAACCATCGTTAAAAATTACATTAAAGAATTGTGCCGGTACCCCTCTAGCTTGCCCTGCGATTAGTTTAACCCCATCCGGAGCTGCTTGTGCTAGTGGCGTTCCCGGATATACGGTTACTGGTGGTGTATCCTGGACTAATTGGGTAATTAAATCATTGGACTTAACCCCTTTCTTAAGTTCATGCGTTACCATTGAAGTAACTGTTTCCGATTGTGATGGTGGTGCTCACCAAGGCTATTGCTATTTTGATGCTATTTGTAAACCTATGACCATTCAGGTAAACAACTCTCTTTTCCCTGTTGGAACTGCGGCTTCTACAGTTGTATCTTGTGGTGTTTCTACTGCTACACTTATTGCGCCCACTGGTTTAGGGCCTTATCTTTGGAATGGACCTGGTGGATCTGGTATTACTAACAATGCTAATCAGGTTATTCAAACGGCCACCGCGGGTAATTATACTTTAACGATGACCCCTCCGGGCTCATGTGCGCCAATTGTAAAAGTCATTACTATTTTATTTGCGCCTGTTCCTAATGCTAATTTTACAAATGTTGGTAACTGTAACTCATTTACTTTTAATAATACTGGTAATGGTCCTCCCGCAATTCAAACCTATTCTTTTGTCGGGCCTGCACCTCCGCCTACTTTTACAACAACAGCTGCCTCAACAGTCGTCGCGTTTCCTTCACCGGGAACTTATACCGTTATTCATATGATTGATAATTCTGGCTGTACTGCAACTGTGCAATCTGTTATCGTTGTTAGCCCGCCACCAGACCCGGCTTTCACGTTACCAACACCAACCCAGTGTTTAAATGGAAACAGTTACAGTTTTGTAGCGGCCACGCCGGGTGGTGTGCATAGCTATACCTTTAATCCTGTAGCAGGATCTCCGGCTGCGGG
>JACCXH010000061.1 GCA_013697245.1 Bacteroidota bacterium
TTCCTACCTCTTATAATTTTAAAAAGCCGGATAAAACAGATATAGGAGATTTTTATTCCGCTAAATTATTATACAATGCTGCACGACTTTCTTTTAGGCAAGCAGCAGGGCCATTTCGTTGTTTGGGAAAACTTTCTTTCAGGCCGCGTTCTTATCAGATGGTTCCATTAATCATGGCACTTAAACTTCCAACAATTCGTTTGCTTATCGCTGATGATGTTGGGGTTGGTAAAACAGTTGAAGCACTATTAATTGCGAAAGAACTTTATGAACGAAGAGAAATAAAACGATTTGCAATTGTATGCTTACCTCATTTGTGCGATCAATGGCAGGAAGAATTAAAAAGTAAGTTCGGAATTGAAGCGGTTATTATTCGCTCCGGTACAGTCACACAATTGGAAAGACAAATCCGTGCCGATGAAAATATTTTTCGGGCTTTTCCTTTTCAGATTATTTCAATTGATTATATAAAATCAGGAAACAAGCGACAGGTTTTTGTTGATCATTCACCCGAATTAATAATTGTTGATGAAGCACACACTTGCGCTCGTCCTGCTGGAGCAAACGATAGTCAACAATTACGTTTCCGTTTACTAAATGATATTGCTAAAAAACAAAATCAACACTTAGTTTTATTAACGGCTACTCCACATAGCGGAAAACAAGAGGAATTTCAATCTTTATTAAGTCTGCTTAAAAAAGAATACGAAAACTTAGATCTTACAACTTCATCACAGGAAGAAAGAAAAGAGTTATCAAAGAATTTTATTCAACGAAGAAGGGGCGATGTAATTCAATGGTTAAAAGAGGAAACACAATTTCCAACACGCGTGTCGTCCGATTTACCATTCCATGTGAGTAAAGATTATGGAGATTTATTAAATAAAGTTTTAGATTATGCTACAAATAATATTCTCGTTTTCAAGGGCGATAAACGAAAAGAAAGATATTCGTATTGGGAGGCTCTTGCACTACTAAGAGGGTTAATGAGCAGTCCTTTAGCGGGAGCAACCATGTTGCGCAAGAAAGCCGAAAAGAAAAAAATTACCGATGAAGAAGATGATTATCCTACTTCAACCGAATTGCCGGGACAAACTATTCTTGATAATGAATTAGAAAGTGATGATAATCTTCCATTAGGAATTATTCAACCAACTGAACAAAAAGAAAAATCGGAATCTCAAATATTAATTGATTTTGCAAAAGAATTAGAATCTCTTTCAGGTATTGAAAACGACAACAAAGCCAAAGAAGCTGTGGCTACAATAAAGGATTGGCTTAAAGGAAACTATAATGCAGTAGTGTTCTGCCGTTATATACCCACCGCCCACTACATTGGTAAAATTTGTAAAGACTATTTTTCTGGTAAGGGTTATAAAGATTTAATTATAGAAGTAATCACGAGCGAACTTAACGATGAATTAAGAAGAGAAAAAATTCGCTCGATGAATCAACCTGATAAACGCAGATTATTAATTGCTACTGATTGTTTGAGTGAAGGGATAAACTTACAAGATGGATTTAATGCGGTTTTGCATTTTGATTTGCCTTGGAACCCCAATCGGTTAGAGCAAAGAGAAGGTCGCGTTGATCGTTTCGGACAGAGAAGCCCCGAAGTGCTTGCAGGAAGGCTTTATGGCTCAAATAATCCAGTTGATGGTTTAGTGTTGGATGTACTCATTAAAAAATCAGATGCCATTCGCAAAACAACCGGAATTTCTGTTCCGTTGCCGGAAGATAATAGTTCGGTAATGAGTGCTTTGTTGGAAGGATTATTATTTAAAGAAAATTTCAGAATTAAACAGGATGTACAACAAGGTTCTTTGTTTGATGATGAACAATTGAAGCAAATAACTATTGTACATCAAAATATTGAAGCCGCTGCTGAGAGAGAGAAAGTTTCTCGTTCCATTTTTGCACAAAATGCGATTAAAGCCGACAAGGTGGAGAAGGATTTGGCAGAGGTAGATGAAGCTATTGGTGATGTTTCGGCTGTTGAACAATTTGTAATAGGAGCAATAAAATTCTTAGATGCGGATATAACAACATTTAAAGAAGGCTATAAATTATTCACAACAAATATTCCCGAAAGATTAAGAGAATTACTTCCTAAAGGAAACGAATTGTTGGTGTCGTTTAAATCTCCTACTCCACTTGGGTACAACTATATTGGCCGTAATCATTTATTTGTTGAGCATTTGTGCCAGCATATTTTGAACGATGCTATAAATAATAAAGGGAATCATGCTGCAAGAACGTCTGTTGTTAAAACCAATGAGGTTAAAGAAAAAACCGTTTTGTTTCAATTCAGGGTGCGCAATGTAATTGCCGAACTTCCACAGAATAAAGAAATAGTAGCCGAAGAAATGTGGATGTGGGGTTATAAAGGAGATTTAAACGAAAACAAACATCTTAAGCATGAGGAGGCGAAAGATTTATTAATGAATACGAAAGCAACAGCTAATATGGATTTTCCTGAACAACAATATTGGTTGGAAGAAGAATTGCCTTGGATTAAGGATGAAAAAAAATTCCGCTCTATTACCGATCCGTATGCGCTAAAACGAGCCGATCATTTGGTAAATGCACATTTGCGTTTCCGCGAATTAGTAAGTGGTAGTAAATTTAAAGTTGTTGAACCTATTTTGCCAATGGATGTATTAGGCATTTATATTTTATTACCGGAGACTAAATAAAAATGAAGTACACCTGCATTAACATACAAGGAAATTTTATTTCGGAAGAAGTACTCCAAAAAGTGGAGACTGCTTCTGCCGATTTTCAAAAAGCTACCGATTTTGGTTTTGAACCCGGCACTAACCTGCGCGATGAAATTGAATACAGTTGGAGCCGGATTAAATTAGACTGGAAACATTTTAACGAAAAATCCAACTCGCTTCCTGCTTCCGATCAATACGGAACAACACTTACGAGAAAATGGATGGAAAACTTTTTTTCCTCCATTGGGTTTGATTTAAGTAAACAAAAAGAAGCGTTAAAAGGTGAGAATAATCAGACTTATACTATAAGCCATACGTCCAATAATAATGGGCTTCCGGCACAGATTGTTGGTTTTTATGACCCTCTTCATCCTGAAAAAAACACGCTCGATATAAAATCAAGCGGTGGCACATCGCGTCTTTCACCTCATGGTACAGTTCAGGAATATTTGAATGTTACCGAACATATTTATGGATTTGCTACCAACGGAATGCTATTGCGTTTAATTCGTGATAGCGGGCGTTTGGTAAAACTCACATACGTTGAGTTCGATTTAAAACGAATGCTTGACGAAGACAAGTACAGTGAGTTTACAATCCTGTATCGTCTTATCCACAGCAGTCGTTTTAATAACGATGCGAGTATTATTGAAAAATATTACCAAGAGAGTATTGAAACAGGAAATCGGATACGCGATGGTTTAAGCGAAGCGGTTAAGGAATCAATGCAAGCATTAGGGAATGGTTTTTTACAGCATCCGGCAAATGAAGTTTTGCGTGAAAAACTAAAAAGCAAAACAATTACCCCTAAACAGTATTACGATCAATTACGCAGATTGGTTTACCGCCTATTATTTTTAATGGTAACCGAGGAACGTGATTTAATTTACGATCCTAACGAACTGAAAGGTGATGTAATAAATAAAAAACAAATTTACCTGCGCTTTTATAGTATTGCCCGATTAAGAAATTTATCGGAGAACCGATACTTGTATGAAAAAGAATTTACCGATTTGTGGCAAGGGCTTCTGAACACCTTCTTTTTATTTGAAGCCGGAGGCAATGGAAATAAAATAGGAATTAAGCCATTGGATGGAGATTTATTTAGTGAAACAGCTTTAAAAGACATTAATGGTGCTGAAATTGGTAATCACGTATTGCTTGAATGCATTCGTAACCTTAACGAGTTTCAGGATAAGCAAACAAAAATGCTCGTGTCAATTAATTACCGCTCTTTGGATGTGGAAGAGTTAGGCTCGGTATATGAAAGCTTATTGGAATTACATCCGGTAATTGAACATTTAGACTCTTTAAATCCGGCAAATGTTCATTTTACATTTCATGGTGGTACGGAGCGTAAAACTACAGGTTCTTACTACACGCGCCCGGATTTAGTGAATGAATTAATTAAATCAGCGCTTATTCCAGTAATTGAAGAACGTATAAAAGAAGCAGGAACAGAAAAGAAAGCACAATTAAATACTTTGTTAAAATTAAAAGTCTGTGATACGGCTGCCGGGAGTGGACATATGATGTTAGCGGCAGCACGCACAATTGCTTGGTATATGGCACGTATTGATAGTGGAGAGGAAAATCCACCGCCATCAATTTATCGCCATTGGTTGCGTCAAGCAATACAGCATTGTGTTTATGCAGTAGATATGAACCCTGATGCCGTTGAATTATGTAAACTGGCTTTGTGGTTGGAGGGACACAATAGTGGTAAACCATTAAGCTTTCTAGATCATAAAATACGTTGCGGTAATAGTTTGGTGGGGGTTGCTGATTTAGCCACATTAAAAAAAGGAATACCTGATGAAGCGTTTAATGCCGTTACCGGAGATGATAAAGCCGTTTGCCAATCACTAAAAAAAGCAAACAGGGATTTTCATAAAACCCAACAGATCACCCTTGATTTTGAAACTGGAGGTGTAGATTTTATAGAAGAACAGAAAGATTTTGCAAGTATGTTTGCTGAGTTAGATAGCATCAATCAAGATACCTTAGAAGAAGTAAAAATGATTGGCAAAAAACACAGCGAGCTAAAATATAATCCAAAACTACTAAAAGATAAAAATGCATGTGATTTATATACAGCTGCATTTTTCTATACTTATTCAAAAATTGACGATCCTTCTGCACCCTCAAGTCAAAGGTTAAAATCATATTTACAATCAGCTGGAGGGGTGGAAGCTCGAGCAATTGGAATGGCCAATGTCCTAAGTTTAGAAAATAATTATTTCCATTGGCCGTTGGAATTTCCTGATGTATTTGAGCAAGGCGGATTTGATGTAGTTCTTGGAAATCCACCTTGGGAGAGAATTAAAATGCAGGAAGAAGAATTTTTTTCAACGAAAGAGCCAAAGATTGCACTGGTTTCTAATAAATCTCAGAGAAAAAAAATGATTGCGGAATTGGTAGATAATAATCCAAGCCTTCACGATGAATTTAATTTTAGCAAACATAATTCAGAAGCACTTGGAAAATTTATTAGAAATTGCGGAAGGTATCCTTTAACCTCAGATGGTGATATTAACACGTATGCTATATTTTCTGAATTAGTAAGAAATGTAATTAATATAAAAGGAACTTGTGGTGTAATTGTTCCAACTGGTATAGCAACCGATGATTCTAATAAAAATTATTTCGGAGAGCTTATAAAGAAAAGCAATCTTATTAGTTTTTATGATTTTGAAAATAAAAATGGATTGTTTCAAGATGTTGATTCACATATGCGATTCAGTCTGATTACCTTGAGTAAAGGCAAGACAACATCCATTCCAAAGTTTGCATTCTTCTTGAAGGATGTGTCGGAGTTGGCTATTGATAGTAGGATAATTAAAATACCAATTGGAACATTTGTACTTTTTAATCCAAACACTTTAACAACACCATCATTTTGGTCTGCAACTGACTTAGAACTGGCAAAAAAAATATATCATTCTCATTCTATTCTTGAAAATGAAATAAGTGGTAAAAATGAGTGGAAGGTTCATTTTAATCGAATGTTCGATATGTCAAATGACAGCAAACATTTTAAAAGTGAGTCGCCTAATCTAATGAGACTTTATGAAGCTAAGATGTTTCAATTGTATAATCATAGATTTGCAAGCTCTGGCCAACCTAAAGGGGAAAGAAAAATAAGGGGATCATCTGAGCACTTTGAAAGCCAACAATTAGAAAATCCTGAAGAAATTTCCATTTCAAGATACTATGTAGAGCCTGACGAAGTGGATAAAAGGGTTGATGCAAACCATAAGTGGTTGATGGCCTATCGAAATATAACAAGTGTGGTTTCAAATGAACGCACTGTAATTGTTTCAATTATCCCTCGAGTTGGTGTTGGAAATAGCGCCCCTGTTATACTTTCAGATAATGCAGATCCGCTTCTAAAAAGCTGTTTATATGGCAACTTTTGTTCGCTAATATTTGATTATTTGGCTCAACAAAAAATTGGCGGTGTAAATTTTAATTATTTTATTTTTAAACAGATTCCTGTATTATCTCCTTCGATTTATAGTGAATTAATAAAACAGAGGATCGTACCCAAAATTTTAGAACTTACTTACACAGCATGGGATATTAAATCTTACGCAGATGACATATGGATTAATTCCAATGATGAATACAGAAGCCTCTACAAAAAGCAATGGGAAGAAAATAATAATGCTACAGGAGGACATAAAACGCCACCCCCTAATTGGAGTCAAATAAACATTGACGAGTTTCCTTTACCACCATTCAAATGGAATGATGAAAGAAGGGCACTATTGCGTTCAGAACTGGATGCTATTTATGCAATGCTTTACGGTTTAACTATAAATGAGTTAATTTTTATTTTAGATCCTAAAAGTGTTTATGGCGAGACGTTTCCGGGAGAAACATTCAGGGTTATGAAAGAAAAAGAAATTAAAAAGTTTGGAGAATACCGCACCAAGCGCTTGGTGTTGGAGGCATGGGAAAAATTAAAATAAATCATGTGTTTCTTTAAAAGAAAAAAAATGCGATTAGATATAAGATCGGAATATTCGAGGCTTTTAAGTTCAAAGGACTTACAGGTAATGATTGAATCATATAAAATCATTACGGATACTGGTTTCAGTATATTTTATGAACATGGCAAAGAAGGCACTAAAACATCTTGGGATTATGATGGTAATTTACTTTACCAAATGACAATGCTTAAATGTTTATCAGTTTTAAAGTTAGCTGAACCAATAAATTACACGAACGATGTTGATGGCACTTCATTAAAAAATACATATGATCCATTCTCTGTGTACAATTTAGTGCGCGCTCAATACGAAGCCTTTTGCAATTTTAACAACATTTATATTCAGTCTAAGTCCACGCAGGAAATTGAACTGAAATATTATCTTTGGGTATTAAGCGGACTTAATTATCGTCAACGATTTAAAGTGGAAGCAAAAGAAAATGTTGAAAAAAAAGCACACGAGAAAAAAGAGATAGACGATATTATAGCCACATTGGAATTGAACACCTGTTATATTCAATTGGAAGACCAATCAAAGAAAAATATTCAGGATGGAATTAAAAAAAGAGATTGGCAATACAAAATAGAAGGAAATAAAGCATCTAAAATTGCTTGGCATGAAATGATGACAAATGCGGGAACAAATGATATGCTCGAAGGTCAATACTCGTTTCTATCCTTAAACACTCACCCTTCAAATGTTTCTGTTTTCCAATTTGGTGCTATGTATAATGAAAATGAACAAGAATCTTTTACAAGGATGGCAATGCAACTTTCAAAAATTCTTGTTGCGCTCTCAATTCGAGATTACTGCGTTTATTTCCCAACGTGTATGAAGACATTTAATAAATTACCGAGTATGCACCAAATGCTTATCAATACTTACAATCGGATGTTCCGTGATGAATCTTATGTTTTGAATAATCATGGGGAAGACTTTTAAATAAATTATTATGAGTAAAGACATTCACGAAAAACCTTTTGATGAGGCCACTCTTGTAAAGCTCTCTATATTTAGAGATTATACACGTGAGTGGTTACCTGTATTTATTGCTGCTAAGCAAATTTATTGGAACACATTAAATATAGTTGATTTCTTTGCAGGCCCCGGTAATGACATTAAAAATACGCCAGGTTCTCCTCAAATTATTTTATCAGAGTTAACTACGCACTTGCCTTTGATACGGTCAAAAAATTTAAAAGTGAACATCTATTTCAATGAGTTTAAGAAGAAAAAATATGATGAGCTTGTAAAATTTATTGAAGAAAATAAAAAAGAATTTCCGGAATTCAATTTTGAAATAACAAATTTGGATTTTAAAGTCGCTTATCAAAATTGGTATCCAAAAATCAATAAAAAAGACTGCGCTAACTTATTGTTCTTCGATCAAAATGGGATAAAACATATTGATGAATCTGTTTTTCAACAAATAATAGCACTTAAAAGTACTGATTTTCTATTTTTCGTATCCTCGGCTCACGCTCGAAGATTTAGTGAGCATGAGAATATAAAGCAATATCTAAAACTGAATAAAGCTGATATTGACAGTACTCCCTATTATCATATTCATAAATTGGTTCAGGAATATTATAAAGGACTTATTCCAAAAGGGAAAGAGTATTATTTAGGTAGATTTTCTCTCCGAAAAGATAGCGGTAATATTTACGGTTTAATTTTCGGTTCAGGACACGTGTTGGGGATGGAAAAATTTTTAAAGTCTTGTTGGAAAATTGATCCGGAAAGAGGAGAAGCGAATTATGATATTGATAAGGATGCAATTATGCCCGGTCAAATTGATATGTTTACCGGTGAGGTAAAGAAACCAAAAAAGAAAGAAATCTTTGAAAGTAACCTTGAAAAGTACATTTTGGATAAAACTTTAACTAATGACAAACAAATTTATTTGCACACAGTAACAAATGGTTTTTTGGCAAGTCATGCTTCAGAAGTTTTAAAGAAAATGCAGAAAGATAAAAAGATTAAAATTTTTAAAGGCACGCTTAATTCCAGCGTTTGTAAGAAAGGCATTGCTACAATAAGTATAGAAATAATTTAATGGCAGGATCGAGTATAGAGTGGACAGAAATGACGTGGAATCCTACAACAGGATGCACAAAAATATCGGCAGGATGTAAATTCTGTTATGCAGAAGTTATGTCTAAGCGATTACATGCAATGGGAGTAGAAAAATATAAAGATATTTTCAAGCTTCGAATTCATCCGGGCGAACTGAATACACCGTACCGATGGAAGAAACCGAGAATCGTTTTTGTAAACTCCATGAGCGATATGTTTCACAAAGATGTCCCTCTTGAGTTTATTCAAAAGGTTTTCAAGGTAATGAATGATAATCCTCAGCATACCTTTCAAGTACTTACAAAACGTGCGGATTTGGTTGCTAAATACGATAAGAAATTAACTTGGACTAAAAACATATGGATGGGCACATCCGTAGAAGATGAACGGGTAATAAAACGGATTGATTATCTCCGGAAAACGAGTGCAAAAGTTAAGTTCCTTTCGTTAGAGCCATTGATTGGCGACTTGCCGAGCCTTAACTTAAAAAAAATAGATTGGGTTATAGTTGGAGGAGAATCCGGCCATAAAGCCCGGCCAATAAAAAAAGAATGGATTATTGAAATAAAAAAGAAGTGCGATAAAGCGAAAGTTCCTTTCTTTTTTAAGCAATGGGGTAAAAAACAATTTAACCCCGATCCGTTTGATTTAACCATTTCCGCTCAGAATCCACAACACGCGAAGGGCGGATGCAGTTTAAATGGAAAAGTATATAGGGATATGCCAAAATAATTTTAATTGAATTTATAATACATGAGTAGAAGGTAATGATGGATTTCTTTTTGAATTTAATCAAAGTTGGAATGGGCGATTAAAAAAACTTTTGATAAACTTCAGTTAATTCAAATAAATTACCTCCGGAAGACCAAGTTTTTCAAAAATGATTCCTACTTGTTTTGGATTATAAAAATGCCCCATTCGCTCCCCAATTTCTTTTTCAAATGGTCTTAGCCATTTATTGAGTGTTTTTTTGCTGATTTCATATAATCCGGCCATTTCATTCACCGAGTATGTTTTAACATGTATTTTTCGTGCTGTATCCTGTTTCATTTTTAAATAATTTTTTGATAAGCCCTATTTTTAAGCCTCTTTTAATCAAAAAATTAGGATGGCTACTATAATTATTTACATTCAAAAGCCTATTGATTGATTTTACGGATCTCCCCGAAATGCTTTTCCAATCCTCCTGCGTAATCCCCATAAAATTCGGCCTTTACCGGAAAGAAAGATCCTATCCCCTATATCGCCCCCATATCTCCCCGGAATAATACAGTAGTTTTTTCAAGCAAAAATCAATCAGAATTCAAATGGCAAATTTATTCCGGCAAAGAAAAGATGTAACCGTTTTGTCCTTTTTGTTTTGTGCCGATAATGCGACCGTATTTAAGCGCCTTAGTTAAGTGAGCAGATAAACCTTTTTGATGATCGCCTGTTAATGTGCGAAACATCATATCGTTTTTTAAAAGTATATCTACGATTTCTGATGAACGGAGCGGTCTTCCGGCTGCTTTTAAAACAAAAACAATCTTATCAATCCAAGTAGCATTAATGTTATAAGTGTTTCCAAGCTTCAAATCAGCAACACGTTTGTATTCTTCAGCAACAACTTCGTAATGCGCTAATTTTTTAATTAGTTCTTCAATGCGTTTTTTATATTCTTCAATTGTTTCTTTATGGCTTTCACCGGCCTCACGCTTGGATTGATACAAATTGGTTAGCTTATCCATCAATTCCTTATCACGTTCCTGTAATTGCATCACTTTATTTATCAATTCGCCTTTACTTGATTGTTCAAGTACCAGTCTTTCTAAATATTTTATCGCTAAATCCTTCATTTCGTCATCAAATTACTTTGTTTTTATCTTTAAACTATACAAAACCCGTGTGTTTCCAATCGCTCCGCAATTTTGTCTTATAGAGTTCTTAATATCACATCACACTGTTCTCACATATCTCTTATAATGTTCTTAATATTGTCTTATATAGTTCTTATGGCAAAGGTAATCATCCCCAATTAATCCCACAATAGTTTCAATTGATTTTGTATCAATATTTGCTTATTACTGACTTATTTAGTTGATTATCAATATAAATATTTAACTCAGTGATTTACCGACTTTTAGCAATTATTTACGAGTATGCTCAAAAACTACTCAATTATTGTTTGGAAGTTTAAAAACAATTGTGTTACATTTGTGTATAATAAAGAATAAACAAAAATCAATTATTAATTAAAGAGGAGGAAGCATGATTTCAGTAAAATTAGAAGAGTTTATAGATACCAAGAGCCTTGATAAATTGGCGGAGTTGTATGAATTACTTAACGAAGAAAAATTAAGTGCAAAAGATACCGGAGTAAATTATAGAGTTATAAGCCATTGGGATGATAAAGGCATTATTCGGTTTTCAAGAGAAAACAAAGAAGCAAATCGCAAATTTAGCTTCGTTGATTTTATGTGGATAAAAGTAGTGAATGAGTTACGCTCTTTCGGTATTCAAATACCAATGATAAAAAAAATAGCCGATGATATTTACGAGCCTCTACCCATGAAAGAAATGATAATGCATTTTGCAGACTGCATGGATGAAGTAGTAAAAGATTATGAAGCAGATGGCAAAGAAGAATTTTTAAATTTTTTTAAATCGGGAGAATATAAAACAGCAGATTACGATTCGCTACCCTTTAGCTTTAGTTATTTGCACATATTAATTACGGAGGCTATTGCGACACGCAAATCGGTTTCCTTAATTGTGTTTAATGATGGCGAGTGGTTTCCTTTTATAAAAGAGAACGAACACTTGTATCCTAAAGAGCTACTTTATAAAAAAGAATTTAGTTCGCAAGTAAGAGTAAATATTACCGAATTGATTTTCAAATTCATTGTTGAAGATTATTTAATTGAATACCTCGATGGCTTGCACCTATTTACTCCGCAAGAAAGAAAATTACTATACTATATAAAGGAAGGGGATTACAAAAAAGTGTTTGTGATTTTTAAATCTAAAAAACAAGAGCCACTTGAAATAGTTAAAAGTAAAACAGCACAGGAAGAGCTTATTCGCATACTACGAGAAAAAGAATATCGAGAATTTATTTTAATAGATAAGAAAAACAATGAGTTTAGGAAACGGGATACCGATAAGGAAGAACCAAAACCTTTAAAAGAAAGAAAAATTCTTGTTAAGAATGATGACCCAAATTCCAAGAGAAAATTTAAAGTAATAACCGTTAAGGAATAAGGAGGTTATATGGCGGAGAAGAAGGAACACAAGCGATTGACTATTGCCGAACTTAGGAACTGTAAAGGCTTTGAAAATTATTCGGATGAACAGGCGGAAGCAACGATTAAGTCATTAGAGAAATTATCAATACTATTTTATGGCTTATACATGAAGCAAAAACAACAAAAATTATCATTGATAAAAAAAGAAAATAAAAAAGGAGGTACAGATGAAAGAGAAACCAAAAGTGGAAAACGAGATGCTGCTTAAAAAATTTGCTAAAGGCAAAGGAAAAGAAGAGCTGGAAATCGGTATTCAAAATTGCGTTATCTATACAAGGGTAAGTTCAAAAGAGCAAATGGATACCAACCAAAGTTTAGAGTGGCAGAAAAAATATTGCGTTGAATACGCTATTAAAAATCAATTAAACATTAAAGGTTATTTTGGTGGGACTTATGAAAGTGCAAAGAGTGATGAACGAAAAGAATTTACTCGGATGCTTAAGTTCGTTAAACTAAGCAGAGAAAAAATATCGTTCATTTTAGTATATAGCCTTGACCGTTTTAGTAGAACTGGAGATAGCGCTATTTTTATTTCGAGCGAGCTAAAGAAAACAGGCGTAAATATTATGGCTGTTACGCAACCAATAGACACTAATTCTCACGCAGGAGCATTACAACAAAACATTCAATTCATCTTTAGTAAATACGACAACGACTTACGAAGGCAGAAAACAATTGATGGTATGCGTGAAAAATTATTGCGTGGCGAATGGATTGGAAATGCACCAACTGGTTATTCATTTGTAAAAGGGACAGCAACTCAAACAATAATCATCAATGAAAAAGGCGAAGCCATGAAGCAAGCCTTTATATGGCGAGCTAACGGATTGACTTATGAGCAAATTATAGAAAAGCTAAAACCTCTTGGCGTTATTATGCCGAAGCAAACATTAACAGGTATTTTCTCCAATCCTTTTTACTGCGGATTTATGTCGCATAATTTATTGAGTGGCGAAGTAATAAAAGGAAAACATCCGGCATTAATTGACGAGGATTTATTTTTACGAGCCAACGCACTAAAGAAAACGGATGGCTTCAAAGTCAACAAGGCAAATGATAACCTGCCATTAAAGGTCTTTGTTAAAGATGCTGAAACAGGCATCCCTTTTACAGGCTATATCGTAAAAAAGAAAAAGCTTTATTATTATAAGGTAAATAAGATTGGCATTAAGATTAACCGAAGTGCCAATATGATGCACGAAAAGTTTAGAGAGTTTTTGGGCGATTATACGATAAATTCCGCCCACGTTGAGCCTTTACAGATACAATTGCGCTATACGTGGGATAACCTAACAGAAAGCAACACAGGCGAGAAAAAAGCCCTTTCCTTGAAATTAAATGAGGTTGAAGAAGAGTACTATAATTTAAGGAAACGCCATGCCATTGGTAAGGTAACTATGGATATTTATGAGGAGTTTTCGGAGGAAATGAAGGTTCGAAAAAAGAAGCTTTTAGAGGAATTTGAAAAGCTCGACCAAAAATTATCGAACCCAAAAGAACTGATACATTTTACAACAAAATTAACCGCCAATCTCGCTCCTGTTTGGGATTCTGGCGATTATTACGAAAAGCAAATTTTTCAAAATACCATATTTCCTGCCGGTTTGGGTTATGATTCAAAAAAGGAGCATTATCGAACCACAGAAATAAATGAAGTGATTGGCTATGTTGCCCGATTATCAAGGAGCTTAGAAGAAATAAAAAAACCGGACTTCTCTAAATTTGAAGAGAAGTCCGGCTTAGTACCCAGGAGGAGACTCGAACTCCCACACCTTGCGGCATACGCACCTCAAGCGTACTTGTATACCATTCCAACACCTGGGCGGATATACTTCACGTTAACAAACGTAACAAACACTAGAGTTTATAGCTACAATAGCTATATTTAAGGACAAAATTATAAAAATGTGCCGTCTTTTTGCGGTTTTTAAACAATTTATTTATATATTTGCGTCCCTATTTCAAAGCCGCTGTTTACACTAGGTAAAGTATGCTGGAAATAATAACTTAACTATTTTACAAAATGAGCCTTTTATTAGACTACGTAAAAAAAACATTAACCAACGAAGTTAAACATCCAAACTTCAAAGCCGGCGATACTATTACTGTATCTTATAAAATTAAAGAGGGCGAAAAAGAACGTATCCAGCAATTTAACGGTGTTGTAATTCAACGCAAGAACGAAGCAGCAACCGCATCTTTTACAGTTCGTAAGATCAGTAACGGAGTTGGTGTAGAACGTATCTTTCCAATCGCATCTCCTTTTATTGATAAGATCGAAGTAAACAAAGTAGGTATCGTTCGTCGTGCTAAATTATTTTACATTCGCGATCTTACAGGTAAAGCAGCGCGTATCCGCGAAAAGATCCAAAACAAAACCGTTAAAGCTTAAGCTTTTATTTTTAAATATTTACCAAAGCCGTATCAGTTCAAACGATACGGCTTTTTTTATGTCTTATGTTTTTAACACATAGAAGAACCAACTAATAATAATTGAACTTTTTTTAATGACTTAAAGAACATAGGTTTCTATGTTCTTTAAGTCATTAATCACCCTAAAAGGGGTTGCTTAAGTTAAATTAATATTCTATTTTTAGCCTCTAACTAACAAAAAAATATGGAACAGGTTACACAACAAAAAGGACACCCGAAGGGGCTTTACGTTTTATTTGCTACTGAATTTTGGGAAAGATTCAGTTACTATGGAATGCGGGCTATTTTTGTTTTATACATGACTAAAACATTATTACTTGAAAAATCATTAGCAAGTAATATTTATGGAAGTTACACAGGACTAGTTTACTTAACACCATTAATTGGGGGATATGTAGCAGATAGGTATTGGGGTAACCGCAAATCAATTTTTGTTGGTGGGGTCTTAATGGCGTTGGGCCAATTTTTGATGTTTTTTTCTGCAACATTAGCTAGTGGCACTGATAAAGGTTTTGCTATAACACTGATGTGGTCTGGACTTGGATTCTTAATATTTGGTAATGGTTTTTTTAAGCCAAACATTTCTACAATGGTGGGTCAATTATACGAAACAAATGACAGTAGAAAAGATGCCGCATACACGATCTTTTACATGGGAATTAATGCCGGTGCTTTTATTGCCCCTTTAATTTGTGGATACCTCGGCGAAAATGTTGATTTTAAATGGGGCTTTTTAGCAGCAGGATTTGGAATGATCGTCAGCCTTATAATTTTTTACTTCACTAAAGATAAATATGTGATTGCACCCGATGGAACACAATTAGGTGTTGGACCAAATAAAGCGGCAGACACAAATGCCGGAGCGGTAAAAGAAGCTGCCTTTAGTCCATTACAATTGCTTATTCTTATTGGCGGTATCATTTCTGCATTTAGCATTATTCATTTTGCTTTTGGAGTAGATGTTTGGGGTTCATTGATATATGGGATGACACTTGTTGGTCCATTCGTTATTATTACCGATAAATCGCTTAGTAAAATAGAAAAGGACCGATTATGGGTTATCATCCTGATCATGATATTTGTTATTTTCTTTTGGATGTGTTTTGAACAAGCAGGAGCTTCATTAACTTTCTTTGCCGAAGAACAAACAAACAGAAATATTTTTGGGTGGATAATGCCAGCAAGTTATTTTCAAAGTTTTAATGCCGGATTCATTATTATTCTGGCACCAATTATCAGTGCGATGTGGTTACGCTTTTCTAAAAAAGGAATTAATCCCGCCGCACCATATAAGCAGTCGTTAGGACTTGCATTTCTGGCAGTAGGTTTTTTATTAATTGCTTTTGGTTCTAAAGTAATTCCGGTATCTGGCGCAAGTATTTTCTTTTTAACAGGTTTATATTTCCTTCATACGATTGGTGAATTGTTTCTAAGTCCAATTGGATTGAGTATGGTTAATAAATTAACTCCTGCGCGGTTTACGTCTTTAATGATGGGTATTTGGTTCTTAGCTATTGCAACGGGTAATAAACTGGCAGGGACAATGAGCTCATTATATCCGGATGCAAAAGCTGCAACCCATCCGAGTATTTTAGGCTTCGAGATCAACGATCTATTCTCGTATTTTATTTTATTTGTTGTTTTCTCAGGAATTGCTTCTGTGTTATTATTTTTACTTTGTAAAAAATTAGAGAAGTTGATGCATGGCGTTAAGTAATTAAATTAATTAGTTTACACCTGTCAGGTTTTTAAAACATGACAGGTGTTTGTTTTTTAATTTTGGTCTAAAACAAATCTCCTGAATCTACTCAACTAATTAATTGGAAAGCATAGAACAAATACAAAATTTTAAAGGTAAGTACCCCAGGCAACTGTGGTACTTATTTTTTTCCGAGATGTGGGAACGTTTTAGTTTCTACGGTATGCGCGGCATGCTGGTTATTTTTATGGTTAACCAACTTGGCCTTAATAAAGTGGATGCCAATTTGCAATACGGCGCCTCACAAGCCTTTGTTTACGCTTTTACATTTGTTGGCGGTTTATTTGCAGATAAAATTTTAGGTTACCGCAAATCGCTTTTCTGGGGCGGACTTTTAATGATCGTTGGAAGTATCATTTTGGCTATTGATCCCAAAGAATTTTTTTTTCTTGGACTAGGTTTTAATATTATTGGGACAGGTTTTTTTAAACCCAATATTTCTACCATTGTTGGAAGTTTATATAAAGAAGGCGATCCGCGCACTGACGCCGGATTTTCTTTTTTTTATATGGGTGTAAACCTTGGTGCTTTAATTGGCGGTTATATTTGTATTGCTGTGGCAAACGGCACTATGCTAAGCGATTGGGTTCCCGAACATCTAAGATGGAACATGGCTTTTGGATTTGCCTCTGTTGTTATGGCAATTAGTCTTATTACTTTTGTATGGACACAAAAAAGCCTTGGGCCTATTGGAATTTCTCCGTTATTAAATCTCAAGATCTCCACTCGTCGAATTCTGGAGATCGTAACTTATGTGGCGTCACTTATAGCAATTCCATTCATCATTCTTTTGGTATCTAACCCAAAATATACGGATAGGTTTATGTTTATCATTGGCCCTTGTGCCTTAGCTTATTTTTTATTTGAAATGAGAAGTTACAGTTGGCCGGTAAATAAAAAAATAATTGCCGCATTGATCTTTATCTTTTTCTCTATTTTTTTCTGGGCATTTTTCGAACAGAGTGGAGGATCGCTTAGTTTGTTTGCAGAACATAATCTTCAAACAAAATTATTAGGAGTAACCGTAGATCCAAACGGTGTAAATAATTCTGCTAACTCTGCCTTTGTTATTATTTTTGCTGCTTTGTTTGGCTTAGTTTGGTTGTGGATGAACAAAAAGAAAATTGAACCTAATACAACCGTAAAATTCGGACTCGGATTTTTGTTCTTAGCAATTGGCTTTTATGTTTTTTATTATTGTAAATTTTTTGCTGATTCAAACGGTGTCACATCTTTAAACTTGTTTACGTTTGCATGGCTTATTATTACTTTTGGTGAATTATGTTTATCACCCATTGGTATGTCGGTAATGACAAAACTTTCGCCACAAAAATTACAGGCAGGTATGATGGGCATGTGGTTCCTGGCAAGTGCCTACGGACAATATTTTGCCGGTTTGTTGGGGGCAGACATAGCCAAAATTGCCGAAAATAAAACTGGACTGGAAGCTTTAGTAATATATTGCGATGGTTACAAAGACTTAGCTATTTATGCTTTAATTGCCGGTTTGGTATTAATTTTAATTTCTCCTTTGGTGAAAAAATTAATGGGTGGTGTAAAATAAATTTTAAATCATAAACTTATGCGTCAAGTATTATTTTTCTTTTTTCTTGCTTTCTCTTTTTATTTTTCGGCGCAAAATTATTATTTATTCATTGGTACCTTTACACATACAGATAGCAAAGGAATTTATGTTTATAAATTTGATTGCAAGACAGGCAAAGCTGTTTTTGTAACCAATACAGAAAAAGATGTGGTTAACCCTTCTTTTTTAAGCGTTAGCAAAAACGGTAAGTTTATATATTCCTGCACAGAGACAAGAACTGAAACAGGAGGAAGTGTAAGTTCTTTTTCGTTCGATAAAAAAAATGGTAAACTTACTTTTATAAATAAACAACCAAGCGGTGGCGCAAACCCTGTTTATATTACCATTCATAAAAAAAATAAATTCGTCATCAATTCAAATTACACAGCTGGTAACATAACCGTTTTTGAAATTAATGATGATGGTAGTATTAAGCCGTTTTCGCAGGAAATAAAATTAAGTGGCAGCAGTATCAATAAAGAAAGGCAGGAAAAGTCGCACCCACACTCTGTAATTTTATCGCCCGATCATAAATATCTGGCTGTGCCTGATCTTGGTTCGGATAAAATAGTTACTTACGAAGTGAGTGATAAAGAAGAACAACCTTTAAAAGCCTGTACCTCCTTGCCCGGAAGCGCAATAGGAGGGAGCGGCCCGCGTCACCTGGCATTTCATCCGAATGGAAAATTCGCGTATAGCATTGAAGAATTATCCGGCTCGGTACAAGCTTATAGTTTTAAAAAAGGAAAACTGGATACATTGCAACGTGTTTTGATTCATACTGCCGAAACTAAAGGACCGTTTTCTGCATCTGACATTCACATATCACCTGATGGAAAATTTTTATATGCTGCTAATCGTGGTAAAGAAAATAACATTGCCATATTTTCGATTGATAAATTGGGAAGGTTAACGCATGTTGCGTATCAACCAACTTTGGGCGAGATACCGCGTAACTTTATGATTGACCCATCAGGTAATTATTTATTAGTGGCTAACCAGGTAAGTGGTAGTATCATTATTTTTAAGCGTAACCTTCATACCGGTTTGCTTACTGATACTAATGAACCGATAGCTGTGCCCATGCCTTCCTGTTTACAAATGATAGAGGCTGATTAAGCCTTATTTAATTGAAAATATTAAATTATTTTCTGTCACTTAAATGGTTGTAAGGTTTAAGAAATTTTTATACAAAATAAATTTTTTATTTTTAGTCGAAAGCAATATCGCTGAATTGTGTCGATACATTGTAGCCAACTTCTTTGTAGATCTTATTGGAAGTAGGGTTGGCAGTTTCGGTAAACAAGCCACAATTTTTATAGCTACTGTTTAAAATATGCTCGCTTAATTTTAGAACACAGCTTTTAGCGTATCCTTTTCCGCGTAAATGTTTAGGAGTATAAACCTGGCCAACAATGCCAAGATTCTTTGTTTTGCGTACAATACCCGCCATGCTCATCAGGTCGCCATTTTTTACCCAGGTAAAAAGATCACCGTTGGCAATTAAACCTTTAATAAAAGAATGGATCTCTGTTTTTGTTTTTTTTGGAAAAGCATGTGCATCATGTTGGAATTGATTCGACCATTCTGACAAATATTCAACAGCGCCAAGTTTTGCTACTTTAAATTCACCCTCCGATAGAATGGTATCGTTTACTTTATCCAGTTTGTGTACCAAAAGCTCCCTTTTGCGTATGGCTTTTTTATTAGAGTAGTTTGTAAAGGCTTCTGCATATACTGTTTCGCCAACAACACCTTTAATGTTTATTTTATTCTCGTTAAAATAACCGGCTAGTAATTTTATGTCTTCACTATTTTTTGTTGTACCGCTAACAATAGCCTTTGGCAGTGTGCGCACAGAGGTGGCTTTAAATTCAGTTCCATCAAAAACGCTTATAAAATGACAATCGGGCATTTGAATATTTTTATCCGGAAAACTGTTGCAAATGCCTAAAATAATATTGTTTTCTAATTCGCGCTCTTCAAGCACCGCTTGGTTCTCTGCTAAATACGCGTTAACTGTTCTGTAAACTTTTAACTGTAACATATTTATTTTTTGCAATAATGATCTGATTCTTCTACCGGGTATTTTTTATCCAGGTCAATATTATTCATGCTTTCAATAATACCCCACTTAAATAATTTTTCGAAATAGGGTAGAAGCTTATTGTTCTTTATTTGCTGTAAAAAATAAACCTCATGCTCTTTTTCTTTAATACCCATTTCGTATAATATTTTATCATGTTCTTTAATTCCAAGCGAATTAAAAAATTGTTTCATTCTAAAATATTCACAAACATTACCACTTTCAAGTCTGCCCGCAAAATAAAAAGGCATGAACCAGCCAATTACAAAACAACTTCCTGATATGATCTTACCAATTACGTGAAACCTGAATTCATAAAATTTGGAAATAGGAATACTGTATTGTTGCATGATCTTAAGTACCTCTGCCCGATGACCCCATTCATCTATTTCTATCTGATGAATGTCTTTTTTTTCTTGAGGATCTTTTACAGAAGCGGCATGGCCTTGATAAGCAAATGCAGCGGCTTTTTCAGCCGAGTAAGCTTGTTTTAAAAGGTCTGTTAATTCAGGATGGTCGATCTGCATTTGAACAGACTAAAATTACAGAATTGTAAGCAGTTGAACAAATTGTTTTAACTCTTCAGTAACGACCATATCTCGGTATCAACGAATTTACCGTTATAAAAATAATTCTCTTTAAAATATGCTTCTTTGTTGAACTTAAATTTTTCAAGAAGTTTTCTTGAAACAGCATTATTAGGATTAATATTAGCTTCTATGCTATGCAATTTCATTTTTGTAAAACCGTAATTAATTACTTTAGGTAAAGCTTCACTTAAAATGCCTTTTTGCCAATGCTCCGGCATAATCATATAACCAATTTCTGCCCGGTGGTTTTCGGGTTCAATTCTATGAAAAGAAATTGTTCCTAACAGCTCATCTTTTTGTTTTAGCGTAATGGCCCATGAGATCGTTTCGTTATCTTTTGTTTTTTTATTGATCATTTTAATAAATGGCTTCATCTCATCTATCGAAACGGCCAAAGGTTTATCAATATATTGCATGGCCTGTTTATTGCTTCTTAAAAGGAATAAGGCATTGGCATCTTTTTTGTTGATCTCGCGAAGTACTAATCTTTCTGTCTCAAGAATAGGAAAGGGTTTAAAATTAAATTGTAACATATTGGGTTATGAATAATTAAAAGAAGATAAATTTAATCATTTTTCATATAGTTCAATTGGCAGATCATCCGGGTCGGAGAAGAATGTAAATTTTTTATGGGTATGTTCATCAATTCGTATTGGTTCAAACAAAATATTATTTTTCTGAAGATGTTTTGTAGCTTTTATTATATCGTCTACTTCAAAAGCCAGATGTCTTAATCCTGTTGCTTCTGGTCGGCTTACACGTTTTGGAGCAGCTGGAAATGAAAATAGTTCGATCGCATAAGTACCATTCAAAGATAGATCTAGTTTAAATGAATCGCGTTCTTTTCTATAAGTTTCATTTTCGATTTTTAAGCCAAGTATTTCTGTGTAAAATTTTTTCGACATTTTGTAATCAGAACAAATGATGGCTATGTGATGTATTTTATTTAATAAGTTCATTTGCTAAATTTATAGAATTGTTTATATTTATAATAGCATTTATAATTTTAATTAGATGCAAATGGCCATTTTAAGGGAAAAATATTTAGATATTGCGCTTTCAGAAATACATGTATTTGAGGGTTACTGCATTTTCATGAGAAAGGATGGTATTATGCAACTTCAATTCGAAGACGGATTTAACGGGGATGTGGAGGATGCAAAAAATATGATAAATGTGTTCAGAAAAATAGCACCTTTGGCCAGGGTATTATCATTAGTAATTTATCAGGAAGATAACACTTTTACGAAAGAAGCAAGAGAATTTATTGCCAGCGACGAAGTAAGCAAAGTCGTAAAAGCAGATGCCTTGATCATACGCGGAATCGCTTTAGCAATAATAGGTAATGGATATTTAAAAATAAATAAGCCAAAACGCCCCACGCGCTTGTTTACCAACGCCGATGTGGGCCTTAAATGGCTTAAACAGTTTAAATAAGTATTATTAAAACATCAATATTTGTTTTATCTTTGATAAAAAATTGCAGCCATGAACTTGATTAAGTATCATTTTTTTTCTCTTTTATTCTTCGTAACCTTATTTAGTTCTTGTCTTTTGCGTGCTCCCCGATTTACAACATTGGAAAAAGTTTTAGAACTGAAAATAGGTATGACCAAAGAAGAAGTTTCGCAGCAACTCAATTCAAAACCTTATAATTTCAAATTACTTACCGATACTGAGACCATATTGCTTTATAAATACCGAGTGGTTGACAGGGCTGTTCTTCCTTTTTTATTAAAAGAAAATAACGGTAAAACCGTAAGGGGGAAGTATGCCAACTTATTGGTAGCATATAATAAAAGCGGTAAAGCCACCAAGATAGAAAGCTGTAACGATTGTGATGAAACGATCATAGAAGAAAAAAAGATAAATATTGATAAGATCGTTACTTTTTTAACTGTAACTCTGCCCGTTGTTTTGGTTTTTCTTGGAATTAAATTCGCTACAACAACTACTCCCTAGTAACTACTAATTTCTTGAGAACAAAAAATATTTCGTCTTTCCCGCAGTAAGTAAATAAATTGCCGTAATGGCGCCGGGCATTAATAGTAATGCGGTTAACGAAAGCGAGATCTTAAATAAGAATAAAAGTCCTAAGCCAATTAAAGGCGACACAAATGAAACAATGCTTAAAAGGCTTGGATAATATGCGTAGCTGATTGTTTTGCCGGCTTCAATCGTAACTTCCTGCTCTCCACTTTTAATATTTTGTTGAACTTTAATTTTATAAACCCCCGGTTCAAGATCAAATTCTTTTTGCTCGCCACTAGCCATCTTTCCGTAAGATTGGTCGTTGATATATATGTCCATTCCAACGGCGAGTCCGTTGAAATTCTTTTTACGGTATAATATTAATTTACCGTTACTCATAAAGAATGTTGAAATAAATACGTAAATAAAATAGCAAGCGAGGCGGGAATGGTTTGTACGAATAAAATAGAACGCTGTACTGTTATTGCACCATATATGCCGGCCACAGCCACGCAACCAAGAAAAAAATAAGCCACATAGGCGCTCCAATCAGGATTGCCGATTAATAGCGACCAAATTAAACCCGCCGCTAAAAAACCATTGTACAGGCCCTGATTAGCTGCCATGCCTTTTGTTTCTTCAAATAAATGTTTTGGGAATGATTTAAAAGTATCTTTTCCTTTTGTTGTCCACGCAAACATTTCCAAATACACGATGTATAAATGTATGATGGCAACAAAAAAAATTAAAAGCTCAGAAATTAATTTCATTTTAAAAGTAAAAATAGCATTAAATAAACAAAAAAAATGAAATTATTGTTGAAGTATTTTACGAATCTTCGAAATGTCATATCCTTTTTTCGCGCAGCGTTCAATGACCTCTTGGTATTGTATATTGCCCATACTGCCGCTGCGGTTCATAATATATAGATATTTCTTTTTTGGATGGCCTACGACAACGTATGAATAGTTGATATCATCCAGTTCTTCCACAAGATAATCGGCTTTAAAAGGCCAAAAAAATTGCACTTTCCATTTTACATTACCGCTTTCTTTATCGGGAAAACCTTTTGATCTTACTGCATTTTCCTTTGTACTTTTACCTTTTTTGTAAGTTGTGTAAATATCAATTTTACCTTTTTTGTTAACGGTGTACGATTCTGTAACGAAATTCCAGTTCTTATCAAAGCCTGTTGGAATCGAAGCAATTTCATACCATTTACCTGAATATTTATCAAGGTTAATACTTTTTAATTGTGTTTGAGCATATGCAGAGCCTGTTAATAAAGTTGCCATAATGATACATTTTAAAAATTTCATATTATAAAGAATAAATGAAATTTATATGCAAAATGAATTCCACGCGATAAATAAGGGTTAAATCAAAAACAGTGAAATTATGAGGTTAAAATTCCTCATATTATTTTACGCGCTCAACGTATTCTGAATTTTCGATACTGATCTTTAGCTTATCGCCCATGTTTACAAATAAGGGCACCTGTATTTTTATGCCCCCTTCTACTTCTGCGGGTTTTAAGAGTTTTCCCTTCACACCTTCTTCAGTATAGGTAACAACTAATTCAGCATACTTTGGTAAATTGCCGCTCAATGGTTTTTCATTCTCATCAAAACGAATGGTAAGTAACATACCTTCCTGTAAAAATTTAATAGCCTCGCCAAAAATTATTTTTGGTACATGAACCTGATCAAATGTTTCCTGGTTCATACATACAAGTGCATCACCTTCTGTAAAAAGATATTGCATGTCAAATTCATCCACACGAATAAAATCGATCTTCTCGCCCGAACGAAAACGGATCTCGCTTTGTTTACCGGTTTCAACGTTGCGGCATTTAACTGAATAAATTGCATTGCCTTTTCCAGGAGTAATATGATCGTAATCAATAACAGTAACTAATTCGTTATTGTACCTGAAAAACGCGCCTTTTGATATATCTGATGTAGTAGCCATTTGTTTTATTTTTTAGAAGTAGAAAGGTACTACCAAGTATTGAATTGACAAAATTTTGTTAGGATATACGTGGTTTTTAGTTGGGAAAACTCCATCGTTTTGAGATTAAATGCGCTTTGCATTTAGGACAAAACTCTGTTTCTTCCTTGGTGCGGTTTTTTCATTCGGCATGGCGCATAAAACATGTTTTTACCGTGCAATGCAGCAGGCCTTGTTTATGGGCGCACTCTGGATAGAAAGCTTAAATAACCGGTTTAATAAATTTGTTTTAGAAAGTCTGAATGTGGATACAACGCAGGAATTAACGGGTTGGTAGCCCAAGCCCATGATACTATAATCCGGGCTGTCTCCTTTTGTATCGTTGATCTCTTTGCTTGCGATACCAATGGTAACAAGGCTTTCGGGGGTTGTTTGGTGTAAGGTATTTAATAATGAGTCGGTACTGAAATGGTTTCTTTTGCTATAATATGTACTTTTTGGCTAATGGATTTTTTTTTGACAGTTATGTTTGGATAAATTTTAGCTAGCTCATTTTTCACATATGTCACCTATTTTTCTGAAATATCAGAGTAGGGTTGGATATCAATTATAATGGCTTTGGTAATTTCTTCTATTGTTAAAAGCAAGAAAATTACTTTTTATTCTCAAGTATCTCTTTTATTTTTTTAAGGTCTTTTTGGTTTGCTTTTTTCATCATACTTCCCATAATAGGTGCAAACAATTTTGAAAAACCTGTCGGGTTACCCTTGTTACGGAGGTTCATACGGGTTGTTGTATCATTTACTTTTTCCCAGGTATAGGTCGTTTCCATTGGGAAGGGTCCTTCGGCAGTGCGCATCACCAGTTTTTGCAGGGGTATAAGCTCAATAAACTCATACGTATAGGCCAGTTTTTTTCCGAGAAAATGCGCAATAAAAGCCACTTTTGAACCTATAGTTAGTGGCTTTGGCGTTTTCCATTCAGCGGATCTTATGTTCACGTACCATTCGGGGGCATTGTCGGGATTTGAGGCATATTCATATACCTTGCCTAAAGGACAGACTATTTCTATGTCAGTTAAAACATCTACCATGGTTTTATTTATTAGTTTTAAAGATACTTATGTAAAATAATGATACCAATAAAAATGACTGAATTAACTTTTTTGTTTATTTCTAATTAACAGCGTGTTGATTTTGTTGTATTCAGTTATAATATCGTAACTGTCAGGTGTCAGTTTATCCAAGTCGTTCTTAAAAATATAATAATAATCTGCACCGGTTGATATTCCGTTCCTGTCTGCAGGTAACAGCCAGTCAAGATCTTTAGTTTGCCTGTAAAAATTAATAGTTGGTTCAAAAAGCCAGTTAATTTCCAGTTTTATTTTTTGAGGATCTGAATTTGTCTTTTGATGGTACTCTGTTAATTTTTGAAGCATATTTTTTGTTTCCATATCAAATTCCCATTCAGAACAGGATCTAAGGTTGAGCTTTAAAGTAAAAGCAGTTAGCGAAACCAAGGCCAGGCCAAACGCGGCAACCGTAATGGATCTTTTAAAATTAACCGAAGATAAATAAGAAAGTAAAAAGCCAAAATGTAGGATGAATAACGGAAAAAGAAAAAGTGAGAAGCGTGAAACAGGATAATCTGCTTTAAAGATGAGTCTTTGTAATACTATGGCAAGCGATATAAGAGCCAATAAAAAGTTGGAAATGATAAAGCCTTTGAAATTAATAAAAAATGCTTCATTCTTGCGCATTATCATTCGGATGATAAAAACAAATGGTATTAACACACTACCCGTAAATAAAATTTGCAGACAAACTAAAATAAATTGCGGGATGTGAGGGAACTGAAGCGTGTAATGAATTAAGCTGTTAACGGTATCTTCATAAAAACCGTTCTTACCGCCAAAATCAAGTCCGTTGCTCATTAACAGTCTTCTTACCGGTTCAAAAAGTATAATGATGACAACTATTAATGGCAAAAGATGCGCTTTATTGGCGCTAAAAAAATTATATTTTTTGTTCGAAATTAATTTTACATCTATAAAAACAATCATGTTATAAATAACAAGTAACGAAACGTAAAGATCAAGCGCAGTAAAATTGCTTAGCACTGCCAGTAATGCGCCGGTATGGAACAAAATAATATTCTTTGTTTTTTGGTCGTAAAACGAGCGTATGAAATGATATAAACTCATTACCATAAAGCCATAAGACATGCCATAACCGCGCCCTAAGCCAAAAAGATCTATTAATGAATTGTTGGTACACAAAAGTAAAAGAATAGCGATAATAAGTAATTGGTCGCTTTTTTTGAATAACAAATAACAATAGGTAATATAAACACAAAACAATAAAAGGTTTGGTAAACGTAATGCCAATTCAGAGCATCCAAATAACTGCTCTGAATATTTCATAAATAAACTATTAAGAATATGATTATTCGTATACCAATTGCTGAAGGAGATAATATCCATAAAGCTTGTATGGACATATGTGAGATAAGTAAAACTTTCGTCGTGTGTAAATGAAGATAGGTAAGCTTTAGCAGAGATGTATGCAAGAACCAGCACTCCAAGCACAATAACAAAGATCTTGGAGTAATTAGGTTTCATAAATAAATTATATTCTACAACGGAATATTACCGTGTTTCTTCTTCGGCAACTTATCTACTTTGTTCTCCATCATTTTAAAGGCTTTAATTAGTTTTAAGCGGGTCTCTTTTGGTTCTATTACTTCATCAATAAAGCCACGCTCTGCAGCACGGTATGGATTAGCAAACATATTTTTGTATTCTGTTTCTTTCTCTAACCATTTACCATCTTTATCTTTTGCCGCAGCGATCTCATTTTTAAAAATGATCTCGGCAGCGCCTTTAGCGCCCATTACGGCAATTTCGGCACTTGGCCAGGCAAAGTTCATATCTGCGCCAATATGTTTACTGTTCATTACATCATAAGCGCCACCGTATGCCTTACGGGTAATTACGGTAATTCTTGGAACGGTTGCTTCGCTAAAAGCATACAATAATTTAGCACCGTTGGTAATAATGGCATTCCACTCCTGGTCGGTACCCGGTAAAAAGCCCGGTACATCTTCAAACACCAGTAACGGAATATTAAAGCTATCGCAAAAGCGCACAAAACGCGCTGCTTTTGTAGAAGAATGAATGTCTAAAACACCCGCTAATACGGCTGGCTGGTTAGCCACAATGCCAATGCTTTTTCCGGCGAGGCGCGCAAAACCAACAACGATGTTCTCGGCAAATAATTTGTGCACTTCAAAAAAACTACCATCATCCAGTACTTTTTCAATAACCTCTCTAATGTCGTATGGCTGATTGGCGTTGTTTGGAATAATATGATTTAATTCTTCTCTTAGTTCATTACCCATTTCGTAGGGCAGGGAAGGAGCATCTTCTTCGCAATTTTGCGGCACGTAACTTAATAATTGTTTTAAATAATTAATGGCCTCTATTTCATTGGCACAGGCAAAATGGGTAACACCGCTTTTTGTAGCATGCGCCATGGCGCCGCCCAACTCTTCGCTGGTAACTTCTTCGTGTGTGACTGTTTTTACAACGTTAGGGCCAGTTACAAACATGTAACTAGTGTTCTCTACCATTAAAATAAAATCGGTTATTGCTGGGCTGTATACAGCGCCACCGGCACATGGGCCCATAATAGCGCTTAGTTGCGGTATAACGCCGCTAAACCTTACATTACGGTAAAAAATATCTGCATAACCTCCTAAAGAAACAACGCCTTCCTGAATACGGGCGCCGCCACTATCGTTTAGGCCTATTAAAGGAGCACCGTTCTTGGCGGCAAGGTCCATGATCTTTACAATCTTTTCGGCATGCGTTTCGCTTAAGCTGCCGCCAAATACGGTAAAATCCTGAGAGAATACGTAGGTTAAACGTCCGTTAATATTGCCATAACCGGTAACCACGCCATCGCCAAGGTATTTTTCTTTATCCAAACCAAAGTCGTTGCTACGGTGTTGCACCAGCATACCAATTTCTTCAAAAGTTCCTTCATCCATTAAAAAATGAATGCGCTCACGAGCCGTTAGCTTACCTTTTTTGTGTTGCGCATCAATACGTTTTTGCCCACCGCCTAAAAGAGCTTCGGCTTTTTTTTGTTCTAATATTTTTATTTTATCGTTCATGGTTTTCCAATAAATTCGTTTGCTTCTTGTTCAATACCTTCATCAATACTATTCTTTCTTAAAGTAATAGGATTGCGTTTTTTTCTGAATTTTAAATTTAATAATTCCACACCAAAGCTAAAAGCCATAGCAAAATAAATATAACCTTTTGGAATCTCGATCTTATGTATATGAAGGCCTTCTACTACCAACAAAACGGCAATTAATACTAAAAACGAAAGCGCAAGTATTTTAAATGTTGGGTGTTTTTCAATAAAGGCCGAGATCTTTGGGGCGTAAACAAACATAATGAACATGCTTATAATAACAGCAATGCACATGATAATGATATCACCGGCCATGCCTATAGCGGTAATAATACCATCGACGCTAAACACAATATCTATCAATAGTATCTGGGCCATAATAGAACGGAAACCTTTTTTAAGGTTTTGTTTGGCCTCATTCCCTTCCTCATTGGCCCCTTCTAATTTGTTATGAATTTCGAGTGTGCTATTAACCAGTAAAAATAATCCCCCGGCAAGCATTATAATATCTTTTAAAGCTACGCCGTGATCGAATATCGTAAATAGCACCTTATCGCCGCTAATAAGGTAGAACATTGTAAATAAAAGGCTAATACGCATAATAATGCCAACTGTCATCCAGATAAGACTAGCGCGTTTGGTTTGCTCTTTTGGTAAGCGCCCCATAACTATCGAAACGAAAATTACATTGTCTATCCCTAACAGAATTTCCATTACGGTTAGGCTTAACAAACTCAATAAGCCATCGGCAGATAATAAGTGCGTAAACATAGGTCGTAAAGATATATTTTAATTTAATTTGCTCCTAAATTGTGAATATTTATTGTGAAAAGAATTAATCTGTATAAGAAACCTTTACATTAAAGTCGGCGCCACCGCCACCGCTGCGGCCACCCGTTTTATGCCATTTGGCAAAGGCTTTAACCTTAAAAAAAGAGGGCGTACTGCCAGTACCAGAATAACAGAACTTTGAAATTTCCATTTCATCCATCAAACATTCCAGGCTAATAAAAAAATCATCGTTTGTTTGTATGTTGTAATTTTTAAGTGGCAATGTAAATTCCCCTTGTTTAATGCCAACTTTAAATACAATGGCCTTTTTTAAAATGGTGGGGCCAACCCAATCCTCTCCAAACCAAGCCGGACTGCCTGCGGGAGGTGAGATCCTACCATAAAAATTTAATCTGAAAACCAACGAATCGCTGTACTTATTTTGGATAATAAAAAAACTAAAATCCTCTAATAAGCAGTTTTTTTTATTCTTTATTAAAATGGCCGCCTCAGAACCTTTCCAGTTGCCTTCTATATCAGCAAAGCCGGTGCAATTGTTTTTGGTGTATTTGGTGGTGCCAAGTGTTTTAAATTTTACTTTTTTAGAGCGAACAGTTACTTCTGTTAATTGTACAGGCAAACTCTCTAAAGTAATTTTCCTATTTGGTTCTTTTATAAAATCTGACAACAAAAAAATCTTGGGCTTATAACCAATTGTAGCGATTTTAATACTGTCTTTTTTTTGATTTTCCGAAAATTGGAACTCAAAAATTCCCAATTCGTTACTTATAGTGCCTACCGACTTTCCAATAATACCAATACTTACAAAGGGAATCGGCTGATCATTGTTTTTATCAAAAATTGTACCTGTAATTTTTTGCTGGGCAAAAATTGCACTTGAAAAAGTTAAAAGCACAGCTAAAAATTTCATTCGGCTAAACTACTAAACAGATGGCAAATTATTAGTATTTTTGCACCCTTATTATTAAATGTTTCCAATAAAATGATTTCAGCTGCTAATGTGAGTTTACAATATGGTAAACGTGTTTTGTTTGATGAGGTAAATGTAAATTTTACTCCCGGCAATTGTTATGGAATTATTGGTGCAAATGGCGCCGGTAAATCTACCTTCATGAAAATACTGAGCGGCGATATAGAGCCTACTAAAGGCAGGGTAAATATTTTACCGGGCATGCGCATGAGTATTCTAAAACAAAATCACTTTGAATTTAATGAGTTTACGGTTTTAGATACTGTTATGATGGGCAATAAACGTCTGTATCAACTAATAAAAGAAAAAGATGCTATTTACGCTAAAACCGATTTTAGTGATGCGGATGGAATTAAAGCCAGCGAGTTAGAAGCAGAGTTTGCGGAAATGAATGGCTGGAATGCTGATAGCGAAGCTGCTGAAATGCTTACCAATATGGGAGTGCCACCGGTAATGCATACGCGTTTGGT
Source organism: Bacteroidota bacterium (assembly GCA_013697245.1). Lineage (GTDB taxonomy): Bacteria > Bacteroidota > Bacteroidia > B-17B0 > Aurantibacillaceae > Aurantibacillus. The sequence goes on from JACCXH010000061.1 coordinate 30,884, forward strand.
AAAAGACCTTACCGGTAAAGAAAAAGTAAAAACATTATTAGCTCAGGCTTTATTTGGAAACCCGGATATTTTATTATTGGATGAGCCTACCAACGACCTGGATGTGGAAACCATTAGTTGGTTAGAGAATTTTTTGGCAGACTTTATGAATACGGTAATTGTGATAAGTCACGACCGTCACTTTTTAGATGCTGTGTGTACAAATATTTGTGATATTGATTACAATAAATTAAGTACGTACACCGGTAATTATAGTTTTTGGTATCACATGAGTCAACTGCAATTAAAACAACGCAGCGATCAGAATAAAAAAATTGAAGATAAACGCGCTGAGTTACAAGAATTCGTTCGCCGCTTTAGTGCTAATGCCAGCAAGAGTAGCCAGGCAACCAGCCGTAAAAAATTATTAGAAAAATTAACGGTTGATGAAATTCCTGCCAGTACTCGTAAATACCCGGGTATTATTTTTAAACAAGAACGTGAAGCCGGAGATCAATTACTTTTAGTGGAAGGCTTAAGTAAATCAAACCAGGATGGCGTGGTTTATAAAGACGTAAACATTAATATTAGAAAAGGAGATAAAGTTGCTTTTATCAGCAAGAACCAATTAGCTGTATCAAGTTTGTTTGCAGCACTTGCAGATGAAGATACCGATTTTAAAGGAAAATTTACTTTTGGTACAACAATTTACAAAGCGTATTTACCAAACGATAATCATAAATACTTTCTGGATGGAAGTCTTAATCTAATTGATTGGTTACGCCAGTTCAGTAAAGACAAAGATGAAACTTATATTCGTGGCTTTTTAGGAAAGATGTTGTTTAGCGGTGAAGAGGTTCTTAAAAAATGCAATGTATTAAGTGGAGGCGAGAAAGTGCGTTGTATGACCAGCCGTATGATGTTGCTAAATCCGAATTTTTTAATTTTGGACGAACCAACGAATCACTTAGACCTTGAAAGTATTATTGCGTACAATGATGCTTTAAAAGATTATGCCGGAACTGTTTTGTTTACAAGTCATGATCACCAATTAATGCAAACCGTTGCCAACAGAATTATTGAATTAACGCCAAAAGGTGTAATTGATAAAGTTTGCACTTACGATGAGTACCTTGAAAACCCTGCGATAAAAGAGCAAAGAGAAAAAATGTATTCTAAATAATGGCAGGTAAAGATTCCCAGATCCTTCATCTTAAAAAAGATAAAAAGCTTAAAAAAGTAATTGAGCAGGTTGGTGTTTTAAAAACAAAAAAAAATGAAGATCTTTTTATTTCTTTATTAAGTGCCATTGTTAGTCAGCAACTTTCTGTAAAAGCCGCAAATACTATTTGGGGAAGATTTGAAGGCTTATTTAAAGACCGTATTCCAACTGCAAAAGCCATTCTTAAATTAAAAGACGATAAGTTGAGAAGCGTTGGTCTATCTTACCAAAAAGCGGGTTACTTAAAAAATATATCTAATTTTTCGTTAGAACAAACTTTAGATTATAAATTATTAAAAACAAAAACCGATGATGAGTTGGTTGAATATTTGGTGCAAATTAAAGGGGTAGGGCGTTGGACAGTTGAGATGTTACTGATGTTTAATTTAAACAGGAAAGATGTTTTCCCAAAAGATGATCTTGGTATACAGAACGGAATGAAAAAATTGTACGGACTAACTACTGAAAAAAAGGCCCTGTTAAAAGAGATGGAAGAGATAGCGGAATCATGGCGTCCATACAGAACTGCTGCTTGCATGTATATTTGGCGCTACAAAGACACCCAATAAATTGTTGTTACGATTACAAATAAAAAAAGCCACCTTTTAAAGATGGCTTTCATTTTTTTAAAGAATAATTTTAAGTTTTAGTCTTCGTATATTTCTCAGCCATTTTTACGGCTTCAAATAAATTAATGATGCCGCCATTTTTTCCAAGCTTGTCAAACTTTATCATTTCATCTTTGGTGCCGGGTTTAATAACCTTTTCACTTTTATAAGTTTTTAAACTGCTTTTAATTAAGATCTTTTTTATTTGCTGAGGTGTTAAAGAAGGGTAGTATGATTTTAAAACTGCCGCAACACCACAAGCTACAGGCGTTGCCATACTTGTTCCGCTGGCATCTTTATAACCACCTTCGGGTACAGTTGAATAAATATCAACACCGGGTGCAAAAAGATCTACTGTTTTTTTACCGTAGTTAGAAAAGTTAGCAGCTATCTTCTCATTTGGTTGCCAGTTCAATGCGCCAATGTCCATAAAGTTAGTGGCAAGATCGCCATTTTCATATTTTTTGCAAGGATAATGTACTACTTCGTCAATGTCTGTATGATCGTTACCCGCTGCATGCATTAATAACACGCCTTTACTTTCGGCATATTTTACGGCATCATCAACTACTTTTTTATCCCAGCTGTATTTTTTTCCAAAGCTCATGTTCACAATAGTTGCACCATTATCAACGGCATACCGTATAGCATTGGCAACATCCTTATCGCGTTCATCGCCCGATGGTACACAACGTATGGCCATTATTTGCACATCTGCAGCAACACCATCCATACCTATACCGTTTTTTCTGGATGCACCAATAATACCGGCAACGTGTGTGCCGTGAAAGCTGTTAGGGCCTTTACAATCGGGGTTACCATAATTTTTATCGTAAGGATTAGTATAATCATCGCCAATAATATTACGCGGATCATAATCCATATTTAGCCCACACTCTACATACGATTTAAATTGATCGTAACCTTCTTCAATTTCTTTTATAGACTCGTCAAGATTTTTTGCCGGCGAATTTTTCATCATGGCAATGGCAACCAATTTCATTTGCTTATCAGCTTTATCTTTCGGTTCAAATTTTAGTAATGCGGTAGGGTCAACAGATTCAATCTTTAATTGTTCTTTTGCATTTTTATTTAAGTTGGTTAAACCTTCGTATAAAAATTTATATTGATTGTACAAACCTTCAAACTTATCTTTTGTTTGTATGTAATCTGTTTTTATTTCCTGGTATAATTTGTACTCTTTTTTATCCTCTTTTGTTGTAAAGTCGGCTTCGGTCTTACCTTCAAACTTTGGTTTCATTTTACGCATAAGGCGTGTCATTTCAAGGTTCTCGCCATCTACGTTCTTTCCATCTTTTCCACCTAAAAAATTCCAACCATGTATGTCATCAATATATCCGTTCTTATCATCATCAACACCATTGCCTGCGATCTCTTTTGGATTTACCCACATAACACCTTTTAGGTCTTCGTGGTTATAATCAACGCCGCTATCAATTACGCCAACAATAACAGTGGTAGACTTTTTATCTTTAAGCAACTCCTGGTAAGTTCTTTCGGTGCTCACACCATTAATTTTATCGTTTGTAGGATCAAGGTTAAACCAATTGTCAGGACGCTTCTCTTGAGCATTAAAGAAAAAAGCCGATAGCAGGGCGACTGATAGAAAAAATTGTTTCATTTAAATTTGATTAAGTGTTTAACAAAGATATAATATAGATCGGCGAATTATTAACCATTTAACAACATTTTAGTAAAATACCCCCAAATGGGGGACAGTTATGCCTATTGGCCGACGAAACGAAAGCATAACTATATAACATTAATTAGCCCGGAGTTGATACGAAATAAAAAACCCTCTCTTAAAAAAGAAAGGGTTTAATTTATTGTAATTAATTACAGGATTATTTTTTTTCTTCAGTAGTTTTTGTTTCAGCAGAAGCTTCAGCTTTCTTTTTGCAGCAAGATTTTTCGCCATTAGCGCAACCTTCTTTTTTCTCGCCGGCACAAGATTTACCTTCGCCTTTTTTGCAACATTCTTTTTTCTTTTTGTCTTTGTCGTCGCCTTTAGTATTTGCAACAACAGTGCTTCCTAATAAACCGGCGAAAGCTGCCATTAAAAGTAATTTTTTCATTGTTTTAGTTTTAACGAGTTAATAATGTAAATATAGTTCATTTAATTCAGTATAAAAGTTAAAATTGATCAAAAATTAGTACAGACTATATTGATTTAGTCTTGTTTTTATTTAAGGTCAATAACATCCAACACAACTAAAAGGGCAAATAACCAATATAAAAATAAGAAATGTAGAATCAGGTCAATCCAAAAATTCAATGTAATTGTTTTTCCATCTTTTAGATAAATTGCTATTAAAGCTAAAATTGGAAATAAACATAAAATTATTAGTAAAATCAAATTAACATCGCTATCCCCTTTTTTTGTTTTGTCATAAATTTGTTTTTGTGCTACTGGCTTAATATCAGATTTTACAGAAACATCTTTTTTATCATTTGCAGAGGCGGTTAAAATAACCGTTTTATGATGTTGTTTTTTAGAGCTTGGGCTAACATATTCTATTTTGTTGAACTCAGCAGGTGTAGTGTTCTTTAATTCCAAATTTGCTAAAGAAGAAACAGGCAATGCAGCGTTTTTTGCCGGCAATTTTTTTGCTACAGTTTCTTTATGTTCATTTTCTTTCTTAGCAGAAGAGTTATGGGTTGAAGAAGCAAAGTAATAACCTTTGGTGTATTTACGTTTGGTTAAACTAAATTTGTTAGCGCAAGAGCTAAGAAATATAATAGCAATTAAAGGTAAAATAATTTTGTTTTTCATATGTTTTTTGGTTTTATAGTTTTTAATGTTCTTTGGCTAAATTTAAAATGAAAAAATTGATTTCCAAATTTTTTTTATTTTTATTTTTGAAGATAAGCGGTAATGGCAAAATGATCGGTAAAAGTTTCATCATTACGCTTATAATTAAGGCATTTAAATTTTTTATCGTGCAAAATATAATCTATTCTAAACTGTGGCCATTTTCCGGCATAGGTCCGGCCAAAGCCTGTACCTTTTTCAACAAACGCATCACTTAATTGTTTAGAAAGTTGCTGGTAAGAATAAGAAGCCGGAGTGTCATTAAAATCGCCACATAAAATAATTCTGTACCGGCAAGTCTTCATATGCGTTACCACCATATCAACCTGTTTGGTACGTTTGGTAAAAGCCCGTTTTAAACGTCTTAAAATGCTTTTACTATTTTCTACTTCATCTTCGGCATCTTTTTCTGAGATCACATCCTCTAAGAATTTATTGTCGCCTTTGCTAAAACTGATTGATTGTAGGTGAACATTATAAACCCTTACCGTATCTTTATCAATAAGCAGGTCGGAAAAAATACAAATATTGTTTGATTTTGTTTTAAAAATTAATTTGCCCTGATTTACGATTGGGTATTTGCTAAACGTTGCAACACCCCAATGATCGAGCTCGCGCATGGTTACCGTATATTCTTTATGATGATAGGGCATGTTTAACAGTGATTGAAGGGTATCGGTATTATTAAAATCACCTTTTTCTTCCGAAGTGTAAAACTCTTGTAAACACAATATATCCGGCTCCATGTCAGATAAACCGGTAAGGATCTTATTTCTTGTTTCATAGCTTTTTGACCAATTGTAAAGATCAAATAACATACAGTTGTATGAAGTTACTTTTATTTGTTTTGCTTCAGCTCTTGTAGGAATACTAAGCTGTACATACCTTAATGCGTTTGGTAAACTTATACAAAAAGCAATTAAGCCAAATGTAATAGCAGGCTTAAATTGCACCAGCCAATAAAAAACAAACAAAACATTTAATAAAAATAAAAAAGGGTAAGCGAGACCAAAAAAAGCAGGAAGCCAAAAAAGTAACGGAGAAATGTATTTTGCCGCAACAGCAATTAAGAGACTAACAATAACAAAGTAATGCAGCCATAGCATAATTTTATTGAACAAGGATAATTTTCGTTGTTCGCGTAAAGTAATTTTTTCACGCAATTCTTTAATGGATATTTTTCCGAAAACTGATATGATATCTTTATTTTACAGAAGCTAAAGCCTCTTCGATAATTGCATAAGAGCTTAAAATTTCAGGTTTACCATCCAGTATAGCAACATCGTGCTCAAAATGGGCACTTGGTTTTCCGTCGGCAGTAATAATTGTCCAGCCGTCTTTTAATTGTTTTATGTTTTTTGTACCTAAATTTATCATGGGCTCGATGGCTAAAACCATACCTTCTTTTAATTTTGGCCCATCGCCGCGCTTGCCGTAGTTTGGCACTTCCGGCTCTTCGTGCAGATTTTTTCCTAAACCGTGGCCAACTAGTTCGCGCACCACACCAAAACCGTTTTTTTCGGCGTGCTGCTGTATGGCAAAACTAATATCGCCAATACGGTTACCACTTACCATTTGTTCTATTCCTAAATATAAACTCTCTTTGGTAACGTCAATTAATTTTTGAACCTCCGGTTTTATTTCACCAACTGCAAAGGTGTAGGCATGATCGCCATAATAACCATTCTTTTTCACACCACAATCAACAGAAATAATATCGCCTTCAATTAAAGGTTTTTTTACAGGAATACCGTGCACGACAGCTTCGTTTATAGAAATGCATAGTGTAGCCGGAAAAGGATTGCTTTTGTGGCCATAGCCTTTAAATGCAGGCACACCGCCATTGTCGCGAATAAATTCTTCGGCCAGTTTATCTAATGCGGCAGGCTCAACGCCGGGCTTAACTTCTCTGGCAATAATAGCTAAAGTGCGAGAAACCATTAAGGCCGATTCGCGCATCAATTCAATTTCTTCTCTTGTTTTTAAATAGATCATTTTGGGCCAAATATTTTTTTGAAAATAGAACCTTCATTTTTCTTATAATTATTATGTGCATCTGAATTTTTTAATTGATGCGAAAACTCACCACCCTCAGGATGCAAGGTTTGCCATACTTCGCTCCAGCCAATAAAGCCGCCAATAGCCCTGTCATCAATAAACACATCGGCATTTACTTTCCTGGACATTTTTTCAGTTATTTCTTCTTCGGGATAATTTTTATTTACAGCATAGAACTCCACACCATTTTTTTTACAATATTCAACAGCTTCATCTAAAAGCGGACCTGTTCGAATGGTCCACAAAATTAACTTATGACCTTTTTTTTGCAGGGCCTTTAAGGTTGCAAAAGCAAATAACATTTCTTTACCTATTGCCGGATGCTTATGCTCTACAATTGTGCCATCAAAATCTACCGCAATTACTTTACTATCTCCGCTTAAAAATTGTTGTTGCATGGTTATAGGTTTTTAGCTGAAATTAATTTTAGGTCATTATCCAATTCATATAAGCGCGGTTGGCCTGTACCTATTTCAAATTCAAGGATCTGGGCAGGTGTCATTTTTTCTAGATACATAATTAAGGCACGCAAACTATTTCCATGTGCTGCAATTACAACATTTTTTCCTGCTTTAAGTTTAGGAACTATTTCCGCTTCAAAATAAGGGATAACACGGGCGGCAGTATCTTTTAAACTTTCGCCATTTGGTGGCGGCACATCATAACTCCTACGCCAGATCTTTACCTGTTCCGGACCATATTTTTTTTCGGTTTCTGTTTTATCTAAACCCTGCAAGTCGCCATACATACGTTCGTTGAGGGCTTTATTAAAGAACGGAATCAATGGGGGATGGCCTGCTGTTTCTAACGCAATAGCCAGTGTATTTTGCGCGCGTTTAAGTGCTGATGCGTAAGCGTAATCAAAACGAAAACCTTTTATTTTTAAGCCGGCGTTCTTTGCTTCTTCAATTCCTTTTGGAGTAAGGTCAACATCTACCCAGCCGGTAAATTTGTTCTCTAAATTCCAGGTACTTTGTCCGTGACGGAAAATAACTAATTGTGCCATAATAAGGCATAAATATACTACAAAAATTTTTTTTTTGGAAGAGGAATTTTACTTAGTTATAACACATACGCATCTAAAGCAAAGTTGGGCAATTGTAAAAAGCTAAATTTCTAAGGCTTTTTTAAAATCAACTAAATTATCAGCGTTATCAGGAAGTTCAGTAATCGTAAACTTGTTGCTGTCTTTGTTGGCAGTTGCTTTGAATTGATCTTTATTACAAATAAATAATTTGTTATTTCTAAAAACACAAAGCGAATAATTGTTAGAAGGTTCGTACGTTATTTTAAAACCATCTTTAAAGGCAATATTGTAAACCATTTTTGTATTATGATTTACCATGTAAAGAATATCAGGATTAATCGCATTGCCTTTTTCGCCTGAGACGAACATCGGGCTTATGGTTTTGCCTGTAGGTTCTGCATGTGGACAATCTGAATTATAGACACCAAATGATGAGATTGTAAATAGCCGTGTGGCTTTGGTTTGTGCACTCATAGCATTGAAGTTGGATGCTAATTGACTTTGTTCTTTTTGTTTGAATTCGGTAATGAATTTTGCGCGTTGTTTATCAAACTCTTCTTGTTTTGATTTAATTTCGGCCAGGTAAGTTTTTTGTTTGGCTTCCATTTCGGCCATTAAACGTGTTTCTTCGGCTTGTTTTTTCTCAACAAGGCTTTCGTAATCTTTATATTTTTGCTGATATTTTTTTTCTGCTTTCTCAAGGTCGGCACCGCTTAGAGTAGGGTACACGATCAGTTTTTCAACCTGCTTACGGTAGGTGAGTGTAAGTAAATAATTTTTTCCTTTTACAGGGCCTTCACTCACTTTTACATCGCTCCAGGTAATTTCGTGCATATCCGGACGATAATTTTTATTTTCCGGACCTACTTCAAAAATTACGTTATTAAATGCGGCCAGCTCGGGGAACTCGTTATAACTGCCTTCCAAATAAAATGTTGGTCGGCCGGGGGTTGGTTTATTTATTTTTGTTGGTTCTTTAACTTTTGGGATTGCATCGATTTTTTTGGTGTAAACAGTTTTTACGCTGTCTATTTTTTTTGGGATAACAACTTCTATTTGATCTTTTATGAGTTGAAGTTTTGTTGATCTTTTTATATAGTTATCAGAATTGTCTTTATCGTTATTATCAAAATCATTTGTTTCGTGGTTATTACCGGAAATAGAATTGGCATGATCTTTTTTAATATACTGCCAGTTCTTAGTAACTGTATCTAAATAATATTGATTGAATTTGTTTTCTGAATTTGCCGACGCTAATTCTATTTCAACTTTCTTATCTTTTTTAATAAAAACAGGCTCGCCGTTCTGTGTACCTTTAATATCAAACATGCCGGCGCTTTCTAAATTATATTTTGTTCCGGCGCTATCGTAGTTCATTGGAATACCCGAAGCAATAATATCTGCTGCATCGTGAAACTCGCGGTATTCGATGGTTACATCTCCAATAACATCCTTACCGTTCTTATCTACAAATGTATTTACCGGTACTTTAATTTTTGAAGAGGAGGGATGTTTTAGTTCACCACCCTTGGCGTTATTGATCTTGTAGGAAGTGTAATTTACTTTTAAGTTCTGCGAAGGCTCGTTAATGAAGCTCTTTTTTGTTGGGATATTTTGGTTGTTATTGTTTTGAGTAATTACTGTTTCATGTGTGGTGTTTTGTTTGGTTTCGTTTTTAAACAGAGCTAAATAACTAATGGTGCAAATTACGGTGATGCCCGCTATTACAGCCGAGTATCGGACTTTTTTGCTTTTCCACCAACTTTTATCGTGTTTGGCTTTGTTTAAACTTTGTTGTTTGAATTGTTTTACGAGTTGCTCAAAATTTTGGTGTTTTTTAATCTCCTCATCACTGATCTTTGGGCGGTCTATATTAAATTTCGGTTCCATACTCTACAATTTTAATTTACTCATCGATTTTTTTAATTTCTCAATAATTCTGTACATTCTAACTTTGGCGTTAACCTCTGTAATATCCAATATCTCGGCAATTTCTTTAAATGGTCTTTTTTCAAAGAACCTGAATTCAACCATCTGCATATCTTCTTCATCTAATTCTAATAATAATTTTTTTATGGCCGGAATATATTCTTCAAAAAAGGGTTCATCATGCTCTTCACAAATATATTTAAGGTCACCAATATCTGCATTAACAGAGCGGCGATCTTTTTGCACGCGGAACATCTGCATCATCTCGTTATGAGCAATACGATATAACCAGCTTGCAAAAGGCACGCCTTTAAACTGGTAATTTGGAAGATTGGTAAGGGCTTTTAAAAATACCTGACCTGTAAGGTCAAAAGCAGTATCCTTATCTTCCATACGTTGGTATAGGTAATTAAAGATCTGTTTGTAGTATTTATTATAAAGTGGACCAAAACGCTCAGGGTTTTGTTTCGCAGCTTCGATAATAATTAACTCCTCATTGATCTGCTCGTTGGTGTGATGAAAATGTGGGTTAATTGCCATAAAAGCTCGTTGTTTTTAAACACTTACTTCTTATAAGGGAAAAATCCCTTTAGGGTTACGCCAGAATGTCAAATAACTTCATGATTATAATTAAGTAATTGATAATCAGTTACAAAAATTTTCGTTAAAATGAGTGAAATATATTATTTACTGGGTGAAAGTAGCTTTTTAATGAGTGAATGAATCAATTTTTGGGTGAATGGTTATTCATTAAATGGTTTTTAATGCTATTCTAATTGCATTTTTCAACTATTTCAATAAAAAAAAGGCTGCCCTTTATTAAGACAGCCTTTTTAAATGAGAACCTAACCCAAATTCTCATTCATCACTTTTTAATATAGACACGTGCCCGGTTAGATCGTGGCTTTTGTTAAAAACGTCAACCACATTTATCTTCCAAACATATACATCTTGTTTAATTGGCTCGCTGCTGCCTCTTGTATGACCATCCCATTTGTTATTGATATCATTCGATTCGAATAATAAATGTCCCCATCTGTCGTAGATCTGAATAGTGTATTTATTGATATTATAACCTTCAGCCGTAAAGCCGTCGTTCAAGCCATCATCATTTGGAGTAAAGGTATTTGGAACATATACTACCCATGATGGTTTAATTTTAATGATCTTAGAAGCCGTGTCTTTACAGCCATATTGGTTGGTTACCACCTGGAATACTACCGGTGTAGTTTTATCTACATTGGTAAAGGTGTAGTTAAAATTCTCAACACCAAAACTTGCTCCATCATTAATATAATAACTTGTAGCTACAGCACCCGAAGCGTTAGTGGTAATTTGGCCCGATGGTTCGTTCTCATCCAATTCTTGCGGCTCAATTTTAAAATCTGCAATTGGTGATGGGTGAATGATGATATAATCGTTTTGCACCAAAGTACTAATACAACCGCTATCGCTTACTAATTTTAAAGTAACTGCATAGTTACCGGTAGAGTAGCAATGTGTAGGATTAAGATCGTAACTTGGTAAACTACCATCACCAAATTGCCATTGGTTAGTGCTAATGTGACCATTTGAGATAGTAGAGGAGTTAGTAAAGCTAACACATAAACCGGTGCAACCGCTTTTGTTTGGTGTAGTAAATGCAGGTACCGGTTTTGGATTTACATTAACCGATTTTGATTTAACATTTACACAACCATTTACGGTTTGAACTTCTAATTTCACTAAATAAGTACCGCTTGCAGTATAAGTAAATTGTGGACTGTGAATTAAGTTGTCGATGATGTTATCGCCATTAAAATCCCATTGGTTACTTACAATTGGGCCGTCAGCCGAAGTGGATAAGTTAGTGAAGTTAGTTACATCACCTAAGCAAGTTGATTTAGTTGAAAAGTTGGCAACCGGGTTAGCGTGTACAATTGTTTGATTTATTTTAGAAGAAGCACATTGGTAATTGCTAACTGCTTGTAGTTTGGTGTTAAAATTACCAAAGTAAGGAAACACAATGGATGGATTTACCGAAATAGTATCATCCCACACACCATCGTTTTGAAAATCCCAACGCCATTTTGTAATGTTACCACCGCTAATGATAGTCGTATTATTAAATTGTGTAGTTTGATTTAAACAAGCATTGTTAGAGCTAAAGTTAACGTTTGGTAAGTTGTAAATACTAACCATGGCAGTATAAGTAACAGCGCAATTAAAATTAGAAGTAGCAACTAATTGCACAACATAATTATTTGGTAAGCTGTAATTTATTTGCGGGTTGGTTTGCGACGAGCTTTGTTGATTACCGAAGTTCCATACATAAGATACAATTGTATTGCCTGTAGCAATGTTGGTTAAATTCGTAAAGCTCGAAACAGTTCCAAAACATTGGTTCTTTGCAGTAAAAGAAGTTGTTGGGATTGCATGAACAAGAACTGTTTTTGTAAAAGTATTGATGCAATTAAAATTACTGATAGCTTGTAAGCTGGCAGTGTAATTATTAACTGCCTGGTAAATGTAGTTTGGATTTGCAAAAGTTGAAGTTGGATTGCCAACATTATCAAAGTTCCAAAGGTAATTGGTAATTGTACCAGAAGCTATTGAACTGTTGTTGGTAAAAAATGTTGGGGCGCCTAAACATGCGTCGTTATTGGTAAAAGAAACAACCGGTAAAGGATGTATAACCACATTTGCTGTAAAGTTGGATACACAGTTTTGATTGCTGGTAGCAATTAAAGACACTGGGAAGGTACCGCTGCTGGTATAATTAAATGATGGATTGGTTGCAGTAGAAGTATTATTATTTCCGAAATTCCATAAGTAAGAGCTAATAGCGCCGGTAGCAATAGTTGAGTTATTTGTAAAATTAACTGCTGCACTTTGACAAGTAGCAGGAGCAGTAAAGTTGGCATTTGGAAAAGGGTATATCGCTAAATTTTGTGAAGCAGTATCGCTGCAACCATGATTAGAGATAGCTATCAAGCTTACCGAGTAATTTCCGGGACCAGGAAAATTATGTACAGGGTTTTGAGCTGATACCGTTGTTGTTCCAAAATTCCATATGTAATTAGAGATAGAGCCGTTGCTGATGCTTGATGTGCTTGTAAATGTGTATTGTGTAGCACAAGCATTTGGCGATAAGCTATTGAAAGAAACTACCGGTTTTGGGTAATTAGATAAGGTATAAGTAAAATCAGGGCCACTGCAACCAGTAACTAAAGTAGTTTGGCAGGTATAAACACCTGCTGCTGATACGTTAACACATGGCGTTGTATTATTTAAAAGACCTGGGCCATTCCAGGTATAAGTTCCAAAGCCTGTTGGTGCGCAAAAAGTTGTACTTGTTCCTGCACAAATGGTATCGGCCGAACCTTTGATAAACGAAACACAACTTCCGTCAATATAAGCGTAACCATAGTGTCCGCCTAAAGCGCAGTCAAATGTACTAAAACGAATTGTTACGTTTTGACCGATATAATTGGTAAGATCTACGATCACATTTGTCCATGGTTTATAAACCACACCTGCTAAATTTGGAGAGTTAAAAAATCCCGGAACGTTGCCACCGGCAGCTACATTATAAAAGGTACACGGAATTTGTACACCTGAACTGTCTAACATTTCAATTTGGAAAGCTGGCTGCTCTGCTTGTGTGTGGCCAGGATCCTGAAAAACTACGGCATATTTGTAAGTGAAGTTGGCATTAGTAGAACTTACCATAAAGGTTTGTTCAATTCTATCTGCCTGGCCTCCTGTAATATTATTACCAATGCGTAAAGAAAAATTTCCACCGGTTGCAACAACAGGAAATCCGCCGGCAGGATCAATTCCTGTGCCCGACATGATGGTTTGTTGGCCGCCCGGATTTGGGCAGCAACCTAATGGATTAAATAAAGGATGAAAACCGCAAGTTGGGTTCCAGCCATTTATATTGCCGCTTTCAAAATCAATGTTCACACAAGGACCTGCAAGGGTACTGTATGGATTTTGAGGAAGGTTTTGTTTTTGTTGTGTTTGTTCAACAGGAAGAGATGTGTTGAACTTTTGATGAGAAGAGATGAATTCTTTTCTATCAGTTGCATTAAGATTTAACTTATCTGCGTAGGTGTTCCAGAAAGAGTAATTAAACGTAGATGTTGTTTCATGCGTAGATGCTGTTTTTGTTTGGCCGTTTATTATTGTCTGAACAATAACGCCAAGCAGGGCGATAAGGTAGAGTTTTGTTTTCATGACAATGAGATTTTAGTTGGGTTAGTGTTTTCATTAGTGTTTTCATGTTTCTGTTTTTGATTTTAGTTTTTTTAGTTTTTAGAAAGGTTAATAAATTTCCATCCAAACGTTTGGTATTATTATGTTTTAAAGTGGAACAGGACTTACAATTATATTCTACGGAAAGAAATTAGAAAGGTTGTGTTTGGTTACAAACAATTTTCTGTTAATTACAGTTAATTGGCTGTAATACTAGTAATGGTATGGGATAAAGGATTACTGTTTTTTATTTTCCTAAATTTTTAGCCGAAAATAACATGGGTAATAAATTTGAAACCGAGGGGCTGATAAAAATTTCACCTTTTTCGCCACTCATTATTAAACGTATGGGCGATTCAAATTTTATCTCGTATTCAGCCATTGCTTGTCTGCAAGCGCCACAAGGTGGCACAGGGATGTTGATCTCTTGATTGTTTGTTTTAGCGGAAATAGCAACAGCAATAATTTTTTTAGTTGGATGTTGAGAGGAGGCATAAAAAAAAGCCACACGTTCTGCACAAAGCCCCGAAGGGTAGGCTGCATTTTCCTGATTGTTGCCGGTAATTACGGTGCCGTCTTCTAACAAAACAGCGGCGCCAACATTAAAGTTAGAGTAGGGCGCATAAGCGTTTACCAATGCGAATTTTGCCGCATTTAAAAGTTCCAGGTCTTTTTTATTTAAAGTATCTGTTGATTCGTAAACTTCATAAGTATAATTGCCGGTAATTTGTTTTGACATATTTAAAGTGTTTAATAAATGTTTAATTAATTTCTTTTGCTGCTTGTTCTCCAACCAAACTACCAATGGCAATACCCATGCCACCCATTCTTACCGCTGCTAATACATTGTGCTGAACCAATTTTATGATTGGTTTTTTTTCACTTCCAACTCCCATTATTCCGCTCCAGCGTTGGTCAATTTCAAAGGCTGTTTCGGGTAAAATCATTTCTTTAAGCAAGCGATCTAAGTGTTTTTGTATCTTATTATTAAGTTCAAGTTCTGAGGTGGTCTCCCCTTTAATATCCAGGTTGCGGCCACCACCAAATAAAATACGGTCATCTATATTTCTAAAATAATAATAACCTTGGTTGTAATGAAAAGTACCTTTTATTTTTAGATTTTTAATTGGCTTGGTTATTAATACCTGTGCTCGCGCGGGTTGCACATCAGGCAGCTCTATTAATTGCTTTGCAAAACCATTGGTAGCAATGACTACTTTTGCAGCTTTAAAAACACCCATATCACTTAATAATTCTACCGAATTTTTAAAGCTGTTTAGCTTATTGATGCCAATATTATTTAAGATCGTTATTCCTATCTCCTGCGCCATGGCAATAAGGTTGGCCATCATCAGGCTGGTATCTATCTGTCCTTCATATTTATTTCTAATAATGCCATTTATCTTTTTAAAATAGAGTTCTTTTGGTGCTACGATAGAATAACAATTTTTTAAACCAATGCTTTTTTTTATTTTTTTATTCAAAAGATCTATTTTTTCGGAACAAGAACCAAAGGTTTTTTCTTTATCGAACAATTCGTAACCACCAAAACCCTTATACCCGATATTTTTGTCTCCAAGCCGTTTTCTTAAGATCGCAAGGCCTTCCCAACGCATTTCAACTGTTTTCCAAACGCTTTCCTCGGGCATTTTTGTTAAGTCGTCTAATAATTCACTAACGCTTCCGAAACAGGCAAAGCCGGCATTTTTTGTACTTGCGCCACTTGGCAAAATACCTCTTTCTAATATTAAAATACTTGCTTTTTTGTTTTTTTGTTTAAAGGAAATGGCGGTACTAAGTCCTACAATGCCGCTTCCAACAATGATAAGGTCATATTTTTTAAAAAGAAATTTATTTTCCCAATAGCTATGGTTAACAATTTTAAGCATTTACAACAAAATAATTAAGAGTTAATTTACAAAATTTTTGTAAATTTAGTTTCTGAATTGTGTTACTACAAACTAAGGTATGACTTTAAAGCGTATATTTTATATATTTTTATTGACTACTTTTTCTATGTCCTTTTTTTGCCAGGCACCGGTACCGATCCGCTTTGAGGGCAATATTTCTGACGAAAGTGTTAACATTGCCGGAGCCACAATACTTATAACACAAGGTGGCAAAACCGTTAGTAGCGCCATGACCGATGGTGGTGGTAATTATTTTTTTACGTTGCCTTTAGGTGGAGATTACATTGTAACTGTTTCAAAGGATGGTTATGTTTCTAAAAAATTCTCGGTAAGTACAATGGGTGTTCCGCCTGAAAAGGCAACTATGAAATTTGCTGACATTGAGGCTAGTTTGTCGCTTTTTAAACGTTACGAAGGGGTAGATTATTCATTGCTAAACCAGCCATTGAATAAATATAATTACAATCCTAACAAAGATAATTTTGAGTATGACAAAGCTTATCTCGAGCAGATGATTGCCGGGATGCAGGGCATTAAAGAAGCTGAGAAAGCCATAAAAAATAAAGAAAAAGAAAAAGAAGCCAATTACCAGACCTATGTCAAAACGGGCGATAAATCATTTGGTAAAAAAGAATGGCAAAGTGCGATAGGTAGTTACCAGTCGGCACTTGCCCTTAAACCAACCGAAGCTTATCCAAAAGAACAGATCGCCAATATTAATAAATTAATTGCCGATGCGGATGCGCAGGCCAAAGCGGATGCAGCTGCCAAAGCCAAAGCAGATGCAGAAGCTGCAGCGAAGGCCAAGGCAGAAGCCGACGCCGCTGCCAAAAAAGCCGCCGCGGAAGCCGCCGCCAAAGCTGCTGCAGAGAAAGCCGCTGCCGATAAACTTGCTGCTGATAAAGCCGCTGCCGAAACAGCGGCCAAAGCCAAAGCAGAAAAAGAATTAGCCGATAAATTAGCAAAAGAAAAAGCTGCAGCCGATGCCGCTGCCAAAGCAGCAGCAGATAAAGCAGCAGCAGATAAAGCAGCAGCAGATAAAGCCGCCGCTGATGCCGCCGCAAAAGCCAAGGCAGAAAAAGATCTGGCTGATAAATTAGCGAAAGAAAAAGCCGCCGCGGAAGCAGCAATAAAAGCTGCGGCAGAAAAAGAATTAGCCGATAAATTAGCAAAAGAAAAAGCCGCCGCAGATGCTGCCGCCAAAGCAGCCGCAGATAAAGCCGCTGCTGAGAAAGCAGCTGCTGATAAGGCTGCCGCTGAAGCAGCCGCCAAAGCCAAAGCGGAAAAAGAATTAGCCGATAAAGCTGCGAAAGACAAAGCCGACGCAGAGGCGAAAGCGAAAGCAGAGGCGGATGCAAAAGCCAAAGCAGAAAAAGAATTAGCCGATAAAGTAGCGAAAGATAAAGCAGATGCCGAAGCCAAGGCTAAAGCCGAAGCCGAAGCAAAAACGAAAGCAGAAAAAGAATTAGCGGATAAAATTGCTAAAGATAAAGCTTTGGCAGATGCAGCCGCTAAAAAAGCGGCAGATGAAGCAGCAGCCAAAGCTAAAGCAGAGGGTGACGCAGCAGCTAAAAAAGCGGCAGACGAAGCAGCAGCAGCAAAAGCCGCAGCCGATAAACTTGCAGCCGATAAAGCAGCAACAGAAGCCAAAGCCAAAGCAGAAGCAGATGCGATAGCCAAGGCCAAAGCAGATGCTGAAGCAGCTGCTAAAGCAAAAGCAGAAAAAGATAAAGCCGCTGCTGAAGCAAAAACGAAAGCAGAAATGGATGCAGCTGCAAAAAAGGCTGCTGATGAATTAGCTGCCGCCAAATCTAAAGCAGACAAAGAACTGGCCGATAAAGCCGCCAAAGATAAAGCAGAGGCGGATGCCAAAGCCAAAGCAGAAAAAGAATTAGCCGATAAAGTAGCTAAAGATAAAGCAGACGCTGACGCGAAAGCCAAAGCAGAGGTGGACGCCAAAGCCAAAGCAGAAAAAGAGCTGGCCGATAAAATTGCTAAAGATAAAGCGGCGGCGGATGCCAAAGCCAAAGCAGAAATGGATGCAGCCGCCAAAAAAGCTGCCGATGAACTAGCTGCTGCAAAAGCAAAAGGAGATAAAGAATTAGCCGATAAATTAGCGAAGGAAAAAGCAGAAGCGGATGCAAAAGCCAAAACAGAAAAAGAACTAGCAGATAAATTAGCAAAAGAAAAAGCTATAGCCGATGCTAAAGCAAAAGCGGAAGCAGACGCGGCTGCAAAAAAGGCTGCTGATGAATTAGCGGCTGCAAAAGCAAAAGGGGATAAGGAATTAACCGACAAGTTAGCGAAAGAAAAAGCAGCAGCTGATGCTAAAGCCAAGGCGGATAAGGAACTGGCCGACAAATTAGCCAAAGATAAAGCAGCAACCGATGCTGTTGCTGCAGCTGCAAAAGCTAAAGCAGATAAAGAATTAGCCGACAAGTTAGCGAAAGATAAAGCCGCCGCCGATGCAGCCGCTAAAGCTAAAGCAGAAAAAGAGCTGGCTGATAAATTAGCAAAAGATAAAGCGGCAGCTACACATACAGTTGCTGTTGTGCCAACAGACACAAAATATAAAGACGCGATAAAAAGTGCTGACGGTTTTTTTACGACAAAAGATTTTGTGAACGCAAAAAAATATTATGAAGAAGCCCTTACTCACAAGGGTGGTGATGTTTACGCTAAAGTGCGTTTGGTTGAATGTGAAAAACTGATCAACTCCGATCAAAATCAGGGTGCAGACAGGGTAAAACAATTATTGGCTAAATACCAACCCGGTGTTACCGAAGAAACCATTACAGGAACAGGTGTCGTTATAGTTCAGCGTGTTGTAGTAAAAGAGCAAATGGCCTGGGTATATCAAAAGAAAATATTTAGTTGGGGTGGTGTTTCTTATTTCAGGGATAGTAACCCTATTACCGAAAGTACTTTTGAATTAGAAACAAAACCTTAATTAGTTTATGACAGTTCTACCAGCCTTTATGGCCGAAGATATCCATTGTTGCGCTTGTGGAAATAATGATAATAATAAATTCCATTTAAAATATCAAAAAGAAAAATTTGCAGTTGTTACCTGCGATATTTGCTCTTTACATTTTATTCCACCTTATTACCGTAAACAGATCGAGTATACGCAATACAAGAACGCCGATGTTACTGCAGCTGTTAGAGCAGGCAATAACTGGATAAAGATCCAACGTCATAAATTACGTTTTAAATTCATTCAAAAATTTATCAAGTCGGGTAACTTATTTGATCTTGGCGCGGGCTGGGGACATTTTATGCTGGCAGGCAAAGAATTGGGTTACGATGTGTATGGTGTTGAGATCTCTGAACAACCTTATTTATATTGTGTGAATGATCTTAAATTACCTGTAGATCATATTGATTTTTTTGAAATGGACGAATCAAAAAAATTCGACATTATTACTATGTGGGATGTTTTAGAACACATTGATAAAGCGGATGAATTTTTAGCCAAATGCAATAAACTTACCAAACCCGGTGGTTACCTGGTATTGCAGGTGCCGCAAATTGATAGTTATTTTGCCAAACGGCATAAAGATAACTGGAAAATGATGGGGCTTGACCACGTGAATTATTTCGGCAAAGAAACCATTACGCGTATTTTGGCTAATAGCGGTTACGAGGTTGTTAAGATTAAATCTTCTTTCGAGATAAAATTATTTATTATGTACACCTTGTTGCCTTTAATTAAAAAATTTAAAAGCAAGAAAAAACAAACCCGCGCACAGGCCAATTCAGGCATTAATGCGGCAGAGCGCCAACAATATTTTAATAAATTCACCAGTAAGCCTATGTGGCAATTAAAGCTTTTTGTATTTATTCATAATATTATTTATAATAGCTTATCGGCTTTAAATATTGGAGAAGAGATGATGGTAGCGGCGAGAAAAATAAAATAGTTGATTCAAAAAAGCCACTAATTTTGCAGATTTTATTTTTACTAATTCTAAATTATATTTTGTGAGAATTAGATATCGTGGTAATTTATAAAGTCACCACGACGATACTAAATTAGTCTGATGCATTGTTTGGCATAATACTGCTTAGTGCTAATAGGCGAAACTAGCAGCAATTTAATGTGCAAAAAAAAGCCCCATAACATAGTTAAACGGGGCTTTTTAATTTTTTTTTGAGACTCTTTAGTCGATAATAATAACTAAATATTTAGAAGCACTCCAAAATTCTTTTGCGTTGGTGATCTCGATCTTTTCTACCGGTTTTTCGCCAACTAATTTGTATGAGCTGCTAGGGTGTGTTGTAATGATCTTCACTTTTTTAGCACCAATATTAATAGAGCTGGTTTGCTCGATATTTACTTTGGTAAAATATTCTTTATTAAAATCTGTTTTTACTTTAGTTGTTTTTCCAATCCCAATAAAACCACCTTCTTTAGAAATTACATTTTTTTCTTTTAACTCTTTAGAAGTACCAATAGCATAATAAGCAGTGTTTATTTCTTCAGTTTTTACGGCAACTTCTGCTTCTACTTCCTGGTAATTAGTTGTAAGGTTTGATAGTTCAATATTTAAACCTTCCATTTTTGCTTTAAGGTCTGCTATCTCGCCATCTTTTAAATTGATACTATTTTGAAGGTTCTCGATCATTTTCTCAAGACCTTCTAATTTTAAGTTACTGTTCTTTAATTTTTTTGATAATGAGCTAATGCGGCTCTTATTCTTAGACATTAGATCGTAAATAGACTGTATATCCTCTTTTATCTGATCTTCTTTACTTTTCACATCACCATGTGAGCTGACATTTGAAACGATCTTTTCTTTTTCCTTAATGGCATTCAGGTTTTCCTGAATCTCGTTAAAGGAACTAATAAATTCTTGCATGGCAGCTTCTTTTTCACTCAATTTCCCGTTAAGGTCTCCGTTCACACTTTGTAAACTGTCTGCTAATGGGTTAACTTCTTTTTCTTTATCACCACAAGAGGTAAAGTTTAAACTTCCAATTGTAAGTAAAATGGCAGCGGCTAAAATTTTAAATGATTTCATTTTATATTTTTTTTTTATTAATTCTTAAATCGGGACAAAAGTAACCTAAATAAATAAAAAAAGACGCAAAAAAATGCGTCTTTTAAGGATTTGTTTTTGTTTAATTAACAAAACTCGTCGTATACAGCCTTTAAATGCTCCGATATTGCCAAAGCATTATGACCTTCAATATTATGGCGTTCAACAAAATGAACCAATTCACCATTTTTAAATAAGGCAATGGCAGGGCTACTTGCCGGATAGGGTGTGAAATGTTTTCTTGCCTGAGTTACTGCATCAACGTCAAAACCGGCAAAAACCGTAGTTAAATTACTTGGTTTTTTAGCGTTTTCAAGGCTTTTTTTAACCCCCGGGCGACAAGCACCTGCAGCACAACCACAAACTGAGTTTACCACCAATAAAGTGGTACCTTCTGCTTTAATAGCTTTATCCACATCTTCAGGACTTGTTAATTCTTTAAAACCTGCCGTTGTTAACTCGGCTTTCATAGGGTTTACAATTGCTTCAGGATACATGACTTTAATATTTATAATACAAAGGTACACACAAAAATTTGTTTTATGGCAGAAGCATGTTAAATGTTTGTAAAAGCCCGCCCTATTTCAGGAAAATTAATTGTTTGGAATAATTTCCAAATCAAATAAAAGTATTTAAATTAGAACTCTTTAAAACAAACAAACATGAACTACGACATCATTGTAATAGGTAGCGGTCCGGGTGGATACGTTGCTGCCATAAGAGCTTCACAACTTGGATTTAAAACTGCTATTATTGAGCGCGAGAGCCTGGGTGGTATTTGTTTAAATTGGGGTTGCATTCCTACCAAAGCATTATTAAAAAGCGCCCAGGTATTTGAGTATTTGAACCATGCAAAAGATTATGGTATTAGTGCCGATAATATTAAAGCCGATTTTAGCGGGGTGGTTAAACGCAGCCGTGATGTGGCAGATGGCATGAGTAAAGGCATCCAGTTTTTAATGAAAAAAAACAAGATCGATGTGCTAATGGGCACCGCAAAAGTTAAAGCAGGAAAAAAAGTAGATGTAACTGCCGATGGCAAAACCAACACTTATGAAGGAAAACATATTATAATAGCTACCGGCGCACGCTCGCGTCAATTACCAAATTTACCACAGGATGGTAAAAAAATTATTGGTTATAGGGAAGCCATGGTATTACCAAAACTTCCAAAATCATTGGTAGTGGTTGGTAGCGGTGCAATAGGTGTAGAGTTTGCGTATTTTTATGCAACAATGGGTACAAAGGTTACCGTGGTTGAGTTTTTACCAAACATAGTTCCGGTTGAAGATGAAGAAGTGAGCAAACAATTAGAGAAATCTTTTAAGAAAGTTGGTATTGACATAATGGTAGACTCTTCAGTTGAAAGCGTTGATACAAAAGGTGAAGGTTGTAAAGTAAATATTAAAACAAAAACCGGTAACATAACTTTAGATGCAGAAATCGTTCTTTCTGCTGTTGGAATTGAAGCTAATATTACAGGCTTAGGATTAGAAGAAACGGGAATTAAAACAGAAAAAGGAAAAATAGTAACCGATAAATTTTACGCTACTAACGTACCCGGGTATTACGCAATTGGCGATTGTGTTGGCGGACAAGCTTTGGCACATGTTGCCAGCGCTGAAGGTATTACCTGCGTTGAGAAGATCAAAGGCCTGCACGTAGAAGCCATTGATTATAATAACATTCCGGGTTGTACTTATTGCCAGCCCGAAATTGCCAGCGTTGGTTATACCGAGAAAAAAGCGAAAGAAGCCGGTTATACTTTAAAGGTTGGTAAATTTCCATTCTCAGCATCCGGTAAAGCAAGTGCTTCGGGCGCTAAAGACGGATTTATTAAAGTGATCTTTGATGCAAAATACGGCGAGATACTTGGTGCCCATATGATAGGCGCTAACGTAACAGAAATGATTGCGGAAATTGTTGCCTTAAGAAAGCTGGAGGCTACTGGTCATGAATTAATTAAAACCATTCACCCACATCCTACAATGAGCGAAGCCATTATGGAAGCAGCAGCAGCGGCTTATGGCGAAGTGATACATTTATAAGAGACAATTTTTTTAAGCCACAGATTTCGCAAATCAACACAGATACATTTTATCTGTGACATCTGTGTAATCTGTGGCTTTTTATTGTACACAGTTTTCTTCCAAAAAAATAATTCCTTTATCCGCATCCAGCGTTGCCAGTATGCCTAAAGGCACCGTTAATTTATTTTCGATATGGCCGATCATGGCACCGTAAAATGCCGGAATACCAAGCGGTTTAATGTGTTGCATAATTACTTCGTGAAAGGTGAAGGCCTTTAAAGGTTCTTCTGCTAAACACTTAGCGCATTTACCAAAAACAAAACCGCTAATTGAATTTAAAACACCACTTAGTTTTAATTGCGTCAGCATCCTATCAATACTGTATGGTTCTTCTTTGGCTTCTTCTAAAAATAAGATCTTATTTTTCCATGCCGGTAAATAAACGCTACCTATTAATGCAGAAAGTACTGTTAGGTTGCCACCAACCAATTCGCCACTAACTTTACCTGAATTAATTAGAACGGGTTTATCTTCATTCGCAGGATTTTCAGGAAAATTAAATTTTTTGTTGTTCATCACAACGTTAGTAAAAACATTTTTTGTAAAATCGTTCCATCCTGAATTGCCAACCGGGCCATGAAAAGTGATCAATCCTGTTTTTGCAGTAATGGCCAACAGTAAAGCGCTTATATCGCTAAAACCAATAAGTACTTTCGGATTTTTTTCGATCATTTTATAATCCAGCTTATCTAAAATGCGGGCGCAGCCCCAGCCACCTTTCATACAGAAAATACCTTTTATTTTTTTATCGGCAAAAAATTCATTTAGTTCATTGGCACGTAATTCATCCGTGCCCGCAAAATACCCGAACTTCTCTTTTAATGTTTTTCCGGTAACAACAGTAAATCCAAAACTCTTTAAGATTGTGCTAAAAGTTTCAATTTGATCTGCGTCCCACACAGCACCGGCAGGAGATGTGATGGCCACGGTATCACCGGCTTTTAACGCCGGAGGTTTTATTTTTTGCGCGGTAACTTCCGGTAATTGATTAATGGCGTTAGCCGGAGTTAATAGGGCAGAGGCACCAATTAATCCTGTTGTTTTAATAAAATTTCTACGTGAACTCATTTGCCATATAATATTAAATTAAAGTACGCAAAATATTTTACACAAATCAAATTTCTCAAAATGTAGAATCAGGTCTACATCTGTTTTTATTTAACTCAACAACAGCGCTGTTTTTCAGAGAAATGAATTTTGGTATGCCAATTGAATAACTACTAATTACAAGATATTAAAAACCATGGCTAATGATCAAATAAAGCATAAGACGAAGAAAGTACCAAAGAAAAAATGAACAAAAACTAAAAAATAACAATTATGGAAACAACAAAAACGGCTTCGGCCATCAAAGATCTTATTATCATTAATAACGATCGCTACGAAGGATACAAAACTGCTGCAGATGAAATTAAAGATGCAGACCTTAAATCATTGTTTACTGATTTTAGTAATCAGAGCAAAGGTTTTTCTTTAGAATTAAGGAAATTTGTTCCTTCATCGGAAGAACAACCTAAAAGAGATGAAACAAAAAATAGCGGTAAATTGTTCAGGATCTGGATGGATGTGAAAGCAGCTATTTCGGGTAATGATCGTAAAGCTGTTTTATCGTCTTGCGAGTTTGGTGAAGATAGGGCAAAAGCAACTTATGATGATGTACTTGATCATACAGAAGATATTCCTAC
Organism: Bacteroidota bacterium; assembly: GCA_013697245.1. Classification (GTDB taxonomy): domain Bacteria; phylum Bacteroidota; class Bacteroidia; order B-17B0; family Aurantibacillaceae; genus Aurantibacillus. The sequence goes on from JACCXH010000061.1 coordinate 55,506, forward strand.
AGAGGCAATGCAGGTTATTACTCAACAAAGAGCCGCTATCCAAAAAGGACACGATGTGGTAAAATCTTTGCGCGATAGTATCGCATAATATTATTGAAATAAATTTAAGCACTTAAAAAATTAATTAGGGTAAATCAAACTAATAATCCTGAAAAAGGAACGAACAATCAACCTTCAAAAAACAACGAAGGTAACAACCCTAAATTACCCAACAACGATCCGGATCAAACACCGGAGAAGGAAACACACGATGCACCGGTAGCAAATCCAAATAAGGACAAAGGGAATGACACCAAAGAAAAAAATAAAATAGGATTTAATAAATAATTTATTTTAAAGTATTTATATATCCGCAAGGGTTCAAAATTTTGAGCTTTTGCGGATATTTTTTTTTAACATTATAAAAATAGCTTATGCCTCAGATCAATGGCCCGCCTTTATGTCTTGCCGTTTTTAGGCGTACTAATTTGAGCCCTCGATTTATTTGCTACGTAGCCATATTTATTTAACTATTCTTTTAGTTCCATAACCTCTTTCAGCAAAGGCGGAAGTTTTTTGGCTCCAATGTCGTCCGTGTAATGACTTAAAACACAAGAAACATATCGGCCACGAACTTCCGTTGTCACATAATAAATTATTAAAATGTTGCTACCACCCATTATAAATTGAGGTATAGTGATTTTTAATTTTCGTTTTAAAACTTTTGTCGGTTGTCCCTCAAACAGAATATCAACTTCCGTATCCTCCAAAACTTTACCCATTTTCAAATTGGCATTATTTGCTTTTTGTCCTGCGGTAATTTGTTTTGCTCTGTCAAGGCTACTTAACTCTGTCCAACTCATTTGTCCTTTGTCTGGGCATTGGATATTACGTATACCCCTCCATAAACAAGCTGGTCCTAAATTAATTCCGCGTCCGGCAAATTGAATTGTGTCTACTTGCATAGGAGTATAAATGTTCTTCGGAAGTGAATTTGATAGAATGGCTTCATAGAATTCTCTTTCAATTGTTTTTACCCTGTCAGCAAGGGTTGAAAAACCTATTACTTTTATTTTTCCTTGTCCGCCAGAAATTAGATAATAGATAGAATGTGTTTTGCTTTCGCCATTTGTGTCGAGTGTCAATAGTATTTTTGCATTTGGAAATTCTGTGTCTTCATTAGCAATTGTTTCTTTTGGTATTGAAAATTTCTTTTTTACCTTATTAATGCCTTTTTCATCAAAATTGTATTCAAATACTTGCAAAAAAACATTATAACCTTCTGTGTCAAAAAAAGTCGCATTTGTCTGAACAATGCCCTGCGCGTATGCAATTGTCGGCGAAACTTGATTGTTCTGTGCAAAAGTCAAAAGTGATATTAATGTCAATAACCATATTATCAAAGTCTGAATTTTCATTGTCGTGGGTTTGTCTGTAATTATTGCTGGTAACTAACATATTAGAGCACCTTTTACATCCTTAGTATGCTATTTTTAAATGGTTGGGTAATGTGTTTGGCTTTAATAGGCATCATAAATATACCAAAAATTTGCCTTTTTCCCATTAAGGGGAAAAAGCTGGCACAATTTTCCCATAAATAGTATTAAAATCTAATTATGAAAAATTCAACTTATTTATTTGCTGTACTTATTAGTTTTACTTTTGGTTTAACCGCTTGCGATCACTACCGCGATAATGAGGATAACAATGCCAAACTGCATCAGGAGATCCTTCCTAAAGGACAAAAATCTGATATTGATACTGTATCAACATTAACTATTGGTCAGGAAGATTCCATCTCTAATCCGCCTAAATAATTTAAATTATTTTGCCAATGTGTTGTAATATTAAACACATAAAAAAAAGGTTGCTTTGAAAGAAGCAACCTTTTTTATGAATACATGATCGCTTTAAGCGTTGTCTTTTCTAGTTACTTCTTCGAGTTTTTTAATATCAATTTTTTTCATGTCCATCATTACTTTCATAACCGGTCTTTCTTTTTCACCGTCTTCTTTATGGATTAGATCCGGCAACATTGTAGGTACAACCTGCCATGAAACGCCATACTTATCTTTTAACCAACCACACTGCTGTGCTAACCGGTTTCCACCATTGGTAAGTTTTTCCCAGTAATGATCTACCTCTTCTTGGTTCTGGCAATTAACTATAATTGAAACAGCTTCGGTAAATTTAAATAACGGCCCACCGTTTAAAGCAACAAACCTTAAACCGTCTAATTCAAATTCAACAGTCATAATCATGCCATCGGGCATTTTATGGATCTCTTGTCCCTCTTTACCGTAATGTGTAATTCGAATAATTCTTGAGTTCTTAAAAATAGAGATGTAAAAATCTACAGCTTCCATGGCTTCTTTCTCAAACCAAAGATTGACACTTAGTCTTTGCATGTTTGCCATAATTAATATTAAAAAGTTGGAATTATTTATTTAACAGATATGAGTTTCATCAACGCATCCAATTTTGGCGAGAGTACAATTTCTGTTCTTCTGTTTTTGGCTTTGCCTTCGGCTGTGTTATTATCTGCCACCGGAAAATATTCGCCTTTACCTGATGCTGTTAAACGGTGCGCATCCATTGTATATTCATTGGTTAATAATCTAACTACATTGGTAGCCCTTGCAGCGCTTAGGTCCCAATTGTCCTTATAAATGGCGGTTTTAATAGGCACGTTATCTGTATGGCCTTCAATGGCAATGCTTACATCAGCATTCTTATTTAACACTTCGGCTAATTTTTTTAAGGCTTCTTTTCCTTTTACTTCAACCGTTGCATCGCCCGATTTAAATAATAATTTATCTGACATAGAAACGTATACTTTTCCGTTCTTCATTTCTACCGTCAATTCATCTGGGTTAAAGCCCAATAAAGCATTTTTTACAGAGGCATTTAAAACAGATAGTATAGAATCCTGCTTTCTTAAAATAGATTCCAGCTCGCGTAAACGTAATTGTTTTTTATCAAGGTCCTCGTTAAGCTTGTTTAATTCTGAACCGGAAGTTTGCCTTAAATTATTGTATTTAATATTTAAAACATTATAATTTTCTTTCAGGTCGGCCAGTTCCTTATTAACAGAGGCTAATTGTGCCGCCTGCTGTTTGGTTTGATCGCATAAAGCGTCACGCTCTTCCAACGCCTGATTATAGCGTTTGCCATGGTATTTTTTTTTAGCGGTAATATCGCCACATTTTTTATGAGTAGCGCAAGAGGTCATAAATAAAAAAATAGCCGCTGTAATAAAGGTTACTCTTAAAAAGGTTAAACAAAAGGTTTTCACAATACTTTATTTTAATGGTTATAAATCAATAGCGTCCTAAACGTTTTTTAAGACAAACAAAGCTATTGATTTCATTACATAAATCACACATAATTTAACTTTTTCAAAAAAGAGCCCCTTGTAAAAATTCTTTTGGCGGATCATTATAC
>JACCXH010000070.1 GCA_013697245.1 Bacteroidota bacterium
CTAATAAGGTTGGTGCAACAGCACGTCTTTACTTTTATTAAAAATGCTTTATATAAATTTAAAATAACCCTGCTAAATATATTTTATCCGAAAATATTTGTTGGACTTATTGAGTGAACCCTAATTAGTATGAAATTATTTGACCGTTGTGGCCACTTAATGTGTTTTAGCAAAGATGTAATATGGGTCAGGCGGCCGCGTTAAAAGACCAAGTGACACAAAATATCTTTATAGTTATAAAATAAAATCGGCAGGCATTATTAGCGAAGGCTTAACAGAATATACAGGACAAGTGAGGCATTATTTCGAAAAGTCCTTTTCTTTTGTAGAAGGACTTTGGATGAGACGTTAATAATAAAAAATCCCGCTTAATTTTAAGCGGGATTTTTTTTGAATTTAAATTAAGCTATTACTGGTTCACTAAAAGTTTAAACCCTTTACCGTGAATATTAATGATCTCAACTTTAGAATCGTCTTTTAAATATTTACGAAGTTTAGCAATGTAAACATCCATACTACGGCCGTTAAAATAATTATCATCCTGCCAAATTGATTTTAAAGCAAATGTTCTATCTAAAACATCGTTTTGGTGAACGCATAATAAACGTAATAACTGACTTTCTTTGGTAGTTAATTTTTGTTCAATACCATCGTGTTGTAAAATCTGTTTTTCAGAATTGAATTGATATTTGCCAATTTTAAAATTAACCTCTTCGCTTTCTGATGAGCGGATCTTATTAGTACGTCTTAACACAGCTGTTACGCGTGCTAATAATTCTTCCATACTAAAAGGTTTGGTAATATAATCATCGGCACCGGCGCTAAATCCGTCTATCGTATCTTCTTTCATGCTTTTAGCAGTTAAAAATATAATAGGTATGTTTTTATCGCTAACGCGTATTTCTTTTGCTAATGTTATGCCGTCTTTTACGGGCATCATCACGTCTAATAAAAGAAGATCGAAAGATCCTTTAAAGAAAAGATCGGCCCCTTTTTTACCATCATCAGCTAACTTTGTTTCAAAACCTTTGGCGTCTAAATATTCTTGTAAAAGTGGCCCTAAACTTGGATCATCTTCCACTAAAAGTATTCTTGTTTTAACAGTTTCCATTTTTTTAAATGTTAAATTATTTACTTAAAGGTAAACACTTACCGTGCCATTTTAACATTTTTAACATTTATTATCAAATGGGTAAATGCACGTTAAAAGTACTTCCTTTGCCTAATTCACTATCAACAGAAATGGTGCCATTGTGTTTTAAAACTACGGCTAAAACATAGGAAAGCCCTAAGCCAAAGCCTTTTACATTATGCACGTTACCGGTAGGCACCCTATAGAATTTGTCGAAGATTTTGCGCTGATTTTCTTTACTAATACCCAGGCCATTGTCTTTTACTTTTATCATAATTCCCTCGGCCGTATTGTAAGTTGAAATTAAAATTTCAGGGGTGCCTTTTGAATATTTTATGGCATTATCTATCAGGTTAAAAATAATATTAGTTAGGTGAACCCTATCTGCCTGCAATTTAAATTTTTGGGCATTTAATTGCGTTTGAATTGTTCCCTGCCGCTGATCAATTAAAAGCTGTGTGTTATTAATGGCAGAATTAATTATTTCGTGCACATCCACTTCGCTTAACTTAAGAATAAATTCGCCTTTATCTAAAATAGAAGTTTGTAAAATACTTTCTACCAAAACACTTAAGCGTTTATTTTCATCGCGGATCATTTTAATGTAACGCTGCTGCTTTTCGGGTGTTTGTGAAATGCTGCTGTCGCCCAACATTTCGCTTGCCAAAGAAATGGTACTTATAGGCGTTTTAAACTCATGCGTCATGTTACTAATAAAATCATTTTTAATAATAGAAAGTTTTTTCTGTTTTAAATTGTTGGCTAAAATGTAATAGAACGAGATGATCAAAATAACAATTACCAAAAAAGAAATAATTAAGAATGGCCACATTTCTTTAAACACATCGTTCTTTTGATTTGGAAAACGTACGATCAAATATTCCGGATCCACAAAACGGTTACTTGGCGATAGGTTTACTTTGTATGCCGGCCCTAAAGAATCAATAGACGCTTCGGCATTGATCAAATTGGCGTGGTGTGCACTACCGGGATGCAGTAGGGTTAAATAGTAATTATATTTTGCACGGATGTTTTGTTTGTTTAATTCTAACCCTAAAAGAGAATCCAATAAAAGCGTGTCAACCTTTTGTTTAAAGTCTGTATAATAATTTCGGGTAGATGTTTCATCAAAAAAACTATACCCTTTTAATGGATTAAAAAGATCGTTATTATTTTGTTGCAGACCACTTGATTTATCGCGTAGCTCTTTTAAAAAACTGGCAGCAGCAGGATCAAGTCTTAAAGAATCGGCTACTATATCTTTTGTTGCAAACTCGCTATGCGAATAACCATTACTGTCTACACTCGATTCTTTAAAAAGCTTAAAATTTATTTGGTCAGAAAGTTTTCCGTTTATTGCCGGCACATTAAACGTGATGCCTTGTGTACGCGTTTTAATTTTTTTGTAAGAACCTTTAGTGTCAAGCTTTTCTAATTTTGAGGCTGTAATATTTAATGCCTCGGTAACACGTTGTTCAAAAAGATCTTGCTTAACACCAAAATCATAATTGATCCAATACACCTGAATAAAGATCAGGATCAAAAGTGCAACCGAAAAGGAAATGGAAATAATTAATAAAAGCCGTTTATTCATTGCCTGTAAAGATACTTCTTTAAATGCTAAAACATTCTTTAAAAAATGATAATTTTAGCCGTTCAATACTACACTAAACTCTCAACCGGAGTGCAGACACCACTTTCACAGATGTAACATTTTAAGCGGTCTTTAAAAACATAAGGCTTGTAAATAGATTTATTTAAAAGCATACGTAAACATTCCTGCACGCCTTCTATAATACTTGGATGCGGATGCATCATATCTGCCAATTCGCGAATGCCCTGGTTGGTATGTATCAAATACGCCACCGCTTGTATGGCGCTGCTGGCGTGCTCGCCAACCACACGCATACCTAAAATGCGCATGCCGTTATCATTGGTAACAATTATTTTAAAAAAGCCTTTTGTTTTGCGCATGGCAATGGCACGTGCGTTTGTAGTGTAATCCAGTTTTACAACTTTATGCGCAATACCCTTTGCAACACAGTCTTGCTCATTCATTCCTACCGCGGCCACTTCGGGATTTAAGAACATGATAGAACTAATATTTTGGTAAGTTAAAGGTTTTACGGTTGGCCCAAACATGCGTACTACAGCATGTCGCCCTTCTCTTTCGCCAACATTTACTAAGGCCACTTCGGTAGTAACATCGCCAGCCACAAAAATATTACTGATGTTGGTTTGTGTATCGTCATCCCAAACAGAACCGCGTTCATTTAATTTTACGCCTGCATTTTCAAGCCCAATATTTTCAACATTCGGAATTCTACCAATAGAGATCAATGCTTTTTCAACATGATGAATTTCCGTTCTGCCTCCTTGATATTCCAACTCATATTCTACTTCGCCATTTTTAATTTCCATTCTTTTTAAAGATGCGCCTTGATGCACGTGCGCGCCATTTGCCTCTAAATTATCTTTAATAATGTCGGCAATATCTTCATCTTCAAAAGGTAAAATGCGTGGCGCCTTGTCTATTAAGGTTACTTTTGTTTTTCCAAAGCTTGAGAAGATAGTTGCAAATTCGCAACCAATAACTCCAGCACCTAGCACTACCATGCTTTTTGGGAAGGATGTAAAAGTCTTTATACCATCGCTGGTAACAATTGCTTTTTCATCAACGGTAATATTATTTGGTTTACGCGGCCTGCTACCGGTAGCCAACAAAATATAATCTGATGTAACGGTTTTAATTGTGCCGTCTTCTTTTGTAATTTGTACGGTATTTTTGTCTTGTAAAAAAGCAACACCTTTTTCATAATAAAATAACCGACGCTCTAATTTTTCAAGTAATTTTAAGTGAACAGTCATCTGGGTTTTACGTTCAAACACCGCCTCGTTCACTATCTTAGAAATGTCATCAAATTTTACTTCGTAATTGGGGATCATTTCCCTAATAGAAGAAATTTTTAAAGCCTGTTCCCATAAAGTTTTTGAAGTTAAAACGCCATCATAAATCCCGGCGCCACCAACCCGTTTTTTTTCAATTAATAGAACTTTTTTCCCAAAATCTATCGCGCGCATGGCACCGGCGTATCCGCTTGGTCCGCCACCAATAACTATCAGGTCATAATGTTCCATATATCGCTGTAAATTTATTGTTTCTTATTTTACCCTACAATAAATAATACCAACATATTAAACATCAATAGTTTATATAATTTTCTTTTTAAGAGAAAATCCTTATTTTTGCAGCCCTATAAATTAAAGAGTTATGAACGATTATGTTATTTATTTAGTACCAGTTTTAGGTATTGTTGGTTTAATAGTAATGGCAATTAAGTCGGCCTGGGTATCCAAGCAGGATGCCGGCGACAAGAATATGCAGGAATTGGCAGGTTATATAGCCGATGGCGCCATGGCCTTTTTAAAAGCAGAATGGAAGGTATTAAGCATCTTTGTTGTGTTTGCAGCGGCTTTATTAGCTTATTCAGGTACAATTCATGAAGTTAATGGTAAGCCAATTCATTCGAGTTGGGTAATTTCAATTGCATTTATAATTGGTGCAGTATTTTCTGCAACAGCAGGATATATTGGTATGAAAGTGGCTACAAAAGCAAACGTTCGTACTACACAAGCAGCGCGTACAAGTTTAAAGCAAGCATTAAAAGTTTCTTTCACCGGTGGAACGGTTATGGGACTTGGTGTTGCAGGTTTAGCGGTTTTAGGTTTAGGTGGTTTATTTATTGCTTTCTTAATGATGTTCGCCGATCTTGGCCCCGATACTGTAAAAACAGCAATTGAAGTATTAACAGGTTTCTCGTTAGGTGCCGAATCAATTGCTTTATTTGCGCGTGTTGGTGGTGGTATTTATACGAAGGCTGCCGACGTTGGAGCTGACTTAGTTGGAAAGGTTGAAGCAGGAATTCCTGAAGATGATGTTCGTAACCCTGCTACTATTGCAGATAACGTAGGTGATAACGTCGGTGATGTTGCCGGAATGGGTGCCGATCTTTTTGGTTCTTATGTAGCAACAATTTTAGCTACAATGGTTTTAGGACAAGAAATTACACTTACTGATAAATTTGGAGGTATGTCTCCGATCTTATTACCAATGGTAATTTGTGGCTTAGGCATTTTATTTTCTATTGTAGGAACCTGGTTTGTTACTATTAAAGATGATAAATCTAACGTGCAAAATGCTTTAAACATGGGTAACTGGTCTTCTATGATTTTAACTGTTATTGCTTCTTATTTTATTGTGAATTGGATGTTACCCGAAGGCGACATTTTTTTACGTGATACCAAGTTTACAAAGATGGGAGTTTTCCTTGCTATATTAGTTGGTACTGTTGTAGGCGCTGTTATGAGTATCGTTACCGAGTATTACACCGCAATGGGTAAAAAACCTGTTCTTTCTATTATTCAACAATCTTCTACAGGCCATGCTACTAATATTATTGGTGGCTTATCAGTAGGTATGAAATCTACAGTTATTCCAATTTTGACACTCGCTGCAGGTATTATGGCTTCGTATCATTTTGCAGGTTTATATGGTGTGGCAATTGCTGCTGCAGGTATGATGGCAACAACAGCTATGCAATTAGCAATTGATGCATTTGGGCCAATTGCCGATAACGCCGGTGGTATTGCAGAAATGAGCCAGTTACCTCCTGAAGTTCGTGAGCGTACTGATAATTTAGATGCAGTGGGTAACACAACAGCGGCAACCGGAAAAGGTTTTGCAATTGCTTCTGCGGCATTAACTTCCTTAGCTTTATTTGCAGCCTTTGTAGGTATAGCTGGTATTTCACATATTGATATTTACAAAGCAAATGTATTGGCAGGTTTATTTGTGGGTGGTATGATCCCATTTATTTTCTCAGCATTATGTATCCAGGCGGTTGGTAAAGCAGCTATGGACATGGTACAAGAGGTTCGTCGCCAGTTTCGCGAGATCCCCGGAATTATGGAATACAAAGCAAAACCGGAATACGAAAAATGCGTTGCTATTTCAACAAAGGCGTCTATTCGCGAAATGATGATGCCGGGAGCAATTGCTTTAATTACGCCTGTTCTTGTTGGTTTTATATTTGGACCAGAAGTATTAGGTGGTTTATTAGCTGGGGTAACGGTTAGCGGTGTGTTAATGGGTATCTTCCAATCTAACGCCGGTGGCGCTTGGGATAATGCAAAAAAATCTTTCGAGAAAGGGGTTTTAATTAATGGTGAGATGTTCTATAAAAAATCGGAACCACACAAAGCATCCGTAACCGGTGATACAGTTGGAGATCCATTTAAAGATACTTCAGGCCCATCAATGAACATCTTAATTAAATTAATGAGTATCGTTTCTCTTGTTATAGCTCCATACATTGCAGTTGTTGGTATTGAAGGCGGACACGAAGGAATGGTTATTAAAGAACAATATAAATTAAACATCAACGGTGTTGAAATGATGTTTACTTCAAAAGCGCAACTAGACAGCGCTTTAGCGGCAAACGTAAAAGACATTGCCGAAGTAAAAGGAAATTTTGTAGTAGATGGCGCGCACAGTTCTGTTGCATTTAGCATTAAACACATTGTAACCGATACACGTGGAACTATTAACGTAGATAGTGGTTATGTTAACCTTGACAATGCAAACGGACCAAAGATCTTCATTCAAATGGATATGACGAGTTTAAATACTCAGAACTCTTTCCGCGATGGACATTTAAAAGATAAGCCTGAATTTTTTGACGTTGCTAAATTTAAAAAAGCAAGCTTCGAGGCTACAAGCGTAGAAAAAAACACTGCCGAGCCGGGTAAATATGCTTACACAGCAAAAGGTAAATTAACTTTAAAAGGTGTAACAAAAGAGGTTGAATTGCGTTTTAATTATGTTGGCACATCGCAACAAGATTGGGATGGTAAGAAAGTAGATGTAGCAGGATTTGAAGGCGAAACAATTATTAAACGTTTAGATTTTGGTATTGGCGAAGGTGGCGGTTTAGGTGAAGATGTAAGAATTGAAATTACAATAGAAGCCGGACAAGAGAAGAAATAAATTCTATTAATTAAATATTAGATCCCCAACCAGAAATGGTTGGGGTTTTTTTGTTTTTAAATATTTCTCTAAAAATTTAAGTACTCAATAAACCATACCAGTTATATTAAGAATCGGTTATTTCATCCCGATAATTTTTTAAAAAACAATAAAAGTCCTATCTTTCATAGATTAGAATAGTTCAATTAAAACAATTAATGAAAAAACTTTTAATTTATTTTGCCCTGATTTTTATTTCTCTAAATAAATTTTACGCCCAGGTAAATTTTAACTGGGCTGATCAATTTGCTGGCGGTTCTTCTGGAGCAGGATCGATCACTCAAGATGCTTCAGGTAATCTTTATACTGTGGGATCCTTTTCAGGAGCAGTTGATTTTGACCCTGGACCGGGAACTTTTACTTTAGCAGGTAACGGCGGGTATATTTGTAAATTAGATCCGAATGGCAATTTCATATGGGCAAAAAATTGTGCTAATGGAAATGCATCTGGGGCCAACACTTACCATTACATTATCTCCAAGTACCGGAAGTATTTGTCCACCTCCAACAGCCAGCCCTGCGTTTTTGAGCGTTAGTGGCGCAAGCACCTATGTGTGGATGCCGGGCTCTTTAGTATCAAGTTCTCCAATTGTTCAACCGGCTGTAAGCACAAATTATACCGTTACGGGTACGGGCGCCAATGGCTGCACAAATTCCGCCACACAATTTTTATTTGTTCACCCACCACCAACGTTGATAGTAACTCCACCACCGCCGGTTTGTAGCGGCAATTCGGCTTGCTTTACTACCAGCGGCGATTTGGTGATATTTAGTTGGAATGGGCCCTGTGGTGATGTTTCCGGTTCGCCAAACCCTTGTTTAATGTCTAACACAAGTTGCGGAACCACTTATACTGTTGGTGGAACGAACGCAAATGGCTGTTTGGCTATCACATCCATAAATATTAGTTTAAACGCTGCACCAATAATTTCTGTTAACAGCGGAACAATTTGTTCAGGAAATTCTTTTACGATAATTCCTTCAGGTGCTTCAACATATACTTATTCTTCAGGTACCGCAATAGTTTCGCCAACAACCGCAAGCTCTTATTCAGTAACCGGAACAGGTGTAAATGGTTGTATTACTGCAATGCCTGCAATTGTTAATGTAACGGTTAACAGCTTGCCAATAATAAGCGCAACTACAAATAATTCAATAATCTGTACAACTCAATCTGCAACATTAACTTCTGGTGGCGCTAACACATATACCTGGAGTAATGCTTCAAACGGAAATAGTATTATAATATCACCAACTGTTAACACAACGTATACTGTTACCGGAACCGATGCTAGCGGTTGCGAGAATTACGCAACTATTACGCAAAGTGTAAGTGTGTGTACGGGAGTAGAAAAGTCAAATAATTTAGAAGTAATGGATATAAAATTGTATCCTAATCCTGGTACAGGAATTTTTAATTTAGAATTTACCTCAAAACCCGAAAATACAAATGTTGAAATTTACAATTCTATTGGGCAGTTAATTTTATTTCATAAAATAAATTCAGAAAATACCAGTATCGATCTTAAAAAATATGCGAATGGAATTTACTATCTTAAAGTAAATGGATGCGAAAGACAATTTAAAATAATTAAAGAATAATAAACAATAAAACAGCCTTTTACTTTTACAATATACCTGAGCCATTCAGATTCCCGAATGGTTTTTTATTTGTTTAAAAATTATTTAGTACATTCGATACGTGAATAGCGTAAAAAAAATAATTTTCTTATTTCTTGTTAGCTATTCTTCTTTCATAATTGCGCAAACGGTAATATCCGAATCTGACGATATTCAAAACAATATTAAAAAGCTGGATTCGATCACAAAGCACAAAAAGCTGGCAAATCTTAAAATAAAGGCCAAATCAACTTTAGATAAATATTATTTTAAACTGGCAGAAGCTTCAGTTCTTAATTCAGAACACAAATTAAAAGAAGCTATTACTTCTTATTACGAAGCTATAAAATTTAGCGAAGACTTAAAGAACGATAGTTTAAAAGGTATAGTTTATGGAAAGATTGGGGCAATGTATCTTATGCGGGAGAATTTAACCAAGGCACTGATTAATTTTAATAATGCTTTTAAATTCTTGCCTGAAAATAAAAATGATTCCAATTATGTTGGCTTAAGGTTAAAAAAAGGGCTTGTATATTCTTACATGGAAGACCTGGCAGGAAATAGAAATAATTTGCCCTGGTTATTGGTTGCGGCCGGTAAACAAAAAAGCAGGATACTTGAAGCAAATATTTATAATAATGCCGGAACATATTTTTTGGAAGCCCAAATTCCTGATTCTGCAATTTATTATTTTACAAAAAGTGTTCAGATCCGCGAAGCAATAAAAAATTTACCCTCAATAGGCCAATCTTATAATAATATTGGCACCGCTTATTATAATAAGGGAGATTTTTCAACCGCACTGCGTTACTTTGAACAGGGTTGCATTTGGAGGATCAAAGGAAAGGCTCCCTTTCAGGCTGTTGTAGAATCGTATGTGAACATTGGAAAGACCTATTACAAACTCAAGAATAATTCATTAGCGATGTCATACGCAAGTAAAGCATACGTTCTAGCTGATAGTATTGGAAATGGCAATATAAAACAAAAAGCAGCAGCAGTTTTAAAAGATGTTTATATTGAATCGGGCAATTATAAGAATGCGCTTATGTATCAAGATATTTATTTTCATATAACCGACAGTATGTATGGCGATAGAAAAAGGGATGAAATAGCGAACTTAACGCTGGAATATGAAACAGATCAAAAATTAAAACAGGACAGCTTAAAAAGGGTAGAGGCAGAAACCGCAGTTAAATTTGAGCAGGAAAAACAAGAAGCTATTTCTAAACGTACAACAGTTATCATAACACTATTGATCTTGTTCTTATCTGTTGTTGCATTTTTTGCCTACACCTTTTTTAAAAGCAATAAAGAAAAGCAGAAACAGAATGACGTTATTACAAAACAACATAGCCAACTCCAGGCAAAACAAACCGAAATAAATGATAGTATTAATTATGCTAAAAACATTCAAAACGCTTTATTACCGCCGCGATTGGTTTTTGAAGAAAGGAACAAAGAATATTTTATTTTTTTCGCACCAAAAGATGTTGTAAGTGGCGATTTTTATTGGGCTTCATCTGTAAAAGAAAACAACCTCGATCTGTTTATATACATCACGGCAGACTGCACGGGACATGGTGTTCCAGGAGCATTTATGAGCCTGATCTGCATTTCTTTTTTAAATGAAATTATTAACGAAGAAAAAATAACAGATGTTGCCGAAATATTAAATCGTTTAAGAAAAAAGCTAATTCAAACCTTGGCCGATGGGCAGGATGGTTTAGATGGTTTAGTTTGCTTGTTAGATAACAAAACAAAAAAATTAAATTATGCCGGGGCCAATAGTCGCTTTTTTATTGCACATGAGAAAGATCATATCTTAACAGAATATAAAACCGATAAAATGCCTGTCGGTAAAGGGCCAAGGCAGGATGTTCCTTTTGTATGTAACAGCATACAATTACATGAAGGAGATATTATTTATACGTTTACGGATGGTTATCCTGACCAGTTTGGCGGACCAAAGAATAAAAAGCTGAAAGTAAAAAATGTGGAACAAAAACTAAGTGAAATGGTCGATCAAAAATTATCTGTTCAGGAAGAAGAAATAAAAAAATTCTTTACAAACTGGAAAGGTGATAAAGAACAAATAGACGATGTAACGTTTATTGGAATAAAAGTGTAGGGTTTAAAAAACGCTCATCCAGATATTACCAGGTTATTCTATTTCCACCAACAATAATTATTGCTTTGATCTTTGGAAGCCTGTTCTTGAATAAAGTGCGGTTTTCTACCGCTAAACTAAAACCAAACTTATCAAAACCGTTATTCAATATTTTAAACGTGCCCTCATCACTTATAAATTGCCGGGCAATTGCTTCAGCTAATTCTTGATAAGAATATAGTTTAACAGGATATGCTTTAAAATTATCCTCAGCTTTTTCTTTTTTGCTTGGCTTTTCTCCTAAAAATAAATGTGTAGTGGTTTCAGTATCCTCCTTATCATAATAGAATTTGGAGCCGGCAAAATGCACGCAGGGGATAGAGGCAATATGATAATCAATGAATGCATTCGTATAGCCGTTGGAGCGACAATTTTTTTTGAATTTTTTATTGATACGCGCTTTGTTTTCAGAATTTTTTTCCAGTTTTGTGTTCCTTAATGTTTTTGTATAGTTATCGGCTGTCGTTTGTAAGGCTTTATTATTCGTAAGTGTTTTATACGCCCTGCGCGCCCTTTTTTGATTTAGTTTTTCTAAGATCAGTTCTTTTAATAATTCATAATCAGGAGCGGTTGGATCAAAAACCTGCCCGGTTAATGATAAGGAAAATATACAGGCAATTATTAAAAACCGTAATCTCAGAATTAATTGATTGAGTTGATGTATTCATTCAATTCGCCAACCGAGAGACTTGGAGGCACTTGGGATAAATGGACCTCTAATTTCCCGCCTTTTCCTGCCGAATCAAAAGTTCTAAGTTTACCTACAAATACAGATGATATTTTAGAGTTATATTCTGTATGCAAAAAAGTAATAATACTATTTTTTGAAACTTTTATTTTTTGAGGGCCATAATAACTCACAACAATATTTTCTTTAGGATCAATTACCTGAAAAGCAACAGATGATATTTTGCGACCTTTGTCATCATAAAAATACGGCGAAAACACCAAGGGGTCATCCAATATTACCGGACGATCGCAATTATAAACGCCAAAGCCCTGTAATTGTAATAAACGGGTTACGCCAAACGCATCAGTATTTACCTTGCTGTTTAAAAGATCCGTCATACTTTTTTCGTAATTTTTTGTTAGAGTTCCTCTAAAGTCAGACATGTTTACCTTAAATCTTTTATAGGAAGCTAAAAATTTTGCCCGCCTGTACTTTGTAATTTCTTTTCTTTTTTTTGCTTTATCGTTATAGGCAAAGTACATTTTTTTAATTGTTTTTTGTGCACGATCCGGGTTCCCGTTTTGGAGGATGGGATATGCGCGATAAGACACCGTATCTACTTCATCATAGAACCTCATGATAAAATCATCGTTTTCTTTATCGGGTATCAGGTCAAATTCTATTTCCTTATCCGTACGTGTTTTATCAATCAAGTATCTTGGCTTTAAATTAAACCGTCTTTGCTCGCTTGTGTGGTTAAAAAGTTTACTTTCTTTTGCCAGGTGAGTTGCGTGAGAAGATCCTTTTTCTTTATCAATTACCCAACTGTAATTGTTGAGCATTTTTAGTTCATTAAAAAAATTCTCGTTGCGACTCGAATCATTTGCAATCTTTTCGTTTTCGTATTTTGTGTAAATAGTAAATTTGCCGGTGATAATTTTATGATTTTTTAATTCCCATTTTATGGATATTGGATTGTTCTTATAAAACATGGGTGGTTGCGGAACTTTAGCGGTTTGATTAGTCACACTTAAAGTATTAACTAATGTGGTATCCGTTAATTTTTTTTCTTTAATTTTTGCAATTGTATCTTTTCCAATGTCTTTCCAGGTTCGTTTTATCGTGTCATAAATATAATAGTTATACGATTGTTCAGCATCATTACTCTTAAACGCAATATCTATTTTTGCACCTTTTTTCAATTCTACGTTTTGCCCCTTTACATTTGCTGTAAGCTTAAACATTCCTGCTGAAGAAAATGGAGCGTTTGTTTCTGCGTTGTTGTAATTCATATTAATACCCGAAGTAGCAATATCTGCCAAGCTATAAAACGGTGTATAATTAACGGTTACATTTTCTTTAACAGCTTTGCCATTTTCAAACACAAGGCTATTTTTGGGAATAGAGATAGTTGTACCGTTTTTGGTGATAATTGTTTGGGGCTCGGCGGGAGAAACAGTAAATAGTTCAGGTTTAGCAACTGCATTTGGCAAGGGCAATTTTTCGTAGGCTTCGTTGCAAATGATAGTTGTATTAGAAAGTTCTTTTTTTAATTTTTCTATTTCATCTTTTGATAATTCACAAAGACTTACATCTAAAGTAAGTAATTGTTTTAAAGGCAAAAGACTATTAATCGAAGTGAATTTGTTTCCGGATAAGTTTAAAGTTTCAAGGTGTTTTAAATGACTTATTTGTGGTGGTAAATGCGTTAGATTACAATTGCTAAGATTGAGTGTTTTTAAATTATCGGTTTTTGATAAAGTGTTTATTAATTCTGCCTGGCAGGCGATCGCATCAAAATTTAATATAAGTTCCCGCAATTCTGATAAATTATTTGATAAAGTAAAATGATCGAGCGAGGAACCGCTTAAAGCGAGGCGTGTAATTCCAGATGAAACAGCAGCATTTGTAAAACCAAAAAATTTAGCACCACCAATGCTTATCTCTTTTAAAGTTGAAGACGACAAGAATGGAAGAAGCGTTGCAAAATCCAGGAGATCACAATCTGAGGCATTAAATACTTTAATATTATTTTTAGCAATATCATCCGGCAGATCGATTCGCGTAAATTTGCCTTCACTAATATCTAACTTTTCAACGCTTTTAAGGCTCCAAATATTAGAGGGCAACTGGCCAGCACCCCTTACGCTTAACTCAACCATATTTAGGCTGTTAAGGCGTTGATAGGTTTGAGCCTGATTAATACAGGGATTTTTACTAAGATCTAAAATCTTAAGATTTGCTTGCGATTTAATTTCTACCGGCAATTGCAGTATTTTATTTTCTGAAACATTTAAAGAATAAAGATCTGAATGCAAAAAGATATATTCAGGAATTTCTTTAATATGATTATTTGCAACTGATAAATGTTTAAGACTTTTTATTTCTCCAAACTCCAACGGCATGTATAGCATATTTGAGCCGTTAATAGAGAGGGATTCTATTTTTAATTGTTTAATGATAAGCGCACTGCTTTCAATATCAAACTCGGTATTATTGTTTATAGTTAAGTTCTTTAATTTTTCTGCATTTAATAATTCCTTCGGTAGGGCATGGATAGGATTATAACCTAAGTGCAATCTTTGCACGTTAAAATAATCGAAATTTTCAGGTAACCTGGTTAAATTCTTATGTTGCAGATCTATTGTTTTTAAAGAATCAGGAACAATACCACAAAACAATTGAAAAGGAATAATTAAGGCAAAACCAGCTAAAGATCTCATAACATAAGGTTTGGTTGATATTAACTATAACGTAGCATACGCAAGAAAAGTAAGGTTGATTGACAAATTAAAGTTATTGATGGTCAGCAATATACGATCAAAAGTAATTAACTCTGATTTTGTTCGCTACATTTTTTGCTAATTCGATCTTAATTTACTTACAGCCGTTCTTAATTATTTCCTCATCTGCCTTATCGTATTTTAAAGCCTGCGCTTTTTTAAGATCAGAACAAGATCCCGGAAGATCGCTCATGTATTTTTTTAATTTGCCCCTAAAATAATAAGCTCTGCCACTTTTTGGATCCAACTCTATTACTCTATTAAGATCTGATAATGCCAACGCATCTTTTTCTGTTTGGTAATAAGTAACGCCTCTTTCTAAAATTGCTAATTTATAATCTGGTTTTAATTTTAAAGATTCATTAAAATCTTCAATAGCACCGGTATAATCTTTTAATAAATACTTGCTAATACCGCGTTGGTAATAAGTATCGTGAGATTTTTTTAATGCTAATGCCGATGTACAATCTTCAATAACACCTTTATCATCCTGCAAAGCATATTTTATAATGGCACGGTAATAAAAAGCCAGTTCATTATCTTTCTTTTTTTGTAAGGCCACGTTAAGGTCACTTAAAGCTTCATTATATTTATCTTGGTAATAATAATTTACACCACGCCATAAATAATGTTTAGAGTCGTCTAGTTTCAGATCAATAGCTGCATTAAAATCCGGCTCAGCATCTTTGTATTTATACAATTCAAATTTTGTAAGCGCGCGGTTATAATAGGCTTCCGGTTTTGAAGGGTCTAATTCAATAGCTTTATTGTTATCTGCTAAAGCTTTATCATAATTTTTTAGTTCATAATAGTCAATCGCCCGGTTATAATAAGCAGTAGAATATTTTGGATCGTGTTGTATTACTGTATCATAATCTGAAATAGATTCTTTGTATCGCTTTAGGCTTATATAGATAAGTCCGCGCCAAAAATAAGTGTCGTAATAAGATTTAATGGATAAAGCTTTATTGCAATCTGCAAGGCCGCCATCAAAATCTTCTAAATAATATTTTACAATGCCCCTATAATAATAAGCACTTTCGTAACCCGGATCTGCTTCAACAGCTTTGTTTAAAACAGGCAACGCATCTTTATAATTTCCTAGTTCTTTTAAAGAAGCTCCCTTATAGGTAAGCGCCTTTGCGTAATCTGGTTTGTAAGAAATGGCAGTATCAAAATCTAAGATCGCCAGCTTATAATTTTTTAATTTATAATTACATAAACCTCTACCATAAAACGCATCGTGCTTTTTTCTGCCATTATAAATACTTTTGCTAAAGTTGGTAATGCCATCTTTAAAGTCCAGCATTTCATAGGCGCACAATCCGCGGTTATACAAGGCATTATTATCATTAGGTTTTTTTGTTAAATAAGCGGTATAATCATTATAAGACTCTTTGTATTCTCCTTTTTCAAATTTTTCGTAGGCGCTCGTAAATAATGGATCTGTTTCGTCTTTATCGCGTTGCGAAAATGCAGTCTGACTTATTAAAAGAATTAAAATGGCAAGAAATTGTTGCGTAATTTTTTTCATGTACTAAAAGTTGAATCATAAAAATAAATAAAAAATATAACATAAAATTTTATTAATGTTTAATATCAATTTTTGAATCAAAATAAGTTTGGCTTTTTATTTTATTTGAATTAAAATTGTACTCAGTGAAAACAATGAGAATAATAACTTATAATGTTAACGGAATAAGGGCTGCCATGGGCAGGGGATTGGTTGACTGGATAAGACATACCAAGCCGGATGTATTGTGTTTGCAGGAAATAAAGGCAAGCCCCGATCAGGTGGGTGTTTTTGAATTTGAAGAAATGGGTTATCATCATTATTGGTATCCGGCACAAAAAAAAGGCTATAGCGGCGTTGCAATTTTCTCTAAAGAGGAGCCTAAAAATGTTGTGTATGGCTGTGGCATTAAAGCGTACGATGATGAGGGCAGGGTAATTAGAGCCGATTTTAAAGATGTTTCGGTAATGAGCGTATATCATCCAAGTGGCAGTAGTGGCGACTTACGTCAGGCTTTTAAGATGAAATGGCTGTCTGATTTTAATGCCTATATAAGCGAATTAAAAAAAACGCAACCTAATCTTATTCTAAGCGGTGATTTTAACATATGCCATAAACTCATTGATATTCATAATCCTAAGTCAAACGCTAATACCAGCGGTTTTTTGCCGGAAGAACGCGAATGGATGGAGCAGTTTATAACCAGCGGATTTATTGACACTTTCAGGCATTTTAACCAGGAGCCGCACCAGTACAGCTGGTGGAGCTATAGAGCAGGGTCGAGGGCTAAAAATTTAGGTTGGCGAATTGACTATAATATTGCAACAGAGAACCTTGCCGGAAGACTTAGAAGATCGGTGATCTTAGCAGATGCCATACATAGCGATCATTGCCCCGTTTTATTGGAGATCGGCTAAAAAATATTTTTACACATTTTCGCAAAAAAGTTAGCAAAAATCAATCAAAAACCTATATTTGTTGTTCAAAACTTTGTTATTAAATCACTATGAATAAATTATTTCTATTTAGCTCTATCTCTTTATCATTATTGTTAACATCTTGCGGTGGTGATAAAAAAAATAATAATAGTGAGACTTCCGAGGCAAAAGGAGGCGTTTACATGGGAGGAATATTAAGGTTGAATGAAGTTGAAAATATTAAAAGCCTTATGCCCATTGCTATCAATGAAATAAACAGCTTCCACATTGGCTCGCAGGTATACGAAGGGTTGCTAAAATATAACCAAACAGATCTTACCTTAATGCCGGCAATTGCAAGAAGCTGGGAGGTTAGTGAAGATCAAACTGAATACGTTTTTCATTTAAGAGCGAATGCTAAATTTCATGATGATCCTTGTTTTCCTGAAGGCAAAGGCCGCATGGTTGTTGCATCTGATGTTAAATATTGTTTAGACAGAGTTTGTACACAAGACCCAAACAACAATCAATTTGATATTACTTTAAAAGATCGTGTGGTTGGTGCCAACGAAAATTTTGAAGCATCAAAAACCGGCAAAGCTACCGGTGTAAAAGGGGTAACGGTTGTAAATGATACCACTTTAAAAATAAAATTACTTCATCCGGATGGTAGCTTCTTAAATCTTTTAGCTATGCCCGGATGTTATGTTTACGCGAAAGAAGCCGTTACAAAATATGGCGCCGACATGCGCACGAAATGTGTTGGTACAGGCCCTTTCTTTGTGGAAACTGTAAAAGAAGGCGAAGTAATTATCATGAAAAAAAATCAAGCCTATTGGGCGTATGATGAATTTGGAAATAAATTGCCATATTTAGATGGCATCAAATGGTCGTTTATACGTGATAAAAAATCGGAGATCCTTGAATTTAAAAGAGGAAATTTAGATATGGTTTACCGTATTCCTGTTGAAATGTTCCATGAATTTATGGGCGAATTAGGGAACGCAAAAAGTAATAATCCTGAATTTGAAATTGTGTCCTCAACAGCATTAAACACGAATTTCTTTGGGTTTAATTTACAGGCAAATCCGGTATTTGCAAAGAAAGATGTACGCTTAGCTTTTAACTACGCGATCGATCGTCATAAAATTGCTGACTTTACAATTCAAGGTGAAGGTACTTCTGCAGATTATGGAATGGTGCCTTATACAGAAGCGTTTGAAAAAGAAGGCTACGATTATAAATCTTTAAAAGGATATACTTACGATCCTGCAAAAGCAAAAGAATTATTAAAAGCCGCTGGTTATGCTGATGGCAAAGGTTTTCCGGAGATCACTTTAGAAATTAACAGCGGTGGTGGAGATAGAAATATTTTAATTGCCGAGGTAATTCAAAAAATGTTGAAAGAGAATTTAGGAGTTACTGTAAATATCAACACAGTACCTTTTGCAGAGCATATTGAGAACATTCAAGGAGGTAAATCAGATTTCTTTCGTTTCGCATGGGTAAGTGATTATCCTGATCCGGAATCGTTCTTAACATTGTTTTATGGCAAGCACGTTCCTGCAAACGCAACAGAAAAATCATACATCAATTTCTTCCGTTACAAGAATGCAAGATTTGACTCGTTATTTATGGTAGCACGCGTTGAGCCTGATAAAGCAAAACGTTTTGCGCTATTGGCCCAGGCAGAGCAGGTTGTATTGGATGACGCGCCTTTTATGCCAATTTTTTATGATGAGAATTTCAGGTTAGAGCAAAAGAACGTTCGCAATTTACCGGAGAATCCGATGAATTATATCAACGCAACAACAACTTATTTAATTCCGCTGGATAAATTAACTAAAAAGTAAAATATAAATCTTTAAAAATCCCAACCAAAACGGTTGGGATTTTTTTTTTAATTTAATTGTACTTAATTTTAATTTGTGTATCAAAAATTTGTAATAATAGTAGCAGGTGGCACCGGAAGCCGCATGCAGAGCAAAACGCCAAAACAATTTATAGAGATTAATGGCGAAGCTATTGTTGTAAGAACTATAAAAGCGTTTTTAAATTACGATGCCGGCATTAAAATTATTATTTCAGTTCATACTGATTTTAAAATTCATTTACAGAAATTAATTGATACGCAACTTGCAGCTAAAAATAATATCACGATTGCTATAGGAGGTGATACACGTTTTCAATCGGTAAAAAATGGTTTGGCTTTCGTGGATGAAGACACGGCTATCGTTGGCATTCATGATGCAGCAAGGCCTCTGGTGTCAATTAAAACAATCACAAACGCTTTTAAAGGGGCAAAAGAAATGGGTAACGCAACACCATGCATTGCTATTAATGAGAGTTTGAGGAGCGTTACTAACCATAAAAACAGCTCTGTTAACCGCAATGATTTTAAAATTATTCAAACGCCGCAGTGTTTTTTAGTTTCGAAAATTAAACAGGCATTTACACAAGAATATAACCCAACTTTTACAGATGACGCCACAGTTTTAGAAGCCATGGGCGAACATATAAATCTGGTAGAAGGAAATATAGAGAACATAAAAATAACCACACAATTCGATCTTAGTATCGTAAAAGCCTTACTGGACAATGAATAGCGACCAAATAACAGAAGCGCTTGAAATAACAGCAAAACTGTTAGAGCTTCACAACGAAAACCCATTTAAAATAAGATCTATTGCTGCTGCTGCCTACAAATTGGATAAATTGAGGTACGATTTTAATGGAAAAACACCGCAAGAAATTTCTGCCATTGAAGGAGTTGGGAAAAGTATTGCAGCAAAAATAAACGAACTTTTAACCACCGGAACTACAAAAGAATTAACCGAGCTACTTGAAAAAACACCCGTGGGTGTTGTTGAAATGCTTGGTATTAAAGGCTTAGGGCCAAAAAAAATAAGACAACTTTGGTTAGAATTAGATCTTGAAAGTGTTGGAGAATTGTTGTATGCTTGCAACGAAAATCGTTTAATAACATTAAAAGGTTTTGGAGAAAAAACACAAGCCGCAATAAAACTAAATATTGAATTTAAACTGGCAAATAATAATAAATTTCATTACGCGTCGATAGAAAAACCAATAAATAAATTAATTGAATTTATTTTAGAACAACAAAAAGAATTACAGATGGCTGTAGTTGGCCAATTAGCAAGGAAATGCGAGGTTATTGATAAAATTGAGATATTAACCGATGGCGAAATTTCATTTGATATTTCTGAATTCGAAAAGACCATTCCTTTAAAAATAAATTTTATTTTATGCGAGCCAGCCGAGTTTTTTTATAAATATGTTGAACTATCTTCAACGCCATCGCATCTTGAAAAAATAAATTTTGCAGGATTAAACGACACGGAATTTTTTGATGATGAAGAAATATATAGCGCGTTAAATTTACAATATATTGAACCCGAATTGCGCGAAGGACTGAGAGAAGTTGATCTTGCTTTGGAGCATGAAATCCCAAAACTGATCGAGCTCGAAGATTTAAAAGGAATTTTACATAATCACACAACTTATAGCGATGGAGTACACTCTTTAGTAGAAATGTCGGGCTATTGCAAGGATCTTGGATATGAATATCTGGGTATTTGTGATCACTCAAGATCGGCTTTTTACGCGCAAGGTTTACCAATTGAAAAAGTTTTAGAGCAACAAAAAGAGATAGATAAATTAAACCTAACGTTTAGCAACTTTACGGTGCTTAAAGGAATTGAAAGTGATATTTTAAACGATGGTTCTTTAGATTATCCTGAAGAAATTTTAAAAACTTTTGATTTTATTGTTGCATCTGTACATTCGAATTTAAAAATGAGTGAGGAAAAAGCAACTGAAAGATTAATTAAGGCGATCGAAAATCCTTACACCTCCATTTTAGGACACCCTACAGGACGCTTGCTGTTGGCTCGTCCCGGCTACCCTATCAACCATAAAAAAGTGATTGATGCATGCGCTGCAAATAAAGTTAGTATGGAATTAAATGCGCATCCTTATCGGTTGGATATTGATTGGCGATGGATTTGGTATTGTCTTGAAAAAAATGTGAAAGTCTCAATTAATCCGGACGCACATCATAAGGAGGGTTATCACGATATGTATTACGGAGTTTGCGCTGCAAGAAAAGGCATGTTGAGCAAAGAACTTTGCCTCAACGCCTTGAGTTTAGTCGAAATCAAACAGGAGTTTAAAAAATAATCTGCTCAAGATTTTTATAAACCTTTTCCTATTTCATCAACAGTAATTTCTCCGTTTTTTATCTATTTCGTTTTAGATTTTTTCGACAAAAATTTTAATTTTTTATTAAGAATGAGTGAATAAATTCTTTGTTTTCATATATAATTGATTATCAAATATTTATAATTTTTATTTTAAAATTTCTGTTGGTTTTTTTAGCGAATAATCGCTTAATTATCCATAAAATGTTTTAGCTTTATATCTGTTAAAAATCACACTATCAGGGCGTTTCGCATATCTTCTAAAAAAAGAGGAATAGTATTCTATGCTATTCTCGCTTTCACTTTTTTTAATGTTTGCAATGCATTTGGCATCGTGCCCGGTTACAATTATTTTAAAAAGCTTACAACACAGGAGGTACAGATATCTGTTGGTACAACTAACCTCGTAAACTTTCCCGTTTTAGTTCGTTTTACAGATAATGATCTTAGGCATACTAGCAGCGGTGGAAAGGTTACAAATCTTAGTGGATTCGATATTGTTTTTACATCATCAAATGGTACAACAATTATTAATCACCAAGTTGAAAGATATAATCCGGTTACCGGCGAATTAGTTGCCTGGGTTCAGATCCCGCTTTTAAGCGCAACAGTAAATACAGATTTTTATTTATATTTTGGAAACGCTACTGTCTCTATTGATCCATCTACCACTGCCACATGGGATGTAAATTATAAAGCAGCCTACCATCTTAATAATAATATTTTAACGGATGCTACAGCAAATGCAAATAATTTAACTGCTACCGGAACCTTGAATGAACCGGTTGCTATTGCTGCCGATGGCCGTGATATTGAAACTGTAGAAAAATTGCAGGCCCCCGGAAATGCAGGATTATTAATTAATGGTGATATCACATTGGAGGCTTGGGTTAGTTTTGAAACGGTTCAACTTGTAGCAAATGATAATTTGTTTATTTCATACGGTGCCACCGGAGAAGTTGGAGGGACCGATAATCAGGCATATTCTTTTAATTATAATGGTGCCGGTGTAAGTACAAATAAACTTCGCATGTTTTGGGAACATGGTGCTGGGGTAAATGATGTAGTGGTTTCAAATGCAACTACAACACTCGTTGCCAACACCTGGTATCACCTTGCTGCTATTAGAGATAATGCAAATACTTTAGTTCAGTTTTATCTTGATGGTGTGCAACTTGGAACAAACGTTACATACACGGTTCCTGCCGCAGTAGGTGGAACTGTGGCGACATTGCAGATTGGAGAATCGCATGAGACCTCGACAAGAGATATTGACGGCGATTTTGATGAGGTTAGAATTTCTAATATAGTCCGCACTCCTGAATACATTCAGGCAACTTACGAAAGTGGAAAAATCGGTTCAACTTTTATTTCTTATGCTGCTACAGCTTGTGTTCCTCCCGATGTTTCTGTTGCAGGAACAAACCAAACCATCTGCGCAACAACTTTTACAATGGCTGCCAATACACCTACTGCCGGTGTTGGTACATGGTCGTTAATTTCCGGAGGGGGAACAATTACAAATTCTTTATCGCCA
Source organism: Bacteroidota bacterium (assembly GCA_013697245.1). GTDB lineage: Bacteria > Bacteroidota > Bacteroidia > B-17B0 > Aurantibacillaceae > Aurantibacillus. The sequence goes on from JACCXH010000070.1 coordinate 22,648, forward strand.
ACAACCGGTATAACGGCTTTGGCTGTGGGTGCAAATGTTTTTGAATGGACAATTACAAGTGGCACCTGTACTTCTGTTTCAGATGTAACAATAACTGTTAATGCAAACCCAACCGCAGCAAATGCAGGCAGCAATCAAACATTTTGCGTCTCTTCACCAACAACAACGTTAAATGGAAACAACCCAGCTATTGGAACCGGAACATGGTCTGTTCTATCCGGAACAGCTACAATCACAGTTCCAAATTTAAATAACACAACGGTTACCGGCTTGACAGTTGGTACACATATTTTACAATGGGCAATCGGAAATGGCGTGTGTACGATCAGTACCTCAACAATGACCATTACGGTTGATCCTGCCAGCAGTATTGCCAATGCAGGATCGAATCAAACAGTTTGTATCTCCAGTCCGAATGCCACGCTTGCTGCGAACACACCAACCACGGGAACAGGAACATGGTCAGTAATTAGCGGAACAGGAATTTTAACCAACTCATTAGCACCAAACAGTACAGTAACAAATCTTTCTTTAGGAACAAACATTTTACAATGGTCAATAACTTCTGCAGGAACCTGTTCATCAACAACCAGCACAATGACCATCACGGTTGACCCTGCAAGTAGCATTGCAAACGCAGGAAGCAATCAAACAGTTTGTATCTCCAGTCCGAATGCCACGCTTGCAGCTAACACACCCACCACCGGAACAGGCACCTGGTCAGTAATTAGCGGAACAGGAATTTTAACCAACTCACTAGCACCAAACAGTACAGTAACAAATCTTTCTTTAGGAACAAACATTTTACAATGGTCAATAACTTCTGCAGGAACTTGTTCGAGTACCACATCAACAATGACTATTACGGTTGATCCTGCCAGCAGTATTGCCAATGCGGGATCAAATCAAACAGTTTGTATCTCCAGTCCAAATGCCACGCTTGC
>JACCXH010000074.1 GCA_013697245.1 Bacteroidota bacterium
GTAGATGTTGCAGTAACGGTTAAAGAAGGAATAGGATTCACAATTAAAGTAATTGTTTTTGTATTTGAACAACCTAAAGAACTTGTTCCGATCACAGAATAAGTAGTAGTAACAGTTGGATTAACAATTACTGCCGGACCAACCAATGCACCGGGTAACCAGTTATAAGCAGCAGCACCACTTGCGGTTAAAGTAGCAGAAGCACCGCTACAAATAGCAGTAGGTGTTGCGCTAACTGTTAAAGTAGGTAATGGATTAACATTAACGGTAACAGTTTGTGTGTTTGAACAAATACCATTGGCGCCTGTAACGGTATAATTTGTGGTCGCTATAGGTGTAACGGTAATAGTTCCACCAACAATTGCACCAGGGTTCCAGGTGTAGGTAGTAGCACCGGTTGCGGTTAATGTACTTGATGCGCCAACACAAATACTTACCGGTGAAGCCGATGCAGTAATAGTAGGATTAGGCGTCACAATTAAGTTAACCGTTTTAGTTGCGGTACAACCAAAACCGTTGGAAGCAGTAACTGTATAAATAGTTGTAGTGGCCGGCGTAACAGTAATTGTTCCGCCAATAAGCGCACCAGGGTTCCATGTATAAGAAGTAGCACCGCTTGAGGATAAAGTAGCAGTGCTTCCTGCACAAATATTAGTTGGTGAAACAACTGCTGTAATAGTAGGGTTAGGATTAACAATAATAGCTAAAGTACTAGTACTTGAACAAATACCATTAGAGCCGGTAACAGTATATGTTGTATTAATAGCAGGAGAAACCGAAACGGTTGTTCCTACCAATGCTCCTGGATTCCAGGTATAAGTAGTAGCGCCACTACCTGTTAATGTGGTTGAATTACCTGCACAAATAGTAGTTGGCGAAGCGCTTGCATTTACTGTTGGAATTGGTGTAACAATTAAATTAACAGTATTGGTTGTGGTACAGCCAAAACCGTTAGCGCCTGTAACAGTATAAAGAGTTGTTGCGGCAGGTGTAACAGTAATGGTTCCTCCGGCTATTGCTCCTGGGTTCCATGTATAACTTGATGCGCCTGATGAGCTTAAAGTCGCAGAACTTCCAACACAAATGTTTGTTGGAGATGCAAAGGCCGTAATCGTTGGGTTAGGATTAACAATTAAATTCACTGTTTTTGTGGAAGTACAGCTTCCATTACTTCCTGTAACTGTATATAAAGTAGTAACAAGTGGATTAACAGTTATTGGATTTCCAACAATGTTTCCTGGATTCCATGTATAGGTTAATGCACCAGATCCGGTTAAGGTTGCAGAGTTACCGCTACAGATAACTGTTGGTGAAACCGTTGCATTTACAGTTGGAATTGGAACAACAATAATTGAAATTGTTGCTTGCGAAGCGCAGCCTGATGTACTTCCAGAAACTGTATAAGTAGTATTTATGATCGGAGAAACAACAACACTACTTCCTAATAAAGCACCCGGGTTCCATGTGTAAGTTGTGGCCCCAACTGCAGATAAAGTAGCAGAATTACCAATACAAATTGAAGCAGAAGATGAACTTGGAATAATTGTAGGGTTTGGTGTTACAATTAAATTAACTGTTTGTGTAGTTAAACAACCAAAAGCATTGTTTCCGGTTACCGAATACAATGTTGTTGCTGCCGGTGAAACAGTTACAGTTCCCCCAATTAAAGCCCCCGGATTCCATGTGTAAGATAGTGCGCCTGTTGATGATAATGTAGCGCTGTTTCCTGCACAAATATTTGTTGGGGAGGCAACGGCGGTCATAACCGGCCCATTATTAACTGTAACAGAAACAATTGCAGAGCTTGTACAGCTGGCAGAAGAACCTATAACAGTATAATTAGTAGTAACTAAAGGCGATACAACAACACTTGTTCCAACTAAATTCCCTGGGTTCCAGGTGTAAGTTGCAGCACCTGAACCTGTAAGGGTTGCAGAATTTCCTGAACATATAGAAGTTGTAGAAGTAGATGCTCCAACAGTTGGATTTGGAACAACGAGCAAAGTAGAAGTTGTTGAACTAGTACAAGTACCGTTACTTCCAATAATAGTGTAAACGGTAGTTACGGTTGGATTGACAACGATCGAAGGTCCGCTTAAATTACCCGGGTTCCAAGTATAAGTCGTAGCTCCAGAAGCTGTAATTGTAGCTGAAGTTCCGATACAAATAGACGGAGACGCCGGTGATATGGTAATACTCGGTACCGGGTTTACAATTAAACTAATTGTATTTGTAGTGGTACAACCGGCAATATTAACACCGGTAACAGAATATGTTGTTGTAACTAAAGGAGAAACTGAAATAGAATTGGACACTGTTGCACCGGGATTCCATGTATAACTTAATGCGCCGGATGCACTTAGGGTTGATGAATTACCCGGACAAATTGCCGTTGGCGATGCTACAACAGTCAATGTTGGGCCGTTACTAACCGGTACTAATATAGTTGCTGTGCTGGTGCAGCTCCCTACACCACCAACCACTGTATAAGTAGTATTTACGGTAGGTGTAACGGTTATAATATTTCCATTAATATTTCCGGGGTTCCATGTAAAGGTTAAAGCGCCAGTTCCAACCAAAGTAGCAGTTGATCCGGAACAGATAGTACCGCTTAAATTAAATGCAGAAACCGTTGAAGGAGGAGTAACTGTTATTAAAATAGTTGTTGAACTTGTACATGCTCCACTAATTCCTGTTAAAGTGTACGTAGTATTTGTTGTAGGCGAAACTATAGCTGTAGAACCAATAATATTTCCGGGCTGCCATGTATATGTTGTAGCCCCAATTCCTGTTAATGTAGTAGAGTTGCCGCTACAAATATTTGTAGAACTTGCAGAAGCTGATACGGTTGAATTCACAACCACTTGTACGGTTTTGGTATCAGAACAAGAACCGTTTTGACCTATTACAGTATATATAGTTGTTGCTGCAGGAGTTACCGTGACAGTTGAGCCCGTTAAATTGCCAGGCTGCCATGTATAAGTTGTAGCGCCTATTGCTGTTAATGTTGATGTTGCCCCGGCACAAATTGAAGTAGGTGAGGCTGATGCTACTACAGTTGGAGTAGTATTAACTGATACCTGAACGACAGAAGTGTAATTTGTTAAAGTGCCACAATTAGATAAATTCATTGTTGCAGTATAATTGCCTGTTGCTGTTGGACACGGACTAGCTGTTAAGCCTGTTGCGGTAAAACCTGAAGGCCCGGTCCAGTTAACTGTAAATGTTGGTGCGCCGGTTGGGGTAAAACGCCAAGATTCATTTACTGCTGTCCATGGTGTAAGTACATTTCTGGTTGCAGGCGCAACAACAGTCGTCCCCGCTGCATTCTGAATACCAAGCAAGCCTTTACCATTTTGCCAGGCCGCACAAGCAGAACTGTTTTGGATATTTATCTCAATAATATTTGAGGTTTCATGTAAAACGATTTGAAAAGTAGATTGAGGATTATTACACGAATAAAGCGGTACATTGCTCCAATAAGCAACAAATTTTCTACAAGGTGCAGAACCAGTGATATAAGTTCTTACAAATCCACCAACAGAAGGGTCTACGTCTCTGTAAGGACCACAAATAGTATTGCCCGGATGCTCAATCAAGTTCGGTAATAAATTATTTACTGAAAAATTTTCTCCTAAATTGGCATTAGCTAGATTAAAAGTGATCTCGCCATTACTACCGGTTAATAATTGGGTAAAATTATTTCCAAAATAGCAAAAATTGAAACCGATATTTAATACAGGGCTCCATATATCATCAATAGGCCCAACAGAAGAAATACCTCCCGCGTATGGGAAAGGCGCATAAGGTATAGATGCAACAGAATAACTTGTTGTTGAATTTACCGGAACAACCGTTGCGGTTAAGTTAGCACATTGGCCCGAACAAATGGTGGTGCTTGGTCCAGTACCCGCTTGTGCATTAATAGTTGGGGTAGGGCAGGTTTGCGAATACCCAGCGGTTTGCATTAGAAATACTAATGCAAAAAACTGTATAACGATTTTAAAATGACGCATAGAATAATTTATATTTTAGTGTTTAATAAGGTTATTGAATGGCAATGGTATATTTATTAAATAAGCTAGGGTCTTTAGTATCTATTGCTTCAATAGACTTAAGCTCAGCATCAGAAAGGTAGCTATTAGCCGCTTGAATCGTTTTTTTTGCCCCTAATTTGGCTTTTTCTTCTTCGGTTACCTTATAATAGTCGGTTGAGCCGGCAGAGTTCTTAGATAAGAATTCAACACTTTTTTCGCGCATTTCGGCGGCAGAACTATAACTTAATTCCTTATTGGTATTATATGATTTAATAGAGATAAGCTGAAGCTTTAAAAGGTCTTTAAAATTTTCGGCTGCTTTGGCATCCGTCAATTTCATCGAGTTTTTTTGAACACTTCTTAACGCTACACTGTTTTTATTGATAAAAGCCTTTAACAAATCAACATCCTGGGATTTTGAGGTAAAAAAGGTTAAAAAAAGCAAAGAGGCAAGTGCAGTCTTGGAAAAAATCTTCATAACTGTATTTTTATTTTGGATAAATGTAATAAAAAAAGTAATTATCAACAGGTTTTTAACAAATAAACTTTTTAAGTCCAATATCTCTTTGAGTAAGGCCTTTTTTTTAGTTATTTAGACAAATTTTAGATAATAAATATTAAGTATTTCAAACAATTTATTATCGTTACTTTTGATTGATCTATGTCGAATAATACTATAACACTTTTACCCGATCATGTAGCCAACCAAATAGCCGCTGGCGAGGTGGTGCAAAGGCCCGCAAGTGTTGTAAAAGAACTGTTAGAGAATGCAATTGATGCCGGCGCAACCCAAATAAAACTGATCATAAAAGATGCCGGAAAATCACTTATACAGGTAATTGATAATGGTAAAGGCATGAACCCTTTTGATGCCCGCATGTGCTTTGAAAGGCACGCCACATCTAAAATAAACACGGCCGACGACCTATTTGCTTTAACTACCAAGGGTTTTAGAGGAGAGGCACTCGCAAGTATCGCTGCTATTGCCCAAGTAGAGCTAAAAACCAAAAAAAACGACGACCTTGTTGGGCAACATATTGAAATTGATGGCGGAAAATTTATTGCCCAAACAGAATGCCAATGTGCCACCGGAACCACATTTATTGTAAAGAACCTGTTCTTTAATGTTCCGGCCAGGCGAAACTTTTTAAAGAACGATCAGGTAGAACAAAAACATATTATAGATGAGATCGAACGGGTAGCAATTCCTCATACCGATATTCATTTTATCTTTCAAAGCAATGGCAACGAAATTTTAAATCTCCCTCCAGGAAATTTAATGCAACGCATAAAATCTTTAATAGGAAGTTACATTCAAAAAGAACTGGTTCCTATTAGCGAAGACACCAATTTTGTAAAGATCCGCGGATATGTTAGCTTGCCTGAAAATGCTATTAAAACAAGAAAAGAGCAGTACTTTTTTGTCAATAACCGTTTCGTAAAAAACCCATTTTTAAACCATGCCATTTACGAAGCCTATAAAGAATTAATTACCTACCAATCTCACCCAAGATATTTTTTGTTCTTAGAAATGGACCCAAAAAATATCGATATCAATATTCATCCCACAAAAACCGAAGTAAAATTTACCGATGATAAAGCAGTTTACATGTTATTGGTAAGTTCTATAAAACGCGCGCTGGGCAAGGCAAACGTGGGGCCATCGCTTGATTTTGACTCTGAAATGAGTATAACCTTAGATGCGCAATCCGAGAACAGGATCATTACTCAACCAAAAGTAAGTTATAATCAAAACTACAATCCTTTTAACTCTAATACATCAGTTTCTCAAGATAACACTTTACAAAAAGCAAATAAACAACATTGGGAAACCATGTTTGAAGGCTTTAAAAATACCCAGGAAAATACAATTACCACTACCGATACTTCGCAACAGAACGCGCTGGAAGAATTAAAAAGTGAAGCGGTTAATTTTATTTTTTTTCAACTAAATCAAAAATATATTGTTACAACCTATAATAAAAATGTGTTGATCGTAGACCAACAAAGGGCTCACGAGCGTATTGTTTATGAACATTATTTAAAAACAAAAAAAGAAACAAAGATCGCCTCTCAACAATTACTTTTTCCGGAGCAAATAGAATTAAGTGCTAATGATTTTACTTTAATGAAAGACCTTACAGATGAATTTAAAATTTTAGGTTTTGATTTTGAAATATTTGGTAAAAACAGTATTGTGGTAAACGGCACTCCAAGCGACCTGAAGGATTTTAAAATAGCCGAAACAATCGAAAGTATTTTAGAGACCTTTAAATTAAACACCATTGATACTAAGATAGAAAAACATGATAATTTATGCCGCGCCATTGCATATAATACTTGTATAAAATATGGCAAACACCTCGAGAATGAAGAAATGCGGCTGATCTTGGAGCATTTAATAAATTGCGAGGATCCTTTGCATACCGCTTCGGGTAAATCAATTATGATGGAAGTAGATCACCTTGACATAGAAAAGTTTTTTAAAAAATAAATGAATTTTAACAATCAATACCGGCCGGGGGCATTTGGAGGGTTACCGGTAGTAACCAAGAACATTTTAATAATAAATGTTGTGGTTTTTCTTTTAACCATTGCGTTACAAAGCACTCAAAATATTGATTTGGCAAAATATTTGGGTTTGCATTATCCAACCGCGCCCGACTTTAAACCGCACCAGTTTGTTACCTATATTTTTATGCATGGTAGCTTCTCACATATTTTATTTAATATGTTGGCAGTATATATTTTTGGTCAGGTTTTAGAACAGGTGTGGGGCCCAAAACGTTATTTGATTTTTTACATTTTAACAGGTTTTGGTGCCGCATTGGCTCAATATATAGTAATATATTTTTCGGTTGGCCCTTTAATTGATTCTATTCAGGCAACTCAAAATAACTTAAATGGCGAGTCGATAAATGCATTACTAAATAGTTTAGAATTTCAAAACACTTTAAGTTCTCGAACATTTCCAATTTATGAGACCTTTGTGGAGCAATATAATAGAGCTATTCAGTCTAACTCGCCAAGAGCATTGAGCTTAGCATCACAATTTTTGTTAGATTATAAGAATGAATATTTAAACGGACATGTTGTGGTTGGCGCTTCTGGCTCATTATTTGGATTGTTAGGCGCTTTTGGAATGCTATTTCCTAACCGCCAGCTGTATCTTTATTTTTTATTTCCCGTAAAAGCTAAGTGGTTAGTGATAGCATATGGCGCTTTTGAGTTATTTTCCGGTTTAAGAAGTAATCCGCAAGATAACGTTGCCCATTTTGCGCACATTGGCGGGTTAGTAGTTGGAATTATAATTGTTTTATTATGGCGTAAAGACAAACAACACTTGTATTAAGTATGAACTTTTTTCAAAAAATAAAAAATAACTTCCAGCAACAAGGTGTTCTTACACAGATCATTATTATAAATGTGGCTATTTTTTTAACACTTAATTTAGTTGGCAACCTTTCTCATTTAAATTTAACACCTTACGTGGCAATGACCATTGGCGTTGATTTTATCTATAAGTTCTGGACCATTTTTACCTATATGTTTGCCCATGAAAACCTGGGCCATATTTTTTGGAACATGGTGCTTTTTTATTTTACAGCCCAAATATTTTTTACCATTCTGGGACAAAAAAAAATGCTTTATGTTTATGTTATGAGCGGTTTATGCGGCGGGGCACTTGTTTTAATTTTAGGCTTACTATTTCCGGCCTCGTTTGGACACTCTTTATTATTAGGGGCGTCAGCTGCAGTGCTTGGCGTTGGCGCTGTTATGGCCATTTATTCGCCTAATTACAAGGTTTATTTATTTGGCGTGGTAGAACTGCCCTATAAATACTTTTACCTTATCACTTTTGGGGTAAGCACTATTATTGATCTTTCGGTGAATACCGGTGGTAAGATCTCACATGTTGGCGGAGCATTATTTGGGGTTTTATACGGATATAATTTAAGAAAAGGGATAGATCTATTTAACCTGAATCTCTTTTCGAGTAAAAAATCAAAACTTAAAGTTGTAAGCAGAAATAACCCGGAGAGTTATAATTCTGAACAGGTTATGAATGAAATACTGGATAAAATTTCAAAAAGTGGCTATGACAGCCTGACAAAAAAAGAAAAAGACGAGCTTTTTAAATTGTCACAAAAAAAATGAGGTTTATTATTATTTTATTATATTAGTCCTCCGAAAATGAACCAAAAATTCTCTGTCATAGTAATTATTTTATGTTTAAGCCTTGGCCTTTTTTCGCAATCCAAAAGCGGAAGTAAGAAACAAGACATATATGATGCCGATGAGCATTTTAAACATAAAAACTATTTAATGGCCATTCCCATCTACAAGGCCGAGCTAAAAAAAGACAAGAACAATAAAAAAATAAAATATAATCTTGGTATCTGTTATTTAAACACAAAGATCAACCGCGAAGAATCTATAAAATATTTTGAAGATTATTCAAAAGAAGATAAAGGGGAAGAAGAAGTTTGGATAAACTTAGGCCGCGCTTATTTATTAAACAATCGCATTGAAGATGCAATTACCGCTTTTGAAAAATTTAAGAGCTTAAGGCCAAAAGAAGCAAAAAAAGTTAAGCGTTATCTTGAAAATTGTGATAACGCCGTAAAGTTAATTGATGGGCCAACAAATGTGACCTTTCAAAATTTAGGAAAAGAAATTAATAGTGACGAGCCGGATTATTATCCATTTGTTAGCGCCGATGAAACTGTACTTGCATTTACATCCAGAAGAAAAGAAAATGTTGGCGGAAAAAAAGTAGAAATGGATGGCTATCACAGTAGTGATGTTTATTATAGTAAAATTGAAAACTCCAACTGGACAAAGGCTGTTAACGCCGGCAAAACAATTAACACCGGCTTGGATGAGCAGGTTGTAGGTCTACGTCCTGATGGTTTAGAACTATATGTGTACCTAGATCATATCGATAAATTTGGAGATCTTTATGTTTCGGCAAGAAAAGATGTTATTTCCGAATTCCCAAAACCAAAATTATGCGATCCATTAATTAACGCTAAAGTTGAAACCAGCGGATGTTTAAATGAAGATGGCAGTATAATGGTATTTGCGAGAAGAGATAAGGTTACTTCAACTAGCGATCTATACGTTTGTAAAAAGTTACCAAATGGTAAATGGGGTATGGCCCAAAAACTACCACCTGTTATTAATACAGAGTATAATGAAGACTTCCCTTACCTGTCTAACGATTGCGCTACTTTGTATTTTGCGAGCGAAGGACATAATAGTATGGGAGGATTTGATCTGTTTAAAACGGAGTGGAATGTAATAGAAAATACTTTTTCTGAACCGCAAAATTTAGGTTACCCAATTAACTCTACAGATGATGATAGAAATATTTGTGTTACACCGGATGATAGGGTGGCATATATTAGTGCTTTCCGTCCGGGTGGGTTTGGCGATCTTGATCTTTACAGGATAAAATTTAATGAGAGCGATCAAATAAGTAAGATCTTTACCGGGCAAATATTTTTAGGAGATACAACTTCAAAAAGTAAACCAAAAAACTATACGGTATCTATGATTGTTACCAATGCACAAAATAAAATAGAGTATAATTTTACACCGCATTCAAAAACAGGGAGATTTGTAATGAGCCTGCCTGCCGGATTCTATAAACTTTCTATCGTATCGCAAGGTTATATTGATTACAAAGAAGAAATAACTATTTCTGATTACGGAAAAGTAGATATTGAAAAGAATAGAAACTTTTTATTGAAACCTAAACCAGGTTATGTTCCACCGGTTGAAAAAGTAGAAAATAATAAAAAACCAAAGCCTAAACCAAAAGCCGGCGTAAAATAATTTTACCTCTTATTTCTTTCTTCCAGTATTGTAGTAACATCTTTTAAAGAAATATCTTTAGCGCGTAACAATATTAAATAGTGATATAGCAGGTCAGCGGCTTCATTTACAAAAAGCTCTTTATTGTCATCTTTGGATTCTATAACCAATTCAATTGCTTCTTCACCAACTTTTTGCGCTATTTTATTTATTCCTTTTTTAAAAAGAGATGAGGTGTATGAATCATTTTGTGGATCATCTTTTCTATTACTAATTATCTTTTCAAGCTCATTTAAAAAGTTTGCGGATCTGTTCTTCTCATTAAAACAAGTATCAGCTCCAGTGTGACAAGCAGGTCCTTCAGGTGTAACCTTAATTAAAAGTGTGTCTTCGTCGCAATCCAACAAAATGGAGTTTACATTTAAAAAATTTTTACTCTCTTCGCCTTTTGTCCATAAACGATTTTTTGAACGTGAGAAAAACGTAACATACTTTTCTTTTTGTGTTTTATCATATGCTTGCTGATTCATATAGCCCAACATTAAAATTATATTGGTGTTGTTATCCTGTATAATTACAGGGATTAATCCGTCAACTGATTTATTAAAATTTGGTTTCATGTTCTTATCTCTATGTTATTGTTTTTTAAATACTTTTTAAGGTCTTGTATCCCTATTTCCTTGTAATGAAAGATACTGGCCGCTAATGCCGCATCTGCTTTTCCGGCAGTAAAAACAGCTTTAAAATGTTCCACTGTCCCTGCACCTCCGCTTGCAATAACCGGAATATTTACTGCTTCAGAAATTTGTTTGGTTATATCAAGAGCAAAACCTTTTTTAGTGCCATCGTTATTCATTGAAGTTAGTAAGATCTCTCCTGCTCCAAATTCTGTAACTTGTTTTGCCCAGTCAATTGTTTTTAAACCTGTGTTAATTCTGCCGCCATTTATATATACCCACCATTCGTTGTTATCAAATTTTGTGTCAATAGCTACAACTACACACTGACTTCCAAACTGGTTTGCTAATTCACTAATTAATTCAGGATTTTTTATTGCCGCAGAATTTATCGAAACTTTATCGGCACCTGAATTTAAAAGAGCAGAAACATCTTCAACAGAAGAAATACCTCCGCCAACTGTAAAGGGAATATTTATTTGTTTGGCAATTCGTGTAACTAATGCAGACAATGTTTTTCTTTTTTCGTTTGTAGCCGTAATGTCTAAAAATACTAATTCATCCGCCCCTTGTTTTGAATACTCTATTGCTAACTCAACAGGGTCTCCGGCATCACGAATGTTTTCAAAATTTACACCTTTTACGGTGCGCCCATCTTTAATATCTAAACAAGGAATGATTCTTTTAGCCAGCATAATTTAGACTTTTTAATTCTTTCATTGTTATTAACCCTTCGTAAATTGCTTTGCCAACAATGGCTCCGGAGCAACCAATTTCTTTTAGTGTTTCTAAATCTTTACTATTTGAAACGCCGCCACTGGCAATTAAATTAAGTTTAGGGAATGCCGATATTATTTTTTTATAAAGGTCAATCGAGGGGCCTTGTAATAATCCATCTTTAGCAATGTCTGTGCAAAAAATAGTTTTGATGCCTTCTGCCATATTTTTTTTAATAAAATCATTCATTAATATATCTGTTGTTTCAAGCCAACCGTTAATGGCAATTTTCTCATCTTTAACATCTGCGCCTAAAAGAATTTTATCTTGTCCGTATTTTTTTATCCATGAGAAAAATAACAGTTCGTTTTTAACTGCAATACTTCCTATTGTTGCAATACTTGCGCCAGATTCAAATACGCTCTTGACGTCCTCATTATTTTTAATGCCGCCACCAAAGTCAATGGTTAGCTTTGTTTTTGTAGCAATTTTTTCAAGAACTTTATAATTAACAATTTTACCTTGCTTTGCACCATCAAGGTCTACAAGGTGCAGGCGTTTAATACCAATATCTTCAAATTGAAGCGCTACTTCTAAAGGATTATCGTTGTATACTTTTTTCTGCGAGTAATCGCCTTGCGTTAAGCGAATGCATTTACCATCAATAATATCTATAGCAGGAATAATTTCCATAATTACAATTTTATAAAATTTTCTAATATTTTTTGACCGGTCGGTCCTGATTTCTCAGGATGAAACTGAACGCCATAAAAATTATTTTTATTTAAAGCTGAGCTATAAGTAAGGCCGTAGTTTGTTTTGGCAATTGTGTTCACACCTAATTCTGCATAATAACTGTGCACTAAGTATTGATATTCATTTTCTTTAACAGAACTAAATAATTCTGTTTTTAAATCAAGAATAGTATTCCATCCAATTTGCGGTACTTTTAATTCAGATCTGCTAAATAATTTCACATTCTGTTTAAATATTCCAAGGCAGTTAGTATTCCCTTCTTCAGAGTACTCACACATTAATTGCATGCCTAAACAAATGCCTAAAATAGGTTGAGTCAAAGAACAAATTACATTATCTAGTTTTTTTTCTTGAAGGTATTTCATTGCGCTGCTCGCTTCACCAACACCCGGCAAAATAAGTTTATCTGCAGATAGTATTTCATCAACATCATCTGTAATTAAAGGAGTGATCCCAATCCTTTCAAGGGCAAAGGTTACCGAGCGTGTATTGCCGGCATTATACTTTATAATTACTGTTTTCATTTATAACAAACCCTTAGTGCTTGGTAAGCTCATATTATTACTATCTCTTTTTACGGCAATTTTAATTGTTTTTGCAAACGCTTTAAATATTGCTTCAATTTTGTGGTGTTCGTTTTGGCCTTCTGCTTTAATATTTAAATTACATTTTGCTGTATCGCTAAATGATTTAAAAAAGTGGAAAAACATTTCTGTTGGCATTTCTCCTATCTTTTCACGTTTAAATTCAGCCTCCCAAACTATCCAATTCCTTCCGCCAAAATCTAATGCTACTTGTGCTAAACAATCATCCATTGGCAAACAAAATCCATATCTTTCAATGCCTTTTTTATTATCTAGTGCTTTCAAAAACGCCTCTCCTAAAGTTATACCAATATCTTCAATAGTATGATGCTCATCAATATGCAAATCACCCTTTGCATTGATCTTTAGGTCAATATTTCCGTGTTTGGCAATTTGTTCTAGCATGTGGTCAAAAAATGCAATTCCTGTTGAAATTGTTGACTTGCCAATGCCATCTAAATTAAGTTCAATAAAAATTTCCGTTTCTTTTGTTTTACGAGAATGTGTAATTTTTCTTTCTGGTAATTTTAAGAAATTGTAAATTTCTTCCCAATGGCTGCACTGCAAAGCTATTTGATCTTCATAGCCAGCTGCTTTGTCGTTGTTTTGTATAAAAATTGCTTTTGAACCTATATTTTTAGCAAGCTGAACATCCGTTAACCTGTCACCGATAACAAATGAATTTACCAAATCATATTGCCTATTTAAATATTTTGTCAGCATTCCGGTATTTGGTTTTCGTGTTGAGGCATTATCCTTCTCAAATGTTTTATCAATACACACTTCTATAAATTTAATACCTTCATCTTCCAGTGTTTTAATAATAAAATTTTGCACCGGCCAAAAAGTATTTTCCGGAAAAGAAGCTGTTCCTAAACCATCCTGATTGGTAACCATTACTAATTCATAATCTAATTCTCTTTTAATTTTTCCCAACCAAGTTATTACTCCTGGTAAAAATGCTAATTTTTCAAAACTATCAATTTGCTCGTCTGCCGGTTCATTAATAAGTGTGCCGTCGCGGTCTATAAATAATATTTTTTTCATGCTTTGTAATTTTGTAAAGTTTTTAGTAACATTTCATTTTCTTCCTTTGTCCCAATGGTAATTCTTAAGCACCCTTCGCAAAGACTTACGTTACTTCGGTTACGAATAATAATTTTATTGTTTGCCAGGTAATTATATATCGAATTAGCATTTATTGTTTTAACTAATATAAAATTCGCTTCGCTTGGATAAACTTTTGTAATTATATTTAGTTTGGCAAGTTCTAAACTTAATCTATTTCTTTCAAAAACAATTTCTTTTATCCAGTTATTTACTTGATCTAAATTATCTAATGCATCTAAAGCAATTTTTTGCGAAACGGCATTTATATTATATGGCGGTTTTATTTTATTAAAGACATCAATTATTTGTTGTGATGCAAAAGCTGCACCAATTCTTATTCCTGCTAATCCCCAAGCCTTTGAAAGGGTTTGTAGAATTACCAGGTTTGGATAATTTAGGAGTTCGGGAATTAAGCTCATATAACGCGCAAAGTTGATATAAGCCTCATCAATAACAACCAGGCCTTTAAAATTTTCAAGGATCTTTTTTATGGAATCCCATTTTACACCGTTGCCTGTTGGGTTATTTGGGCAGCAAATAAAAATTAATTTTGTAGTTTCATTTATTGCCAATAAAATATTTTCAATATCTAATTGAAAATCTTCTTTTGTTAGATGTACTTTTACAATTCCAACGTCATTAATATTTGCAGACACTTCGTACATGCCATAAGTGGGCGGACATATAATTACTTTATCTTTTCCCGGTTCACAAAAAGCACGAAATAAAATATCAATTGCCTCATCACTTCCGTTTCCTAAAAATATATTTTCTGTTGGCAAGCCTTTAATTTTTCCTAACTTGTCTTTTAGCGATAGCTGCATTGGGTCAGGGTAACGATTTAGGTTTAGTTCATTACCCTCAAAAAAAGAGGTAGGTGCACCAAATGGATTTTCGTTCGCATCTAAAAACACTCCTTCTTTTCCCTTGTATTCATCTCTTGCAGAAGAATAAGGACTCAAACTCTTTATATTATCTCTTAATATATTATTTAAATCGAATTGCATAATTATTTTTTTAATCGTAATGTAACTGCATTTTTGTGTGCTTGCAAACCTTCCGCTTCTGCCATTAATTCAATGGCTGGCCCAATAGTTTGTATCCCTTTTTTTGTTAGTTTTTGATAAGTAATTTTTTTCACAAAACTATCTAACGAAACGCCACTATATGCTTTTGCGTAACCATTAGTTGGTAATGTGTGATTTGTTCCTGATGCATAATCTCCGGCACTTTCGCATGAATAATTTCCAAGAAATACAGAGCCGGCGTTTATTATTTTATCGGATAACTCTTCATCGTTTTTACAAGCAATAATTAAATGTTCGGGTGCATATTCATTTATAAGATCTATAGCTTCATTTATGTTTTTTAATAAAATAAATTTACTGTTTTCTAATGCTTTTGTGCAAATATCTTTACGAGGTAAAAGAGATAATTGTTTTTTTAATTCTGATATCACCTCTAAAATTACAGTTTCGTTGTCCGATACTAAAATAACTTGAGAATCTTCGCCGTGTTCAGCTTGTGATAGAAGATCTGCAGCTACAAAAGCCGGCGCGCAACTATTATCTGCTAATATTGCTAATTCTGATGGGCCGGCAGGCATATCAATGGCAATACCATTTTTATTTACTAGCTGTTTAGCGCAGGTCACATATTGATTGCCCGGACCGAAAATTTTAAAAACTTTGCTAACTGTTTCTGTGCCGTAAGCCATCGCAGCGATTGCTTGTACGCCACCAATCTTAAACACTTTAGTAACCCCCACTAATTTTGCCGTATATAAAATAGCGGGATTTAAATTTCCGTTCTTGTCGGGCGGACTGCAAAGAATAATTTCCCTACAGCCTGCTATTGTTGCCGGAACACCAAGCATTAAAATTGTGGAAAATAAAGGCGCAGAGCCACCGGGAATATATAGACCCACTTTTTCTATTCCTATCGAATTTCTCCAACATTTTACGCCGGGAGTGGTTTCAATAATTTTCACTTCTTCTTTTTGAGAAATGTGAAATTGTTCAATATTTTTTTTAGCCAAATTAATGGCTGCTTTTAATTCGTTGCTGCATAATTTTTCTGCGACATCAAATTCTTTTATAGAAACTAATGCATTTTCAATTGCCGAGCCATCAAATTGTGAGGTATATTTTTTTACCGTGGCATCACCATTTAATTTTACGTCAACCAGAATTTTAGTAACAGTTTCTTCCAAATAAGAAGTATCTATTACCGGTCGTTTTAAAAGTTCTGGCCATTGAGTCTTTGCAGGGTATTTAATTATTTTCATTATAATATCATTTTTTCTATCGGCACTACTAAAATTCCTTGTGCGCCATTTATTTTTAATTTTTCAATTATCTCCCAAAATTGGTTCTCTTCTACAACAGAATGAACAGAGCTCCAGCCTTTTTCTGCTAAAGGAATTATTGTGGGGCTTTTCATGCCTGGTAGTATTTTGCAGATAGCTTCTAATTTATTGTTTGGCACATTCAGTAAAATATATTTTGTGTTCTTTGATTTTCTAACAGCATTAATTCTGAATAATAATTTATTTAAGGTAATTTGATTCTCTTTACTTAATTTTTTATTGGAGATTAATACAGATTCTGATTTTAAAACAACCTCCACTTCTTTTAAGCCGTTTGTAAAAAGCGTACTGCCGGAACTTACAAGGTCACAAATAGCATCTGCTAGTCCAATTCCCGGCGCTATTTCAACAGATCCGCTAATTTCTTGTATTTCTGCTTTAATTTTATTTTTCTTTAAATATTCGGAAAGAATATTAGGGTAGGATGTTGCGAAACGGCTTCCATTAAAATCTTTTAGGGACTTATATTTTTGATCTTTTGGAATTGCAATCGATAAGCGACATTTTCCAAAACCGAGTTTATCCACTAATTTTACAGATCGGTTCTTTTCCAACATGACATTTTCGCCAACTATTCCGATGTCTGCCACGCCATCTTCAACATATTGCGGAATATCATCATCCCTCAGAAAAAATACTTCGAGGGGAAAATTAAATGCTTCTGCCTTCAGTTTATTCAAACCGTTATCAAATTCTATTCCACATTCTTTTAGTAATTTTAGCGAACTTTCGCTTAACCTCCCTGATTTTTGAATGGCTATTTTTAATTTTGTTTTCATTTTTTTCTAGTTAATTTTTTTGAATAAAAAAAGGCTCACCGTTTGAGGTAAGCCTTATATATTAAGTTTAGAATTATTTTGTCTAAAACACAATACACGCGCAGCCTACCTGTTGTAAGTTGTGATGTGGATGTATGTGCGTGTTTGTTTTCACTTGAACAAATTAATGAATTATTCTTTTAATATCCAAATTTTTAATTGATTGTTCCAGCTGCAATAGTATTATTGGTGTTCTCATTCACTAAAATAAAAGCGCCTATAGCCCTGTTTTCGGCGTAAGCGTCAAAAGTTACAGGTTCAGCGGTTTTAATTAAAACTTTACAAATGTCGTTCAGTTTCATCGAGCCATCACTTTGTAATTCCATAAAAGAATGGATATCTATTTTACTAATGACCTCTTTTACGATAGCCTTTGTACGAAAGCTATTTTGTTGAAGCAGTATTTTTTGCCCCGGAATAAAAGCAGCATTGTCCATCCAGCAAATGGTAGCAGTAATTTCTTTTTCTGTTTTTGGCAAATGTTCAAGAGATACGATCGAATTCCCTCTGCTAACATCTACATCGTCTTTTAAATGTATCACAACGGGATCATTTATTTCTGCAATTTCAACTTCTTGTTGATTGATCTCGATCTTTTCAATTTCAGATTCAATACGCGAAGGTAGAACCAGCACACGCTGACCTTTTTTATAGGAGCCGCTTGTTATTTTTCCGGCAAAACCACGGTAATCATGTAATTCATCTGTTTGTGGACGAATAATATATTGCACCTGAAAACGGGATGCTTCTGATCTTTTATCTTCTGCGATCTCAACAGTTTCTAAAAAATCTAAAAGCGCCGGCCCGTTATACCAATCCATTTTATCAGACTTGGTCACCACATTATCTCCTGCCAAAGCGCTGGCAGGAATAAACGAAATAGTTTTTAATCCTAATTGCTGTGCAAAAATTAAGTAATCAGCTTCAATTTCTTTGTAACGCGCTTCAGAATAATTTACAAGGTCCATTTTATTGATACAAACCAATACGTGAGGCATTCCTAAAATTGCCGAAAGAATTGAATGTCGTTTGGTTTGATCAGTAATTCCATTTCTCGCATCTACTAAAATAATTGCCAGGTCAGCGTTAGACGCACCTGTAAACATATTACGCGTGTATTGAATATGGCCCGGCGTATCAGCAATAATAAATTTGCGTTTATCTGTTGTAAAATATTTGTAGGCAACATCAATAGTAATTCCCTGTTCGCGTTCTGCACGTAAACCGTCCGTTAACAGCGCAAGATCAATTTCAGAATTAGCACCGGTAGTTTTACTCTGGCGCGTTAATGTTTCAATAATATCTGTTGAGATAGAATTGCTATCGTATAATAAACGTCCGATGAGTGTGCTTTTACCATCATCTACGTTTCCTGCTGTAAAAAATCTTAATAACTTCATTTTTGTTTAATTTGTTTTTTTTTATTCTCGACTTTAACCTGATAGAACAGCATCTGTTTCTGCCAACTGCGAATTAAAAATACCCACCTTTTTTGCGGTCTTCCATAGCTGCCTCACTGACTCTATCATCCATTCTTGTAGCGCCACGCTCGCTTATTTTCGCTTCTTTTATTTCGTTGATGATATCATCAATTTTATATGCTTCACTTTCAACAGCTGCGGTACATGTCATATCACCAACTGTTCTGTACCTTACATTTTTTGTAACGATCACATCTGTTTCATCTAATTTTAAAAATTCGTTGGTGCACATAAGTTGACCATGTTCTGTAACAACACATTCTCTTTCGTGTGTGAAATAAATAGATGGCAATTCTATTTTTTCGCGTTTAATATAATTCCATACATCTAATTCGGTCCAGTTACTTATTGGGAACACACGTACATTTTCGCCTTTATTTATTTTTCCGTTATAGATGTTCCATAACTCGGGGCGTTGCATTTTTGGATCCCATTGTCCGAATTCATCTCGTACTGAAAAGATCCTTTCTTTGGCGCGGGCTTTTTCTTCATCTCTGCGGGCGCCACCAATGCAGGCATCAAATTCAAATTCTTCTATCACATCCAAAAGCGTGTAGGTTTGTAAGCCGTTCCTGCTCGGGAATTTTCCTTTGGCATCCTGCAACTTTTTTGCTTTGATAGTATCTTCAACCTTTCTTACAATTAATTTTTCGCCAAGTGCTTTGGCTAAATTATCTCTATACTCTAATGCTTCCGGAAAATTATGCCCTGTATCAACGTGCACCAAAGGAAAAGGGAATTTACCGGGGCGAAATGCCTTTAATGCCAAGTGTACTAAACAAATACTGTCTTTACCGCCACTAAATAATAATGCAGGGCGATCAAATTGCCCGGCCACCTCGCGCAGAATATAAATTGCTTCTGCTTCTAACTCATCTAAATAATCAAATTTTTTACTCATGTTTTATTTTTTTTCTTAACCACTTAGTACACAAAGCTTCCACAAGTGGCACAATGTTTTTAGCTATTCGTTTATTTTATTGTATGAAGGCCACATTCTTTTTTATCATTCTGTTCCCACCACCAGCGCCCGGCTCTAAAGTCCTCTCCTTCTTTTATCGCTCTTGTACATGGCGCGCAGCCAATGCTTACAAAACCTTTATCGTGTAAACTGTTGTAAGGAATATTATGTTTTGCAATATAATTTTTTACTTCCTCTAATGTCCAGTTAATAATTGGATGAAATTTTATGATCTGGTTTCCTTCATCCCATTCCAATGCAGGCATATCTTTTCGGTTTCCCGATTGTTCTGCCCTTATGCCGGTGATCCAGATCTTATTTCCTTTCAATGCACGTTTTAATGGTTCAACTTTTCTGATATAACAACATTCTTTCCTGTTATCAAGTGACTCATAAAAACTATTTGGACCTTTTTGAGAAACTAATTTTTCTATTTCTTCAGTTTGCGGATAATAGGTTTTAATTTGTTTTTTATAACGTTGTAACGTACTTTCTAAAACCGAATAGGTCTCAGGAAATAAACGGCCCGTATCTAATGTAAAAATTTCTATAGGTAAATTCGTCGAAAAAATTAAATGGGTAATAACCTGATCTTCGTATCCAAGGCTTGTAGAAAATACAACATCACCGGGAAATTCGTTAGCTAAAAGCGCTAAAGATCCTTCAGGAGATTGATCATGGATTAATTTTTCTATTTTATTAATTTCCTCGTTCACTAGTCCAATGCTTGTAAAATGTCGTTTAAAATATCTTCTTTATTTTCTAACCCAATTGAAATGCGTATTAAGCCCGGGGTTATACCAACTGTTTTTCTTTCTTCCTCAGAAAGTTTGCAGTGTGTGGATGAAGCCGGATGTGTTACAATAGATCTTACATCGCCAAGGTTAGGAGAGATCTTGATCATTTGTAATTTATCTAAGAACTTTTTCGCTGCTTCATAACCGCCTTTAACTGTGATCGTAATTATTCCACCGCCGGCTTTCATTTGTTTTTTTGCAATGTTATGATTAGGATGTGACGGTAAGAATGGATAAGATACATTCTCTAATTTGGAATTTCCTTCTAATGACTCTGCAATGTATAAAGCGTTCTCGCAATGACGATCCATTCTTAAAGCTAAAGTTTCTAAACTCTTGCTTAAGGTCCAGGCATTAAACGGACTTAACGATGGCCCTGTTAACCTTCCAAACAAATAAATATCATTTATTAACTCTTTTTTTCCAACCGTAACTCCACCTAATACCCGTCCTTGTCCATCCATGTATTTTGTTGCTGAATGGAGAACAAGATCGGCACCATATTTTATAGGTTGCTGTAAATAAGGTGTTGCAAAACAATTATCCACAATAAAAAGTAGTTTGTTTTTTTTCGCGATCTTATTTACTACTTCAAGATCAATTAATTCTATTGCAGGATTTGTTGGCGTTTCTAAATAAATAAAACGTGTTTCGGGTTTAATTAATTTTTCTATTTCAGAAACATTATTTGTATTGAAATATGAATGAGTAATATTTAATTTTGGAAAATATTTTGTAAAAATAGCATGCGTTGCTCCAAATACAGAAGAGCAGGAAACAATATGATCTCCTGATTTTAACAGAGCCATAAATGTTGTGTAAATGGCTGCCATCCCTGAGGCGAAAGCAACTCCTGCTTCCGCATTTTCGAGAAGACAAACTTTATTTACAAATTCGTTCAAGTTAGGATTTGTATAACGCGAATAAATAAAATCTTCTGATTCGTCATTAAAGGCAGCACGCATTTCTTCTGCAGTATCAAATACAAAGCTGGATGTTAAATAGAGTGGGGCAGAGTGCTCGTTGTTCTGACTGCGCTCCATTTGCGCTCTTATGGCTTTTGTTTCAAAATGTTTATTTTCCATAATTAATTAACTGATACTTTATAAGTTATTTTTGCTGTTGGCTCAAGTGTTTTAGATACTGAACAATATTTGTCTACCGATAACTGCACGGCACGCTCTGCTTTATCTTGGTCTACTTTTCCTTTTATTTTAAAATGCAGAACGATATTTTTAAATAAAGAAACGTCGCCTGTTTTTTCGCGATTACCATCTACTTCAATTTCAAATGATTCTATTTCTTGCTTTTGTTTTTTTAAGATCAGGATCACATCAATAGCGCTGCATCCTCCTAAAGCCGAAAGGAGTAGTTGCATTGGCCGCATACCTTTGTCGTTACCACCAATATCAGGTGCGCCATCCATTAATATTGAATTACCCTGCTCGTTGGTAGCTTCCATATTCAAGGCATCATCTATTCGTTTAATATTTATTTTCATTTGTTTATTATTTCTCTAAATATACTTTATTTTAAAATGAATTTACACCATTTACAGTTGTATATTTCATAGTATACTTTACCCCGGGGTTAATATATTTGTAGGCACTATGGCTCATAAGCGCCGCTTCGTGAAAACCACACAAGATCAATTTTAATTTATTTTTGTATGTATTGATATCTCCTATTGCATAAATACCTGGAATATTGGTTGAATAATCTTCTGTATTTACTTCAATAGCATTTTTATCAATATTTAAACCCCAATTTTCTATAGGCCCTAACTTCGGACTCAAACCAAATAAAGGGATCAGGTGATCTGTATCAATAATGCTTTGCTCATTTGTTTTACTATTCGTCATGGCTACGCTGTTTAATTTACCGTTGCCATTTACATAATTCAAGTTGGTGTTAAGGTGTAGTTTTATTTTGCCTTCTTCCGCCAGTTTAAAAACTTTGTTCACACTATCTGGTGTTCCTCTAAATGATTCGCTGCGGTGAACAAGCGTTAATTCGGAACATACTTCACTTAAAAATATGGTCCAGTCCAAAGCACTGTCTCCACCACCTGCAATTACCATTTTTTTACCACGGTATTTTTCGGGATCAAGGATCATGTAATTAATACCTTTTCCGTTCTCAAATTTTTCCAAACCTTCTACTTCCGGTTTACGAGGTTCAAAACAACCCAAACCTCCTGCAATAACAATTACCTTGGCTTGTATCTGTGTTCCTAAATTAGTTGTGAGAAGAAAATCTTTTTCTCCGCGCTTTTCTAAACTTTCAATGCGTTCACCTAAAGTATAACCCGGACCAAAAGGCTCAGCTTGTTTCACCAAATTATCTACCAGCTCTTGCGCTAATACACTTGGAAAACCCGGAATATCGTAAATAGGTTTTTTAGGATAGATCTCTGAAAGCTGCCCTCCCACTTGCGGTAAATAATCAATTAAATGACAGCGCATTTTTAAAAGTCCTGCTTCAAAAATCGCAAATAATGCTACGGGTCCTGCGCCTACAATGGCTATATCTGTTGTTATCATTTTAATAAAGAGGTTATAATTGTTTTTAAACTGATTGCTATTACCAAAAAGCCAACAAAAAGCAATCCTTTTTTTGTTGGGATCTTATTTGAAAAATAAATTGATATTGGTGCGGCCACCATGCCACCAATAACTAAGCCTAATATAATTTGCCAATGGCTTAATCCAATAATAAAGAAGAATGTCAGTGTACTAATTAATGCAACAAAAAATTTTGCTAAATGCGATGAGCCGATAGCATATCTTAAGTTTCTTCCACCGGCTACTAATGAAGTTGTAACAATTGGTCCCCAACCACCACCACCAACCGAATCTAAAAATCCGCCGGTTGCAGCCACAATACCAACCTTTTTTATTTTAGATACTTTTTTCAAATGAATGTCTTTGGCTCTAAAAATTATCATTACACCTAGTATTAAAGTATAAATAGAAACCAAAGGTTTTATTATTGAAAAGTAATCTTTGCTGATAAACGAAATGGCAGCAGCGCCTATAATTGCCCCTATAATACCTGGCCAAACTAGTTTTTTGAATAATTTCATATTCACATTTTTGTAACGCATATATACTAAAGAGGATGAACCGGTTGTAAATACTTCCGAAGCATGCATACTAGCGCTTGCAACTGCAGGTGTAATTGCAGGAATGCCTAAGCTCAATAAAAAAGTTGTAACAGTTACGCCATAAGCCATACCTAAAGCCCCATCTATCATCTGGGCAATAAAGCCGGCTAAAACATAGATCCAGATGTTTGGATCAAAACTTTGAAATGTTGCACTCACAAACGAAGCAACATCACTAAACGGCACATAAGTTAATACCAAATGTCCAAAGATCATGATCAAGATCACCGCAAAAGAATATAAAGTGGCGACACGTATTTTTTTAAGAAGCGTATTTTTTTCGAGCGGTTTAGCAGATAGATTTGCTGTTATCTTGTTTAGT
The DNA here is from genome assembly GCA_013697245.1 of Bacteroidota bacterium. GTDB lineage: Bacteria > Bacteroidota > Bacteroidia > B-17B0 > Aurantibacillaceae > Aurantibacillus. The sequence goes on from JACCXH010000074.1 coordinate 23,615, forward strand.
TCAGATACCTTGTGTGAGAAATCACCATCTAACCGGGTTCTGATCTTATATAAATTCTCTAACACTTCCTGCATTTCATCAGGAAATGATTCTTCGAAAACTTCACGCACACGCTTGGCAATTGTTGGCGATTTTCCATTGGTAGAGATCGCTATCTTAAGATCACCTTTCTGAACAATAGAACCTAAATAAAAATCACATTGTTCTGGTGTATCTGCCACATTGGCCAGAATATTTCGTTTTTGAGCTTCTGCCTTAATAAGTAGACTGATCTCTTTATTATTAACTGCTACAATAACCAAATCGATATTCTCAAGGTCCTCGTTTTTAAAACCACGTTCTTTAATAATTAAATTAGAATGCAAAAACGAGAACGCTTTTATCTCCTCACTAACAAGAGTTGCTACAAGTGTAACCTTTGTTGCGGGACTATTATTTAAAACTGCACTTACTTTTTCCAACCCAACTTTCCCACCGCCAACGATCAGTACCCTGAAATTTTCTAACTTCAAAAAAACGGGAAATAATTTGTTTATACTTTCTGTGTTCATAATTGAAGCGTGTGATAAAAGTTAAAACGAATAACTTCTGTTCTTAAAAAAGTGTTACCTGAAGATAACTGCTGCCAGATATGCATATATTGTAATTGAAGAGTGAGTTTTTTATTCAGCTCAAGATTTACGCCAACATAAGCCCTGTTTTGATCAAAATAATTATAGGTAATATTTTTTCCGGCGTTTATCATTAATTCATTTCCAACAAGTGCAACTAGATTTTTCCCATTCTCATTAAGTTTAATCAATCTAAAGCGCAGATCAAGTTTATACCGAAACCTGTAATTAAATATATATTCATTTGTAGGTTCGTTACTTTTTACCTGTTCGCTAAAACGTTCTTCGAGCCTGAAACGATGTGTGATTTTAATAGTTGTTAATTTGTCATGAACTGCAATTTCCTGCCAAGGACGCCATTCGCCCCGGGTTTTCTCATTCGTAATAAAATACCGAAAATGCGCTATTCCGGCTGTGACAGTTATTTTATCATTAATGGAAAAAGCAAGCCCGCTTCTTATAAGCGCCTGTGAATAATCGTTGTACCAATTCTTAGTTCTGAATTGAATATCGCTGTTCACACTCCACTTTTGATTGAGATGGATAGCATTATAATAACCGATCCAAAGCATGTTATCTTTTAGTATTAGCGGCTTTAAACTTTGTGAAAAAATAAGCACAGGCAAAAGAATATTAAATATTGTTAGCGCTGCTTTCATTAGTTAAATAAATACCTCGAATTAACCCTGCTTAAAGAAAATGCCCTGTGCTGTTTTACAACTTCACCAATAATGATGACGGCAGGCGCTTGTATATTTTCTTTTTCGGAAATCCCCACAATTGTATCAATTGTTCCTAATGCAATTGCCTGATTTGGCAAAGAACCATTTTGAATTAATGCTACAGCAGTATTTCCTTTATTTTCTTTTTTAAATACCTCTGCTATCTCTTTTAATTTCGATAGTCCCATCAAAATAACTACTGTAGCATTTGTTTTGGCAGCCAATAAAACATCTTGAGACAATTTATTTTCTTTTGTTGTACCTGTAATTACCCAAAAACTTTCGCTTACACCACGATGTGTTACGGGTATACCACTTAATGCAGGAACACCAATGGAGCTAGAGATCCCCGGCACAACCTGTGTTTCAATATTAAACGCATAAGCATAATCTATTTCTTCCTGGCCACGGCCAAAAACAAAAGAGTCGCCACCTTTTAAGCGTACAACGTGACCATGCGTAAAAGCAAGGTCAATTATCAAGGAGTTAATTTGTTCTTGTGTATATGCATGTTGATGATTACGCTTGCCAACATAAATTTTTAAAGCATTAGCAGGTGCAAAGTTTAATAGTTCTTTATTTACAAGTGCATCATATAAAACAACATCTGCCGTTTTTATAGCATTAAGGCCTTTAAGTGTTATTAATTCAATATCGCCGGGACCGGCACCCACAAGGGTTAATTTTGGATTTATAGTTTGTGACATGATTTTTTTATTTAACTGTTTATAATTTGAATTTCGGTTTAATGTTTAACTGAGCAGCCGAAATTTCAAACTCAGTTAAATTAGTTTTTGTGCCAACAGCAACAACAACTATACATATAAATATATTTTTTCATTTTTAAGTATTTACTAACTTATTTTCTGTAACAGTTTTGTTTCTTATTTCTTTAACTTCGTTAATAAATCTAACTGCCTGCGAAAAATATTCTGCCGCAAAAAATTCTGTTGGCTCATGCTTATTAATTTGCAAAATCAATTCTTTAAAAGAAGTATCGTAACTAAATGGTTTTTCTGTTTCAAATAATTTATCAAAGTCTGCAATTACACCATGCTGTGTGTTCACGTGAATCGACCTGTCTAACAATAATGCTTTAGCGGCATTAATAAAAGCGGCATAAGAAAAATAAATACTATCGCCAAAAGATTTTTCTTCAAAAGCTTCTGCAGCAAACCCTAATTTTTCTTCTGCTTCAAAAAATAAAGTTGCTACAAGATCAATGACTACGCCGGCACATTCGCCAATTCCAATGGCTGTTGCAAATTTTTCATCCTGCCCCCAATCAATAAGGTCTTCCGGTTTTAACATTGAATTATCGGCCAAAGGTTTTAATAACTGATAAAAATAATCTTTCCCCTGTTTGTCGTAATACGAATTAAAGTATTCGCCTTCAACGGCATTTTTTTCAAAATCGGTGAATAAAGAACGTAATACATCGGGGCCACGTTTGCTTGCCACTTTAATTATTTTATCGGAGATCCTTCCTTCGCCGTTTCCAACAGTGCCCCCGCCCAACAAAACCTGTAGGGCAGGAACAACAGTTGTACCAACTTTAAAAGAACTACCGTGAAAACCTATTTGTGCTAAGCCATGTTGCCCACAAGCATTCATACAGCCGCTAATTTTAATTTTTATATCATGATTATATAGAAGATCCGGAAACTCGCTATATATAACTTCTTCCAACGCAACAGAAATGTGTGTGCTATTTGAGATCGCTAAATTACAAGTGTCGGTACCGGGGCAAGCGGTAATATCGCCCACAGAATCAAAACCCGCTGTAGCTAAATTAATTTTATCGAGTTCATTAAATAAAAATGGTAATTCACCCATAGCAATATTCCGTAATAAAAATCCTTGGTTAATCGTAATTCGTATGTCTTCACTATCAGCATATTTTTTTACAACTTCAGCAAGTAATCTTGCGTCTTCGCTTGAAATATTACCTAATTGGATCTTAATATATACACCAGCAAGATCTTTTTGTTTTTGGGCAAATGTATTTGTGTTTAGCCATTTAACATAATCTGCTTGGTTAATTACCGGTTTTTCTTTTAAAAGTGAAAGCCTGGAAATTGTTTGTACTAAACGGTTTTCGGTATCTATCTTAAATTCTTTAACTAACAATGCTTTCTCTTCTTCTTTTGTTAATTCTAAGAACCTTTCTAACCCAATTTTATTTATCAGGTATTTTAAACGTGCTTTATGTCGACTGGCTCTTTCGCCATTTCTGTCGAATACTCTTAAGGTTGCCTCTACAAAAGGAATTAATTTATCTTCATGTAAGAACTCAAAAGCTGTTTGTGCTAAAAAGGGTTGAGCTCCAAGGCCACCGCCAATTAAAACTTTAAAACCTCTTTGGTCATTCTCAATCTTTGGAATAAAACCAAGATCATGGATGTAAGTAAAAGCTGTATCCCTTTCGTTATTAGAAAAAGCCATTTTTATTTTTCGGCCCATTTCCTGGCAAAAAGGTTTGCGTAAAAAATAGTTGAATAATGCATGGGCGTAGGGCGAAACATCAAACAATTCGTTCGGATCTATTCCTGCTTCAGGCGAAGCTGTAATATTCCTCACAGTATTGCCACAAGCTTCTCGCAAAGTAATGTCATCCTGCTCTAATTTTGCCCAAAGTTCGGGTGTGCGATCTAAGCTCACGTGATGGATCTGAATATCCTGACGCGTGGTTAAATGCAAATTTCCGTTTGAATATTCATCACTAATATCGGCAATACGTAATAATTGTTTCACGCTTAATTTACCAAAGGGTAATTTAATACGGATCATTTGTACACCTTGCTGACGCTGGCCATAAACGCCACGTGCTAAACGAAGGCTGCGAAATTTTTCTTCATGGATCTTTCCTTCTTTGAATTCACGAATTTTTTTGTCGAGATCGATTATGTCCTTCTCGATCAAAACTTTTGATGCGGAGTTTATATTTTCTAATTCTGTTCTAAAGCTTTGCATGATATTTATTTTGTAGCATTATATAAATGATACCAGTCTTCATTACTTAATTTTATTGCATATGCTGTTGCAGCATTTTTAATACGTTTTTTATCAGGACTACCAATTATTGGTAATGCACCTAATTTATGTAACCAGGCCACAGCAGCTTGCTCAATATTGATATTGTGTTTTTTTGCAACTTCCGTTAAAGCTTTTCTAACTTTTATTGCTTTTTTATCTTTACCGCTTAAGATGCGCCCACCTGCTAGTGGCGCATAGGCCATAGGTTTGCTATATTGCTCTTTAATAAAATCTAAACGACCATCGTCAATGGCAGCAGTTTGCAATAAATTTAATTCAAGATGGTTAGTGATGATGGGTTGAGATAAATGAGATGCCAATAAACGATGCTGAAACACATTAAAGTTTGAAACGCCAATAAATTTTATTTTCCCGTTTATTAAAAGTTTGGTCAAAGCAGAAGCCGTTTCTTCAGCATTATAAAGCGGATCATAATGTTCTAACAAAAAAATATCAATATAATCTGTTTTTAATCTTTTTAATGAGTCGTTCACACTTTTGGTAATGTGCTCGGCAGTCAAATCATAATACTCTGCCTTTTTATTCTTTCCTGAAAATTTTCGGATGCCTGCTTTTGTGGAAATGATCACATCTTCTCGCTTAATAGAGCTTGAAGCAAGGGCCTTTCCGAAAAGTTCTTCAATTTTTCCATCAAAATAATTATCACTGTGATCAAATGTATTTACACCTAATTCGAGGTTATAATTAACAATGTCCTCGATCTTTTTTTGGTTTGCCAGTGCTGCTGTGCTGTATCTCCAGAAACTGTAAATTGCCGCCGATACTTCAGGGCCTGATTCGCTTATATAAATTTTTTCCATTTTAATTTCTTTTAGTTTGATGTTTTAATTTTTGGTTGTAAAAAAAGCCCCACCGCGCGAACGGAGGGGCTCAATATTTATGCAATATCCTTCCGTTAACAACAACGCATCCAACAGCACATCATTTGCTTTGAATAATTTTGACTATTTAAAATTATTGTTTTCATTTTTGTTGGTGCAAAATAATGCATTGTTTTTTTAATATGCAAGAAAAAAATGATTTATTTTCTTAATTCCTATAGGAATAATAGGAAATAAACCCTTCTATTTCATTGTTTTCAATGCTTTTGTTTTTTTAGAAAGTTTATTTTCTCTAAATAAAATATCTTTTAAACTTGTTTTAGAGAGTATTTTTATGCTGGCCTCTCTAACTTCTAGTATCACATTTCTTAAGCCGCATATTTCTTCATTTAGGCATTCTATGCAGGGTTCGTAAAAATTGAGGCTTACACAAGGTAATAGTGCTATTGGCCCGCCTGTTAGGCGAATAACATTGCTTAGCATGATTTCTTCGGGGTGTTTTATTAAATAATAGCCCCCAGTTGAACCCATTTTACTTCCTACCAACCCATGATGTCTTAATTCTAGCATAATAGCTTCTAAAAACTTTCTTGGTATAGCCTCTTTTTCTGCTATAACCGAAATTTTCATTGGTTTATTTTCTTTGTATTCCCTTGCCAGAGCCAGTAAAGCCTTAATAGCATATTTTGTTTTTTTCTGTAGCATTTTTCTATAAATTAGAATATGCCATAAATATACTACTATATTAGTAGGAATTAAATTATTTTAATATTAAATATTTGGTTGCGGTGTTGTTCTTAAGTAGGACTTAATTTCTTTAAATCCTTTTGGGAACTTTGCGGGAATATCCTCAGTCTTTATAGAAGGAATTACCACTACGTCTTCACCATGTTTCCAGTTAGCGGGTGTTGCTACGCTATATTCTGCCGTTAACTGTAACGAATCTATTACACGCAATATTTCATCAAAATTTCTACCGGTTGAAGCAGGGTAGGTGATTAATAATTTTACTTTTTTAGCTGGGTCAATAATTACAACGGATCTTACCGTAAATTTATCTGACGCGTTAGGATGAACAAAACCATAAAGTTTAGAAACTTCAAAAGCAGGATCGGCAATGATCGGGTAATTTACTTTTGTATCTTGTGTTTCGTTAATGTCGTCGATCCATTTTAAATGTGACTCAACCGGATCTACACTTAAAGCAATAACTTTAACATTTCGCTTATCAAATTCCAATTTTAACTTGGCAACAGTGCCAAGTTCTGTAGTACAAACGGGTGTGAAGTCGGCAGGGTGCGAAAATAATATCCCCCAACTGCTTCCTAAAAATTCGTAAAAATTTATTTTTCCTTCGCTTGATTCTGAAGCAAAATCCGGTGCTGAATCTCCTAATCTGATTGACATAATTTTATTTTTTTAAGTGGTTGCTAATTGGTTTTCTTTTTTAATGCTTTGAATGTTTTTTATATTTAAACTTATTTTGTCATTTACTAATGAAATAAATAAGCTGTTCGTTAATATATAATCTCTGTTCTTTATGATATTTTCCAGATTCACTTTACCTACAACGTAGTTGTAATCGCCGCTGTTATATTTTTCTGAAATTTCTTCAAATTTTATTTTTTCGAGGTCAGCATTTGAATTGTATCTAAAATAAGCCGTAATAATTACATCGTTCGTAAAATCAGAAGCGTGTTTTTGCACATGTTTTTTATACTCGTATTTGTAACCATGAGAAAGAGCTGAAATGTCAGACAGCACTGCGGCTCCTGTTGGATAACTTCCCGCACCCCTTCCTTGTAAAAATTGTTCTCCCGAGAATTTACCTTCTACTATTACGCCATTGAACTCGTTCTCTACATTAAACAATTGGTTTGTGTCTTTTACAAAACGTGGCGTAACTAATACACCAACTTTATCACCATCTAGTCGCTGAATAACCGGAGTTAATTTTATTTTGTATCCTTTCTCTGAAGCATATTTAATATCATTTTCGTGTAAAGTAGTTATACCAAGATTTAATACCTCATCGGGTTTAATAATTAAGCCAAAAGCGTGAAGGGCAATAATTACGGCTTTAAATTTAGGGTCAAAGCCTTCAACATCGTTTGTTGGGTCGCTTTCTGCAAAACCTTTTTCCTGGGCTTGTTTTAGCGCAACCGGATAAGATAGTTTTTCGTTAATAGTTTTGGTTAAAATATAGTTGGTTGTCCCATTAAAAATTCCCGACACTTTTTCTAATTCTTCATTATCAAAATATTCTTCAAGCGTTCTTATGATGGGAATGCTGCCACCCGCAGAGGCTTCGTACAATAAGGATACATTGTATTTTTGTTGTAACGCATAAAGTTCCTCTAAATGAATGGCTAACATTTTTTTGTTAGCGGTTACCACATGCTTACCTTTTTTTAATGCCTCGCTCACAATATTAAATGCCTCTTCAGCATCATCTATTAGTTCAACGATCACATCGATCTCGGGATTATTTAATATCTCGTATTTATCAAAAGTAATAAGGTCTTTTGAAACACTGCGTTCTTTGGTTTTGTCTTTAACCGCAATTTTTATGATATCTGCCTTAAAGCCGGTGCTATTATTTAACACATAGTGCAAACCCTGGCCAACACAGCCAAAGCCGAATAAACCTATTTTTAATTTCTTTGCCATTTTTTTAAGTATTAATTATTAGTTTTTTGTAAATTATATTTATTTTTTTTTATTTTTTCATTCTCGTAATAATCTAAAATTACTTTTGTCAGTTTTTCAGTCTCAATTAAAAAGCCATCATGACCAAAGGCCGAATCGATTTCTGAGTAAGCTGCGTTCTTAATGTTCTTTGCAAGGAACTTTTGTTCTGTTAGCGGAAATAGAATATCTGTTGTTAATCCAATTACCAAAGTATTGGCTTTAATTTGTTTTAAAGCTTGCTCTTTTGTTTCGGCTCTATTTCTCGCAACATTATGGCTATCCATAGCATCTAGCAATCTTACATATGAATAGGCATTAAAACGGCTCACTAATTTTTCGCCCTGATAACGCTGATATGAAGCAGAAGCATAATTGCTTGTTTTATTATAATTCTTGTCTTCTTGCGTTTCATCATACGTTGCATAACCCCTGTAACTTAACAGAGCAATACTTCGTGCTGCTGAAAGCCCTTTTCTTGCCGCATCAATTGTATTTGAATAATACGTTCTGTCTGCTTTTATTGCCAGGCGTTGCGATTCGTTAAAGGCTATTCCCCATGGAGAATGCTGGGCGTTGGTGGCTATCAAAATTAAATTTTCAACGAGGTCTTTATTTTGAAGCGCCCATTCCATTGCAATTTGTCCGCCTTGCGAACCACCTATTAACGTGTGGATCTTATCAATTCGTAAATGATCTTTTAAAAGTTCTAACGAAGCAACAATGTCTTTAATTGTTATCTGTGGAAAATAATTGAACCAGGCTTCTTTCGTTTCGCTATTGGTACTTAAAGGACCGGTGCTGCCATAGCATGAACCTAAATTATTGGCGCACACAATAAAATGCTCTTTTGGATTGTAAAGATCGTTCTCGCCAAATAAACCTTTCCACCAATCAAACACATTGCTGTTTGCGGTTAAAGCGTGTGCCACCCAAATAACATTGTTGCGCTCTTTATTAAGTGTACCAAATGTTTGATAGGCGATTTCAATTCCGGGAAGTGATTGCCAGTTTTCTAATTGAAAGCGTTTGGTATATGTAAAAGTTGATAAGCTCATTTTCAAATGTTTTTTTAGTTATTAAATATATTACCCGAAAAAATTAATTGTTTTTTTTCCTGCGAGGTTAAAAAATTTATATCACTCGCCAAGCGGTTAATGTGCGAAGGAATAATATTATGAGGAAAAGCACCACCACGTTGAGCGATCCCAAATTCTGCCTGAACTTCTAAAAAATTTCTATGTTCTTTTTCGCCAAGTAAATTAATACTGTTCAATGCGCTTATGTATTTTGGTTTATTATTGTTATTCATGATTTCTTGTTTTTATTTGAGTGAAGTGATCTTGCTCTACTTCATTCTGATTAATAAATTGTAATTGAAGAGATGCGAAATTCTAAACTGTCGAATGCATCAAAATTTGCCCCAGGTTGCCAAGGTTAAATTTTCCAATAAAATTTTTGAGGAAAACTAGCTTAGCAAATGCAGCAACAGCAACATATACAACAAGCCATCATTAAAAAAGAATTAGAATTAAATCTTTTTGACTGAGCGTCGTTTTGTTTTTTTGAATTTGTGTGTTTCATTTTTTCTTATTTAATTTATTTTTCTCCGTTTTTCATCGGAGTAGGAGTTGGCACCTGTTTTCCAATTTCGTTTTATCGAAACTTTTAGTTGGTTGCCAGTGGGTTAATGAGCCTATTCTCTCGCCACTTCTTAATAAATTAAAACACACATTGGGTGGTTTTAATCTTCCACAAATTTAAGCTATTTATTTTTACACTTCCAAATAAATTTTAAAATAAATTGCTTTTTGTAGTATTAGCGGGCGCTTTGGGCGATAAAGATCCGGTTAGAAAATCACCTTTTTAGATCTTTTTTTGATGAATTGAGGGTTTGGGTTTTTTTGCCTGCTTAAAATTTTGTAAATTGAAATATGAAGTTTTTTTACCTATTAATACTATTTGCCTGTTTTATTAATGGATCTTCTCAAATAGATTCAGCTAAAACTGAGACCGGCACTGCTAGTTTTTATGCTAAGAAGTTTGAAGGCAGAAAATGTAGTAGTGGGCTAAGATTTCATCACGATAGTTTAACGGCAGCACACAAGATGCTAAAGTTTGGCACAAAAGTTAAGGTTACTAATTTAAAGAATGATAGTGTTGTATTTGTGACCATTAACGACCGTCTTCCAAAAAACTCGAGGCGTAAGATCGACCTCACCCTTCGAGCTGCAAAACAATTAAATTTTGTAAGAAGTGGTTTAACTAAAGTAAGGATAGAAGTTTTAAAAGATTCAATCCCCTTAGCCCCCTTCAACAATGGGGAATAGGATGATTTAAATTTATTACCTTAGTTGTATGAAAAATTACATTTACATTTTTGCCATTTTACTTTTGGCTTCGTGTTCTAATAATAACAAAGAACAAAAAGGACAAACAACAACTACCGATACTTTAGCGGTAAATAATACAGGAAATGCTTTTGCTTTCAACGAAGTTGAATTTAAAAAGCAAAGCCTGCCTTTTACAATTGATACTTTGTTTATTCAAAAGGTTGACACCAATAATAGAATAACATACCAGCAGGTTCGTGCGCTTGGAATTAATTTTTTGAATGGTGAATTGGGCGACGGGCTAAGTTATGATCTAAATACTTTTTGCTTAATCGATTCGTTAAAGCAACGGAACAAATACGTGGATTATATAAACCACCTTGATATTGGCATGACAAAAACCTGTATCGCTTACAAAGTTTGTTTAATAAATTTACCTGAGAACAATAAATTATTTATTTGGGGAATTACAAATGCAAGTTATGAAGCTTGTCCATTCTTTTCGGGCACATTATTAATAGGAACTTTTGTAAATAGTAATAAAGAAGCAACACATTTTAATATTGCAGAACTTTCCGGTGGTGGAGATCCGCCTTCGATGATGAATACTCAAACAACTGCAAATATAGGCGCAGATGGAAAAATTGAGATCATTTCTATTGTCAATAGCGATGATATGGATGTGCCGGGCGAAGGAATTGAAAGAACAACTTATAAACTGGAAATAAAAGGAAATGTAATTTCACTAGTAGATACAAAAAAAGAAGTTTTAAGTAAAGAAGACGAGGCGAAACAGGATCAATAACCAAATTCTGAATTTACTTCTTTAAGCAGATCTTTTATATCCACATCTCTCTTTATCCAATTAATTTTTACCCCTTCTTTTTCCATTTTACGGAACCAGGTCATTTGTCGTTTAGAGAATTGGTTAATTGCAGTGCTTAATTGAATTATTAATTCTTCTTTTGAAATTTTACTTTGGAGGTAATTCGAAACAAATTTATATTCCAAACCTAAAAATTGTAAACGCTCATGTGTTATTCCTGTTTTTAATAAACTCTGTGTTTCTTCGATCAGGCCATTATTTACGCGATGGATAAGTCTTTTGTAAATATTTTCTTTTCTTTCTTCAATAGCGATCTTAATACCTATGAAATAAGGTTTGTATGGCAATTCGGTCTTTATTAATGCGGTTTTAGTAGTTCTTAAATGCTCTGCAATTTCAATTGCACGAATCAATCTTTTTTTTGAATTAATATCAACGGTAGTTAAATTTTCATTTTTGTAAGCTATTAATTTTTTCTGCAACTCTTCTTTTGAGAGTTTTTCGAGTTCTTTTCTCAGATCAATGTTCTCTTTTATTTGTGTAAACGAAAAATCTTTTCTTAAAACATCTAAATACAACCCTGTGCCACCACAAATGATCGGTAATTTACTTTTAGAATTAATTTTATCAAAAGCAGTTTTTAATTCACGTAAAAAATCATGCAAATAAAATTGCTCGCCCGGCTCAACAAGATCTATTAAATGGTAATTTATTTTTTTGCCCTTCACTTCATATTCTTCAAGATCTTTACCGGCGCCAATAGTTAAATGTTTATATACTTGTCGCGAATCGGCAGAAATGATCTCGCCATTTAAATGGTAAGCCAATTGGCAGGCGAGCTTTGTTTTGCCGCTTGCTGTTGGGCCAAGTATAACCAGACAATTATTTTTCATTTGGCGTATAGATCATTTTTGCATTTCCTAAATTCTCTACTCTGTAAAATAGCGTTGCATCAAAATTTTCATCTTTGTTTTTTAGTAAAGTACGTTTAAATGTTTTTTTGTTGACAAGAAAAGAGAGTGGAGGAGTATCACTATGTTTTTTAAATCCGGCTTTTATGAAGGAGTCGCCGTTTGAGAATTGTTTATCAACGTAGGTCATTATATCTCCTGCTTTTTTCTCATCATAAAAATGTTTCATCAATTTTGACAGGCCGCCGGTAACTGTAATTCCACTTTTGCAGCAAAAGCGGATGAGTTCAAATGATTGTTTTCCAATTGCCAAACGATTCATGCTTCTACCTTTAGAAAAAGAGGCGGCGCCAACCAATTCGTTTTTATAAAATAAACCGTAATTATAAGCGCTGGTAGTTGAGCCAAAAAAATGCCATTTATCAAAAAAATATTTTGCTGTGGTTTTATCAATTTTTTGGACTATGCAATTTCTTGCAAAGATGGTTTTATTTAAATTTAATTTTGATAAGATAATTGGGATTATCTTCTCGTGACGACTGATTATATGATCAATTGGAACCGTAACAGTGCTTGTGTTTTTATTTAAATCGTTACTATTAAAAGAAATACTAACAGTATTTTCTTTTGACGAAACAACAAGGCTTTCGTTTTTAAAAACGCAATCTATCGAAAGTTCTTTTAAAGCTTTAATTAAGGGAGAGAAATATTTTTTAATATCGTGCAACTCGTAAATTTAAAAAAATAAAAAATCCACCCATTGTATTCAAAAGGTGGATCTTGAAATATTAATTGTAATTAAACTTTTTCGGGCTGCATAGCTTTAACCACACAGTCTGAAATTTTGGTGGCGAGTGCTTTCACTTCATCTTCTGTCCACGTGCAACGAATTCCAAAAGAAATTAACCTACCCACAACATCTTGAGTTTTAGGAATACTTAAATTGTTATAATCTTGAGGAGCCCCTAAAACTTGAATAGCAAGTTTAGAAGCAGTTTTTAATTGTTTAATATGGTCCCATTGGTTGATAAAGTGATACATATTGGTAAACCAGTAATTAAAACCACCAACGCCGGCTTTATTCATTTCATCCACGGTGCGTCTTGCAATTTCAGTACTTGGCATCAAAATATTTAAAAAAGTACCCGAATCGCCATTATCATCACCTAGTTTTGAAAAACTAATACCTTCTGTTTTAGATAATTGTGTTTGCAGTGCTTTTTTGATCTTTAAATTTGATTCACGTATAAATGGAACTTTACGGGTTTGAGCTGCACCAACCGCCGCATGTAACTCACTAATTCTAAAATTAAATCCAATTACAGGATGATTTTCCATTCCGCGATTACTTCCAACGTGGTCATGACCATGATCGCAGTAATTATCGGCTAATTTAAATGTCGTTTCATCATTGGTAACCAAAATTCCACCCTCACCGGCAGTTGCGATCTTAAAAAAATCGAATGAGTAAGCCCCTGCTTTACCAAAACAACCTGTGGCAATACCTTTATATGAAGCGGCAAAGGCCTGGCCGGCATCTTCCACCAAAATAAGATTATGTTCTTTAATAACAGCCATTATCTCATCCATATTAGCGTTACCACCACACATATGTACTAAACAAACCGCTTTTGTTTTTGGAGTAATGGCGGCTTTGATACCTGAGGCGCTTAAACAAAGTGTTTCGTCAATTTCTGCAAAAACGGGTAAAGCGCCTAATAATAAAACGGCTTCAATTGTAGCAATGTAAGTAAATGGCGGGCAAATAACCTCATCGCCGGTACCAATGCCAGAGGCCGCAAGGGCTGCCATTATAGCTGCCGAACCGTTGGAAACAGCAAGGGCATATTTTGCCTTGGTTATTTTTTTAGCTTCTTCTTCAAAATCTTTCGCTTTCCAGATGTTATTGCGCTGAGCATCGTGGTTAAAACGGAACATGATTCCGGTAGATAAAACGTCTTCAATTTCTTTACGCTCTTCGGCGCCAAATAATTCTGTTCCAGGCATGAGATTAAGGTTTAAAGGTTTAAAGTTACAATTTATTAGTCTTTTCTCAAAAACGGGTACTTCACATGTTTATTGCGTTTTGCTGGCAGAGAATGCCAAATATGGGCTGTTTATGGACCTTAATTAGGGAAATAATAAAAATTATTTTCAGCATCTACCACGCCAAAGTTGGCTGAAACAAGTTTGTGATTTTCGTAGTAGCAGTCTAACCCGGCGTTATCAAAACTTATGCGTTTTTCGCCCCACTCGTGTGTTTCTGTATCCGTTAAAGCAAAACCGTTGGCTTTCATTAATTCGATCAATTCTTTTTCTTTTAACGAGAATAATTTCACATCAAAAAGCAAAGTGTCTTTGTTGTCAATTTCTACACTCGAAAATGTTTGGTTCTTGTTATTATCAAAAAATAAAGAAAAGCCCAGGTCCCAGTAATGATAGACCAAAGAAGAAGTGTTGAGAATATCATCAGTAAGCGTTTGCATCTCTTCGGGTTCGCCGAAAATAGCTTTAATATTTTCCCTTGTTTCGCCAAAAGATATGGAGCAAAAACCTTTGAGAAGTTTAATTATAGGGGGTTCGGGCATAACAAGGCTAATGTATAAAAACTGTTGAAAACAATGAAAAAAGAAATATTAAATATTTACAAAAATTATTTTGGAAATGACTAAAATGAAAGTATATTTGCACTCCGATTTTGAAAATTTCAGTAAGAATCGGGCCCGCACACGAAATGCCTCTTTACAGGGGCGGTTCCTGCGAAAAGTGAGATGATTCCGTAGCTCAGCTGGTAGAGCATTACACTTTTAATGTAGGGGTCCTGGGTTCGAATCCCAGCGGGATCACAGCATACACTTAACCCAGCAAATTTATTTTTGTTGGGTTTTGTTTTTTCTAACAGTTACAAGGCTTTTAGGGCTAGTTGACAAAAAACAAATAATTAAAATTACTCTGTTTTTAGTCCTTTTGCGCCCCCAATGTGACCCCAAAGTATTTCCGTTACTTATACGTCCCCCTCCAATTATATCTTATAGACTACCAGTTAAGAAAATTTAGTGAAATAACTATACTTATTCTCATTTATAAACGTATTACATATTAAATCATGAGCGCAAAAATTCATTTTTATTTAAGACTAGAACGACCATCCAAAGATGGGTCTGTTCCAATTTATTTGATGATGTCTTTATCAAGAGATCAACGTGTAAAAATTAGCCTTGAAAAATATATTCCAATTAAAAAAGAATATTCTAAAGTCAGTAATTCTGAATTATTAAAATTATCATTTGAAGAGCGAAGTCAAGCATATTTTTGGGACTTAGACAAAGAAAGAGCATCTAAAGGTTTCGCTAATTGGGAAAGCCTGAATATGTTTTTAGACAATGAAAAATACAGGGCTAATCAGATCATATTAAAATATGAGCAATTAAATAAACCCATTACAGTAGATTTATTTAAACAAGCATTTCTAAAACCAAATGCAACGGATGTTTTTTCTGATTATTTCTTAGCGGAGTTAGAAAAGAGAAAGCCTCAATTAGCTGAAGGCACATATCGTGGAATAAAGGGCCAAATCTCTAAAATAAATAAATTTAAACCAACCCTTACTTTAGGCGGTATTGACTATAAATTCCTTACTCTGCTCGAAAGTCACATGCTCAAACCAGTTTCCGAAAAAGGCTTAGGTAACCAGCAATGCACGGTGGCAAGAACAATGAAGGTTTTGAGAGCTTTAATACAAATTGCCATTAAAAACGGTGATTTTCCAAAGGATGCTTATCCATTCAAAGACTATCGCATTAAACACGTCGATCCCGTTTTAACAACAAGAGATTATTTAGAACCGGAAGATCTCTATAAGGTTGAGCAATTGCTTTCTGCTGAGAAAATTTGTGAATTGACGATAGGTGAAATTAAGGCGGTAAAACGTTTCTTATTTAGTTGCTACACGGGACTGCGTTTTTCTGATGTAAATAATTTAAAACGCAAACATCATATTTTTGGTAAGTGGATTCAAAACCCACAATTAAAAGAGATGGTTTTTAAATATTACATTGAGATTAGGATGGGCAAAACAGATCAGCCTGTCTTTATTCCACTTATTGATCGGGCATTAGAGCTAATTAATGAAACCCAGGAAGATCAGGTTTTTGAAATAATTTCAAATCAAAAAGTGAATGAACACCTAAAATCAATAAACAAAAAGGCAAAGTTGAACAAAAAATTATCGTTCCATGTCGCACGACATAGTTTTGCAACCATTTGTTTTTTACATGGCATTCCTGAAAATGTCGGTCAAAAACTCTTAGGCCATAAAAACAGAAAGTTTACTGAGGTTTATACTCATTTGTCAAAAAACAAACTGTTCTATGAAATGGATAAGTTCAGTCGTGGACTGAGCAGCTTTGAATTATTATCAGAAGAAATGGATGTCAAGAGAAATGATATGAAAGAATTAATGCCAATGTTACAAAACTTAAACCAAAGCGAATTGGATCAGATTAAAGGATTAGTAAAGCTTCTAGGCGGCGGAAAAGCGGCTTAAAAGAATAAAAAATCCAATGAAAGAACAAGGTTTAACCATTGGTAACGCATAGCAAGTTCAAAGTTAAACCAAGGATCGCTCAGCGAAGAGCCAAGGTTTAGCCAATGAAAACACAAGGGAGTGCTAAAACACTCTCTTGTTTAATACTAAAAAGTTATAAATATGGAAAATTTCAGTTTAAATTGGATATTCTCATCTAATATAGGCCACCCATTCTCATTTATATTAGGCCAGTCATTCTCATCCAAAATAGGCCAGTCGTTCTCATTTTAATTAGGCCACTTTTTTGGGTTGTTTTGTAAAGCAA
>JACCXH010000002.1 GCA_013697245.1 Bacteroidota bacterium
GTACAGTTATCGTTGCAGTATCTGATGAGTCACAACCAAATAAACTTTTTGCTGTTAAAGTAACTAAAAACGTTCCGTAGGTTGCATAAAAATGACTTATAGTCGTGGCTGTAGTGCTTGTTACAGAGCCATCGCCAAAATCCCAATCATAACTACTTATATTATTATTTGGCGGGGCAGAAAAATTTATAGTACCAGGTTGGCAAAGAGCGTTTTTGTCAAAGGTAAGGATGGGTTAGCTGTTTGATTTATTACAATAGTATTAGAAATTTTTACAATGCCCGTAGCATATATAACTGTAAGGCTTACAATGTAAGAGCCCGGCCGGTTATATGTAGTAATAGGATTAGCAGTATGGCTTTTAGTATTGTTTCCGAAATTCCAAATATACCCAACCGGGTTGCCTGTTGAATTTTGAGTAAATTGAATAGTAGCCGGATTGCAAAAGGAGCCGTTAGCGCTGTTATAAGTAAAGCTTACGGATTGGCTTATAACATATGTAGAACAAAAAAAAAAATAAAAGAATTTTATACATAAAGGCAAAACGGATTTTATATTAAAGAAATACTTTGAAAAGTAGCTTCAGGATTATTTGGTATAAACGGTTAATTGGAAGAAAATTCTGTGAATCATGCAAATTCACCCACCGGTAAATCAATTTCCATTCATAGTTAAGTTTCTCAAAATTGATGGGTGATAAGGCTTACAATGTATTTATAATCGCTTAAAAGTTGGAATTTAAATTGGACAATACAAATCAAAAATTTGTCCAATTATATAATTTATATTAATTAGTGTCTGCAAGAAAACACCTCATTTTTTCTTTCAGTTATAGATTTTCCTTAAGGTAGCATCGGGGTTGTATGAACTACAAAGGTATTTGGTAAAAATACCATCGTTATATTATCAATAATCTGCGGCTGAAATTGTTTTTTTCCATACTTCGCATATGCATCACTGTTATATCGTTGTATAATCCTTTTTTTCTTTTAGGCTGCTGCTTTCAGCCTTCGATTTTCTCTCCTTGCTTCTTCGGCTTTTGTTTTTGCCCTAAGGGCATTGCCAAGTGTGTGCAGATTGTAAGCAAGGATACTTAACCCCGCACATCTTTTATAACCATTTAATCCTTTATCCATACAACGGTTGAGGCCATGGTGTTCCAACATGTTGATATTACTCTCCACGGCACTATGTGCCTTACGGAGCTTTTTAAATCCGGGATCGCTTTCCCGCTCCTTATCCTCTTTGTTATGCCTTCCTTTTTTTGGAAGTACTACTTGCTCTATGCCCGCACCCTGAAGTGTTGTAAGGTTGTCTTTGCTCCAAAAGCCTTTATCAAAACTATGGCTCTTAATTTTTTCTTCCGGATAATGCTTCTTAATTCGCTCACATAAATCGCTTACCTGTGAAGCATCTTTTTGCTTTTCCATTACCTTGTAATCCACAATAAATTGATATTGGTCAGAGGTGACAAGCAGCAGGTGGCCAAGTTCAACTTTCTTGTTAAGCTTGCCTTTAGTTAACCACTCCGTGTGTTCTTCGAATATTGAAAATATTTTTTCTTCCGAAGGGATCGCTTCTCCTTTTAGTAAACGGCGCTCTATCTGATCTGTAAATTTTGTTACATAATTTTTGTATTCAACCAGTTGGCCGATGATTGCCTTTACCGCCAATTCTTTATCTATTACTACCGGCGGATTTTTTATCACTTCTTCTACTTTGGCTTCCAGCATCCTGGCCCGCCGCAAGTATTGTTTTACAAATAATTTCTTCTGATGCTCGTCTCTGCCCTTGAATATTTTTTGAGAAGTGGCGCGGAATTGGCTTTTAAGTTCTTTACGGATATTTTTTATTTTTCTCCAATCTTTTAAAAAAGATGAAGAAACCTGCTGCAACCTTTCAACCATGTCCATACATTTACGAACGCTGTCCCACAGCAGATTAAGATCGGTAGGGAAATGCACATTTGTTTCCAGCGCATAACTGTCGGTCTTTAATTTCAAGGCTTCATCTTCTTTTTTTTTAACAAGTTTATGTCCTGCCTCTACCACCAACAGATTGATTTGCCAGAGTAAATCTTCATCAATCAAACTTACATTGTCTAATATGGTTTGGTAATTGAACTCAATCTTTTGATCTTCTATAAAGGCTGTGGCATGTACGCCCATTACTGACCTTAATAACAGATCATAGTTGGCTAAATATTCCAGGCGATCCCAATTAGTACCAAGCGCATGGCGGACTACAGCCAGCACCAGCATGTGCCAAAGATCCATTCCCTTTCTGCCTGTTTTCTTTTTATCACCACATACCTTTTTTTCCAGCAACTCAAAAACTTTTTTATTTAAATCGGGAGTAATAAAAATATGTTGCAAAGCCATCAACACCGGGGGTAATTCATCGCGGCTTTTTATTGGAAATTTCACTTCCGAAATGGCTACTGTCCTTAAATTCATTTGTTGTTCAAAACGTTGGCGCATGTGTAATATTTATGCCGAATAATCAGCAAAAAACTAACCTAAACCCAGTAAATTCACATCGCGTTGATAACTATTCAGGATTGCATTTGTGAATGAAAACCTTTGTCAGTAATCAATTTATAGTTCTCTTGCAAACACTAA
>JACCXH010000004.1 GCA_013697245.1 Bacteroidota bacterium
GATAAATACAAAGTAGCAAAAGAACCATTATGAAAAGGTAATGCTCGTTGCTCATCACCACCTAATAATTTTATTAAATCGTAATCAAAGCCCTTTGCTTGCAAGATTTGCTGCTCACCAATACTGCCCATTTGACTAACAAAACCATCCACAGGACAAGCAACCGTATTTTCACCCTGTACAATAGGCCGCGCTGAGGGCAATACAGTACGAGTAAAAAAAGCATTAAAATGCGGATATTTTGCAATATCAGTTATTTCAGCAATGCTCATATCAACGCGATAATGCTGAATAAACCATTTGATTAATGCATTTTTAAACCACGGCCAACGGCAATTTGCCAGCTTGCCCAATAAGCGTGATAAACCATGCTGCGGCAAACAATATTGCCAAATTAAGTGAAAACGAGAATTTAACATAAGTAAGTCCAAGGGAAATTTAATTTATTTCAGTATTATGCCTATTAGCGCTGTATCTGCAATAGCCATTTTCTGCAATTTATCCTACATTCCTGCGATCTCCACTAAGAAATTCCATATATTTGGAGAGCCGCTCCGCCAAATAGCCTAATAATTTTACGCCTTAATTCACTTAAATTTGTTATCATTTCTTTTATCGGTTTATGCACCTGTCCTTTATAAAATCGCACAACACCAATGCCTTCCATAATTTGGAAAATCCAGCGCATCGTCGGATTCTGGATAGCTTTATTAATTTGATTGGGTAATGTTTCATTTTTTTCTTTAAGAGTGGATCTTAACCTATGTTGACCAATATTATAAACCATTAAACACAACGTCATAATCATCATCAGTGCCTCAATTCTATGAGGTGATTTTAAAAACACAGAATCTACCATAAACCACGGATCTTTTAAAAACCGAAATCCTTTTTCAACGTTTTGTTGCTCCTTATAATCTTTTAATATATTTTCATCTGGAAAAGCGCTCTCATCTAAATCATTTGTCGCTAAAATAAAACGCCCTTTACGATTTAAAAATATCTCTATCGCTGACATATTATGAGACATCTCACTTTGAACTTTATAGCCTATTATCTCTCCCTTGCTCCCTTTTTTTGGGCGGCCTGATTTTCCATGTTTCAGTACAGGAATAATGTTTGTTCGAATACAATGATAAGGAAATTTTTTAGTGATTTTATTTATTTCTTTAGTTGCGTCCGATTCACATGCACATGTTTCATTGCCTAAGTGCCATAGTAGTTTTTTCAATGATGCGTCTTGCTTTTCTAGCTTCTTGTCGAATGTTTTCTTTTCTCGATTATACGATTGTGCAGAATACACTAATAACCATCTTTGTTTTACATCGCCATAATTTGAATAAAATATCGCTGTTTTATAGCCTTTTTCTCGTTCTCTCCAGTCAATGGCTTGATCATCTTTCTCAATGAGGTCTCGTGCTTCTTTAATGGTTTCAGGAACCCGACTAAGCCATAGATAATCTGATTGTTTAAGTAATGTTCCTTTATCGTATAAGGCTGCATCAGCTACCCATTTAAATTCAGGACATCCCTTTAACTGCTTCTGAAATGCGCGCACTTTCTCAATCGTTTCATGAAATGTTTTTTTATCAGAACTATTACCATCTTGTGGCTCCATCCATAGGGGAATGGCTCCATTACCACTGACCACTAATGACATGACTGCCTGCTTTAAATCAGGACGATGATCTTTTGAATGACCATACGTTAATGTGATGGCATTCTCTTCAGTACCTTTTTCATATTCTCCTTCTACTGACATACTGGTACTGTCTATATGCGCTAGTGTGCCCAATAAATTATGTTCTAAGGCTATTTCAAATGCTATTTCACCAAAGAGCCGACTCGTTCCATAGTTATATATTTCATCTAATGCTTTTCCTAACGCATTGTCATCTAAGTGATGCGCAGATAGGCTTCCCTCCAATAAACGTTCGACCGGTTTGCTTTCAAAAAACTGGGGCGTTAAATACAATCGTCTGTTTGTAAAACCTAAGCCATTTAATATCATTGCAACAGCCGCAGTACCTGTACTGACAATTCGACGAGGATCGCGCTTATTTATCCGCCTATCAATCTTTGCTGCAATTCCAATATCCTTGCAAACGCCTGCAACCAAACCATGGTGATCCATTGCATACGTTTTAATCTCTTCGCCTGCTATTTCCACTTGACACCTCCTTCCTTGATGTGTAATAGATACAATAGCTTCTTTTTTAAATATTACCAGAACTTAATTTGGCTTATTACCATAGTTAGATCAGTTTAATTCAAATTTCTTCGCTTGAGATCGCAGGGAATGTGGGCTTAAAGAAAAAGATGAAACATTACCCAATCAAATTAATAAAGCTATCCAAAATCTAACTATCCGCTGGATTTTTTAAATTATGGAAAGCATTGGTATTGTGCGCTTTTATAAAGAAAATGATAGCAAATTTAAGTAAATTAAAGCGTAAAATTATTAGGCTATTTAGTGGAGCGGCTCTCTAAATATATGAAATTTCTTAATGAAGATCGTAGGAATGTATGTTTACTTTACTTAATATGAGGCTCTTGCAAAATTATTTAAATTTAAAATTTTAATATACATGCTGTGTTTTATTAATCATAAAACACAATATATAGGAATCTTGTTCATTTTTGAATAATTTTGCAAAAACCTTAATATGTGTATTTATTTAGCAGAGCCATATAAAACTATGGTTTTTTTTATACTATATTTTGATCATATAATGAAAGATGAAGAACTTGTAGTGTAATGTAATCAATTATTTGAATAGTATCAGTCAAGTTAAGCAGTGTTTATTACACGCATAGCAGGACAGATAACACACTTAATTTCATAAATTATTAAATAATAGGATCTTGTATGGAAGACTCAATCAAGGTGTTTCAAAGAAATGGACTATGCCTTTGCGGGATTGGAAGGGCGCATTAAACCAGTTTGCTATTTTA
>JACCXH010000009.1 GCA_013697245.1 Bacteroidota bacterium
CACCAAATCAATGAATCATCATTCCTTTATTGAATTTGGTTGTTTGTTTTAGTCAATCAAAAACATGAAATTTTATATATATTTTCTAAAATAATGTAACTATTAAAATAATAATCTCCTGTAGATTTATACTACAAAGCAAAAGCGATTATGGCAACTATAAAATTTAAAACAAATATCAACTGCGGCTCATGTATTGCAAAGGCCACACCTTTTTTAAATGAAGAACATTCAATCGAAAAATGGGAAGTGGATACTAAAACAGCAGATAAAATACTATCAGTTTCTGGGTCCAATCTGGATAAAGATAAAGTAAGACTCGCAGTGGAAAGTGCCGGATTTGTAATTAAAGAAGAGATGCTTTAAACTGAGTTTTAAAAATTTTAAGTTGATAATGGCAATGTCGTTAACTTAAGCTAAACAGGTTTGTAATTCATGTGATATTTTCGTTTAGGGAGTTTTGGCCTTTTAAATTTTCTTCCTTTTCTCACTATCTCCGGTGTTTTTAGCAGGTAATCTATTATTTTTCTCAGCGAATTAGAAATGTTTCTATGTATAAACCAATCCACCACAGCGGTTTTTAATTTTCCCAAAGCATTAGTAAAATTAGCCTGTTGAGTATGTTTAGTGTGAGTTTTTTCTTTTAGTAAATTATCTATTGGATTTACAAGGCCGGAGACCAGATTGAGCATGAATATTTTTGCATAATAATCCTGCCTGACTGCCTTGATATTTTTTCCGCTGAAGTTTTCTATGTCCACTTTGTGTTTTAACATACGGTAGTTTGTTTCAACGGGCCAGCGGTATCCATAAAGTTCTTTCAAATCGGCAATGCTTACATTTTCTTCATCCAAGAGGGAAGTTAAAAGTATTTCTATTTCTCCACTTTCCAATTCTATACGAGCCAGCCTGACACTAATTGCACGATCGATAATACCTAATTCATTAGCTCTCTGTTTATCCTTTTGAGGAAGTGTAAGATTAATTATCCTACTGCTTTCTCCACTTTTAAAAAATGATTCGCATATTTTCCACCAGTCTTTTTTCATGCGGAAGCAATACTGAGCATTTATGCTATGGAGATAGAAGATAAGTAAATGAGAAGCGAAATAGCGGTCAAACAACCATAAATCATCATGGCCTTCAATCGGAGCCACCATGGGTAGCTGCTTCCAGAGTAAAGCAGTTTCTGATTCCTTAATACTATCAATTTCTCCTCCAATAATTAAACGGTTCAATACATCATACACCTGTAAAGTGCGTGCCATGCATATTTTTTTTCCATCTCCTCTTTCTTTAAAAACACCCCATTCTTTTTTTATCTCTGCTGAATTAGGGACCTCCACGGTAGAGCCATCTGCTGCCAGCAAACGAAATTTCTTCCATACCCATATCTTCTCACTATATTGGTAATGGGCGCCTACAAAAGTTTTGCTTAGTTCAATAAATGCGGTGTATTGGAGCTTCTGTCTTGCTTTGCTAAAAGCTGCTTTACTGATGGAGGTTAAATCTACTCCCTCTTTTTGGAGGGAATTTACAAAATCACTTAACTCCCGGCTGAGTGCACGATGAAGTTGCAAAATTAAAACAACTAAATTTTGGAATGAGAATACCCTATATCTGGTAAAGGACAGCTTCCCGTCCTTATTGTTGTTGACAAATTGCTCATTTTCAAGTTGGTTTAGTGTGACATGTAGTGGTTTTTCTATTGATTCTAAATTTACAGATAACCCCTTATTATCTGTACTGTAAAATTAACTAAATTTTTTAAATTTATATATCTCTTAAGTTAAGTAATATGAATTAGTAACACACACAGGCTAATAAAAATGGCAAAAAAGCAAGCCGGATACTATCTTTGTAGAAAAACATATTTATATGAAAGAACCTACAAGTATCCGGCACGAGGTCAGAATACTGCCTCAATTAAATAAGGCCTGTGGCCTTGACATACACAAAGATAAAATTTGTTGTTTTATTTCCGACAATACTGGCGAAAAACAATTTTATCAGGAATTCGGCACTTTTACCAAAGAGCTTCATCAACTTAAAGAATGGCTTATAGAACATGAGATAAGAGATTGTATAATGGAAAGTACAGGAGTCTATTGGATGAGTTTGTATAGTATTTTGTCAGCGAGCAATATGAATGTAATTGTCGCTAATCCTCAATTCATAAAACAAATACCCAAGAGAAAGACAGATAAGAAAGATGCCAAATGGTTGTGCACACTTCTTTTAAACGGCCTTAGTAAAGGAAGTTTTATTGCACCTAAAACACAGCGTGAACTTAGGGATTTATGTCGTAGCCGGCTTCATTACACTCAACATCGAAGCAAGACATTAAATCGCATAGTAAAGGTACTGGAGATAAATAATATAAAAATCCGATCGGTAGCATCAAGTGTGAATACTAAAAGTTGCATGGAAATGATTCGGCATCTTGCAAAAGGAGAAAGGGATATCACTAAATTGAAAGAGTGTTGCAAAGGGAGACTAAGAAAAAAAATTGATCAAATGGGAGATGCCCTGCAAGGTACCTTAACAGATAATGATAGCTGGCAACTACAATGCTTACTTAAAGATATAGACCATATTGATGGACAATTAAATTCTTTGGAAAACCGCATCAGTCAATTTATTGAGCAAGATTATCGGCACGTGGTAGAATGCCTGGATTCCATTACAGGAGTAGGCCTTGGCTCGGCACAAGTTATAGTAAGTGAAATAGGCAAAGACATGAGTTCATTTGCAAGCAGTGATCATTTAACATCCTGGTGCGGATTGTCTCCCGGGAATAATGAAAGCGCAGGGAAAAGGCGCAATACTTCCGTAAAAAAAGGGAATAAATATCTTAGAATTGCTTTAATAGCAGTAGCTTGGGGAGCTGTAAAGACAAAAAACTCTTATTGGAGAGGTCTCTTTGAAAAATTGCGTAAAAGAATGAAATCGCAAAAAGCGATAGTAGCCATAGCCAGGAGAATTTTAAAGGTAGTTTATAAAACCATAAAGGAAGAAAAACTTTACAGTGAAAAAGGTATTGAGCATTTTATCTCCATGCAAACAAGAAAAAAAGAAAACCAATTGGCTTAAAATAAGTACAAGGCCGGAATGTCGTTTAGAAGTAAATTCTGCTAATTAAGTTGCCTACCTATTTTTAGGACACAGGCTTGTCTTTCGAAGACGCAGAGGAAATTTAGATTTTTATTTATTCGACTTTAGGCAAGTTTAGGTATTTTTAGAGGAACGACATTGATTATAGATCTATATTAATATTTTTTTCCTTTCTAATTTCTTTTATTCCCTCCGAAGCACAGCCTTCACAATGCATTGATTTAGGAGTAGGTATTGAGAATTCAAATAACCTATACA
>JACCXH010000012.1 GCA_013697245.1 Bacteroidota bacterium
CCAATGTCATTTAGTTAAGGGTAACTTTCGAAAAAAGCCATTGAGCAGAACGGTTAAACACCGTCTTTTGTAATAACGACAAAACAAAAGGCTCCATGGTAGATGCAAATTTAAAAATAATAGAGGAACTTAAACAAGTTCTTAATAAAATCGCAGGAGATAAAGAATTACGCCAATTGGTAATTAGTAGTGCAGAGGCTTTTAGCCGTAATCGAAAACTAACATTGCAACGCTTAGTAGGGATAATTATCAATCTACCCAAACGCAGCCTAAGTATTGAAATAAGAGAGTTTTTCGAAGTCCTTACACTTGGCGAGTACGCGACCAAGGGAGCTTTTTGTTTACAACGAAGTAAATTATTACCCGTATTTTTTCAAATTTGGAATCAGTTTTTAGTTGATGGGTTTTACAAATATTATGGAGACAACGTTGAACTGTGGAAGGGTTTTAGGCTATTGGCAGTTGATGGTAGCTTGGCATATTTAATAAATAAAAAGGAATTAGCTGATTATTTCGGTACACATGAAAATCAACACTATCCAATTCCAATGGCTCGCGTTATGCAAACTTATGATGTGTTAAATAAAGTGATTGTAAAAGGCGGTATTTATCCGATAAAGCAGTCTGAACAAAAAATCATAGCCAATCAGGTCGAGCATTTATTTGAAAACAGTCTAACGCTTTTTGATAGGGCATTCGCAAGTTTTGAACTGATGTATTTAATGATGTCACAGGAGAAACCACGTCACTTTGTAATAAGATGTAAAAATAATTTTAATGTGGAAGTGTCAAGCTTTATGAAAAGTGAAAAAAGCAGTGAAATTGTAGAAGTTGAAGCTGGAAAATATGCGGTTAGACAATTACGCAAAAGGGGCTATCGAATTACACCCGGAACAACCATTAAGGTTAGAATGGTAAAAATTAAATTATCTACAGGAGAAATAGAATTGCTTCTGACAAATCTATACAACGCGAATACTTATACACTTAAAACGCTTAAATATATTTACAATCTTAGATGGGGAATAGAAACTTGTTATGGTATTCAAAAAAATCAATTACAGATGGAACAATTCAGTGGTCACCGCGCGATCTGCATTCAACAAGACTTTGCTGCCAACATATTTGTAACCAATCTACAAAGCTTAATAGAAAAACAATGCGTGGAGTCGGTAAATAAAGCGAATTTAAGAAGGAAACATAAATACAAAGTGAATAAGAATATTACTTGGGCTGCATTAAAAAACAATATTGTAAAATTATTTATCAAAGAAAACACAGAGGAAATTTTAAGAAGATTGCAGAATATATTTGAGCAACATTTAGAACCCATTAGGCCAAATAGAAAGTATGAACGAGTCGCTAAAACAAGAAGATTAAGGGGCAAGTACCAAACACTAACGAACTATAAAAGAGCGATTTAATACCTTAACTAAATGACATTGAGCTAAACCCTGCACATCCCTGGCGCAAATATTACGTATACTTATTATTGCCGCACATAGGAAGTCTGCGTAACGGAATGTTTGATTATTCATAAAAACGATTTACTTTAGTTAGGCAGATCCAACCCGGTTAAATGCGAGTCTTATGACGTTGCCAACTTAAAAAAAATCCTATACCTCCTCCCTATTTTTTATTCGGCTCTATGCTTGATAAGCTGCGGAAACGACTATGATAAATCCAATATCCGGTTTTTCGAAGATGTGTCTGGCATTAGATTTCCGGGCGACCTTAGGGTTCTCGAAACGTTTGATAACACTGAATTTATTACTTGCGGCGCATTCACCCTTTCAAAAGAAAATCTACAACATTTTGAAAAGAACCTGGCTTTTGAGCAAACTACTCCTAATGTCCATTCAAGCCTGAACTATTATCTGAAAGACAGCGCCAACTATTTTTTTTCGCAAGCAAGCATAGTTCACTGGGGAAGATGTTATAAATGTGCGTAGATAGACATCTACATTGACACCCTCTCTTTAAAAATGTGGTGTGAAACATTATACCCTGACCATTCCGGCGACTTTTGCTGCACGGATACACTGGAAAAAAACGAATGAAACTCATTTTAAGCATACATTTCCTCTTGCTTTCCTGCTTTTGCTTTTCCCAAACCGATAGCGCTTACTTTACAAAAATAAATTTCCTCTACGGCTCTAAGCCAAAATGGAAATACAGATCAACGGAACACCATTACTTTGGCGGCATTCATGGCGGGCATGTCACCATCCAGCTAGGCGACACCGATTATGGCTTTGAGCCCAGCGCCACTCCCGTTCATATTTTTGCGCATAAAAAACACAGGTCGGCTTTTGTCGAGCT
>JACCXH010000020.1 GCA_013697245.1 Bacteroidota bacterium
GTAACTACTCACCCCCCTTTAGGCGGGACTGAGTTAAGCAGGTAAGAACTTGAGTTGTGGGTTAAGAGCCTTTTGAATGGATTGGTAGGGATCAAGGCCCTGGCGGTGTCCTGTTCCAATAATTGAACGTACGGCACTGTAAAAGGGGCTCCCCCAGTCAGAACGAAACCCATTTGTGACTTTGCGGAAGATTACACTGGGACGCAGAGCTCGTTCACTGGAGTTGTTCGTCGGCTCAAGGACAGGATCCTCGAAAAAGGTAAACAAGTGATCCCTGTTTTTGAGATAGCGCTTTTTGAGCTTTTCCCCTGCTTTTGTCATAGGCGTTAAGGCCAAGATGTGATCAAGATCTTTCTCTAACTGTCTTCGATAAGCTTTACATGTCTCTTCTTTCAACCGAGACCGCCTTTTAGAAAGGACAATGGCGCGCAGGAACAATCGCTTCATTCGCCAAGAAAAGGCCTGATCTCCACTATCAATCCCATGCTGGCAATCTCGCAGTTGATGGGCTAAGCAAATCTGCCATTTTTCTGCGTGCCCCTTTTGAGCAGAGTAGAGATCTGAAACCCAGTACACCGGACGATGGGCTCCCATAACCTCTCTGACCACTTGAGCGCCTCGACTTGGCCGAATCACATGCAGCACAACTTCGTCATTATGAAAGACCCATTCCCATTCATTCTTTCCCTTTACCCGAGCGCTTGTCTCGTCTGAGTATATAATCCGAGAAGACTGAATACGTTCCAGAATGGCCTGTACATGGAGATCAAACCGTGTATCAAGGCGCTTGTGCATATTGGCAATGGCTCCCTGGCTGATAGAGAGCCCAAATATATGGGCGAACATTTCCGTAAGTCGCTTGTAACCTACATGATGGCCATAGCGCATATAAGTCATGATTCCTTCAACGCTTCTTCCAAAAGGTGAACCGTCCTCGAATCCTTTTGGTGCGGGCGCTTTGTGTGTGACACCGCAGGTCTTGCAGGTGCACGTATACAAGCGAACGCGCGTTACTTTGGGTTTAATGGGAGGAATTTCAATCTTGTCGTATTCTGTGTGGAGTTGATGCTCCTCTTTCTCAAGACTTCCCCCACACTGAACGCATTTCTTTAGCTTTGAGTCAATGATCTCATCAGGATCAGGGTGTAAGTCTCGAGCATGCCCTTGTCTTCCCATGCTCTTTTGCCGCCTGCCATTCTTCTTTCCTCCGGGAACATTACCCTTTTGGTCTCGTGAGGGCGGAATGCTTGAGTTCTTGGAGGTCTTCTTGAGCAAGAGTTGGGCCAATTGCGCTTCAAGTTCCACAATACGCGCTTCAAGATGGGCTTGCTTTGCAATGATGGCAGCCTGAGTCAGAATAAGATCATCTTTTTCTTCGGAGGTTAATTTTGAAAGTTCTTCTCTTGTAATCATACAGGGATAATAACATAAAATTACTTCAACTTAAAAACATTTTAATCAAATATTAACTTTTTTTGATCCACAAAAACGGGGGGGGGTGAGTAGTTACGATGAATCGCATCAAGACGTCCAACTTTATCTGAAATAATAGCTAAAATATTTCGAACCGAAAATTCATCAGTTTCCTTAAGAAAGTGATACAAATGAATCAAGTTAGCAGGTTGGTAATTTTCCATAAAATTATGCACAACAAAGGTATCCATTTCGTTTAGAAAACGAATAAAATAAAAGGACGGAACATACAGACCTAATTTTTGAGCTATGATATTGGAAATGTATTCAATTTGCGGAAGTTCCGCATATTCACTTTGTTGAACCTTTAAGATATAAGATTTGCCACCTAGTTTTGCCGAGTACTTTTTAAATTTACCGTGAAAAAAGCTTGTATGAAGGGGGGGAAGTGTCGTATTTGATATATCTTCCCCTCTTTTCAAAGCAATGTCTGTAAAGTCCACAAGAGAAGTATGCCCAAACCATAAGCAAAAGCACTCCTGATGAAGACCGTGAAAGCAGTCATGGGTTTGGAGGGGTTTCCCGCATTTGTAACAAATTTGCATGATAAAATTACACCTTTTTAATTTTAGTGTAATGTTACACTATCATCATCTAGTTTGTTTTGCACGTATTTTTTTTAGCATTGATGATTTCTAGTTATATCTGCCCTTAAATGCTTTTTCAACTTCCGAAGATCGAAATGTTTTAAAAGAGGCCCCCTGCAGAGTGTTTATATAGCACAGGAGCCTTTTTAGAACCTGCTGAGAATTTTTAATTAATAGCTTATGCGGTCCATAGATGTTTTTTGATCATTGCATTAAATTATTAACATAATTTTAATAATTTTATTATATTATGTTATGCACACAATAAGGAAGACAGATGGTATTCGCAACATTTTTACATGCATCTTCAAGAAGAAAATTGGCAGAAGAAAATTCGGTTCTATCTGAGCTCATATAACATTTCCTCTCTTCCCTTCTCCAAAAAGTTGCAAGCCTTGGTGCGCCCATATTTGCAGATTTATATCCTCTGTTTTGGCCATTACATTAAGCTCAACCAACCCTTTGAATAAAGCTGCGGTTTGCATTTTTTGATCTGGGTCACGTTGAAGATCTAGCCCCAAAGAGATCTCGAAAGTCTCTAAAAGTCCGGATTTCGCGACTAAGCCGCCCAATTGCAAAAGGCTTCTTGTTCTTGCTCGTCTAGCTTCATGAGAACTGATTGCCAGCTTATCCATTTGTACGCGCCTTTGCCGTTCACTTTTCGTCAGGTTCTGGCGCAGGCGTCTCAATTTTTTTTCGAATGTGCTGAAGGGAAGCAGGGCGAAACAAATGGGTCTTCGCGGCCCACTCCTTTTTCTTCGCATCCGTTGCCGTCCTCCAATCAGAGAGCACTGCAAGAGCTATTTCTGGCGAGAAGGAATCGTCAAAGAGTTTTTCAGCCTCACGCCGGAATAGGACGGCTTGCTGCGTCTGAAACTTAAGCTTTTCCTTTTTTAACTTCTCGATTCTGTCATTAAAGCGGGTGAGTTTATCCATCAGTCGAATCTCCTCTTTTTTTTTGTGATGACTTAATATACTAAATTTGATATTCTTCTTCAAGGCAATAAACCGATACTATAAATAAACCCAGCGGTAACCCCGTAGAAAAACCCAGAGATAAAAAATGATAGCGCCAGCTATCTAAGCCCGTCTTGGTAGCTTTGCTAAAAAGTTTCCATGCGCGCTTACATGTTGCCTTCGTCAACCGCTCTT
>JACCXH010000027.1 GCA_013697245.1 Bacteroidota bacterium
CTGAAAAATGGACGGCGCCTTTACAAAATTGGGCATTGACCATTTCTCAGCTACATGTATATTTTGAAGGAAGACTCAATTTGGGTCTCAGTGTGTAAACCTTGACACAGTTAGTTGAACACTCCCAGATTCAAAGAGTCTTCAGGACTTTAAGAATTACGTGAAGGATATTCAACAGAACACCAATATGTCGGAAGCCCAAGCCGTGGAAGCTGCCATTGGAGCAAGCGTGGGAACGCCCAAGATCCTTGGGTTTGGCGCTGAAATGAGCGGTAGCTTTTCAAGCACAGCTGCTCGCCAAAAAGGTATTAATGATGCTGAGTCCGTGGCAAAAAACACCAACTATTCGCAGAGTTTCGATAAGGTTATATCAGCGTCCCAAGCCTTTTCAGAATCACAAACTGGCACGAATAATAAGGAACTTGGACACAGCGCTTCCGCAAGTCTCAATCATGCTCAAAGTTTGAGAGAGGAAGTATCAGTTGCCCAAACTCAAGTGGACACCCTATCCAAAGATATTTCCTCAAGCGAAGGCAAATCCATGAGCGTCAATAAAAATCTGACCCAACCCCTTCTTGAGTTCATTGCGCGTCAACCCGTCAATCCCGGCCCCCATTTAATGGGGCCTGACGGGGCATCACAAGGAAAAATCGGTTATGAAGGAGCACGCCATATTATGGAAGCTAATGGAAGCGAGGCAAAGTCCTATTACAAGCGTTTTGAGCAGGAAAACCCTCAATACTCGATTCAGAGCATCAACTCTGTACAGACAAAGTCAGATCTTTCCTCAAACTTTGAGGCAGAGTCTGCCAAACTCAGGGAAAGCTCTGATTCTGGTGTTACTCAGCGGCATGTTCAAAATACGGGCAATATTCTAGCTCAAGGTAAAAGCGCGGGAGTAGATCCCAATCATACCCCTAAAAGTATTCAAAAGGATGTGACAGATTTCATTGATACAAAAGGTACAGCAATTGATAAGGGGAAAGAAGTTATAGACACACACGAAAAAGAACTCCAAACCGCAGCAAAGGTTTCGCAAAGTGCAACCCTAGGCGGCACGGCTTCCAAGAATCTACTCAGAAGCGGTTGGGAAGGGGCAGCAAGTGTCGCAGGCGACCTCCATTCTGACAAACCTCAGCCCGTTGATCAAACACCTTATACTTCGCCGTTAAATAGGAAATAGCCATGGCACTCGTCAAAACCATTACTCAAGGCGGTCAAGTTCACATCCACCAACTCCGCATGTTGAAACAAATCCTTATTGCGGGGTCAATCGTGGCTTTTGTCTCTGGGTTGGGCTGCTTTGTGTGGAAGGCTCAAAATCTGCCAAAGTACGACTGGCGTATGTTTTATGAGACTTATTGGGCGAAGTTTATGATTGCAAGCAATCCTGTCGGAAACCATCCACGGTTGACGCAAATGTACACGCCTCCCATTAAATGGGCCCCCATTAAAGGGGTTCCCCTTAAAGGGGCGCCCTTCAAGGGCAGGTCATACAAAAGAAGTTGCTTGAGCGTTCTCAACGATCCCCTGCTCAAGAAGACAACCCAGAGGATGGAGGTCATCCTTGAGCACATTGCGTGCCAAAGCTTGAAATTCTCAGGCCTCATGTTCTTAGGCGTTATGGGGCTGTGGTTTTTTATGGGGAGATCTCACAAAAAACCTCAACACCAGCGCGGAAATATGCTTGTTTCCTGGCAGAGTTTGAGGGCTATCATCAGGGAAACAGATCAAGACTCTGATCTAAAGCTTGCTGGGCTTCCTTTGCTGAAAGATAAGGAAACATCTCATATCTTGATTACGGGAACAACTGGTTCGGGTAAGACAAATGCATTTCATGTTCTCTTGCCCCAAATTCGGAAAAGGCAAAACCGTGCAATTGTTGTTGATGTGACGGGTGATTATGTGTCTCGCTATTATGATCCAATGACTGACATCATCTTGAATCCTCTGGATACTCGTAGCTTATCCTGGAATCCTTGGGCCGATTGTGAACTTGATGCCCACTATGATGTGTTGGC
>JACCXH010000035.1 GCA_013697245.1 Bacteroidota bacterium
GAGACTCTCTTTTATCACGATTTGTTTTGGTAATGACATATTGATTTATTATATAGTCCAAAGTTAATACAAAATAATCCAATATGCAAATATTGGACTATATATTATTTCAAATTGGTATAAAAGAGCACTTTTTATTTTTAAACCAAGCTTCATATTCTTAAGCAACTAATGTACAAATAATAAATGAAAATTGTAATTATTTAGGCTTAAAAATTGGTGTCTGTTTACTTGGATCCGGCTTTTCTGCTTTGTCGTTTTTATTTTTATCGTTTCGCGCATCTATATCTTCAATAGTTACCCATTTATCTTTACGTAATTCCAATGCGTCGAAACTACCATCCGGACCATAATATTGATACATGCCCTCAAGTAAACTGCCTTCCTGTTTTGGGGCTAAATGACTATAAGTTATCTGGTTTCTTTTTTCGTTAAATTTTACGCTCATGGTAACTTCGCTGCTATATTCAAACATTAAACGTTTGGGGTTTTTACGTGGAAATTTAAATACATCCTTTCCAAAAACAGGTGTGCCATCCGGTTTAAAATATAATACATCAATAAATTTTCTTTGAATAAGTTTATCATTGCCATCCCAGGCGATCAATGTATAAAATCCATCACATTCCACTAATGATGTATATAACATGCCAAACCATTTATCGGTTGTGCCAATATATGTTTCGGGGTTTTTGATCAGCGCCGACTTATCTGCTAATTTAAAATGTTCAAATGCTTCTACCGTTTCATGTTTAAACAAACCCGTCTTAATTCGTTTGCTATTATTTACCAATAAGTATCCAAAAAAAGTATGCGTGCCATCATCCTTATTTAAATTCCAGGTAATTAATTTAAATTTTTTGTCTTTTGGACTTAAGATAGAAATGCCTTTTATACTATCGAAAGGATAAGCTAATATCTTAGGGTCATCAATGATCGCATCCCAAGCGGCAATTAATTTTTTATTGGCTTCAACCCGGTCTGCTTCTTTTCGGCTGCTGAAGCCTTTTTCAATTTGTATTATTTCCTTTTCTGCCAGCCTTAGTTTATGAAAGGTAGTGTCGCTTTTTTGCGAAAAGGCAAATACGTTAATAAAAAGAAAAAAACAGGATATGGCCTTTTTAAACATTAATTTTATAACTGAGGATATGATGCAAAGATACAAATATGAAACAATGATGGTTGTTTTTAAATGGATAAGATTGATTTTTGGCTATTTATTTTTTTGTATCGTGCTTATTTGCGTTCTAAACTATAAAACAAGCATTTATATTATCGAGCAAGCGAAAGGACAATTGCATGTTCTATTAAATACGCAAAGTATTTCTGCCTATAAAAAAAATAACAGCTTAACAAAGCAAGAGAAAAATAATTTATTGTTGATCGAGCAAATAAAAGCCTATTCAATAGATAGTTTAGGTTATTTGCCAACCAAAAATTTTACTGCTATCTATGATCAAAAGAATGCTCCTGTACTTTGGGTAATTACTGCTTGCGAGCCATATGCCTTAAATACTTATGAATGGAAATTTCCGGTGGTTGGTAAAGTAAGCTATAAAGGATTCTTCAAAAAAGAACTTGCATTAAAAGAATATAACCATTTTATCTCGATGGGCTACGATGTGGATCTTAGAAGCGTTTCGGCCTGGAGCACACTGGGTTGGTTTAACGATCCTTTATTAAGTTCAATGCTGCACCGAAGTAAAGGCTCGCTTTGCAATTTATTGTTTCATGAGTTGTTTCATGCAACATATTACGCGCCAAACTGCGTTAATTTTAATGAGAATATTGCCAGTTTTATTGCACATAAAGCAACCATACAATTTTTGAAGAATGACAGCACCGCATTAAAAAATTATTTAAATAACTATTCTGATAACGCTGTTTACACCAGGTACATGATACGCAGGGCAAATTTTTTAAGAACATTTTATCCAACAATTGCAATGCAAAAAAACAAACAAGTATTAAAATTTAAAGCCTTGTACCATATTGCAGATAGCATCAATTATTTACCATTCAACGATAAACAAAAGTTCTTATCAAAAAATGAAGATATCTTTAGCTACAAGAACGCTTATTTTGTTGATTTTGAGCAGTATGATAGTATGCAAGACAGTTTAGATGTGGTTTTTAACAAAATTTATAAAGGTAGCCTCAAAAAATTGGTACAAGATTTGAAGCAAGATAAAACAATCATTAAATTTGGTAATTAAACAAATCTTAAGGTATGAAAAAATTTACTACTGCGTGTCTTGCATTTTTTATTTTTTCATTTTCAATAAATGCGCAAACCGGCTATGATATTAAGCTGAATTTAAAAGGCTGCGCTGATACTTCAATGTATCTTGTGAATTATTCTTGGTCCGGTAACTCTATCATGGATAGTTGTAAAAAAATAAAGAACGGCAAAATTCAATTTAAAAGTAAAAAAGACCTTGAAAAAGGAGTTTATGCAATAGTTGGTCAAAACAAATCGTCTTTTTATTTCCAGATCTTTGTTAACGAAGACAAAAAATTTACAATCAGTTCTGATTTTGCAGACATGGTAAATACCTTAAAAGCAGAGGGTAGTAAAGAGAATGAGACCGCGTTTACATATATGAAATACATGACCAACAAAAGCCGTGAGTTTAATGCTGTTATTACAGAATCTAAAGGAAGAAAAGACAGCCTGGCATTTCTTACCGGAAAACAAAAAGTATTTAGCGAAGAGACTAAAAAGTACGAAGACGATTTTAATTTAAAGAATAAAGGCAGCTTTTTTTGCGACTTCTTAAATTTAAATAAAGAGAAATACCCTACCGATATACCCAAAGCCAAGAATGGTAGGCCGGACAGCGTTTACCAATATTATTATTACAAGGCTCATTATTTTGACGGTATAAATTTAAAGGATGATCGCCTTATCCACACACCATTTTTTGCTGATCGTGTTAAAAAATATTTTGAGTCTGTAATTGTTCAACATCCGGATACACTTATTGAGGAAACAGATAAGTTCTTTGATAAGTGCGCTCCGGGAACAGACATTTATAACTCCATGATAGGTTATTTAACTTACAAGTACGAGAACAATAAAACAATGACCTTTGATAATAAAGGTAATACTGTAACTTTTGAAAAAGCCTTTGTGCATATTTGCGACAAATATATTTTAAGCGGAAAAGCCAAAGGAGTTTATACTGAGGAGACAGAAAAAAAGATAAAAGAAAGAGTAGATATAACACGTAATTTATTAACCGGCGCCAAGGTTCCCGATATCCAAATGTTTGACACCATAGGGGGCAAGGCAGTTAGAAAAATGGGCTTTGATACTGCTAAAACATCTATCAGTATCAGCGATCTTTACAATAAAAATATAGATAGGATCGCACCGTTGTATAAAAGTCTTTACCAGGTTAATGCCAAGTATACCATTTTGGTTTTTTGGGCAGAAGATTGCGGCCATTGCCAAACAGAGATACCTAAACTAAATGAAA
Source organism: Bacteroidota bacterium (assembly GCA_013697245.1). Taxonomy (GTDB): domain Bacteria; phylum Bacteroidota; class Bacteroidia; order B-17B0; family Aurantibacillaceae; genus Aurantibacillus. The sequence continues at coordinate 3,483 of JACCXH010000035.1, forward strand.
ATTTAAAAGAATTAAAAGGCAAAGTAGATTTTAAAGTATTTGCTGTGCAAACCAAAGCCGAACTATTTGAAAAATGGTGTAAATTTATAGTTGATAAAAAACTGGATTTTATAAATGTTTACGAAGCCATTCCGTTTAATAATTTAAGAGATAAGTTTGATATTTTTGCAACGCCGGTAATTTATATCCTTGATAAGGATAAAAAGATAAAAGCAAAAAAATTGGGTGCCGACCAGGTTGTTGAGATTATTAAAATAATGGAAGAGGTTGAAAAAAAGAAAAGTTAATACTTAAATAAAACAAAAGAACAAAATAGATACATTATGAAAAAAATTATCCTTTTACTGACAACAGTTTGCATTTTTTCTCTAGCATCAAAAGCACAGGGCTACGATATTAAATTCAATTTTAAAGGCTCTAAAGATACGATGATGTATTTAGTAAAATATACTTTTGACCAGCAATACATTGCCGATACCTGCAAGAAGATAAAGAACGGACAGGTGCAGTTCAAAGGAAAAAAAGATCTAGATAAAGGTGTTTATACTTTAGTGAGCCAGGAAAAATCTATTTACTTTGATTTTTTTATAAACGAAAATCAAAAATTTACGGTAACAACTGATCATGCGGATATTGTAAACACTTTAAAATCTGTTGGGAATAAAGAGAACGAACAATTCTTCTCCTACATAAAATTCATTACCAATAAAAATGTTGAGTTCGGAAAAATAAGAGAAGCTACTAAAGGAAAAAATAAAGCCGATAGTACAAAATATGTAAATGATAAATTAAAAGAACTGAATGCCGATGTGAAGAAGTTTGAGGCCGACTTTATGGAAAGTGTAAAAGGTACTTTTGTTTATGATGTATTAAATCTTAAAACCGAAAAAGAACCAAAAGAAATTCCTAAAGCAAAAAATGGTCGCCCCGACAGCTTATACCAATACTACTATTACAAGAGCCATTATTTTGATGGGGTTGACTTTAAAGATGAACGCATTATTCGCACGCCGTTTTTTGACGACCGTATTAAAAAATATTTTGATAATGTGATCGTACAACATCCTGATACAGTTATTCAGGAAATTGATAGAGTATTAGGGAAATGTACAGAGTGTAACTTGATCTATAATTTATTATTAGGCCACTTTACTTATAAATATGAGCAAAGCAAGATCATGGGCTTTGATAAGATCTTTGTTCACTTAGCGGATAAATATATTATAAATGGTAACGCTGTTAAATGTGGTGTGTATAGCGCAGAAACGGTAACCAAGATAAAAGACCGCACCGATATCCTGCGCAATTTGTTATTAGATTCTAAAGTTGCCGAATTGTATATGATAGATACAATTTATGGAAAACAAGTAATGAAAATGGGTTTTGATACTGCTAAAACAAGTAAAAGTGTTACCGATCTTTATTACAAGAATTTAGAGAAGTTAACGCCAATGTTTACCACACTTTACATGGTAAAGGCAAAATATACCGTGTTGGTTTTTTGGGCATCTGATTGCGGCCATTGCCAAACAGAGATCCCAAAATTAAGCGAAAATTTAAAAGATCTAAAAGACAAGGTTGATTTTAAAGTATTTGCGGTACAAACAAAAGATGACTTTGAAACATGGCGCAAATTTATAAACGATAAAAAATTGGACTTTATAAATGTGTTTGATCCTGTACATTTAAATAATTTAAAAGAACGTTTTGATATTTATTCTACTCCGGTAATTTATATTTTGGATAAGGATAAAAAAATAAAAGCTAAACGTTTAAGTGCCGATCAGGTGCCGGATATGCTTAAGATGTTGGAACAGATAGATAAGGCAGGAAAGAAATAGGTCTTTGCTTTAACTCTTAATCTCATTAACTTATCGATAAACTAATAGCGGTTTGCGGCTAGGCGCAAGGCGCTTACGAAGCATCACCTGTCTTAACTGCCAAGAGGTATTTTAAAGATACAAAACTTTATTAGTGAGGGCAAAAGAAAATTATTTTGCGCTTCAGCGCAACTTAAATTGCCTGGACGATGACCGAGTCCGCCAACTTACTCAATTGCCATATGTTATAAGCTGTTTTTCTCATTCTTGTAAGGTATGAAATGTCCTTAATTTACACTAGCAATCTTTTTTTCACTTGTCATTTTGCCTTTGTCATAATATTGTTCGCAAATGTCGCCAAGAGTAGCACCGTATTTTCTTATCGCTTTTCCAGTTCCGTCTTTAAGAATTTGTTCACCTGCTTCAGTCCAAAAGTTGTTTACGAAATATTCTCCTTTGATGTATTCACTTTCTTCTGCTATTTGTCCACTTTCATACCACTCTTTCACTTTTCCAGATGGTTCGCCATTCAGGTAATAATATTCGTAAACAAGAGTTCCATTTTCTGAATACACTTTCCCAATTCCATTCTTAATGCCTTCTTTGTATTCTCTTTCAATTTTGAGTTGGCCGTTTTCATAGAATTCTCGTAAAACCCCGTTCTTCAATCTACTTATCCAATATGAAATATGTTGAATATTTCCATTGGCGAAATAGGTTGTAAGTTTTCCTTCTCCGTCAACTATAATTTGTATCCCATCTTCTGTCCAGTAGTTAATAATTTCAACATCGTCGCTGTCGAGTGAAAACCAATTGCCCTTTGAGGAAATCAGTTCATATTTTATTTGTTCGTTGTCGTAGTATTCAGTCCATACTCCAATTGGATTTCCATTGCCGTCATACTGTCCTTTGGAAAAGACCTTTCCGTTTTCGTGATAAAAAGTCCAATTGCCAACCTGAATTTCTCCGTTTACGAAGCCTTCGCATTCAAGTTGTCCGTTTGGGTAATGTGTCTTAGTTGGTGTCATTAAAATGGCTTATAACGGTTTTCGGCTAGACGCAGGGTGCTTACTAAGCATCACCTGTCTTAACTGACAAAAGGTATTTTAAAGATACAAAACTTTATTAGTGAGGGCAAAAGAAAATTATTTTGCGCTTCAGCGCAACTTAAATTGCCCGAACCGATGACCGAGTCCGCCACTTACGTTTGTTTGCTGTTATGCGAAGTGTGCCACATGCAGTTTTGTCAATTGAATTGCAGCTTGTAGGTCTTGCCGTTGATTGTCCGCTGAAGTTTTAATACGCCTTTATTGGTACATTTAATTATTTCCCACAGGTCGTTTGTTGTAAATGGGTCATATGTCGGCGGGAATGGATTTATTTTAGATCGTGGTGAAAAGTCAACTCGCTTATCATCATTAGCAAACTCCATGTCACCAAGAAAAGCGCCGCTAAGATTATACTTAGGACTACTTTCCGCTTTGTTAAGATTAAAACTTTCTGCGGTCAGGTCATAACCCCAAGTAGAATTTAAAAGAGGAATACTATCCACATTGTCAACCGTAAAGCTTGTCAGTCGCCCATTTTTGAAAACCTTTTCGGGTTTTTTAAACCATAGTCTGTTTTCAGGATATTTTTTACAGCCCATAACAAAGGTTGTCGCGATAAAAAGAATTATTAGTTTATAATTTTTCATTGGGCAGTTTTTTGTCTAGTGGTCTGTCTGGTGCATTACAAATAACAACAGTATAACCAAAATACAATCAATTAATTTCTGTTTTAAGTAACTTAATATCCTTAATTAATTTTTGAACCTGTACTTTATCGGTTCCGTCGTACATTCCACGGATCCTTCCTTGTTTATCAATCAACAAAAGTAATTCGCTGTGTAAAAAACCTTCGGGGCTTCCATCTTCCTGCAAAGCGTTTACCAAATAACTGTTTTTTGCGAGATCATAAATTTGTTGTTTGTTACCGGTTAAAAAATACCATTTATTTTTTTTGGCACCATATAAATTGCTGTATGCATTTAAAACTTCTACCGTATCATGTAATGGATTAACAGTATGGCAAAGTATTAAAAGAGAATCGTCACCCTCAAAAGCCTTTTGCACATCTTTTAAGTTAGTGGTCATTTCGGGGCAAATACTTTGGCAAGTAGCAAAAAAGAAATCGGCTACATATATTTTATTTTCAACCGTTTTATTATTTATGGTTTGGCCAAACTGATCGGTAAAACTAAATTCACCAATGCTATGGTAAATAGTATCGGTATTACTTTTTTTCTTCTCACCAAATACCGGTAATACTAATTTTTTTTGTTCTGCGCCCGGTTTGCAGCCGCTAAAAAAAACAGCAGCGGAAACCAGTAATAAACTAAGTGTTTGTTTTAATTTCATTGCTTTTTATTAATTTATTTTTTTCTTCTTTCAACCGCAGGTGCTGGTATTCATCTATCAGGCGTTTTAGTTCTGCTACATAACGGCCATCGTAATAACCACGAATGTTGCGGTTAATATCTACCAGGGTAAAAAAACTGTAATCAATGTAATAAGGTTTTTGTAAAAAATAACTGTTGTTCAAACTATCAAAACTTTGTTTGTTCCAGGTATAAAAAAGAACGTTGTTATTTCCTATCGCCAGCTTTTTTAATTCATCTTGCAGATCAGATCTTCCATTTTCCGATTCGGTAATTAATACAATGGGGATGTGTTCTATCTTTTGTTTTTTATAATTTAAATATTCGGAAAGACCGGCCAGGCGCAGATCATTCTTTTTGTAGGCGTCTTTAATAAACATGACAACATAAAGCGGGTATGCATCTGTAGTTAGGCGTATCAACTCTTGTTTTGAACTATCCTTTTCGTTAAGCGCGTAAAATTGATCGTTGACCTTGTAATAAGCGGTATCTTTTGATGCCAGCACTTTTCTTGGTCCGTAAATTGGCAGTTTTTTCGAGTTAATGGTGCTGGTCTCTAAAATCAGCCACATAGTAGATGGCAGAACAAGAATTAAAAGCAGCAACCATTTTTTATTTTTCATTATAATAATTTGCACAAAGATACAGTAGTAAAAGGAAATAAAAAACCCCGCTTCGGTAGAAGCAGGGTTTAATTCTTATTTTTTATGAATTACTCAACAATTAATCTTCTTGAAGAATTTTTATTGCCTAAAGTAGTTTTTACAATGTAAATACCTGTTGAAAGATCGCTGATAGCTATGTTTTTTGCTAACACAGATGCATTTCCTAATTCGATGATTTTTACTGCTTGCCCAAGCGAATTATAAATTACAATAGTACCATTCTCATTATTTGAATTGCTAAGCGAAACATTAAAGGCGTCTTTTGCAGGATTTGGGAAAACCTGGAAAGTGGCATCAAAGTTCTTATCGTTTAAACCTGTAATTAAAGCCATGTTTAAAGAGCTTGATCCAGTATAACCTGTGCCCTGATCGCTATACGAAACTGTCATTAAAGGGAATTTTTGTGAGGCATGGTAATAATTGTAATCAATACCTTTTACGGTTAAAGTTGTTGGTGGAATAGTAATGGTCACAATAACAGTATTGGTAGTTTTAACCTGTAGGATATTTGTAAAATTAACTCCGCCGGGGATAATCAATGTTCCGTTACCTGCACCCACTGTGTTAATGGTACCTGTAAGGTTACCACTTGCAACACCGCTCACAGTTCCTGAATAGGTATCGGTATTGCTATAACCCATATTTATTGGCCAGATAGCAGCAATAGCAGAGCTGCCGCTGTAATTAAATGTAAGTGTTGAACTGGCACTTCCTAATAATTCATAATTGGTAGCGGTTGCTTTCCAGAAATTATAATTTCCTCCACCCTGGTCTTCTACAATAGTAACACCGGTAAACGCAGCGCTCGCAGCAACAGATGCCGGCGTTGTATACGTACTAAGTGTTGTGTTGGTATTAGCAGTAAAATTTTGAAAATTCCAGGTTTGGCCAGCACCTGTAGTTTTAGGAATAACACCAACAGAATCGTATCCTTTTCTTGATTCGGTATTTCCTACAACAGGCTCGTTAGCCGCTTTGGTTAATGTTAATTGTGCGTTAGCAAACTGGCTTACAAATAAGCCGGCAAATAATGATAGGTAGATTTTTTTCATGGTATAGTTTTTATCGGTTTATATTTATTTAATTAACAATCAATTTTTTAGATGAAGCAGCATTTCCAATAGTTGTTTTTACAAAATAAATACCACTATTAAGCCCTGTAAGATCTATCTGGCTATTAATATCCGTTGAATTTCCAAGCGAAACTGTTTTTACAACCTGGCCAATGTTGTTCGTGATCATCACCGAAACATTTTCTGCTTTTTTATTAGTAAGCGCAACATTTAAATTAGTAGTTGCAGGATTTGGATAAACAGAGAAATTAAAATTCTGTGTTGCTTCATGAATGCCGGTAAATATATTGTTGTTGATTCTGATAGTTCCTGCATTTCCACTAAAAGCACCAGAGGTTGTTTGATAGCTTACTGTAATTATTGGAAATTTTTGTGAGCTATGATAATATTGGTAAGTAGTACTAACAATTGTTGCAGTAACAAATCCAAAAGCTAAATTCGCATTTATAGTTTGTGTTGCAGTTACTTGTAATACATTGGTAAACGTCATCCCACCGGGTAATACAACGGTTCCGGTGCCGCTTCCTAAAGTTTTAATATTGCCGGTTGCTGTACCTGAAATATTAGCAGTTGGCGTTTGTACTGCAGCAGTTCCACTAAACGCATCTGTTTTATTATATCCAAAAGTAATTGGCCAGATCGCAGCAATAGCTGAATTAGAATTTAAATTGATAGAAATACTCGGCTGTTCAATACCTAATAATTCGGTTTGGGTAGTTGGGCTGGTTGCTGATTTCCAATACATATAACCGGAAACTCCATCATATTCAGCAAACGTTGCGTTTGGGTAAGTTGATGCGCTTGGCGTACCTGCAACGGGAACATAACTACTGGTAGCAACACTGGTATTAGTGGTTAAAGTGGAAAAATCCCATAAAGTATTTGGCCCAAAATTATTATTTAGTGCTGCAATAGAATCAAAACGAGTTGAAATATTAACATTACCAATTACCGGCTCATTAAAAGCCTTGGTAAGCACCAATTGTGCATTTGAAATTTGCGTAAAGAAAAGTCCTGATAAAATAGTAAGGTAGATTTTTTTCATATGTCGATTTTTATTGTTTTTTTAATTGTCATTTGGAATACGCCATGTATCTTAATTCGTGTTTGTGTATTTTGGCACATGGCTATTTCATATATCTTAATTTTAAGAGATAAAAATAAGAAAAAAAATCACCTATCCAACAAAATTATGACAAATGGAAACACAAAAAATGAAATCAACGCTTTAATTTTAAACCATATAGATACTTAGGCCAAAGGGTTACGACTTACTGCCTAAAGGCTCAGAGAGTTTTTTTCGCTTGTCAAGAAAAAACTATAGTCTCTTTTTTAACAAATCCCCTATGTTGCCATGTGGTTAAGAACTCACTTATTATGCTCAATTAAAAGTTTATGGTCCATTTCAAAAGGCATGATCTTTTCCTTTAGCTCGGCTAAAAAAGCAGCGCCATATTTTAAATAAAAACCTGCAAAGTTCTCAAAACGTTCTTGCGGCACAGCATTAGGAAATAATTTTTGTTTTACCCCTGTTATCTGATTTATTTCAGTTTCTGATCTTTGTTTTAAAGCTTTATTTGCTTTACCAATTAAAAGATCAACGCCATTGATCATTTTTTGAAGCTCGGCCATTGCCGCTGCATTTAATGTTTTGTCGACCGCACTTATTTTTTCGATAAGCCCGTTGTATAATTTTGTAAGTTCTTCTTTTTCTTTATCTAATGCAAAAACATTATTTGTTTTTAGTTGGTAAGCATTTATTAATTCCTGCGCTTCTTTAAAAAAATCTTCAGGAGCAAAATTTAATTTATCAATTTTATTTTTTGTTCCACCATCAATTATAGTAATAAAATTACGAGGCATTAATATTGGGAAGAATACATTTAAATCATCGAACATTTTTTTGTATTGTAGCCAGTAGGCTAATTCGCCGGGCCCGCCAACATAGGCTATGTTAGGTAAAATAAATTGTTGGTAAACCGGCCTTAAGACTACGTTCGGACTTATCTTTACAGCATCATTCTTTATAATATTCTTTAGTTCTTCTTCTGTAAATGAAAGATCCGTTCCAACCATGGTAAAGTTCGAAGCTGTTTTTTCAATGCGTGCGCGTAAATTGTTTTCGATATAAAAACAATTAATTGGTCGCGGATTAACTTGCGTGGTATAACCTAATTTATTCAAAGCATCAGTGCTTTCTTTTACTAAATTAAAAGAAGTGTTCTCAAAAATTTCTTTTTCAAAAATTTCTTTGAATTGGTCTTTAAATTGTTTGTCCTGTCCATCTACTATCACCAAACCGTATACGCCAAACAATTCATTTACTAAAAAACGTGTAGCATCTTTTAATGTTGAATGATCTATGTATGCTTTTTCGAATAAAGAAGATAAATAATTTGCATTTTCGGTTGTACCTAAACTTTCTTTTATCAGGCCAGAGAGTTCTTTTAATTCTTCTGTTTTAAAATCACCTACAGCACCGCTTTGTTTACTTTCCCATTTAAAATTTTTTGAGAAAACATTAAAATGATTCACTTCTTCAAAATCATGGTCTTCGCTGGCCATCCAATACATTGGTACAAAATCAAATTCAGTAAATTCTTTTTTTAATTCTTCCGCTAAATTGATCGTAGAAAATAGTTTGTAAATAAAATAAAGTGGCCCTGTAAAAAGGCAAAGCTGGTGGCCTGTTGTTACCGTAAAAACATTTTTTTGTTTTAAAGTCTCTATCCTTTTTAAGGAGAGGGCAGAGGTATTAGTTACTAAATTACTTTGCTTTAATAAGATCTCTGATAATAAATTCCGGTCAAGGCCTTCGTATAAATTTGTTTTTAAAAGATCTGAAAAACCTTTTTTATCGAGATAATTATTGTAGAAATGTTTTAATGTTTCTTTTTTCCCAAAATAATCCATTACCAATGCATTAATTGCACCGGATGTTTTAAGATCAATCTTTTCGATTCTAAACATTTTATAATTTGCTTCCAAATGCAAGATCACCAGCATCGCCCAAGCCGGGAACAATATAAGAATGGGCTGTTAATTCTTCATCTACTGCACCGCACCATAAAGTGTAATTTGGCGATGGCATGTTTGCTTTTAAATGATCTATGCCAACCTGGCTTGCTACCGCAGTTACAATATGTGTGTGTTTTGGAATGCCTTTTGCTAAAAGCGATTTGTAAGTTAAAACCATCGACGCACCGGTTGCTAACATTGGATCGCATAAAATAAGAGTTTTGTCGGTTAGATCAGGGCAGGCTACGTACTCTAAAATTATTTCAAAAGTGTTGTTCTTGTGGTGGCGGCGATACGCGCTAATAAAAGCATTTTGTGCTTTATCAAAATAATTTAAAAGCCCCATATGTAAAGGTAAGCCGGCTCTTAAAATAGTGCCAATAACAGGTTGCTCTCCCAACTGTTTGGTTTCTGCCACACCAAGTGAGGTTCTGGTTTGAACCGAGTTATAACTCATGGTTTTGCTTATTTCGTAAGCAAAGATCTCGCCCATGCGCTCTAAATTTCTTCTAAAACGCATACTGTCTTTTTGGATCTCTATATCCCTTAATTCAGCGATATATTGATTAAAGATCGAATTTCTGTCTGCTAAATTGTGTATCATAATATTTATTTTGAGAGAGTGATAGTTAAATTTTTTTCTGATTGGTAAGATACTTTATCAAAGATCTCGATAGGATATTTGTAATCTTTAAAGCCGGGAGATTCTACTAAAATAGAATATTTTCCGGGAGGTAAAATAATAATGAAACGTCCTGTAGAAGGGTTGGGAAGATAATTACCAACGATCTCGTTAGTGATGGTATTATTAACTGAAATAAAAGAATCTCTATACTCTACTTTATTAAGTGTGTCTTTCGCGATCATTTCGCCGATCAACACCGTATAATCCATCTCCACATCATTAAATGAAACACGGTAAATATCAAAATCGCCATTACCACCACCGCGCAACGAGCTCACATAACCGTAACGCCCGTTCTTCGAGATCCTGAAATTAAGATCATCGTAAGAAGTATTTAAAGGGTAACCCATATTTTTCACATCACCTTCAAACGAACGCCCTTCTTCATTTACTGTAACTTTAAAAATATCATATCCACCCATACTACTATGGCCTTTACTGCTAAAATATAAAATATTTGCGCTCGGCGAAAGGTTCGGAAAATCTTCATCTAAAGGCGTATTGATTTTTGGGCCCAAATTTTTTGCTTCGCTCCATTTACCATTTGGTAATTTTAAACAACTGTAAAGATCTGTTCCGCCAAAACCACCTTTTCTGTCGCTTGCAAAATAAATAAGTTTGCCATCGTTATCCATAGTTGCAGCAATCACATCACCACTTCCATTGATAGTAGCTGGTAACTCTTCTAATTTAGAGAACAAACCACCCGGCAATAAAGTTGATAGATACAATTTGCTTTCCCCTCTTAAATTTGGTTTGTTGATCAATAATATATTTCCTTTAGCGTTCATGCCAATGACTTCCTCTACCGAGTTACCTGCGCTTACCGGTTTTCCTATTACCTCGGCATTGGCATATTCGCCATTGATAACTTTTGTGATGTAGATCGAATTTAAAAAACTACCATTTGGTAATTTAGCAACTTCTTTATCTAATGGCCGCTTTGAATTAAATACCATATAGGCTTCGTTCTCATTCACAAAGGGATAATAATCTGCAAAAGGCGAGTTAACGGTTTTTCCAAGATTTTGAAATACCACATCGATAGGAAATTTAATTATTTCTTTGGCGTTTATGCAATGCTGAATTTGTTCATCAACTTCTTTTAAATTAGATTCACTTCCCTTACCATTTTTTTTAAATTTTTCGAAGGCTGCCAAGGCTTCGTCAAACCTGTTGGCATATTGATATGATCTGCCTAATAAATAATCGGCGTTGGGATTATATTTTTCGTTACGGGTAATGTTCTCCAGATAAGGAACAGCCTTAGCTTTATTAAAATTTGTGTTCAGGTAACATACTGCAGTGTTGTAGTTATACGTTTCATCTTTTGGATCGATGGCTACCAATTGTAAAAAATTTTCAAGTGCGTCTTCGTAATTTTCTATTTTTAATTTTGCTTCACCGTCGGCCAGTAACACCTTAGTGTCTTTTTTTGTTTGCGAAAAACTATTCACGCAATTTAAAATTAAAAAAAGTATAGCAATTTTTTTTAAATACATTATTCTTGTTTTTTAACAACGTTCAATAATTACAGCATAGCCTTGGCCAACACCAATACACATAGTAACCAACGCAAATTTTTTATTGTGTAGTTGAAGATCGATCGCGGCAGAATTTAAGATCCTGGCACCGCTCATGCCTAAAGGATGTCCGATGGCAATTGCACCTCCATTAATATTTATGCGTTCATCATTATCTGCTAGCCCCCATGTACGGGTGCAAGCAAGACTTTGAGCAGCGAAGGCCTCATTCAGCTCAATAAGATCAAGATCTTTAAAAGTTAAACCGGCACGCTTTAAAGCTTTGTTTGCCGCTTCAACCGGGCCAATACCCATAATGCGGGGCTCAACACCAACAACTGCACTTGAAACAATTCTTGCCAAAGGTTTTAAATTATTTTTTTTCATTCCCTCTTCACTTGCCAATAAAATTGCAGCGGCTCCATCGTTAAGGCCACTGGCATTACCTGCAGTTACTGTTCCCTCTTTTTTAAACGAAGCTTTTAAATTAGATAACCCCTCTAAAGTGGTTTTTGTTTTGGCAAATTCATCTTTAGCAAAAACAATTGGATCGCCTTTTTTTTGTGGGATCTCTATAGCAACAATTTCTTTTTCGAAACGTTTATTTTCTAAGGCCTTTGCAAATTTTTGCTGGCTCCATAAAGCAAATTTATCCTGATCGGCACGGTTTACTTTATACATTTCTGCCACATTCTCGGCGGTATCTCCCATGGCATCAACGCCAAATTGTTCTTTCATTTTAGGATTGATGAAACGCCATCCAAAACTACTGTCGAACAGCTGTTGATCGCGGCCAAAAGCAGAAGAAGCTTTACTCATTACCAAGGGTCCGCGGGTCATATTTTCAACACCACCCGAGATCATTAATTCTTCATCACCAACCTGAATGGCTCTTGCGGCATCAATACTAGCGCTTAGACCACTTGCACATAAACGGTTAACTGTTTGTCCGGGCACGCCAATCGGTAAACCCGCTAAAAGAGAAGCCATACGGGCAATATTGCGATTATCTTCGCCGGCCTGGTTGGCACAGCCTAAAATAACATCGCCAACTGAGTTAAAATTTACAGCAGGATTTTTTTTCATCAGTTCTTTTAAAACAAAAGCGGCAAGATCATCTGCTCTGACGGCAGATAAGGTTCCGCCAAAATTTCCGATGGCTGTTCTAACACCATTAATTATATAAGCCTGTTGCATAAATAAATGACAATTTAAGATAGTAAATGTAATTATTATTATTGTTTTTAAGTATGAAAAAATTGGACTATATTTACTTAAAGTAAAAACAAAATTGGAATGAAAAAATTTAGCATTATTCTTTTAATTTTAATCAACACATTTTTTTTTGCACAAAGCCCGCCACCACAATTAATTAATTACCAAGGCGTGGCCAGAGATGTTAGTGGCAACCCTGTAATGGGTACAATAGGCTTAAAATTTCATATACACCAAACAACCGCAACCGGAGCAATTATTTTTACCGAAACACATGCGCCTGTGGCAAACGCTTTTGGAATATTTAATACACAAATAGGCTCTACTAATCCTTCACAATTTGCTGCTATAAACTGGGGTGCCGATGATTATTTTTTAGAAGTATTAATTGACCCGGCCGGTGGAACTTCATATACATCTGTCGGACAACAACAATTAGTGAGTGTGCCGTATGCCCTATACGCAAAGAGTGCAGGCAATTCTTCCTCATACAGTCCCGGTTCAAATATCACATTTTCAGGGCCGGCGTCAAGTCCAACAATTAATTCAAATCCAAATTTAAGTTTAAGTGGAAATGTGTTAAACATTAGCGGCTCTGGCACGCCGGTTACTTTGCCAACATTGTCTTTAACAGCAACACCAAATGTTACCTTAACATCACCGGCCGTTAACTCATATAACATGAGCGTTCCAAATTATGTTGCAGGCAATAATATAACTATTACGCCACCTGCTTCAGGAAATAATTATACAATTAATGCAAACGGTACTGCAACCAATGCGCCATTTAGCCTATCTGTAAATGCGCCGCATAACGTAACGCCCGGTCCGGCGGCCAATTTAACTATTGTACCACCAAATTTATCGGTAACCGGTGGCGGCGGAATTGTTACCAGTAATACTTTACCTAATTATGCCATTAATATTCCAACAGTTGTTGTATCGCCAACTATCGGGGGCTTAAGCTTTACACAAAACGGGAATACTTCAACCGTGGCTATTGGCAGCGGACCGTGGACAAATACAGCTTCTACAGTTTATTTAATTAACGGTTTAAATAACGTTGGTATTGGCACGAATATTTCTACTGCAAAACTTACGGTAACTACCAGCATTGCTATTGATGCTATTTTAGCGCAATCTGCCGGCGCAAACGGTGTAATGGCCTTGTCTAATTCAAGCAGCACTTTGGATGCCGGGGTTTCAGCCATTAACAACGGCTCGGGGCATGGGGTAATTGGCCAAACCATAAGCACAAATACAGCTGTTACCGGTATGCATGGGATTAATAACGGAATTGGATTTGGGGTAATGGGTACAACTGGTTCCACTAATGGATTTGTGAGTGGTGTTAAAGGCAATAATAATTCGGCAGGCCCGGGTGTTTATGGTGAAAATTTAAGTGGGAGCGCATCGGTTGATGCGCATGGCGTTAAGGGTATGACGGGTAACCCTGCCGCACAGGCAACAGGCGTTACAGGTATAAATAATAACGTAGGAGCAGGGGTTTTTGGGATAAATACGACGTCGCTTAACTCCGGTAATGCGCATGGCGTTTATGGTAGAACAAGTGCTTCAGCAATAAATGCCTACGGCGTTTTTGGTGAAAATTTGGGAATAGGTAGCGGGGTATTTGGATTGACTTCTTCTCTTGCATCAAATGCTTATGGTGTATATGGAAAAAACATTGGATTTGGTGATGGTGTTCGCGGTGTATCTACATATACTTCTGCAGGGGTTTTCGGGCAAAATACAGCTGGTGGGGTAGGCGTAATGGCATCTATCCCAACGCTAACAGTTGCCGGCGGTTTTAATGTAGCTTTACAGGTAGATAATGGACACGTTAAATCAACTGCCGTAAACTCGCCAAGCGTTAGTACCTTTTCTGCTACAGGTGGCGCTGTATCTGCAACGTATACTTTAACAAATGCTAATGCTACAGATGTTAAAGGAAGTATTTTAGCGGTTTGTACAACTACCGGTTTAATAAACCCGGGCGGCCAGTTAACAATTAAAGTTTCCTTTAATAAGCTTTATCAGGTTCCGCCAACAATTGTCATTACACCAACATCTGACTTTGGTGTAATGAATTACTTTATTTCAAACGTAGGACCAGGCTCGTTTAATCTGACGATTAAAAATAACACCAGTTTAAGTGTTGGAAGCGTTGCGATGAATTTTAACTTTAATTATTTTGTTATAGAATAAAGTTTAATCGGGTTTTATTTCTTCTTTATGTTTGCTATTATTTTGGTAAACATCGTCAACATCATCATCGGTTTCATTTAACTCAACACTTTTTTCGTTCTCTAAATTGACGTTAACAATAACCGGTGGCGCTGTAGGTTGCGACACCCAAACGTTGTTGTTGTAGTATACATAATGATTTCTCCAATTATCCCAATAAAAATTATAACGTGGAAAATAAACCCATCGGCGATTGTAAGCATATTTTGGACGCCAATAAGGATGGTAAACAACTATTTTAGCCGGTCGGTAAGAGCTGCGTTTAACTACTACCACTTTGCCATGACGACCGCGGTGCCCGCCGTGCCCATGCCCTCTGCCTTTTTGTGCGAAAAAATTTGTGCTTACAAATAAAGAAATAATGATTATTAGATATTTGATCGTTCTCATATGAATAGTTTTTGTTTTAAGACAATCGAATTACTAAAAGGTTTAATGGCTTACCAATTTTTGGCTGTTTTGTATACGATACCCTTAAAAAGAGCAACGATTTTTGAAGGTTCATCCTTTAAAAACACGTTTATCTTATAATGCCCAAGTTTTTCAGTTTCAGTTTCGCAAAAAGCCTCTGCAATAATCTCGTCATTTTCTTTAAGACTAATAATATGTGCAATAGAAGTTTCTATGCTAACGCTTTTTCTTCCTTTTGAATTGGATGCAAATGCCAGGGCGCTATCGGCTAATGAATATGTAATTCCGCCATGAGCAATACCAAAGCCATTAAGCATATTTTTTCTGATAGTTAAAGTTAGTTTGCAATTACCCTCGTGTTGCTCTAAAATAGTGATGCCTAACCATTGGCTAAAAAGATCATTTGCCATCATGGTATTTACGATCTCAGAGTGATCCATAGATTTACAATTTAGCTTTCCAGGGAATTTCGTTGGCGTTCTTAACCATGGTTATCCAACGGGATAACATAAATAAATAATCCGATAAGCGGTTCAAATATTTTGCGTGAATCTCTTCCACTTTTTCGTTCTCTGCTAAACGCAAAACAGCTCTTTCTGCACGGCGGCAAACGCATCGTGCAATGTGACAATAAGAAACATGAATATGACCACCGGGTAAAACAAACGATTTCATTTCAGGTACCTGTTCGGTTATTTTATCAATTGCTTTTTCTAACGCAACAATATCTTCTTCGTGAATAGGTGGCAATAGCATTTTATTTTTTTCGGGATCGGCAGCCAGGTGCGAGCCAATTGTAAATAACCTGTCCTGTATGGAAATTAAAAGATCAAAAGTGGTTTTATCTTCGATCACATCGCGCAATAAACCAATATGTGAATTTAATTCATCCACCGTGCCGTATGCCTCGATCCTTACATGTTGCTTTGGAAGCCTTGTTCCGCCGATCAGGGATGTTTGTCCTTTATCGCCGGTTTTTGTATAGATCTTAAAAGCCATTTTATTTTACTGCTAAAAAGTAAGACTTAAATTAATGTTTGGCATTATTGGTAATTGATTGATGCGGCTAAAAGTATAACGATCAACATAAAAGATATTTTGGCGGTTATAAATATTTGTAGCGCCTGCATTTACTTCAAAAGTTGTTTTTTCGCTCCAGTGATATTTATATTTTATACCAATATCAAAACGATGATAGTCTGGAAGTCGCCCACCATTTAATGTTGAAGGGATGTAACTTAAGTTGCCGTTTGCGCTGTTTAAATTATAGTTGATGTTTCCGCTTGGGTTTAACTGGTTAACAAAACCCTGAGTTTGTGTAAAAGGAAAACCGGTACCATAATTCCAGCGGGCATTAGCTTCCCAATTCTTCTTCTTACCAAAGGTGTAAGAGGTAACTAAATTTATGTTGTGCCTACGATCGAAGTTAGGCGGGTAATTGGTTACTACACCGGTTGCTGTGTTGCCAGACCACCTGTTGTTATGAGTTAAAGAGTATACTGCCCAGAAATAAAAACGTTTTTTGTCAAATTTTAAAACAACGTCAAAGCCACGGGCACGGCCTTGTTCGATCACAAAATTCTTTTTGTATTCATCCGGGCGATAAGCGTTCAGATCGTTATCATCAAAAATTTTCTCGCGGTTAATATTAATAACCTGATTAAAATTCTTTTCATAAAGCTCTACATTTAATTCAAAATATTTAAAGAAATCAAATTCAAAACCACCAACTATGTGCGTGGCTTTTTGCACAGAAGAGTTAGCTGTGTGCGAAACGCCGATCTTATCTAAATAGGTTTTAGAGATCTGGTCATTTTCAGGCGCATTAATAAAGCCGTAAAATAAATTCACAATATCTCTGTCGCTATTCGCACTCATAAGTGTTTGGCTGTATAAACCACCAGCACCTTTAAAACGTATTTTTGGCGTAATATTTATTTTTACGGAGCCACGCGGTTCAGGAGAGAAAACGCCAAGTGTTGCATAATATTGTAAACGTAAACTTGGTTCAAATACAATTCGTTTTTTCTTATCAATGAATTTATATTTAAGAAAACCTGCTATATCAATTGTTGAACGGCTTAAATTAATTAGCGCGTAATACGGGTTTTGTATCTGGTATTCGGTGTTGGTTATAGCTCCTTCAAAGCCAAATCTCAATTCCTGGCGACCGATAAATTTCACAAAATTAAAACCGGTATTAACACCGCTTATATCGCTGAACTTTGAATCCGTTTCAAGCGATGGGTTTGTGAAGTCGATACGGTATTTTGAATACGAAAAATTACCTTCAATTAGTAGATTGCTGGATTGCGGTACAAGTACAAAGTTGGTTCCAATACCAATGTTCTTCCATTTAAAAGAAGCTATATCGCTATACTTTACGGCATCATTAAAATTAAATCCAAAAATGCTGAACTTACTTCCGCCTGTAGAATTAATAGATGCCTTGCCATAAAGATCGGTATAATAAAATGGTAAACCATTTGGGTTAGCGTACGAATATAAAAGTTTTGAGGTTTGTGGTAAATAAGAATGTTTTGCTGACAATAAAAAAGAAGCGCTTGTGTTACCGTCGTCTTTTAATTTAACTAAAGGACCTTCTAATGTTGCTTTGGCTCCAAAAGTAGATGCGGCAATTTTACCGCTTATACGCTTTTTATTTCCATCGCGAGTGGTAACATCCATGATGGAAGAAGTTCTTCCGCCATATTCAGCACCAAAGCCTGCACTGTATACACTGGCATTTTTCATGATATCATTATCAAATACAGAGAACAAGCCAATAGAGTGAAAAGGATTATAAACCACCAAACCATCCAACAATACTTTATTTTGAACAGGCAAACCTCCGCGTATATATAATTGGCCCCCTTGATCGCCGGTAAAAACCACACCCGGTAAAACCTGCAGGTACTGGGCAATATCTGGCTCACCAATACTTGGTAATTTACCAATAATGATAGGATCTATTTTTTGAACCGCAACCGTTGTATTCTCCACCTTATCGGCAGCGGTTGTAGAAACTTCAACCTCTTCCAATTTAACACCACCTTTAATAGCAAAGAATTTTTTTGTAAGAACATCTCCGGCTTTAATAGTAATAGTTTCCGTTATAGTATCAAAATCTAAATTGGTAACCAATAATTTATAGTCTCCCGGAGCTATGCGTGAAATCGTAAAAAAACCATTCAGATCGGTATTAGCGCCAATGGTTGTTCCTTTAAAATAAACGTTACTAAAAGGTACAGGTTCGCCATTTGCTTTATCATAAACAAAACCTTTAACAATACCATTGTTTTGAGAAAAACTACTGTAACAAAGTAAACCAAGGATAGTTAGAAAAAATGTTTTTTTAAGATGTGTCATTAAAGCCATAGAACTGCGTCTTATTTTAAAGCAAAATTTAGAACGTAAATGTAATTATTAATAAGTTAAGGTTATTGCTGCCGGCAAGTTTTTTGACAAGTGGTAGAATTAGGCATTTAACCTGCAATTTCTTACATATGTAAATGTTATACATAAAAGCATTTTGTTTATTTAAAGTTAATAAGCAATTTTGAGTATTAGATCTAATGAATCATTTATTTGGGTTAAAAAGCCAAAAACGACCATTTATCTAAATCATTTTAAATTTTACTAACTTTTAATGAAAAAGGCTTGAATTAATAAAAAAATTGGTTTACATTTACTTGTATTAAATTAAAGAGTATGAAAAAAATATTTATTTTATTATTTAGCATTATCACAGTTTTGACAGCTAGATCACAATCTTATACCTGGACAAACGCAGCGTTGGATAATGATTTTGAAAACCCTGCGAACTGGAATCCAGTTCCTTTATTTGGTTATCCTTCATTTGGTGAAACAGCTGTTTTTGACGGCTCTGTTTCCAATGGTAATTGTATTATGCCGTTTGATGAAGATTTTACTACCTTAAGTATGTTGTCAAATTATACCGGTACCGTTGATGCCTCTGGAGTTATATTAACATTAGTAAGTATTAGTCTGCAGGGCGGTACACTTTCATCACCATCCTCTACTTTGCATGTTTC
This sequence comes from Bacteroidota bacterium, assembly GCA_013697245.1. Lineage (GTDB taxonomy): Bacteria > Bacteroidota > Bacteroidia > B-17B0 > Aurantibacillaceae > Aurantibacillus. Next base: position 22,614 of record JACCXH010000035.1, read on the forward strand.
AGGTAACTTAGTTAAAGGTGCTGGAGCTACATTTGCTACAACTGCATCAAGTTGGTTAGACTATAATTTAACATCAACCACGGGAAGAACTATTGTTGGTAATTTTCCTTTTAAGAATTTAGAAGTTACTACAACCGGTACCGGTAACAGGACCTTAAACTTTGGCGCCAGCACTGCTACAGCAACAAATTTATTTTTTACCGGAGGATCTAATCCTATGGCTTATCGTGGCGCAATAAATGTTACAGATATGTTAACCATTTCCGGCACTACAAACGTTGCAGCCCCAAGTAATACAGGTGCTATTATTTTTGTTGGCGCTACTACTAAAACCATTACAGGTAATGCCAGCGCGGTTAATAATCCCATAGGCAGTATTCGTTTTAATACAAGCGGTGGTCTTGTAATGTCGGGCAATATAAATGTGACCGGATCATGGAGTGTAACAACCATTGGCGGCGCATTTACAGCCGGTACATCAGCAGTTAATATGCTTGGCGGAACAATTACAGCAGGTAATACAGCGTCCACACAAGCTTATTTTGATAACTTAACTACCACAACAGGTAGTACGACTATTTGGAGTAATAATTCATATATTAACATTAGTGGTAATTTAACCAATAACGGTTCAATTACTGCAAACACCGCTTTATTAAGATTTGGTGGTTCGGGCGCGCAATCCGTTACCGGAACTGCTCTTTCATTAAACGCCATTGATGTAAATAATACAGGCACTAAAACGTTAGGCACGCCGGTTAATCTTCTTGATTCTTTAAAAATATCAGCAGCAGGCGTTTTAGCCAGCGGTGGTAATTTAACCATTAAATCTACGAGCGGTTTAAAAGGTAGAATTGCACAGATCGCTGCAGGTGGATCTATTACAGGTAATGTTACAGTAGAAACTTTTGCGCTTGGCGGCAATACAGGCTGGGCATTATTAGGTTCGGGCGGTGTAAGCGGTATGACAATGAACGATTGGTACGATGATTTTCCAATGGCCATTGAAGGTTCTGCAACAGACGTAACTTCTGCAGGCGGTTATTTTGAATCGGTACAAGGATGGAATGAGGCTGATGCATATGGATACGATACGACTATTACTATTGCTACTCCTTTAACTCCGGGAAAAGGTTTCTGGACTTATTTAGGTACAGGCGCTTCTGTAACATCAGATATAGTTATGGATTTAGTTGGAAGCCCTGTAACCGGTGGGGTGCCAATTCCTTTAACGAACTCTGCTCAAACAGGTACGTGTTTAATTGCAAACCCTTATGCGTCGCCAATAAGATGGACTTTATTAAGAAATGGAAACTTACAAGTTACAAATGCGATATATATTTATAATGCCGATGGGCCTTATGCCACGTTTGTAAACGGAGTTGGAACAAATGGCGGAAGTGATTTTATTCCTGCCGGACAGGGATTTTATGTGGAAGCACTTTCTAATACAAGTTTAAATGCTGCAGAATCAAACAAGGTTTCAAGCAACACGCAATTAATGAAAACCAATAATGTGACTACAAGTAATGGTTTACCAATTAAATTACAGATAAGCGGTTTTAGTGGTGATTACGACGAAACCGCTATCCGTTTCCATGGTTCTGCCACAAATGCGTATGATATTGAATGGGATGCACGTAAGATCTTTCAAACACCGGGTTACGTTGGCTACCCGGGAGGATACAGTAAGTACACTACCATCTCAACAAAAGGCGGTAATTTAGATTATTCAATTAATAGTTTACCTTATGCCTTAACACAAAATGCGGTTATACCTGTATTAGTGAAAGTTATGGCTAGCGGTCAGTATACAATTAATGGTTTTGATATGCAATTATTACCACCAAATGCCTGTGTTACTTTAAAAGATAAATTGCTGAACGTGGTACATAACATTAAGGCAAGCCCTTATGTTTGCACTATCAACGATACAACAGCAACTGCTCGTTTTGAGTTAACAGTTTGTGCCGACCTTACTACAGGTGTAAATGATAATAACGCTGTTGTTATGAACGACCAATCTGTAATGGTTAAGCACGATGTAAATGGTATTTATGTAGACCTTAATTTTGACAAAACTACTAAAGCAAGCGTTTCAGTTACAAATATCTTAGGCCAAAAAATAGTTGAGAACAAAATGCTAACCACTCAAAACGAAACGGTTCATTTTGGTTTAGAAGCAAAGAACCAATTGTTATTTGTGACTGTTGAAACAGAAAGCAGCAAGGTTACTAAAAAGATCATTCACTAATTTTAAATCCCTTTATACTAATCCCGTCATGCTTTTAGCCTGGCGGGATTTTTATTTTTATTTTTTTGCAATAATTGTATTTACACTTTCGTTAAAACACTAAGCTTTGTTTATATTTGATCATGGTTAACAAAACCCTGCTATATTTTTTTTTCATTTTACCAATTGCCATTCTTTCCCAAACAAAAACCGGGGAGGATGAAGATTATGTAAATGATAACGTATTAAAGTACGACGACTATAATTACAAGTCAAGCATTAAAACAGTTCAAATTCACGAATCGAGCTGGGAGTTTTCTTTACCAATTATTGATCTTAACGGCACTGAACAAATAGATCTGACCTTTGATGACCTTGATGCTGATAAAAGACAATACAACATATCTTTTATACATTGTAATGCTGATTGGACACCAAGCGATCTGATGATAAGCGAATATTTAAGCGGCTATTTCGATCTTAACATCATTAATTATTATTTCTCAACCAACACACTTCAAAAATATATCCATTACGATATATTGTTTCCGCAACAAAATTTAAAGTTTACAAAAAGCGGCAATTACATTGTATATGTATATGCCGACGGTGATAAAAAAGATTTGGTATTAAGCAGGCGCTTTATGGTTTACGATCCAAAAGTTGCTATTGCCGCTAATTTCAGGCAAACCATTGGTGGCGGCGAACAGTATAATAAACAACATATAGATTTTACAATTAATGGCAGTGGTTATGATATTACAAACCCTTATAGAGACCTAAAAGTAGCCATTACGCAAAACAACCGTTGGGATAACGCTGTTACAGATATTAAACCAACATTTTTGGGAGGCAACACGCTTACTTATTCTTTAGACGATGCCTCTACCTTTAACGGTGGTAACGAGTTTAGGTATTTTGATGCGCGAAGTGTTAGGTTCTATTCCGAAAAAGTAAAAGAAATTTATAAGGACGCAAATTTAAAAAACCACATCGTTCTGTATTCTGATGTGCCAAGGGCCGCCAAACCATATTTATTTTATAACGATTTTAACGGAAAATATTTGATAAAGAATAATGATTTTAAAGGCAGCCAGGATGTGGAAGCAGATTATGTGTACGTTGATTTTTTTATTCCGTATTTAAATCCCGAAACTACCGGAAATTTTTATGTGCTTGGAAAATTAACCGATTGGCGCATGAATAAAATGAGCAAAATGACTTACAATTACAAGCGTTTAGGTTACGAAACGCAGTTGTTTTTAAAACAAGGTTACTATAATTATATATATGTTTTAAGTAACGATGCCAACAAATCAGGCGATGAAACATTAATGGAAGGAAATTATTGGGATACCGAAAATGATTATGCTATTCTTGTTTACCACCGTAAAATCGGTACATACTATGATCAATTATTGGGCTACAAAAAATTGAATTCTTTAAAAAAATAAAAGTTTTTTTATTTCACCAGGATCTTTGGTTCCATCATGTCCATAATGGCATATTTAACTCCTTCGCGACCTAAGCCACTTTCTTTTATTCCGCCATATGGCATTTGATCAAAGCGTAAGGTTGGTACATCGTTATGAATTAAACCGCCAACTTCAATCGTTTTAAAACAAAGATCTAACTCACTTGCCGAATCGGTAAAAACGCCACACTGCAAACCAAATTTAGAATCATTTATTTTTTTTATCGCATCTTCTATTTTACCATTATATTTTTCAATGCAAATTACGGGGCCAAAAATCTCTTCGGCATTTACCTTCATTTTTGCAGTTGTATTGGTTAAAATTGTTGGCTCATAAAATGTTTTTTTTCGTTTGCCGCCACAAATAAGTTTAGCACCCTGCTTTATAGACTCTTTTACCCATTCATCAACCCGTTTGGCATTTTCTTCATCTATCATTACCGAGATATTTGCTTCCTTTTTTAATGGATCACCGGCTATCAGTTTTTTTGTTTCGGTAGCCATTAATTTTATAAAATCGTTAAAGAGTTGGTGATGCACAACAAACCGTTGCGCGTGAATACATATTTGTCCGCTATACGAAAAAGCGCCAACCATGCACCTGTCAATTATCTTTTTAAGATCAGTTGTATTTGAAATTATGACACCGGCATTTCCTCCAAGCTCAAGCACCACTTTCTTTTTACCACTTTGTTTTTTTAATTCCCAGCCAATTAGGGGCGATCCGGTAAAACTTAAGAGATTGATCCGATCATCCGTTACCAATAAATTTCCAGTAACTCTATCCATTGGTAAAATAGAGACCATGCCCTTTGGTAAATTTGTTTTAGAAATAATTTTTGCCAGCTCTAAAGTAGAAAGCGGGGTAGTGGAAGCAGGTTTTAAAATTATAGGGCAGCCGGCAGCAATGGCAGGTGCGATCTTATGAACAGCCAAGTTCATAGGAAAATTAAATGGCGAAATTCCGGCAACAATACCAATGGGAAAATAATTAACTAGGCCTTCTTTGTTTTTGCCGTTAACTGTCCAGTCAAGGCTCATGTATTCTTTTGGTAATCGTTTACATTCTTCGGCGGCAATTAAAAATGTTTGAGCAGAGCGCTCTATCTCTCCAATGGCATAGGAAATTGGTTTCCCACTTTCAATGCATAAAATTTTCCCCAAGTGCAGTTTATTATTTTCAAGTTCTTCTGAAATAAATTTAAGGGCAATATATTTTTCCTGTGATGATAAATTCCTGCAGATTGTTTTTACTTTTTCAGCCGAAAGTATGGCCTTATCCAAGATTTCTTTATCTGCTAAAAAAGTAGTTGAAAATAATTTCCCGGTATATTTATTGGTGATCGATAATTTTTTGTTGCTCGAAATAAACTCGCCGGCTAAAAATATTTTGTATTCTACCATTTGTACTTTAAGATATGTTAACGCAATTTACCAATTTTATAGCACATTAATTATAAAGCAAAAGAGCAGCTAAATTTTAACTGCTCTTTTATTCCATGTTCAAAAAAGATTATTCTTCTTCTTCGCTTTCAACTTCTTCGGCTGCCTGCACATTAATTGTATTAACTGCAATTTCGGTTAATTTTTCATCTGCAGCTTTCTCCTCTTCTAAAATTTCTTCTAAAATTAATGCCGCATCGTTTAAGCCTAAGATCTCTGCAAACGTGCGTAAAGTGCCATAAGTAGCAATTTCATAATGTTCTACCTTTTGCCCTGCGGCAATAATACCGGCATCACGCATGGCGCCATCTTCCGTTTCTTTCATTATCTCATCCGCCTCTTTAATAAGGCCATCCATAGCCTCGCATTTTTTAGCTTGTGGTTTTTTGCCAATCGCTGCAAATACCTTTTCTACTTTTTGAACCTGTTTTTCAGTTTCTGCCAGGTGGCTTTCCAATGCTTCAACTAATTCTTCGGAGGTGGCTTTTTTTACCATCTTAGGAAGTGCTTTTGTTAAAGCTTTTTCAGCCCAATAGATGTCTTTCAAACTATCTTCAAATAATTTCATTAATTTTGATTCTTCCATTCCGTATTCTACCGAACCGGAACTTTTCTTAGCCTGAGCTTTAGTTTTTGTTGCCATTTTTTATAATTTTTAGGTTTATATTTTTTTACTTTTAAAAAGCAAATGTTATGCCTGATCTTTTTATTTTGGAATGTGATGGGTTTATATTTTATTATAATTCTTACTGAGATAGTTATAAAATTTGTTTTATTTTGTAGGCAGAATGAGTACTATAGAAATTAATTCCCAATTTGAGCATGTTTTAAATTTTGTTAACCAAACTAACCAACCCATTTTTTTAACGGGTAAGGCCGGTACAGGTAAAACCACTTTATTAAAATATATTAAAGAAAATACTATTAAACAAATGGCTGTTGTAGCGCCTACAGGTGTGGCTGCTATTAATGCCGGGGGAAGCACCATTCACTCTTTTTTCCAGTTTGCTTTTGCCCCTTTTTTGCCGGTATTAAATTTAGAGCAAAAAGTAGATTTTTCTCAAACCGCAGCCGCAGCTGCTCAGTTCAAATACAATAGTTTGCGTCTTTCTATTTTCAGGAAGTTAGAACTTTTAGTAATAGATGAGATCAGTATGGTACGTGCCGATCTTTTAGACCAAATAGATTTTGTTTTACGCAGCACTCGAAAAAAAACACATTTGCCTTTTGGTGGCGTGCAAGTTATGTTCATTGGGGATATGCATCAATTACCGCCTGTGGTTAACCATGAGGAGTGGAAATTATTAGGTCAGGTATATCAAAGTCCTTATTTTTTTGATAGCCTTGTTTTTAGAAATGATCCGGCGGTTTATATTGAATTAGAAAAGATCTACCGCCAGAACGAACAAGCCTTTATTGATATTTTAAATAAAGTACGTAATAACAATTTAAGTTTAAGCGATCTTGAAACGCTTAATGGGCATTATCGACCGGATCTTCCGCAAGAGTTTATACGATCTAATATTACTTTAACAACGCACAACCAAAAAGCGGATGAGATCAATCAAAAATTACTAGGCGCCTTGCCTGATAAAGCTTATACTTTTAAAAGTAAAGTAGAAGGCATTTTTAATGAAAAAAATTATCCTGCCGATGAACAATTGAGCTTAAAAAAAGGAACACGCGTGATGTTTTTAAAAAATAACCCTGAAAAAAATTATTATAATGGTAAGATCGGCTTAGTAACCTACTTAAGCGATACTGTTATAAAAGTAAAATGCGAAGAAGATCATGCGGAAATTGAAGTTGGTAAGGAAGCCTGGAGCAACGTGTCTTATAAATTAAATAAAGAAACAAAGGTTGTTGAGGAAGAAGTACTGGGTACATTTTCTCAATACCCTTTACGTTTAGCGTGGGCAATTACCATTCACAAAAGCCAGGGTTTAACCTTTGAAAAAGTAATTATTGATGCCGCACATTCTTTTAGTGCGGGTCAGGTATATGTGGCGCTAAGTCGCTGCCGCAGTTTAGCAGGCTTAACCTTAAGCTCAAAAATAAATGCTGAAACTTTATTTAACGATAAAAAGATCCTCAATTTTTCATCATCAAATAAACAAGATCAAAACGCTATTGATTCTATTTTTCAATCTTCAAAGAACGAATACATCAAAACCATTTTGCTTGGATTGTTTGATCTAACAGATATTATTTATGTGAGAAAAGATGTTGCGGGACTTTTTCAATTATATAAAACAAAAGTTCATGCTTCTTTAAATGATTGGAGCGAAAAATTCTTTTCTAAGCTGGACGCCTTGAACGAAGTGAGTTTAAAATTTAAGAATCAATTAAGTAATTTGATCGCTTCTTCAACAAATGTTGAGTATGACGAAAATGTGAGCAAACGTTTAGAACAAGCATCTGTTTATTTTCAAACAGAATTAGAACAACTATTAAATTTATTGAAGAATATTCCATTTACAACTGAAAGTAAAGAAGCTGCCGAAGAAATTAACACAGAATTACAAAGTTTATTTGAACAGACTTTTACTAAAATTGCATTATTCAAGTCAACCGCCTATGGATTTAATTTACATGAATTTTTAAAAGCTAAATTAAAGATCAGCTATCCTGCTATTCGAATTAACATTTATGAGAATGCCAGGAATGCAAAAATTTCTGGAGACATTAACCACCCTACTTTGTATAAAAAATTATTGTTGCTGCGCGATGATATTTGTAATGATGAGCAAAAACCAATTTACATGGTGGCCAGCAATAAAACTTTAAAAGAGCTGACAGAATTTTTGCCAACAACCTCTGATGAACTAATGAGGATAAGTGGTTTTGGAGAAGCTAAAGTAGAAGCATTTGGAAAAGATTTTTTGAATATCATAAAAGATTTTCTTTCTGAGAATGGTATTGAATCGAATATGCAGGCAAAAGCGCCGGCGAAAGGAAAGAAAGTAAAAAAAGAAAAAACTGCAGTTGAGGGAAATGAAAAAAAAATAAGTAGCAGCGAACAAACTTTTAAACTATTTAAAGATGGTTTAAGTATTGAAGAAATTTCGGTAATGCGAGGTTTTACAAAAGCCACCTTAGAAAGCCATTTAACGCCATACGTTGCAAGCGGCGAAATAAATATCGATTTTTTAGTGTCTCCCGAAAAGCAAAAAACAATTATGCGTGCTTTAGAAAAATTTGATAAGGCAGCCGGATTAAATCCAATAAAAAGTAAATTACCTTCAGATATTTCTTTTTCGGAAATACGATATGTGTTAGCCTTGAAAGAAAAAAAATAAGTATTTCATTTCGATAAGCTCAATGATAAGCGGCCGCTGAGCCTATTGAAGCGAGCCTACTTCTTATAATTTACCATATAATGCAATCCAACACTTTCTTTACGTTTCATGGCTTGCTTAATAATTAAATAGCCAATGCAAATTAAATTACGCAGCTCACATAATTTTTGAGAAATTATAGTTTTGTCATATAGCGCTTCGTTCTCCATATATAAAATTTCCAAACGGTCAAAGGCACGTTTTAAACGTAATTCGCTGCGAACAATGCCAACATAATTACTCATTATTTGCTGCACTTCTTTTTGCGATTGCGTAATTAAGATCATTTCTTCGGCATGCTCGGTTCCTTCAGCATTCCACTCGGGAATATTATTTTCGATCGTTATTGTATCAACTAAAGTTCTTATTTCTTCGGCAGCGCGATGTGCAAATACAATTGCTTCTAACAAAGAATTACTTGCCAGGCGATTGGCACCATGTAAACCAGTGCAGGCGCATTCGCCAATTGCATATAAATTTTTAATGGATGACTGTCCTCGATCATTAACGGCAATGCCACCGCATAAATAATGTTGTGCAGGAATTACGGGGATCATTTTTATAAAAGGATCAATTCCCAGGCTCATGCATTTATTGTAGATATTTGGAAAATGTTCTATAAATCCTTTTCTATCAAAATGGCGGCAATCTAAAAAAACAAAATCCTCACCTTTCATTTTTAATTCATTGTCAATAGCGCGGGCTACAATATCACGCGGTGCTAATGATCCACGACTATCGTATTTTTGCATGAACTCACGGCCATCCTGCGTTTTTAAAACGCCGCCAAAACCACGCATGGCCTCGGTAATTAAAAAACTTGGATTTTCGCCCGGATTATAAAGCGAAGTAGGGTGGAACTGCACAAACTCCATGTCCTTTACAAAACCTTTAGCCCGGTACACCATGGCAATACCATCGCCAGTAGCTATTTTAGGGTTGGTAGTTGTTGCATAAACATGTCCTGCACCACCGGTTGCCATAATGGTAAATTTAGAAAGTATGGTATCAATGGCACCCGTCTTAATATTGACGATGTATGCCCCAAAACATTTAATATCGGGGGTTTTGGAGGTAACTGTTTTTCCAAGGTGATGTTGTGTAATAATATCAATTGCAAAATAATGATCGTAAACCGCAATGTTTTTATGATTGTGAATCTGTTGTAATAAGGCTCTTTCAATTTCAAGACCGGTGGTATCTTTATAATGTAATATCCGGTTCTCGCTATGGCCACCCTCTTTTGCAAGATCGTATTCGCCGCTTCCTTTTTTATCAAAGCGTGTTCCTAATTCAATTAATTCCTTTACACGTTCCGTGCTTTCTGTAACCACCATTCGCACAATTCTCTCATCACACAAACCGCCACCTGCATTTAAAGTGTCAGCAACATGTTTTTCGATACTGTCTTTATCCTGCCATACAGCTGCTATGCCGCCTTGTGCGTATTTGGTATTGCTTTCGTCTTCATTGCTTTTAGTAATTAAAATTACCTTGCCTTTTTCGGCAACCTTTAAGGCAAAGCTTAATCCGGCAATACCAGAACCAATAACTAAAAAGTCGGTTTTTATCTGCATAATTGTTAGCGGTAAAAGTACTATTATTTAAAGGCAAATCATAAGCTTTTAGTTCGTAAATTTGTGATTAATATGAATCTAAACGAAATACCATTTATTATTTATCTGGAAGAAACTCCTAACCCTGCAAGCATAAAATTTGTTGCTAATAAATTATTATTGGTGAGTGGTGCAACAGCCGAGTATAAAAATATAAGCGAAACTAAAGACGCGCCCATTGCACAAAAAATATTTCAATTTCCTTTTGTAAAAAGTATTTTTATTGCTTCTAATTTTATTACAATTACCAAGCAGGATGCTGTAGCATGGGAAGAGGTGCGCGATGAATTACGTGTTTTTATTACCGATTATTTGAATAAAGGAAATGCGACCATCAATAAATTACCACAACAACAAGTACCAAAAGATTCTTCGTTTAAAGAAACTATATCGATCAATACGCAACATGTGCCGCCAAGTAACGATGTGGAAAATAAGATCATTGAAGTTCTAGAACAATACATTCGCCCGGCAGTTGAATCGGATGGAGGCATGATCACTTTCAAAGAGCTTAAGGATGGTATTGTTACCGTGCAAATGCGCGGCAGTTGCAGTGGTTGCCCAAGCAGCACCATGACTCTAAAAGCCGGCATCGAAGCACTTTTAAAACGTTTATTACCCGATGATGTAAAAGAAGTGGTGAGCGAGGCTCTGTAAATTTTAAATCAAACATCTTAAATCTTAGATCTGTGAAACCTTCCTTCGATGAAATATATATGGACCTGGCTGAAAAGCTGGCATTGCGCTCGCATTGCGTGAAAGCACAAGTAGGCGCCGTTCTTACAAAAGATACCCGTATCATTTCTTTAGGATATAACGGGCCGCCTGCCGGCACGCATAATTGTGATATTGAGTTTCCCGTGGTTGGTTGTCCGCGAGATAGTAAAGGAAGCTGTTCTTTGGCATTACATGCCGAACAAAATGCCATTTTATATGCTGCTAAAAATGGAGTTAGTATGCAGGGTGCCACCTTGTATGTAACACTTTCGCCATGTATTTCCTGCGCAAGGGTTATTTATACTACCGGAATTCAAAAAGTATACTTCATGCACAGTTATGCTAAATATAAAGGGCTGGCAAACGACGAAGGAGTTGATTTTTTAAAGCGTTTTGGTGTTGAGGTGTTGGAATACAAAAAAGCCGAATGAAATTTAAAATAATAATAATTTGCTTATTATTCTTAACCAATATTTTGCCCACTTTTTCGCAGGAAAAAGGAACCGGGCCAAAAGAAAAATCTATAAAAGTTGATCTAAAGCAAAGAAAAAAAGCAAGGTTCGAAGCCCGCGAAAAGCGCCGTAAAGAAAGGGCTGAGCGAAAGGCTATAAAAAAATATCATAAACGTTTGCAAACAAAAAAAGTGCGTAAGCGTATGAAAAAAAGCAAACAACAATCCAACCTCAATAATAACAATAAACGCGAGCCGTTTTTCAAACGTATCTTTAAAAAGAAAAAGCGAAAAAAATAATATTTCCATTTATCCCGGTTTTTTAACCACTTATAAGTTTCGCCTAACCACATTTTAACTTGTTAATTTCTTTTAAAATCATTGTATGTAGCTTTATAGTATCAAAAAAATGTTAACATACTATTAAAAGTTTAATAAATTGAAAATCAGTAGCTTAATAAAATATAAGGTTTTTTGCTTGTTATTAATGCTTAGGGTTTATACTTTTAAGGCTTTTATAAGTAGAAAATTAAGGTAATTTAACAATATATGATAAAGAAGATTTACTTAGCAGTTGTATTGGTTGTTTTCACAGGTTTGGCCGCACTGGCGCAAGGAAATGGAGCAATTAAGATAGTATTACAGGATAAAGCAACCAAGGAAGCGATTCCTTTTGCTAACGTTGTAGCCTATAAAGATGGGGTGCAGGTAGGTGTTGCCACTACAAACATGGACGGGGAGGCTTTTATCAAGCCACTGTCTCCGGGAAAATACATGGTTAAAGGTGTTTACGTTGGTTACCAAGCCGCAGAAGTGAAAGACATTGTGGTTGGTGACGGTAAAACGGCTTATATCACCATTGGTCTGTCAAATGGCGAAGGTGTTAAATTAGATGAAGTTGAAGTTGTTACTTACCAAGTTCCGTTAATCGATCCGGATACAAAATCAGGACAAACTGTTACCCGCGAAGATTACCAGAATTTAGCAACAAAGGACGTTAACTCAGTAGCTGCAACAACAGCCGGTGTATATCAGGCCGATGAAGGAAAAGAAGTGAATGTAAGGGGTGGACGTAGTGGAAACACTACTTATTTCGTAGATGGTGTTAAAGTTTTCGGTTCTCCTAACTTACCACAGCAATCTATTGAGCAAATTAACGTAATTACCGGTGGGGTTCCTGCCATGTATGGTGACTTAACTTCGGGTGCCATCTCTATTTCAACTCGTGGTCCTCAATCAAAATATTTTGGTGGGGTTGAGTTAATCTCTTCTCAGCTTACCGATGCTTATGGGTATAACTCATTAGGTTTTAGTGTTGGCGGACCGATCTATAAAAAGAAAGACTCTACACACAGAACTGTTTTAGGTTTCTTCTTATCTGGACAAGGTAATTATGTAAAAGATCCGGCTCCATCTTTTGTGCCTATTTATGTTATAAATCAGGACAAATTACAAGAGATAAAAGATCAGCCATTATTGCCTTCTCCATCAGGAACAGGTTTTATACGTTCATCAGAATTTATTACAAAAGACGACCTTCATACACAAAAATACAGGCCAAATGCTGCAGGCCGTTTATTATCGCTTAATGGTAAAATTGATTATGCACCAACAGCGAATACAAATATTTCATTGGGTGGCTTTTATGAATACTCAGATAACTTTAATTCCAGCATTGTAAATAATCTTTTAAACTCAGCAAATAATTCAAAAACAAGTAAAAAAACAAAAAGGATCAATCTTTCTATCACTCAAAAATTTGGTGGCAATAACAGTAAAGAAAAATCACAATCCGTGATTAGCAACGCCTTCTTTAAATTTTTGGTGAGTTATGAAAATGTCAATTCATTAACACAAAGCGCCGTGCATAAAGATAAATTCTTCGACTATGGTTATGTTGGAAAATTTGAGAGGCCTTACGCAGGACAGGAAAATGCATTTAATTACCAATACGATCCCGCATTTAATTTAAATGGTCAAACAATTAATGCTTATGCATACAGAGGCCCGTTCGAATTACCTGTTGTGTTTACCCCATCAGATCTTAATCCGGATGCAGCCTTGTATACAAGTTATTTACTTTCGCAATCCGGACCGGTAGCTTTTGGTGGTAATTTTATTCAGGGAAATAATGGCTTGGTAAATGGCGCTAATCCACAGAATGTGTATGGTTTATTTAACAATTTTGGTAACTATCCAACAACTTATAACAGCACTACGAATGGTCAATTCAGGATCGCCACAAGTTTTAACGCCGATATTAAAAATCACGCTTTAACTTTTGGTTTGGAATTCGATCAAAGAACACTTAATCATTATGGATTAACTGCTACTGATCTTTGGGATGTAATGAGAAATCAGGCCAATTTACATACCCGCGAATTAGATCTTGCTAACCCTATCTTAACACCACAGTTTTCAGGATTAGTACCTTATTACTATTTCCAAAATAAATACCAGGCTGATAAACAAACTCAATTCTCTGAAAGAATACTAGAAAAATTAGGTTTACCAAAAGATTATACCGGCTTTATCAATACAGATGCTTTAGATCCATCACAATTAAGCATAGATATGTTTAGTGCCGATGACCTTTTCTATAATCAAAATAACCCGGTTGTTAATTATTTCGGTTATACTCATGATGGTAAAATAACACACGATAAGACCAGCATTAGCACTTTCCTTGAGCAAAAAGATGATGCAGGAAGGCCGCTTTATACTGTAGGCGCATTTAAGCCTATTTATGCTTCTGTATTTATTATGGATAAATTTGATTTTAAAGATATTAAATTCAACGTTGGTTTACGTGTAGATCGTTATGATGCAAACCAACAAGTATTAAAAGATAAATACGCTTTTCATGAATTAGCAAAAGTAAGCGACCTTGCTTCTTTAGAAAATTTACCCGCGGGTTTTGCAGATAATGTACCGGGAAATATCTCAAAAAATGCTGCTATCTATGTTGCTCAGGCACCAATTGGCGGAAAATCACCTTTATATATTAAAGGTTACAGGCAAGGCGATAAGTGGTTTGATGCTGAAGGAAACGAATTATCAGATCCAACACTTCTGCAAGCTTCATCAGGTAACCCTGTTCCACTATTTAAAGACCGCTCTAACTACGATAAAAAAATGTCGATTGGTGGTTTTACACAATACGCTGCAGCTATTAATGTTATGCCACGTATCGCTTTCTCATTCCCGATATCAGATGTGTCTAACTTCTTTGCTCACTATGATATCTTAACACAACGTCCTGAAGGTATCCGTGCAATTTTAAATCCATTGGATTATTATTTTATGGATGCTCAAAGTAATACGCCTTTACTTAATAACCCGAATTTAAAACCACAACAAACAATTGATTATGAGTTAGGATTTTCGCAGGTATTAAATGAGCGTAAAAATGCTTCCTTAACAATTACTTCTTTCTATCGTGAAATGCGTAATATGATCAACCAACGTTTTGTTACCGGTGCATATCCTAAGTCTTATATTCAATATGATAATATTGACTTTGCTACAACAAAAGGTTTATCATTTGTGTTCGACTTCCGCAGAACAGGTGGTTCAAGATATTCGGCTAACTACACATTACAATTTGCTGAAGGATCGGGTTCAAGCGCAAACTCAGGAGCTAACTTAGCTTCATCAGGTACCCCTAACTTGCGTATCTTACAGCCTCTAGATTTTGATCAACGCCATAGTTTTGTGTTAAATTATGACTACCGTTTTGGTGCTGAAAAAGATTATAAAGGACCATCTTTTAAAACAAAAAAAGGAAAAACAATTCAGTTGTTTGAAGATGTTGGTTTCAATATCTCTTTCATTCTTGGTTCTGGCACGCCTTACACACGTTGGAATACTGCTGTGCCTTATAATGCTTTTCTGGTGGCAACTCGTTCAAGTATTGTTGGACAAATCAATGGTTCATCTAAACCATGGAGCTACAGGGCTAACTTTAGAATTGATAAGAACATTCAGTTAAGTTGGGGTAAAAAAGGCGAAGAAGGTAGAAAAACTGCTGGCTTAAATGTTTACTTACAGGTTTTGAATTTATTTAATACACGTAATATTTTAAATGTATATAGTTTCACAGGTAATCCGTCAGATGATGGGTATTTAACATCAACTCAGGCACAAGCTTCGTTAGCCCTTGCTAATAGCGCCAATGCTTTTAGAGACATGTATAATATCAGTATCAACCAACCGGGTAATTATAGTAGCCCGCGCCAGATACGTATTGGCTTAATGTTTAATTTTTAGGAGGAATTTAATATGAAAAAGATTGTAATATTTTTAAGTGTCTTATGTAGCATAAGCATTTATGGTAGAGAAAAAGCAGCAAAAATGTTGGATAACTCAATCAACGATGGTGGTTCGGGTGGGAAGATAATGGCTGCTTGCGCCGCTCCAAAAGGGGCCGCTGAACTTTGGCTTAACAACGTTAGAACCATTATTTATAGTGGTGGTGATATGTGGTGGGATCTACAAGGTAATGGTAATGCTTATTATATTGTTCCTGCTACCTCTAACAGGGCTACAGGTATATCTTCTTGCTTCGCCGGTTCGATCTGGTTAGGTGGTTTAGATGCCGGTGGACAATTAAAAGTTGCCGCTATGACCTATCGTCAAAATGGTATAGATTTTTGGCCCGGCCCATTAGATACAGTTAATGCATCTGCCGACCCTGCTGAGTGTTTAAAATACGATCAAATTTATACTATTACCCGTGCTGAAGTAGATAATCTTATCAATGGAGGCGCTGCTACACCAAACATTTTAGCCTGGCCGGGAAATGGCGATGTTAGTAAAAATGAAGGCAAACGTTTAGCGCCATTTGTGGATGTTAACCTTGATGGATTCTACGATCCAACTGGCCCAACACCTGATTATCCGGCATATGATGTTTATAATTTAGCGTTAAAAGATAATTTAGGATTTTGTAAATCAAAATTATACGGAGATCAAACTTTATTTTGGGTATTTAATGATAAAGGCGGAGCTCACACAGAAACACAAGGTGTGCAAATTGGGGTTGAAGTTAGAGCACAAGCTTTTGCTTTTAAAACCAATGATGAAGTAAATAATATGACATTTTATAATTATGAGATTCATAATCGTTCTTCATTCCAGTTAAATCAAACTTATTTTACTGTTTGGACAGATGCCGATCTTGGATATTATTTGGATGATTATGTTGGTTGCGACGTTTCAAGAGGATTAGGTTATATTTATAACGCCGATCCTTACGATGAAACAGCTTCCGGAACAAATGGTTATGGTGATTTTCCTCCTGCTTTAGGTTGCGACTTTTTTAGAGGTCCACTTGCTGATCCTAATGACGGAATTGATAACGATAATGATGCTAATGTAATTCCTCAAACGCCTTATACAGGAACTGATGAGCCGGGTGAAACAATTCAAATGAGCCGTTTTACCTATTACAATAATAATATAGGGGCCTTCCCTCCACAAACAACTAACCCTGATATTGCTATTCACTATTATAATTTCATGACAGGTTTTTGGAAAGATGGTTCGCCATTTACTTTTGGAGGCAACGCTTACGGTGGTACCGCACCTGCAACTTTTGTTTACGATGGTAACCCTGTTACAGGTACTGGCTGGACTGAAAAATCTGCCGGTAACCTTCCGGGTGACAGACGTTTCTTGCAATCTGCCGGACCATTTAAATTATTACCCGGCGCAGTAAACGAACTTACTTTTGGTATGCCATGGGCACAAAGCCCTGTAAAAGGTGGAAACTTAACTTCGGTAGATCTACTAAAAACTGCTGATGATAAAGCACAAGCTTTATTTGATAATTGCTTTAAATTATTAGATGGCCCTGAAGCACCTGATATGACCATTCAGGAGATAAACAATGAGTTAATTATTTATTTAACTAACAAAAAAGGTTCAAATAATTATAAACAGTTTAATAATGATTATGCTGAAACAGATATCTCTATTTTATCTGATCCAACATCTACTATCCCTGCGTTAAGTAATCCCGATAAGATCTATCGTTTTGAAGGATATCTTGTTTATCAGGTTGTAAACGATAAAGTAGCATCTACTGATTTGGCTGACAGAACAAAAGCCATTCCTGTTTTTCAATGCGACAGACAAAATAACATTTCACGTATTGTAAACTTTGAATTAGATAATGGCCTTGGCGCTTTAGTTCCTAAAATTAAAGTAGAAGGAAATGATAAAGGTATTGTGTCTACTTTTAGAATTACTGACGATGCTTTCTCAACTTCATCAAATAGGAAATTAGTAAATAATAAGACCTATTACTTTTTTGCAGTTGCTTATGCTTATAATAATTATTTAACTTATGCTCCTGATGTTCCAGTATCTGTAAATCCGGCTGCAAACATTTTAGGTCAAAAACATCCTTACCTCGAAGGACGTAAATTTAAACGTGCTGCTGGTATCCCACACATTCCGGATATTGAAAAAGACGGTACTGTGCCTCAATCGGCTTATGGTTTCGGACCAAAAATTACCAGGGTTGAAGGACAAGGTAATGGTGGAAATAAATTAACCATGACCAGAGCATCTGAAGACGAGATTGTTGCTAATGGCTTTAAAGCTGATATCACTTATGAGAACGCACAAGGACCAATTAACATTAAAGTAGTTGACCCATTGAACGTAAAAAATTCTGATTTTACTTTCAGGTTCATTAATCGCTTGGTTAGTTCAACTGCGCCTCAAACAAGCGTAAACGCTATGCCAACCGGTACAAGCTCTGGTATTGCTGCTTTAAATGTAGATAATACTAGCTGGGAATTAAAAGATCTACAATCTGGAAAAATGTACTATCCTACTGCAATTGTTCCTACAAACACAACAGATATTTATTATGAAACAATTAAAGTTGGAAATGAATTTTATTTCCCTGACTTAGGTTTCTCTTTAACAATTAAACAAGTTGGCGATCCGGGTGAATTTGTTGGTACTTTTTCAAACTTTACATCTTTAAGTTCCGATTATCCTGGCCCAACTCCGGGAGCATTTATTGGCGCAACAATCTCTTATGAAAATGGCCCGGCCAATTGGTTAAACCCTGTACCAGACGTTGATGGAAATACACCATTTAACTGGATCTTATCAGGTAATAATAAAACAGCCGGAAGCGAAGACGCATATTATAAAAAAGATAACGCAGGTGTTATTGCAGCATTTTATGATCCTAAAAAAGAATTTGGGAAAATATTAGGCGGTACATGGGCACCATATCCTTTAGCGGCTTCTTATTATTCTATAACTTCTAGTAGTGCGCCAAATTTACCGGCCCGTGTGTTTGGCGGACCAGGCTTAAATGGTAAGATTTGGAAATTAGATGCCATCAATTACCCTTCTATTTATGGAACTCCGGGTGATGGTGCTCCAAGTTTAGATGGAAATACCGACCTAAGAAAATTAGGAAGTGCTTTGATCGTATATACTAAAGACAAGAGTAAATGGACAAGATGCCCGGTTCTTGAAATGCAGGAAAAATATACACTTAGCGAAGGCGGTGGCGTATTTTTTGGCCCAAGAAGGCACCAGTCTGTAAACAAAGACGGAGTTTATGCTGCAGTAGGTAGCGGAACTAGTTCCAATGTTAGCGACCCTAATTATATTTCTGAAACTGGTATGGGATGGTTCCCGGGCTATGCTATTAATTTAGAGACCGGTGAGCGTTTGAACATGGCCTTTGGTGAAGATAGCTACCAAAAAGAAAATAATGGTAATGATATGAAATGGAACCCAACTTCAAGTTTCAACTCTCCTTATCCATATGCATTTGGTGGTAAACACTTTGTGTATGTATTTGGTGGAAATTCTATTCAATCCGTGTATCCTACTCCGGGTGTTCCGTTTGGTTGGGAAGCTACTTTGGGAGGCCAACCTTATGGTCAGTTAAAATATGATGCAGGTGCAAGATCAATTAATGTATTGCAAAAATATTTTGGACCATCGTTTAATCAAGATAATAGTGGCGCCGGTTTAGGGCCATTGAATGGATTAGAGCGCGATATTATGTGGGTATCAATTCCGATGCTTGCAAACGGCGTTAGCTTTACAGATCCTGCAGATATGCCTTCAGATGTAAGGGTACAGATCAACGTATCAAAGCCTTATCGTTATGGTTACTCCGGAGTTGCAACATATACTACGCCACAAGTTGCGATTAATATTAACAAACTTCAGAATGTAAATTCTCCAAGTATGTTAACTACTGATATCAGCGCTAGCCCGGTAAATAACAACTTCCCGATGTATAAATTTAATACAAGCGATATTGCTACTTTATTTGCAGATAATACTACTGCAAAAAATGGTTTAGATCTTATCAGGGTTGTACCAAATCCTTATTATGGTTCATCTTCTTACGAAACCAATAGGATTGACAATCGCGTTAGGATAACTAATTTACCAAACAAGTGTACCATAAAAATATTTACAATGAATGGAACATTGGTTAGAACTATTACCCGTGATGTTTCAGGACAAGAAGATATTTATGTTGGAGTATCAGGAAGTGGAACAGATATTAAACAGGCTAAACGCGTACCATATACAGATTGGGATCTAAAAAATCAAAGTGGTATTTCAGTTGCCAGTGGTTTATATATATTCTATATTGACGCTCCCGGCATTGGTGAAAAAATAGTTAAATGGTTTGGAGCAATGCGTCCTTTAGATGTTCAAAGTTACTAACGAGAATTATGAAAGTTATGATGAAAAATTTAAAACATATTGGTTTATCTGCCCTAATGGTTACAACTGTTATTGGCAATGCAGGTAACCCCGAAAGAAGAGGCCAGGCAGGTGCTAGTCAACTCCTGATAAATCCATATGCCAGAAACTCTGGCATGGTTGGATCTAACTCTGCTAAAGCAAGGGGTTTAGAAGCTCAATTCCTAAACGTTGCAGGTACTGCCTACACGCGTAAAACCGAAATTATCTTTAACAGGTCAAACTGGTTACAAGGCACCGATATTTTTATCAATAGTTTTGGTTTAACTCAAGGTGTTGGAGAAACAGGAACAATTGGTTTAGGTGTTGTTGCCATTAACGCCGGAAAGATCGAAACCACAACCGAAGAACAACCCGATGGCGGATTAGGAACCTACAGCCCAACTTTCTATAACATTAGTTTATCATATGCGAAAATGTTCTCAGATAATATTTTTGGAGGCATTAACTTTAAGATCATTAACGAGCAAATCCCAAACGTTTCGGCTAGAGGTATTGCTTTAGATGCCGGTATTCAATACCACACCGGTAAGTACGACCAAATTCACTTTGGTATTGCACTAAAGAACTGGGGTCCTAAAATGTCTTACAGGGGCGATGGTTTAACACGTCAGGCTACTGTAAAATATGGTAATAATTATGATCTAACCGTTAATAACCGTTCAGGTGCATTTGAGTTACCTGCTTTAGTAAACATCGGCGCTTCTTACGACGTGTATCTAACAAAAGACAGTACCGGTCTATCTAAAAAACACCGCGTTACTTTTAATGGTACTTATACTTCTAACTCGTTTACTAACGATAACTTTTTATTCGGTTTAGAGTATGGTTGGAAAGATATGTTGATGATCAGAGGTGGTTATTACGCTGAAAAAGGAATTTTACATGAGTCAACGCGTCAAACTGTATTTACAGGTCCTGCTGCGGGTTTAACTTTTGAAATACCGGTTAACGAGAAAAAAACTACCGTGGCTCTGGATTATTCTTATCGTTTGACGAATCCTTTTGGTGGTACCCATACCTTTGGTATAAGATTGAATTTATAGTTTTTTTTAATACATTTGTTTTATTAAAGGAGTCCCGGTATTTAATCGGGATTCTTTGTTTTTTTAATAATAGGTAATTATGGCACAAATAGGATATTATACGGAAGAAGGCTTGAAAAAGATGAGAGATGAGTTACAACAATTAAAAACTGTTGAAAGAAAAGCTGCTACACAAGCCATTGTTGACGCACGCGATAAAGGCGATCTTAGTGAGAATGCAGAATACGATGCGGCCAGAGAAGCTCAGGTTTTATTAGAGTTTAGAATCGCTAAATTAGAAGATGTAATTGCTAATGCCAGGATAGTTGATGAAACGCAAATAGACCTTACAAAAGTAAGTATCTTAACTACCGTTAAAATAAAGAACACTAATAATGGTGCTGTTATGAAATATACTTTGGTAGCAGAGAATGAAGCAGATCTTAAAATAGGAAAGATCTCGGTTGACTCACCAATTGGAAAAGCATTGTTAGGCAAAAAAGTAGGAGAGAAGGTGGATGTGCAGGTTCCGGCCGGAAAAGTTACTTTTCAGATCTCAGAAATTACTATTTAAATAAAATGCCAGGTATATTTTCAAAAATTATTTCCGGGCAAATACCTTGTTACAAAATTGCCGAAGATGAAAATTATTTTTCTTTTTTAGACATCGCTCCTATAACTAAAGGACACACTTTAGTGGTTCCAAAAAAAGAAGTAGATTATATTTTCGATCTTGACGATAAAACATATTTAGGCTTAATGGATTTTAGTAAACGTGTTGCGTTAGCACTTAAAAAAACAATAAACTGTAATAGAATATCCATGCAGGTGATTGGGCTTGAAGTGCCGCACGCACACATACACCTAATTCCTATCCGAACTATGAACGATTGTAATTTTTCTAATCCAAAATTAAAACTAAGTAAAGAAGAGTTTGAAGAGATCTCTAATTCAATAGCAGTAAATTTTAAATAACATTTTTAATATGACTAAAATAAAATTTGGAACAGATGGTTGGCGCGCAATTATTGCGCAGGACTTTACGGTAGAAAATGTAGCAAGAGTAACAGAAGCAACTGCAAAGTGGTTAGTTAAGAGTCAAAAAAATCCCATTGTTGTAGTTGGGCATGATTGTCGCTTTGCCGGACCTTTATTTGCAGAAACAACTGCAAAAGTTTTTTTGGCGCATGGTATAAAAGTATTGCTCGCAAAAGATTTTATAAGCACACCTATGATTTCTTTAGGCTGCGTAAAATATAAAACACATTTAGGTATCATTATTACTGCAAGTCATAATCCTGCTTCATATAATGGATATAAAATTAAAGCGCATTACGGTGGCCCGCTTGGCCCCGAATTGGTGCAGGATATAGAAGATATCATTCCCGAAAAATGCACAACCGATTTTAATTCTATGGATCTTGCAGCTGCAGAAAAAAAAGGAGATCTCCAGATCGTTCCCTTAGAAGATCTGTACATTCAACATGTTGAATCTAATTTTGATCTTCAGGCAATAAAAAATGCAAATTTAAACCTGGCTTACGATTCTATGTTTGGTGCAGGGCAAAGAGTCATGTGGCGCTTGTTTCCTGAAATATATCATTTGCATAACGATCACAATCCTGGCTTTCATGGTCAGGCCCCTGAACCAATTCATAAAAATTTACAAGAGTTTAGCAACTTTATAAAACAAAAAGGAAATATCTCTTGCGGTTTAGCAACAGATGGCGATGCAGATAGAATAGGGCTTTACGATGATAAAGGAAATTTTGTTGATTCACATCACATTATTTTATTACTAATACATTATTTGGTAAAATATAAAAACCAAAGAGGCAAAGTAGCAACAGCGTTTAGCACTACCGTTAAAATAAAAAATATGTGCGAGCATTATGGCTTGCCTTTAGATGTTGTAAAAATTGGTTTCAAATATATTTGCAGCATTATGGTTGCCGAAGATGTTTTAGTTGGTGGCGAAGAGAGTGGTGGCATTGCCATTAAAGGCCATATACCAGAGCGCGATGGGATCTGGATGGGATTGACCATTTGGGAATTTATGGCAAAAACAGGAAAATCTTTAAATGAATTAATCGAAGAAGTGTATGCTATTACGGGTACTTTCTCGTTTGAACGCAACGATCTTTATATTGACGAAGCTATAAAAAATAAAGTTTTGCAAAACTGTAAGAATAATGCTTACCAGGAGTTTGGTAAATATAAAGTATCGCGTATTGATGATCTGGATGGATATAAATTCTTTTTTGATGAGAACACATGGTTAATGATTCGTGCAAGCGGTACAGAGCCTGTATTGCGAACGTATGCGGAAGCTGCAACACAAGAAATAGCATTGGATATTTTAGAAGACGCTAAAAAAGTTTTGTTGGGACAATAGAAATCTTAAGAATAAAAAAAGCCTTTCATTTACTTTGAAAGGCTTTTTTTGTTTTCTAACAGTAATTTTTAGTAATCAAGTATTGCAATATTATCTAACTCCCATGTTGCGGCAGAGCCGGAGGCGATATACTTAAATGCTATAGTAACATTATTTGTTTTGTAAGCACTTAAAGAAATATTTCCCGAACTCACAAAAGCATAACCGCCAGACGAAGGTGTATAGGTTAATGTCGACCATGTTGCCAGTGTAGGGTTTCCACCCGAATAATTTGTAGAGATCAGCGCCGTTAAAGAACCGCCTGTAAAATTAGTGGCGTTCTGAAAATTAAGCATTGGGTTAATGTTATTGCTTAAATTAAATGGTGGAGAAATTAACCAGCTTTCGCAGGTTTGATTGGAAGGATAATTTGAAATAGAAGCATAATAATTCGGCGCGCCGCCGGCATTAGAAGTTACCCAATTAACAGAACCAACAACGTTTTGTGTGGTCCATCCGCCATTGGTAATACTATTATCATTAAAACTCTTACAATACACAGGGCAGGTTCCGCTTGACACGCTTAGGTCGCTAAGCTGCCTTAGCGTTAATTGGATGGCTCCATTGTATTGGCCAACCATAGCAATGATGCTTCCTTTACCACAAGGTACTGTGCTGGCAGCAAAATTGGCGTAACCCGAACTTCTTAAAATAACTTTAGCGCCAAAAGAATTAAAAAGTACATGCGAGATAGAGCCTTTTCCAACAGCATCTGCAAAGGTTACATTTTTGGCACCGTTATCAAATTCAATAGAGTCCAACTGAATTAATTCGGATTGGTAATATAATTGCGATACTAAAGGATTAATCGTGGCAAGTTGATTCATAGTAACTTTTCTTGGTTTAACAATTAAACCGGTTGCAATTTTATGAACGCTTTTTTCAAGGTTAATAGAATCTAATTGTATCTGCATTCCATAGCTGTTTAATTTCACGCCATTTAAATTAATGCGAATACTATCTCCAATGTATAAACCGCCTGAATAGGTTAAATTTATTTTAATACCACCGGTAGCATCTTTAATATAAACAGATTTGTAAATATTGCCACTTAATTCATCAGCGGTTACAATACCTACTACATTTACATCGGTGGTAAATTTGTAAACCTTGCCTGGCGGTATGGCATAATAAGCAGTATATCTTTTTATGATAGAATCAATTGTAATATAGCTGCTTACCGCAGGCGGAGCTTGTGGTTCAGGTGTATCGAACTTTTTTTTACAAGAAGTAAATAAAAGCGAAGTGATAAATAGTAAACAAAATATTTTTTTCATTTTTTCTTTTTTGATCAAATTAGTTTTCAGAAACAATAATGTCATCTAACTCCCATGTTCTTCCTGAAGAAGCCGTGCCGGTATATTTATAAGCAATAGTTACACCGCTTGTTTTATAGGCGCTCATCGAAATGTTTCCCGAATTTACAAACGCAAATCCTCCGGCCGAGAGAGTATATGTTAGCGGAGTCCATGTTGCTGTATTGGGCGATCCTGATGTGTAATTAGTAGATACCAGTACTTCTAAAACAGGGCCGGTATAATTACACGCATTTTGAAATGTAAGAATAGGATTTGTAGAGGCTGAAAGATTTATTGGTGGAGAAATTAACCAGCTTTCGCAAACCTGGTTTCCTGAAACGAAATTTGATATTTGCGCGTAAGGTTTGTTAGCCCATGAACCAAGTGTAGAAGTAACCCAATTAATATTACCTGTTACATTTTGTGTTGTCCATCCACCACTGGTGATCAACGCATCGTTAAAATTTTTCTTAATATAAAGGCCGGGCGTAACACAGCTTGTATAAGTCATGCTCCATTCCGTTGTGTTTCTTATTACTAATTGTTTTGTTGTGCCAAAATTTGTTGCAATACCAATTATATTACCAAAACCTGAGGGTGTTTTTTGTCCTGCGAATTTGGCATAAGCATTTGTTCTTAATGTAATAGGATCTCCACCGCAAGAATTCATTAATCTGCTTTGAGCTGTTGTATTAATATTTACATATAATTGGTTGGCATCGGCAGGCGAAAAACCTATTCCTTTAATTTCAACAAGATCATTTATAAAACCCGCAAAATAATTTGGTGTATTAATAAGGTTCATATCTAAAACCTTTGGCTGCGGATATGTTCCGGCGCCAAGTTTAATCATCGATTTGTCGGTATCAATAGAATCTACTTCTAACATATACGTTGTAGGATTGTAGCCAATGCTCAAACCTTTCATATTAATACGTATGCTATCGCCAATAAAAATAATTGGAGCAGCTTTAAAAGTTAAATGAATAGCGCCGGTTGCATCGCGTACAAATGTTTCCTTATAAAAATTACCGGTTACATCATCTGCCAAAACAACAGCGGATAAATACGTATCTGTTGTAAATACTTTATTGCAATTATTGGTGCAACTGGCAATTGCTTTAAGATCAGCAATTGTTAATGAAGTCCCCTGGGGTTTAACAGGTGGAATTTCTCCTTTCCTTTTACACGAAGTAACTCCTATAAAAAGAGCTATGAGCAAGAAAAGATTTAAAATATTTTTTTTCATAATGTAAATTATTTATCAATTAAAAACTAAAGCTAACATTTACTCTATACGTCAAGCCCATCATATATTGGTATTTGTTTTGAAACCTGTTTAACTGGCCAATATCCCAACGCATTTGCTCATATCCTAAATTTAAAGCACTTTGATTATTCAGGAGATTATTAATACCACCATTAAAGTTTAAATAATATTTGCCTTTTATTCTAAAAGATTTACCTGCATTTAAATTAACAGTATAAAAATCCGGCAATTTTTGTTGGCCAACAACATCATTAATTTGCGGATCACCGTCAACATATGCCGCAACCGCATCTTCTGTTCTTCTGTCAGGATTTATTTGAGTGTATAATTCGCCAAAATAATTAATCGTAGCACTTACGTTCCAGAATTTTTTGCCCATGTATTTATAGGTAAACGCACTCACTAATTGCGGTGTGCCGCCAATATAATAATTTTTGTAATAAACAGTTTTGTCGGTATAAAGTTCTGTATTATTATTGGTTTGCCATGCCTGGGCTTTGGGACGATTGGTATAGTAATATTGCCCATAACCAAAAACCCCTTGTAAAATGTGTGAGGTAAATAAGGTTTTCTCAACTGTAAGCTCAACACCCTGGTGTTTTTCGTTTAGCCCGGTTAAAAAATAGTTAACGTTGGCATTATAAAGGTCATGCCAAAAGATGCGCATATTGCTTTGGTTATTAATAGATGTGTTATAATAAGTAGCTCTTGCTTTAAAGCCCGGATATTTTGCCAGATAACTAAATTCATAACTTGTAACTTTCTCAGATGTAACGCCTCGTGTAATATCATTCCTTGTTTCCGGTGAAATAAACATGGTATTTACTTCAGGAGGGCGTGTTAAAAAATTAGCGTTGGCTAACAAAAAGTTTCTTCCATTTATTTTATACGTCAATCCGCCTTTTACACCGTAATTCATAAAAGAAATTAATTCGCTTTTGCCTTGACTAGTGGTTGGAAATTTTCCATTGGCAACAAAACCTTCTCTCCAAACCTGCATGGTTGAAAGCGCAAGGGCGCCATACATATCAAATTTTCCGATGCTATATTCTGCCTGGCCCCAAGCCTGTGCTCTGTTTATATTAATATTAAAATCGTAACCAAACTTATCGCCTTTATAAATTTTTTGATCAGGATTATTAATATTATTTTGAGGGAAGGTTGAACTAACGCCAAGATTTTGTGCAAACTGATCATAATCTAACCAAAACGTACCACCCAAAAGATCATTTAAAGTTTTGTATTTATGATTTCTATAAATATTTCCATTAATGCCCGCACTTAAAAATAAATTCTCAATACGTTTATTGTAAACCGAGGTAAAACCAAAATTTTTAAGATCTTCTACTCTGTCTTCAACAATATATCTCGATCTTGTATCTGTTGTATTTAGTCCTTGCCCGGCTTGAGAGGGTATTGTATAAATATTAGCCTGGTTCATGGCAATTAACCTGTCCCAGTTTATTTGCCGCGTATTCACATCGTTTTGCCATAAAGCAGTTAATGCATCGCCTTGCTCGGTTAAACCCTGATTGTAATAATAACTTGGTAAATATTTATAATAATCAGGTTGTGGGTTAGGCGAGTTATTCCAGTTGATACCCGTAACACTTGATTTACCAAAATTACCAAATAATGAAGTGGTTAATTTTGAAGTATTGTTAGGTGTCATAATATGTGATACCATAAAAGTAGGTCTTATTGTTTTACGCACAGTTGAATTTCTAACTTTACCATCCTGTAAACCCCAGGCCCTGTTATAATAATGGTCATTTGTGAGTTCGTAAGCTTCTAATTGTGCACTGGTGCGCCCGGCAAATTCTGATGGCGAAACATAACCTGTAAAAGATAATAGATGTTTATTATTTATTTTTTTATCCAGGCCTAAATAAAAAGTATTTCCCTGACTATATGTTCCCGGAATATACACCTGGTTTCCTGAAGAACCGCTGACAACTAATTTTAATGCCCAGCCATTTTGCATCATGCCTGTAGAATGTGATATAGTTAAACGATTTCTATATGTTCTGTTTGTTGTACCATAAGCAATGCGAGTACCTTTTCTTGCAGAAGACGCTTTTGTGTCAATATTATTATAGCCTGCCGGGCCCGAAAAACCATAACGCGATGCGCCATTTCCAAGCCTGTACTCGCTAAAAGGCGCAACGTTAAATAGGCCACCCCACTCGCCAAAAGCGGCAAAGCCGGTTTCAGGGCTATTGATATCAATGCCATTAAGCATCATGGATAAATTTTCAGTAGAGTAGCCACGTATTCGGTAACGTGCCGCGTTAAAATGAAAAATTGCGAATTGAGAAAACAGATCGCGGCTGGATTGTAGTAAAGAGGATGATTCTTGTTGCCCAAGATCCGAATCAATATCGCCACCTGTTGAATTAAAAATAGGAACGTTAAAACTGTTATCTAAACTATCTGACGGATCTGAAGTTAGAGTTGAATCTGCTTGAGATACTTGCGAGAAAATAGTTCCGGCAAAAAAAAGTAGCGCCAGGCAAAGTAAACTTTTAATCTTGGTAAAATTTATCATTAAGCTAAAGTATTAAATATTGTTTTATTATTAAATTATTAAAATTAACTAAATTAATATTTAGAAATTATTTAGAAATAAAACTAGGATGGAGTTTTTTTATTTGCTTCATCCTAATTATTTCTAACTATTATGAAGCGGTTTCGGGAAAGTATAATAAATATTTACTATGCCTCAAGGGTGATCACTTCTGACTAAATCGTGGCAAATATAATAAAATTTTAATACTGGTATTATTAGCTAATTGTAAACAAAATATTACCAAAATACGGCCAACTCTTATTAAAACGGTTTAAATAGGATTTTTTTAAGGGAGTTAATGAGGCTTATTGTGTTTTGTATTCGATGTATGCTTTATACAAGAAACCGGTAAGAAGAAATATTCATTTAACATTTGGCCTAAATTTATTTATTACTTTTGGCGCAATAAAAAAGAAATATGAAAATAAAATTAGTATTGTTTATTGCGTTTACTGTATTTGCATCTTATACATATTGCCAGAAACTTGAAAAAGATAAAAAATATTTTACATCAGCCATTGGGTTTTGGAATGTCGAAAATTTATACGACACTTTAAATGATGTTTGGAAAAATGATGAAGAGTTTACACCAAGCGGAAAAAATGTTTGGAATGGCTCACGTTACCGCACAAAAATAGAACATCTTGCCGATGCTATTTCGCAAATGGCAACCGATGTTACACCTGACGGCCTTGCCATTATGGGTTTATGCGAGATCGAAAATAAAGCGGTAGTAAAAGATCTTGTTAATTCTCCAAAATTAAAAAAACGTAATTACCAAATCGTACATATCGAAGGGCCGGATATTCGCGGTGTGGATCCTTCATTTATTTATAACCCTTCTTATTTTAAAGTAATTAAATCAGTTTCATACCATGTAACTTTAGCAGATACAGGCCGAAAAACAAGAGATATTTTAGTTGTAAGCGGTTCTTTTTATGGCGAGCCTTTAACTGTTTTGGTAAATCACTGGCCCTCGCGCAGAGGCGGAGAATTGTTAAGCCGTGCAAACAGAAATGCAGCAGCAACTATGGCGCGTCGTATTGCTGATAGTGTTACCAAAGCCGACCCAACTGCCAAAATTGTTTTATTGGGCGATTTTAATGATGATCCAATAAATATTTCTATTAAAAAAATAATTAATACGTGTGGCGATCCGAAAAAATGTGATGGAGATCAATATTATAA
Source organism: Bacteroidota bacterium (assembly GCA_013697245.1). Classification (GTDB taxonomy): domain Bacteria; phylum Bacteroidota; class Bacteroidia; order B-17B0; family Aurantibacillaceae; genus Aurantibacillus. Next base: position 52,433 of record JACCXH010000035.1, read on the forward strand.
TCCTATGGAGGACTTATATAGCGAAGGAACCGGATCAATTGCCTGGAACGATAGCTGGAACTTATTTGATCAGGTAATTTTAAATAAGAACTGGCTACCAAAAAATTATGAGAGTTGGCAATATTATGCTGTTAGAGTTTTTAATAAAGCGTTTTTAAAAAGTGATTATGGTAATAATAAAGGCGCTCCGTTCACAACTTACCATATTGGCACTTATACCGGGGGCTATAGCGATCACTTCCCTGTATTTATTGTAATAGCGAAAGAGAAAAAATAAAAATAGTAAAGCAAAAAAAGCCGGTCAAATTTTGACCGGCTTTTTTTGCTTTAGTTTTAGTTTATTGTTTGAGCAAAGTGACATGTCCTACATAACTTTTCTTGTTGTTTTCAAGATCAGTGATCATTATTTTGTAGATGTAAACGCCATCCTGAGCAACACCATTGTCAGAGTTAATATCTGAGCCTTTTACACTGCCATCCCATCCTTTTCTAAATTCACTTGAAGTAAAGATGAGTTCGCCCCAACGGTCAAAGATCTGCATTTTGTAACCATCTTCTTTAATACCATAACCGTAAGGCATAAAGATATCGTTGCGACCGTTCTTATCCGGTGTAAA
>JACCXH010000047.1 GCA_013697245.1 Bacteroidota bacterium
AATAAGGTTGGTGCAACAGCACGTCTTTACTTTTATTAAAAATGCTTTATATAAATTTAAAATAACCCTGCTAAATATATTTTATCCGAAAATATTTGTTGGACTTATTGAGTGAACCCTAATTAAAGATAAAAGAATTAGAATTAGAAACAAATCTATTTAACATTAAAGGTAATAGAACTTAGATGCTGCTTATCAAACTGATTTTCACTTATCTTTTATCTGTGTGAGCCAGTTAAATCCGTTTCGTCGGTGTTCCATCTCCTAATAACTTAACTTAACTTTTGGTAGGTTTGCCGCCACCTGTCGAGAATCTCGTTACTGATTACCACATAGGCAATAGCCACTAATTTCACGAATTACACTTATTGGTTAACTCACTCATTAGTAAATTTTGCATGTGTACTTGCAAAATAATATTGCACGAATTCAAAATTAAATGGTGATAAATAAATTTGAGAAATTAGTGTAATTCGTGGCTAAAAAAATAAACTAGCTTAGTTTTTGGTAGGTTTGCCACCATCTGTCCGGAATCTCATTGCTGATGGCCAGTTCGTAATCTTTATAGCTACACGGAATAAGCGTGTGGCGCTCAAACTTAAGATCTTTATGCGGCGGATAAGGAATTTCCATCCACCAGCGATCGCTTTTTTTACTCTTGTAAAAATTAATTTCGTATTTATCATCCTGCAGTACAACATGAAAACGAATATAATCGGGATTGGTACGACTAGGAAAATCATTTTTACGGTTATAAAAGCCATCAAAGAAGCACCAGATCATTTGCGCTGCAAGATGTGCTGTTTTTCCGCTCTCGTCAAATTTTGGATTTATTTCGTAAATACCAATGGATGATAATTTATCGTTCATGCCGGCGTAGCGCATTATCTGGCATGCTTCCTCTGAATAAAAGCCGTTTGGCGATGCGTTTGGATTGGCAGGTGCATCAGAATGTTTTATAGAGGAAATATCAAACGAGATCATGTCTGATTGACGGATAATAGGTTCTGCTTCTTCTATCTTATCGCGGATCTGACCTAAACGGTAAACATCAAAATACAAACGGTTCATCATTTGCAAACTGTTTTGATCTACCAGGTAGGTTTGATAACCAATATTACTATAATTAAAAAGGTAGTTTGGTTGATGTAAAATAATTTTTCCTAAATATGAATTGCTGGTAATTTCTGCATCAGGATCTCCAAGGTCGAACAGACTATCTATTGCGACTACATTAATAGTTTGTTCAAGGTCTTTATAACCCAGGAACTGCGCATAGGTAAGATCTTGCGAGCCACCAATAATAACAGGAATGATATTTTTACGGATCAGGTTATCTACTGTAATTCTTAATGCAAAAAAAGTATCTTCCGTTGTGTGTCCCGCATTTATATTTCCAAGATCAGCTATTTTAGAAGAGAAGCCGGTATCGTAAAGTTTGTATAAGAATTCACGCACGGCATCGGGCGCTAACTTACAGCCTTCATTATTCTCACTGTTCCTGTCTTCACAAACGCCTATTAATGCTATGTGAATATCTTCAAGATCCGGAAAATCATCTTGCTTGTGGTAAATAGAGAACAGCTTACCCATTTGGGTCTCTTTTAAACTATAACTGTTTAAAATGTTATCCGTATTAACAGGACTAAAGAAATGGGCAATATCGCTCATGTTTAAATCAATTTTATTTAAAAATAGGTTTCATTTGAAAGTAAAAGGGGAGGGAAGGAGATTTTATATTAACAAGCGCTTATTAGGAACTATAATTGCCGGCGATGGAACACAGATGACGCGGATTTAACTGATGTTCGCCAATCTTTTATTTTATCTGTGTTAACCCGTTTTATCAGTCAAGCAGTGTTCCATCTTGAGTTCTGTTAAAAAAGTAAAAATATATTTGGAGGTATTGATTTTAGTTTTAACTTTGTACTTCAAAGTGCTTTAACATGGAAAACCAACAGCAACATTTAGAAGCCCTGAAGGATATCAGGCAAATGATGAAACAATCTAACCGATTTTTATCCTTAAGTGGTCTTTCAGGAATTTTTGCAGGCATATATGCTTTAATTGGCGCGTATGCTGGACATAATGTTATTTCGCATTATGTATTCAGCGAAAATATGGATGGTTATTCGGCTAAAGATTATAAGCAAATGCTATTTATGTGCGTTATTATTTGCGCATTGGTTTTGGGTATGTCTTTAATTACAGCGTTTATATTATCTGCGCGCAAAGCAAAAAGATCAGGTTACAAATTATTTGATCACACCGCCTGGCAATTATTAATTAATATGTTCATACCCTTAGCCGCCGGAGGTTTATTTTGTATGGCGATGTTATACCATGGAGGCAATTTTATTGTTTTGGTTGGTCCGGCCATGTTAATATTCTATGGCCTTGCATTAATAAATGGAAGTAAATACACTTTGCACGAGATCCGCTACCTTGGATGCCTTCAGGTGTTATTGGGCATTGTCTCCTGCTTTTTCCTTAACTATTGGTTAATCCTTTTTTGGGCATTTGGGTTTGGTCTCTTACATATTATCTACGGAACGATCATGTGGTTTAAATATGACCGTAAACAATAAAGGGACAAAAGATATAAGACTAAATTCTAACGACTTTTAAAATGATCAATCCTAACATACATAAACTTCATAAAGCCTTCGAGAGTAGGGTGAGGCTTGGTATTATGAGCGTTTTGATGGTGAACGATAAAGTTGATTTTAATTCATTAAAAGATTTGCTTCAGGTAACAGATGGTAATTTAGCCAGCCACGCTGCTGCGTTAGAAAAAGAAGGATTTATACATATTAAAAAAGAATTTATTGGAAAGAAAACTTCTACTACTTACAGCGCCACAAAAATTGGTGTTAAAGCTTTTGAAGATCACCTGGATGCACTTGAAAAATTAATTAAGAAACTGGATTAAAAAAAATTTAAAAATTTACTTTGAGATGCAAAGCACTTTAAATATAGCCGGCATAACCCTACTCGTAATAGCTTCATTGGTATTGGTTCTTTTTTCGATACTGGATCTTATTAAACAAAAAACTCCTGAGAGTAAAATAACTGCTCTTACGGTTTTTAAAAAAATTGCAGAGGTTTTATTCATGTATATTCTTCCAGGAATCGGCATCGCCATTACAAATGATAAATGCGATACACATCCATTTGAGAATAACAGTACTTTAAGCGCATATACCCTTTGGATCATATTTGCGCTGGCTTACACAGCGTCGCGGTATTTTAAACAACTGCTTTCGCCAATGCTAACAACTATAGTGTCTGGTTTAATGGCAATTGGCCTTTTATTTTGCCTGGCAATTTGTATTCACTTTATACCAATGGCAGCAGTTATTATTTTTCCGGGTTTTAATTTATTGTATTTATCACCATTCCTCTGCTTTTTTTATTTATTAAAAGAGATCATTCAACTAAACAAATATTTAAAAAAATATTTAGAGACCCAGAACACAACTGCATCACATATAATAAATACTTTTTACCGTTCTATTCATCAAAATCACTTAGGCTTTGTAACTGTTTTAATTGCACCCTTATTATTAATTATACAAGCGGCATTATTTTTAGTTGGTCAACAACCCGATTCTATTATAACTCAATTTACCGAAAGCTGCGGGTATTTATTATCAAAATACCAGGATTGTTCTTGTGGCGGCGGCCATTATTTATGTTCTATTGCTGCTAACGGAAATAAAAAATTAGTACAACCTACACGCTTTGGTGTTAGGGCAAACCAACGCATTTTAGTTAACAGACAGTTGCTAATTGCCAATGCATTTGAGAATTGGTTAGAAGAGCACACACCTAAAATGCATAAAGTAATAAGGAACTCTTACGATGCCTGCAACATACCGGTTAACAAATGGTCTAAACATAAAAAATTTGCGAATGTGCTCTACATATTTATGAAACCCTTAGAGTGGCTATTTTTAGTATGGTTGTACTTATTTGATAAAAAACCGGAAGATAGAATTGCCAAGCAGTATTTTCCTAAAAAAGAATTAAATGAATATTTAAATACACACAGCTATGAAAGATCTAACTAAAATAAGAGTCGTTATAACGGTATTTGTTGTATTGCTTGTCCTTAGCGGTATTACAGCTTTTCCACTACGAACAGAAATGAACTTTTTAATAACTCATAAAAGTTCTTTCCCGGATGCCTTAGGTAAATGGATACAAACCGTTTACAATGCTGTGCAACAAACACCCGATGTGGTTTTGTATGGAACGGATTGGTTGGCATTTGCGCATATCATTATCGCATTATTTTTTGTTCCCGTTTATATTGATCCGGTAAGATACAAGGCTAATTTAATTGTTGCCATGACGGCCTGCGGAGCGGTATTTCTTTTAGCTTTTATTTGTGGACCCATTCGCAGTATTCCTCTTTTTCACCAATTAATTGATTGTTCATTTGGTTTAATTGGATTTTTCCCTTTGTATTTCGTATTCAAAAAAATCGGTCAATTAGAGAAATCAAAATATAAAATAAAGTAATATGCATTCAACTAAAAAATTAATTATTTGGGTCAGCTTATTTGCAGTTGCCATGGGTTTTATGGAAAGCGCGGTGGTTATTTATTTGCGCGAATTATATTATAAGACAGGTTTTGAATTTCCGTTAAAACAGATCTCGCCATTTGTTGCAAAAATTGAATTCTTTCGCGAGATCGCTACCATTATTATGTTGGTTGGTTGCGGTATTATGGCCGGTAAAAACAAATTACAGCGCTTTGCCTATTTTGTTTTGGCATTTGCCATTTGGGATATATTTTATTATGTTTTCTTATATGTTTGCCTAGGTTGGCCGCAAGCCTTAAGCACCTGGGATATTTTATTTTTGATCCCGGTGCCATGGGTTGGCCCTGTTTGGGCGCCTTGTCTATTATCTTTATTAATGATCGTTGGTTCGGTATTTGTAATTTATAAATTAGATGAACAAGCCAATTATAAAGTAGGGCGACCATTTTGGGGGCTTTTAATTTCCGGCGCTATTGTGTGTATTGTTTCTTTTATGTGGGATTACTTAATGTTTAGCAGTAAGACCTATACCAAGTGGTTTGTTACCTCTGACAAGAATTTATTTTCTGAAATAGATACTTACGTGCCAAGCGAATTTAATAGTCCACTGTTCTTTTTAGGGTTTTTCTTAATGCTTTTTCCGGTAGGTTATTCCATGTATTTATCCAATAAAATAAAAAAATAAGATGAAAAGAAATGATTGGTTACTAATTGCTTCGGCAATTATTTTTAGTGTTTTGTTTTACAAACAAGCAACAGGCGTAAATTATTTATTATTTACAGGTTTGGTAACAGGCTTAATAGCTTATTTTAATTCTGATAATATAAAAAAACGGCAATGGTGGTACTATGCCGCAATTACTAACCTGTGTGGTTTTGCGGTGTTTTATTGTAATAGTAATTTAAGTGTGTTTGCCACTATTTTGTCTTTATTTATTTTTTCAGGTAAAAGTTTTAATTATAAAAACTCAATTATCATTAATCTTTTTTTTAGTATTGGTTCAGTTGCAGCCTCCATTGTTTTTGCAATAATAGATTATGTTAATCTAAGAAAACAACATGTTACTTCCGAAAAAAAGAAGAACCGTAAGATCTATTTTGGCGTGACTATTGCTTTGGTAATTGCCATTGTTTTTTTTGCATTATACCAGCAGGCAAATCCTTTATTTAAAGATTTTACAAAGAATATTGATCTGAGTTGGATCAGCATTGGCTGGTGCCTGTTTGCGATCTGGGGCTTTTTGGTGTTATACGGCTTGATCTATTATAAGGACATAAAAATATTTTCTGACTGGGATATAAAATTTAACCGCACACTCGTAAATAACAGCCATGAAACTACAGAACCAAAAGAGATCAATAATAACACAGTTATTGCCTTATCACTTTTTGGATTATTAAACCTGATGTTGGTATTGGTAAATGCACTAGATCTTAAAAATTTATTGGGCACGCACGAATTGCCAAAAGGTATTTATCTTTCAGATTTTGTGCATAGCGCGGTTTGGAGTTTGGTATTCTCAATACTTATAGCTGTTGGTTTAATTATGTGGTTCTTTAAAGGTGATCTGAATTTTAACAAGCAGTCAAAAATATTAAAGTACCTCGTTTATTTCTGGATCATTCAAAACGCCATTATGGTAATATCTGCCATGGTACGTAATTTATGGTATGTGAGCGAGTACCAATTAACTTATTTGCGCATTGGCGTGTATGTATTCCTTGCTTTAAGTTTAGTTGGTTTGGTTATTACTTTTTTAAAAGTGAACAAAACAAAAAGTGCCTGGTATTTGGTGAGGCAAAATTTTGAAGCCTGGTTATTGATTCTAGGGCTCTGCTCAATAGTTAATTGGGATAAGTTGATCTCTGATTATAATATCAGCAACGCGAAAAGTTTTAAGGCGCTCGATAAAGTGTATTTGGTTAATTTATCAAATGCTAACCTGCCAGATCTTACTGAATTATTTTTTAAAGAAAAAAAAGATAGCCTCCTGAATGCTACAACTGATTTTCAAAAACAATATGAGTTTAAGAATCTTTCAACCAGGATCTATAACTTTATTTTAGAAGAAAAAACCGAAACATGGCAAAGTTTTAATTTACGTGATAAAATTATTATCGAGAGAATGGAACAACAGTTCAACGATGGATTAATTACCAATTTAGCTTTGGATTATAACTGGAATGTTGAATTGAAAAACCTTATAAGACTTAAAACCTTACGGGCGCTTACCTTGGGCAACCCAACCACTGATTTTGAATACATTGCTTTTTTTAAGGATCTTGAAGAGTTGACTATGGGTAATTTTACAGGTGCACGTTTGAAGAATATTATCTTTAATACAAAATTAAAGAAGTTAACCGTACTTAATTATTTTGATGGTGAAAAAGATTTTAACTACTTTAAATTTCTTAATAATTTAGAACATATGGAATTGCCTTCCATTACAAATGAAGACTTGTTAAAGTTAAACGGTCACCCATCTTTGCAAACCCTACAGTTAATTAGTGTTTTTGAAGAACAAAGAGAGTTCATAAAAAATAACCGTTTATCGTTTAAAGTGATCGAAGGAGGAGTTTATGCCAGCAGGTAATCTTTTTAAATTGTTTCTTTTTTGCATGTTGTTATTAGTTGCAAGAATTATAAGAACAGAACAATTGTCTTATATCTTTTTAACATGGAATTTATTCCTGGCCTTTATTCCATATTTATTGATCAAAAATTTTAAGATGGAGCAAAATAAATTAGTGCAGGTTCTAATAATTGGTACTACTATTTTGTTCTTGCCAAATGCACCTTATATTATAACGGATCTTTTTCATTTAAGGGAAAGAATAGCGGCCCCTATTTGGTTAGATCTTATTTTGATCTTAAGTTTTGCTTTTTTAGGCATGGTATTTTTTGTGCTAAGTGTTAATCAGTTGCTTTCTATTTCAAATCTATTATTTAGGTCGAGGCTAATTACCAGTGGTATCAAACTTTTTATCATGGGATCAAGTTCTTACGGTATTTATTTAGGGCGCTATTTACGTTTTAATAGTTGGGATGTGGTTTTTAACCCTTTTCATCTGGCAAAACAAATGTTAACCTCTGTTTTTAATGAGAATTGTTATAAAGAAACTTTTGCAGTTACTATCACGTTCACAATTTTTTTATATTTAGTATTTGAAATAGTTGCCTCTTTAAAAGGGGCAACCAACACACAGCAAAATGGCTTATCTTAAAAACCGCATACGATCTTTTGGTTATGCTTTTTCGGGATTGATGAATGCGATCAAAACCGAAAAGAACCTGCAGTTACAAACGGTGGTTGCAATACTTGTTATAGCAGCAGGAATATTCTTTGATATTTCAATTCGTAAATGGCTGGCGGTAATTGGTTGTATAACGCTGGTTATTTCACTGGAGCTAATTAATTCGGCTATCGAAAAACTGTGCGATCTTTATTCAAAAGAACAAGACCCCAGGATAAAGTATATAAAAGATGTTTCAGCCGCCGCCGTTCTGGTAGCTTCTATTTTGTCGGCAATAATCGGTATTGTGATCTTTGGCTTTGATATTTTAAATTTGTTTGGTCACCATTAACATTGCTTGTTCAATAACTTTTAAAGTTAAAGTTCAATTTTTGCTGCAACTCCTTTAATTTAGGTGTATCAATTCTATCCTTGTATACTCGGTAAAGAACAGCAATCGTTTGCAGTACACGCTAAAAACGGTTTTGAACGATGCATTAGGTTTAGAGCCGATACAAACTTTTAATATTGAGGAATTTAAAAACTCGGCACTACCAAAAATTAATTATTCTGACCTTAAAATAGAGAATTGTTTATCTATTTTGCCGCACTCAATCTTATTTAATGTTGGCATTAAAGATTACCCTATAGAGGTAAGTAATCACCCGCAGTTTTTTAAACTATTTTTTAAAAGTCAAAACCCGGATATTCCATTTGATATTTTTGGTGCTACCTTTTGGCTGCTTTCGCGTTACGAAGAATATTTACCATACAAGACCGATACATACGACCGCTTTAATTACCGTTCAAGTTTAGCATATCAATATGATTTTATTGAAGTACCCATTATTAATTTGTGGATAGAGCAATTGCAATTTAGCTTAAAAAAAATGTTTCCGGTTTTAAAATTCAAAGAACATCAGTATAAATTCATTTCTACCATTGATATTGATAATGCTTTTAAATTTAAGCATAAAGGCTTTGTACGCGCGCTTGCGGGTTATGCAAAAGATATACTTTCTAAAGATGCAGCAAGTTTCCGGTCCAGGTTTAAAGTTATTTCAGGTAATAAAAAAGACCCGTTTGATTGTTATGATTTTTTAATTAATGCGCACAAACAAAACCAGATAAACGCCATTTATTTTTTTCTTTTGGGCGATTATGGCCCCAATGATAAGAACCAATCTGCCACTAATTTGCCGTTTCAATCGCTTATAAAGAGTATGGCAGATTATTCTGCAGTAGGTATTCATCCTTCGTTTGGTTCTACCAATAAGATCCAGCAATTAAAAGTAGAAATAAGCAGGTTGTCAAATATCATTCACTCTCCGGTTACAATTAGCAGGCAACATTATTCTGTTTTAAAATTTCCAAAAACATATCAAAATTTATTGCAAGCCGGTATCGAACAGGATTTCTCTATGGGGTACACAAATATAAATGGTTTCAGGGCCTCGTATTGTTTTCCTTACAAATGGTATAATATCGAAAGTGAGCTCTTAACACCGTTAACTATCAATTCTTTTTGCATTGCTGAGAATACGATGGTTTATTATGCTACGAAACAAAATAAAACTTTAAGCGAACAAGCTTTGCCAATAATTAATGAGGTAAAAAAATATAACGGCCAACTGATCTCCATTTTTCATAATGATACTTTTAAAGACGATATGAAAAATTTCTACGAAGATTTTTTGAAAATGGCTAAAAAATAAAATTATTTATAAAAATTTACCTCCAGATCTTCCTATTGGCAAGAAACAAAATGTGTATCAACAGTCCTAAATGGCCAATAAAATTAATTAAAAGCCAAAAGACCATTATTTGCTATATAATAGATTACCTTACCAATTAATGTATCTTTACATGGATATAAACTAAATAGCGTTATGAATAGAAATGGGCCAGTAATAATTATAGAAGACGATGAAGATGATCAATATTTGTTTGAGGAAGCCTTTAAGAGTCTAAAATATAGTAATGAGCTTCTTTTTTTTTCCGAACCTTTAAAAGCGCTTGAGTATTTAACTAGAAAAGATATTACTCCTTTTTTAATAATGTCTGATATTAATATGCCAAAACTGAATGGATTTGAATTACGTGAAAAAGTAAGGACAAACGAAGCGCTTCAAAATAAATGCATACCGTATTTATTTTTTACAACAGCCTCTGACCAAAAATCGGTGATAGATGCTTATAGTATGTCCGTTCAGGGTTTTTTTGTTAAACAAAATTCATCAGCTGAATTAGAAAATACTGTACGGGTAATAATGGATTATTGGAAAAGATGCATTGCTCCAAATGACGTTTAATAATTGCTAGTTCATTTACCATTCATTTCAAAAAGCAGGAGTAAACACCACTAATTGTTTCAATCGTGCTTTTAAGCACCTATTGCATCTGCTGCAATTCCAAATAAATATTCTTTAGCACCTGTGCCATACTTGAAAGAATCATTTGCACACCAATACCAATAACTAAAAATCCCATTATTTTTGAAAGTGAAGTAAGGCCGGCCTGTCCTGCATATTTCATTAAGCGGGGCGCAAATTTGAAAATAAAATAGATAGAAAGTGAAACGATCAAAATGGCAATTACGGCAATTACATCCTGCGAAATGGCTTTATGCCAATCCTTATCGCGACCAGCGTATAAAGTAATTAAGAATGACATAGAGCCAGGTCCAGCCAATAAAGGCATGGCAAGCGGGGAGAAGGAGATGTCTTCTTTTTTATCACTTTCTTCTTTTATTTTTCCCGAAATTTCTTTTTTATGCGTAACATTTAAAAGTTGCCAGCCCGATCTAAAAATTACTAATCCGCCGGCAACCCGCAATGCCGGAATAGTAATGCCAAAAAAGTTAAGCAGGTAAACACCAATAAAATAGGATACAACGCAAATAATAAGGATATAAAAACAGGTTTTTTTAAGCGTTTTAAGTTTGTTTTCCTCGCTCATATCCGAGGTTAGGCTAATGTATACAGGCAAACCGCCCAAGGGATTAATAAGTGAGAATAAACCAACCAGTATGGTTAAAAATACAGATGTTTCAAACATGGGCGCAAAATTAAGATTATTTTAGTGAGTAGTTAAGATAGTTAACCTGATATAATCGTTAATAAAATACAAACAAATAAAACCTTATTTTTGTTCCTATACTAAACCCATGGCATTAAACTTAAAAACATTAGCAACACGTAGCATAAGTGCGGCAGTATTTGTTATACTGTTGGTTGGCTGTGTTTACTGGAGTTATATCTCGTTTGCCATTTTCTTTTTTGTGGTTTCTTTAATAGGATTACACGAATTTTATAAGATCTCTGAAAAGATGGGCGCGAAGCCGTTTGAGATCACCGGTCTGATATTTGGCTTGCTTACTTTTTTTAGTTTTTTTGATGCAGGTTATAACGAGCCAGGATCTACATTATACATTGTAAATAACGTCCAAAAAATAGCGAGGGTAATAGCAATGCTTGGCCCATTCGTTATTCTTTCAATTGCCATGTTCAGCAAAGCAGAAAACTCTGTAAAGAACGCTTTATTTACCATTGGCGGAATCATTTATGTGGTGCTGCCTTTTGCGTTATTAAACCTGATCGCTTTTCGCGAAATGGGTTGTGAAGGTTCTTATTACACACCAAAGTTAATATTAGGCATTATCTTTTTAATATGGAGCAATGATACATTTGCATATTTAGGCGGAAGCTTATTTGGAAAAAATAAAATGATAGAGCGTGTTTCTCCGGGTAAAACGTGGGAAGGTACAATCATAGGTATACTGATCACTTTTGGTTTGAGTTTTATTTTTAATAGATTTATTTTTGATCTTGGAAATTATACTTGGCCAACTCTTGGAATAGCGGTGCCAATATTAGCCACAATAGGCGATCTAATCGAAAGTAAACTAAAGCGTGAAGCAGGTGTAAAAGATAGTGGCAATATTATGCCTGGGCATGGCGGTGTATTGGATAGATTTGATAGTCTGATCTTTGTTTCGCCTTTTGTATTTGTGATATTACAGTTGCTTTAAAGTTTCACTGAGTGTACTCGGTGAATAGGAATAACAACCCCTTGTTTTAGGATCACCCTTTTATCGGTAATACCCCAAACTGTTGTTTCTACTACCTTACAAGACATATCATCTTCAAAATAGATCCTGATCTTGGAGTGTTCTCTGTTACCTAAAGTAAGAGCACGCTCCAGTTCAGATGACCTTTCTTTTCTCTTTTCAATATCGTGTAAAACTTCAGTGGATGGAAATTTTAAATTTTCTATTTCTTCTTTTTCTATCGGTTGAAATTCTGCTATAATCATGGTTTAAAAATATTTAAAAGTTAGTAATTAGAGATAACGTTATTATATCAAACGCTTAAAATACAAAAAGGTTTCAGATGTTAATTAGTTTATTTGACTTTTGAGGGTTTTAAACAATTCTATAGCTTTTTGGCTCCCAATTCTGTATGTAAATCCATCATTATCAACTAATTCAATAAACTCCTCACCACTGGTATAAAATCGTATCACCCCCTTATTATGAAGGTTATAAACAGCCCGCCTAAGTATGTTTTTCTTATATCGGCTTTTCCGCATCGATACAATATTTTTAAGATCTATTTTTACTTTTCGGGCTGTCCAAAAGCCATCAATAATTATAAAGCCTTTAAAAACTTTTGTTTGGGTATGAAGAACATATGTTAGGCCCGTTGAAAAAACTAAAATACTAATGCCAACAATAAAAAAGATCAAGCCCGATTCACTAACATTTTGTATTGGGTAAGAACCGATCTTTACAAACGATACCTGCACCGGTTTTGGATTTTCACTCCAATAATAAGCAATAAAACAAAACAGCGTAATTACCGAACGAATAACGATACTCAAACGGTTATGGCCCATGTATTGTTTTTCTTCAAACAGTATTTCGTTCTTACTCAATTAAAGTCAATTTTAAAAGTTTATCTTTTTTGGTTTCAATTTTATAGCGGTCATCGCTGCGGCGACCTATTACCCATATAATATCGCCATTGCCATTTTCTAGTAAACGGCAATTCTCTTTTTCAAAAGCATTTAGTTTTTGATCCTTTAAAAAATCGCTTACCAGCTTAAAGCCTTTCATGCCAAAGGGTCTGAACTTATCGCCGGTTTTTCTTGCACGAATAATAAGTGGAAAAATAAGTTTATTCTTTTCAATAACCAACTCATTATTTTCAACTCCTTTAAACTCTTTAATTTCATCGAGCTTTATAAGATTCGAACTTTTTAATTCGTTTAAAGTGTTTAGCTTTATTGTTTCAGAAACCTTATCAGACAGTGGTTTTATTAAGATCTGTTCCCTATCAACAGTTAAAGTAAAACTTGAAGTAAAAAAAAACTTTCCAGTTTCACCATTCTCTAAAAGATTAGCTTTAATATCTTTTATTTGACTTTGATTAAAACCAAAAGGCTCCAAAATAAAGTGCAGCAATGTTTGTAAGTGTTTTTCCTTTTTTAATTTGATTTTATTGATTACAATTTGCGACCCTTTTTTAGAGAGAAGTTGGTTTGCTTTCTCAACCAAAAAATCATTTACAATAGCTGCTTCTTCTTTAAAGTTGGCCACATTGTTTAAAAAAACCTGCTCAAGGTTTGGATGAAGTTTTTTCAATTTTGGTATCACGTCCAACCTTAAGAAATTGCGTTCATATTTGGTTTCTCTATTGCTTTTGTCTGTTCTATAACTGATCTTTTTTTTTTTGGCAAAAGTGCTTATTTCCTCTTTTGTGAAATTTAAAAGCGGACGCACAATGTTTCCTTTCTTCTCTGCAATTCCTTTTAAACCCTTAATGCCGGTGCCACGCAACAGATTAATAAAAACTGTTTCTACAACATCATTAGCATGATGCGCGGTTACCAAATGATCGAATTTGTTTTTTTTGGTCAGTTCGTTAAACCAATCGTACCTTAACTTACGCGCTGCCATTTGAATGCTGAGCTTATTCTTTTTACTGAATGCTGCTGTATTAAATTGTTGTGTAAATATTTTTACGTCTAATTCTTTTGCCAATGCCTTGCAAAAATTCTCATCGGCACTACTATCTTTTGCCCTTAATTTAAAATTGCAATGTGCCAGCGCAAAATCAAAACCGGCTTTTTTAAGCAGATGCGCCAAAACAACCGAATCTACTCCGCCACTAATAGCCACTAAGATCTTATCTTCCTTGCTAAAAAGTTGTTTTTTAAGTATGTTTGATTCAAATTTTTTTTGCACCTAACAAAGGTAATAAAATGACCGCACCAAAGCACGTAGTAGACGCTTCTTTAAAAATAACCGAGTATATTGATACTTTGCCAAATTGGAGTCAAAAGATCTGCAAACGCCTGCGTAGCATTATACTCAAAACCGATCCAAAACTAATTGAAGACTGGAAATGGGGTCCTAATTATTACCTCGAAGGCATGGTTTGCGGCTATGCCGGCTTTCAAAAACATGTTGGCCTTAGCTTTTTTAGAGGTGCGTTATTAAAAGATAAAAAGAAATTACTACACGCTAACCCCGGCAGTATAAATACCCGAGGTTTTAAGTTTAAGGATGTAAAAGAAATAAAAGAAGATCTTATACTGGAATATGTTATTGAGGCCATTGATCTGAACAAAAAAGGAAAAAAAGTAATTGTACCGAAAGATAGGACCGTTGAAGTAGCAATGGATATTAAAAAAGAATTTAAGTTGGCGGGTGTTTTAAGTTATTTTGAGACTCTGGCCTTTTCTCATAAAAAAGAATATATTATATGGATCGAGGACGCCAAGAAGGAGGAGACACGCAAAAGCAGGATAGCTAAAGCCATTAGTAAATTGGGCGCTAAAGAAATGATGCACGATAAGTATAAAAAATGATAAAGAAATTATCTATTCTTTATCTTTTGAATAAATTTGAATATTATTTAAGTATAAAAAATGAGTAAAAGTGTTACTATAGTTGGAGCCGGTTTAGTTGGGTCCTTATTATCTATCTACCTTGCTAAAAAGGGTTACAAGATCAATGTATATGAGCGCCGTCCCGATATGCGCAAAACTACTATGTCTGCCGGCAAATCAATTAACCTGGCTTTAAGCGATCGTGGCTGGCGAGGATTGGAAGGAGTGGGTATTGCCGAAGAGATCAAAAAAATTGCCATCCCTATGTATGGCCGTTTTATACATCATAAGGACGGTTCAAATGCTTACCAACCTTATGGTAAAGATAACCAGGCCATTTATTCGGTATCGCGCGCAGATATTAATATGAAACTAATGGATCTTGCCGAGCAGCAACCAAATGTAAAATTCCATTTTGATAAACGTTGCACCGCTATCAATAGGCATAAATTAGAATCTTCGTTTGAAGATAACAACACTCGCAAAATTGAAACAACGCCATCCGACCTGCTTTTTGGCGCCGATGGGGCTTTTGCAGCCTCGCGATTAAACATGCAGTTAAATAATGACCGGTTTGAATACAACCAGCATTATATTGAAAGTGGGTATAAAGAATTAATCATTCCGCCGGGCAAGAACGGCGAGTTCTTATTAGAGAAGAACGCTCTTCATATTTGGCCCCGCGGCAGTTTTATGATGATTGCGTTACCAAACCCGGACGGTAATTTTACCTGTACTTTATTTTTACCCTTTGAAGGCGAAAAGTCTTTTGCCAACCTAAAAACAAAAGAAGCGGTTAAAAAATTCTTTGATGAAGAGTTTGCAAGCGCTGTGCCTCTTATGCCAACTTTAATAGAAGATTTTACGAATAACCCTGTTTCATCTTTAGTAACTGTAAAATGTTTTCCGTGGACCTTCGATAATAAAATTGCTTTGATAGGCGATGCGGCCCACGCCATTGTTCCATTCTACGGCCAGGGCATGAATTGTGGTTTTGAAGATTGTGTGGTATTAAACGAATTGGTAACAAAACATAAAGATGATTGGGATAAGATCTTTCCTGAATATCAAAGCTTGCGAAAACCCGATGCGGATGCCATTGCCGACCTTGCAGTAGGTAATTTTATTGAGATGCGCGATAAGACGGCCGACCCTAAATTCTTGCTACAGAAAAAGATCGAAGCGCAGTTCTCGCAAAAACATCCTGATAAATGGATCCCGTTATACAGCATGGTTACTTACACGCCGAGTATACGTTATAGTAAAGCTTTAAGTGAAGGCAAAAAACAACAAGCCATTATGGATAAAATTATGGCCATGCCAAATATTGAAGCTATGTGGGATTCGCAGGAAATTGAAATTGAAATTGAAATTTTAAAACAATTATAAAGTGGAACTGGATAATAATTTTATATACGACAATTCAATAAAACTAGGTGTATCCTTGCTATTAGGTGCTTTGATAGGTGCCGAACGCGAATACAAAGGCCGTAACATTGGTTTCAGGACGATCATTCTTATTACTTTGGGTTCTACTTTATTCACCATCCTATCTCTTATTTTAGGCACGCATTCTGATCCCGGTCGTATAGCTTCTAACATTGTAACAGGTGTTGGTTTTTTAGGTGCCGGGGCCATTTTTAGAGAAGGTGCAAGTGTAAGGGGTATGACCACCGCTTCGCTCATATGGATAAGTGCTGCCATTGGCATGTCTTGTGGTATTGCACAATACGAATTTGCAGTAATAGTAACTTTTACAACACTTTTAATATTATTGGGTTTTACAGGTGTACAAAAATTTATTGACCGTTATAACCAGGAAAAGATCTATAAAATTATTATTGCAAATGATCTTGTACTAAAATCTGATATTGAAAAGCACATGAAAGGTAATTGTAAATTAAAGCATGAACGCATGCGACAAACAAAATCAAATAACGATCTTATTATTGAATATGAAGTAAGGGGCTCAGAATCCAGCCATGCTGCCCTTATTGATTATTTAACGACAAATGATAAGATCAAACATTTCGACGTCTAGTTAATTTATTGAATATCAATATATTAAAATCAATACCGAACTGTAACTTTAGTGTTGTTTGTACGTCTTACTCTTAAACAAATTGAATTTAGCTGAATATAATCAATGCGTAGATAACCATGCAGATGGTGTTTATCGTTTTGTATTAAAACAAATTCGCGATAAAGATATTGCAAAAGACATCGTTCAGGATTCTTTTGAGAAAATGTGGCGTAAGGTAGAAACCATAGATGGCGCAAAAGCAAAGACGTATTTATTTACTACCGCTTACCATGCGTTAGTTGATCATATCCGGAAGAACTCTAAAAGTGCAAAAATGAACGAGGTGGATCTTAATAAACATTCACACAGCGGCCAATATTCCGACCTGAAAGAGATACTAAACCAGGGCTTGGAGCAATTACCCGAGATACAAAAAACCGTATTGTTACTGCGCGATTATGAAGGTTATGATTATGCCGAGATAGGGTCGATAACGCAATTAACAGAGAGTCAGGTTAAAGTATATATTTTCAGGGCAAGAACATTTTTAAAGAATTATATAGGCAAAGTGGAAACGGTTATTTAATGGGCAAGATAAATTTACATAATTACGAAGCGTTTTTAATTGATTACCTGGATGGTAATTTAAATGAAACCGCTATTGCTGAATTAAAAGCCTTTATACTTGCCAACCCACAATTGCAGTTAGACCTTAATGATCTTGATCTACCCTCATTTACGGAAGAAGTGATACCTGTTGATTTTAAAAATGAACTTAAAAAGAATGCACCCTTTGTTGAAGATGAAGAACTGATAAATTATTTAGAGGGCAATTTGTCTGAAGTAGAAAGAAAAGTATTCGAGCTTAAGTTGCTAAATAATAAAGAATTAGCTTCTGAATTTGAAAGTTATAAAAAGGCTATTCTAAACGCTGAAAAGATTATTTTTGATCAGAAGGCTGCTTTATACAAGGTAGAAGAAGATCTTGTTTTGAGTAACACTGTATTAGCTTATGTAGAAGGTGAGTTAACTACTGCAGAAAAACTATTGTTTGAAAAAGAACTAAAAACAAACTTTTTTCTTCAAAAAGAACTAAGTGCTTTTCAAAGAACAAAGTTAGCGGTAGATGCTTCAATTGTTTTTCCGGATAAAGAAGCATTAAAAAAAGAAACCAAAGTTATTGCCCTGTTTAGTTTTAGAACAGTAGCGTCCTTTGCCGCCGCTATTTTATTATTGATAGGCTTCGCTTTTATCTTTAACTATTATAACTCTACGCCAACTATCGCTAAACAAATAGCTAACAATAACTTTAAGATGACCTTGAATAATACTGAATATCAAATAGTTAAAAGCGGTGATGCAACTCATAAATTAAACAAAGATTTACCATTAGATCTAAATATGATAGCTAATAACAGCAAAAATGTTGTGAAGAGCAATTCTATTAAAAAAGATGCTTTTATTGATCTGAACGAGCCAAAAACTAATTCGGTTGCTGTAAATAAACAAGAAGAAAATAAACTGGAGCTTAACAATGAGCCTAATGAAATTAAGAACGGTATTACAAATAATAATACCGTTATAGATACAACACATGTTGCAATTGCTAATAACAGTCAGCCTAAATACTCTAAACAAACCTATTTATTGACTGAGGAGCCTGATGCAGATGATCAACCTTTAGTTAATGCACCTCAAAAAAAAGGATTTTGGCAACGTGCCGTTAAGATAGCCAAACAAGCCAATAGATTGGGCGTAAAGGCTATTGATGGCGAAGAGACTTTGGGTAAAAACTATTCTCTTTCCTTTAATGCATTTAGCGTAGAAAAAAAGTGATCAGGAACTGACCCTTAAATTTCGGAGTTTCTTCAATTTTTTAAAGTGAGAAGGCGTTAAACCGGTTGCCTTTTTAAATTGAGATGACATATGGGAAACATTATTGTACCTCAATTTATGAGAGATCTCTGTCAGGCTCAGATCACTAAAAAGAATAAGCTCTTTTATTTTTTCGGCCTTTTTTAAAATAATGTATTGTTCAATAGTAGTGGCTTGGGTCTCAGAAAAAAGGTTGGACATATAGTTGTAATCATAACCTAGTTTTTCTTTTAGGTAAACAGAAAATTTCACCTTTGGCCAGCTCTCGGGTTTCTCAATTAATTCGTTTATTATGATCTTTATTTTTTCTGTAAGTATTCCTTGTTTGTTTTCCTGGATCTCTAATCCGGACTTTTTTATGGCATTATTGAGTTTCTGTTTTTTTTCCACGCTTAAATTTTGTTTTATGTCCGCTTCACCATAAGTAACGCTGGTATATTGAACATTAAGTTTATTTAGTTCAGTTTTTACAACTGTTATACAGCTTTGACAAGCCATATTCTTAATGTAGATCTTCGTCATAGATAACGGTATAAACAAATGTGAGGAATATTAACAACAATAAATTATAAAATTGCTTTAAAAATTTATAAGATTTACTGTTTTATTTTATGTGCAAAAAAGCGTTTTAAAAATTTATATAATTTACAGATTTTTTTACAATGTTGATAAAAAGGATGCCAAGTGTTTTTCTATACTAGTTGTATCAGCACTTAAATAATAATTCCTTAAAATATTTCTACTATAAATTAAAACATATTTTATCTTAATGTTTTTTACGTTTGTACTTATAGATTTGTTTGCTGTAAATTCTATTTCACTTTTAATTTCTTTTCCTTTTACTTTTCCATAAATATAAATGCAACTTTTTCCAGTACTAAAATCGCAAATAAATATTTTTAGCCTACCTTCATCTATGGCCAGGTTGTTATACCTTAGCTCAAGTTTTCCATTATTTTCCGCAACAATCTCGTCGGTTTTGGCAATAATTGTTTCTTTAATTTCCGGAGGCGATATTACTAGGTCAAGTTCATAATCAACAAAATTCAATAGTTTTCCATTTTTTTGCGGCAATTCAAGAGTTCCCATTTTTGTAATTTTTAGCTGCAAATAGTTTTCTGCAAGTTTTATTCCACACAGCAATTTCAGTAAATTCTACAATTTTTTAAGAATAAATTTAATAATAAAGAGGAAAAAAAAGTCCTTTTTGAGGAATTTTGTGGACATTTTGTAAAATTTACTGTTTTTAGTGCCGTATAAATATTTTTTAGTACCTGTAACTTTTTAAGTTGTCTTGCGTCTTACTCTCAAATAACAACAAAAGCGCTTTAAACTATAAAATTAAAAAATACAATATGAAAACTAAATTCTTATCCATCCTTCTTATTACTTCGGTAATAACAATTAAAGCCCAACAGGTTCAAGTTAGGCAAGCCTTACCTTTTACTAAAATAGAAACTCACGGTTCGGTTAATGTAATTTATACCAGTTCCGATAGCTTAGAAGTAAAAGTAAGCGCAGCCGACAAAGAAATTGATAACGTTGAGACAAAATTCGAGAATTCAACCCTTATCATTCATAATAAAGGGCGTTTTACCTCTCCTGTTACTGTGTATGTAAAAAATGCAAAGTTAAGCGATATACAAAGTAGCGGAGCAACCAATTTTAGAACAACTAACATTCTTAAAGTTGACTCTATTAATTTTAGTGTTTCAGGATCTGCTGATGTGAAAGTAATGGTTGAAGCGCGTTCTATCCGCTCCATACAAAGCGGCGCAAGTGACCTTAAGTTAACCGGTACATCAACCAATTTATTTGCAGAGCTTTCGGGCGCTACTACCTTAAAGGCTTACGAACTTTCTGCTAACAAAGCAAACGTACTTACTACAGGAGCTTCAACTGCCAAAATTTTTGTGAATGAAAAATTAATTGCCAACGCAAGTGGCGCCAGCAGCATAAAAATAAAAGGCGAGGCCAAAGATATTAGTGCAGAAGCCACCCCAGCAGCAAGTATTACCAAAACATTTGAGCAGGCCAAGGCCGGTAAAGCTGGCGGCAAAGATACAACCGTGTATAATTGGAAGGGTACAAGAGTAATTATTATTGGCGCTGATAAAGACGTGGATATTACCGACAGCATTAAAAGAAAACACACATATGATGAAGATGACTTTGATCATTGGGCAGGTTTTTCAATGGGAGTTAACGGGTATATGGGCTCTAATGGAAGTATTACCATGCCTAAAGCAACAAATTATATGGATCTTGATTATGGTCGCAGTTTTAACTTTCAATTTAATTTGGTTGAACGCCATCTTAATCTAGTAAAACATCATTTAAAACTAGTAACAGGTTTTGGTTTTGATTATCATTCATACGCCTTTAACCGACATACCATTTTAAACCCCAATGCCGATAGTTTAGGCGCATTTGCAATGGTTGACAGTTCAAATTTATACAGTTACAATAAAAACAAGTTCAGAGCTACTTATATTCAGGTACCATTATTGGTAGAGTTTAACACTAGTAACAACCCTAACAAATCGTTCCATATGGCTTTTGGTGTAGTGGGGCAATATCTTATCTCATCGCGCACCAAGCAAGAACTGGGGCAAAACGATTTTGAATTTACCAAACAAAGGAAAGACAGTTATAACCTTAGTCCCTTTGCCGCAAAAGCACTGGTAAATATTGGCTACAGAGGCTTTACGGTTTTTGGCGAATATGGTCTTACATCTATGTTTCAATCGGGTAAAGGGCCTGACCTGCACCCATTTACTGTAGGTATAAGATTAATTCCCTTTAGTTAAAACTTAAAAAAACAAAATTAAAGCCTGTTTTACATCTAAAACAGGCTTTTTTATTACTCTTACAGCAATTTTTTTATCTTTGGCAAAGTTCTTATGGAAGACAAAAAATTTATAGACGTAGAGAAGATCTTAAAGGAAAAAGCCTATAAATTATACAGATGGTTACCCCGCTTTGCCATTAACTGGCTTAAGAAAAAACTGCATGAAGATGATATAAATTCTGCGATGGCGCATCTTGGCAATGCACAGGGGCTTGACTTTAATGCGAAAGGCCTAAAAAGAGTAGGTGCGGAAGTAGAATCTGTTAATGCGCATTTAGTACCAAAAGATGGAAAAGTAACCATTGCTTCTAATCATCCTTTAGGCGGATTGGATGGTATGGCCCTGATTAAAGCAGTTGGTGAAATAAGACCTGATGTACGTTTTTTTGTAAATGACGTTCTAAAAAACTTAAAAAATTATGGCGAAGTATTTGTTGCTGTAAATAAATTGGGTGCCTCGTCTGCAGGTTCTTTGCGCGTAATGGAAGAAGTGTTCAGGGGGGTAAATGCTGTATTGATCTTTCCTTCCGGATTGGTTTCCCGCAAACAAAATGGTTTAGTACGCGATCTTAAATGGCGCAAAAGCTTTGTAACACAATCTATTGATCATAAACGCATGGTTCAGCCGGTGTTTATTGAAGGCGAGAACTCTAAATTCTTTTATAGTTTTGCCCAATGGCGCAAACGCTTAGGTATTAAAGCAAATATAGAGATGTTGTTTTTGCCCGATGAGATGTTTATGGCCAATAAAAAAACCATCCGCATTCACTTTAGTAAACCTTTTGATGCCACTAAAGTATTTGATAGCAGTAGATCGCACAGGCAATGGTCTGACCTTGTATACAAATTCATTTACTCGCCCGAGTTTATGAAAGGGGTTACTTTTGAGGAATATATTAAGCTTTAATTTAACGGATCAGGTTCACGTGCCCTGCGGTTGTAGTTAATTTACTACCAAAAGTTTTGTAACTAAGTTTGTAAACATATACATCTTGCTCACAATCCTGGCCTTTAAATTTGCCATTCCAGCCTAGAGTTATATCGGTTGAGGTAAATAATTTCTCACCCCACCGATCAAATATTTCTAAAGTAATGTCAGAAAAACCAAACCCAGAAATATAAAAAATATCGTTTAAGCCATCACCGTTTGGTGTAAAGGTGTTTGGAACATATAAAACGTTTTCGCGGCTAACATCAATACATACTTCATCAGTAGCGCGGCACCCATAACCGTTAATGGCTTCTATCACGTAACAGCTATTTTTAATAGGAAATATTTGTGTGCTTGGGCAATCGGCGCAGGAAATATCGTCACCAGAGATCCATTTTAAAGTACCATCACCAATTGCTGTAATTATCATCGGTTCTTTTAAATTAAAGCTGGTATCTCTGCCGGCAAAAACAGTGGGTTTGGGATTTACATGTACCAAAACGGTTGCCGTTGTGCCGCAATAACCATTATTTGAAACAGTTACACTATATACAGATGTAGCATTCGGGCTTACCACCACACCAAAATCAGTAGAGTTGCTTAAACCTTGATTGGGTGCCCAGTTAAAGGTATTGCCACCACTTACAGTTAATACAGCTTCATCTCCTTCGCAGATAGTAACATTTCCCGATGTAAAAGGCACAGCATAAGGTAAAACATTTACAGAGTAGGTAGTTTGCTGCACGCAGCTTATTATACCAATAGTGTTTACACCAACAAGGGTAAAGTTGGTTGCTGAGGTTGGAGATGCTATAACAACCGAACCGTTAGTATTGGAAAGTAAGCTGGCAGGCAACCAACTGTAAGTTTGTGCGCCTGAAGCATTTAAAGTTAAGGTGGAGCCAAAACAGACCTTGTTGTCAATGGCAGTAATAGCAGGCGCCGGCTGAGGTACTAAATTGATTGGAATAGAATTTGTGCCCGAGCAATTCCCATTACTTCCTGTAACTGTATAAACACTATTAACCACAGGCGTTGCAATTACAGAGTAATCTAAAGTGGAGTTTAAACTAATTGAAGGTGCCCATGTATAGGTTGTAGCTCCACTAGCAGTAAGCGTTGCACTTTGACCGATACAAATTAGTGGGTTATTAGTAATAACATTAATAATAGGCAAAGGCACAACTGTAACTTCTACTGCAGTTCTGGTTCCTGTTATTCCACATGAAGGATCATCAATATAAAAAGTGGTGGTTGTAAAAAGCGGAGAAGTGCTGTAATTTGGTGATGACCCTAGCAGTGTACCACCGGTTGGTGCATTATACCAATCAAGATTACAGGTTAACGAAGAGCTTAAAATAGTGCTGTTGCCCGCGCAGATTGTCATTAAAGGAAGCGGTGTTAAATTTGGCGGTATAACAGGAACACAGGGATTAAATTTAACAAGAAATGCATCCCTAGTACCGCCACCATATATCGGCTGATGACTTATAGTGGTAGTTATTACTGTACCGGTGGAATTGGAGGTGAAGCCGGATAAAAAAATATTCCCGGTGGATTGTTCTACACAGCCACAACCATACCCTTCAGCACCAGTGCCGCCATAGTAGGTCCCCCATTTGCGAACTCCACTGTTGCTAAATTTGGCAGCATAATTGTCGTCAGCCCCCCCAAATACATCCTGATAGGTACAAGGTGTGGCAATAGCGTTTCCGGAAGAGGTGGATGTTGTTCCAAATAAATAAATGTTTCCGGCTATATCAAAATCTATATTACCGTCATAATCGGCTCCAGATCCTCCATAATAAGTAGCCCACTGCCTTACGCCAGCAAGGGTAAAATTAGCTATAAATGCATCCTGGCTGCCAGCGTAAATTGGCTGGTGAGTGCCGGGGGTGGCAATTACGGTACCTGTTCCGGTGGAAGTATTTCCACAAGAATAAATTTGATTATTATTTATTTTTACTACCCATAGTGCATCATTTCCGGCTCCACCATAATATGTTCCCCATTGCATTAGCCCTGATGCGTCATACTTTGCCAAGAAGCCGTCGGAAAGACCTCCCGAGTTTGGTTGATGACTGCCGGGGGTTGACATATTTGTACTGGTAGTACAAGTTGTTACGCCTGGCATATACACATTACCCAAAGCATCAACAGCACACACCCCCGGGTCTTCGCGGCCTGTACCACCATAAAGTGTGCCCCACAAACGAACACCTGCAGCGGTGAATTTCACAAGAAAAGCATCTCCCTGTCCTCCTCCGTTAAAAGCTTGCTGGCAACCTGGTGTTGTAACACCTGTGCCGCTTGCGGTTGACGATAAACCTGTCATGTAAACATTTGCACCATCTGAGACACAACCATAGGCCCATTCATATCCTGGGCCTCCATAAAAAGTGCCCCAAAGTCTTACGCCATTTGGATCGAACTTAACCAGAAATGCATCGCTTGTTCCATTTGCCGGTGGGCCACCACCTGAAACAGGTTGATGAGATCCGGGTGTTGCAATTACCAATGGGTTTGTTGCAGAAGTGCCTCCCACCATATAAATATTTCCGCTTCCATCAACACAAGCACAATTCGCAAAATCATTCGAGGCATCTCCATAGTATGTTCCCCACTGACGAACACCTGCTGAATTAAATTTCACTATAAAAGCATCCCCCCAATTAGCTCCTCCGGCATAGGCAGTTTGTTGAGCACCAATTGTTGCTATACTGGTAAGATTAGTGGATTTCGTTTCGCCACTTAAATAAACATTACCAAACAAATCATTTACAGGATTATTTGCCCAATCTTCTAAAAGTCCACCATAATAAGTTCCCCAAGCTCGAATAAGTGGATCTATTATAAATGATCTTGATGGGTCAATATTCTTTATATCAAAAGTAACTATGTTTTTATTGATCGCCCATTTTGATACAAGCTGATTACCATTTTGTATAACATATGGTGCGGCTTCTGTTAATTCTCCCAAGGGTGTTTTAATAATTAATTCGCCTTTTTTATTGATGGAAATTTTTTCTGCCCCTTTAAACTCCAATTGAATTTGTCTATAGTTGGCGCCCGGAGCTACAATGTAATCGTATTTTAGATTGCCGTTTTTTTCGTACCATTTCAAATCTATGCCATTGTATAATTGTTGGTATGTAACCTGTTTGTAGCTTTTTACATTCAGTGCACCTTGTGGACAAACTTCCAGATAATAATTATCATAACCTTCAACAGCGTTTTCTTTTTTAATGATAGAATTTGTATTGGCATTTAACCAGTTAATATCTAACCTGTATACTGTTGACCGGTCAGGCACTTCTTTTAGTTCTTTGGTAGGTCCGGCTCTATGCGAAACTTCTTCTTTTTTCCAGGAATCAACCCTGTTTAACTGGTAAGAAATACCATTGTTCTTTAGATGAAAAACTAACTTACCATCGGTACCCGAAAACAGAACATCCGGCCGTGGTTTGTAGAACTGATCGCTTACCTGGCCTTTATTTTCTTTAAAACATAATGCCGAACTTGGTTTAGGATCGTTTACAGCGGCTAAACTATTTACATAAAATGTAAAAAAAAGCAATATCCTTTGTAAGTTTTGTTTCATTCGTCTAAAAGGCCAATATAAATTTAACCAATTATTGGGGATAAAAACCTTGTTTTTAATAACTGGTAAGACCTAGGCAATAAGTGGCCAATTATTTGTAAATAGGCTTAAACATTAGTATTAAGTGTAAAAACTTAGGAAACTGCATTTTCTTGTAAAAGTGCTTCTATTTTAGCTTAAATTTGTAATACCCACATGAAAGACATTTTTTTAGTACATATTATGTTACCGGAAGTTTTTACTCCAAAATTTTGGGACCTTGTGCCAAAACAAACAAAAAGAATTAATGATCTTTTAGAGAGCCGTGTTATTTTAAATTATTCTTTAGACATGGAACGTAAGAATGTTTGGGTGTTTATTGAAGCTAAGGATGAAAAAGCGGTAATGGATATTTTAAGCACCTTTCCTATTATTAAAGACGTTTCGGTTAAAATTCATGAGCTGGCATTTTATGATGCCGCACCTATTGGCCTTCCTGAGCTGATCATGAACTAATTTTTTTTCATAAGTCTTTTATCTTTCATCCCCTTTTAAAGTTTTTCAATAAAACGTATATTTGAACATGGCAACAAAAAAGCAGGTTAAAGACTATTACGACACCTTTAAAGAGCATCAAAAGCAATTAGGCATTAACATTCGTCACCGTACCATTTTTAAAAATCTAAAGCAAGCCGGCTTAAAACCCAATTCAAATGTGTTGGAAATTGGCTGTGGCATTGGCACAGTAAGCCATCTTATTTTAAAATATATTACCGAAGGCAGTTTTGTTGGCCTGGATATTAGTCCGGAAAGCATAAACATGGCAAAAACCTTTAATGCATTTCATAAAAAAGCAGAGTTTTTGGTAAATGACATGAGCAATTTTACGTACAAAACAAAGTTCGACTTTATTGTGTTTCCTGATGTTTTAGAACATATTCCTGTTGATCAACATGCCAACATTTTTGAAACGGTTTCTAAATTAAGCAGTGATAAAGCTGTTATTTTAATAAATATTCCCGAACCAAATTATTTGAACTGGGTGCGTGAGAATGATCCGAAAAAATTACAGATCATTGATCAATCATTATCTATGCAGGATCTTTTAAATAATTCTTATCCATTTGGGTTTAAATTATACTCCATGAATCCATATTCATTGCATTACGATGTAAATGATTATTTGAGCGTTGTTCTAAAAAAAGACCCAAGTGTAAAAACAGTTAATTTGAAAGGAAAATTAACGCGTGCCATAGAGAATACCAAAAGTAAACTGGCTTAAGCAGATTGAAAGAAAAGCTATTATATTTTCATGCAGGCCGCTCTTCCTTTGTAATGAAAGATATTGAGATTTTGCAGGAAAAATATGATGTTAAAGAATTTTTCTTTGATACTACAACAAAATCCAACTATATTTTTCAATTTATAAAACAGAAATTATTTATTCTTGCAAATATTTTTGGCGCTAAATTAATTGTTTGTCAGTTTGCGGGCCATTATTCTTTTTTACCCATATTGTACGCCAAATTATTTTATAAAAGATCGGTCATAGTGGCCGGAGGCACAGATTGTGTGGCTTTTCCATCCATTAATTATGGTAATTTTAATACCCGGTTGATGCGCTTTACAACAAGTTTCTCGTTTAAAAATTGCGATCTTATTTTACCGGTTCATCAAACATTGGTAGAGTATGATTACACATATCAACCAAACGACTTTCCAAAACAGGGCTTTACCTATTTTATTAAAGGCCTTAAAACAAAAGTTGAGGTGATTCATAACGGTTACGATAGTAAAAAATGGTTTTGTAATTCGGTAAAAGAAAAAGCATCTTTCATAACAATAGGGGCAGGGCTGGGATCGAGGTTTGGTTTTAATTTAAAAGGCATTGATCTGATTTTTGAAATTGCGCCAAAATTTCCAGAGACTTTTTTTTATATTGTTGGCGGGTCTTCTATCAAAACTAAAGCCCCTGCCAATGTTAAATTATTAGAAAATATACCGAATGATCAAATTCAACCGTTATTAAGCAAAATGCAATTCTATCTTCAATTATCTTTATCAGAAGGCTTTCCAAATGCTTTGTCGGAAGGGATGTTATGTGAATGCGTGCCAATTGTATC
The DNA here is from genome assembly GCA_013697245.1 of Bacteroidota bacterium. Taxonomy (GTDB): domain Bacteria; phylum Bacteroidota; class Bacteroidia; order B-17B0; family Aurantibacillaceae; genus Aurantibacillus. Next base: position 28,063 of record JACCXH010000047.1, read on the forward strand.
AAACGTTGGCGGTATGCCCGAGATTGTTAGCGATTGCGGTTACATCTTAAAACACAAGAATATAGATGAGCTTGAAAGTTTAATTCGATCGGCTTTAAACAATAACGATGTTAATACATTAGGTAAAAAAGCCCGCAAACGTATTGAAGAAAATTATACGTTTGATAGCAGAAAGAATAAATTGTTATCTGCATTAAAAAAATTGGTTTAAGTGGGTGTCATAAAGCGGCAAGGAATAAAAAACACAATTATTACCTATATAGGTATAATTATTGGCGCTGTTAATATTATTTTTATTCAACCCAAACTTTTAAGCGAAGAAGAGCTTGGGTTAACCCGTTTACTTTACGATTTTGCATATCTTATAGGTTTAGCGGTACCATTAGGTTTACCCAACATTATTGTAAAATATTTCCCCTTCTTTAAAGATAAAGAAAACAAACACAATGGTTTTGCAGGTTTTGTTTTGCTGATATTTTTATTTGGTTTTATTATTTCGGCAATATTGCTGCTGGTATTAAAACCTACAATAACTTCTTATTATTTGAAAGATGCCGCATTATTTGTGAATTATTTTAGTTTTATCATTCCATTTACTTTTATTGTATCGGCCATAACCATTACAACAGCTTATTGTCAGGCTTTGTTTAAATCTACCATCCCATCATTTTTAAATGATATTTGTTTGCGTTTAGGAACCGTACTTATTACAATTTTATATTTTAATAAAGTTATTTCGCTCGATCAATACGTTTATTTTTTTATCGGGCTTTATGCCATAGAGCTTTTGATCATTATATTCTATATTCTTTTAGTAGATAAAATTTCGTTCATACCAAATAAAGACCTGTTTCGTAAATACTCTGCCAAACAAATGCTGAGGTTTGGTTTGTTATTGTGCTTAGCCTCTTTCGCTTCAATAGCACTGCGTAAAATTGATGTAATTATTTTGGGTAGTACCGATCTTAAGCTGGTTGCGGTTTATACGACAGCTATTTTTATCGCCTCGTTTATAGAAGTGCCGTTGGGAGCTTTAGAACGCATTAGCCATACTAAAATAGCCGATAATTTTGCGAATAATAACCTTGTCGAAATTGAAAAGATCTATAAAGATTCTGTAAAATATTTATTATTAATAGGCGGGTTTTTATTTATTGGCATTAACACCTGCACAAAATATGTTTATGAACTGGGTAAACTGCCCGATTCCTATCACGATTGCATTAATGTTGTTTACATTGTTAGTATTGGTGCATTAATTAATATTTCCACCGGTGTTAATTCTGCCATTATGTTCTATTCAAAACATTATGTGCTTGGAACAATCTTATTGGTAATAACTTTAATAATAACCATACTGTTGAATGTTATTCTAATTCCACTGTTTGGCATCTATGGTGCAGCAATTGCTTCGGTGGCTGCTTCATTAATATACAACCTGGTTAAATTCGTATTTATTTACCGCAAATTTAAATTTCAACCCTACACTTCTAAATCATTTTTTATTTTTTTGATAATTATTACATGCACTTTTATCGGTTATTTTTTTCCGGAAGTAAGTAACAATTCGTTCGTGAATTTATTTTTAAAAGGCAGTGTTGTTGCCGGAATTTATATAATAGCAACTTACAAGCTAAAGTTAGCTCCTGAAATTTTTACTGCAATAAAATTAAGATTTTTAAAAAAGTAATTTTTAGTGATCTTCTTCTTCGTCAAAGGTAAAATCACCGGCATCTTCTTCGTCAGCATGCTCGTCTTCCACGTCGGTATCTCCTTCTTCACCTTCCAGGCTCTTAATATCAGCTTCTTCAACGGCTTCTTCGCCCGTATCAATGGTCTTGTATATTTCCTCTTCTTCTTCCTCTACTTCAGGTTCGTTTAAAAGGCCTGCCATTGCAAGGTCCGGACTAAGCTCTTCTTTAGCCATATTTATTTGTTTGTATTGTTTTGGAGCTGTACCAAAAGTTTTTATGCAAACAGGGTAGGTAACTTTAGGGCTTTCGTCTGCAATTTTTATCATTTCAATTAAGAAGGTCCATTGCACAGCAAGATCAAAAACATATACAAAACGCTGATGTGGCTGTTCAATGAATTTTGCGATCTTAACGTCGGCCATTAATTTCTTTGGATCTACATTTTTGCGGATCTCATCTTCATCCAGAGGCAGATCTTCTTTTTTTAAGGTTATTTCCTGGCCTTTGCGCCAATAATCGTCACTTACAAAAAAAGCAGCCGAATGTTTATTATCAAATTTAAAACTGTCTTGTATAATATTATGAAATTGCTCAAATGTTTGAACCGTGCGGATATCTATATCTCTATAAATATCTTCATTCTCTTCTAAACAAACTCTAAAACGATATACAGCCATTTTTTTAATTTCTTGTTTTGTAGATCTCTGACTTCATGAGACCTAATTTGTTGAAAAAGTGAGTAAATGATACACCTAATACACCCATGCCATATTTTGAGCTTCTTGCGAAGTTAATGGAGCTTGCTTCAGGAAAATATTTAGTAGGGCAGGTAACTTCAGCAATATCAAAACCTGCGTAAAATATTTGCGAGATCATTTGATTATCAAAAACAAAATCATCAGAATTGGCATGGTAATTGATTTTTTGAATTACTTCTTTTGAAAAAGCCCGGTAACCCGTATGATACTCTGAAAGTTTTTGATTTACCAATACATTTTGTGTAAAGGTTAACATGCGGTTAAAGATATATTTATACATAGGCATGCCACCTTTTAAAGCGCCTTTTCCAAGGATCCTGGAGCCAAAGGCCACAGGGTAAAGGTCGTTGGCAATAAGGTAACTTAAACTGTGAATTAATTTAGGTGTATATTGATAATCCGGATGCAGCATGATTACAATATCTGCGCCTAACTTCATGGCTGTATCATAACAGGTTTTTTGATTGCCGCCATAACCTTTATTCTTTTCGTGTGTGATAACGTGCTTAATTCCAATATTCCGTGCCACTTCTGCAGTATTATCCTTGCTACAATCGTCTACTAAAACTACATCATCCACAATGTCAAAAGGAATCTCTTCATATGTTTTTTTTAATGTCAACGCGGCATTGTATGCAGGTAAAACGGCTATTATTTTTTTTCCATTAATCATAAGCAGCAAAAATAACAAAGTTTAGTTAATTTATCACCCTAAAAATAACTAAATTAATGTAATTTTAAGCAATTATTGTGTTCTTAAAAAAACTACATACACTAACGTTAAAGTCGTTTTTGCCTCCTTTTATCATAACACTATTTATTAGTGTGTTTTTATTTTTTTTGGTAGAAATTGTGATCACGTATTTAGACGAATTTATTGGCAAGGGCTTAAACACTTTTGATCTTATTAAATTGTTTACCTATGCCTGGATTGCTATCATTCCTCAATGTATCCCATTGGCTGTTTTGTTAGGTTCTATTATGGCCTTTGGAAATTTAGCAGAGAATTATGAGCTGGCAGCTATGAAATCATCAGGTTTATCGCTTTTTAAGATCATTAAGCCTGTATTTATATTTATAGTTCTATTGGCCGGAATGACCTTTTTGTTCAATAATTTTATTTTGCCGGTTGTACACTTAAAGTTTCAATCGCTTTTGTATGACATTCGGCAAAAAAAACCAACCGTTAATATCAAAGAAGGTGTTTTTTATAATAAAATTGATAATTACACTTTAAGGGTAGGAAAGAAATCCACCAATAAAGATACGTTAAAGGATATTTATATTTATGATCATAGCGCGCACCAAGGCAACAATGTGCAGATGTATGCGAAAACAGGGAAATTGACAACCACAGCCGATACCAGTGCATTGGTATTGATCTTGCGGGATGGAAATAGATACGAGGAAGTATTGAATCAGGCGGGTTCATCGCCACATAAAAAACCTTTGGCGCAATTAAATTTTAAGCAATTGCAGGTAAATATCGAGTTGGTTGATTTTAAGCTAAAACGTACAGACGAGAACCAGTTTAAAGGCTACGAAGAAATGATGAATATCTGGCAAATTGATTCTGTAGCCGATTCAACAAAACGATTATTGAGTAAGCGTCTACATGAATTAGAACGACAATCCGGTATTTTTTTCTATGGCCGTACATCCACTTTTATTACTACAAACCATAATAAAAAACTGGTTTCAATTAAACAGTTTTACGATAGTTTAAAACCACAAGATCATTTCAGAAGCCTTGAAAATGCTTTGAACATTGTTCGTTCAGGTTCAAGCTATATAGATTCGGCCGCACAAAATTACAAAGGAGAAATTGCCACCATCGATGCATTAAATGTAGAGTGGCATAAGAAGATCGTGGTTTGTTTTGCCTGTATTATTTTGTTTTTTGTGGGCGCGCCATTAGGCGCTATTATAAAAAAGGGCGGACTTGGATTGCCGGTTGTTGTGGCCGTATTTTTCTTTTTAGCTTATTTTATTTTAACAGAGGCATACACAAGTCTTGCTTTTGAAGGCACTATTCCAGTATGGCAGGCCATGTGGACTCCATTGGTTATTTTTTTACCAATAAGTATTTTTTTAACTTACAAGGCTGCGAAAGATTCTGCTATTTTTGATGTTACTATTTATTATTTGTGGATAGAGAAATTATTTAAAAGAAAAAAAATTGCTTAAGGTTCTTCAAATATGCAATAAAGCCCCTTATCCTGCTAACGACGGTAGTAGTATTGCTATATACAATATGGCCCAAGGATTAATTGACAATGGTATTAAACTTCATTTATTAACTATAAATACAAAAAAACATTTTAAGGATGATAAAGAGGTTCCTGCTGATTTTAAGGCCAACTCAAATTACACTTCCGTTTATCAAAATACAGATACAGGAGTAGTTGGTGCATTTTTAAATTTATTTTCAACCAATTCTTATTTTGTTTCACGTTTTTATTTTAAAGACTTTGAAAATAAATTAATAGAAGTTTTAACTAAAAATACCTTTGATATTGTTCAGTTAGAAGGTCTCTTTATGGCTGTTTATATTCCAACCATTAAAAAACACAGCAAGGCAAAGATTATTCTACGCGCACATAACATTGAAAATAAAATTTGGGAAAGACATTTAAAGAATAGCAAAAGAAACATAGTGAATGCTTATCTATCGCTTCAAAATAAACGTCTGAAAAAATTTGAAACAGAGGTTGTGAGCAAGGTAGATGCTATCGTGCCAATTACGGATACCGACAAGCAGATTTTTAGCGACATGGGTTTTAATAAAGCCATGTACACATGTATAACCGGTGTGAATGTAGCGCATTACCAAACAAAACAAAATGTACTTCTAAAGCCGAAAACTGTTTTTTATTTTGGTTCAATGGATTGGATGCCAAACCAGGAAGCGGTAAGATGGTTTTTGGATAATTGTTGGCAAAAAATCAGTAAAGCTGTGCCCGATGCGAAATTTGTAATTGCGGGCAGGGGAATGCCGCAAAGTTTTTTGCAATTAAACTTGCCAAATGTTTTAGTGCTTGAAAATGTAAAAGATGGAAAAACATTTTTTGAGCAACACCAAATTATGGTGGTGCCTTTACTTTCGGGTAGCGGCTTACGCATAAAAATAATTGAAGGCATGGCATACGGTAAACCAATTGTAAGCACATCTATTGGCGCCGAAGGTATTTATTGTGATCCAAAGAAGGATCTAATAATTGCGGATAGTTCTGCGGAATTTATTACAGCAGTTACTAACCTGTTAAACGATCCGGGCAAATGCACTGAACTCGAAAAAAATGCATCCGCTTTTGCTTATAAAGAGTTTGATAATAAAAATGTAGTATCAAAGTTGGTGCAGTTCTATAATAAATTATTAAATGCATAGTTTTTTAATTATATTTTTTTTTACCTCGGTGTTTTTAATACTTCAAACGTATTTGCTCTATCCTCTATGGATCTTGTTTTTTACGTCTAAAGGCAAAAGCAGCGATCCTATTTATTTGAACAACGACGATCTGCCAACTGTGGGAATTTTAATTGCTGCTTATAATGAAGAAAAAATAATAGGCGAAAAAATAAACTCGGTACTTAAAACCACTTATCCGTTAGCGAAAATAAAAGTGTATGTGGGTTCCGATGCTTCAAATGATAGAACAGAAGAGATAATTAACGAGTTAGCAAAAGCATATTCTAATTTGCAATTGGTAAAATTTGGTGGCAGAACCGGTAAGGCTAACATTATTAATGCTCTTTCTGAAATGGCTACTGAAGAGATCTTTATTTTGACGGATGCCAATGTTATTTTTAAAGAAGATACGATTTTTAATCTTGTGCGCCATTTTAAGGATACAAAATTTGCACAGGTTTGTGCCAATATTATTAAAGTTTCAAACTCCGACCAGGGAATTGCCAGACAGGAAAAATCTTACATCGTTTTTGAAAATAAAATTAAATACGCTGAGTATAAACGCTGGAATATTGTAATGGGCGCTGAAGGTGGCTGTTATGCCATAAGAAAAGAGTTTTATGCACCTGTGCCAAAGAATTTTTTTATGGATGATTTTTACATTACCATGAACGTAATTGAAAAAGGAAAAAAAGTTGTTTTTGATACGGAAGCTATTTGTTATGAAGATGTACCAACACAAGCCAGAGAAGAGTTTAAGCGTAAAGTAAGGATCTCTATTGGCAACTTTCAAAATCTTTTTCGATACAAAAAATTGTTATTGCCTTTTTGGAAAGGTAGTGCCTTTGCTTTTTGGTCGCATAAAGTATTGCGATGGTTAACACCTTTCTTTTTGATCTTATGTTTACTAAGCGCCGCCATCCTTTCTATGCATTCTAATTTCTTTTTAATTTTATTTCTTTTACAGGCTCTTTTATTACTATTTCCTTTACTTGACAGCGTTTCTCCTTTTAAAGTTTCTTTATTTAAATTTATTAGCCACTTTTATTTAATGAATCTTGCGCTGCTAAAAGGCTTCTTTATGTTTGTAAAAGGAGTTGAAACAAGTATCTGGCAACCAACAAAACGAAATATTGATTAAAGCGGTTTATATATTTTTATTTTTTCTATTATCACTTTCTTTTTTAGCTCAAACTAAAAAAGGAAGCAAAGATTCGCCAAAACAGGCCGCTGTTGTTACTCCAACACAAGCCCCGGTTTCAAAAACAATCAATATTAAACACGCCAATAGTCTTTCCTTCGATCAAAATAAAAGTAATGCTAAGGTATTAACAGGTAATGTAATTTGCGAACACGATGGCGCCATTTTAAATTGTGATTCGGCTTTGATCTATGATGGCGAAAGTAAAATGCAGGCCACCGGGCATATTGTAATTACTAAGGGAGATAGCATAACTGTTACAGGCGATAAATTATTTTATGATGGAAAAACTAAATTAGCGGCACTAGAGAACAACGTAAAATGTGTTGAAAAGGATATGACGCTTACCACAAATCATTTAACCTTTGATGTAGGAAACTCTATTGCCAATTATTATGATGGCGGCACTATTGTAAATAAAGAAAATACTTTAACAAGCACCATTGGCCACTATTATTCAGCAACAAAAGATCTTGCTTTTCATTACGATGTAGTGCTTACAAACCCCGATTATAAAATGAAATCAGATACGTTGCGTTATAATACAATTACAAAGACCTGCTTTTTTTTAGGGCCAAGTATTATTATTAGCAAAACTGATTACATTTATTGCGAGAACGGTTATTACGATACGAATAAAGAATTAGGCCAATTTAGTGTGAATGCTTTGTTGGTTACCTCGCAACAAAAATTAACCGGCGATAGTTTATTTTTTGACAGAAATACAAAAGTTGGCAGAGCTTTTAGAAATGTACGTTTGATAGATACGTCGCAAAAATCCATCATTTTTGGTGGCTATGCAGAGTTTAAAGAAAAAAGATCAGAAGCTTTGGTTACTATTAACCCTATTTACGCTCGTATTGTAGATAAGGATACTTTGTTTATCGCAGCAGATACTTTATATCACCGCGATCTGGATTCGGTTGATAATTTTTTAAATGCCTACCACCACGTAAAAATATTTAAAAACGATTTGCAAGCAAGAGCTGATTCGGCTTCTATGAATACGAAGGATTCTTTATTACAATTATTTAAAAACCCTATTTTGTGGAGTAATCGGTCGCAGGCAACCGCAAAATTGATAAAAATTTACCTTGGTAAAAATACGGTTAACGGATTTAAGCTGGAGAGTAATGCCTTTCTTATTCAACAAGCAGACACCGTTGCGCAGGATAAATACAACCAGCTGTCAGGTCGAAGCATCGAAGGATTGATAAGGCGAGATACGATCAGGAAAGTAATTATATTGGGAAATGCAGAAGCAGTATATTACGTAAAAAATAAAAACGCTATGGCGGGTTTAAATAAAACAAAATGTACTGAAATAAATATGTGGTTTAAAAATGAGGATATTGATCGGGTAACTTTAAAACCTGAAGTAGATGGAGTTATAACGCCAATAAAAGATGTAGATCCCGAAACAACTAAAATAAAAGGATTTAACTGGCAATATGATAAACGTCCAAAGTCGCGACAGGAATTACATTTGCAAAAGAGATCACCCGAGATAAAACAAAGAGAATTGAAACATTAATTAATCTTTCATAAATAAAGCTTTTAATTCTGTGGCCTCATCCGGCTTTAAGCGCCCTGCAATAATTAATGAAAGCTGTCTTCTTCTTAAAGCACTATCAAAACGTTTTTTCTCAAGATCTGTTTCCGGTTCAAGACCGGGAACGGGCAGAGGAGAACCATTCTGATCAATAGCAACAAAAGTTAAAATAGCTTCATTACACTTTGTTTTTTCTCCTGTTACTGGGTTTTCAACAAATACATCCACAAATATCTCCATACTGCTTGTAAATGCACGACTAACTTTTGCTTCCAGTGTTACAATACTGTTTTGTTTAATTGGCTTATCAAACGATACCTGGTTAATGGCCGCCGTTACAACCACACGGCCACAATGACGCTGAGCCGCAATAGCAGCGGTAATATCCACCCATTGCATTAATTTACCACCAAACAAATTTCCAACGTGGTTGGTATCGTTAGGTAAAACAACTTCTGTGTTTATCGTTACAGATTGTGACGGCGTTTTTAATTTCATAATATTGGTTTGGTGGTAATTAATAAATATAAACTGGTGTAAAATTACTCATAATACTTTATTTTTGCAGTATGGATATCTCATATATAAAAGCCCTACACATAATTTTTGTAATTTGTTGGTTTGCAGCCCTGTTTTACATGGTTCGGTTATTTATCTATTGTACTGATGCGCAAAGTAAGGATGAAGTAGCTAAACCAATTCTTACACAACAACTGTTGTTAATGCAAAAAAAATTATGGTATATTATTGGTTGGCCATCAATGATAGGAACCTATATTTTTGGTTGGTGGCTAATATTTACAAACATGAGCTACTATTTTTCGCAACCCTGGATGTGGTTAAAACTGATCATGGTTGGGTTTTTAACTTTGTATCATTTAGAGTGCCAGCGTATACTTAACTCACAAAAACAAGGTGTTTTTAAACTTAGTTCGTTCAGGTTACGTTTGTTTAATGAGTTGGCAACTGTTTTTTTAGTGGCCATTGTTTTTTTAGTAGTTGTAAAATCTACCTCCGGCTTATTATGGGGCATTTTAGGTTTAATTGCTTTTGCGGCTATTTTAATGTTGTGCGTTACCATTTATAAACGCAGCACTGCAAAAGATGAAAAAGCAAAAACACCCGAAGAACCAACAGGGAAGATAGAACCATAAGGCAATTTTATTTTTCAGAATAAAAATGTATATTTAAGATGTTGGCAAAAATCCAACATAAAAATTTATGAATCCGATCTGGACCCAAGTAATCACCAAAACAACCCTAAGCCGTAAAAAAACCAATGGATCTGATAATAGGTATACGGATTACCAGTTAGCGAAAGGTTTACGCGAGTTTAAGATCATGTCGTTTGGTCTATTAAAAGATTGTGCATTAATAACTATTGGGATCTTTTCTGCTGCTTTTGGATTTAAAGGATTTCTTTTAACCAATCACTTTATTGATGGTGGTGCTACAGGAATTTCTTTATTGGTATCTGCACTTACAACAATTCCACTTTACTTGTTAATCATCTGTATAAATATCCCTTTTATTATTCTTGGTTATAAAATTATAGGTAAAGCCTTTGCTATAAAAACAGCTTTAGCCATTTCAGGACTGGCTTTATGTGTTGCTACAGTTAGTTTTCCGGATATTACAAAAGATCCTTTGTTGGTTGCTGTGTTTGGCGGGTTTTTTCTTGGTGCTGGAATTGGCTTGTCTGTAAGGGGTGGAGCGGTTATTGATGGAACAGAAGTATTGGCCATTTTTTTAAGTCGCAAGTTTGGAACTACTATCGGCGATGTGATCATCATTATCAATATCGTTATATTTTCTGCCGCTGCATATTTACTTTCAATGGAAATTGCTTTGTATTCTATGATAACTTATTTAGCGGCTTCTAAAACTCTTGATTTTATTATTGAAGGAATTGAAGAATATACCGGGGTTACAATTATTTCTTCTCATAGCGAACAAATAAGAGCCATGATCATTAACAGTATGGGAAGAGGCGTAACCGTTTACAATGGAAAGCGCGGCTTTGGAAAATCAGGAGATGCTATGAACATTGATATTATCTACACTGTAATTACCCGCTTAGAATTAAACAAATTAAATACCGAGATAGAAAAAATTGACCAAAACGCTTTTGTAGTTAAGAGTAGCGTAAAAGACACAAAAGGCGGGATGATAAAAAAAAGGCCGCTGCAACACTAAAATAGTTCGTTTATATTTTTTACCGGTTTTAATTTACGTAATGCATTCATTTACCTCTTAATTGCTTTTATTTTTGTATTAACGGCATCTTTCTACCCATTCTATATCTTTATATCTGGTACGTTTCAATTAATAATTGGCAAACATTATTTTAATTTCATTGTTTAAGTTTGACAGACTAAAACTTTAGACATGAAAAATATCTACAACTTAATTTTACTAAGCGCTTTATTTATAAGTAATAGTCTTTTCTCAACGATTCTTAATGTACCGGCAAACTATGCAACCATTCAATCAGCCATTAATGCCTCTGTAAATGGCGATACGGTTGTTGTTGCACCCGGCACTTATTTTGAGAATATTAATTTCAGAGGTAAGAACATTGTAGTTACCAGTCAATATTATCTTGCGCAAAATACGTCATTCATTGGTTCAACAATAATTAACGGAAGTACTCCGGCATTTGCAGATACAGCCAGTTGCGTTATTTTTAATCATAACGAAACTTCTGCGGCCATTTTGCAAGGTTTTACTTTAACCGGCGGTAAAGGCACCAAGTGGTTAGATATTCATGGTGCCGGTACTTATCGCGAAGGTGGCGGCATTATTGTTGAACTGTGTTCGCCAACTATTAAACATAACTTAATTATTAATAATCTTGTTACTAATACAACCGGAGTAAGCGGTGTTGGCGGCGGAGGTATTCGTATTGGTGATGGAAATCCAACCATTTGCAGTAATGCCATTATATTTAACCAGGCAGGATATGGCCCCGGCGTTGTCTTAAATTATACAGGCGTAAAGCTTACTAATAATGTTATTGCTTCAAACACCGGTGGCAATAGTTATAACGGCGGTTCTGGTGTGTGGGCTGTGAATAATTTAAGCACTACACCAATTATAATAGAAAATAATACGATCGTAAATAATTACTCATCATTAACAACCGGTACAGGTAGTATTTTGGTGTGGGGTTGCAACAATGTTTTAATTCATAACAATATTATTTATGGAAATTTGCCGGCGGTGCAAGTAAAATCTATTACTATTGCACCTGCGGTTACTTATTGTAATATCCAGGGTGGTTATGCCGGTACAGGGAATATTAATCAAAACCCAATGTTTAGCGCTAATAATTATTACCTGGCAAATGGCTCGCCATGCATAGACGCAGGGGATCCGGCAATAGTTTATAATGATATACAAGATCCGGCTAATCTTGGGAACGCTTTATTCCCTTCTTTAGCATTATTGAATAACGATATGGGTGCTTACGGCGGCCCATGCACTTCTGTATTGCCACCCTTTACTACCGTAACAGAACTTAAAAAAACTTTAGAAAATATAAATGATCTTTCTGTTTTTCCTAACCCTGCTTCATCATCGTTTGAAATAATTTTCCATTCACAAGATGCGCAACAAATAAAAATAGAATTGTATACCATTCTTGGGGAATATGTTTCAACAATATCTAATGAAAAAGCTGTTCAGGGTAAAAACACATTTCAAATGGATAAAACAGGTTTAGCAAATGGAACTTATTTTGTAAAAATTAGTGATCAATCAAACTACTCTAAAACAGTTAAACTTGTTTTTGTTGAGTGATCTTTTTCATAGGCCCAAGTGACTTCTATCATATATTTTAAGGTTTAAAGTATTTAGTTTTATTTTGTAAAACAATTGTGCTAAAACAGTTGTTATAGTAGTGTGTTTTGCGCATTAAACTAAAACTAAATGGAATTTATAGATTATTATAAAGTACTGGAGCTTAATAAAACCGCCACAGAAGCTGAGACAAAAAAAAGCTTATCGTAAACTGGCGCGCAAATACCATCCTGACCTTAATCCAAATGACATTAATGCTAAAAGACAATTTCAGCAAATTAACGAAGCTAATGAAGTTTTAAGTGATCCTGAGAAAAGAAAAAAGTACGATCAGCATGGTAAAGATTGGAAACATGCCGATGAATTTGAAAAAGCCGGAGGTCAGCAATATCAGGGTACAGGAGGATTTTCAGGGCAACAATCAGGAGGTGGAAATTTTTCGGAGAGTGATTTTTCAGATTTTTTCGGATCTATGTTTGGCTCGCAAGGAAAAAGAAAGACCGGTGGTTATAGCGGGCAGGATTATAATGCGGAATTACATCTTAACCTTAAAGACGTTTATACCACTCACAAACAAACAATAACTGTAAACGGTAAAAGTATTCGCTTAACCATTCCTGCCGGTGTTGAAAATGGACAAATAATAAAAATTTCGGGACATGGCGGCGAAGGTGTGAATGGCGGACCAAATGGCGATCTTTATATAACTTTTACTATTTCTAACAATACTCAGTTTAAAAGAGAAGGAAAAGATTTTTATACGGATTTTGAATTGGATATTTATACAGCCGTGTTGGGTGGTGATATAACTATTGATACTTTTAACAGCAAGGTCAAATTGCTTGTTAAACCTGAAACGCAGAATGGTACAAAAGTAAAATTAAAAGGAAAAGGTTTTCCGATTTATAAAAAAGAAGGAGAATTTGGCGATTTATTTGTAACCTACAAAATAAAAATCCCAACTAATTTAAGCGATAAAGAAAAAGAATTATTTAAAGAACTAGCAAAGATCAGGAACAATGGAAATTGAAAATTTTATACCGGCAAAACAATTTTGTGAGGTCTATGAAATAGATCTTGCTTTTATTAATTCCTTAAACGAATCGGGTCTTATATCTATTACTGTTTTTCAAGATGTTGATTATGTTGAAAAAGAGAAAATAAAAGAACTTGAAAAAATGGTTCGCCTGCATTATGAGCTGGAAATTAACCTCGCTGGCATTGAAGCTATTTCACATTTATTAAAGAAAGTGGATACCTTACAAGATGAAATTACAGCGCTTAAAATAAAATTAAAACTATTTGAATAAAGTTAACCTTTCATAAACTCTTTTACCGCATCATTAAAGAATAGTTTAAAATTGTCTTCCAATTCTTTTTCGTGGAGTTTAAAAATAGCAATGGAATCGTTTAGCATTACATTGTGTTTTATTCTATGCGATAAATGAAATAATACTTTTTCAATTCCTGCTATTGAAGAATATTCATAGTAAATATTATTTTTTATAACATAATCTAAAAAATTCGAACTGCTCTTGGGTAAAAGCTGCTCACTTTCAGAATAAATAGTATAAACGTTATCACAAAATTCCTTTAAATGAATAGTTGAATAATTACTGAAATTTTTAGCTAATAAATGATCAAAATAAATATCAATTAAAATACCACTGTAACGTTCAAAATCCTTATAAAATAAACGTTTGCTAGATTTGAACCGTTCATGTGAATCTGTAAAAGTATCGATCTTACGATGCAAATAAATGCCTTCAATTATTTCAGGTGAATAATTACTAAAATTGTTTCCCCGTAAATGATCTGCAATAAAATTACCGATCAATAAATTGGTATTATTGTTTGATAAAAATGCGTGTGCCAGGTAATTCATTTAATACTAAATTACGTATTTTTACAGAATGAATATTTTTATTGCAGTGGTAGATGCAGGTAAAGGAACACTTACAAGTGAAGAAAGTTGGCATTGTACAAAAGTTTTACGCAAAAAAGCCGGAGATCCAATTCAATTAATTGATGGGATAGGTAATTTTTATGAAGCTATTTTAGAATTGGTTACCGATAAAAAATGTATCGCTAAAATAACTTCTGGCCCTTTACTACAACCCAAAAGGAATTATTATTTGCATTTAGCCATTGCACCAACAAAACAAATTGACAGAATAGAGTGGATGATAGAAAAGGCAGTAGAGATGGGAATTGATGAAATTAGTTTTATTATTTGTCAAAATTCAGAAAGAACAACGCTTAAACAAGATAGGACCCTTAAGATCGTTGAAAGTGCTGTAAAACAGAGCTTACAGGCTTACTTGCCAAAAATAAATGAGTTAATGCCATTTAAAGAAATAATTAATTCTGTTAAAGCAGATCAGAATTTAATTGCGCATTGTTTTGATTCCGAAAAAGAAAATATAAAGCAAATAGAGTTTAAAAATAAAAGCAGTTTAATTTTAATTGGCCCTGAAGGTGATTTCACCAAAGAAGAAGTTAGCCTTGCTTTAAAGAATAAATTTAAAGCTGTTAGTTTTGGCACCAATCGGCTAAGAACAGAAACTGCCGGGCTTTATGTTTGCCAGGCAGCTTCGCTTTTATCTTAAAATAATTTTTTATTTATAGTAAAGAAGTGATATCTGTGCTTAAAGGATCAACTTTACTTGGGAAGAATTTAATGATAGTACCTTTTTCATCAATTAAGTATTTACAAAAATTCCAATTTGGAGCGCTTTCAGTTACACCATTTGCAGCTTTATTACATAACCATTTATATAAAGGAGCGGCATCTGCACCGGCAACACTAATTTTATCCATCATCTGAAAAGTTACACCGTAATTTTTTGTGCAAAAACTTTTTATATCCTTGTTACTTCCTGGTTCTTGTTTACCAAAATTATTTGCCGGGAAGCCGACTAACACTACTTTACTTCCATACTGCTCATGTAAAGCCTGAAGATTTTTATATTGTGGTGTAAAACCACATTCACTTGCTGTATTTATTAATAACATTTTTTTACCTTTAAATTTAGCCAATGTTATTTCTTCGCCATCAATGGTTTTAAGTTTAAAATCATAAATGCTTGGTAGAGGTTGTTTTTTAGTTGTTGTACCTGCCCAAAAGACAGCAATAGCAGCTATAATTAAAAATAAGCCGCCGATTTTTAAAATTGAATTTTTCATGGTTAATAGGTTAATTTATTATTTACTAAGATACAAATTTCTTTCACTATAAATGTTTTGAAAATATTCATCATATAGATCATCAATAAAATAAATAGCTTCCCCGGTGCTCTTCATCTCTGGCCCAAGCTCTTTTTGGATCTCAGGAAACTTTTCGTAGCTAAACACAGGCACTTTAATCGCATAACCTTTTTGGTAAGGTGTAAATTTAAAGTCCTTTAATTTTGCCCCTAACATTACTTTGGTTGCATAATTAACATACGGTTCACGGTACGCCTTTGCAATAAAAGGAACAGTGCGACTGGCACGTGGATTAGCTTCTATGATATAAACTACTTCGTCTTTAATAGCGAATTGAATATTTAATAAACCAACAGTTTTTAAAGCCAGTGCAATTTTACGGGTATGATCTTCAATTTGTTTAATAACGTTTGGACTAAGATCAAACGGTGGAAGCACAGCATAACTGTCTCCGCTATGAATCCCTGCCGGTTCTATGTGTTCCATGATGCCAATAATGTAAACATCTTCTCCATCGCAAATAGAATCCGATTCCGCTTCAATAGCACCTTCTAAAAAGTGATCGAGCAAAACTTTATTATCAGGAAGATCGTTCAGTAATTTAACTACGTGCTGTTCTAATTCTTCTTCGTTTATCACGATCTTCATGCTTTGTCCGCCTAACACGTAGCTGGGACGCACTAATAGTGGAAAGCCCAACTCTTTTGATAATTCGATACCTTCTTCAGCATCTTTAATAACTCCAAATTGTGGATAAGGAATATCATTGTCTCTTAAAAGATTTGAAAAACTTCCCCGGTCTTCCGCAAGGTCAAGTGATTTAAAATCTGTGCCGATGATCTTAATGCCGTAACGATCCAGTTTTTCGGCTAGTTTTAAAGCGGTTTGTCCACCCAATTGCACAATAACGCCCTCGGGTTTTTCGTGTAAGATAATGTCATAAATATGTTCCCAGAAAACCGGCTCAAAATATAACTTATCGGCAGTGCTAAAATCTGTACTAACGGTTTCGGGGTTGCAGTTTATCATAATTGTTTCGTAACCCATTTCTTTTGCAGCCAAAACACCATGCACGCAACTATAATCAAATTCAATACCTTGTCCAATACGGTTTGGGCCACTTCCCAGGATCACTACTTTCTTTTTGTTTGAGCTTACACTTTCGTTCTCATCTTCAAATGTAGAGTAGTAGTAAGGTGTTTTGGCTTCAAACTCTGCGGCGCAGGTATCAACCAATTTAAATACACGTTTTATTCCTAAGCTATCGCGTTTAGTAAAAACTTCGCTTTCTAAACATTTTAAGAGGTGCGCAATTTGCCTGTCGGCATAACCTTTTTGTTTTGCTTCGTATAAAAGATCTTTTGATAAGTTGCTGATATTAAATTTAGAGATCTCGTTCTCAAGGGCGATCATTTCTTCGATCTGGCCTAAGAACCACATATCGATCCTGGTTAATTTTTGAATGGTCTTTGTTGAGATACCAATTTTCATAGCATCATAGATCATAAATAAACGGTTCCAGCTTGGACGCTCTAATGCATTTAATAATTCCTGCTGGTTAGTAATTTCTCTTCCGTCTGCACCTAAGCCATTTCTTTTAATTTCTAAACTCTGACATGCTTTTTGTAATGCCTCCTGAAAACTGCGCCCAATGCCCATTACCTCGCCAACCGATTTCATTTGGAAACCTAATTCACGGTTACAACCTTTAAATTTATCAAAGTTCCAACGTGGAATTTTTACAATAACGTAATCTAAAGTTGGTTCAAAGTACGCCGAAGTTGATTTTGTAATTTGATTAATTAATTCATCCAAACGGTAACCAATAGCCAGTTTACTTGCAATACGGGCAATAGGATAGCCTGTGGCCTTACTTGCTAATGCTGATGAGCGCGATACACGTGGGTTAATTTCAATAGCAATAATATCTTCTTTATCATCATTACTTACTGCAAACTGCACATTGCAACCACCGGCAAAATTTCCAATGCTACGCATCATTTTAATGGCCATGGTGCGCATGCGCTGATAGGTGCTATCGCTTAAGGTCATTGCCGGTGCAACGGTAATACTATCGCCGGTATGCACACCCATTGGATCAAAATTTTCTATCGAACAAATAATGGCCACATTATCACTTTGATCGCGTAATAGTTCTAACTCAAATTCTTTCCAGCCCAGAACGGCTTTATCAATTAATACTTCATGTATTGGTGATGTTTGCAAACCTCGGTTCAATAAAGCATCAAAATTTTCTTTTTCATAAACTACAGAGCCCCCGCTACCGCCAAGGGTAAATGAGGGACGAATAACCAATGGAAAACCAAATTCCTGAGCAACGTTCTTTCCTTCTAAAAATGATTTTGCAATTTTACTTGGTGCCATTGCTACACCAATTTCATTCATGCGGATACGGAATAGGTCGCGGTCTTCAGTAACTTTGATCGCGTCAATATCAACACCGATCATTCGCACATTATATTTTTTCCAGATACCTAGATCTTCACATTTTAATGCCAGGTTTAAAGCGGTTTGCCCACCCATTGTTGGCAATACCGCATCGATCTTATGCGCTTCTAGAATTTTAATGATCGATTTTACTTCCAAGGGTAATAAATAAATATTATCTGCAGTAACCTTATCGGTCATAATAGTTGCGGGATTAGAGTTGATCAGTGTCACCTCGATCCCTTCTTCGCGAAGGCTTTTTGCAGATTGTGAGCCTGAATAATCAAACTCGCATGCCTGGCCAATAACTATTGGGCCCGAACCGATAATAAGTACAGATTTTATGGATGTATCTTTAGGCATAAAAGAGAGAAAATTTAAAATTCGAGCAAAGATAATACAGAGATGGATTTGATGAAATAAAGATATTGACGAGATATCAATAAAAAACCCGAAACTGTTGCGTCTCGGGTTTTGTTTTAATGGGATAGTATAAAAAAGGATTACTCTGCAGAGTTAGTTGGCTGACTATCAGTTTCTCTTTTGCCTTTGGCTTCAGCCACCACGATGTCGCGATCCTGATGATTTGTTCCATTTAATGCGGCAATTGCTGCATTGGCTTCATTATCATTTGGCATTTCAACAAAACCATAACCTTTGCTGCGGCGGGTTTCTTTATCCTTGATAATTCTTACACTGGCTACTTCGCCATATTGCGAAAATAATTCGCTTAGAGATTGTTCTCTAACTTTAAAGCTAATGTTGCTAACAAAAATGTTCATAATAATTTAATCTTGGAATTTGTATTATAAAGGTAATTAAAATAACTAAATCTCCAAATATTTGTTAAATTATTTATTTTTCAGTGTTTATAGGGCCTAAGGCCTCTAAAATGACGTCTTTAATTGTTAAATACGTGTCGTTATAAGCAATATTTTTGGCTTCTTTTTCAGAAAACCAAATAGCTGCATCTATATTTTCTTCGGTTTGAGGTACCAGTTTTTGATCGTGTTTGGTGCTCATGTAAAACCAATAAGTTTGTTTTAACGCAAAACCGGTTTTGTAAGAATAAATATGATAAGTTGACGAGAGTTGTTTAGTAATACTTAAATTTTTTACAGCGCACTCTTCTTCACATTCTCTTATTGCTGCATCCTCTATTTTTTCACTTAGCTCTAATTTTCCTTTTGGTAGGTCCCATTTCCCTAATCGGTGGATAAATAAATACTGTTGATCTTTTTCTATAAAACCACCCGCGGCTTCGATATAAAAGGAAGAGTCTTTAAAATAATTGATAACCTGTTCAATATCATAATTTAAAATCATAATAGAATTTAAATCTATTTTATCTAAAAAATCATCGATAATAACTTTTAACGTTTGTTGATTTTCTTTTTCGTAAATCTTAATTGTTTGATTTTGCGAAGATTGAGTTTGAGTTTTATCAAATACAATAAATTTATTATTATAATATATTTTTTTGTTCATAAAAAAGTGCGTTAAACTATAAAACAAAATCTAAATTTGCCGAATGACTTCGTTTGATAACCCAGCGTATAAAGTTGCTGAATTTTTATTACAAATAAAAGCTGTAAAGCTTCAACCTGAAAAACCATTTACCTGGGCGAGTGGAATTAAATCGCCTATTTATTGTGATAACCGAAAAACGCTTTCATACCCACAGATCCGCACATTTATTCGTCAAACATTTGTTGATACTATCAATAAACACTTTGCAAAACCTGATGTAATTGCCGGCGTTGCAACAGGAGGCATTGCCATGGGCGCCTTAATTGCTCAAGAAATGGGCTTGCCTTTTGTATACGTTAGAAGTGAAGCAAAAAAACACGGCTTAACTAATTTGATAGAAGGCGATGTAGAAAGTGGACAAAATGTGGTTGTTATTGAAGATCTTATTAGCACCGGAGGCAGCAGCTTAAAAGCCGTTGAAGCTCTACGTGAAAAAGGATGTACTGTAAAAGGAATGGCTTCCATTTTTACTTATGGTTTTGATGAAGCGGAACAAAGTTTTAAAAAAGCAAAATGTAATTTAAAAACCTTAACGGATTACAATACTTTAATTAATACTGCTTTAACTAAAGAGTATATTACCGATAAGGATATGGCAAGCCTTAAACAATGGCGCTCAAATCCTTCGGGCTGGGCGCAAACTTTAGTTAAATAAAATTTCCGTGTCGGCTTTTACCATTATTAGCGAAACTAATTCAACACAATCTACTTTAAAAAGTTTATTCGATTTTTTAAGTGACTTTAAAAATTTCGGATCTATTTTGCCGGAAGATAAAGTAGAGGATTTTAAATTTACAGACACCGAATGCTCTTTTAATATTAAAGGCATTACACCAATGACCATTAAAAAAGTAGAAGCAAAGCCACATGAGTTTATTTTATTTTCGAGCCAGGGTTTAGCGAAATTTAATTTTAGTTTAAAGGTTTTTTTTATTGGCGATTCATTGCAAAAAGGACAATGTAAAATAGAATTGATGGGAGATCTGAATCCATTTATTAAAGCAATGGCCGAAAAACCTTTAACTGCGCTTACCAACTCCATGTCATTAAAATTATCTCAGTTAAATTTAAATTAACATGAAAATTAACGCTGCCATACAATTATTACCGTTAAAGACAAATGAAGACAGGTACTCTGTTGTTGATAAAGCTATTGACCTCATTAATAAAAGTGGTTTAAATTATAAAGTGTGCCCTTTTGAAACTGTTGTTGAAGGAGAACCTGATGCAGTTTATAAACTGATTCAACAAATTCAAATAGAAATATTAAAAAATGGTTGCGATGAATTAATTTTAAATATAAAAATTCACGCAGCAAATCGCGACCTTACTTTCCAGGAAAAATTAGAGAAGTATTGATGCTTTCTACAATTACTTTTTACTGGAAATTTATTTTCAATTTTAAATAGTTTATTATCAGTAAGTTAATCTCTGATGTTTTTAAAATAAAAATGCTGCCCAACCATTTTTAGATTCTTTATGTAATGGTGTTATAGAGATCAAAATTTATACACTCTTAATAAAAAATTTAAAATGAAAAAAATCACAACAATTTTAAAACTACAGGCTAAACCAAACTTTAAGGCATTTTTAATGTTGGTATGCTTATTCTTTTTCTTCGGAAATGCAAAGTCAATATGCAATTTAAACGCTGGTTTTAATTATACTGTTGGTGCCAATGGTGTGGTAAATTTTGCAAGTACATCAACAGGTACTGCAGTTACAACAAATCATCAATGGTTCTTTTATCAGGGCTCTTCATTCGGGCAAACAACTACTCACAGCTATTCAAATAACGGAACCTATCCCGTTACATTATATTTATCAGATTCTTTATGTACCGATTCAATTACAAAATATATTACTATAAATAATTTAAGCTGTAACCTCAATGCTAATTTTAATTACACCGTTTCACCAAATGGTGTAGTTCATTTTGCAAGTAATACTACCGGTGTAGGTCCTTTTGCCAATTATTACTGGTACTTTGGTGATTCAAATGTTGGTTCGGGGCCAACGATAACTCATACATATTCAACGTCAGGAATATACCAGGTTAATTTGCATGTGTATGATTCATTATGTAGCGATTCGATGGTAATAACCATTAATACCAATCTGATTTCCGGGTTAAAAAATAATAATAGTGCAATTACTTCAGTAAAAGTATATCCAAATCCAAATAACGGAGAGTTTATAATTAACTTAAGTAATGTTGATTTAAATAAAACCACAGGGGTTTTAATTTATAATAGTTTGGGTCAGGTTATTTACAAGGATGAAGAGTTTTGTAAAAGTGATATCAGTAAAAAAATAAATTTAGAGGAAATTCCAAATGGTGTTTATTTTCTAAAGATTGATAATGGAAAAGAAAATAAAGTAAGCCGAATAATTATTCAAAATAAATAATTTACAGAAAAAGCCATTCTAATAATTTAGAGTGGCTTTTTTATTAATAACCGGCGCGGCTGGCATCATAAGCGTTAAACGTGCCTAATGATTTTGCAAGTAATTTATTTTCACGGTTACTGCAAAACACATCGCAGGTGATAATTAAAATGCGCTTACCTTTTTGCTCCACTTTTGCTTTGGCAATTAAGTGATCGCCTAATAAGGCGGGAGACAAAAAATTTAATTTATACTCAATAGTACTTACTACTTTATTTTCTTTATAAACGCAGGATAATCCGGCTACGCCTAGTGCACCATCAATTAAAGCGGAGGTAACGCCACCATGAGCCGCGTTGGGTGTTGACAAATGTTCTTTTTTTATTACTAACGAATATTCAACAAGTCCTTCAGAAATAATTTTAAAATCCATACCAATAAATTTCCCAAAAAAATTGTTTTCGATGTAACGCTCTATCAATGTTTTTTCGCTCATAGTTGTTTTATTTTTTCGGAATAATTATTGTGTCGAATGATGGAGAGTAACCAACAAAGGCGCCAAATACATCCTGGTTATTATCGAACATACTATTAATGTTTGCAGGGGCACTAAAAGGATTACTATTACTTGCTTTATTTTGATAATAAGTATTCCAGAAATCATATTCTCTTCGCCCGATCTTACATAATTTTACAACAACGGTATCGCCGCGTTTGTAGTAACCTTTCTCAGGATCATCATTGTATTGTTTTATTTCATTTGGTTGAGGGCCCCGGTCATAAGAAAAATCAAATGTTTTCCCATCAATAAATTTATCATCAAAAACTGAAAGGTATGGCGCAGCATAAAACTGATCACGGCCCAAACGTTTTGCAAACCAACGATAGGCATCTCCAGAACCTTTTGGCTCAGAAAACGTCTGCCATATAAATCCTAAAGTATCTCGTTCGCCTTTAAAATATAAACTGTCTAATTTTGCCGGTTTTAAAATAGTAGTGCTTGTTTCAAATGTTTTGTCTCCAACGGTAACTTTTAAAGAATAGACTTTTCCTTCTTGTCCGGTTATTTTTAAACCAACATATAAGTAACCGGTGCTTGGATCAAGCTCTTTTAAAGTATCAATTATTATTCCATCCGTTACTGTAACAAAAGCGCCTTTAATAAAACTTTTTTCAGGTGTAGAATAATCAAAATCGCCAAAATAAGGCACAGAGTTGGATAATAAAACAATAGCAGGGCCGCCTGTTTCAATGCTTGCCTCAACTACAATCTTTTGCTTGTATTCAGGCAGTTTTAATTTTACATCTTTTCTACAGGAAAAAAGAGTAAATAAAAGCGCTATGTAAATAAACTGTTTCATTAAAATTTAAAATTCCAGGTTAAGCTTGGTAATATTGGAAACAGAGACACTTGTCTTGCTCCAACTTTCAAAGTTCCTTTTGTAAAATCACCTTCTCTTGTTAAATAAATAAAATAAGGATTATAGCGGTTATATATATTAAACACACTTAAGGTAAAACTGTTGCTGAAATTTTTTGCCCATTTTTTTGTTACCAAAATATTTAACGTATCTTTTCCTTCTTCTTTATATTTTGTTATTAATGTTTGTTTTCTTTTTTCAAGTTTTTTTGTCCTATCGGGAGAAAAGGTAACATTTAGATCCATACGGTGATAAGGAATGAACTGGTATGAATTCCTTAAGCCGTAATCATTACTCAAACTTCCTTCATATAGGAAAAATCCATTCGGTAATGTCCCTCTGTTACCTGAGCCATAAACCCAAACCATTCCAAAATTCCAACGTTTGTTGGCATCGTAGGTTAATACCACAGAGGCATCATGTCTTCTATCGTATTTCGCTAAAAATTTTTCGCCATAATTAATTTCTTTAAATTGTCTCCATGTCCATGAAAGTGTGTAGCCTATCCAGCCGGTAAATTTTCCTACATTTTTTTTCACAAAGAATTCTGCGCCATACGCCCAGCCTTTTCCAAACGTGAAAGCGTTATCAGGGTTATCAAATACATTATCTGACGGTTGCGCACCTTCTTTGTATTCAATTTGATTGCTCATTGTTTTATAATAAACTTCAACGCTGGTCTCAAACATATTATCCTTTAAATTTTTAAAAAAACCAAAGGCATATTGATTGGATTGTTGGGGTTTAATTACTTCGGTGCAGGGCATCCACACATCGGTTGGTAAACTTACAGAAGAAATGGAAGCTAGATGGATGTATTGAAAATTGCGCGTATACGACGCTTTTAGCGACGAAGTTTTGGTTAATGAGTAACGTGCAGAAAATCTTGGTTCTAAACCATTATAATTAGCTACAACTTCGTTTGTTTTATATTTAACTGTATCGTTTATCTTTCCAAAAGCATCTTTTTTGTAACGTGTAAACGGACCAATTTGCGTAAAATTACAAAAACGTAAACCTGCATTTATTCTAAAGTTTTGTGAAATATCCCAATCATCACTTACATAAACAGCAGCATCATGTGCATATAATTTAATTGTTTTACCGAGATCAAATATAGTTTCACCTTGTTTAGCGCTTACACTTGTTGGCACAAATACATGAAAGATGTAATTGGCACCTACTTTTATATTGTGTCGTGAGTTGGGAAAAAAATTAAGATCGTATTTTAAATTATAATCAGTGATACCGGATCTTATGGTCACTTCAAAATCATCTTGTGTAGCGCCAAAACTAAAGTTATAATTTGTAAATATAGCAGACATATTGGAAAATAGTTTTGGATTAAAAATATGGTTCCATCTCAAACAGGAAGATGCATTGCCCCAAGGGATCTTGGTTTTAAAGCCGCCTTCTACATCTGTAAAAACAAATTTATCCCTACCATAATAGCCACTTAAAAACAAGCGGTTCTTATCATTTATGATGTAGTTGAACTTAGCATTCAGATCATAAAAAAAATACGAAGTGCCCTTAAAATCAGATTTTTCTATTAGAGGTTTAGCTAACACGTCTATATAAGTTCTGCGGCCGCTAATAATAAAAGAACCTTTGTTTTTTACAATAGGGCCTTGTATAGTTAAACGCGATGCAATAACGCCAATGCCGCCATCTACCTGAAAATTTTGGTTATTACCATCCTTCATACTTATATCCAATACGGAAGATAAACGCCCGCCATATTGCGCAGGCATTCCGCCTTTAATAAGATTTACGTTTTTAATTGCATCGCCATTAAAAACCGAAAAGAAACCGAGTAGGTGAGAGGCATTGTAGATCGGTGCTTCATCAAGCAGGATCAAATTCTGGTCTGGGCCGCCACCACGCACGTAAAAACCGGTATTACCATCGCCTGCATTTTTTACACCGGGTAAAAGTTGTATGGTCTTTAAAATATCTACTTCTCCCATAAAGGCCGGAATTTTTTTGATCTCTGCCATATCAAGCTGAACGCTGCCCATTTGAGAATTCTTTACATTTTCATTCCCTCTTTTAGTAGTAACTTCTACTTCAGATAAATTAGTTTCGGCCGGTGTAAAAGAAACGTTCAGTGTTGTGTTTTTATTAAGTTCAACTTCCTGTATAATTGTTTTATAACCGATATAAGAAATTACAATAGTGTATTTACCTTTAGGCGCGGCAATAGAGAAAAAACCATATTGGTTGGAGGAAGTGGCTTTGTTAACCTCCTTAATAAGAATGGTGGCACCAATAATTGTTTCGCCATTTGTTCCATCTTTTATACTTCCGCCAATAGAAAAATTTTGGGAAAAGATATTACCAAAAATAAAAACAAATAGAAATATGAAATAATTCGTCACGACCCATAAAAGTAGCAAATTAAGAGTGTTAAATAAAATTTATGATGCAGAATATGTTTGTGGAAATTAATTAATTGGAGAAATTCTTAAGTGGAATTTTTTACACAGCAAGCTCTTTAGCTAACAAATTAAAATCAACTCCATCAAAATTACCGCTGCTCATCATTAAAAGTACTTTATTATCCCATCCTTTTGATCTAAGATAAGTGATAACATCCGCGCTTTTGGTAAATACCTTAAGGTCTTTGCGGTTAAAGGCTTTATGAACCTGCTCTTTTGTTATCTCTTTTAATTTTTTGTGCGCAATGGTGTGCGGGTTAAAATAAACAATAGCTTCATCGGCAAGATCCATGGAACCCTGGTATTCATTTAAAAATTCTTCGTTCAAACTGCTAAAAGTATGAAGTTCCATACAGGCAACAATATAACGGCTGGTAAATTGCTTTTTCACTGCATCGGTTGTTGCTTTTAATTTGGAAGGAGAGTGCGCAAAATCTTTATAAAAATTAAAATCGTTGTTCTTATAAACTAATTCAAGGCGTTTAGCCGCGCCTTTAAACGATTGTATCGCTTCATAAAACTGTTCATCACTTAGTCCAATAGTATTACAAATCATTCTTGCGCCATTTAAATTCATTAAATTATGGTTGCCAAATATTTGCAATGGAATTGTTTTATCGTCCACAATTAAATAAGTTATGCCATTTACAATTTCATTTTTAGGAACAGAGTAGGGCTGTTTTGTAATAGTATTGTTTTCAGCTTTTTCGCAGGTGGTGGAAAGTACTTTATCTTCGGCGCAATAGATCAAGTGTCCTGTAGGTTCAATTAAATTTATGAATTTCGTGAATTGTTCAACATAATTTTCGAAGGTTGGAAAAACATTTATGTGATCCCATGCAATGCCACTTATAATGGCAATATTAGGTTTGTATAAATGAAATTTTGGACGGCGATCTATTGGCGAAGCTAAATATTCATCCCCCTCAATAACGGCATATTTTGATGTGTTGGTTAAATTCACCATCGTATCAAAACCTGCTAACTGTGCACCGACTAAAAAGTCTGTTTCTATTTTATGAAAATGCATAACATGCAATATCATGGCTGTAATGGTTGTTTTACCATGACTTCCACCAATAACAATGCGTGTTTTATTTTTTGTGGCTTCGTAAATGTATTCAGGATAGGAATATATTTTTAGTCCAAGTTCTTTTGCGCGCAATAACTCAGGATTGTCTGCACGTGCATGCATGCCAAGTATTACGGCATCTATATTGTTGGTTATTTTTTGAGGGAACCAACCAATTTCAGCCGGTAAGATGCCTGCTTTTGCCAGGCGGCTTTTGCTTGGTTCGTTAATTTCATCATCGCTGCCGCTTACTTTAAAACCTTTTTCGTGTAAAGCCAAGGCCATATTATGCATAGCACTGCCGCCAATAGCAATTAAGTGAACTTTTTCCATAGCATAAAGTAAATGTTTTGATACTTGTATTTTTATAATAAAGTAACATTATTATGCACATAAAATTGTTTATCTTGTAAGCCAATTCAAAATAAGAATTTATGCAAAAGAAAATAGTTAAAGTTGGAAATATAGAGTGTGGCTCTAAAGAATTGTTTTTGATCTCGGGCCCCTGTGTTATTGAGGATGAAATGATCATGATGAAGACCGCTGAAAAATTAAAGGAGGTTGGAGAAAGATTAAAAATTAAAATTATTTATAAGTCAAGTTTTATAAAAGATAACCGTAGCAGTTTAAACTATTACAATGGCCCCGGCATGGAAAAAGGAATGAAGATACTTGCTAAAGTAAAAGAGCAATTTGGTTTTCCTTTGTTGACTGATATTCATGAAAGCTACCAGGCAGCCCTTGCTGCCGAAGTGTGTGATGTTTTACAAATACCCGCATATTTATGTATGCAAAGTTCTTTATTAGTTGCTGCTGCAAAAACAGGTAAGGTGGTTAATATTAAACATGGCCAGTTTTTAGCACCCGATAATATGAAACATCCTGCACAAAAATGTAAAGATGCAGGAAATGACAATATAATTTTAACGGAACGTGGTTATGTATTTGGGTATAATGACCTGATTGTTGATCCTCGTAGTTTTTTTCACATGAATAATTTAGGTTACCCGGTAGTATTTGATGTGACGCATTGTGTACGTAAATACGGTATTCCGAGTGCTGATGCAAAAGGTGGGGCAAGAGAATTTTTACCGGTATTAAGCAGGGCCGGGGTAGCAAGTGGCATAGATGGCATGTTCATTGAAACGCATCCTGAACCTTCTACGGCTTTATGCGACGCTGCTTCGCAGTTGTGTGTTTATGATCTGGAAGAATTTTTAAAACCGGTAATTGAGATCCATAACGTGGTTAGAAAATATAGTTAAGCCATTTCAAAATACAATTTTTCCATTTCGCTTAAGTTTTGGTTCCAGCTAAATTTTTCGGAGATGCGTTGGAAAGCATTCTTTGCAAGGATATACCTTAATTCATTGTTCATTAAATATTTCTCCATCGCAGTGCGTATATCGTTTGGCGATGTAGAGCGTGTAATTAATCCAATACTTTCATCAGGAATAAGATCTTTAAAACCATCTACATTGCTTACTATTACCGGTATTTTACACGCCATGGCCTCTGCCACGCTAACACCAAAACTTTCAATTTCCGAAACGTTTACCAATACATCCATCGTGTTAAGAAAGGAAGGGATCTGGTCGTGCGAAACAGCTCCTACTAGATCTACGCTTTTTTGTAAATCATAATAATTTATTAGCTCCTGCAACTCTTCTCTTTGACTTCCATCACCAACGATCCTTAACTTTAAAGGTAAATTGGGATGTTTTTTTTGAACTGAATTAAAAGCAATAATTACTTTATCGATGTTATAGATCGGTTCAAGGTTTTTCACACATCCAAATGTAAAATAATTGTCCTTATGCTCTGTATTATTTGAATAGAACACATTTAAATTAATCCCAAAAGGAATAACGTATACTTGTTTTTTTGAGTATAATGCAATTTCTTTTTTTAAAACTGTAGACGTTGCACAGATCTTATTTGCTCTAAAAAAAACAAATTTTATGATCAATTTATTTAGAGTGTTTTTCTTTGGAAACTCCATTACATCGCTTCCCCAGGCCGAAACCACAAATGGTTTAAAAAAAGTTAATGCGCCTAACAGTCCGTAGCTTGACGCATAATGCGAATGAATAACATCCGGTTTAAATTTAAAGATCTGGTAAATTAATTTTGGCCAAAATAATAAATAGGCCAGTTTATTAAGAAAATTTAAACTTGCTTTTGTTTTTCGTTTATTTAGGCAGGTAATATTTTTGTGATCAAACCAATGATTGGTTGAGCTATTAAAAGAAAAAACACCGATCTTAAAATTATCGTTGGCAAGACCTAGCACCCATTTTTGAGTGTGTGAAGAGTTAATATCCGCTAAAATTAATATTCTTGGTGTCATAACTTATTTTCAGTATGACTCACACATTTTTTAAAAGTTTAATCGAGATTAAAATTTTAACAGAATTCTTAGTTTTTATTCCTTACAAAATAAATGATTGTGCCAATAACCGCTATAATTGCAAGACTAAAGAAGAAGATCTTCCAGGCACTGTAAGGCCTTTCGCCCTGAACCTCGCCGGTTCTGGCATTTATGGTAAAACGGTAAACTTTATTGTTGTATTTGTAAGCACTTATCCAAAGAGGCAATAAAATATGCTTAAATGAGATGTCATTGTATTGGGTATTAAGTGTTGTTATCTGCTGCGTATCGCCACCAATATCAGAATTTACAGTACTTCTAATGACAGGTTCCATACGGCTTTTTGCTTCTTCAAAGCCGGGTTTCAATTCGGTTTGATAACTCTCTGTAACAAAACCCGCTAAAAATTGATCGTTATAAGATATTAACTCAGGAAGATCCCACGGTTCAAGATCTTGTACCAATTTTTTTGGTAATGAATGAGATGCGCAAACCAAAATATCATCAAAAGAATTATTTACGGTGCCACTTGCCGGAAACCAATTAGTGTGGCGCACCTGGCGTGTTTGCGTTTTACCCTGGCTATCGCGATAGGTTTCTGTAACGTAATAATAAACGCCTCTTAAGCCGGTGTAATTAGTAACCGTATTGCTATCATATGTCCAATAAGGCATATAAACACCTTTTAATTTTTCGAGACTATTTTGTGCGTAATCTTTTAATTTATTTGGCGCAAACCATAAACTACCAACCCATTTTACAAAGCCTTCTTTTGCTTTATTGCGTTCTACTTTAAATGGTAATAAATATTTTGGCTTTATAAGGTTTGAAGTTGAGGCATTTTTTACCACTAAAGCTGTATCGCAATAAGGGCAATTGCTGGAAGTTACATTAGGTGGAAGTGAAGTAGAAGAACCGCAGCTATCGCATTTAACGGTGGCAATGGTTTGTTTTTCGGCTGATGAAATATTTTGTTCTAAAAAACTATTATAATCATTTTCAACGATCTCTGTTTTCTCGACAATAATTTTATTTTGCGTTTGACAGTATTGACAGGTAAGACTTTCTGTACCTGGCTTAAAGCTTAAGTTAGCGCCGCAGTTGGTGCACTTGCAGGTATTGGCAGTTTCGGCTGTTGGTTCAAAAGTTTGATCGCTCATAAAATTTTGTTTGATAGACTAAAAATAATTCTTTTTTTTATACTATCTAAAAGAAATTATAGCATTTTATTTCTTTTTACAAGATAGGTATACAGGATGTTATCAAAGCCCTTATTAATGTCGGCTTCAACAAAATCTATTTTATACTGGCCGCATTTTAATTTTAAAAGATCTTTGTACTCGTTTATTGATCGTTGATATTGCTCTTTGATCTGGCTTGGATTTAATTTTATTTCCTCTCCGCTTTCAAGATCAATAAAATGATAAGGCTTGTTCTCAAATTCAAAATCTATTTCTTTTGCTTTATCCACCACATGAAATAAAACCACTTCATGTTTGCGGTATTTTAAATGCTGAAGCGCTGAAAATAATTCTTCATTCTCAGAATTATTCTCGAACATATCGCTAAATATAATAACCAAAGAGCGTTGATGGATTATTTCAGCTATTTGATTTAATGTTTTAGCGGCCGAAGTATTCTTGCTTTCAAAATTCTTGTCTAAAATTTCTTCCAGTGTGTTGTAGATCAATTTTTGATGAGAAGGACTACCTTTTGGAGCAAAGTGTTTTACAATTTCGTTGGCAAATAAAGTAAGTCCAAAAGCATCGCGCTGTTGCTTTAACAATTCACAAAGGGCTGCGGCAGAGTAAATACTAAAATTTAGTTTATTATTCTCTGTTTCTTTTGGGAATTGCATGCTGGTAGAAATGTCAATTACGATCTGGCAGCGGAGGTTAGTTTCCTCCTCATATCGTTTTACAAATAATCTTCCCGAACGGGCAAATAATTTCCAGTCGATGTGCCTGGTACTCTCGCCGGTATTATAAAGCCGGTGTTCGGCAAACTCTACAGAAAATCCATGAAATGGGCTTTTATGAAGGCCTGTAATAAACCCTTCAACTACTTTTTTAGCAAATAGTTCAAGTTTTTTAAAAGGTTCTATTT
Organism: Bacteroidota bacterium; assembly: GCA_013697245.1. Taxonomy (GTDB): domain Bacteria; phylum Bacteroidota; class Bacteroidia; order B-17B0; family Aurantibacillaceae; genus Aurantibacillus. The sequence goes on from JACCXH010000047.1 coordinate 59,462, forward strand.
TTAACCGGTTTATTGGCATGGATATGTTTGTAAATTTAGCTTCATTTTTTTGTTAATTTATGTAAAATTTCAATATTTTTTGTATATTCGTAGAATTAATTATTTCCTAGAGTTAAGTGTATGGTAAAATATTTATTTTTCTTTATTTTCTGTTTCGTTTTCTTAATTAAACCTAAGGCACAGGTAGATACAAGCTTTTGGTTTGTAGCGCCGGATGTATCTGCAACAATGGGGCAATCTCCAATACAGTTGCACATTCAAACCTATTCGCAACCGGCAACGGTTTATGTAAGACAACCAGCTAATTTGGCGGGCGGTGTAAATCTAACCTTTACCATGGCTGCCAATTCGCTAACGGTAAGTAACTTAACCACCTCTCTGCTAGCGGTAGAAAGCGCTCCAACCAATACTGTAAGCAATAAAGGGATCTATATTAGTACAACTGCCAATGTTTCTGCCTATTACACGATTGGTTCAGGAAATAATAAAGAGATGCTAAGCCTTAAAGGGCAGAGGGCGGTTGGGGTTGACTTTTACACGCCATTTCCAAATTCTATTTTATCTGTTATTTCGCCAACCGATACAGGCGTTGGTTTTGATATTGTTGCGACAAAGAGTGGTACAACTATAGTTTTGATAACACCCCGTGCAGCCTGTGTTGGTAGGGCAAAGAATGTAACTTTTGCTAAATCTTTATTACAGGGTGAAACCTTTTCGATGAAAGATAACAACGTGATCAATCCGAGCGAATTGGCCGGATCCATTATTTCAGCAGATAAACCCATTGCAGTAACCATAAGCGGTGCGATCCGAACATCCACAGCTCTTTGCCCATCTTATTTCGCCGATCAGATCACTACCAGTGATAATATTGGTAAAGAACACGTTATCATCAAAGGTGAAGGAACCTCTGATATTGCTTATGTTCTGGCGCCTTTAAACTCCACAAGCCTTACTATCACAACGGGAACTGGGACTATAAACTGGTTAATTAATTCAGGTGAAACATATTCAATAAATATTTCATCTCCCTTAACCTATGTTCAAACTGATAAGCCTGTTTATGTAACACACATTACCGGTTATGGTTGCAAATTAAGCGGTGCACAGGTTACACCTGCATTCTGTGCGGGCTCTTATACAACAGCATTCACAAGGCTAAGTAGTGACTCTCTGAATTTGAACCTTTACACCAGAACAGGTTTTCAAAATACATTTACGTTAACCAGTAATGCTGTTAACGTGCCTATTTCACCAGCCAGTTTCACAGTAGTACCGGGTAGTGCAGGTAACTTAGTTGCTGCAAGAATTTATTTCCCGGCGGTTGGCCCCGGAGCTATTGCTGTGGGCTCACATAACATTTTAAAGAACAAGAACGATCTTTTTGGATTAGGAGTTAGTAATGGCGGAACACTAGGAGGCAGTTCATATGCTTATGCATCAGATTTTGGTGTAAATGCTTTTGTTATTGCTAACAGCGTGCCAACTGCAACAATTTGTTCAAACACATCATACACCCTTAACGGATTGATAGGCGGCGGCCCAATAACTGGCGTATGGGGATCGAATGGTTTTGGAACCTTATCAGGTGGGCCAAATCAGATCATCAATAATGTTTACACACCAAACCCAATCGACACTTCGTTAGCGATCGTACCAACACCAACACCGCCGGTTTCAGGTGGGTTGATCAAATTCGTGCTTACATCTACAGGTATTTGCCCAAATAAATCAGATACTTTAAGATTGTATGTTAAGCAGGCGCCTATCGTTACTGCCGGTTCCAGCTCGGTTATTTGTTCAAACAATCCTACGGTTAATTTAAGCGGTAATGTTTTTGGCGCAAGTACACAGGGTGTTTGGTCGGTTCAGGCACCGGGTAGCGGAACATTTGCACCAAGCGTAAATACTTTTACCCCGAGTTATTTTCTTTCAAATGCAGATACTGCGCTCAACCAACTCACCTTCATTTTAACAAGTATAAATAATGGTATTTGTAATGCCGTTGCGAATACGGTCAGTGTTACAATTAACCATGCACCAGTGGTTAAAGCCAGCTTAATAAATCCGATATTAAAATGCGCTAACAATGCTACCATTAATTTAAATGGTTCGGTTTCGGGCTCAATTACCTCTACGGGAAAATGGACCTCTAATGGAACAGGTATCTTTGTACCTAATCAGTTTGCATTATTGTGTAATTATGTACCAAGTGCTGCTGATATTGCCCTTGGGACTATAAGGTTAAAATTAACCAGTACAAATAATCAACAATGCAAGGCTGTTTCAGATAGTGTGAATGTTATTTTCACTCAACCGGTAACGGTAAGTTGCGGTGTAGATCTTAATAGTTGTAAAAATAATCCAAAAGTTCCTCTTAACGTGGTAATAACCGGTACAGCTTCTAATTCAGGTATTTGGTATGGTGGTACAGGAACATTTACTGCAAGTAATACGGCACTTACGCCAACTTATGTTGCTGGACCTGCAGATATAACAGCCGGTTTTGTTGTGCTAACATTTAGTACTACAAACAATGGTATTTGCGCTGGTGTCTCAGATCAGGTTAAGATTGACTTTAGAGATAAACCTACTGCTAATTTTACTGTAAACACAGTATGTTTAAATCAAACAACTATTTTTACTGATCAATCAATAAACACTTCGGGTTTAGGTTCTTTAAATACCTGGCAATGGCAAATGGGTGATGGCGGAAATTCTACTGCAATTAACCCGATATATAATTATACGGTCGCCGGAACTTATACAGCACAGTTAGTGGTTAGTAACACATTTAATTGTTATGATACGGTTTACAGGCCGGTAAAAATTTATGCCTTGCCAAATGCCAGCTTTACTATTTCAAGAGCCTGTACTGGTTCTGCCCAATTAATTAGTTTTACCGATCAGTCGAGTATTGCCCCGCCAGCTTCAATTCCTTCATCGGGGTATTATTATGACTTTGGAGGGTTTGGGTTTGCTTATTCAAAAGATACGTCTTTAGTATTTCCTGCCCAGGGCATTTATAATATTACCCACGAGGTTACGTCAAATAATGGCTGTAAATCGACAGTAACGCAATCGGTTAACATTACACCACGACCAATTGCTAAATTCATTTACATTAATAATAGTGGTTTTAGTCTTGGAGCAAATATTTCATTTATCGATTCGTCTAAATCAGCCGTATCATGGAGTTGGGATTTTGGAAATACTTTAACAAGTAATCAGCAAAATCCAACCACAAATTATTTAAGTAATGGTTCGTATACAGTAACATTAACTATTACTGACCAGTTTGGCTGTACAAGTACGTACTCACAAGTAATTAAAATATCAAATATTGCCGCAGAGGTTACACAGTTAATTCCAAATATGATAACGCCAAATAATGATGGAAAAAATGACATCTGGCGTTTGGATTTTATTAATGTTTTCTATCCTGAATCAGAAATTGAGATCTATAACCGCTGGGGAGAGTTACTTTATCGAAGTGTAGGATACTCAAATGCATGGGATGGAAGTTATAAAGGTAATCCTCTGCCGGTTGGAGCTTATTTTTATACGATTAATTTACATGATAAGAATGACGATAAAATTTATAAAGGAACAGTTACTATTTTAAAATAAGCTATGAAAATAAAACTATACACACTTTTTGTTTTGATGCTTTGTTACTCATTTTTTAATGCGCAGCAACAAACTTTATTTACAAACATTACACTGCATCAATACCTTTATAATCCTGCCTACGCGGGATCTAGCAAAGGTATGCAGTTTAATATGGGTTATCGTAATCAATGGGCGGGTTTTGATGGAGCCCCCACTACATATATGGCCAGTGGTTATGGGACACTTAAAAAGAAACCAAACATGGCTATAGGTGGTTTAATTATTAATGATAAGAGTGGTTTATTGTCACGTACTTCTTTTTACGGAAGCTACAGTTATCATGTTAAACTTAGTAAAAAAGTAAATCTGGGTTTTGGTATTAGTGCCGGCGCGGTACAATATAATGTGAAGATATATAATGCAAAAACTTACGATAAGGACGATGAGTTTTTGAAAAACAATATTTTAAATGCGAATGCTTTTGATGCGAATGCTGGTTTATACTTATACAGTAAAAACTTCTTCATGGGCTTAAGCAGCCAGCAGTTAACCAAAGGAAAAATTTATTGGATGAATACTATTGGTAGGTTAACTCCGCATTTATATGGTTATATGGGCTACAACTTTCAATTAGACAAAAAGAAAAAAGAGTGGGTCTTGCAACCATCTATGCTGATAAGATATAATAATCCATCTCCGTATCAGTTAGAATTTAATTTAAAGTGTATCTATAAAGAAGCATTTTGGATAGCTGGTGGTTATCGCGTAGGGGCTTCGGCTTCGGCCATGTTTGGTGCTACAATAAGCAAACAATTTACAGTTGGTTATAGCTATGATTATGCTACTACAGCGCTTCAAAAATACTCAAGTGGTAGTCACGAAATAATTTTAACCTATACTAAGTCAGCAAAAAAAATAAAAACTGTTGGTGATAAGATACAGGATGCTGATGAAGAAGAGTTGAACAATATTGATAATAGTATTAAAACTAATTTAAAGAATAAAAAGAATGATGAAAAAAAATAAAATAGCATTTTTTGCTTTATTCCTGGTTTTCTTTTTAAAGACAGCCATTTCTGTTGCGCAAATAGATACAGCTTTTTGGTTTGCAGCCCCTTGGGTTACTCCTGATCATTATGAGAGAGCTCCAATAGTCATGCACATTTCAACATATGGTTCTCCCTCAACTACAGTAAGATTGCGTCAACCAGCTGCTATAGCTCCAAATAAGTATGACACTACAATTATTATTGGTGCTAACACTACATTTAATTATACGTTTTGGCGTGATGCTACAGCCACAACCTCTAACAGAGGATTTGATTCTTTAGAAATTAGACCGGCTAACACTGTTGTGCCATATGGCTTATACATTTCATCTACAGCAAGTATAACCGCAGTTTATGATGTAGTTAATCCTCCGACAAATAATAATAGTGAAACATTTTCATTAAAAGGGCAAAATGGTTTAGGTACTGAGTTTGTTTGCCCACAACAAACATTATATAGAAATAAAACTTTAGGTGGAGATCGAGCAAATACTCCTCCGGGTATTATTCAACCCAAACAGCAAATTGTTATTGTAGCATCTAAACCAAATACTGTAGTTTGGATTACACCTAAGTGTCCAATAATTGGACATCCTGCAAACATTACTTATAGCATTATGTTAACACAAGCTGGTGATGCATATAGTATAGAAAATCCTGTTCAAAATACGTATGTGCCTGGTAATAACGTTGCGGGAACAGTAATAGTTTCAGACAAACCCATTGCTGTTACTGTTGCTGATGATTCTATTAATTCGGTTTATAGTCCACCTTCAATAAATGGTGGTGCTTATGGTGGATTAGGTTGTTATGATTTAGTAGGAGATCAAATTGTACCAGTAGATATTGTTGGAACTGATTATATTGTAAATAGAGGTCAATTATTTAAAGTAGGACAACAAAGTGGAGCGAATAATACAGGAATGAAAGAATCTGCCTTTGTTGTTGCTACCGAAAATTTCACTCAACTTACAGTAATAGGTTCATCTACTGTTAATGTCTTATTAAATAAAGGAGATACCTATGTTGATACTCTTTCTGCACCTTTAACTTATTACCATGCAGATAAAAATGTTTATTTATATCATGTTAGTGGTTATGGTTGTGAATTAGGCTCTGCCATTTTACCCCCTTTAAATTGCGCAGGTTCAAAACTAGTAGCCTTTTCAAGAAATTCCGCTCAGAAATTTGCTTTAAATATACTTTGTAAGAATGGTTCTCAATCTACATTTACATTAAATGGATCTACAGCTTTAGTTACCGCAGCCAACTTCACGCAGGTTCCTGGTACAACGACGTTAGTGGGAGGACCATATTGGGGAGCACAGATAAATTTAAATTCAACGGCTGTTTTGCCAATTGGTTCATACACAATTGGTAATAATACAGACGAATTTGCCTTAGGTGTGTTTGATGGTGATGTAAACTCTGGTGGCCTTTATCATTATATGTCATCTTTTTTAAGAAAGGTTGTAGTAACTGTTCCTTCAGTAACACCGGTATGTGTAGGCCCTGGCGCAAGTATCTCTTTAACAGGTACTGTATCGGGTGGAGCGATCACGGGGGTGTGGAGTACAAACGGAAGCGGTAGTTTTGGCGCCTATACATCTACTTTGGGTACTGTTGCCACTGTATATACATTATCCGGTGCGGATACACTTCTTTCAAATATTGTGTTTACTTTATCCTCTATTGGTAACTGTACACCAAAAACAGCAACTATGAGTGTACTAGTGAATCAAAGGCCGCAAGTAACAGTTGGACCTGGAGCAATTATTTGTAAAAATAATTTAGTACCTATATCATTAACCGGCTCCGTTTCATCTCCAACCATTGCTACCGGAGGAGTATGGACAACAAGTGGGACAGGATTTATAAGTCCTGGAATAAATATTAGTTATTCACCAACGCCTGCAGATTTAGCTGCTGGAAGTATCAGTTTCACCCTAAATGCGGTTGGGGGATGTAGTCCCAACTCACGCACCTTAACAGTAAGTTTTGTGGACCCGCCAACATTAACGGGCATAGATAATAATATTTGCACCAACACACAATCAGTAGTGTTAAATTCATCTGTTGTTGGTAGTACTGTACTTCCTAGCTGGACAACCAGTAACGGAACTGGATTTTTCTCGCCCACAAATGTTGGATTAACACCAACCTATTCGGTAAGTGTGAGCGACTATTCTTTAACAACGATCAACTTTGTAGTAACATTAAATCCTGGTTTGCCCTGCGCAGTAGTAACAGATAATGTTCAGTTAACGATGCGCCCTGCACCACAGGCCAATGCACCAGCTAATTTTACAGTGTGTGCTAATGCAGGGTTAATAAATTTAAATGGTTCGATTGGTGGCTCCGCCTCCACAGGAACGTGGACAACGCTGAATGGAACAGGAGCCTTCAATCCACCTCCGGCTCCGCCACTATCTACTTATACGATGAGTTTTGGTGATATGTCCATAGGAACTTTAACGTATGTATTAACAACAGATCCCGGTACTTATAATTGCCCTAACGATACAGATACATTAAAAGTGGCTGTATTAGCAGCGCCGGTAGTAGCAGTAAACTCTAACACTTCGGTTTGTGAAAACGCCCCCATTGCATTAACAGGAACAGTAACAGGTTATACTACTAGTGGTATTTGGAGTTCTACAGGCACAGGAGCCTTTACCCCAACCAATACAGCCTTAGGCGGCCAGTATTTTCCAAGTAATGGTGATGTATCAAATGGCACAGTAACATTAACTTTATTATCTACAAATAATCAAGGTTGTCCTGCACAATCAGCATCATTTTTAGCTACGTTCGTAGCCGCCCCAAAGGCATTATTTACTGTCTCCTCGGTCAGGTGCCGTGATTCGTCCATAACCTTTATTAACGGTTCGCAAGCTAACGGAACTTCTAACTTATCATCTCAATGGAATTTTGGAACAGCGGCCACCAGTTCGGTTGTTCAATCTACTACACCAGGTAACGCTTTATATACTTATACAACAGTAGGTAGCTTTGTAATTACATTAACAGTAACAGGAACAAATACCTTAACGATCCCTAATATCCAATGCCCTGATACGGTAAGTAAACGTATAACGGTTAATCCATTACCTATACCAAACTTTAATTATTATAATGCCTGTCAGGGTTTACCGGCTTATTTTAAAGATTCCTCGATCGTATTTTCGGGTAACGTATTAGGAACTATCTGGTCTTTTGGAGACGGAAGTCCTAATTCAATTATAAAAAACCCAACACATACTTATACTTTAGCAGGTGTTTATAATGTTAACCTAACTGCAATCTCCAATAACTCTTGTGCAGCAACGATCACAAAAGCGATAACGATCAATCCACAGCCACTGGCCCAGTTTGGCATGACCAATGATCCCACCATCGCTTTAGAGCCGGTATATTTTTCAGATTTCTCAGCTCCAACCGGTTCAATAATAACATGGTTATGGTCATTTGGAGATGAAGGTTCCGGAAGCGGTTCTTCGCCCACCCATGTATATCAGAACGCAGGCAGTTATGTAATTACTTTAACGGTATTGGATGGTAATGGCTGTTCAGATACTACCTCTAAAGAGATCCAAGTACAGGTATTACCGCAGGTACCCACAGCATTTACACCTAATAAAGACAATAACAATGATCTGTTGTTTGTAAAAGGCGGCCCATTTCAAAGTATTTTATTTAGGGTTTATGACAACTGGGGAGAATTATTATTTGAGACCAATGACCAGAGCAAGGGATGGGATGGAACCAAGAATGGCAAAGACCAGCCCGTTGGTGTTTATGTATGGACATTGGTGGTAGATATGTATAATAACCGACAGGTTAAAAAAAATGGTGATGTAACTATTATTAGATAATCTATGATAAGAACTTTAAAAAAATATTCAATTATTTGCTGCTTGTTTTTGGTTACCACCATTAAAGCACAAGATTTCCATTTAAGTCTTTATGACGCGGCCCCATTATTCTTAAACCCTGCTATGACAGGTTTGGTAGATGGAAAAATGAGATTGCATGCGCAATACAGAAATCAATGGAACGCTATTGCCTACAAACCATTTACAACTGCATTGGTAAGTTTTGATATACCAAAAGGTAAATGGGGATTTGGTGGCCAGATAAGTAATATGAGGGCGGGTTTTGGTAACTATAATGTTTTTCAGGCATTAGGTTCGTTTTCATATGCGGTACCAATTGATAAAAAGAAATACCATAATCTATCTTTAGGCGCACAGTTCGGTTTTACTCAAAAAAGAATCGAATACCAGATATTTTCTTTTGACAATCAATGGAGTGGTTTGGATGGTGGCTCTTTCGATAAATCTATTCCAAACAACGAAAACTTTAACCATGGTACACAATTTCAGGAAGCAGTTAATTTTGGCGCTTTATATTTTTACGGTAAACAACAATCACGTATAAATCCATTTGCAGGTTTTAGCGCCTTTAACCTAACAAGACCAAAAGAAACTTTTTTTGGAAGTAATAACAGGTTGCCAATAAGAATGTATACACATTTAGGGGTAAGGGTAAACATCAGCGAATTATTATATGTTATTCCAAAAGTGTTGATCTATAATCAAACCAATATTATTCAACAAACCTATGCAATGGATGCAGGTTATTTCTTTAAAGGTGAAAAATTCTACGCTTTAGCAGGCTACGTATACAGGGTAAAAGATGCCAGCGTAGCATACATCGGATTTAAAAAAGATAATTACATTTTTAAAATGGCTTACGACTTTAATACTTCTTCTTTAAGAGGTACTTCTAAATCAAGAGGTGCTTATGAAATTTCTTTGACCTGGTTAGGTAAGAAATCAAAAAATCAAGATGTTAAAAATTGCCCTAGACTATAGTATTTTATGTTAAAAAGAAAATTATCTCTCCAACTTTTATTAGTTCTAATAAGTTCAATTACTTTTTCTCAATCAAAAAAATTGTGGACTGAAATTGCTGACGATGCTTTTGCGAAAAAAGATTATGCAACGGCAGCTGTAAACTATGCCAAGGTATTGGATGATACAACCGTTCTTAGAAGTTATGTATTGCCTTACGAGACCCAATTGGTTAACTTAAATACAAAAGCTTTATTTAAAGTTCCTGAGCTACGCGTTACAAAAAGAAAAGATAGTACCAACATCGTAAAAGAAAACTTGGTTAACTCAAGTAAATACGATTTTATCATGTATCGTTTGGCAACAAGCTATCGCTTAAATTTCGATTACAAACACGCGGTTGATCAATATAAAAAATGTGTTGAAAGAAAAGTATATCCGGATGCACCCTATTATTATGCGGTTTCGTTAATGAGCCTAAAACGTTATTCTGATGCGCTTAAAGTTTTTGATTCTTATACGCATCCAAAACCTGATTCAACCGGCACAATGCCAAAACCGGGAACAGATTCATTAATAAAATTAGCTGCTAAAAAAGAAAAGTCATGTTACTTTGCTTTGGATACGTTGTCACCAAGAAAACCTATTAAGGTTCGTATGATGGATTCTCTTGTGTTTAACAGGGGTTCTTCAAGTTTTGCCGCCATGTATTTCGAGAACGATACCCGCGTTTTATTTACAAGTGCCCGCAAAGGTGGTGTAGTAACGGATCCTGAAAAACAAGATTCTCGTTATTATTGTGATGTTTATACATCCACCATTGACGATACTATTTGGCAACGCCCTGTAAATTTTGGTCGCCCCGTAAATACCTCCTTACACGAAGGCGCCAGCTATTTTACAAAAGACGGGGTAATGCTTTTTACACGTTGGAGCGAGAATAACAAGAACGAGGCTTTTATTTATATGGCGCGCAGTATTGAAGGTAAATTTTACGATGCAATGAAATTAGGTACCAACGTAAATTTACCGGGTTACAAATCACAACAGCCTTTTGTAAGTGCAGATGGTACAAAACTATTCTTCTCATCTAACCGCCCCGGTGGTAAAGGTGGGTTTGATATTTGGATGGCGCCAATTGATGGGAACGGATTTATAGGCGAAGCACAAAATTTAAAAGAACCCATTAATACAAGTGGAGATGAAGTAACACCTTTTCTTCAAGACATTTCTAATACACTTTATTTTAGCTCTAACGGTATTATGGGTCTTGGTGGTTTAGATGTATTTAAATCAAGCTTAAATGTAGATGATAGCGTTTACCAGTTCCCGATAAATTTAAATTCGCCGATCAACTCAAGTAAGGACGATGCGTATTATGTAGAAGATCGCTTAGGTGGTAAAGGTTTTTTCTCAAGTGATAGAGAAGATTGCCCAAGCGGACATTGCTACGATATTTATTCTTTTGTTAACGCACCAATCTTTTTTAACTTAAGCGGTATTGTTTTTGATGCAGAGACCAACGACCCAATTCCAAGTGCTTTAGTAACTATTAGAGATGTGCATGATGGCGAAGAACCTTTCTTTTTAGTTACGGATGAAAAAGGGTTTTATAGTACACCCTTAAAACCAAACTTAGAATATTTTTTAAAGGCGCAAAAAAATAAATATTTCGGTCAGGCTGCCAGCGTTGCTACAAAAGGATTAACCGATTCGAAAGATTTTGAGCAGGATTTCTTTTTAGGAAAGATACCTGAAGGTGATATCGAGATAGAAGGAGTAGAGTATGACTTTAATAAATACACTTTACGTCCAAAATCGATGGAGATCTTAGATAAGATCGTAGATGTTTTAAAGATCAACGATAACTTAACTATCGAATTAAGCTCGCATACAGATGCTCGCGGTAATGATGATTATAATATGAAATTATCGCAAGGCCGTGCCCAAAGTTGCGTGGATTATATAATTGGAAAAGGTATTGCTAAAAAACGTATTCAGGCAACAGGTTATGGCGAAACCAAACCAATTATTCCTGAAGCAGAGATCAATAAAATGGTGCCAAAAAGCGAAGAGTTTGAAGCGGCTCATCAAAAGAACCGTCGTACCGCCTTTAGGGTTATTGGCGAGTCGAATATCAATATCATTAATAAAACAAAATAGGGTGGCATTAGGCCTCACCCTAAATCCCTCTCCAAAGGAGAGGGACTTTTCTATGTGTTCAATTAGTATAAACAATCCTTTTCTTTTTTTGTTAGACCAATGTATTTATGAGGTTAAATATTTAAATGTTTTATATTGGAAAAAACAATATTTCGCAGCTATAAAATAACCGTTAAAGGCAAAGTGCAGGGCGTTAGCTACCGTTTTAATGCGCAAGCTGTGGGCCATAAATTAAATTTAACCGGTTATGTAAAGAACCAACACGATGGTTCTGTATTTGCGCATGTAGAAGGCAAAGAAGACGATATTAATAAATTTATAGATTGGTGTTATTTAGGCTCCCGCCTGGCAAAGGTGACAGAGGTAGCCGCTGAAGAAACAGATTTTATGGGTTTTCAAACTTTTGAGATCAAAAAGTAATTTCTTCATTAACATCTTTTCTGTTTTTTTAAAGGTTACTCATTCAACTTAAAGTTATTTATTATTTAGATTTACGTTTATGAAAAAACTAAATCTCATCTTCTTATTCTCAATTATTTTTTTTGCTGCAATAGGTCAAAATCAATTTAGTGAGGCCTCAAAAGCCACAGCCAAAAAACAAATAGAAGTGTATCGCGATCGCGTAGTAAAGGGCGAAAAAATGGAAGACATTGCAAGGCAATATAGCGAGGATCCCGGATCGTCGGCAAAAGGAGGTTTGTACGATAATGTCGGAATTGGTGTTATGGATCCTGCATTTGAAAAAATTGCTTTTAGCTTAAAACAGGGCCAGGTTTCACAGGTCTTTGAAACTCCCTATGGTTACCATTTTATTCAGTTGGTAAGAGTTCACGGCAAGCTAAGAGATCTAAGACACGTTTTAATTATACCAAAATAGCAGCAACAGGCTAACCAATAAGCTTCTTTTTAAGATCTTTTTTAATTTTTTAAGATTTCCGGCCGGGGCTCAAATCATTAAATGCTTAAATTTACCCTGCATGCAAAAAGTAAAATTCATATTCCTTTTCTTATCAATTATTAGCGCTTCCTTCGCGCAAAGACAAGTTATAGATAAAGTAATTGGTATAGTTGGTAAATACCCTATCTTATTATCCGATCTTCAAAACTCCATGCTCGAAAGAGAAAAACAAGAAGAAGGTTTTAATAAATGTAAAGCATTTGAAACCCTTGTTTTTCAAAAATTATTAGTGGCGCAGGCCGATAGAGATAGTGTAACAGTTAGCGATGCCGAGGTTGATCATGAATTGAACCAAAGAATGACCTACTACATTCAACAATTTGGCAGCGAACAAAAACTGGAGGAGTTTTATGGCAAGCGCACCAACGTGATTAAAGATGAATTAAGAGGCGATATACAGGAACAATTAATTGCTCAAAAAATGCAGGGTAAAATTACCGGCGATGTGAAACTAACACCTGCAGAAGTGCGTTTATTTTATAGTTCCATTCCACAAGATAGCCTGCCTTTAATTAACTCGGAAGTGGAGCTACAGCAAATTGTAAAAAGACCAACCTTTAGCGCCGAAGCAAAACAAATTGCAAAAGACCAATTAGAAAGCTACCGTCAGGATGTTTTGGGCAAACCAAAAGAGCAGCAAGAAATGGAAATGAAAAAGAAAGCCGTATTATATAGCGAAGATCCGGGCTCTGCAAACAAAGGTGGTTTTTATGGAAATGTGGGTAGAGGTGTTATGGATCCTGCTTTTGAATCGGCCGCGTTTCGTTTAAAACAAGGCGAAGTATCAAATGTATTTGAAACAGCTTACGGTTACCACTTTATTCAATTAATTCAGCGTAAAGGAGAGTTATTGGATCTTAGGCATATATTGATCGTGCCAAAAATGTCTAATGGCGATTTTTATTTAAGTAAACAACAACTGGATTCAATTTATGCGGATATTAAAGAAGGAAAAATAACTTTTGAAGAAGCCGCTAAAAAATATAGCGACGATAACGATACAAAACAAAATGGCGGCCTGATGATAAACCGTGGTACAGCCAGTACTAAATTTGATAACGATGATCTTAGCCAGATCGATCAAAACCTTGTGGCTACATTAAATTCAATGCAAATAGGTGATATAAGTAAGCCTATGCAGTTCATGAGTCCAACAGATGGTAAGCCGGCTTTTAGGTTATTAAAATTAAAGAACAGGATCGACCCTCATAGAACAAATTTAAAGGACGATTATCAAAAACTGGCTTTAATGGCCGGATCTGATTACAACAAAAAACTTGTAAAAGAATGGATCCAAAAACGTTCAAAGATCACCTACATAAAACTCGATCCTGAATATGCCTGCCCTTTTGAAAATAAATGGACCATCAGCAACTAATTTTTTAATGAATAAAAATTACCGCTGAAATTTTGACAAATAAAAAGAAAATATATTGGTACTGTCAAATTTTCGGGTGGACTTTTTTTGTTTTGGTTAATTCTATTTTTCTTGGTTTAAGTTATCAAACTACTTTAAAGGATTATCTTTTTTATTTTCTTACAATGCCCATTGGTATTGGTATTTCGCACGTTTACCGGCTCATCATCATTAATCAAAAAGTTCTTAACTTTAAGATCCCTCTACAATTATTTCTCATCGTTTTATTCAGTTTTATAAAAGCCTTTTTTTTCTTTTTTATGACCGTTGGCCTTTCAAAAGTTTTAGGCTTAACCAAAATGGATCTTAGTTATGTTTACATTTCTTCTTCCGTAATTAATTTTACGGTAGTTTTTTGTTTGTGGAATGTTATTTATTTTGGGTTCCAGTATTTTCAAAATTACAAACGTACCGAGATCAATTCCCTTAGCTACCTTGCCGCCAGCAGAGAATCGGAATTAAATAATTTAAAAGCGCAGTTAAATCCACATTTTATGTTCAATAGTATGAACAGTATTCGTGCTTTGGTGGATGAAGATCCGGCAAAAGCAAAAATTGCCATTACGCAGCTTTCAAATATTTTGCGAAAAACTTTGTTGATGGATAAAGGCAAAGAAATTTTATTGAAGGACGAGATAACCCTTGTAAAAGATTATTTAAACCTCGAGCACATCCGTTATGAAGAACGCTTGAGCTATGAATTTAAAATAGCCGATGATGTGCAGAATTCTTGCATTCCGCCTTTCATTATTCAAACCCAGGTTGAAAATGCGATCAAGCACGGTATCTCAAAGCTTCCTGGTAACGGCAATATTATTATTGAAGCATTTAAATTATTAAATATTTTAAAAATTAAGGTCTCTAACACGGGAAAATTAAATACAGAAACACCTTTAACGGGTGTTGGTTTTAAAAATTCCATTCAGCGCTTAGAATTGCTCTATGGTAACCATGGAAAGATTTTTATAAACGAATTAAATAATTTTGTGGTTGTTGAGATTAATATACCTTTGAACTAACATATTAAAAAAAATTAAACCACATAGAAACATAGTTTATTAATTAAAAATGTTAACGCAAAAATATTTAGATGATTTAACTTATGAAGTGATTGGAGCAGCTATTGAGGTACATAAAATAATGGGACGAGGATTATTGGAAAGTGTTTATCACTAATGTTTAAAGGAAGAACTCTCACATAGAAAAATAAATTTTTTAACAGAGATGAAAGTGCCAGTAATTTATAAAGAAAAAGTATTGGCAATAGATTTTAGATGTGATCTATTAATTGAGAATTGTATAGTAGTTGAACTAAAAGCTGTGACTGAAATAAACAAAGTGTTTGAAGCCCAGCTTCTAACCTATATGAAACTTTTAAAGTGTCCAAAAGGAATTTTATTAAATTTTAACTGTTCAAATATTTTTAAAGAAGGGCAAAAAACCTTTGTTAATGAATATTTTAAGGTATTAGAAAAGGTTTAAAAAAAGTAACTATGTATCTATGTGGTTTAATTTTAACATAAAAACGGTATGAAAGCAATAATTATAGATGACGAACGCTTGGCCCGCCAGGAATTAAAAAATTTATTGGCAGCTCATAAGGAAATTGAAGTGATCGCTGAGTGTTCTGATGCTGCGCAAGCAAAAGAAAAAATAAACGAGTTAAAACCCGATGTTATTTTTTGTGACATTCAAATGCCGGGTAAAACCGGTCTTGAATTGGTGGAAGAAATTTCAGGTGCGGTGGATGTAGTCTTTATTACTGCACATGACGAGCATGCTATTAAGGCTTTTGAATTAAATGCTTTCGATTATTTATTAAAACCTATTCAACCACAACGTTTATCTGAGACCATCAAAAAATTATCTATAAAAGATACTTCTGCTAAAACAGATAATAATACACCGCTCACCAAAAATGATATGGTGTTTATTAAAGATGGCGAAAAATGCTGGTTTGTTAAATTAAGCGAGATCCGTTTATTTGAATCGGAGGGAAATTATGTGCGAGTATATTTTGAAACTTTTCGTCCCTTGATCTTACGCAGTTTAAATAGTTTAGAATCGCGCCTTAATGAAAAAGAATTTTTTAGGGCCAGCAGAAAACACATTATTAATTTAAATTATATTGCCAGCGTTGAGTCTTGGTTTAATGGCGGGTTGAACGTTAAACTAAAAGATGGCAAAGAGGTTGAGATCTCGCGTAGGCAGGCTGTTAAATTAAAAGATATGATGAGTTTATAATTGGCTGGTAATATTCACAATAATTCTATTATTTTAGCGTTATTATAAAGGTGAAAAAAATAGTACTTTTTATATTTATTTCTTTAGCTGTTAAAAGTTACTCGCAAATTGGCGGTACAAACTCCTATCGTTTTTTAGACATTCCAATGACTGCTCGTGCTGCCGGGGCCGGAGGCAGTAATATGAGCATTTGGGGCGATGATGTTAACCTTATCTATAGCAATCCTGCATTATTAAATTCAACCATGAGCAAGCAAGTAGCGCTTAACTATAGCAATTATGTTGGCGACCTTAATTTTGGTTATGTAGCTTATGCACATAGTTTAAAAAAATACGGGAATGTGGCAGGCGGCATACAGTTCTTTGATTACGGAAAATTTGTTGGCTACGATGAGTACGGACAAAAAACAAAAGATTTTTCCGCAAATGATTATTGTATTAATTTAAATTACGCCAAGCCTTTCGAAGATTCATCTTTTAATGTTGGTATCGCTTTAAAAACAATTATTTCGCAATACGATGTTTATAAATCTTATGCTAATGCGGTTGACTTTGGTGTTACTTATCACAATAAAAAAAATCTTGTTCTAAGTTTATTGGCAAAAAATGTAGGTGTTGTTTGGAAAGAGTATACAAAAACACAACCGCAGCCACAAACGCTTCCGCAAACATTACAATTTGGCGCAAGTTATAAAGTTTCAAAAGCGCCGTTTAAAGTATTTATGGTGTATGATAATTTATTGCATTGGAATTTAAAATATGTTAGTCCGGTTGATACCACTGGCAAAACAAACCCATTTAATGCAGCCGAAACACCCATAGATTCTACTAAATTTCAAAAATTCTCAAACCGTTTTGGTAACCGCAGCGATAATTTTATGCGGCACATTACGGTTGGTACCGAAATTGTTCTGACCAAAAATTTCAGCCTTCGTTTAGCCTATAACTATCGCCGTCAGCGCGAAATGACCCTTCCGGAAAGAAGAGGGGCAAACGGTTTGAGCTTTGGATTTAGTTTAAGAGTTAAACGTTTTGGCTTTTCATATTCGTTCTCAAAAATGGCTTTTCCCGGCAATTCCAGTATTTTTGGGATCTCAGCCACTCTATAACGATTCCAGTTATTGGACTATAGCTACCAATTATTAAGTTTTAGCCGTTTTTAGCCTTCAATTTCTTACATTTATGGTGTTAAATTAACGTGAAGACCTTAAGGCATAGTTGGTTTGTAATATTATTATCCATTTGTTGTTTCCAGAGTGGAAAATCACAATGCGCTATATTCCCTTTTTTCTCGGCTAATTATGATTGCGTTAATAATATTTCTGTTACAGATTATACTGTTAATGGCGCAGCTATGCCCTTTACCTTTACTGTTGTAAACAGCTCAACGAATGCTACTATTACCATACAGGTGGCCACTAGCAACACAGGTTCTTTTACAGCGGTACCAGTGGGAAATTATAATATTTTTATTACAGATGCTAATAATTGCACTGCAATGGCATCTTATCAGTTGGTAATTCCTTTTTCCGCTTCCAGTATTGCTTTTACAAATACAAATGTCGCATGCTTTGGTGGTAATAATGGAGTCTCTTTTGTAAATACATCCAGTTCATTTTTAACGCCACCATATACTTATACCTGGTCAACCGGCTCATTCGCTTCAATAGCAACAGGACTTTCGGCAGGTGTTGTTTACTCTGTAACATTAGCCGACTCTAAGGGCTGCAAGGTTACCAATACTGTTTCAGTAACAGAGCCCCCTTTAATTGTTACAACACTTTCAAATACATTTGTTCCGTGTTTTGGTGCAAGTATTAGTTCCGGTTTTATAAGTTCCGGTGGTACACCGGGCTTTACCTATTCTGTAAATGCGGTTGCAAGTGCCAGTAACATCGCAAATAATTTATTTGCGGGTACACAAACTGTTTTAACTAAAGATAGTAAAGGCTGTTTAGTTACAAATACAGTTTTAATAACACAGGTTGCACAACCTGTAATAGCTTTTACAATAATAAAACCAAGTTGCCCCGGTAAGTCTGATGGTTCTGCCTCAGCGGTGGTATCATCTGCACCGGCTCCATATACTTATACTTGGTTACCGGTAATTTCAAACATTTCTACATTATCAAACATCCCAATTGGTAATTATACATTAACGGTAAAAGATGCAAGTGCCTGCATCACTAAAAGCGTTGCCGTTGTATTGCCGGCTGCCAGCATGACGGTTAATGCAACTACCAATCCCGAAAACTGCAGCGCGGTTGATGGTTCGGCCACGCTTAATATTGCGGGAGGCAATTTTCCCTATAGTTTTAACACGCAACCCACCATTGGGGCGCATGCCAGTAATATTATTAATTCGTTAACAAGCGGTAGTTACACAACCGTTATAAAAGATGCCAATAATTGTGTTGATACACTTATTTTTAATGTTGGCAACCTCAGTACCGTTATAATTTCCATTTCCAGTTCAACGCCCGTATTGTGCTACAACCAATGCACCGGGGGAGTGCAGTTATCTGTTCAAAATGCTGTACCGCCAATAACCTACAGTGTTTCAAACACACCAACTACAAACATTAATGTCATTGGAAATTTATGTGCAGGTTTTTATACTATTAAAGCCACAGATGCCATTGGCTGTCCGGCTACAACAACCGTTAATTTTCCAGCACCACCTATCTTTTCATACTCGGCAAATGCACCAGCTTCTGTATGTTTTAGTAAACCTGTTCTCTTGCAGGCTAATGCTTCAGGTGGTGCAGGAGGTTTTACTTATATCTGGAATCCCGGAAATATTAACGGGCAGGCTATTAGTTTGGTACCGGCCGGCACAACGGTTTATAGCTTGAATGTTTATGATGCCAATGGTTGTACCTTAGCGCCATATCAGCTAACCGTCAACGTTAATGCGCCAATTTCAATTAATATAAATAGTTCTAATGTTGGTATTTGCCCCGGAACAACAGCACAGGTAACACCTACCATAACCGGAGGCGATGGCAATTACAGCTATACTTGGCAGCCTGGTAATTTAAATTCAGGATCTATTTTTGTGCAAAATGCTTTAATACCGCAGTATACCTTAAGTGTAAATGATGGTTGCGGATCGCCAACAGCTGTGCAGGTAATACCAATTAATTTATTCCCGGTTATTATGCCACATTTTATTCCCGGCGATACAATTGGCTGTGAACCGTTTTGTACCTCTTTTACCAACACAACCATAAAGTCAACTAACGCCATTTGGAACTATGGTGATAAGCCTTTTGAGTTAATGGGAAACACAACCAAATACTGTTACCAAAAAGCTGGGGTATATAATATTAAACTAACGGTTAACGATTCAAACAATTGTAAAACTTCTTTCACGTATTCAAATGTTATTACTGTGTTGGCAAGCCCAAAGGTGGATTTTAAGACTAACCCCGATATAATTACTTTAAATAATGCCGAGAATGTATTGATAGAGAACCTTACGGCTAATGGCGGTATTTATAACTGGCGGATTAATGGAGTTTATATGGGCGCTTCAAAAGACATAACATATACTTTTGCGGATACAGGTTGTTATTTTGTTAGATTAATTGCGCAAAATCAAAATAATTGTGTTGATACTGCGGATAAAATGATTTGTGTAATAGAAGGGTTTAACTTTTACATGCCAAACTGTATCACAGCCGATCATAATCATTTAAATGATGTATTAATACCTTTAGGAACAGGGTGGACCTCAAAGAATTATTTATACGAAATATATAACCGTTGGGGTAATAGAATCTTTAAAACCTCAGATAATTTGCAGGGTTGGGATGGAAAAGTGAATGATGACCAAATTGACCCCAATGATATTTATTATTGGCGTATTAATATCACCGATAATATTGATCAGATACATGAATTAAAGGGTCATGTAACGGTTTTAAGATAAATTTCCCGTAAGTGTTAACAGTTATTTATTATTCTTTTATTTTATTTAATAGGAAAAAAGGCTTATTTTTGGCTATGTATATGTGTAATTAGGGTTCACTCAATAAGTCCAACAAATATTTTCGGATAAAATATATTTAGCAGGGTTATTTTAAATTTATATAAAGCATTTTTAATAAAAGTAAAGACGTGCTGTTGCACCAACCTTATTAG
>JACCXH010000048.1 GCA_013697245.1 Bacteroidota bacterium
TCAAATGGCGGTGCGTTATCACCCTGATAAAGTGATTCATATGGGTGAAGAATATCAAAAAGGAGCCAAAGAAAAGTTCCAAAAGATTCAGGAAGCTTACGAAAACATCAAAAAGAATAGAGGAATAACATAAGGTGTTAAATGTCTGATAAACAGTATTTTAAATTATTATTTTTCACTTATTTTTCAGATTAGTTTATTTATTCAGGAGTTACATTTGTAAGAAATTCGCCCATTCTGTACGTTTTTTCTTTTCCTTGCCATCTACCTTTATTCCTGTAAATGGAATAATTCCATAAGGCGGAAAAAAATTAAACAACAAAGAATATGAGCGCATTAAAAATATTTATCGTTGAGGATGATGCTTGGTTTGGTGAATTATTAAAACATCATTTATCATTAAATCCCGATTATCAATTGCACCTATATAAAACAGCAAAAGATTGTTTAAGTAATTTACATTTAACACCCGACATTATTTGTGTGGATTTTGGTCTGCCGGATATGAATGGCGATATGCTCTTAGAAAGAATAAGGGAGTATTCAAAAAATATTCCGGTAATTGTAATTAGTGGCCAGGAAGATATTTCAATAGCAGTTAATTTTTTAAAATCGGGCGCGCGCGATTATATTATTAAAGATGAGAACACAAAGGACATGCTTTGGAATTCTATTTTAAAAATTTCAGAGAATATTGATTTAAAAAAAGAAGTCAAAGAATTAAAAGAGCAGCTAGAGCAAAAATTTAGTTTTGAAAAAACTATTATTGGCAAAAGCGATGTTTTGAAAGAGATATTTATTTTGGTTGAAAAAGCATTAAATTCAAGTATTAATGTATCTATTACGGGCGAAACAGGAACAGGCAAAGAAGTTATAGCAAAAGCTATACATTATAACAGTGAGCGTAAAAAGAAACCCTTTGTTGCTGTTAATATGGCCGCTATTCCAACCGAGTTAATTGAGAGTGAATTATTTGGTTATGAAAAAGGTGCTTTTACCGGGGCGCAGAGTCGGAGGATTGGAAAATTTGAAGAAGCAAATGGAGGAACCATTTTTTTAGACGAGATAGCTGAACTAAATCTTAGTGTACAAAGCAAAATATTACGTGTATTACAAGAGAAGGAAATAGTAAGGGTAGGAAGCAATGAATCTATTAAAATAGACGCAAGGTTAATCACAGCTACACATAGGAATTTAGCTGGTGAAGTAAAAAAAGGAAAGTTTAGAGAAGATCTTTTTTACAGGATCATTGGGTTGCCAATAGATTTGCCACCTTTGAGAAATAGAGGTAATGATGTTTTGATCCTTGCAAAACACTTTGTGGCTGAATTTTCTAAGGAAAATAAAATTAAAACTATTTCGATTTCCAATGAGGCAAAAGATAAATTGTTAAAATATAATTATCCCGGGAATGTACGGGAATTAAAATCGTTGCTGGATCTTGCTTGTGTGCTGAGTAATGGTATTGAGATCACCGAAAATGACCTGCGTTTTAGCAACGTAAGATCGGATGCTATGTTTACAAGCGAAGAAAAAACATTGAAAGAATATACTAACGAGATAATTTCCTTTTTTCTAAAAAAGTATAACCAAGATGTTTTAGAAGTTGCAAAAAAATTAGATGTCGGAAAGTCTACTATTTATAATCTTTTGCAAAAACGAGAAATTTCAATTAATTGATCCTAATTTAAAAACCATGCAATTACATACAGAATTACAATCCCGTATAGTAAAATACTTTACTGCTCAGCAGCTAAAAGATTCTTCACTAAACAATTTTTTAATTGCGATTAACGATTATTTTATTGAAAAAGATCTTGAAGTTGAACAATATAGTGAGAAAGAAAACAAACTTGCAAAAACGAATCAACTATTAACCACTCTTTTTTCTAAATTGAATTCGGGTATTTTGGCTGAAGACCAAGATCGTAAAGTCTTATTTACTAATCAAATGTATTGCGATATATTCTCAACAGGTATTTCTCCCACATCAATGATAGGAAGCGATTTTTCTAATTCTGCAGAAGATACAAAAGGATTGTTTAAAAAGCCGGTATCGTATGTAGCCGAGATCGATAAGTTGCTTCATTTTAAGGAAATAAAACTTGAACAGGTTCTTGAAATGAAAGATGGTAAATATTTTGAAAGAAATTACATGCCTATTTATATTAACGAAACTTATAAAGGTACACTTTGGAAATATACCGATGTTACCGAAAAAATAATAACACAAAAAGAGTTGAAACTTTCCGAAGAAAATTATCGTAATATTATTGAACACGCTACTGATATTATTTATAAAACAGACAATAGAGGTTTTTTTGTATTCGTAAACCCAATAGCTGAAAGAATTACAGGTTTTTCAAAAGAAGAATTGTTTAAAATGCATTTTTCGAAATTAATAAGACCTGATTTTAAACTAAAAGCGGTAAAATTTTATCTAAGCCAGGTTAAAAACAGAATTGCTTCTACCTATTTCGAATTTCCGATCGTAACAAAAAGGGGTCAAGAAGTTTGGTTGGGTCAAAGCGTTCAGTTTTCTTATCCGCAGGTAAATTCACAAGACTATGAATTAACATCTATGGCTATTGATATTACAAAGCAAAAACTTTTTCAGGGCTTATTAAAAAAGCAAGAAGAAAAGTATAGAAATATAATTACTAATATGAATTTGGGCTTAATTGAGGTTGGTTTAAATGAAGAGATATTACATGTTAACCAAGGTTTTTGCGATATGTCCGGTTTTTCGCACGAGGAATTAATAGGTAAAAATGCGAGGGAACTTTTTGTTTTAAACGAGAACCTTGATCTTTTAGAAGAAAAGAAAAAATTAAGGTCCGAAAGTATTTCTGATGTGTATCAAATGCATGTTAAAAATAAAAATGGTGAAACAAGGTGGTGGACAATTAGTGGCGCTCCAAATTTTAACGATTCTGGTGAATTTATTGGTTCAATTGGAATACATTTGGATATTACTGATCAAAAAAAATTAGAAGAAGATCTTGAAACTGCAAAAATAAAAGCAGAAGCGGCATCTAAAGCTAAAGAAGTTTTTTTGGCTAATATGAGTCATGAAATAAGAACGCCTTTAAATGCCATTATTGGTATGATAAGAGAGCTGGGTAAGGAAAAGCTTACTGTGGATCAGAAAATATATGTCGAAAATAGTTCTATTGCCTCAAAGCATTTATTGTCTATTATAAATAATATTTTGGATATTTCTAAAATAGAGGCTGGTGAATTGACGCTCGATAGCGAGCATTTCATGTTAGATCAGTCAATTAATAATATTTTGTCCATCATGTCTTCGCGCGTTGAAGAAAAAGGAATATATCTTAAATCAGAACTCTCTCCTCAAATTCATAAAACTTTAGTTGGCGACCCACTTCGACTGGAACAGGTATTGTTAAATCTAGTTGGTAACGCGGTAAAATTCACCGATAATGGCGGTATAAATATTAAGTGCGATTTATTAAAAGAAAATGAATTGGAGCAAACAATTCAAATAGCTGTTTCAGATACAGGGATTGGTATGGATGAGCACTATTTAAAGAGTATATTTAAAAAATTTTCGCAGGAAGATAAATCAGTTGCAAGAAAGTATGGCGGTACTGGTCTTGGCCTTGCCATTACCTCTGAACTGATGCAATTAATGAATGGCAGCATTGATGTGAAAAGTGAGAAGAAGTTGGGTACATCATTCATTATTACCATTACGCTTGGTAAGGACAATGCTAGCAATGTAAAAAGTTTTTTCCAATCTAACGAGGTTATTAATCTTGATGGTGTAAGGATCTTGCTTGTAGAAGATAATGATGTAAATCGCCTTGTAGCGCAAAATACATTTAAACATTATAATTGTACTGTAGATGAAGCTGTAAATGGACTGGAAGCATTACAAAAAGTAAAGAAAAATAACTACGATATAATTTTAATGGATATTCAAATGCCAGAGATGGATGGTTTGGAAGCTACTCAAAGAATAAGAAATGAACTAAGAATTGATACACCCATAATTGCTTTAACGGCAAATGCATTTAAGAGCGAGGTTGAAAAAACGAAACTCGCCGGTATGAACGATTATATAATAAAACCTTTTGAAGAAGTTACACTATTAAAGCTTATTTCTAAATATACGAATGTAAATTTTGCTCAAGTATCTCAAAGTATTGGCAACGTTGTGCCAATGCAAATTTCTAAGTCATACGATCTCTGTAAATTAAAAGAATTAAGCAGGGGAGACAATGAATTTATTAATAAAATGATCACTCTTTTTATTGAGCAGGCAACGATTTCGTTACAACAAATTAATACTGCTTACCGAACAAACGATTTTGATATGATACATAAAGCCGTGCACAGATTAAAGCCAAGTATAGACAATATGTGTATTATTTCTTTAAAGAATGAGATAAG
Source organism: Bacteroidota bacterium (assembly GCA_013697245.1). Classification (GTDB taxonomy): domain Bacteria; phylum Bacteroidota; class Bacteroidia; order B-17B0; family Aurantibacillaceae; genus Aurantibacillus. The sequence goes on from JACCXH010000048.1 coordinate 4,417, forward strand.
AGAGCTGGAGAGCCTTACTAATAAGGAAATACAGACGAGTCAACTTTCTGAACTGATAAAACACTTAAATGAAAATCTTTTAAAAGTCATAGAAGAGTTGCCTTTAGAGCTAATTTAAATTCAATCGCAGATTTTAATTTGAAACCGGGGAGAAAAATTTTCCGGTTTTTTTATTGAATGGAAATACTTTCCATTTTTCGAAAACCAAATACAGTTTATCTTATCTATTCGTTGATTTTCAGTAATTTACATATGTGGCATCAATTGTGTTTTCTTATTATCAATATAATTTATGTTACCAAAAATAAAGTACTATAAAAAAATGATTTTATTTTTAATAATCAGCGGAAGTTTATATTCCCCAAAAAAAATCGCAACCAGTGCATAAAGATGACAGTTTGTTACACGTTTATGCCGGGGTTGCAATAAATGCATTTACAGGCGCGAAAATTTACCAGAATACAAATAGGCCACTGCTATCGTCTATAGGAGGTTTTTTTATTAGGAGTTTAGCTGCAGCAGGTAAAGAGCCTATTTATGACAAAGCTATGCACTGCGATACGGTTAGAAATACTTATGCTTTTAATACTATCTGGGGTCCTGCGATAGGTAGTTTTTGCTTGAGAATTGGAATAGATATTGAACAGGAGCAAGACTTAAAAAAGGAATATTTTCAAAATCTGAACAGCAATTAAAAATTAAAAAAACTCAATTATGAGAACACATAAAAAAATAAATATCTTTTTAGTTAACTCTAACTTATTTTACCTTACCATTTACGAGCAATAGTTTAAAAGACTTGGCTACAACGACGTTACTATTTTTTTGAGTGAGTTGCGTTTATGAAAAAACTAAAGAAAAAGCCAGGCATTATTTTTATGGATAATGTTATTAATGATATTAGTAGTTCAGATCTTCTTAAAGAAATAAAATTGTTGAATCCAAACATATATGTGGTTTTGGGTATTGAGCCCGAAGAGATCAAAACAGCTATTAATAACTTAAATTATGGTGTTTTTGATTATATCTTAAAAGGTGATGATGAAATGGTGAAGGCAGAAAGCATTCTTGAAAGAACGAGTAAGATGCGCGCTATCATTAAAATGAAGGGACTAACTGTTCTAGTCTAATATTTGGAAAATTCTTCCAAAATATGGAATAATGGCAACGCTCGAATTTCACAAAACCTCACTATTAATAGGATACAGGCTTTGGCACACATTATGCAATACTATACACAACAGCATAATAAAAAGAATAAATTAACCTATAAAAATCTGAAGCTATGAAAACTACAATCTTATTACTAATCGTGACAGTAAAAATTTACTCACAATCAGGTTTAAACTTTAAAAGTGAGTTCAATACACCAATTTCTTTTTTAGGTACCTCAACCGGTACCGGTAAAAATGGTAAAGAAAATAACTACGACAGAATGATGAATGTTATTTTTTATGGTAGCGAAACTGCAAACCAAAAGATATCTGGTGTTAATTCTGGTTCTTATGTTACTCGCACTTCTACAGACTTTAACAAAAGAAACATCCTTGTAAAACAATACTTTAAGCAAAACAATACTACTGTTGAATTAGAAAAAACTGAAACTTTAGTTAGCATCAACGAAAAATTCTAATCAACGGTATTGTATCTTATTACTGAACCATCTTTTTTGTGTCATGGGAAAAAGACGTTTTTTTTTTGGATTGTTAAGACTATAAAAAATTAATAAACTATACCCTTTTAAATGTTCCAAACTTATGAAAATTCTTCCGAAATGTGGAATAACGACCGGCCCGCATTTACAAACTCTAAAATAATTCATTATGCACCAACCATTCATTTAGAACAGTTCTGAAGCTATATTAATAAGCTTACAAGTGTAGATGTAAGGATCCAATTGATACATTATTTGTTTGGGATAGCGAAAGCAGATGGACATGTGGCCGATACAGAAGTAAATGTAATCAAATACATTGCCGGTTTATTAATGATCTCCCCAACCGATTTTGAAA
>JACCXH010000053.1 GCA_013697245.1 Bacteroidota bacterium
ATCAGGATGCGCGCGCAAGCGAAGGACTTGATTCCCATCACCGGCCGCATGACGCGCTTGATGGCCCGATGGTCCTGCTCGACGATGTTGTTGAGGTACTTCGACTGGCGCCAGCTCGATGGTCAAGCCGCTGTCGGCCTGAACGCTCACGATGGCGACCCTGTTGGCGCCACTCTTGTCGATAGTGATCTTCTCGGGTACGCCATGAAGATCCATGCCCCGTTCGAGGAACCGCCGCGCCGCCGCCTCGTCACGTTGCGCCCTGAGCAGGAACTCCACAGTGTGGCCGTCCCGATCAACGGCGCGGTACAGATACTTCCACCGTAAGCGGTCAATAGACCGCGTCGTTGCGGATCGACTCTTGGTATGGACCGATCCGGCGTCGCGCGCCGCGGCGCCGAGGGTCAGCTCTTGCTCGTGCTGATGGACCAGGGCAGCAGCGCCTCGAAGTCGTCGACGGTGCGCGCCTTGGGCAACTGGATCAGCAACTCTTTCAAGTACCTGTAGCCGTCGATGCCGCTGGCTTTGCAGGTCTGCAGCAACGAGTACAGGTTCGCACTGGCGTTGGCACCGGCGACCGTGTCAGCGAACAACCAGTTGCGTCTTCCGATCACGAAGGGACGGATCGAGTTTTCGCAAGCGTTGTTGTCGATGGGGTACTTGCCGTCGTGGACGAATCGCTCGAGCTTGGACCATTGCCCGACGGCGTAGTGCAGTGCTTGGCCCAGCAAGGTCGTGGGTGCCACCGCGTGGTGGTTGGCGAGCAGCAGGGCCTCGATCTTCTTCAGGACCGGAACGCTTTGCTCCTGGCGCCGCAGCGTCAACGCGTTCGCGTCTATTCCCTCGTTTCTGGCGATCGATTCGACTTCGTACAGACTGGCGATCAGATCCATGAGCTGCACGGCCAGCTGCTCGGAGCTGCGCTTGTCCTTTGGCAGCGCCTGCAGCGCGTCGTTGACATAGCGTCGGCAATGAGCCCAACAAGCCAAGTGGACCAGCTTGTTTGTCTTGGCGACATAGTTGTAGGGCTCGTAGCCGTCGGTCATCAGCACGCTGCCCTTGCTCACGCCGGCGTACAGGCCAAGCGACGCCTCGGTGCTGCGCGACGGTGTGTAGGCGAACAGCCGGATCGGCGGCCCGCACCCCGCGGCGCCCGACCCTTCGGTCATCTGCGCCCACATGTAGCTCTTCGTCTGCGCCTTGCGGCCGGCCTCCTTCAAGACCTGGATCTCGGTCTCATCTCCGTAGATCAGCGGCGCCTCTAGCAGCCGGTCACGCAGCAGGTTGATGATCGGCTGGACCGCTTGGCCCACACGCACGACGCTGGCAGCCATCGTGTTGCGCGAGAGGTCTGTTCCGCCGAAGCGTCCCAACAACGCCGCCTGGCGGTACAGCGGCAATCCGTCCATGTACTTGGAGGTGATGACCCAGGCCAGCAGCCCTTCAGTGAAGAGCCCCTTGGGGATCACCTGATCCGGCTTGGCCGCCAGGCGCAGCCCCGCGTCGCAACACGGGCACGCGTACTTGACCCGCTCATGGCGAATCACGCGCACCTGCTGCGGGATGATGTCGAGCTGCTCGCTGGCCTCGACGCCGATCTCTTGCAACGCAGCACCGTCGTGCGGACATACGCGCTCGGACTCGGGCAATTCGTAGCGAACGACTTCGCGCGGCAGCGCTGGGTCCAGGGGCTTTCTGCCGCGCTTGACGCGCGTGTGGCCGGGGACGTCGAGCGTCTCGTCTTCACCTTCTTCTGCGGCCGGCTTGGCGACAGCGCCGAGCTCTTCGGCCTCGTTGAAGAACATGTCCTTCTGTTGCGTCGCGCCGATCTCGCTCTTGGCTGCGAAGAGCTGGCGCTTGAACTTGTTCAGCTGCTCCAGCAGAAGGTCGCGTTCGCTGCGCACGACGCGAAGCTCACCGATGAGAGACGCATTGCGTCGAGCGGCTTCGTCGCTTTGCCGCTTGGCCTCGAGGAGCGCCTGTTGCAAGGCTTGGTACTCTTCGGCCGATGGCATTTGAAGCATCGCCTGCTTGGATCTATATGAGGCGCTGGTGTTCCTGGAACATCACCTTTCGCTGAAGATATTTTGCCCGGCGCCAAGACCTCACGCGACTCGTTCGTAGACCCGCTGAGGATGCTTATGAACGACCGCCAGATCGATGCCATCGAGCAGCCAGTGCAACTGCTCTACCGTCACCGTCGGCACCGCCGTCTCCTCAGGCCAGATGAAGCGGTCCTGCTCGAGCCGTTTCAACAGCAGCCAGAAGCCGTTGCGCTCCCAACCAAGAATCTTGACGCGATTGCGCCGGCGGTTGCTGAACACGTAGAGGGCCTGAGCGAACGGGTCACGCCCCAACGCTTGTTCGACAAGGATCGCAAGTCCGTTGATCCCCATGCGAAAGTCGATCGCCGGCCGGTGAAGATAGACCTTCAGCTCTTCATCGAAGCGGAACACCGCAGACTCCCCAGCGCTTCGATCAGGCTGCACGCCTGCTGCGTGTCGCAGCCGCGCAGATCCACAACGACCCCATTCGGAAGGCGCGCTTGAATGCCCACCAGCCCAGGCGAGCTAGCTGCCTCGTCTCGACCACTGGCATCGATCTGCACCGGCACGAATGTCGACGCTTGAACTTCGACGACAGCTCCAGTAGGCAACACTGTCTTGCCGATCTCGCGCTCGTACTGGCGAACCCAGCTGCTCAGTTGATTCGCGTTGACGCCGCACTCGCGCGCCAGCTTGGCCATCGACACCCCGGGCTCCCTAGCCGCCAGAATCAGCTCGTGCTTGGCCTGCGCGTCGTAAATGGAACGGCCATCACGCTTGCGTCCGATGACCAGCCGCCGCGCCAACCCAGCAACACCCTCTGACATTCCGTGCCCATCTACCTTACGTGGGAACGTAGCTTCTCAGTCGGATCGCATCCCCGCAAGGACGCGGTCTATTGACCGCTTACCTTCCACCCGCCCAGACCCTGACGGGGTCTGTCGCGATAAGGGCAATTGGTCGAGAGAAGCCCCCCAGATATTCGTAGGACTGGAATCTAGAGCTCGATCAACCCGAGATGAGAGTCTGATCGCTCGCGGCCGCGGTCCCGGTTCATGTCTCTGCTCTGCTCGATCTGCGGCTGGAACGCCTGCTCCCACTGCCTATCCTGAGCATCGACTTTCCTGGCCGCGCTCGCTTGCGATACGGCTCTGGGAGATGACGTGCGGCGATCGCGCGCGGCTTTTCATCCGAACGGACGAAAGCCGGACGGAATCCGGCTTCGGTACCGCCAAGGTGAAACCTGGTGAGCGATCCAGGGATACTTACCCCCGAACTACGGCGCAGCATTCGTGCCAGTGGTACTGGGAACGAGCCGCTGGCTGAAGCTGGCGCCCGGAAATATCCTTGAACCGTGAGTGACGAAAGGGCCAACCCACGTGACAGGCCAGTCTAGGCTGGCGGGACAGGTCTGGTGCTCTGACAGCGACGGCGATTGATGACCCCGAGTGCGCCTAGCCCGGCAAGCATCAGGCCAAAGGTGCCAGGCTCCGGTACAGGGGGCGTTCCGCCATTGGTCTCCAGGAAGGAGAAAGTGTTGAGCGCGTAAACACCGTTATCATTCAGGGGCGAATACGAGGCCCCGCACAACGGCAGACCGCACGCAGTAGTAGTCGCAATCATGTCAATGTCGGCGACGATGAAAAGCGAGCCGGCCCCCGGCGCGTACTCACCGGCTTTCCAAAACGCCGAGGTGATCTGGCCTTCTACGTTGGTGCCTCCGACGTGGCCGCCATGTGCCGAGATCGCACTACCGTCCAATTGACCCGTCAGATAGAACTGCTTTACGTTGTGAGCGGTGCCAAAGGGTCCATTGAACAAGGGTGTGCCACCGTTTGATACGGTGCCCGTGCTCGCAGTCGTGCTGATGCCGAGGCTTGCCCCGAGGCCATCATGGCCAGAGTCGTCTTGCAGGAGGAACAGATCGCCTCCTCCGAGGAAGAACGACTTCACGGCCGCGTCAATGGGCGCTGCTTGAGCATCTGAGATCCAAGTGCCAACGAACATGTTCAGCCCCGAGAGGCTGGCTCCGTTCACGAACGTTAGATCAGTGGTCTGAATCGTTCGGTTGACGATCCCGCTCGGCCCAAAGTCCACCGGGTTCTGTAGAGCTCCACGAAGCCCCGTCAAAAAGGAACCGTTCCAAGCCCAACTTCCGCTATCGGAAATGAGGGACTGGGTGGCGCCGCCAACTGTGTAAGGGCCAGCGCTTGCTGGGGCCGCGAGCAGGCCGAGCATCAGTGCTATGCCAGCGTGAACGATGAGGCCAGTGGGTGATTTCATGGCGCATTCCTTATGTTGAGGGACAAGGGAGGCCTTCGCGGCCGACGTATCACACTGGGTTCAGTGACTCTTCGGTTGGGGCCAGGTAGCGATTACCGCTGCAAACCAGAACCTGCCCATGGAAAGGGTCTATCGCATGAGAACTCCTCAGTCAGGGTCCGAAACTGCGTATGGGATCACTGGCCGAAACGATTCTGGGCTGTTGCCGTCCGCAGCACAATGGTTTCTCGGCCATGTCTCATCAATATTTGCTAGTCGAATCGGTGCACGCACCATAAAGACGCCACGTGCTGAGGTCGGACCTCTGGCCACGCGCTTTGGCGGTCGCTACCTCGTGCGTGGCGGCAAGCTCGAGGTGCTTGAGGGCGCCCACTTCATGCGCTTCATTGGCATCAGCCAGCCGGGTGAGTTCCGAGAAGTGACCCGCTCGCACGTCATCGCCTGGCGCGACGACTTGGCCAGCCGCGGCTTGAGCAGCCAGACGCTGCGCCACCGTCTGGCCGCCCTCTCCTCTCTCTTCGAGCACTTGTGCGAGAGCAACGCGATCACCCACAACCCGTCAAGGGTGTGAAGGCCGGCGGTCGAGAGCTACGAAGGCAAGACGCCGGCGCTGGGGACCGTCAGGCACGTGCGCTCCTCGACGCGCCGGTGTCGCTCAAGGGCAAGCGTGATCGGGCGATCCTGGCGACTTTGCTTTGTCACGCTCTCAGGCGCGACGAGCCGTGTCGGCCGAAGGTGAAGGATTTCAGGAACGAACGGCACGGCGTGGCGCACTTGAAGGTTTCCCGCAAAGGGGGAAAGACCCGCTACATGCCGCTGCATCCGGCAGCAAGCGGGCTGGTTCTGGACTACCTGGAGGCCGCGGGGCACCTGACCGAAGACGGAGGCGCCCTCTTCCGCGGGGTCCACCATGCACGCGGAGACGGGTCGCAGAAGGCGATCTCGGCCGACGCGGTCTACAAGATCGTGCGGGGGTACTCAAAGGCGCTCGGCTTTGAAATCGGCGCCCACTCACTGCGTGCGACGGCAGCTACCAACGCACTCGACCACCAGGCCGACATCGCCAAGGTCCAGGAGTGGCTCGGCCACGCCTACATCGCCACGACTCGGATCTACTACCACAGGAAGACCTGGCCTGAGGACAGTCCGACGTTCAAGGTCGCGTACTAGAACCGGCGGTCTAGCGGTCTTGCGCCCAAGTGAGACCGGCGTCGAGGCAGGCGGCCGTCGTCAGCAACCGTTCAGGACCCGTTGCCGTCGTTTCACGCCCTCCCCCCAGCATCACATCGCAATCCGATTCTCGCTTCTAAGAGAAGGTGCCAAAGTCAGCTTGATCACTTCGTCCGCTGGCGGCGGCCTAACCAAACCCTCTTCTGGACACACCATGCTCGGGATACGCTCAGATCGGTTCACCGTTCGCTGCTGGGTTCTTGCCAGCTTCCTGTTCGCAAGCTCGGCGTTCGGCCAAGTCGGCATGACGCAGATTCGAGCAGGCGATGGTCCGATCACGCTCGTTTATCCGACCGCCGCCGAGTCGAGTCTCCGGCAACTGGGTCCGTTCGCCTTGCAGGTTGCCATGAACGCGGCGCCGTCCGGCGGCAACGGACGTTTGGTGGTGTTCTCCCATGGCACGGGCGGCGATGCCCTGACGTTGCACACGCTTGCGCGAACCCTCGCCCTCGCCGGCTTTGTCGTTGCTCAGCCGGAGCATCGCGGCGACAACTGGCAGGATCAGGGCGACGCTGGACCGACGTCATGGCAGCGCCGCCCGGGCGAGATGAGCCGGGCGATCGATGCGGTGGCGTCAGACCCCCGCTTCAATAGATTTCTTCGCTTCGACCGGGTCGGCATCTACGGCGTCTCTGCGGGCGGCGTCACCGGCTTAGCTCTGGCTGGTGGCGATTGGAGCATCGCGACCCTGAAGCGACATTGCGCTGTCCATGTGCGCGATGACGCTGGCTTCTGCTTGTACGGCGTTCGCTCAGCTGCCGAGGGGACCGCGCGCGCCAATTCGTACACCACGCCGATCGAAGCCAGCGCAGATGAACCGCTTGCCGGGGCTCGCGTAAAGGATCCTAGAGTTGCTGCAGTCGCACTCTCGGTTCCTGTCGGCGCCATTTTTACACCAGAGAGTTTGGCCGCAATTCGTATCCCGGTCGGGATCGTGGAAGCACAAAGCGATCTGGTTCTCAACCCGGTATATCACTCGGGTTACGTCCTCGAGCACTGCAACTCCTGCCAGCGGATCGATTCGGTCTCCGGCAGCGGTCACTTCGATACGCTGTCACCGTGGCCGGCAGCCATCGCGGTCGCTGCTGCACAGGCGCCAGGGGGTCAGCGCAACCCCGCGATCGACGATGTGCGGCGGCAGCAGTCATACGATCTGATCACACGCTTCTTCGCTGACGAGCTCTTGACGAAGTGACAGAACGACGGTTGGCACAGCTGCAAAAAGGCACTTATAAAGGCTCTGGTGCATATGGCCGACACCGATCGGATACGCTGGCGCCTTGAACGGTCTGTAGGACAGGAAATGAGCAAGCTCACGAACGTGGACGAGTTGTTCGAGGGACGGCACTTTGATCGGGAAACGATCATCCTGTGCGTGCGGTGGTACCTGCGCTTCAAGCTCAGCCTGCGCGACTTGGTGGAGATGATGGCTGAGCGAGGTCTGTCGCTCTCGCACACGACCATCATGCGCTGGGTTCAGCGCTATGCACCGGAGTTTGTTAAACGCTGGAATCGCTTCGGCCGTCCCACGGGTCGATCCTGGCGCTTCGACGAGACCTATGTGAAGCTTCGCGGCCGGTGGGTCTACCTTTACC
>JACCXH010000054.1 GCA_013697245.1 Bacteroidota bacterium
GTTATTAACAGCAAAAATAACTGAAATGAATTTTTGACCCCTTACTTGACCCCGAAAACAAAAAGCCCCAGTATTTACTGGGGCTTTGAGATTAATATGGCGGAGAAATAGGGATTCGAACCCCAGGAACCTCGCGGTTCAACAGTTTTCAAGACTGCCGCAATCGACCACTCTGCCATTTCTCCGTCGGTAAAATTACAATTTTTTTCAACGTCGCAAAGTAATTTTGCGAAAAAAATTCAATAACTTTAGGTTTTAATCCACTATGAAGGCTCAATATATTAAAAAACAGCTGCTTATTCTTCTTATTGCAGTTACAATGCCTTGTTTTGTAGATGCCCAGGTTATTGCCTATTTTAATGTGGGCGCCTTTAATACACCTGCTAACCAACCTTATATAGAAACATATTTAACCATTGTTGGCAATTCCTTATTCTCAAAAAAAATAGATAACAGCTACCAAAATGCCGTAAATATTGAAGTGAAGATCCTTAAGGATTCCAACATTGTAAAAGCCAACAAATATAATTTAATTGGCCCGGGCTTTTCAGATACTTTAAAAGCGCCGTCTTTTATCGATAACCAGCGCTACTCGCTTCCTAACGGCACTTATGTTTTAGAAATGACCTTAAGTGATAAGAACCAGCCCAAAAGAAAACCAACACAGATCAAACAAACAATTATAATTGCTTTTGATCAAATAAATATACAATCTTCCAGTATTGAAGTATTAGAGAGTTACAAAAAAACCACTATCCCAACATCTATTACAAAAAGCGGTTTCGATCTTGTACCATACAACGTGAATTATTTTCCCGAAACTACAAATGAACTAAGCTTTTATTTCGAAACCTATAATACTGATACTGTCTTTGGAAAGAATAAACCGTTTATATATACCTATTATCTTGAGAATAGTGATAACCTTGCCAAGTTAAATACTTATGGCGATTTTAAAAAACAAATAAGCGGAAAAGTAAATCCCATACTCGCAAAAATGAATATTGCCAAGCTTGGAAGCGGCAATTACAATTTAGTACTTGAAGTAAAAGATGAAAAGAACATTATCCATTTACAAAAAAAATATTTTTTTCAACGCCTAAACAAAAACGTTGATATTGTTGCATTAACCCAATACAGCAAAAATAAAACAGTAGCAGATTATTTTGGCAAGTGTAATAATACCGATACTTTAAAAATGTTTGTTGAATGTTTATGGCCTATTTCAAATAGCACCGATAAAGAACGAGTTATTAATCAGGCAATAAAAAAAGATCCGGTACAAATGAAAAATTTTGTGATCGATTTTTGGCAACGTCGCGCTGCCGATACAGGTAATGCTTTAAAAATGTGGGGAGAATATTACAAAAGTGTGCAGGAAGTTATGGTACTTTTTAAATGCGGTAAACAAAAAGGTTATTATACCGAACGTGGAAAGGTTTATTTACAATATGGTAAGCCAAGCCAACGCAGTATGCAAAACATGGAGGAAAATACTTTTCCATACGAGATCTGGCAATATTATACGATATATGATAAAGCCAACGATCAATCATTTAGCAATAGAAAATTTGTTTTCGTTAATAAGAACCTTGGAGACGATTGTCACACCCTCGTGCATAGTGATATGAGAGGCGAACTATATAATGATAGGTGGCGCTTTGAAGTAACACGTCGAAACAATAATGGTATTGCCGACCCTGATAATACAGTACCGGCCGGAACGGAAAACAACCAGTTCGATCAAATCTATAGCAACCCGCGGTAAAACCTATGAACACAGCAGGTGTAGCGATTGTAATTTTGAATTTTAACGGCAAATTTTTTCTTGAAAAATTTTTACCCGGAGTTTTAAAAAATTCTTCCGGCCATAAAATTTATGTGGCCGATAACGGAAGCAGCGACGATTCTGTTAAATTTTTATCTGCAAATTTTCCGCAGGTAACCATTATTTCCATAAAAGATAATTGCGGTTATGCACAAGGCTATAACATTGCTTTAAAACAAATAACCGCCGATTATTATGTCCTATTAAATAGTGATGTAGAAGTTACACCCAATTGGATAGAGCCGATTATTGAGCTAATGCAGAGGGATATGAAGGTTGCAGCTTGCCAACCAAAGCTACTTGATTTTAAAGAACGCGCCACTTTTGAGTATGCCGGTGCATCAGGTGGTTTTATTGATACATACGGGTATCCTTTTTGTAGAGGCAGAATTTTTAATTCGCTCGAAAAAGATAACGGGCAATATAATGATTCTTCAGAAGTTTTTTGGGCAACCGGCGCATGCCTTTTTGTTAGATCAAAAGCGTTTTGGGAAGTAGGAGGATTAGATAACGATTACTTTGCACACATGGAAGAGATAGATCTTTGCTGGCGTTTAAAGAATATTGGCCACACTATTTTTGTTGAACCAAGGTCGACTGTTTACCATGTTGGTGGTGGTACTTTAAACAAGCTTTCATCGCGCAAAACATTTTTAAATTTCAGGAATAACCTTATTACACTTACAAAAAACCATTCGCCTAATTTTTTATTCTTTAAACTGTTCTATCGCCTTGCATTAGATGGCATTGCTGCTTTAAAATTTTTATTTAGCGGGCAGCCAAAACATTTTTGGGCTGTTATAAGAGCTCATTTTGCTTATTATTGGCTGCTTCCTCAAACACTTTTAAAAAGGAAAGAATTAAAAACAATTTCAAATTTCAAATATTGTAGATCTTTTGTTTACAATGGAAATATTGTTTTTGATCATTTCCTGAAGGGAAAGAAAAAATTCAGCGATCTTGAAAAAGAGCGCTTCTTTAAACACTAACCGTTTTTTGTTCGGTTGACTTTGAGGTCTTTTCAGAAATAAAGAATAAACCTGCAAAGGTAAGAATACCATTAATTAAGATCAGTTCATTCCCGATCTTGTAACCATTAAAAATTGTATCGGATAAAGACTTTAACCCTAAAGAAATATGTAATTTTTTTTCGTACCACTCCGGGCTACATACCATGTCTATGCTTAAAGCTATTAAAGGCGCAATGATGCAAACCAGCCAGATGAGTTTATCGTTTAAATTTTTATTGGTAAGAATACCAAAAGAAAATAACCCTAATAACGGTCCGTAAGTAATACTTGCAAACTTTAAAATAAAATCAATAATAAGTTTATCGTTAATTGCTTTAAATATTAAAACCATAATAAAAAATATAACAGCAAACGAAAAGTGCACTTTTAAACGTGTATTTCTTTTTTGTTTTTCGTTAGCGGCACTTTTATTAAGGCTCAAAATATCAATGCAAAAACAGGAAGTAATAGACGTAATTGCTCCATCCACACTTGGAAATAGAGCGGAGATCAAAGCAATAATAAAAATTATTCCAATTACTCCACTAAAAGTATCACTTAGTGCAATGGTTGGAAAAAGATCATCCGGCGGAACTGAAATTGAATTTTTTGCCGCATATAGATACAACATGCCACCTAAGAACAAGAACAATAAATTAACTACAACCAGTACAATTGAAAAAGACATAATGTTCTTTTGAGAATCTTTAATATTCTTAACACTTATATTTTTTTGCATCATTTCCTGGTCAAGCCCGGTCATAGCAATGGCAATAAACATACCGCCAATAATGTGTTTTAAAAAATATGAACCTGCTTTTACATCGGTATTAAATATTTTTGTAAAACCTTTTTCATTCATAAGTGTTAGTGCGCCTGAAAAATCTAATCCCATTGCTTTTACAAGCACAACGATGCACACAACCAGGCCGCATAACATACCCGTAGTTTGTAAAGTATCAGTGTAGATAATCGTTTTTACGCCGCCCTCAAAAGTGTAAAGCAATATCAATACAAGAATTACAAGCGCAGTTAATTCAAAAGGAATGTTGAGCTTATCAAAAATAAAAACCTGCAGCACACTTATTACAAGGTACAATCGTGCGGTGGCGCCAACCAAACGAGATAAAATAAAAAAGAAGGCTCCTGCCTTATGCGCATTTACACCAAAACGTTTTTCTAGGTAAGTATAAATTGAAGTGAGATTTAATTTATAGTACAATGGAATTAGAACGAAAGCAATAACAATGTAACCCAATAAATAACCCAAAACGATCTGGAAATAATAAAAATTGCCGCTACCCACTCCACCCGGAACGCTAACAAATGTAACACCACTAAGGCTGGTACCTATCATTCCAAAGGCCACCAGCATCCAGTTGCTATTCTTATTGCCAATAAAAAAAGATTCGTTCGTTGAGTTTCTGCCTGTTACCCATGCCACCGCAAGCAGGATCAAAAAATAAGATATAACGAATATAAAAAGTAAAGTAGGCGACATGCTTTAGTTAACACAAAGATTAATTTTTTTGAATGTTAATAGGCTTTTAACCTAAATAGTTCTAAACAATTATAAAGTGAATAAATAAAGTCTTTATTAGGGATAGAATATTTAATTTTACGGAGTGGAATTTAGTTCAAAAATAATAGAACAGGCCGTTGAAGCATTTAGCCAATTGCCCGGTGTTGGCAAGAAAACAGCCCTGCGTTATGTCTTGTATGTAATTAAACAGGATAAAAGCCAGGTAGATGCTTTAGGGAAATTAATTTCGCAATTAAAGACGGATCTTAAATTTTGTCAGAAATGTCATAATATTTCAGAACAAAATACCTGCGATATCTGTTTAAATCCATTGCGTGACGAAACAACTATTTGTGTTGTGCAGGATTACAGAGACGTGATGGCTATTGAAAATACCGGACTTTATAAAGGTCATTATCATATTTTAGGGGGGATAATCTCTCCGTTGGACGGTGTAACACCTTCCAGTTTAAATATAGAAACTTTGATAAATAAAGTTAGTTCAGGTAATATTGCTGAGATCATTCTTGCTTTAAATGCTACCATGGAAGGAGAAACAACCTCTTTTTATATTTTCAGAAAATTGGCGCCTTATAAAGTGAAGTTAAGTGCAATTGCCCGTGGTATTGCTGTTGGAGACGAGCTGGAGTATGCCGATGAAGTTACTCTTGGCCGTTCCATTACCAACAGGATACCATTTGACTCCTTAATGAAAAAATAATCTCCTTCTTTTTTCTTAAATTTCTGTACATTAGTATTTGCATGGTAAGAAAGGCATTTTTCATATTCTTTATTTTCTTTATTTGCCTTTCCGGCCAAGCACAATTCCTAGACAAAAAATTCTATTTGGTTGATTCTATTCAAAGAAATGCATCCAACAAAGCAGATTTTGTATTAATCGATTCGAATTTGAAATTATATAGTTTAAGCAGCTCAGATACCGTAAAACTTAATCTTTTACATACCATTATTGAAAATTGTAATGATGAACGTATCTGGCCAAAATATAACCGTTATATGTACACCATGGCAGAAAAGCTTGCTGTGAATGAAAAAAATCAGATATTAAAAAACAAATACCTTTCAAAAAAAGCCACTGCATTAAATAATTATGGCTATTACATACAAAACTATACGAATAATCCTAAAAAATCACTTGCGCTTTATAAAATGGCAGCAAAGATCCAGGAAGAAATTGGCGACAAGATAAACCTGATTGTTACAAATAATAATATTGCGAACGTATCTTACAGCAATGGAAAAATATTAGACGCGATAGATATTTATCATAAAACCATAAAATTGCAGGAGGAGGTTAAGGATAATAACGGACTAACTCCTTTATTAAATAACCTGGGCGAAGTGTATTTATTTTTGGGTGATACAACAAAAGCTTACCTATACATAAAAAGGGCCTTATCTACTGCTTTACAAAGTGGTGATAAACGCATTATCGCACAGGAATTTCAAAATATTGGCATTCTAGCTAATAACAGGGGCCAAAGTGCATATGCTTTTGTTTGTTTGAGAAAAGCATTAGCGATACGAGAGGAAATTGGTGATGTAATCGGAATTTGTAAATCCAAAATGAACCTTGCAGTATTATGCATGATCGGCAAAAAAAATTATCCGCTGGCAAAAAAATATTTGGAAGAAGTAAAGCCTTTAGCCGAAAAAACCGAGAACGTGCAGGTAAGAGAGCTATATCATTCAGGCATGGCCCAGTTATATAGCTCACTTGGAGATGATAAAAATGCGATCGTCGAATTTGAAACCTCTTTAAAGCTGGCGCGTGAGATAAATTCCTTACAAGAAGAGTCTAAGATCGTTGGCGGACTTATTATCTTATATACCCGCGTAAAGAATAAAGAAAAAGAGCTGGATATGCACCGACGGGCAATAGTATTGAATAAGATATTAAATACGACCGAATTAAAACGCGATGCACTTAGAAAAAATTATGAGTTTGAATTTTCAAAAAAAGAACAAGATCTAAAGATAGAACAAGCTTTAAAAGATGGGAAAGCAAAAGAGGAAAAACAAAAACAAAAAATAATTACACTTGGTATATCATTTATCTTAGTACTCACACTCATTTTTTCTTTCTTTATTTTTAAGGCTTTTAAGCTTAGTAAACAAAAAAACGTAATTATTTTCGAACAAAAACTGGAAGTAGAAAAACAAAAACATCTTATAGAAGAAAAACAAAAAGAAATTGTAGATTCGATTAATTATGCCAAACGAATTCAAAATACATTACTGGCAAATGAAGAGGTAATAACCCGCAATCTATCAAAACACTTTATTTTATTTAAACCAAAAGACATTATCAGCGGCGATTTTTACTGGGCCAATGCGGTTACCTCCCAAAACGCCGATCTCTTTTTCATGGCTGTTTGCGACTCCACAGGCCACGGGGTACCTGGTGCTTTTATGAGTCTACTTAACACTAATTTTTTGAATGAGGCTATTAACGAAAAAAATATTTATGAGCCGCATAAAGTTTTTAACTACGTGCGTAACCGGCTAATTAATTCCATTAGTAAAGAGAATCAAAAAGATGGTTTCGATGGTATTTTGATCTGCATTGATAAACAAAAGAACAAGATCACTTATGCCGCAGCAAATAATGCCCCTATTTTGATCAATACTAAGAACGAGTTAACCAAATTATCATTTGATAAAATGCCAGTTGGCAAAGGTGAAAGGGATATGGATTTTGTTCTTTACACTTTCGATCATCAAAAAGGTGATAAATTGTATCTGTATACCGATGGCTTTGCTGATCAGTTTGGTGGACCCGGCGGCAAAAAATTTAAATATAAACCATTGAACGAATTACTTGTTACATTAAATAATGTTCCTTTAAATCAACAATCCGACATTTTAGGGAAGAAGTTTCTTGAGTGGAAAGGTGACCTCGAGCAGGTAGACGATGTTTGCATTGTAGGGATTGAATTATAGATCCAATAGTAATTCCGTCATGAATTTGATCTTTTAAAGGACAATCCGTCACGTTATTTTCTAAAAACGCGCCTAATTTTCATGAATTAAAATTGGAACGTTTTATGCTTCTTTAACTTCAAATTTACTATTATGAACCTAAATAATTACACCATAAAATCCCAGGAAGCCATTCAACAGGCTTTGCAGTTGGCCACTATAAGCGGCAATCAGGCAATTGAAACCGGGCATATTTTAAAAGCTATTCTTGAAATAGATGAGAACGTAACACCTTTCATCTTAAAAAAATTAAATATAAATCAAACCACTTTTGCAAAACTAATAGATAGTGTTATTAATTCGTATCCAAAAGTAAGCGGCGGACAACCTTATCTTTCAAACTCAGCTAATCAGGCTTTGGCCAAGGCAGCATCGTTTCTAAAAGATTACAAAGACGAGTATGTTTCGATTGAACATTTATTATTAGGTCTTTTAAGTGCCAGCGATAGCACTTCTAACCTTATGAAGGACGCGGGTTTGAAGGAAAAAGAATTAAAAGCCGCTATTAATGAATTAAGAAAAGGCGAAAGGGTTACCAGCCAATCGGCAGAAGAAACCTATAACAGTTTAAATAAATTTGCCGTTAATTTAAATCAACAGGCACGTAACGGCAAGCTCGATCCCGTTATTGGAAGGGATGAAGAGATTCGCAGGGTGTTGCAGATACTTTCGCGCCGTTCAAAAAATAATCCTATCCTGGTTGGAGAACCGGGTGTTGGTAAAACTGCCATTGCCGAGGGCCTAGCACATAGGATCATTAACGGCGATGTGCCTGAGAATTTAAAATCCAAACAAGTTTTTGCTTTAGATATGGGCGCTTTAATCGCCGGTGCAAAATTTAAAGGTGAGTTTGAAGAGCGCTTAAAATCAGTTATAAAAGAAGTTACCGGCAGCAATGGTGAGGTGATCTTGTTCATTGATGAGATCCATACCTTAGTTGGCGCCGGCGGTGGTGGCGAAGGTGCCATGGATGCGGCTAATATTTTAAAACCCGCATTAGCACGTGGCGAACTTAGAGCCATTGGCGCAACTACATTAAATGAATATCAAAAATATTTTGAAAAAGATAAAGCGTTAGAACGTCGTTTTCAAAAAGTAATGGTGGATGAACCAAGTACCGAAGATGCGATTTCTATCTTGCGCGGTATTAAAGAAAAATACGAGGCACATCATAAAGTAAGGATAAAGGATGAGGCCATTATTGCTGCTGTTGAACAAAGCCAACGTTATATCAGCGATCGTTTTTTACCGGATAAAGCCATTGATCTTATGGATGAGGCTGCTTCGAAATTAAGGATGCAGATCAACTCCATGCCAATTGAATTGGATGAGGCAGAGCGCAAAATAATGCAGTTGGAAATTGAACGCGAAGCTATTAAACGCGATAACGATGAACCGCGCATTAATGCTTTAAATAAAGAGATCGCCAATTGGCAAGAGAAAAGAACAATTTTACGCGCCAGGTGGCAATCTGAAAAAGAAGTGATAGAAGGTGTTCAAAAAATTAAATTAGAAATAGAAGAATTAAAACAACAAGCTACTAATTTTGAGAAACAAGGCGATTACGGCAAAGTAGCCGAGATCCGCTATGGTAAAGTAAAAGAGGCTGAAGCAAAACTGGCAGAATTTGAAACAAAATTAGCGGAAGCAAAAGAAAATGGCTCGCAATTATTAAAAGAGGAAGTGGATAGCGAAGATATTGCCGCTGTAATTAGTGCCTGGACAGGAATTCCGGTTAGCAGGATGCTCCAAAGCGAAAAAGAAAAATTATTATTGCTCGAAGACGAATTACATAAACGTGTGGTTGGTCAGCATGAAGCCATTGAAAGCATTGCCGATGCCGTGCGCCGAAGTAAAGCCGGTTTACAGGATAGCAAACGTCCTATTGGTTCCTTTATCTTTCTTGGAACCACCGGTGTTGGTAAAACAGAATTGGCCAAAGCCTTAGCAGAGTTTTTATTCAACAACGAAAATTCAATGACTCGCATAGACATGAGCGAATACCAGGAACGCCATGCGGTTAGTAGGTTGATAGGTGCTCCTCCCGGATATGTTGGTTATGATGAAGGTGGGCAGTTGACCGAAGCAGTAAGAAGAAGGCCTTATAGTGTTATTCTATTGGACGAGATAGAAAAAGCGCATCCGGATGTTTTTAATATTTTATTACAGGTGCTGGATGACGGAAGGCTAACCGATAACAAAGGCCGTGTAGTTAATTTTAAGAACACTATTATTATTATGACCAGTAATATTGGCTCTCAAATTATACAAGAAAGTTTTGAAAAGATCAATGAGCTTAATAAAGAAGATGTTCTTGCAAAAACAAAACTGGAAGTATTTGAGTTGTTAAAAAGAACTATTCGTCCGGAGTTTTTGAACCGCATCGATGAAGTGATCATGTTTGAACCTTTAACAAGGGAGAATGTAACTGAAATTGTAAAAATTCAGTTTAACCAGATCCAAAAATTGCTGGCCGAACAGCAGGTGAATATTAAAATAACCGATGAAGCGATAGATTGGTTGGCGCAATTGGGCTACGACCCTCAATTTGGTGCAAGACCGGTAAAACGTGTGATACAAAAACAGGTTTTAAATGAGCTTTCAAAACAGATACTTTCGGGTAAAATAAATAAGGAAAAAGATATAATTCTGGATATGTTTGAGAACAAATTTGTCTTCAGGAACTAAGCTTTTAACAAATTATAATATAAAGAGGATTTATGCCCTAAAATTTGGCATCTATCCTCTTTTTTTATATCTTTAGCTATATAATTAATTTTTTTATGGGTAGCTTTTTTACTGTTTTGTTTCTTTCTGTTGTTTTTAATTTAGGCTACCAAAATCAGGTGCCAAAAAATTCCAAACATACCCACAACCAAGTAATAAATTCATTTAGCAATTGTTTAAGATAATTAACATGAGAAATCTTTTATTTGTCCTGTTTTTAACCATTCTTACAACAGCATCTTACTCTCAAGTGCCGCCTGTTATTAATTATCAAGGCGTTGCTCGCGATGCCGCAGGAAATCCTATTCCAAATCAAAGCATCGCATTAAAATTTAAAATTTCAACCGCTGCCAATTCTAATTTTCATAACGAAGTACAAAATGGAATCACTACTAATGCTTTTGGTCTCTTCTCAACAAAAATAGGCGTTAGCAATCCATTGCCAATTACAGGCTGGAACAGTTTACCCTGCGTTTTAGCTGTTTCTATTGATGTGAACGGAAGTGGTTTTGTTGCGTTAGGTACTCAAACACTGGCAAGCGTGCCTTATGCCTTATATGCTTTAAA
Organism: Bacteroidota bacterium; assembly: GCA_013697245.1. Classification (GTDB taxonomy): domain Bacteria; phylum Bacteroidota; class Bacteroidia; order B-17B0; family Aurantibacillaceae; genus Aurantibacillus. Next base: position 10,658 of record JACCXH010000054.1, read on the forward strand.
TGCTTCAGGTTTACCAACCGCAACAGTTAACGGAACAACTTTAAGATACAATGCCACAAACGCGCAATGGCAAATTGATACCAACTTAATTAGTAACGGATCGAGAGTTAGTGTTGGTAGAAGAAACGTTGTGCCAAATAATAAATTTATTTCTGTTGCAGATAATGGCACGGATAGTGCTGCCGTGTTTGGTTTTAATAAAACAGCAACCGATGGTATGGCAGGTGTAAGAGGATTTGCTTCGGGAACATCGGTACCAAGCACTACAATTAATTCAACCGGTATTGTTGGTGGACATTTTGTTGGCTATAATTTTTTAGGACAAGGTATTGGTGTGCTTGGACAGGGAGCATCCAACTCCGGGAATGGCATAGGTTTAATAGGTGTTGGTTCATCCAGCGGAACAACACTTGGCTCTAACTACGCGGTTGGTGTTTACGCAACAGTAGATCCAAATTCGCAGGCACCAAATAAATATTCCGGTATCTTTGATAATGGAGGAGTGATCATAAGAGATTCTCTTATTTTAGGTCCGGTTACAAATCCCGGGACCTATGGCGATGTTCTAACAAGAAGTTCTACCGGCCGGGCAAGATGGCAAGCGCCGGGAGCTTCAATCGCAGGTCCGTTCACAAGCTCAGCAAATTATATTCATGCAGCGCCGAGTTATACTAACAATAAAATTGTTTTTGGTGTTCCCTACCCTGCCGGAGGTTTTCCTTTTGCCGGAAGAGTAACCATTGTTAATCCACCTATATTTTCGTCAGATACATCTCTTATTGTTTTGCAACAAAATTCTCTCAGGCCGGCATTATATTCTGAAGCGAAGGGAACAGGCTTTGCTATTAGTGCAAAAAATTCTAATTCTGCACTAAACGCTTATGCTGGTTTTTTTGATGGTGGCATAATAAGCAGGGGCAAAAATAGTTTGAACAATGCCTACGGCTTAATAGTTAAAGACCTTTTTAATACTGATCTTTTGTCTGTAAGAAATGACGGTAATGTAGGCATTGGCACTATCAATCCAAGCGTGAATTCACGTTTGGCAATTAAGGACGGTCACTTACAATCACAACAAAGTGTTGCTCCTACAATATTTGGCAGTAATAATGCCACGGCTCTTTTTTGGAATGGAAACCCAACCGATGTTACGGGCATAATTGAAATTACCATGAACGGATCACCGCAGTCCGGGGTACAAGCAACAGTAACATTTAATAAAACCTATAGTTCTACTCCAATAATAGTTATCACCCCGGCAAATAATTTTTATGCAGCTAAAGCCATATCTACCAGTGACGTGTTTGTTACCGCATCCAATACCGGTTTTACGATCAGCTTTAATAATGCATATCCGATCCCGAGTTGTACGATGTATTTTAATTATGTAGTTATTGAGGGAAATTAAATTATTGCGTTAAGAAATGATAAGTATTAAAAAAATAAATAAAATATCTTTCAAAAAAATAATGACCTTATTTTTATTTATTTCGTTTACTCATAGTAATGCACAAACTATTACGCCCCAGGTAATAAATTCTGCCGGTAATAATTATACCCTTTCAAATGGCACAACTATTTCGGATAATATAGGTGAACCATTTATTACTACCATTTCAAATTCCAACAATACCATCACACAAGGTTTTTTACAGAATTTTTCTGTAGTAAATGTATTCTCGGTACAAGTGCAATATGCGGGCCTTACTTGTAAAGATAAAAATGACGGTTTCATTTCAACCGCTGTATCCACCAACCTATCTTCTTTTAATACAACTTACACCTGGGCGCCACAGGCAATTTGTCCAACCAACAATTGCAGCAGGGTTGATAGTTTAAAGCCGGGCACTTATACAGTAACTGTTGACATTAGCTATACAGTTGGAACAACACAACGCGATACGATATTTGTTAACCAAATAATTATTGATGATATTAACGGGCCATGCAAAGTAAATATTTACAATGGTATTACCGCCAACGGAGATGGCCTTAATGATGTTTTTACAATTGACAATATTAATGAATTTCCAAATAATCATATTTCTATATATAACCGTTGGGGACTTTTAGTTTATGAAGAGAATGGTTATGATAATGTTACAAAATTCTGGCCAAGAAAAGATGAAGGCGGGAAACTTACTACCACGACCTATTTTTATATTTTAACTTTAGGAGATGGAAGTAAGCCCATTAAAGGCTGGATAGAATTAATGAAAGATTAATTATAATACTTTGCAGGCAAAAAAAATAATATTATTTATTCTCTTTTGTGTTTTTACATTATGTATCAACGCACAAAATTTATTGCCCTATACCCAAGACAATATTTGTTTAGACCAACTTATTAATGTTAATGCCAATCCACTTTCGAATACAAAAAATTTAGTTGTAAGGGATCTGAATAATGATGGGATTAAAGAGGTGCTTGTTGCCGATGCCACCGCCAGCATCATTAAAATTTATAGTTTTATTCCGGCAACAGCCACATTTTCATTTCAAAACTTTATTAACGTTCCCGGAACATTTGGTATTGGAAAACAAAGAGCGATAGACGCAGGAAAATTTACGGGCGACGCGCTTGATGATATTATATTTACAACAGATAGCACCATTTTTGTTTTTAAGAACAATAATAACTATGCTTTTTCACAAATTGATCAAATTCCAATTCCTCCTATTTTTATGGGCCAGGAACATTATTTAAGAGTAGACAATATAAATAACAACGGTTTGGATGAATTTTACCTCATCAGCTCAAATACCGCCATCGGCCCGGGAGTAACAGTTGTGCCATTTATTAATACCGGTAGTGGCATTACACCCCTTGCTTTTCATACGATCTTTAAAAGTTCCGGCAATTTATTAGGCGCTTCGCTCGACATTAATTTAGGTAACGTTAAAGGTGCTCCCGGTGGTTTAAAAGACCTGATGATAACGTATAGCAATGTGCCTGACTCTGTTTTTTTCCTTGAAAATAATTCTCTTGCCACTACGCTTTTATTTAATGACATATACGTTTACCTTCCTCCTACTTTTCCCTTTACTTCACCCGATTTTACAATTACAAGCTCTGAGCTTGCTGATGTGAACAGTGATTCGAAACTTGATTTTATTTTTGCCGGTCACTCGCCTACAGGCAATAGGATGGCCATTTATGCCGGCTTAAATTCTTTTAGTTTACCGCTTCATGTTGATATTCCCATCTCGGCATTTAATATTAATGATTTTAAAATTGCCGACATTAATGATGATAACGTAGACGATTTTATTGCAATTGGTAATTATTTATCTTCCAGTTTTTCAGGCATGGCTATTTTCACGGGTAATGCCACGTCTTCTTACTTTGATCCGGGCATTTCAATTACCTTCACCAATAATAGTATGCGGCCGGATGAGCTGCAAATAACAGATGTAGATCAAAATGGTGTTAACGACCTGGTAATTAAACCATGGAAGCTAAATAATGACAGGACTTATTTAATACCCAACTTTTCATTTAACGTTAACGTGACAGGTTTCCCGCTTACAACCTGCGGAATAACGGCCTCAACATTAAATGCGGTAAGTACTTCTTCTTCCACAAATTTTGATTGGGAATGTGTACAGGCCGGAGCCGTTGTAGCAACAAGTTCAAGTTTTACCACCATAACTGCGGGCGACTATGTAGCATCGTTACATATACCTATGTATTCAAATTATACCTGTACACAAAAATCTGATACCATAAAAATTATTTCTAACGGGCCGGTTATTACTGTTTCTTCTCAAAACACAACTGTTTGTTATGGTAATTATGCGTCTGCAAGCGCTTCAGGTGCTTCAACTTATACATGGTCATCGCCCTCTGCTTCACCAATTTTCTTTGGGCCAACATTTTCCATCCAGGTTCTATCTCCCGTTGTATTTACAGTTACCGGCCAAATTCCAAGTGGTTGCAAGGGTACAAATACGGTTGCCTTAAATTTATTTCCTTTAAATACGGATGTTATAAGTTCTTCAAAAAACCCGGCATGTATTGGCGATGTTGTTTCTTTAAGTATGCCAACCGCTGTAACATATACCTGGAGTAACGGTACTAACAATGCGGTTGCTAATGTTACGCCAAATGCAACAAGCGTATATTCTCTTACATTTACAGATGCCAACGGATGTAGCTCTGCCAAAACTATTACTGTTGACATTGATCCAAAATGCAGTCCAAAGATCTATAATGGCATTACCATAAATGGCGATGGTATTAATGATTTTTTTGAGATCGAAAATATTGAAAAATTTAAAGGTAATAGCGTAAAAATTTATAACCGCTGGGGCAAAGAAATATTTACGACAATTAATTACGACAATAAAACCAATTACTGGCCAACAGCAGATAACCTTAAAACACTTACCCCATCTACCTATTTTTATTTAATAAATTATGGCGACGGTTCTGAAATACAAAGAGGCTGGGTTGAACTAATAACAAATTAATGAGTATGAAAAAACAACTATTATTATTTTTGAGTTTTGCTTTTGCATTTATTGCCAAGGCTCAACAAGATCCACAGTACAATCTTTACCAGTTCAATCAAATGGTAATTAATCCTGCATATGCGGGTGCAAGAGATGGTTTATCGGTGGTGACATCGGTGCGTAACCAATGGGCAGGTTTTAAAGGCGCTCCAAAAACTTCTTGTATGAGCATACATGGGCCGATCCTAAATAAAAATCTGGGGGTTGGCTTAACGGTTATTAGCGATGCCATGGGTCCGCGAAATATGGTAGGTGTATACGGGAACGTAGCTTACATTTTAAAACTTAATACCAAATGGAAATTATCATTCGGGATTAATGCAGGGTATAACCGTTTTCAGTTTGACTTTAGAGATATAAATTTTAAAGTAACAGAGAATAGTTCTTTCAATCTTCAAAACCAATCTTATAATGCTTTAGATATTAACTCCGGGCTATACCTTAGATCAAATACTTTTTTTGTCGGCATAAGCTCATCACACCTTCAGAACAAAACCTTATACAGTTATCAATTTGCTGACACATCCGGCGGAAAAACCAGCACGACCAGTATTAGTTACAGGTTAAGAACCCATACAGTATTTATGATCGGCAAATCGTTTAAGATCAATGATCATTTGATTTTTGCGCCAACAATTTTAACCAGAAGAGTTGGAGCGCATGGAAACGGCGATCTTAACCTGAACTTTTTCCTTTACAATAAATTATGGTTGGGTGTTTTTATGAAAGGTGGGTACGGTCCCGGATTTTTATTTCAATATTATATCTCAAATAAATTAAGAGTAGCTTATTCTTATGATACCGGCATGAAAGATGCGAGAAGATTAGGCCCGAGCCATGAGGTGATGTTAGGCTTTGATTTTTCAGGTACAAAGGCAAAAATGTTAAACCCAAGATTTTTATAGTACTGTATGTTAAAGAAAACTTTTTATTTCCTCTTTTTTGTTCTGTTCACGCTACCTTTATTTTCTCAAATAAATAAGGGCGATAAGTATTATGACAAATATCAATTTATTAAAGCCATTACTTATTATAAAAAAGCAACCGGCGCGCCTTCACCTATAAAACAACAGGCCTATATTAGATTAGCCGACAGCTATAAAAAAATAAATGATTATAAAAATGCAGAATTAGCTTATAAGAATGCGTTAGCTGTAAGTTCTGATGTGCCGCCCGAAGTGCACTACAATTACGCGCAGGTTTTAAAAACAAATAATAAATACCAGGAGGCTGTTGAACAATATACCAGTTACATTAAGCTGAGCCCGAATGATGCCAATGCAAAAAATGCCATTAAGTTTTGTAAAGAAATAAAATATTATACTTCAAAACCAATTGAGTACGAAGTAAAGAATATTGAAAAAATAAATTCAGCAAAATCAGAATTTTCTCCTTTTATCATTAATAATAAATTAATGTTCGTTGCCGAAAGAGAAGAATTTAATTTTGTGGATTATACCGTTAACGATTACAATGGCGAACCATACCTGAACATGTATGTAACAGAGATAAAAGGCGCCAATGCCGATAAATCAAAATCGTTTTCAAAAAAAATAAATACTGACTACCATGATGGTCCGGCCTGTTTAAGTGCCGATGGTAAAACGCTTTATTTTACGCGTGTAGATTATAAAAAGAAAAAAGATTTTGTGAACACCGCAAAGATCTATACCGCAACCGGTGAAGAAAGGAACTGGGGAAATATAAAACCATTTGAATTTAACAGCGATAATTATTCTGTGGCACATCCAAGTATTAGCTATGACAATTCAAAATTATTTTTCACAAGCGATATGCCGGGTGGCCTTGGTGGTAAGGACATCTGGATGTCGGTAAAAAATGGCGATACTTGGGGCAAACCTGTAAATCTTGGCCCGGATATTAATACAAGTGGTGATGAAATGTTTCCATGTGTGCGCAAAGATGGGGTACTTTATTTTTCATCAACAGGTTTACCGGGTTTTGGTGGCCTTGATATTTACACGGCAAAAAATGTAGACAATAAATGGCTGTTGATCCGTAACGAAGGCATGAACTTGAATAGCAATATGGATGATTTTGGGATCACCTTTCTAAATGATACCATTGGTTACTTTTCTTCTAATCGCGAAGGAGGAAAAGGAAAAGATGATATTTACTGGTATTCGTTTACAAATAAAGCCATGACCATTTCCGGAACTGTTTTATTAACAGAGAATCCGCTTGATCCCGCTTCAAAAGTAAAAGTTGTTTTAACCGATGAAAAAGGTGTTGCCATAGATAGTACTAAAACGGATGCCGAAGGGTTTTTTGAATTTAAGAACTTAGATGCCGAAAGAACCTATATGGCTGTAATAGATGAAGGCAACCCTAATTTTAAAGGCAAGGCGCGTTATTATTTAGCTGATAAAAAAGGTACCATTCATCGCGTTACCAATTCTGCTAACGGCGATAAATTTGTATTCAAAAACTTACCTGTAGATCCGAATGGTTTACCGGATATGTTTACCGATGATAATTTAACCCTTGCCGGAAATTTATTGTATGGCGAGAATCCAAGCAAGGCCATTAAAAATACACGCTTAAAATTAGTGAATGATTTTGGTGATGTGATAGAAGAAACCACTACCAATGAATTTGGAGCCTTTGCCTTCAGAAATATTCCGTCTGATCAAAATTATATGATCTCTATTGTAGAATCCGATATCTCATTGCCTCCAAATACAAAAGTTACACTTACAAATAAAAGTGGTAAAGAATTAAAAACATTTTATACTGGAAAAGATAAATTTAATTTCAAGATCTTAAGCTCTGAAAAAAATCTTTTACAGGAAATGAATGCCGAAGATGTTAACCTTGTAATGGATGTGTATGGTTATATGTATGATCAAAACAAAAAACCTGTAGCAAATGCCAAACTTAAAATTAGAGAAGATATTACCGGTGGGGAAGTAAAAGAAGTTTCATCATCAGAAAAAGGAAAATTTAATTTCAGGAATTTAAAAGGCGATAAGAATTATCTTTTTGAAGTAGATGAGAACGATCCTAATTTTAAAGGGGTAACAAGGATCTATATTGCAGACAGCAAAGGCAGAATTTATAAAGTGTTGGATAAAGACGGTTCAGGTAAGTTCATCTTTAAATTATTAGATGCTGATAAAGCTGCCATGGGTGAGTTTGTGGTAGATGACCCATGGTTAGCGGTATTGGAAATGAAGAACAAGGAAAAAGCGGAACTGACCATCGTAGAAAATATTTATTATGCTTTTGGTGATTTTAAATTTGATGATGCCGGGCAAAAAGTAATGGATAAGATCATTACCGTATTGAACAGCAACTCCAAATTAGTTATCGAAGTTAGTTCGCATACCGATTCGCGTTCGAGCGACGAGTTTAATTTAGCCTTATCAAAAAAACGTGCCGATTACGTTGTAAATTATATGACCGCTAAAGGCATTAATAAAACACGTTTAAAAGCCATTGGTTACGGCGAGACCAAATTACTTAACAAATGTGCGAATGGCGTTGAATGCACGGATGATGAGCATAAAATTAACCGCCGTACCGAATTTAAAATTAACGAACAGCCTAACTTATAACTATGAACGTTATTTTATTTGATCCCGAACAAACCTGGACCAACTTATTGCCTTTAACCTATACACGTCCTGTTTCCGAGATCAGGATAGGTATTTTAACCATTAAAGAAAAATGGGATAAAGAATTAAATACTTCCTGCAGTTATTTGACTAAAAGTATTTTATCAAAAAAATTTCCTTTAAAAGAGCAGGCCGACTCTCTTTTTATTAATGGTAGCCTATGCCCTACTCCTGCAGTTATTGCTGAAATAAAAAAACTAAAACCCTTACAAGCACTTATAAAAAATAATGAAATCTTAGCCCTTGTTGGGGAAGCCAAACATTTAAAGGCTTTATTGGATCTTGAAAAAATTGAATTTAAAGAGGCTATTTTAAATGTTGTCAATGTTTGGGATGTTTTTCAAAAAAATGGTGAGGCTTTAAAATTAGATTTTGAATTACTCACAAAAAATAAAAAGTCACAAGCACTTAGTAATACAGTAGTGGTGATCGGAAATAAAGATCTTGTTTTTTTAGAAGATGGTGCCAAAGCAGAAGCCTGTAGTTTTAATACAACAGCCGGTCCTATTTATTTAGCAAAAGATGCCGAAGTAATGGAAGGCTCTGCTGTGCGCGGCCCCTTTGCATTGGGCGAACACAGCGCTTTAAAACTTTGCACCAAGATCTATGGCCCTACAACTATTGGGCCGCATTGCAAAATTGGTGGCGAAGTAAATAATTCCGTAATTTTTGGATACACTAATAAAGCACACGATGGCTTTTTAGGAAATTCTGTATTGGGCGAATGGTGTAATTTAGGTGCTGATAGTAACAATAGTAATTTAAAGAATAATTACGGCAACGTTAAATTATTTAATTACCTACAAAATAAAATGGTAGATAGTGGCCTGCAGTTTTGCGGTTTAATAATGGGCGATCATTCTAAATCCGGAATAAATACCATGTTCAATACAGGTACTGTGGTTGGTGTGGGCGCAAATATTTACGGCGGAAGTTTTCCCGTAACACATATTCCAAGCTTTAGTTGGGGCGGCAGCGGCGGCTTTGAAACTTACCGATTGGATAAATTATTTGAGACCGCCGAAAAAGTATTCGAACGCCGTGGCTTAAAACTTACCATCATCGAAAAAGAAATGCTTTCAGCTGTTTTTGAAAAGACCAAAGAGCAAAGGCATAATTATCTTTTTTAATATCTAAAAGTTCCTTTTGATCCACTAATTTCACCCACCTCTAATTTCCTTATTTCACCTTCTCGTTTCCTGCTTTCACCGATTTACGGCTTATACGTTGTTATTGACTGTTTATATTTGTTGAAATATGAAAAATAACAGTTAAGCCCGGCAATGTTAAATGATCATTACTAAATTAAAAATTATTTGTAAATGAATGTTCATTCATTTATATTTGTCCCCGAAATGAGAACCAGGGACGAAAATAAGGAAGCTGCTATCCGTGAAAAAGCCATGAAAATGATTGTGGATGAAGGCTTTGACGGCTTGAGTATGCAAAAACTGGCAAAGGCTGCCAATGTTTCTCCGGCTACCATTTATATTTATTATAAAAATCGTGAGGATCTTTTAAACCAATTGTTTAATCACGTTCAACAAACTTTTTACGATGTAGCCTTGGCAGGCTTTGACCCACTTCTTTCTTTTGAAGAAGGTTTATGGATCCAGTGGAAGAACCGTTTAAAATTTATTTTAAAATACCCTATTCATTTTCAGTTTTACGAACAGTTTCGTAATTCGCCCTGTATCAATCATACTGATGTTCAGATCTCCACTTTTAAAGAAAGTATGAAGCTATTCGTAATGAATGCTATAAAAAAGGGAGAAATGAAAAAAATGGAACCTGAAATATTTTGGTCGGTGGCATATGGTACACTTTACTCGATGGTAAAATTTCACTTACAGGAAATTAAGATGATGGGTAACGATTTTAAACTAACCGATGCAAAAATGAAAATAGCATTTGAAATGGTAATTAAAGCACTTAAACCTTAATTTTTAAAATTTAAAAAATGAGCTTTTATTTAAGTAAAGAACCGGTAATGGCTACTTCAAAATATGAAGAGGCCGCTTATGTTTTAGTGTTTAAAACAAATGTAGAATATAAAAAAGACCTTAAGGTAATTGAGCTGTGTTTAAGCGAGCTTGGTGATATTAATGACTGGCACATCGACCGCGAAGACGTGGATAAAGTATTGCGCATTGAATCCTCCAGCGATGATCCTGAAAAAATAATAAAAGCATTAACAAAAGCAGGCTATTTGTGCGAAGAACTTACTAATTAAAAAATAAAAAAATAAACCTACATGGAACAAACAGTTGCCGCACCAAAAGCTAAAATAAAATTCAATTCTTACCAGGTTTCAGTAATTGTGTTATTGGCGCTTACACAATTTACAGTTGTACTTGATTTTATGGTTATGTCTCCACTCGGCGATATGCTTATGAAATCTATGAGCCTTAGCCCAAGTCAATTTGGTTTGGTTGTTTCTGCTTACGCTTTTAGCGCAGGTATCTCCGGACTTTTAACTGCAGGTTTTGCAGATATGTTCGACCGTAAAAAATTACTAACAGTTTTTTATATTGGTTTTATTTTAGGAACCTTATTTTGTGGCCTTTCTACCAACTACTCTATGCTGGTTGCTGCCCGTATTATTACCGGCATCTTTGGCGGTGTTATCGGTTCTATATCTATGGCTATTGTTGCCGATCTTTTTCCGTTGCAACAACGCGGCCGTGTAATGGGTTTTATGCAAATGGGTTTTGGTATCAGCCAGGTACTAGGTATTCCTATCAGCTTATACCTTGCTAACGCCTGGGATTGGAAAGCGCCGTTTTTAATGATCGTTGGTTTGGCCACAATTATTTTGGCAGCAATTATCATCAAGTTGGAACCAATTACAAAACATCTTGAAGTAAAAAATGACCGCAATGCTCTAAACCATTTGTGGCATACCATTAAACAACGCCATTACCGGATTGGTTTTTTTGCAACGGCTTTACTTTCGCTGGGCGGTTTTATGATGATGCCATGGGGAAGCGCCTTTGCCGTAAATAATCTACATGTAACACCTCAACAATTACCATTGTTATTTATGGTGGCAGGTATTAGTACTTTATTTATTATGCCACTTGTTGGTAAACTAAGCGATAAAATAGATAAAAATATTTTGTTCGCCATTGCTTCTATCTGGATGATATTAGTAGTTCTGGTTTACACTAACCTTACGCCTGTTCCATTATGGGTGATTATGATTTTTAATGTTGCCATGATGATAGGGATCATGAGTCGGATGATACCAAGTATGGCGCTTGTTACAGCCTTGCCGGAAATGCACGACCGTGGCGCCTTTATGAGCATCAATTCTTCTTTGCAACAAATTGCAGGTGGCGTGGCCGCTGGTGTTGGTGGCTTGATAGTTGTACAGAAAGATAAGTTCAGTCCATTAGAACATTATAATACTTTAGGTATTGTTATCTCGGTTCTTTCTTTAATTGGTATTTATGCTGTGTACCGTGTAAGTACAACGGTTAAAGCAAGAGCGGCTGCGAAATAAAAATAATTTTTGTCGTCACTTTTTCCTTGATGAAAAAGTGACCAAAAAATCAAGGCTCACAAACAAATTCCTTGATTTATAGTTTTAATTTCTTTGTGTCGCCCGCAAACTCGCCCTTTCAGGTATTTCTTTTGCATAGGGCTCAAACAGCGTGGGCTCAATAGATTTTAAAAGCATCAAACTGCTCAAATACTTTGTTTTACGTATGCTTTTAAAATCTGGTAGTTAGATAAAAATTAAAACTCAAATCTTACGGAATTTCTTTAAGGCCATCTCCTTTGTTTGCTTACGCTGATAAAAAATGATAAGATAATTGTTTTATTTTTTTAACGAAGCGGCTTTTTCATTATCGCTCTTGGCATTTTTAAGATCACCTATTTTTTCATAGCTTAAAGCGCGATAGCTATAAACATTTGCTAAGTACGGATCTATTTCCAAAGCCTTTGTAAAATCTTCTATAGCACCTGCATAATCTTTTAGCTCGTGTTTTGCTAAGGCGCGATTATTATAAACAACGGCCGATTTGAGATCTATCTCTAACGCTTTATCATAATCTTTCAGCGCATCTTTTATATCACCTTTATGATATTTGCAAAGTCCACGATTACACAAAGACTCCATATCTTTTGGATTCAGTTCTATGCTTTTATTAAAATCTTCTAACGCGCCCTGGTAATCTTTTTTCTCATCTTTTAAAGTGGCGCGGTTGGCATAAGCTTTTGCATAATCTTTTTTCAGATCAATAGCTTTATTAAGATCTGCAATAGCACCATCTATATCGTTCAAACGTTTTCTTACAATACCACGATTATTATAGGCTGTAGAATTCTTTCTATCCAGCTCAATAGTTTTAGTAAAATCTTTTAATGCTTCTTTGTTTTCGAAGGCGCCCATTTTAGCAACACCTCTGTAAAGAAATGCGGTTGTATCTTCCGGATTCTCGATGATGTATTTATCAAGATCAACAATAGCACCTTTAAAATCTTTCAATTCATTTTTTATGGCACCGGTATATAAATATAACGATGTAAAAGCAGGACGAAGCTCCAACGCTTTATTGAGGTCCTTTAAGGCCCCTTCATAATCCCTGATATCTATTTTTATTTTTCCACGGCCGGCAAAGATCATTTCATTTCCGGAAGTTAATTCAACTACTTTATCAAGATCTTTGATAGCGCCTTCAAAGTCTTTCCGTTCAGCCTTTACAGAAGCTCTGTCTACTAAAGCCGGGTAAAAATAGGGGTTAATCACCAACACGGTATTAAAATCTTTTAGCGCATCTTCCAGTTTGCCTGATGTTGCCAAAGCATTTGCACGGTTATAATAAGCTTCAAAATAATCGGGTTTAACTTCTAAAGATCTTGTATAATCTTCTATGGCACCTTTTGTATCGCCAATTAAATTTTTATTAAAAGCGCGGTTGTGATACGCTTTGGCATAGTCGGGTTTTAATTCGATGGCTTTTGTAAGATCGGCGATGGCGCCTTTGTAATCTCTAAAAGTTGCTTTGCCATACGCAATGTTCAGGTAACCCATGGCCGCCTTAGGATCCAGTTCGATGGCCTTTTTAAAATTTTTAAGCGCGTTAATAGAGTCACGCAGGCCAACCTGCGCCATCGCAATATTATTGTATGGATCGGATGATTTATCGCCAATTAATTTTATTACTTCCAGGTTATCTTCTATAGCACCTTTATAATCTGTTATTTGTAATTTGTAAACGCCGCGTCGTAATAATGCTTCCACATTATTGGGATCCATTTTTATAAAAAAACTTTGACTCTTTATCCTGCCCCTGATATCGGCATAGTTAGAAGTATCTACATAATCCGATTGCGAAACTGCCAGCTCAGCGAGTAATAACAATAAAAAAAATAAATTATACCTTTTATTTTTCATGCTTAACCTTTTACATATTTTAAAGCAGCCTTTGCAAATTTTTCCCAATCCTGACTGTAATCATAAGGCACCTGCACCCATTCCTTCATGGCACGTCCTTTACCAGAGGGGTCAAATAACTGCGAGCCATCCAGACTTAATGCTTCTTTGTGCACATCGCCGCTTAATTTAAACACCATGTTCTTATTAAAAAAACAGGCAAATGCTTTGCCATTTATTTTAAAACAGGGCTTACCAAACATTTGACTTGCCTCTGCCTCTTTTATTTTTTTACCAATGGCAAGATAAAGTGTTTCTTCTTTATTCATTTTAGTCTTAACTTATTTCAATCCAAATTCTTTTTTCAATTTTACCGGTAATTTACTTCCAATTAGTTCATAAGAAGTTTTGATAGCATTTTCCCATTGTTTTTTTGATAAACGTTTAATGTCATCCAAATATACCCATTTGTGTTTGGCCAGATAGGGCGCTGGTTTAAAGCCTTTTTTGCTGCAATACTCATCAAAATCCTCATCTTTTACTTTAAACGTAGCCGAGTGCGGAATAGTATCCGGCGAAGTAACTAAAAACATTTTTTCACCAACATTAAAACATAAATGGTCATCCCATTTAATATCTTCGGTAACACCTTTTAATTTTTTACAAATGGTTTGAAGGTCTTCAATTGTCATACTATAAATATAAAAAGCTTTTGCAATTTATGCTAACACATCCCGCATATCTACGTTCTTTTCAAAAACAGATCTTGTGTAAGCACATTGTGGGTATATTTTAATTTTATGTTCTCGCGCAAATGCAACAGCTGCCATTACCAATTGTTTGCCAACGCCTTTACCTTCAAAAAGTGGTGCTACAACTGTGTGTTCTACAATTATTTTATCTTTACCATCCCATATATAGGTCATAATTCCCGCTTCCAGCTCGTCTTCCATGGCTTTAAAATAGCCTTTTTCGTTACTATTAATATTTCTTATTGTCATTTTATTTTTTCTCAGCTTCTTGTTTTACTGTGTATAGAACAGAATCCCATTTTACTTTAATGCTGGCAAATGCTTCCTCATTAATAAAATTATATTCAAATACTGTAAAAATTGTTTCGTTATTTTTTGCTTCAACTTCAAAACGAAATACTTTATAATTTTCCGGAAGATCCTCCTCTTCCCATTCGGGATTAAAATAATTAAATAGAATAAATTTTTCTTTCTCTATGTCGAGTATATTTCCTTTGTCCTCAAAATATTGATGATCGTGATCTCCTGAAAAAACAATGGAGCTCCCCTTTTGCCAATCTGTTTTCCAATCCATACCAAAATAAAATTTTGGTATGCAGATAGGATCAGTTAATACAGCCCATACCCTGGCAACAGGGGCGTTAACGAACGTGCTTTTTGTATATGTAAAGCGTTTTGACAAGATCAAAGTATTAGGTAAATATTAAATAAATTAACCATATAATATATACACACAGAAAATTTAGAAGAGTAAGAGGCAAAGAGCTATTCATAGTTTTTTCTTTGCAAGCGAAGAAAGCTCTGACTTTTTTATTTATGTAGATACCCTTATTTTTTCTGTGGTTAAGCATTGAATGTTACTTCAACAGTTTATTCAGTTCTATTTTTTGCCAGATTTTACTGGATAAATTAGTAGTTAGTATCTCAATATCATTAATGGTATTTAAAACAACTTCATCTTTATTATTATTGGCATAATTAGCCGCTACCTTTGATGTTAAGGATAACATCTCGCAGCAATAATCTAAATAACGACTAAGGTCATTCTTTGTAAGATCCCTTTTAGGAGAATGTTTTGTTTTTTCGGATAAAATATAGGTTGGGTCTTTTGTAAGCTGGTGCATATCTATTACATGTGCAATGGTGCGTAATTCGTGCAAGGCATTTAAAACATGTTTTTGTTTCATGATATCTTCGAGCTTATATAAAAAATAAAAACAGGCGCCAATGGTAGCGGTTTCGCTAATAAAAGCTTCACTTACTGTTATTAGGTTAGCAAAACTGCTTAAGGACGGATCGGGTTTAACATGAAAAAAAGTATAATACACAGCAGCCGCGGCCACTAATATTAAAAAATAAAACGCAATCCGGAAAAAGATATAAGGTTTATTAATGCTCTCAATATTTGCTTTGCTTGCAATGGACAAAGCCTTTAATTCATTACAAACATTTAAAAGGCCGGCCTCCGGAAAACGATCGTTGATCCTTAACGAAAGAATATCAATTGCTTCAGTAATTTTATCAATATTTAGATTTTTATAAGCCATAATAATTTAAACTATTCCCGGTATGAGTACTTCGGTAGACTATAAAAATAACTATTTATTATTAATTTTTCTTTTTATGTAAAGCCGCATAATAAAACCTACTTTCGTTTTTATTTTTTCTGTCCGAGTAAAGTTAGTAATTGATCGTTAAATGTTTTTGTCTTATTGCATAATGTTGCAAAAAAAATAGTGTCAAAAGACTCGACCGTTTGCACCGCTTCTTTGATAATTTTTTTCCCGGCGTCGGTAAGGCCAACCGTTTTGGCCCTTGTATCCGTTAAATGTTCTTTTCGCTGTAAAAGCCCTTTCGTTTGCAGAGTTCTAAGAACAGTTGAAGTTGTCATTGGATCAATTTTTGTATGCGAAGACAATAGAATTTGTGTTACGTTTTGCTTCTGCAAAGTTAACCAATGAATACTTGCCATTAAAACAAATTGCGAATGTGTCAAATCGTATGGTACTAAAGCCTTTTTAATTTCTCTTTGCCATAGGTTTGTTACTTGCCATAATAAAAATCCGGAGCTATCTTCTGCCTTTTTTACAGTAAATGTGTTGTCTTTAGATCTCATAAGTTTTTTGCTGTTTTGATCTGTTGTTGCATATCTTGCGGCAAAGCATCTACTATTTTTTGTGCTACAATTTTGCGCCACACAAACCCTAAAATTCCTTCAACTTTCATTCTTGTTGTAAGTTTTAGACCATTTGGCGTTTCTTCAAAAGTATGTTCGCCATACATTTTTGCTAAGGGAAACTTTGTAAAGTCAGTAAAACTTTTGTTTTCTGTTGCTTCAACAATTCTAATTTTCAGTTTTGGTCCTCCTTTAGGTTGAAACATAAAATAATTTCCTTTTTCAAATTTGCCTTCCAACTTAGCAAATTCAACGCCATTGTCCCAAGTATGCCAATTATCTACATCAGCAAAGAGTTTCCACATTTGTTCTTTTGTAACTTCTTTTGTTACGATCGAGTGAGATCTTATCCACATATTATTTAAAATTAAATGATTAATAAGTGTAAATATAGTAAGTGTACTTATTATATGCAAATTTATTTTTTATGGCATTTTTATCGATTTTTTGAAATATCCGGCCAACGTTTGTTTGTGCTTTTGCCAAACAATAAGTAATTCTTCCTGGGCCTAATACTATTTAGTCGAACATGAAATTCTCTGTAATGCTTATCATTATTGATTAAAGCATTAAGGTATATATAGACTGGAAATAACTATAATAGGCTGATTTTTTTGGTAATTTTTTTTCACTTTTGGCGCGCAAAAATAACCAAAACGCTTTTGATCTTTTGGTAGGAGATTTTTTTTTTTCGCAACGTAGTTTCAGCGAAAGAAAAACCGCTGCCTGGCTAAGCTCTTTTCTTTATGCCTAACCTACTATCCACTTAGCTTAGCCAGCTTCTATCTCTGCAAAAGATCAAAATAACATTACCGCTAAAAACTAAACGCATATAAAATATGTTTTATTAAAAGACTTTTTGAGGGCTGACTATTTATTTGTTCAAAAAATAAAAGTTGTCCTATTAATTTAACGACGGATATTATCCCTTCAATACGCGACAAAAGATAATTTAATGCTTAAGCGTTCAATTTGTTAAACATTCCATTTATAACGTCCGGTGTTGCTTTTGCAAGCATGGCGCTAAAGCCAAAGGTTAGCTCTGTTTTGCCTTCTTTTAGTTGCTGGAATATTGCGTCAATAAAATCACTTACGGCTGGATGTTCATCGTGTAAACCTTTTCCACCAAGGTCGGTGTTTAATGCCGGCGGGATCACTTCAATTACTTCAATATTTTTTGACTTGAGTAAATGTCTCAAAGAAAGAGTAAAGGAATGAAAGAATGCCTTTGTAGCACAATAAACGGGCACTTTTGTGAGTTGAACGAAAGCCAGACCCGATGTTACATTCATAATGGTGTTTAACGCCGGCAGGTTTGTAAACAACGTTGTTAAATGAATTGGCGCTAAAATGTTTGTGGTAATCTCGGCACTTGCTTTTTCATAAAAGTCATTGTCAGAAACCTCCATCCAGTTTTGAATACCGGCATTGTTTACAAGCACATTCAGGTCGGCGTGGTTTTTAGATACCCAATTATAAAGGTCAATTCTTTCGGCTTCACTTGTTAGATCGCATACTTTTATTATCACAGAAGGAAATTTATCGGCAACTTCTTTTAGGACCTCTTGTCGTCGGCCACAAATAATAACCGTATTATTTTCCTGAATAAATCTTTCGGTTAAGCCTAAGCCAATTCCTGAGGCTCCGCCGGTAATTAAAATTTTGTTGTTTGTTAGTTTCATTTTATGTTTTATTTATTGTGTAATATAAGAGTTTTATTGGTTAAGAACTTTTAACAAAGCATCTAAGGCTGATTGACAATCCTTTTGAACCGGATCTATTCCACGAAGTTGTCGTAGTACTTTATCAATTGCATCGTCAACTTCAATCCATTTTTTACTGTTCATTGCTTTAAGTTTAGCTTGAGCAATGTCCCATTCATGTTCCAGATCAGCGATCCTGGTTTTAGCCCCTTCAATATTATTTGATATAACCAGATCTTTGGTGTCTTTCGTTATTTTTTTGAATTCAGAAAGATCTCCAAGCCCTGTTACCGGCAAAGTATTATTGGGTGATCCGTTTGAAATTGCAGGTTGAGCAGTTTCATTTTGCAATTGATCTTGCCGTAAAAAATACGCGGATAGACCAACAATTACAAATAATACTACAGTAATTAAGCTTTGTACAACAAGCCCTTTATTTTCGTTAGTTTGTTTTTCTTTACTAACTGTATTTGCAATAACATCGCGTTTAGTAAACGTGAAATAAAGTATAATTGCTAAAATTCCAAGTAGAAATATTATACTTGTGAGAGTAGCTCCCCAGCCTAACCCGCCAAATTTAGCAGGTTGAGAGAGATAGTCTCCTATCGATGCTCCTAAAGGCCTTGTCATTATATAAATGATCCAAAAGGAAAGAACAGAATTTAGTTTTAGTTTTTGAGCTACACTAAAAATTACAATAATGGCCGCAACAATAATACCTGTTTTTAAGTACCCAAGCCCTAATCCTTCTGCCATTAGGTCTCCCGATGCAGTACCTAATGCAAAAGTAAATAAAATGGTAAGCCAATAAAACGCTTCTCTTCTTTTAGTAAAAATAGAATGTATTGAAAGTGTTTTTTCTTTTGTGTACCATAAACAAAAAGTTAAAAGCAAGAGAATGCTAAAAATAATAGTACTTGTTTCTAAGTGGATGCCCATTTTATCGGTTAGGTTATCGGTAACTAAGGTGCCAAAAACACTGATAAAAACTACCGAGATCCAATAAACAAAAGGAATATATTTTTTTGTTTTGAATTGGAAAAATAAAGCGATAACTAATAATATGCCCATTATTATTGAAGTTCCCGTTAATCCAAAATTTAAGTTTACGTTTATAAAATCGGCAAAAGTTTCTCCTACTGTTGTGCACAATACTTTTATGATCCAAAAGAATAGCGTTACCTGGGGAACTTTATTGAGTAATTGTTTTCCTGAATTTTTTATTTCGGCATCCATTTTATTGCATGGTTGTTATAAGGATTTATATCAATTTTTGTTAACGAATAGCCCGACAATCTTTTTTTTAAATGTCTTTGGAATAAGCACCGTTTGTACATTTTTCTATATGTGAAAGAGTGCCGTCTTTTTTGTAGACGTGCTTTGTTCCATTAATCTGTTCTCCGGCGTGAAACATGCCTTTCTTTGTTATTTTATTTTCCTCATTGAATAACTCGTGAAACCCATCCGGAATTTTAGTCGAGTTGTCCACAGGTTTATTAATGTGAAGAAAAACAGAGAAAAGTATAAAAGAACCTAGGGTCCATATTGTAAAATCAGTAATCGTTGGAAACTCAATTGGTTTATCGAACTTTAAAAAATTAGGCATTATAAAAGCCACGAGCATTGAAATTGCCAGGGTAATTAGAGATTCTGTCAAATATTTTTTCATCATCTGTTTTTAGGTTGAATCGAAATTATTTTTGCCATCGTAATTTGTCAGTCACATGCTGCTGGCGTTTTGCGTTTATTAAATGTACAAATGTTTATTAGCAAAGCCAAATGAAAAAAGTTCCGGCAAGTTTACACTGAGCTTGCCGAAGTGGCCTGACAATAAATTGGCTTTGCGATGCTCTGAAAGCCGCATTGCGCAATTACTTACTATTAGTATCTAGTGGTTTTATTTAAATCATTATATAAAGAGAGTCGCCTTTACTGATATACATACCGACGGTGTCTGGGACGAAGTTGTTTGTTGTAATAATTATTTGATGATGTCCTACGGAAAAGCGACCTGTCAAATGTCCTGGAGGATAATTATGTAAAATAGAATCGTATTGTGTCGTAAAACTTCCTATGAAAATATTATCCACGTAAATGTTACGTTGAACGCCTCCGTATCCAGTTGTCCATATAGCTGCTTGTCCAGATGCTTTAACAGTTACAGATTTTAAACAAATTGAAGATTTTTTTCCGTTTTTTGAAAAAGTCTCAAGTTTAAATGTTATTGTTGCATCGTCTAAATTAGCGGCTAATTTATATTCTGGATTCATCGTCGTGAGTGATTGTCCATTTGGCATTGTCCATTTATAACTAATAGCGTCACCTGAGATGTTTGTTAATTTCACAGTTTCTCCTGCAAGATAAACATCCTTGTCCGTCGAAAAGTCTGCCTTTACGGGCTTTTTACAAGCCGAAAATAAAAGTCCGAAAACTGTTATCAAGAAGAAGATTTTATTCATAGCTATATTTTATTTAAATATACTAAATCAACGGCATTTAATAATTCATAGTTTATAACTGGTCAATTTTTATTTGTAATAATTGTTAATTTATGAATGTCAAATAAAATTACTTCGTTCTATTGTCTTTGTAGCCATTGGCACTATAGTTTCGCATCTAGGCGCAGGGTGCTTATGAAATCTCCTGTATCTACCCGCCGAAATGTTTATTAAATGTACAAATGTTTGTTAGCAAAGCCAAATGAAAAAAAGAATCTGGCGTTGGCCACGCAAAAATTTTGATTTGCGATGACCACGTCCGCGCCAATTACTTGTAGTTGCTGTTATAGGTTGGCTGTGGCACACAGTTTAATTTCCTTTTATTATTTTCCAACCAATTCTGTCTGCAAGCACAATTTTTTCACCAGTTGCTTTATATGAGTAAACAATGTCAAGAATAATGTAGGAATTCGGCGGACATTTTTTAATGAAATTAGTGATGTCCTTAGAAGAGGACATTTTATTTGAGAATATTTGTCGCCTTGTAAATATACCGTCAGGTCGAAATGCCTCTACCGTAATTTCGTCAACTTTAATTTTTTTGCCATTACAAAATAACTCAACTTCAGTGTCTATGAATTTAGGAACTGCCTTTAATTGTATGCTGTCTATGAGTCTGCTTAATACAAAGCCATTTGTTGTGTCAGAGGATGGTTTCTCGTTTCATTTGCGTCAACAGATACACCACGTCGAATATATTGAGGCATTGGAACATTAACCGTAAAAGTTTTTTTTAGCTCGAAATAGTCTTGGTCGATTGTCTTTATGGAATATTTGTCGATTTTTATTTCGTAAATGTCCGCTTTATTTTGTCCGCGAAGAACAAAAGTCAGAAGAAGCAAAGTCGTAAATATGTGAATGCTTTTTTTCATGATCGTCGTCCCACAGCTTACCTATAACGTTTTGCAGCTACTGGTAGTTTTTTGCTAAGTCCAAGTTACACATTTTGAGCGTTAACCCGCAAAAAATTACCAGTAGCTGCTGTTATGTTTTGCCAGCCGCACACAGTTTTATTCGTCTCTGCTTGAGTGTTCTTTTCTACCGTCCTCGTAATATGTTATTATTTCTTTGATGTCGCCTTTTGAATTTGAGATAAATTCAACTATAAACGAGTCATTACCGAGAAGTCGCATTTTGTTTTCTGTCATTGAAACCAAAGGAAATTTTGTTCTGCCGACCCTTTCATAATACAAGTTGTTGCCTGAAAAAGAAATATCAATATAACTATATGTTCCTATTCGCTTTTTAAGCTTGATTGAGTCTATTTGCGGGCGATTGTTTTTAGCTTTCAAGAGTTCAAGTTGCCATTTCAAATTATTTTTTTCAATGGAGTCTTTTGCGACTTCAAAGTAATTTTCAAATATTTTTATTTCCGCAACTTCTAAGGCATTGTCTGCCGTTGCTTTGATGTCAGGTGAAATGCCAACGCTTTCCCAATTCGTTTTCGTTGTCCTAGAATACGCTTTACCATGTGGCAAAGCAATAATAAAGTCTTTATATAGAAATGATTTAGGCGCATTATGAGCGCCACCTCTTGTTTGTTCACCAACAATTACAGCACGATGTTCGGTTTTGAGAAAATAGGTTAGCATTTCTGCCGCGGAAAAAGTTTTATAACTTGTTAAGATGTATAAAGGCGTTTCGTATAGTCCAGCATACTCGGAGTCAGGCTCGCAATACAAGTTATAATTATTCTCACGATTACGAAGCGTTAATTCAAACATATGTTTCCTTTCTTTTATAAAATGTTTCGCTATACAGGCAACTATTTCTGGTTGTCCGCCCATACCATAACGCAGGTCGATAATTATTGCTTTACAATTTGAAAGGACTTGAAATGAAGCATTAGCAACTTTTTCTGATTCTGGATTTAAATAGGCAAAATAACTTAGGTCAACATAGCCAATGTTTCCATTTAGAACTTCGATGTTTTTAAAACCATGATTTTTAGCTCTGTCAGTTTTTAATTGCTCAGCCCAATAAACTGAGTCTCGAGGTAAAGCAAGTTGCTCAGCTAATTTTGGATTATACTCAATAAAAAAATGCTCGTCATTGTGAACGCTTAAAACATCCTTAGTTAATATGTCTGCAAGAGTGCTTGGGTTTGTGACTTTGTTGTAAAGTCCGTCTTTATATTTTTTGTTGATAAACGTACTCATTTCCTTCCCCTTGTCTGGAAGCACATAATTTTGTTCAAGTTTATAGGTCAGCGTGTCAATAATTTCTTTTAGAATTTTTTGATTAAGAATTAATGAGGTATTTGTCTGCGCACTTAAACTTAATACGAATATAATTTGAAAAACGAAGAAAAGTCGGAACGTTTTTAACTGAAGTGTCATAGAAGTCATTGAATGAATGTCGTCATAATTTAGTAGAATGTCTTTACCGGTCTACGTCCGGCTGGTTGAACATAACTACTCGCTAAGCGCCATAAAAACCGTTCACAAATAATTACAAACGTTTACAAGTACTTAGTTTCGCTTACCAAATATAAAAAGAAAAACACACATTTTTTGGATGTGTGTTTTGAAGATGTTTTCCCTTCGACAAGCTCAGGGTGACAAAATGTTGTTCTCCTCCCCGCCCTTCGACTGCTTCGACAGGCTCAGCGTCCGATCCTTTTACTTCGCGTAACCGGTTGCGCGGGTTTCGCGAATTACTGTAACTTTTACCTGGCCCGGGTAAGTCATTTCTGTTTGGATGCGTTGCGAAATTTCAAATGCTAATTCCTCTGCTCTGCCATCGGTTACTTTTTCGCTTGATACAATTACACGTACTTCACGGCCTGCTTGTATGGCATATGTTTTTTCTACGCCATCATAACTTAAAGCCAATGCTTCCAGATCTTTTAAACGCTTCATGTATTGTTCTGCAATTTCACGGCGCGCACCCGGGCGGGCACCGCTTATCGCATCACACACTTGTATAATTGGTGCATACAAGGTATTCATTTCAATTTCATCGTGATGGGCCCCAATAGCATTACACACTTCGGGTTTTTCTTTGTATTGTTCTGCCAGTTTCATACCTAATAAAGCATGAGGCAGTTCAGGTTCGTTATCGGGTACTTTACCAATATCGTGTAATAAGCCTGCGCGCTTGGCAACCTTAGGGTTTAAGCCCATTTCAGAGGCCATAATCGCACAAAGGTTGGCAACCTCACGGCTATGTTGTAGTAAATTTTGTCCGTAAGACGAGCGGTATTTCATACGGCCCACCATACGAATTAACTCAGGGTGCAAACCATGAATACCCAAATCGATACAAGTACGTTTACCTGTTTCGATAATTTCTTCTTCCAGCATTTTTTTGGTCTTCTCAACCACCTCTTCAATACGCGCCGGGTGGATCCGTCCATCCGTTACCAATTGATGTAATGCCAAACGGCAAATTTCTCTACGAATAGAATCAAAACAAGATAAAGTAATAGCATCGGGTGTATCATCCACAATGATCTCAACCCCCGTGGCAGCTTCTAATGCACGAATGTTGCGGCCCTCACGGCCAATGATACGTCCTTTGGTTTCGTCACCTTCAATATGAAAAACAGAGATAGAATTTTCTATTGCTGTTTCTGTAGCCACACGTTGTATGGTTTGTAGTACAATTTTTTTAGCTTCTTTATTGGCAGTTAATTTGGCCTCATCCATAATGTCTTTTACAAAACTCATAGATTGTGTTTTTGCTTCGGCCTTAATAGATTCTACCAATTGTAATTTGGCATCATCGGCTTTTAACCCGCTAATTTTTTCGAGCAATTCTACTTGTTTGCGGTGACCTTTTTCTACTTCCTCCAAACGGTGTTTGTAAAGATCTATTTGCTGTTGTGCCTGATTCTTTAAAGTTTCAGCCTCTTTATCTTTACGGTTAAGGTCTTCTATCTTTTTATTTAACTCGCCGTCTTTTTGTTTTATTTTATTCTCGGTCTGTAAAATATGGGCATTCTTTTCCTGGATAGATTTATCGTGCTCTGCCTTTAATTGTAAGAATTTTTCTTTGGCCTGTAAGATCTTTTCCTGTTTAGTTGCCTCGGCCTTTACTTCAGCCTCTTTTATTAAATTCTCTTTTTCTTTTTTAGCGGTGGCATTAATTTTACTGCCTGCTAATATAAACCCTGCCACTATCCCAAGTATAAGGGCCCCTGCTATAAATCCAATTGTTATTATATCCATCTTTCCTGCTTTTTTTAATTGTAATTCTATAAAATAAAAAACGCACAAAAATTTAAGACTAGTCTCAAATTTTGTGCGTGTAAGTTTGTAAACTTTCGTTTACTTATTCGTTAATATTTTTAATGTCTTGGGTATGTTGCTGTAACATCTCCTCCACACTTGAAAATAGCTGTTTTAAATGACTTAATTCTCCCTCGGCTGTGTTGGCTTTTTTGTAAAGTTCTGCTACTAATTGTAACATCACCATGGTCAACACATCTTTTCTATCTTTAACTGCGTAGTTCTTTTCGAACTCTGCAATTTTTGTATTTATTAGTTTAACGGCCTCTTTAATGTTTACTTCGTCATCAGCGTTTACCTTTAAGGGAAAAACACTTCCGGCAATTTCAACTTTTATATTTACTTCGCTCATTTAAAGAGGGCGTTAACATTAAGCACTTAATAACGTAATGCACTTATCAATTTCACGCACCAAATCGTTTATTTGTTTTTTCATTTGGGATTTTTCACTCTTCCCACCTGAATTATTGGCTAAGATAATATTCTTTCTGTGATTATTCAAGTCTGTTACATCAATACTTTGACTATCAATATTTTGAGATAGTTCACCGATAACGTCGTTCATTTTTAAAAGCTGTGTGGCCATTTGTTCTTTTTCGTCTAAAAGCACTAAACGTTGGTCGTTCAGCACATCTATTTGCTTGAACAGCTTATCCACAAAGGCTTCCTGCTCTTCTGTTACCGAAGTGCTTGTTGCTGCTGATAAAGCAGCGATCTCTGTTTCGTACCCTGAAATTTTTTCATTTAAGGTAGAAACTGTGGAATTGAGATCAGAGATACACGATTGTAAACCTGTTAATTGGGTTAAAAGATCCAGTTTTTCTGAGTTTAAAGTATCAAATCCCGCTTGTATAGTAGAAACCTCTGCTTTTAATTGCGCTATTTCTTCTGTTAATGCTGCATTTTGGCCTTCCAAATTGGTAACATTAAAATTCTTAATCGATAAGATCTCGTTAAACTCTACAGTTTTTGCAGAACTTAAGATCTTAATTTCTTCTAATTCTGCTTTCACCAAGGTTAACTCCGCTTCCTGCGCTTCTACTTTATCTTGCGCGGCGTCTATCTCTACAATAAGGCTTGTATTTTCTACCAATAATTTTTGAAACTCAATTTCTTTATCTAAAATTTGTTGTTTAACAGTTTCTTCGATCTCAGCTTTAAAGCCTTCTAACTCTTGCTCTTTAGTTGAAATAACATTTACCAAAGTGGCAATTTGCTCGTTAAGGCTTTCAATTTGTTGCGAAGCATTTTCTAATTCCTGGTTCTTTAATTCTAACGAAACTTCGGTTTGACCAAGCGTGTTAGAAGTAGTTTCAACAAGAGAAGTTAAGTTAGATAACTCTGTATTTAAATTCTCAATTTGAGAAGTAAGTTCAGTAACCTGCTCGCTGTTTGATAAAGATGAAGTTTGTTTAAAAGCTTCGAACTCAGTTGTCAATTCCAAGAATTTTTCAGCTTCTGATTTTAACTGGAATTGATAATTATTTAATTGTCCCGTTAAATTTTCGAATTCTGAATTTTGAGAATCTATATGTATAACTAATTCTCTTATTTTTTCATTTGACTGGTCGTTCTCTAATTGCGCTTTTGTTAATTCCTCGCTAAGCCTTGTGTTTTGACCGTTTGAGTGAATTAAAGCGTTGGCTAATTTTTCTTCGTAACCATTTGTGATCTCCTCAATTTGTGAAGTATGTGAGTTTGTTAATTCTGCAACAAATGTTTCATGCTCAGATCTTAATGTACTAATTTGGTTTTGGAAAGAAGTGGTTAATTCTTCACTCGAAGAACCTGCGGTTGCTTTTAGATCTTCGATCTGTTTTTCGTAACCGGCAATTAATTCAGCTTCTTTAGTAGCGTATTCTGATGTTAAGCTTTCTAATTTAGAAGTAAAATCGTGTGTTAATGTATTGCGCTGTTCTTCCAGTTCTAATTTTAATCCCGAAATTTCAGTCTTATATGAGAACTCTAAACTTTCTATTTTTTGAGTGTAATTAGTTTCTAAAGTTTCGATGGCAAATTGACTCGATATCTTTAAAGCGTTGATATCGCTTGTACTTGTTGAAGTTAATTTGGAGATCTGTGAATTGTAATCGTTCTTTAAAAAAGTAATTTGTTGCTCGTAAGAGATCTTAATATTCGAAATTTCTTCCTGGTGATTGATTGTTAAAGATTGCTCTTTATCAGACCAGTTAGCGGCAAGCTCGTTCACCCTGTTCTCAAATTCTTCTTTAATCCCCGACTCTTTGTAATAAGAATTGGTGCGAAGCTCTTCAATTTGAGTCCTGTATTCGTTCTTAACGGCTTCTAAGTTGGTATTTGCTTCGGCTTTAATACCTTCAATTTTTAATTCGTAGTCGGCTGAAATGGTGTTGAGATCGCTTTTTAAACTTTCTATTTCAGCTAAACGTTGCTCTATCTCCTCTTGTTTGGCGTGTAATTGTTCTTTTATGGAGCCGCGTAATTCTTTAAAAGAGGCTAGTTCTCCTTTGTAATTGGTATTGTCGCGCTCCATCACAACCAATTTGGTGTTTAAAACATCAATGGTTACTTGTAGGCGCTTGCAATCCTCATCGCGCATTATTAGCTGGTTGCGGTAGTCGCTTAACGAGCGTTTTAGCTCATTAAATTCTTTGCGCAATACTAAATCGTTTTCTAAAACTTGTTGTAATTCGGTTTTTAAACTTTCTGCGTTCATTAATTCGTGTTTTGATTTTTATAAAAATAGACAACTAATGAACCACTAAAACCGCGCTATGCCATTATGATTAAACACAATAATGTTAATTAACCTCAACGTTATTAAGATTGGATTGTTAATTACGGAATTGGCAAAAAGCCTTATTTCGTTGGCTTGCCAGCCTTTTAGATTTTATATTGATGGAATATGGCAAAAAATTCAAAGGCGAAAACTTTGAGTTTTGAACATAACAACGAAAAATATTTTTTGTGTGAACGTTTATTGTGAAAACAATTTGTTTACAAGCAACCGCAAATAGATTTACTTTCTAACGCAGATTATGAATTAGAAATTCTATTCCTTACCAAATACCCATCAAAACATGCAGCGCTGCAACTTTTACTCTTTCACAATAGAAGTTACGATGCTTCATTCGCAAAAGTTTATATTTTATTGGGCTTTTGATATTCATAACGAACCCTAATGCATCAGCCGGGTTACAGCTGTTTTAGGAAAAATTGTCAGTTTTTTAACAAAAAAGAGAAACTTTTTAGTTTTTAATGCGTTATACTAGCATAAATACTTTAATTATTGCCCTTTTTTATATAACTTTACCCTCTTAATCCCAACACAAACCCATGAGACAACTTAAAATTACCAAGTCCATCACAAATCGTGAAAGTGCATCCTTAGATAAATACTTACAGGAAATTGGCCGTGAAGAATTAATCACCGCTGAAGAAGAAGTAATATTAGCTAAGAAAATTAAGGACGGTGATCAAAGTGCTCTTGAGAAATTAACCCGCGCTAACTTGCGTTTCGTGGTTTCGGTGGCAAAACAATACCAAAATCAGGGTTTAAGTTTACCCGATCTTATTAACGAAGGAAACTTAGGTTTGATAAAAGCAGCTCGTCGTTTTGATGAGACCCGTGGATTTAAATTTATCTCTTACGCCGTTTGGTGGATTCGCCAAAGTATATTACAGGCTTTAGCAGAACAAAGCCGTATTGTACGTTTGCCGTTAAATCAAGTAGGTTCATTAAATAAAATTAATAAAGCATACAGCAAATTAGAGCAGGAATTTGAGCGTGAGCCGAGTGCTGAAGAATTAGCGGATGTTTTAGATCTGCCAATTGACAAGGTTTCTGATACTATGAAAGTGTCGGGTCGCCACGTGAGTATGGATGCTCCTTTCGCTAATGGCGAAGAAAGCAGCTTATTAGATGTATTGGTAAATTTAGATTCGCCAAAAGCGGATAGCGGTTTAATGAACGAATCGTTAAGCAAAGAAATTGATCGCGCTTTAAGCACATTAACTGAAAGAGAACGCGATGTTGTAAAATTATTTTTTGGAATTGGTTTAAACCACGGTTTAACCTTAGAAGAAATTGGTGATAAATTTGATCTTACCCGCGAACGTGTTCGCCAGATCAAAGAAAAAGCTATTCGTCGTTTACGTCATAGCAGCCGTAGTAAATTACTACAACAATATTTAGGACAATAATCTCCGGTTTATATTTTTAATGAGCCCTTTCAGAAATGTTAGGGCTTTTTTGTTTGGCGTAACCACTAAGGGCACAAAGTTTCACTAAGATTTAATGCTGTATTAATTTTCTTAGTAAAGCTTAGTGTTCTCTGTGTCTTAGTGGTAAAAATTGTGACTTAGTGGTTAAATGCTTAGCTTTACTCCTTCAAAAATGCAACTCGTAAAAAAAATACTGGCAATACTTATTTCTGTTGGGCTTGGCTTGGTTTTTATCTATTCGGGCTACACCAAATTATTACCGGTAATTGAAACTTTTGAATTTACGTTTGTAGATATTGGTGTTGCTAATTGGTATGCCGCCCCTATTATTGCACGTTTATTAATTGGCCTGGAATTTTTTCTGGGTTTACTTTTAATAATGAATTATAATCTTAAAAAATTCACACTACCATTTACCATTGGTTTATTATTATTTTTTATTATTTATTTAATTATTCAGATCTCAACTACCGGTAACCATGGCAACTGCGGCTGCTTTGGCGAGCATATAAAAATGACACCTTTACAGGCCGTTATTAAAAATGTAATAATGATTGCTGCTTGTGTTTTAGTTTATTTCTTATTCGACGGCTGGAAAATAAAGTTCAATAAATTATTATTAAGTTTTGTTGGCGTAACAGCAGTGCTTACCCCATTTGTTGTTAACCCAATTGATTATGCCTACACGTCTAATAACCTGGATGAAAAAATAAATTATCCTTTAGAATTAAACTTATTATATCAACCCGAGGATACCAGTAAAGTAGAAATCCCTAAAATAAATCTTCAAAAGGGTAAACATGTTATTGCTTTTATGAGCTTAACCTGTCCGCACTGCCGTATTGCCGCTAAAAAATTTAAGGTCATTAAAAAGAATAATCCCGATTTGCCAATTTATTTTATTTTAAATGGCGACAAGCCCAAATACAAAGATTTTATTGAAGATACACAGGCCAGCAATATTCCATCCAGCTTTTGCTTAGGTAAAACATTTATTAACCTTGCAGGCACCAATCTGCCAAGGATCTATTATATTGATAATAGTATGGTGCTTAAAAAAGTAGATTATTACGAGTTAAGCCAATATAATATTGAAGATTGGATTAAGACCGGCAAGTTAAAATAGCCATTGCTAAAGGCTTTGGCATTGTTTTAGCCCTGATTTTACCCCTGTAAATCTTTTTTTAACAAATAATTGCTTCCTCAAGCAATATTTTTTATTTTACGGTCTCAAAATCCGTTTATGAAACGTTTTCTTTTCTTTTTAATTATTTCGTTTTTGTCGTTGAACTCTTTTTCGCAAGTTTCTTCAACCAAAGCGGCTATGGGAGAAACGAATTTTAAGATTGAGGATCTGCCCCGCGTACTTTTAAAAGAATTGAACCGCTTTAGGGTAAGCAAAGGCCTTGATACTTTAGAGATGAGCGAGATGCTCCAGTTCTCGGCCCAACTTAGCGCCGATAAAATGGCCGGTTCCGGAAAAGACAAGATCGAATTTAAGACCACGCAAAAAAATCTAAAAAAATCGGGTGCTACGAAACGCGGCGAAGAGCTTACCATGAAAGCCGCCGTTAGTAAAGGCCGCGAAGATTATAAAACAGAAGATATTGCCAAAACCATTTATAACCGTTGGGAAAGTTATCAAAAGACCTTACCCATTGTCATGAATCCAAAGTATACACTGGTTGGTATTTCCTGCGAAACAAGCGATGATGGTAAAAAGGTTTTTGCCAGCGCCGTTTTTGGAGGTTATGATATTACCAATGGCGGTGTTATTTATAAAAAACAATTAGCCATTCCTTTTAATACAAAATCAAAAAGCTTAAAGGGCCCCGAAACAAAATTTTGTAAGAACTGCGACAGATGGCGCAACTATGATGTTTTAGAA
Source organism: Bacteroidota bacterium (assembly GCA_013697245.1). Classification (GTDB taxonomy): domain Bacteria; phylum Bacteroidota; class Bacteroidia; order B-17B0; family Aurantibacillaceae; genus Aurantibacillus. The sequence continues at coordinate 41,646 of JACCXH010000054.1, forward strand.
AAAGGCGTTTACGTTGAGAATGGAAAGGTTTGGCTAAAATATCCTAACGCTAAAGACTTACGACGCTTGTTAAAGAAAAGTAAAGATGGCGTTGCTTTTGATATTGTGCAACGCGAACAATACATTAATGCTGATTATAATATTGTAGACAATAATCTTTACAATAAAGGGATCATGAGCAAGGTGATCTACAAAGACAAATTATTTAAAAAAAATATTTTAGTAAGTAAAGATCCAAAAGTAAACCGTAAGAACAGAGCAAAAGGTATTGAAGTAGAACTTGGAAAATTCAATCCAAAGATCACCGGACCCTATGAAGTAAATTTAATTATTGTGCAGGATGGCCGCGTTTGCAAAACGGTTACACGAGGTTATTACGAAAGCGGGAAAATTGATAGTAAAACACCCATCGGTTTATTACCTTTTAATAATACCACTGGTTTAAAACCACCATTTGAACCAAAATCAGAAAGTTCTATCATTAATTTTACCATTCCTTTCGAAAAAAATAAGTTCGACTATAAAACAGAAGATATTCAGCCTTTTATAAAAGCGTTGAACGAGCCTGATTTTATTATTGATGGTTTATACATCTACGCTTATTCTTCAATTGAAGGAGATTCGGCTGCAAATGCCAAACTACAGCGCAAACGAGGCGAAAGTGTTTTAGGCGTTCTGCAAAGTTTTCAAAAAAATAAAATTACTCCAACTATTGAGACCAAAGACAGTTGGGGATTATTTTTATTGGAGAACGAAGATGGAAAATATGCCAGCCTTGTAGCACAAGGAAAACATAAAGCTATTAAGACCATTAACAGCGATAAAAAATTAGAGGAAGAACTGGAACCTATTTTAGCAAAAGAACGTTTTGCGCAAATGATCATGGATATTACTTATGATGTGAGCGGCCCAAAAGAAGAGAAATTTTCTAAAGTAAGTTTTGAGCGTGCTTTAAAAGCCAATAATTATAACCAGGCTTATAAGATCATGGAGTTTATGAATAAGCGTGTAGCAGAAAATAAATACCCGGTAAGCATTTATGATAGTTTAAAGATCGAAGAAAATACTAAAACTGTTCCCTTAATAAACAACCGCGTGTATTACCAATACCAGGCAAATAATACGGTGGATGAAGATGATGAGAGTACTTTTGATCGTTTATTAAAATTTGAATCGGCAAACCCGATCTTACAATACAATAAAGTGTATTGCCAATTAAAATTAGATAGTAATGCCGGAAATCAGGAGCACCAATCAAAAGTGCAACAAACCATTGATGGCTTGTATGGTAAGTTAGATAGTAATTTAGTAAATGGTTTAAATATTGAGTGGCAATTTAAGATCATGGAAAGTCTTGATACAATGGAAAATGCCGATGCGTTAATTGATGCTTGTATTGCAAGGATCAAATCATTTTATAACATTAAAGATGCCAGCTGGCAAAACGCTTTAAAACTATCTTATGTGTTTTCTCGTGCAAAAGATTTTAGGTATTCTTCTACTGTGCTAGAACCTTATTTAAGTGAGCCGGATGTAAATGAAAATTTGGTGTTCATGTATATTGCATCGGCCAGCAGGTTGCAGGAAAAATATTACTCGCGCACATTTGCCAGGGCATTAGAAATTGCCAAGAGCAAGAACCAGGAACGTTATTGTAAATTATTTGGCGAACCGTTTATGACCTTTCAGGTATTAGAAAATCCTGAAGTGAAGAAAGATTACCGCGGCACATGTCCCGACGCTAAGTGAATGGATATTGTGCCTATTAAGGCTCTGTTGAAAGAAGAGAAAAAGAATAAGTAGATCTCTTTTAAACGGTGGCACCGTAAATAAAGTTATACTTTAATACCGATGATGCAAACATCGTCAACCTGTTCAAGTTCTCCCTTCCAGTTATTAAAAGCATTAAGCAATTCCACTTCCTGTTTAGCAAGCGGTAATTTATAAATATCAAGTAATAAATTTTCTAATTGTTTATACTTGAATTTCTTTCCTTTTTCACCGCCAAACTGATCTGCAAAACCATCAGTAAATAAGTAAAAAATACTTCCTGGTTTAAATTCCAGTACACGTGTATTAAAGTTAAAAGCATTATCGCTTTTACCTATAGGTTGCTTATCTCCTTTAATTTCTTTCACTTCATGATCATCAATATACCATAAAGGATTGTTTGCACCGCTCCACTGTATTTGTTTTTTATTTTTATCAATGCACATTAACGAAACATCCATACCATCTTTTACATCGCTTTGACTCTTTGCAAAAGTTTCTATCACAATTTCGCGTGTTTTATCAAGGATCATACCTGTATCATTTATACCAAATTCATTTACAGTTCTATTCAATGCGTTTGCACAAACAATAGAAACAAGCGCGCCTGGCACTCCATGGCCGGTGGAATCTGCAGCAGCAATAAAGATCTTGTCACCCGAAATATGCATCCAGTAAAAATCACCGGCTACAATATCTTTAGGTTGATAAAGAATAAAACTTTCAGGCAAATATTCTTTTACATAATTAATTGGCGGTAAAATAGCGGACTGTATTCGTAATGCATAATTAATGCTATCTGTGATTTCTTTATTCTTTTCTTCCACCACTTCTTTTTGATGCATTACCTCATTTTTTTGTTTCTCTACTTCATCTTTTTGTACTTCGATGATACGACTGTAGCGTTTGTTTTTTTGTAAATTACGATAAACAATAACCGATAATACCAACGTAATTAAAAATCCAATTGCAAAGGCTATCAATTGAAAATTGCGTTGTTTTGCTTCTTCATTCTTTCTTGTCAACTCAGTTTGTTGAAGCGTTTTTTCGGTATTTAAAGTTTTTATCTCTAGTTTTCTTTTTTCGGTTTGATACTTTGTATCCATTTCGGCTATTTGTTTAGCTGACTCTGCATTTAAAGAACTGTCTTTTAAAATAGATTGTTGTTCAAGGTAAATGAATGCATTTTTATAATCTTTCTTTGCGGCATAAACCCTATACATTTCGTCATATCCGTGCATTAAAGCATCGGCATTATTTATTTTATCGGCAACGGCCATTGCCAGATTAAGTTCTTTTAATGCAAGGTCATTTTTTCCAAGCTGCCTGTATGCTTTTCCTAATCCAAAATGTAAAGACATATAATTAGCAGGCTTCAGGGCAGAAATAAACGGCACTAGCTTATTTCCAAGATCAATAATTTTTTGGTTCTCGTTTAGTTTATCATATAAAGGAAGCTCTTGTACTTTCACAGAAATATAACCTATCGAATCTTTAAGCGCTATAAAAATTTTTTCGGCTTTGGCGTATTCTTCAAACGCCTGTGTAATTCTTTTTGTATGCGAGTATAGCTTGGCAAGATTTCCCAATGCTTTTCCTGTTTCGGCGGGCTGCTTAAGTTGTGTTCTTAACGCTATTACTTTTAAAATATATTCTTCTGCTTTTTTGTAATTTTTTTGATTATAATAAACACCCCCTAAACTGTTTAAACAATTTGCTTCAAATAATTTATCTTTTATCCTTATAGAAATATCGAGTGATCTTAAATAAAGTGCTGTAGCTGCGGAGTAATCGAACATTTTGCTATACAAGCCGGCTTTATCGTGATAGATGGCAGAAAGACGGGAACTATCTTTTAATTTAAACGTAATTTTTTCAGCAACATCATAAAAGTAAAACGCCGAATCAAAATTGCCTTCATCCCTGTAAAAATTCGCAATACTTGTATTTATTTCAGACAAGCCTTTTTCATCTTTGGCTTCTTTATAATTTTTTAATGAGTTTTTATATAATTCAATTATAATTTCGGGTTGTTCTCTTTCTTTTAAAATAAGTCCTTTAATACGAAAAGCCTTTCCTAATCCGGACTTATAATTTATTTTTTTTGCCAACACCATTGCTTTAGAGACATTCTCTAAAGCTTCATCAATAGCTTTGCGCCTGATCTCAAAAGCTAGTGCGCAAAGCGAATTTACTTTTGTAGTATCGTATTTTGTAGTACCAATTATCTGTTTTAAAGAATCGGTATTTAATTTTTTATTTTGTCCAGATAGAAATAATGAAAAAAAACACAGTATAAAAAACCAAACGTATTTTAAAACGAAATTAAATCTTTTCATATATCACCCAAATTGTTTTATATCTAGCGGTGTAATTTCTTTTCCACCTAAAATAATTAATCGCTCAATTACATTTCTAAATTCTCGAATATTACCCGGCCAATTTCTTTCTTGCATAGCTTTTAACGCATCTTTTGAAATTGTTTTTTTAGCGATGCCCATTTCGGTACAGATCAAATCTAAAAAATAATCGGTGAGTAACGGAATGTCTTCTTTACGTTCATCTAAAGAAGGAACGTGAATTGGAATAACGCTTAAGCGATGAAAAAGATCTTGGCGAAATGTTTCTTTCTCTATTTCTTTTTCAAGATTTTTATTGGTGGCGGCAATAACTCTTACATTCACTTTAATTTCCTTATCGCCCCCTACCCTTGTAATTTTATTTTCCTGTAACGCGCGCAACACTTTTGCCTGTGCGCTTAAGCTCATATCGCCTATCTCATCTAAAAATAAAGTACCGCCCTCGGCCAATTCAAATTTACCTTTACGTTGTGCTACAGCGCTGGTAAAAGATCCTTTTTCGTGTCCGAACAATTCGCTCTCAATTAATTCAGATGGAATGGCCGCACAATTCACTTCAATAAGCGGGCCGTTAGCGCGGTTGCTTTTTTCGTGCAACCACTTTGCCACTAATTCTTTTCCGCTACCGTTACTGCCGGTTATTAAAACCTTTGCATCGGTTGGCGCTACTTTTTCAATAATATCTTTTATGTTTTGTATTGCTTTTGAATCACCGATCATATCCACACTTTTAGTGATCTTCTTTTTAAGCACTTTTGTTTCTGTAACAAGATCGCTTTTTTCAAGCGCGTTCCTAACCGAGACTAATAAGCGATTAAGATCAATGGGTTTTGCCAAATAATCGTACGCGCCATTTTTAACAGCATCAACAGCGGTCTCAATGGTGCCATGTCCACTCATCATAATGATAGAGCTGTTCACTTTTTGTTCTACCAGTTTTTGAAGTAATTCAATCCCATCCAGCTTTGGCATTTTAATATCGCTTAAAATAATATCATAATTATTTTTTAAGGCCATTTCAAGTGCCATGTGTCCATCTTCGGCCTCATCAATACTATGCTTTTCAAATTCGAGGATCTCTTTTATTGATCGGCGAATTGCTTTTTCATCATCTATCACTAATATTTTTGCCATAATTCTATTTTATATTATGAATTGAAGCTTTGCTTCCACTTTATAGTTATTTTATTTTTCCAACCTGTATGATATGATCGATCAACGCACCTTCTTTTAATGAAAATGTAGATACCCGCATTTGAGGAATGTTGAATGCTTTTATAACAACATCTATCATTAAACAGGAGATCACGATCATGTCAAAACGCATTGCTACCAAACCCTTAATTTTTTTGCGTTCATCGAGCGTAGAATGTTTTATGAGTTTTGAAACATAAAGATAATCAGCCATCTTAATATCATAACAGGTTTTTGATTCAACAATAGGTTCGCCATTCAATTCGCCGTTAATTATTTCTACTATTGAATCAAAAGCGCCGGAAGAACCTATTAGTTCCATTGGCAGGAATTCTTTTGCCGCTTCTATCAATGGTGCAAGTTGTACTTTCAGAAATTCTTTTATATCCGCTATTTCTTTAATGGTAATAGGGTCGGAGGGCGAAAATTTATCGAGCATGCGGGCAGCGCCTATCGGAAAACTTTGTTTCCATAATAAACCTTTGCTGTTTGCCAATATAAATTCGTTGCTTCCGCCACCAATATCCATAATTAAAGACACAGAATCTTTAAGCTCAACCGCTGCTTTATTTCCAATATAAATTAGTTCGGCTTCACGATCGCCATTAATTATTTCCACATCAATATTTGTTTGTCTTTTTACTTCTTCAACAAATTGCTTGCCGTTTTCAGCATCACGAATGGCCGAAGTGGCAAAAGCTAAAATTTTAGATACATTATATTTCGATATTTCTTGGTTCAGTACTTTCATAGCATCTATTCCTCTTTTAAAAGGTTCGTCAGCAATAAAACCTTCGTTAATTGAGCCCTGGCCTAGCTTTACAGCAATACGCGAATTAAAGACCTTTGAATATTTTTTTTGACTGTCGAACGCTACAATTAATAAATTAAAGGTATTTGTTCCGCAATCTATTACAGCCAATCTCATTTGTTAAAAATAACGTTTTTTTAATACAAATTTTTGGATTTTTCGTTCATTTCACTATATTTATAATATCTAACTAACCCAAATTAACGAAATGAAAAAAATTTTATCAGCAATTATTATTTGTCTGTGTTTGAACAATACGTTTGCACAAACTGTTTATAAGAACCAGACGGATGGCGAGATCTATGTAAAGTTTACCAAAGGTGCTTTAAAAGAAATAGCTAATGAAAACCCAAATAACATACCACTTTCAAAATTGGTATCGGTTAAAGAAATTTTAACAAAGTATGGTGTTACCAGGGCTTACAAACCATTTTACCAGGCTGATGACGATGCTAAATTACCTTATATATTAAAATTTGAATTCTCTCAAATAAATAAGGTAGATAATTTTATTGCTGAAATAATAAATGTTGCGGGTGTTGAATATGCGGAGTTAGTTAGTTTAAATACCGCATTTGTTACACCTAACGATCCAACATTTGGTGTGCATTTAACACAAATAAATGCTCAAAATGCATGGAACGTATTTAATAGCACCGCTAACGGAAACTCTAATATTACTGTTGCTATTTGTGATAATGCTATTTCATGGACACATAGTGATCTTGTTGCCAACACTTTTACAAATACACTTGAAATTCCTGCGAATTTAATTGATGATGACGGTAATGGTTATATAGATGATGTAAATGGTTTTGATGTTGCGGATGGCGATAATAACACCATTCCATCTAACCTAGGCATGAACCATGGAACGCATTGTGCCGGTATTGCAGGTGCAAGAACTGATAATGCTACAGGTATTGCTTCTATTGGCTGGAATATTAAAATTGTACCGGTTAAATGCCAACAAAATACCGGAAGTACAACCGGAATTTCTGCGGGTTACCAGGGTATTATTTATGCTGCGAAAATAAAAGCTCGTGTCATCTCTTGTTCATGGGGTGGCGTAAGTGCCTACTCTGCATCTGAACAATCAGTTATTGATTATGCCTGGAACAGAGGTTGTATCGTAATCTGCGCTGCAGGTAACGATGGAGGAAGCGCGAACGAAACTGTACTTCATTACCCGGCAGCTTATAACAATGTGTATTGTGTAGCATCTGTAGCTACAACAAATGTAAAATCGGGTTTTTCCTGTCGTGGTACATGGGTTGATATTGCCGCTCCGGGAGAAAACATTACAAGCACAGGTACAAGCAACAATTATTTTAGTCAATCAGGAACTTCAATGGCTACGCCATTAGTAGCCGGTCTTGCTGGTTTAATGTTATCTAAATGTCCTTTTATGTCGCAAACAGATGTTTTAAATTGTATCTCATCAACTGCCGCAAATATTTATACTATTGCAGCTAATTCTACTTACGCGCCCAATCAATTAGGTGCCGGTCGAATTGAAGCTTTTCAAGCGATGAACTGTGCTGCTGCATTTTTAACCTATGCACCAATTGCAAACTTCTTTACCTTAACACAAAATATTTGTCCAAACATACCGGTTTCATTTATTGATAGTTCATTATATGCACCTACAAATTTTACATGGACATTTCAGGGTGGAACTCCGGCTACTTCTACTTCTTCTAACCCAACGGTGCAATGGACATTACCGGGAACTTATTCAGTTTCTGAAATTGCCGCCAATGCTAACGGCAGTAATACAAAAGTAAAAACATCTTATATCACTGTATTAGGTCCAATTGCTTTACCATTAAGCGAAGGATTTCAGGCTACACAATTTTTACCACCTAACTGGACACCATATAATGTAAATAACGATGCAAATTATTATGCCCGTATTACAGGTTTTGGAGGTTATGGTACAAGCACGGTTTGTGCAACCTATGACAACTACAATATTGACGCAGCCCCTGACAGAGATGAAATGCGAACGCCGAAATATGTTTTTAGTAATGTGGCCAGTGCACGATTAAGGTTTGATGTAGCTTACAAACAATTCGACAATCAATTTTCAGATACATTAGAAGTAAAACTTTCAACCAACTGCGGTTTAAGCTGGACAAGCATCTATTCTAAAGGAGGCTCTGTATTATCAACTTCTGCAGGAACATTACAGGCCAATACATTTACACCAACAGCAGCGCAATGGCGCACAGATACAATAGACGTTTCTGCTCTAACAGCAGGACAAGGAAATGTCATGTTCAGTTTTGTAAATCACGGACATTATGGCCAGGCTTTATATTTAGATAATATTAATTTGGTTTTTCCAACACCTACTGTAAACTTTAGTGCACCGGTTTCTGCCTGCGTTGGGTCGGCAATTACGCTTACCAATACAACAATAAGTGCAGGCCCTGCAACTTACACATGGACAATGGCAGGTGCTGCGCCGCCAACATCTACACTTGTAAACCCAACAGTTTCTTATGCCGCTCCGGGTATTTATACAATAACTTTAGTAGGAGCAAATGGTACATCTACTGCATCTGCTACAAAAACGATAAGCATTGTTAACGGACCAACCATTACAGTTAACACGCCAACTGTTTGTTCGGGTGCAACTGCAACATTAACTGCAAGCGGTGCTACCAATTATACATGGACAGCTGGTCCTTTTACAGCCAGTATGACCGCAGCGCCATTAGTAACAACAGTATATACTGTTACAGGTAGTAACGGAGGTTGTTCTTCTATTAAAACTGCAACTATTGTTGTTACACCAAACCCAACGGTAAGTGTTAACAATCAAACTATTTGCTCGGGTGGTACAGCAACCATTGTAGCAAGCGGTGCAACCACTTACTCTTGGAGCACGGGCTTTAATGGTAATCCGTTAATCGTATCACCACCTGTAAATACGACTTACACAGTAATTGGAACCACAACAGGTTGCACCAACACCAAAACCGTTAGTATAACAATTGGAAGTTCACTTTCGGTTCTCATTGCAACGAATCCTTCGTCCATTTGCGCAGGTGGTTCTTCCACCCTTACAGGAAGTGGCGCACTTAACTATACATGGATGCCGGGATCACTGACAGGATCAATAATTGTTGTTTCTCCTATTGCAACTACTTTCTATACGTTAGTTGGAACGAACGGTGCTTGCAACGGTTCTACAGTTACTTCGGTTAGTGTCATATCAACACCAACAATTGCTATTACTACTTCACCGTCATCAACTGTTTGCGCAGGTAAAACTGTTACTATGACGGCTAGCGGCTCGTACACATCTTACACATGGGTAACACCAACAGTTACTGCAGCTACTTACACTGCAGCTCCGGGCACAACAACTTCTTATACTGTTTTTGCAGCAGGTAGTGGTGGTTGTAATACAAGTAGTGTGGTAACAATTACCATTAAGACCAATCCACTTACTGCTTTATCATCAACCAATGCCAATTGTACCAATCCTTGTTCAGGTATTGCCAATGGTATTACATCATTAGGCTCTGCCCCATATTCTTATAGTTTAACAGGTGGTTCTTGTACATCATTACCTTGTTCGAATTTATGTGCAGGTAATTATACATTGGTTACCAGCGATGCATTTGGTTGTACTTCGGCTAACAGCTTCTCGATATTTGCACCAACAAATAATATCATTGCAAATATAACTTCTACCAATTCTGCTTGCGGAACTTGCTCAACAGGTATTGTTAACCTAAATGTTAGCGGTGGCGTTGGACCTTATACCTACTCATGGTCACCTAGCGTTAGTACAACTAGCACCGCTACTAATTTAGGGCCTGCCTGTTACACGGTTGCTGTTACTGATGCAAACGGTTGTTCTGTTGCTACATCAACCTGTGTTGGATTTAGTACCGGTTTACAAAATGTACTTAATAACAACGCAACGTTATTAGTATATCCTAATCCTGCACAAAGCAATGTTACTATCGAATACCAAGGAGCTTTATTTAACTATACCTTATATAACAATTTAGGACAATTAATTGCAGCCGACAATAACATGCAAAACAAAGCGGTAATTAATTTAAATGAATTTGCAAAAGGCATTTATTTAATTGAAGTTGAAATTGGAAAAGATAAGATCAGGAAAAAATTAATTATTGAATAATACAAATTAAACAATAAAGAAAAGAAAAGCCGCTCCTTTTAATTGGAGCGGCTTTTTTATTTAAGTTCTTTTATCACAGAAAGATCGATCTCGTTCATACATTTAAAATGTCCTTTAGGACAAGCTTTAAAACCTAACTTTGAACAAGGGCGACAACTTAGCCCTTTTAATTCTATGATCGTATTTTCAATGTTTGGCAAATAAGGTGCCATGCCAAATTCGGGAATGGTATTTCCCCAGATAGAAATTATTTTTTTGTTATAAGCAGAAGCAATGTGCATCAAACCTGTATCGGAAGTTATTACCCACTCTGCCTGCTTAATAATAGAAGCGCTTTGGTTGATGGAATATTGTCCGCAGGTATTAATTAATTGAGGGATTTGTTTTTGTAATTCATCCGCAATAAGTTTATCCTCTTTGCCACCCAAAAGTATTACTGGTAATGGTGCAGATTGACAAATTTGAACCAACTTATTAAGAGGGATCTTTTTTGTATAATAAGAACCGCCAACAACAAGTGCAATAAATTTTTTTTGTGATTGTTTTAAAAGCAAAATAGTTGTATCCACCTCATCGTTTGAATGAATAAAATAATCCAGTCCTTTAGAATCATTCTTTACACCTAGAGGTTTTATAGTTTCAAAATACCGATCAACAATATGTTTGGCGGGCAATTTATTAATCTGTTTAAATCTTACAGCTAAAAATTTTTCTACATTTAATTTATTGAATGAAAAACTCTTTACTTTTAATTTTTGTTTTAAACGTAAGCTGCGAAGGTTCTTATGCAGATCAATTAACACATCGTATTTTTCTGCCTTTAATTGCTCGTATAGTTCAGAAATATCTTCTTTAAAAGTATAAAGCTTACTAATATTGGGATTATGCACTAAAACACTTTTAAAAGCTTCCTTGGTAACAAAATGGATCTCAGTACTACTCAATTGCTTTTTAGCGCAACGAATAATTGGTGTAGTTAAAACAATATCACCAATTGAGCTAAAACGAATTATGAGGATCTTTTTTAATTGCACTCTTAAATATAATTATTTATTCTGAAACAGCTTTTTTATCATTAATACGCTTTAGATACGAGTTTAAAAAGATAGCCATCAAAATGATCAAAACACCTAAATAGAACGTAGGTTTTACTTCTTTATTCTCGTTATAAAATAATATTGCCCAAATAATACCATAAACGGTTTCGAGGTTAACAGTAAGCACAATGGTATAAGGACTGATATATTTGGAAAGATCTACCGAGGCTATGAATGGAAATACCGTGCACACCAGGCTTAATAACAATAAACCAATAATTGAAGAATTATTCAACATAAAAAATTCCGGCGTAAAATTTCCATTCACTGCTAAAAATAATGTTAAACAAACAAGTGCAGCACTTAATTCATAAAAACTAATAATACCCGGTTTTAGTTTATGCGCCATTATGCCATTAAAAACACCAAATAAAGACGAGGTGAAGGCCGCGCCAATTCCTAATAATATACCCAGCCAGTATTGTGTTTCAATTGAAAAGATAAGAGCAATTGCGCCCATAATGATCAACCCAATAATTACTTCATAGAAACGGATCTTCCTTTTAAAAAGAATAGGCTCAATGATGGAACTAAATAAAGTGCCAGTACTAAAAGCCACCATGGTAACACTAATGTTTGATTCTTTTATGGCACCGTAGAACATTAACCAGTGGATCATAATGATAAGCCCTATTCCACTTAACTGCCAAAAGTGCCGCATAGATATTTTTAGATCATGCTTGGTGATTTTTAAATACAGAAACATAACGGCAACCGTTATTAAAATACGGAACCAAACCAACTGATAGGCGTCAGTGTCTATAAAACGTCCTAAAACAGGAGAAAAACCCCAAATAAATACAATTATATGAAGTAGGAAATAATGTTTATTTATATCTTTAAACACCGGGAGAATAAATGCAAAGATACTTTATTGATGATGATAAACAATTTAATTTATTTTGATAATAATGCTACTACAAAAGTAGATAAAGAAGTTATTGAAACCATTGTTCCTTTTTTTGATCAAAATTATGGCAATTCTGCCAGTAAGCTGCACGCCCTTGGATGGGTAGCCCAGGCTGCTATTGAAAAAGCCACGCAGCAAATTGCACATCTAATAAATTGCGAGGATTCGGAAATAATATTTACATCAGGCGCTACAGAATCTGTTAACCTTGCCTTAAAAGGCATTTACGAAGCCTATGCTACAAAAGGAAACCACATTATTACCTGCAAAACAGAGCACAAAGCAGTTTTAGATACCTGCAATTATTTAGAAAATAAAGGGGCTAAAATCACTTATTTGGATGTTGACAAAGAAGGTTTGATAGATCTTGATGAATTAAAAGCCAACATACAACCAACAACAATCCTGATAAGCATAATGGCTGCAAATAATGAAACCGGTGTTATACAACCACTTGAAAAAATTGCAGAGATCTGTAATGAAAAAAATGTATTATTTTTTAGCGATGCTACACAATTTGTTGGCAAAGAGCGTTGCGATATAACGGAGCTCGGCATGCATTGCATGGCCTTTAGCGCTCATAAAATGTATGGACCAAAAGGAATTGGCGCTTTGTATGTAAAACGAAAAGAACCCAGAGTAAATTTAATTGAACAAATAAATGGTGGCGGACATCAAAGCGGCAAACGTTCCGGAACTTTAAATGTGCCTTTAATTGCAGGTTTTGGAAAAGCAGCAGAGATCTTTGGTCAAAATTTTTGGGAAATAGGCACACATGTTTCTAAATTAAAAAATTATTTTGAGCATCAGTTGTTAGACATTGAAGGCTTAAGAATTAATGGAAGCACAAGGCACCGGCTTTATAATACCAGTAATCTTACATTTCCTAAAACAAAAAAAATAACTTCTTTATTAAATAAATTCGCTTTCTCCAGTGGCTCGGCTTGTGCGTCAGCAAACCTGGAACCTTCGCATGTTTTAAAAGCAATGGGTTTATCGGATGAAGATGTAAAAAACTCTTTCCGTTTTTCTTTTGGAAAAAATAATACTTTGGAAGAAGTGAAATTATTTGTTGAAGAGATACAGAAACTGTAATAAAAACCAATTAATTTTTAATTATTTTTTGAATATCATTACCACATTTTATAAAATATATACCGTTAGGTAAACTTTTTAAGGATATTATTTTAGATTGTTCTTTGCATTCAACTTTATCAATAACTCTTCCGGTCATGTCTGATATTTCAATTATTCGATCTGCGCCCTGCATATTAAACATTATCGTTATTACATCATTCGTGGGATTTGGATAAACAGATATATGTGATTGCAAAGTGTTTTTAGAAAGATCTGTTAAGGTTCCTGTAGTAAAATTAAACGTATTCGACCATGCCCCAACTCCCAGATTGTTTACGCCATATACACGCCAGTAATACATTGTATTTGGATTTAAAATGGATGCAGGGATCGAATAATTGTTCGCAATAACATTTGCCTGGTTAATAATTGTATTTGAGAAATTAGAAACTGTTGAAACCTGTATCTTAAAACTATCTGCAATGCATAACGTATTCCATATTAATGATGGAGTTAACGAAACACCTGTTGCATTATTAGCAGGAAGTGATAATACAGATTGCGCGGGTGTATTTACATGCCCGTTAGAAATCGAGATTCCTCCGTTTGGCGATAAGCCATATAAATAACCGCATTTATCAATATATAACGATGTAAAATAATATGACAATGTTCCTGTGCTGATCGCTTTTGTAAATATAGAATTTGTATTGAATGGCCCTTGGGTTTCATAAAACCCCACCTGGTAAAACTGACTGGATTGTATAAGCGTAAACATTTTACCGGTATTAGAAAATGCTACATCTGCAACTGCCGTCCATGTTGGGGGAAAATTAACGAAGGGGAACATATTAGTGCCATTATTTGTATTGGTAGAACCATAATATCTAATTCCGGCAGTAGTGCCGTTCGTTCCCGTACCAAATACATATTGAGAATATGGATCAACAAAAACACCAGCGTTGCCAAGTGGACATGGGGTGCTGGCAGTAAATGTTGCGCCTGTTGTAATTGAAGCGAATGATCCAGGCGCGCCATTATTTGTGGATCGCATGATACCATTGATCTCTGTTCCTTGAAAAACATCATTGGCACTGTTAACGGCTAAACCATAACTATGATATCCATTATTTGGAGGTAGATTAAGCGTATTATCAAATGTATTATAATCTATTGTTGAAGAAATATTTGTTTGTCCTGTTCCAAATGAACTTGCCACATATAACTTTCCGTTACTAGCTTCTTTTATGTAATCATAGCTTGCAGATGCGCCAACGATGGATGTGTTTTGTACCCAAGTTGTGCCGGCATTAATTGATTTATATAATTCGGGAGTACCCCAAATAGTACCCGTACCATTTGCATTGGATTTAAGAACGCCACCACTCAACCAAATATTATCCTGGCTATCAACAAAGATCTCATTTAAGCCTTGTGCTTTAATACCATTAACAATTTGTTGCCATGTAACGCCATTATCTGTAGATTTAAACACGCCTCCATAAGGTAAACGTGTGCCTAAAAGATTATTTCTGCATAAGACAAAAATATCACCGGCCGAATTTTTTACCAGCTTAGCGGTTTGATTTACGATTTTTACTCCAGTCATAGAATAAGCCCAGGATGCACCATTATTAAGTGATTTCCAGATACCTGCCGAGCCAACAAATAAATTACCCGATGAATGAGAACACATAGAATAAATAACACCACCCACATAACCTGTTGATGTGTTAACCCATGAAATGCCATTGTTTGTGCTCGAATAAATATCGCCTATCATATTACCATTTTGATAATGATAAAATCCTAAACCTGCAAACCAGTTACCTGCGCTATTTATTGCTATTGCACGAACCGGTTTATTAGAAGGTAGTCCGGAGTTAACGGCAGACCATGCACCGGCTGAATTAGTAACTACGCTAACACCAGCGTCTGTGCCTGCCAATAAATTACCGCTTGATGTTAACGCTAATGTATTTACATAATTATTTGACAAACCCGTTCCATAATTACTCCAACTTGTACCGTTATATTGTAATACACCATTACCATAAGTAGCGGCTATAACTGAACCACTTGTTGTTTTCAATAAGTTTTTAATAAAAGGGAAAACGGTATACGTTGCCACGATGGGCAAGCCTGTATTAATAGAACTCCATGTACTTGTAGCTACATTATAATAATACATACCTGAGCTTTTATTGATAGGGTTTGTTGCGCCGTAATTACCTGTAGTACCTGTTCCTAAAATTAAATTGCCGCTATTATCTTCAACAATTGCAGTAATATCCTGCGGAGACCCTGCAACAGCTGTCCATGTATTAGAAGCGCTTATATATTTAATTAAACCAAGATTCGTACCGTTGGTTTTATCAACGCCGGCGTATAGTTGTCCTCCGGGTGTAAAATAAATAACATTAATATTTTGCGCACCTGTGTTTGCAGTAAGTGTCCAAGTTACACCAGCATCTGTTGATTTAATAACCTTTATTGAGCTGGCTGCGTAAATATCTGATGACGTTGGATCATTGATGATCGAAATAATATTATCAGGTGGTTGATTTAATAAATTAGTAAAGCTTACCTGCCCAAAACCTATTTGCGTAATCGTTATAAAAGACGCTGCAATAATTATATGTTTGAAATTTTTCATTATGCTGTTTATTAGATATAAAATAAAACTATAACAAATAAACATTATCTAAACATCCGTTTACAATACGGTTAAAACGAGTTACAATTTGGTTTTTTAAAACACAATAAAGGGCGGGTTTTTGTATTCTCTATAAGAAAACGAAATGCGATGAAGCGATCATGTTACAATCATGCGGTAACACTTATTTTTCGTATTAATCTTCTAATCCTTTTCCGTTAAGAATTTGTTTCAAACATTTTTCAATTCTTACTTCACGGGTTTTAACTTGTTTCGCCGAAGAAAAATAAAGCAGATATCCTCTTTGTCTACCGGGAGTTAGGGCATGAAAAGCTTTTTTCAAAGCTGCATTCTTATTTAATTTTGTTTGAAACTCTTCCGGAACATCATATTCTTTGGTTGTTTTCATTGGCACTTTTAACCCCGCCTCTTCTATTTCGCAGGCCTCAAAAATATAGGCTTTCAAGATTTTTTCCAACTTAGTAATTTCTCCGATACTTGTAAACCTTATCTGGCGGGCCGCTTGCACATTTTCAGTTTGTTGAATAAGAATCCCTTTTGGATCTTTTAATAATACGCCCTTGTGAAACAGAACGGCACAATAGTCTTTAAACGTATGTATTAAAACAACGTTACTATTTTGAAATGTGTAACAAGGTACACCCCATTTTAATTCTTCTTTGAGATGACAATCAAGAATAAATGTTCTTAATTTTTTAATTTCCTCCTGCCATTTTTTGGCTTTGGTAAAATAAAAATCAACTTTTGGGTTCATATGGTTTATTATTAATACTATAAATAAAGTGATGAGTTTTATGAAATGCTATTTGGTAAAAATTTTCTCATATATTTCTCTGTTGGTAAAAGAGAAGTTTGTATTCGTTTAGCATAATTAAGGCTATCTAAAATATCCTTTTGTTTATCCTCCACTAATTGCTTTTGTTTTTCAATTATTTTTTTTTGTTTTTGAATTATTCTGAACCGATTAAAAAGTAAAAGAGAAAAGATCATTACTATTAGCAAGCAGGAGCTAACCGATAAAATAATAATGCTTTGTTTTTGTTTCTCTTTAATGGCTATCTCATCCCGTTTGGATTGTTCGGCCTTTGCAATTTCTTCCTTTTTATTAAAATCAAATTGTAACGCAGCCTTTTCGCTTTCCTGGCTAGTAATTTTGTTTGTTACTTCCAGATACCTATCCATCATTTTCAAAGCTTCTTCCAACCTATTCTCTTTTCTATAAATAGTACATAATTTTTGACTAGCGCTTTTTATTACTTTTAAATTCCCTATTTCTATACTAATAGTTAGTGCCCTTTTACCATATTCTTCGGCTTTACTGTAGTTCTTATCATCCAAATAAATTTCCGAGATATTATTAAGGGTTTGAGATAAACCTCTTTTAAAATCTATTTCTTCTCCAATTGCATCTGCTGATTCTAAAATACAGATTGTTACATATACCGAAGTAAAATTAGTAGAAGCAGAGGCAGCTTTGCGTATCGGAAATAATGCTCGTGCCGCAACGGCTTATAACCTGGCAATATTAGCAAGCTTAGACAAGTTAGGAATTGTTAGTAGTGGCTTTATAGCAGCGTATGGAAACGAAACTGCGGCAAGCATTACTTTAGAAAAAATAATTACTCAAAAATACATTACGCTCTATACGCAGGCAGAAGCATGGAGCGATTGGAGAAGAACAGGCTACCCAAATATTAAACCCGCTTACTTAAATGTAACAGGAAGCATTCCACGGCGCTTAATTTATCCTTTGGATGAAAGCAATTATAACATCAGTAATGTACCCGGAGGATTAACTTTGATGGATCGTGTTTGGTGGGATAAGTGAAATAGCACAAAGTACCAAAGACAAAAGCGAACTATGTCAATCGGCTATTGCTAATACTTTAATAAGTTTTACGCGGAGTAAGACGGAATTTAAACTTATGTTATATGTCGCTTTGTTTCGATTTTTTAATTAAAAGTTTTCTTCAGTGAGTTCTTTGTTTGTCATTGCACCGGCAATACCACCCATTGCAATTGCATAAGAGACTGAACGCAGCATCGTGGTACTATCTTCACAAGCAAATATCCCATGTGTTGAAGTCTTTTGAAACGCATCAACTTTTACATAATTTTGCTCTGTTATTTCGCAATCTAATTGTTGTGGAATATTGCAATGTTGCTCAAATGCAGGTCTTGCATACAAGGCTTTGATTAATTCAACTTCTCCATTTTTGAAGACGATGCTTTCTATGTGGCCGTTGATATGATTAAAATTGTCAATTTCTGTTTCGTTTATTTTAATAGTGTGTTTTGTGAGTTTTTCTGATTGTTCCATTGTCAGCGTAGATGTTCCGTTTGTAAAAACTGTTAAATCTTTTGTCCAATTATTTATTAGTTTACCCATTTCAAAAGCCATATCTCCATTGGCTAGTATTCCTGTTTTTTCATTTTTGTATTCGTAACCGTGGCAATAGGGGCAATGAATAATGGAAATACCCCAACAGTCAGCAAAACCATTTATGTTTGGCATAATGTCTTTTACACCAGTTGCAAAAATTAATTTTTCAGCACTAAAAACATCGCCTTTCTCTGTTGTGATTTTAAAACCTTTTTCTATTTTCGTGCCGCTTATTGCAAGCCCACTATAAAATTTAACTGTGTCATACCTTTCTACTTGCTGTTTTGCAAGCGCTGATATTTCTTTTGGTGTTTTGCCGTCTTGCGTTAAAAAATTATGAGAATTAGGTGTTTGAATATTGCAAGGTTTTCCAGAGTCTATAATCAAGGTTTTTCTTAATGCCCTGCCTAAAGCCATTCCTGCTGAAAGTCCTGAATAACTTCCTCCAATTATTATTACTTCATATTTTTTGTCGTTTGTCATTTTCTTTAATTTTGTAAATGCTGTTAACGGAAAAGGTACGGCCAATAAAGTTAAAGCAAGGCAGCCTTGTTTAATAATTTCTCTTCTGTTAATGACTTTTTCTGTCATTAACTTATAACTGCAAAATTATCTTCAAACTCAACTCTTGTTTTATACTGCATTATCTCTTCAACCGTTAAAGGGCATTACTTATGCTATTTGAGGCCAAGGATGGATTCGAACCACCGTATAACTTTATTAGAGTTTAACTTAACCACTCAGTCACAAAGCCTTTATGTTTTTTAAATTAGATCTGACTAACTATTAGTTTTTATATATTAATTATTTCCATTTAGGCATTTTCTGATAATAGGTTAAATCCATTTTATCATCAGTAAATGCTTTTTTAAAATAAAACAGTTTTAATTCCTTATTAAATCGTTGAAGCCTTTTAAGATAATCTACATAATCTATAAGATTTGTTTCCGTTAAATCAGCGTATTTATTTTGCAAGTACATACAGGGATCTAAATACGAGATACGTTTTAAGAATTTTTGCTTCAACAACATTTTTTCGCAAATACCGTTTAACAAGCTATCGCCTTCTAAATCTGATAGCTGCCCTTGTGCTAAGTAGGCTAAAGAAAATAAAGTTGTTTCGCTCGTATCGTTATTATAATATTGAGGATACTTTGAATAGAATTTTTTTAATACATTACTATACTCTTTATTGTCTCCATTTAATTGTACCCGCCTAATATTTTTGCTAATTTCTTCTGTGTTAATTGGATATTTATAAGCAGCCACTTGATTTGCAACTGATGGAATGAGAATGGAAAAACATAACCATAATGATATTAAAAAAGAGATATTGAAAACAGAGGTTTTATTTAATTTATTTACGCCAAAACAAATTACAATCCAAAACAAACTATAAAATATACTATATATAAAGATTTTTAGAAATAAAATTCCACTTACATCTTTAAAAAATAAAAAGTAAGCCATACTAAATAAGAGTAAAAGAATGGCGACAATTATAAGAATATAAAATGCCAAACGGCAATACAAATAATTAGAAAAAGAAGTTGCATTTGTTTCTAAAAATGATTGTATGCCTTTCTCTTTATTTTCTGAAATAAAATTAAATAATAGCGATATAATAAATAATGGCATTAAAAATAAGATCACGTATGAAAAATCAATATTGCCTATCAGTAAACTATTCGGGTTAGAAATTTCATTTTTAAACAAACGCATATAAAGGCTTACAGGCATTATTTCCTGGTAATAAGGGTAAACATCTCTATTGCCAATATTAATAACGGATATGGGCTTTGGTTGCCAAAACACATTAAAACGATTATCGAAAATCGCCCAGCTTGCTCGCTGCAAATTTTTGTATTTCCATTTAGCATCTGCTGTTAATGTATCTCCGGCCTTAAAGTTTTGAATAATAGTTTGAAATGCCGTACTATCTTTTACCTTCAGTTTTTCAATTACCGAAGTTTGTTTTTTATAAAAAGTACTTCCGTTATATAGGGCATAAAATGTAATAGCTATTAATACTGCAAATAATACACTTATAATTTTGTTGCGTAAAAAATATTTTAATTCGTATTTAAGTATAGTAGTAAACATATTATGCTTTTAATTTTACCATGATTAATAAAAAAGACAGTAAACCCATTATTAAAATAATTTCTAGCCAAGAGTGTTTAATGACGTCATAAAAATGATCCGCCTGATAATGAAAATCTTTAATGGCTAAAAAATCAGATTTATGAATTTTATAGGTGTTAAATTCGTTTTCTTTTGATTTAAGTTTCATATTGTTGTTTAACTCCTGCACAAAGTAATAACGGTAGTTTTCAGCCTGCTCTCTAAAATTAAATTCGCTTCTTAAATCGGTTTTACAAATAGACATGCTTAAATTTTTAATTAAAAGGTAAGGACTAAAAAGACTAATGACTTCCGCAGTTTGTTGTTGTTTTAAGATTACATTTTTAAGATCGGAAAAATGTTTATTATAAACTATTGAACTGTATTCTTCCCCTTTAAACAACATAATGCCATCAATATTTACTGGCAGTTTATATGTTGAATCAACATGGTTTGCTTTTAAAACACTATCAATTACTAACTTTTCCCGGTCACCCTTGCCGTGACCGTTAATGCCATTATCAATATCTTTTTTAATCTCTTCTTTAAAAGCAAGATTAGAAGGTAAAGGATAAAGTGTATTACAAACATTTACAGCAATGCGTGGTAATATAAAAAATAGCAATATCCAAACCGATAAGGAGACAATAGTGGCCTGTTTAATATCTTTAGCTTTTAAAGCAATCAACAAAAATAAAAGAATAAGTATATAACTAAATACCAATTGTGAAAATAACAAGCCGGTTAACGATAATAAATCTGCTAGAGCCCACTGCACACCCATAATAGATGTTAGTATAACGGTAAGTGCATATAAGCCAACATAAATGGCCGAATTGATTAACAAGAGCGCGTAACTTTTATAAAGCAACAATTTTTTTGTTGAAAAACTATTTACGGATATAAATGAAATTAAGTCTGATGATTTTTCGGTATTAAACATACCAACACACAATGATAAAATAAGCAAAGGGATTGCTATTTGAAACAGGAACGATAAATTAAGCTCCCCTAATCGTAAAAAAATGGATGAGTTTTGAGCAGGAGAACATATAAAATCATTTTGCCGATGCGCTTCTAAATATATAAAAGAGCCGCTGTAGGAATTAATACCATTATCAAAAATACTCAAAGAGTTAGCGGGTTTAAAAGCAAAACTGCCATAGTGCGCGGCCATGTGAGGGTTTTTTGGATCTTGGTTTTCCCATAACTGGCGGTGGTAATTATTAAATTGATTACGAACCGCTTCTTCACCTTTATATTGTTTAAAACTTATAGTGGTAGCTACTACCCAAAGTGAAATAATGGCTATTAAATAACCAACAAAAATCTTTTGATTTTTAATTATTTTTAATTCATTAATTATAATTTTTTTCATTTTTAATTACAATTAATTTATCATGTAGTTCATATACTTTTCTTCTAGTTCGCTATGTGTGTAATCGTCAGTTTCAATCACTTCCAGTAAATTACCATCTTTCATAATGCCAATTTTATCAGCATCGTTAATGCTTCGGTGTAAATCGTGCGAAGTCATTAAAATAGTAATACCAGTTTTACTTAACTGTTTTATAATTTCCGAAAACTCGATAATGCTTTTTGGATCTAATCCGGAAGTAGGTTCATCTAAAAATAAATACTCTGCTTTTTTTGCCAGGGCGTAAGCAATACCTACTTTTTGACGCATACCTTTTGAATAGTTTTCTAAACGTTTGCTGTAATGCACTTCGTTTAGACCCGCTTGCCGTAAAAATAAACTTAGCTCGTTTGTTGTATATTTTAGGTTTGAAACTGAACAAAATAAATCTAAATTTTCAATAGCGTTTAAATGCCCGTATAACATTAAATTTTCAGGAATATAAGCTACTTTATGCTTAACGGCATTAAAATCACCAGCAACGCTGTAACCATCAATGTTAGCAGAGCCTGTTGTTGGCGTAAGTTGTCCCGTAAATAGTTTGATCAATGTAGATTTGCCCGCACCATTTGCACCCACTAAACAAAACACTTCTCCTAAATTTACTTTAAATGATACATAATTTAAAGCCTTTTGCCCTTTATAATCTTTTACAATACTTATTGCTTCTAACATAATTTTTCATAATTTAATGCAACACAGTTGCAATTGTACTACAAATTTTTAAATAATGCAACAATGTTGCGGATAAAATTCTATTTTTGTTAAATGGAGATGTCTTGTAAACAGGCAGAGACAGACATTGCGATCAAAAAGCTACTTTTAAAGTAACCTAATAGAAACAATTTTAAATTATGACATTTTTTATCGTTGATGAATTATTTATTTTAGATAGTGTAAAAGCTGATACAAAGGTTACTGGCATAACCTATTATAAATGGAATAATTTAGCGGTATCTAAAACAGGGTATGTATTTATTGATAAAATAGAATTGAAGTTTAATAATATACCTTCTATTTTATTTGAAATTAATGATGCAGATGATGGCATTTCTTTAAAAACACATTACAATGTCGCTAACGAAATTAAGGAAGTGGAATCTAAATTTGATTCACAAATTAAAATAACACAAAGTGTAGAAGATAAAAGTAAACTATGGAAAACGGCTATTGCTAATACGTTGATAAGTTTTGAAGCCGAGCAAGAACAAAATTTTCACTTAAACCATAGTGTATTAGTAAACTTTGGAAAAGAACAACGCATCATATACTTTAATCCTGAAAAAGGTATGTTGGTAGATATTTTTGAAAACGCTGTGAATTGAAAATATTTAAAAATTTATCAAAAAAAACTATTAGAATGTTTATAATAGTCACTTATATTTTGTCTGATTTGCGGAAAGTTGTATTTTTATATAAATCTGACTTCAAAATCAGTAAATAATGTTGAATAAATTTCTAACTACCGACCATTCAAAAACAACGATCCTTATTCGACTAATGGTTGGTGCTGTTTTCCTTTCGGAAGGGATTCAAAAATTTATATTTTCTGATACACTTGGAGCGGGACGATTTGCAAAAATTGGATTGCCATTACCTGAATTCTTAGGTAGCTTTGTTGGTAGTTTTGAAATTGTTTGCGGTGCTTTGGTTGTGCTTGGATTATTAACAAGATTGGCGAGCGTTCCGTTAATCGGTATTATGCTCGTTGCGATTGCAACAACAAAAGCGGAAGTCTTGGCAGAAAAAGGATTTTGGGAAATGCTTCATGGTAGCAGAACCGACTGGGCAATGCTTTTAGGTAGCATTTTTCTTTTAATAAAGGGTGGTGGATCTTGGTCGCTAGACAAAAAAATAGTGAAAAATGGAAGGCAAAGTTGATCTAAGAGACATAGCAAAACTTTTTCTAAAACTTGGAGTAATCGGTTTTGGCGGGCCGGCAGCTCATATAGCTATGATGCAGGAGGAAGTAGTTACAAAAAGAAAATGGCTGACCGAACAGCACTTTCTCGACTTAATTGGTGCAACAAATTTAATTCCAGGTCCCAACAGCACCGAAATGGCAATTCATATAGGACACGAAAAAGCTGGCTGGAAAGGTTTAATGGTTGCAGGTCTTTGTTTCATTTTACCAGCCGTTATAATTACAGGAATTTTTGCATGGTTGTATAAAATATATGGACAACTTCCCGAAGTGCAACCTTTTGTTTACGGCATCAAACCTGCAATCATTGCCATTATTCTTGGTGCCGCTTATCCTTTGGCAAAAAAATCTTTTAAGTCGTTGGAATTGATAGTTATTGGAGTTTTAGTATTCATTTGTTCGCTGCTCAACTTCAATGAAATTTATCTTATGTTTGGTGCAGGTAGTATCGCCTTGTTATTGACTTCATTTAAAAATAGCAAAAACTTAACTAGTTTTTTACCGATCCCCCTTTTACACATTTCAAGCACGACATTTCTTTCGGCAACTAATCTCAATTTATTTTTGATATTTCTAAAAATCGGAGCAATTCTCTACGGAAGTGGTTACGTACTATTTGCCTTTCTCGAGGCAGAATTAGTATCAACGGGTATTTTAAGCAGACAGCAATTAATGGATGCAATTGCCGTTGGACAATTCACTCCTGGTCCCGTGTTTTCTTCAGTAACATTTATTGGTTATCAAATTAACGGATTAAAAGGTGCAATCGTTTCTACCATCGGAATTTTTTTACCTTCATTTGTTTTTGTTGCTTTGCTTAACCCACTTGTTAAGAAAATGCGAAACTCAAAGTTATTCTCCGCATTTCTTGATGCTGTGAATGTAGCTTCGGTTGCTATTATTGTTTCAGTTTGTTTTACAATGGGCAAAGAAGCCATTATCGAATGGCGAACGCTACTCATTGCAATTTCAAGTATTATTCTAACATTTGGATACAAAAAAATAAATAGTGCATTAATAGTTTTGGGTGGCTCATTGCTTGGTTTTTTTTTAACTTTTATATAAAAATCAACACGACAGAAAAGAAACACAGATGCCTAACAGCGATTAATAGTTTAATAAGAGCGAACTATGAAAAACACTATACCAATACATTGTTAAGTTTTGAATCTGAGCAAGAACAGAATATTTACTTAAACCATAGTGTATTAGTAAACTTTGGAAAAGAACAACGCATCATACGCTTGAATGTTTGTTATTTTTAGAATACACGGTTAAGGTTAAATTGTATTGTCCGTATAAATTTGTATTAAGTTTAGTATCTATAGTAAATAATATCTAAAGTTTACACCCTATGCCCATTTGTAAAACTTCTTTCCAACCCACCCCTATTTTAAAAATAAAAGTATTGTTTTGTGAATCATATCGGTAACCAACAAACGGACGGTATAAACTTGCAATATATACGATTGGCTGCCCTTTCAATCCTTTATCAAAATGAGATACGAACTCTGATGAGTGCTCAAAATGATGACTTGTCGAACCAATTACATACGAAAGACCAATAGAGCATTGTGAACCAACATTATTTGTAGCAACGCGCGCATTCCAAACACCAAATTTTACTAACGGTCGAAGACTGTGCTTTACCGACTTTTTTAATAAATCAGGCGATTCATATCCTATTGAAACCGTGCTGTACAAAAGTACTGTGCCAGTGGAAAAGTTTACATTTCCTTTGTCTGGCCTCTGCTCCGATTGAGCAATAGAGTGAAATGAGCTCAACCATGTCAAAACTGCAATAACGCATAATTTAAGTTTACTATTCATTATTTCCCTGTTATAGCTTTACCAATTTTTTCGTATTCTTTCTTCACATGGTTTGGAAGTCCTCTTGCACCGGTGGAGCCTTTTTTATCAAAACCGCTCGGCCAGAAATACCCTAAAATACCTACTATAGATGTGTCAGTATTAGCGAACTTATAATACTCTCGGGCTATAAAATCCATATCATTTTTACTTATTCCGGCACTTCCATGTAATATTTTTATCCAGTGTGTGTCTGCTACCAAGAAAATCTTTTGATGGCTTAGTATACGTGACTTCAGGGTTTCGTGTTCAGAAAGATAGATAGAGGATTTTGTAGAAGACGGTAAAAAATAATGGTCAAAACCAACATAATCTACTGAGGCTGGCGCATATAAATAATCAATTGCTAAATAAGCCTCAATTAGCATAATTGGAACCTGTGGAACTGTAGCTTTGGCGTAATCGCAGGCCATTTTAAACTCTGCTTCAGGAATGCTATTCCAAGCTGGCTCTTCACCAATATAAAAAGAATGAATTTTTGAAAAATTACCCGTTAAATTATTCGCAGCTATAAATTCATCCCATCTCTGCTGATAATCATTTCTCAGGCCCAAAATCACACCGCTTCTTCCGCCCCCACTCGACTTTTTCTCAAAAAACATATCATTTAAATGAAGGATGGGTTTAACACCAAGGGAATTCATGTATTCCACCCTATCCATAATATTAGCAGACGGTTCGGTTACGAGAATATCGGCAATGTTACAAAAATTGCTTACTTCATCGGTATAATTAATTTTTGAAGACTTGTCTCCAGGCTCATCCCATCCAACATCAATCAGCGTAAAACCAAAATATTTAAGGTTATTATTGGTTTTTTCCGGAAAGGGTTCTTTTAACCCGGATTTTTTGCAACCACAAAGTAGTGATAAAAAAATGAAAAGAAGGTTAAGTTTATTCATGTGTAAGGTTACATTTCTGGGCAAAATTATTTCTATAGAATTTTCCTAAGTATGAACTCCATAGTTTTTATTTAACCGTGCAATCATTACATACACCTAACACACTCATGTTAAAAGTTGCAGCTTTGTAATTTTTAGGTAATTTAATAACAGGCACGTGCACATTATCCAAGCAGGTTACATTGCCACACTCAGTGCAATTAAAATGGATGTGCTCATCGTGATGATCGTGTTCCTTACAATGTTTATCGTTGCAAAGCGCAAACCGAGAGGTGCCGTGTAAATCAATTATCTTGTGAACTATACCTTTTTCTTCAAATGCACTTAATATCCGGTAGATGGTTACACGATCTGCAATTTTACCAAATATTTTTTCAAGATCGGGCTGGGATACAGCTGTTTTACTGGCACTTATAAAATCCAACATTTTAATTCGGATAACAGTTTTTTTTAATCCTGCGTCTTCGAGTACCTCTTCAGTTTTAAATTTCCGCATCGCCAAATGTACGAACAAGCGTTAACATGTGCAACCATGTTGCAACAATAAGTGGCAGCATTAAAGAGCTAACTATTTCTTTTTAGGCCCTTTTTCTTTTAGTAATTCCTCTTCCGATTTGCGGGTATCTTTTATGTTGTGCCCTTTCGGAGTTGGATTTTTTTCTTTTAGCGTGGCCGCATCAAGGTTAAGTTCCGATTCAGGATGATGTTCATTAATCGTTTCCTTAGAATTACCAGTTACGTTCTCTTTTTTTTGCGAGTTTTTTTTGTTGTTTGCGTCTTTCATAATAGATGTTTTAATGCTCTACATGAAAAGTTCGTGCCATATACAAAAGCAGCCCAATCTCTACCCATTATAAAGTTTAACACTAAAATAAACAAGTCCTTTCCAAAAAAAGCAATAGTTTTGCTAAATTGCCAACCATTAAATTGTTAAAAGCAATGTAGTTGCATTAAAAATAATTTTGTATATTTGAGCGTTGTATAAATTTAATAAATACATTTCCATACTTCTGCTTTTGGTATTTGCATTCGTGCTTATCCCAAAAAGTGTTGTGCATGATCTATTTGCAGATCATACGGATACTGTTTGCGATTTTGACCATAACAAAGGCGATCTTCATGTTGAGGCTAAACATACCCATTGTGAACTGTTTAATACCAATACCACTTTATACCACCACCCTCAAATATCAATTTTTTCAAAACCTGTTTTATCAATAGTATCTGAATTTAAAGCAGGCATTGAAAATCCCTATTTTTATTCTACTCTAAAAATACTTCCTGCCAGGGCGCCTCCCGCTCTTTTTATTTAATTTCTTATATAAATTCTTTATAAACTTGGTTATCTTATAACTGAGTTTACGTTGTAATTTATTATAAGACTCATCTTTAGTTTTAATTAGTGAAATCAAACTCGTAAAGGTTTAATAACCTATTTCATTAATACAAATTCAATTTTAAACTATTAAATAAATAGGAATGAAAAAATTACCTGTAACTATTTTAAGCGGATTTTTAGGTGCCGGAAAAACAACCCTATTAAATCACATATTACACAACAAACAAGGCTTAAAAGTAGCTGTGATTGTAAATGATATGAGCGACGTAAATGTAGATGCTCAATTGGTAAAAGATCAAAATACTTTATCACGAACAGAAGAACGTTTGGTGGAAATGAGTAATGGATGTATTTGTTGTACGCTACGAGAGGATTTAATGATTGAAGTTGAGAAACTGGCAAAAGAACAAAAATTCGATTATTTGTTAATTGAAAGCACCGGAATTAGCGAGCCGGTGCCAGTAGCTCAAACATTTAGTTTTATAGATGAAGAAAAAGGAATTGATTTATCAAAGTTCTCCCGATTAGACACGATGGTTACTGTAGTAGATGCCTTTAATTTTTTTCAGGATTATTCTACAAATGAAACGTTATTCGATAGAAAATTAACTGATGACGATCAGGATCACAGAGCGATTGTGAATTTAATTACAGATCAAATTGAATTTGCAAACATTATTATTTTAAATAAAACAGATTTAGTTTCATCTAAAAATGTGAGTGAACTAAAAGCCATGTTAAGAAAGTTAAATGCTGATGCTAAAATTATAGATTCGCAATTTGGTAAAGTTGATTTAACCGAAATATTAAATACCCATTTGTTTGATTTTGATAAAGCACAGCAAAGTGCTGGTTGGATAAAAGAATTAAATAACGAGCATAAACCCGAAACGGAAGAATACGGCATTTCTTCTTTTGTTTTTAGAGATAAAAAGCCTTTCCATCCACAACGGTTTTGGAAATATGTAAACGAATTATTCCCGATGAGTATAATAAGAAGCAAGGGATTATTTTGGGTGGCATCTCGTCCAAAACAAGCCATTAATTTTTCTCAAGCAGGTGGTAGTTTAAGAGCTGAATCGGCAGGTGTTTGGTGGAACAGTATGCCTTTTGATGAGCGAATTACATTTGCTTCTTTTTTAGATAACCAAGGAAGTATTGAATCAAGATGGGATAAAGAGTTTGGTGACAGCATGAATGAATTAGTTTTTATTGGTCAGGAAATGGATAAAGAGCAAATCATGAAGGACTTACAAACGTGTTTATGTACTGCGCATGAAATTAAACAAATGAAAGCAAATATTAAGTTTGAAGATAACTGGCCTTTACCAAACTACAACTAAATGGCAGGAATATTAAACATAACAACCGCTTTTTCTTTAGGTGCCATGCACGCTTTAGAACCTGGCCATGGCAAATCATTTATTGCCTCTTACATGCTTGGTAACAAAACCAATAAATGGCACATCATTACTTTAGGAGCCAGTTTAGCGCTGTCACATACAATTGTCTTATTAGTGGTAGGGCTTTTACTAAATTATCTGTTACCTCAAATCGAAAATGAAAAGATTGAACACTATATCGAGATAATAGCTCCGTTAATTATGATAGGTGTGGGCATTTATTTATTGTATAAAATAAAACATCACATACAAAGTTGCTCTTGCGCACATCATAAAAATGAAAAACAACACAACAAATTAGCGGCTCCAAAAAAAATTAATCTTAGCAATTTAAAATTAGTAACGCCTCAAGGTCAGGTTGAAGTACAGGTGCATACACATAAAACAACCGCCTTAATTGGTATTGTGGCGGGTTTGTTGCCTTGTCCATCAGCATTAGCTGCTTTTGTAACAGCAGGAAGTTCGGGCAGTGTTAATCAATCATTTTGGTATATTTTAATTTATGTAGTAGGTTTTGTAGTAGTAATGATGGCGATTGCATTGCTAATGTTTGTCATAGGAAATAAAGCAAGCGGCTTGTTTAATCATAGAATGATAAAACATATTGAATATATAAGCGCTTTTTTGATCATTGGTGTTGGAACAGTTTACTTGTTTAACAATTTATTTTTTCATCATCATTAATTATTGAATTTTTAAGTTTTTTAAATAATGAATGCGATAGCTATTGACTTTTCAGGAATTATCTTAATGTTGGCACTCGGTCTTCGTCATGGATTAGACCCAGACCATATTGCACTAATTGACGGCCTTACCTTACGCTTTAATGAAACAAAACCCTCACTTGCAAAATGGGTAGGTACATTATTTGCAACCGGGCATGGGTTGGTAGTTACTGTTATTGCAGTATTGGTAAGCCTGTTTAGTCAACAATTTAAATTGCCCGAATGGTTTTTTAATATAGCCGAATGGGTTCCTGTTTTTCTACTATTGCTTGTTGGCACATTAAACTTAAAGGCGCTAATTATGCCGGGTAATTATAGTGTATTTGGATGGAAATTATCTTTATTGCCAAAATCACTAAAAAATAGTGTTAATCCATTTTCAGTTATTTTAATTGGAATTTTATTTGCAACTGTGTTTGATACCGCTACTCAAGCTGCCGCTTGGGGTTATGCGGCCTCAGCCAAAGGCGGCACGCTAGGGGCATTAATAATGGGTCTGATTTTTTCGGCAGGAATGATTGCTACTGATACAGTTGACGGTAGAATTTTGCATAGCATTTTAAATAGAACAAAAGATCAAGCCGCAATTTTAAATTATCGCAAATGGATCGGTTGGGCGATCGTTATCATTTCATTTACTGTAGCAGGATATAAAATTATCAGTACTTTTTTTCCATCTATTCAATTAAGTAATACAACAAACTCCTTAATTGGCTTAGGCTTTATGTTATTTATAGTGGCAATTTATTCCGTAACAATTATTAAAAATTTCAAACTTCAACGAAACTAAAAATGGATATCAGGGATTTAAGCAAAATACAAAAGCACGTTTTTTTCTGTAATGGCGATGCTTGTACCTTAAAAGGGAGTATTGAAACTACAAAATCAATTAGGGCTGAAATAAAAAAATGTGGTTTGCATAAACATATACACACCACTAAAACGTTATGCAACAGCAGGTGCGAAGATGGCCCTGTAATAATGGTTTATCCTGATAACACATGGTATAAAGAGATGACTCCTGAGGTAGCGGAAACATTTGTTCAGAAGCATTTAATTAATAACGAGGTATTCGAAAACAAACTTTTATACAAAGCAGGCTCAACTAGTATTTACAGTAATTCGGTTATAACAATAGGGTAATCATGAAAAACTATTTTAATAAGCAGGTAGATTCAGACAGTAAGGAAATCTCAATAAAAATTAAACAATGGGTAAAAACATATTTTAGGTTGCCCGACGAAGGATGCGTTGTTATGGTATCTGAATTAACGTGTGCTGATGAAGGTTGTCCTGATATAGAAACTGTAATAAGTATTTTAATGAAGCCTGAGGCTAAGATTTTAAAAATTAATAAACCTACAGCACTTATCAGGATTCATGATATTCAGGCCTTAGGCGAAAAACATTTAGCGGAAAATATAATTTAAAACAAATAGAAATGGAAACAAAACATACAATACCCGTAACAGTATTAACTGGCTTTCTTGGGTCAGGAAAAACAACTTTGTTAAATAGAATACTAAGCGAAAATCACGGAAAGAAAATAGCCGTAATTGAAAATGAATTTGGTGAAGTTGGCGTTGACAATGAGTTGGTAATAGGTGCCGATGAAGAAATATTTGAAATGAATAATGGTTGCATCTGCTGCACAGTTCGCGGCGATTTGATTCGTATACTCGATCAGTTAATGAAACGAAAAGATAAACTGGATTACATCATCATCGAAACGACAGGCATGGCAAATCCGGCACCAGTAGCTCAAACTTTTTGGGTAGATGATGAAATGAGAGAAAGCTTTAGCCTTGATGCAATTATAACCATTGTTGACGCTAAACACGTATGGCTCCATATTGACAACAGTTCTGAGTGCCAAGAACAAATTGCATTTGCAGATGTGATTTTGCTAAATAAAATTGATTTGGTAAGTGAACAGGAATTGGAAAAACTGGAGCAGAAAATAAAATCCATGAATTCTCAAGCAAAACTCTATAAATCAAAAGATGCTAATATTGATCTGAACTCCATTTTAAATATAAAAGCATTTGATTTAGATGCAAAAGTAGAATTAAATCCCGGTATTTTAATTGAGGAAGTTCCATTTGAATGGTGTGGCATATTTGACTTTAATAATGAAGAGTATCAGATAAAAATGACTGATGGACCTGATCCTTCTATTGATGTTGTTATTGTTGCATTAAATGATAATTCAGATGTCGAAATTGAAAAAGCAAAAAAATCAACTGTAAAAATATTTTCAGAAGAATATAAAGAAATTAAGCCGGATAAATTTTTGAATGCTAACCGTGCTCACAATCGTTTGTTAATTACTGGTGATCAACAAACCTACTATTTTAAGCCTTCTAAAAAAGGATTTTATGCCATCTTCACTCAGCATGGCCCTGAGGAGTTTAATATGCAGTTTGAATCTAGCAGGGCAAAGAGTTCTGCCACGGAGCCCAGCGGGATAAAGAAATCAACAAATAAAATTTCCTTGGATAATTTAAAAATTGCATCTCAAAATCTTATTCTGCCACTTAAGGAAATTGAATTTGCACACAGCCATGAGCATGATAACGCAGTATCATCAGTTGGAATTGAAGATGAAAGCGCATTAAACATTGAAAAAGTAAATGAATGGATATCATGGTTGCTACGTGAAAAAGGAACAGATATTTTTAGAATGAAGGGAATACTCAACATTCATGGTAATGATGAGCGTTTTGTTTTTCAAGGGGTACACATGCTTTTTGACGCACAAGCAGATAGAAAATGGCGTGCTGATGAAAAGCGTAGAAATCAACTTGTGTTCATTGGAAAAAATTTAGACCGGGAAGAATTAGTAAATGGATTTAAAAAATGTATAGTTAAAAATCAACCAAAACTTGCATAATGGTGAACCATCTCAAAATAAATAAAATTGCGGAATCGCAAAACGAGTATAAAATCTGGGAAACCTTATTAGATGATTACATCATAGGCATAGGCTGGACTAATGATAATACTTTGATTGCAGCATTAACATCTGCCGGTAATTTTGCGGTTCTAAATCATCAACTTCAAACAAAACAGCATGATATAAAAGCGCATACTAATGGTGCTATATCTTTAGCAGTTTCGCCAAAAGAAAATAACGCTGTAACAACCGGTCAGGATGGGTTTATGAGATTATGGGACATCGAAAGTGGCAAGCTCTTAAAAGAAGTAAAGATGCAAACACTTTGGGTTGAACATGCAACTTGGTCATTCGATGGTAAATATTTTGCCGTAAGCGCAGGCAATACACTAAAAGTTTTTAATAAGGAAGGTATTTTGATTTTTGAATACGACAAACATGAAAGTACAGTTTCTGGTATTGAATGGCGCAGTGATAGTATGGCGTTTGCTACAGCATGTTATGGCGGCGTTCGTCTTTTTGAAATAGATAAACAGCAGCCATATAAATTTTTAGAATGGAAAAACTCTATGCTATCCTTATCTTGGAGTCCTGATGATCAATACATAGCTTGCGGCACACAG
This sequence comes from Bacteroidota bacterium, assembly GCA_013697245.1. GTDB lineage: Bacteria > Bacteroidota > Bacteroidia > B-17B0 > Aurantibacillaceae > Aurantibacillus. The sequence goes on from JACCXH010000054.1 coordinate 75,312, forward strand.
GACTCACGCGTTCATTTCTTTCCGCTTCCATATACAGATGGGGCTGATTTTGAAATGAATGGTTACAAGGGTAAAGTAAAAATTCTTAATTGGACAAACGATGCCAAATACTTTCTTACTAATTGTTGGGATGAAATAGTTGTTTGGAAATTTGCGGGCAAAAGTCCTCAAGGGCAATCGCCTATTACTCTAAATGGACATTTATCAAAAATTACTCAAGCTGAATTTCAAAATAGAAATACGTTTTTAGCTTCGGGTGACGATTCTGGAATGGTGTTATTTTTTGATGTGGAGATAGGTGACAAATTTATAACAGGAATAAAATTGCAGAATCCGATAAGCAAAATAGAATGGTCTGCGGATGATAACTTATTAGCTGTAGGTACCGCTCATGGGGAAATTATTATTATGGAATCGCCAGCGTAAAATAAATTATATAGCATGACAAAGAAGTTAAAAATAATAGGTGTTTGCCTTACTGCAATTTGGACATTAAGTTGCCAAAGAAATATAGAGGAAACCAGATCGCTAAAAGTAGAAAAAAATGATTCTGTTTTAGTAGTTAGCTTGCCTAAAGCGGGCTGTGAAAATTGTCAAAAAATAATTGAAGAAGGACTTAATAATGACCTTGGAATAAAACAAACCATATTGAATTTAAATACAAAAATCGTATCTGTGGTTTATGATCCAAAAAAAACAACTTCTAAAATTATCACGGATAAAATAATAGATCTCAGTTATAAAATGCCTTGTAAGTAAATAATGTAAGTCTCTAAAGAAAACATGAAAATTCAAATAACAAAAATTGTTGTATTAATTAACGTAGATTCCGATAAAGCACTATTGGATTACACGAATGAATAAATTCTTTCTCTACATATCAATTTTTTTTATTTCGACCTTAGCAATTCATGCGCAGAGCGACACGTGCAAAAACAGTTTATATGGTAAAATTATAGATGAACATGATCGTAAACCTCTTGAGTTTGCCTCGGTTTATATTGTGGAGTTGGCTAAAGGGGCGGTTTCTGATAATAAAGGAAGGTATAAAATAGAAGATATATGTAATGGAATCTATACCGTTAAAATCTCGCATATTGGTTGCGAATCTTTGCAATCAAAAATAATCGTTAAAGGAAAAACTAATCAGAATTTTTACCCGGAACATCATGCAGAAATATTAAAAGACATTGAAATAACAGCTCAGAAATTAGTTGAACAAACTACTCAAACAAAAAATGATGTTTCTGAAGAAAAATTAAACCAATCTAAAGGACAGTCTCTCGGCGAATCGCTTAAGAGTATTACAGGTGTTAATTCGCTTAATACTGGCAACTCTATATCAAAGCCAATTATACATGGTATGCATAGTAACCGAATTCTTATTTTGAATAATGGTGTCAGGCAGGAAGGTCAACAATGGGGCGTTGAGCATGCTCCAGAAATAGATCCGTTTACCGCAAACAAACTTTCTGTTATTAAAGGTGCTAATAGTGTAAGATATGGTTCAGATGCTATTGCAGGTGTTGTAATTGTGGAAAGTAAACCTTTGCGGGATTCTGCGGGGATAAATGGCGAGGTAAACTTAGTTGGTATGACCAATGGAAAAGCCGGAACTGCTTCGGCTTATTTAGAAGGAAATTTTAATAGACTTAAAGCATTTTCATGGAGAGTTCAAGGTACACTTAAACAAACAGGAACAGTATCAGCACCCAATTATATTTTAGTAAATACTGGATTGAGAGAGTCTAATTTTTCCTACACGCTTGGTTGGAAAAAAAAGAAATACGGCGCAGAAATATTTTACAGTCAGTTCAATACAACCCTTGGGATATTTGGTGCCTCCCACATTGGAAATATTACGGATTTAAATACTGCATTTAAAAGTCCTGTTCCATTGGAAACTGGCCCTTTTACTTATAAAATTGGAAGGCCATATCAAAACATTGAACACGAATTGTTTAAAGCTAAAATGTACATTGTTACAGGCGTCAAAGGAAAATTATCAGTGACGTATGCAAGGCAATATAATTTACGTAATGAATATGATAAACACAAACCATTAAATGATTCATTGGCAGCATTGAATAAACCCGAACTTCAATTTGAGCTTACTACTCATTCAGCGGATATTATTTGGGAACATAACCAAGTAAAACATTTTACTGGAAGCATAGGATTTAGCGGATTAACCCAAGGTAACACGTATGAGGGTCGAGCTCTAATTCCAAATTTTAGAAATTATAATGGAGGTATTTTTTGGATTGAAAGATGGAGGAGAAATAAATTTGAATTGGAAGCAGGAATACGTTATGACTATAAACGATTGCAGGTTTATAAGTACCAGTATGTAAGTTATGCAACTTATCAGCTAGTAACTCCTGTGCATACCTTTGAAAATGTAAGCGGAAATGTGGGAGCAATTTATAAACCGGGTTCAAATATAAACTTAGCTTTTAATTTGGGAACAGCTTGGCGTGCGCCCTCTGTAAGTGAATTGTATAGTTATGGTTTACATCATGGTGCCGCCGCAATTGAATATGGGGATAATACCCTTAAATCCGAAAGAACGTACAATGGAATTTTCACCTTGCGTTATACACCTTCCAAAAGAATCACTATTGAAGTCTCACCTTATCTACATTATGTAAATAATTTTATTTATCGTCAGCCTGCAACTGTACCAGTAGTTACCATTCGTGGTGCTTTTCCGGCGTTTTATTACAAACAAACGGATGCTACCTTAAAAGGCTGTGATTTTTATTTGAACTATAAATTCACGAATTCAATTGAACTAACCGGAAAGGCGTCTATTTTACGAGCATGGAATAATACTGAAAATAATTGGCTTATTATGATGCCTTCAGATAGGTATGAAAGTGAAATTACTTATCGCTTTAAAAATTATAAAAAATTAAATTCCTCATATTTATCTGCCTCTGTTTTATATGTCACAAAACAATGGCGTGTTCCCGCTAACAGTGATTTTGTTGCGCCACCTTCTGAATATTACACGTTTAATATTCATGGTTCATGTTCTATAAAAATTAAAAATCAGAATATTGAACTGGGAGTAAGTGTATTTAACCTTTTAAACAAAACATACAGAGATTACCTTGATAGGTTCCGATACTTTACGGATGCGATGGGAAGAAATATTACGTTCCGAATAAAAGTTCCGTTTAATATAAATTTAAAATCTAAATAAATAAACAAAAACCAATATAAACAAAAACCAAAAAAAATGAAAAAGAAAACAATCAAATTAATTTTTGCAGCAATGGCTGTAACAGCATTATGGTCGGGCTGTAAAAAAGATAAAGATCTGGTACCCGTGCCTCAACCTGTAGTGAATGAGCCGGAAGTATTTACTACAATGAAACTTAAATTTGTAGATTCATCAAATGTTTCAAATATTAAGTACGCTACTTTCCGTGATCCTGATGCTGACGGTGGCGGTGGCTACGATATTTTTGACACAATTAAATTAGCCCCAAACAAAACATGGATTACTACCATTTTATTACTTAACGAAATAGCTTCACCAATTGATACTGTTTCTAATGAAGTGTTAGAAGAAGGCGTAGATCATTTATTTTGTTTTACCCCAACAGGATCAAGTGCAACAGTTAAACGTACAGACATTGATGCAAATGGGCGCCAGATTGGCCTACAGTCTAAATGGAGAACAAGTACTTTAGGCAACGGAACAATGCAAGTAGAGTTAAGACACCAACCAGGTGTAAAGGATGGCACATGTTCACCCGGTGTTACTGACATTAGCATTAATTTTATAACTAAGATTCAATAATCATAAAAAAAACAGAAAAATGAAAAAAACCATAATATTATTAGCAAGCGTTGTCTTTACAGCGGCCCTTGCATTTACGGCCTGTAATAAAACAAAAATGTACTCTAACCGCCTTGACGGAGGAGATTGGAAAGTTACAGAGCTGTCAGTAGACGGGAAAAATGAAGCAGAATTACCAAAATGGAATATTGGTGAGTGTGATGTATATAATGAAACGTGTACAGGGAACTGGAAAAACGACCACGACCATACCGCAAAATTTATATGGCAATTCCGCGAAAAAGGGAAGAAGTTTGAGATTTCTAATCAATCAAAAGTTGAGGATGTAACTGCGGGGTTAATTGGAGATATGTTCTTTCACGCAGAAGAATTGGCTGATCAGTGTGTAAATTTTAGTGGAGTTTATAACGTGTTAGAACACAAGAAAAAAATGATGAAGTTTGAAAGCACTTCTACAATTGGATTTCCGGGGCAGAAAGTGATTATAAGTATTGAAAAACAATAAATCTAAAAAAGGAAACTTTCATGATGTAACCTTTTAATAGATTTAGATACCCTGCCGCTTTTCTCTCTTGCCCTGGTTAAAGGCAAGAGTGTTTTTCACGGCAGGGTTTTTTAATGTGATCAGAAAAAAAATGGTTTTAAATGATTATTAGATTCCTTCAAGACATCATCGTTGCTTCCATATTATATCATCACAATGTTCTAAATCATTTTTTAAAGTAAAATGGGTTACTTTTACAGATAATTGGAATTAATATTAAACACCCTAAACGATTAAAAATATGAAAAAATCTATTTTAAAATTCGCGGCAATTTTTGCTGTAAGTATTTCTATAATTTCTTGTGGAAGTAATAATGAGTTACACGATAAATTGGCTTTAGAACACAAAACATTAGAATCGGACGATTCTTTAATGGAAGCTTCCCACAATCAAATGAATGCTGACCATGAAGCATGGGTAAAACAAGAATCAGAAGTCAATGATACATTAATGCAAACAGAGCATAAAGCAACCGAAGAAAAACACATGGCGTTAATAGCAAAACATGATGAAATTGTTAAAACCCACCAAACATTAGTTGCAGCGCATCTTGAGCTTGAGAAAGAGCACGAAGGAGGAAAAACTGAAGCTAGTAAAATCGAAAACGATCACAAGCTAATGATGGATGAGCACTCTAAAATGAAAGCTGAACATGACCAAATTATAAAAGATCACGAGCAAATGAAAACGGAACACGAAGAAATGTTGAAAACACACAAAAAATAATCTTTTTAACCTTTTAACAAAAGCCCCATAAATAATATTTTGGGGCTTTTTAATATATATTTAAAAGTTAGATTCCGCTAAGCTTTTTATGCTCTTAAGTTACTACTATCAAAGTTATTAACAGTAAAAATAACTAATATGAATTATTGACCCCTACCTTGACCCCGAAACCAAAAAACCCCAGTAAATACTGGGGTTTTTTGGTTAATATGGCGGGCTCAAAGTTACCCTGTTCGAACCAATCTTCCTATGAAAATCCTAAAGAACTTAAAGAAGCCCAAATTCAGCGATTTTTAGTCGATTTACGGGCGACAAGTCACTTTTGCAAGGTGTTTAGGCTTGGTCAAAAATAAGGGCTGTTAGCGTATTTTACGGTAATTTTACCATAACTCGTGAGTTAATTGTACTTTTTAATGCTTTTCGCCAAAAATGAGCCTCGCGCGCAATAAATATCAAATAACCAATTTGATTAGTCAAATTTTCAGCCACCGAAATGTACTTATAAATTTTCTCTCCCGATTTTAAGAAATAAAAGGCAGCTCTATCGTACCAAAAGTTAACCATCATATCCGGTTTAAACTATTTAATATCCGGATTCAATAGACCAAATCATTATTTTTTTGTCATCACTTGCAGATATTAAAGTATCACTTTTTTCATTCCAAATTAATCTATTGACAGAATATTGATGCCCACCTAAATTTTCAAATGTCATGCTTTTAGGAAATTCAGGGTTTATTGCGTTCCAAATTTTTATTGTTTTATCTCTACTACCAGTTGCAAAAAACTTTTTATCTGGCGAAAATGCGATAGAATATATTGCGTAATTGTGGGCAGGAA
>JACCXH010000059.1 GCA_013697245.1 Bacteroidota bacterium
TGATATTGGCGCAATAAGAACTTTTACCGAAATATTCAGCATTCTAATGCCCGGAGAATTTAAAGGTTTTGAACATAAAGATGAACAAAAAGCAATTGATTGGGTGTCTGAAAAAAGTGATTTGTGATTAAAACGCTCGTAATTTAATCCAAGCACTTTTGTGGCATAAAACAATAACATAAAGCAAATAAAGTACACATAAAAAAAAATAAATTATATGAAAAAGGAACATGATCAAAATGTCGAAAAACTAATTGAAATGGTTAAAGGTGTGCATGCTTGTATGCTTATTACCAACGAAAAAGATACTGAAAATCTATCAGGCAGGCCAATGGGTATAAATAAAATTGATGACGATGGCACTATGTGGTTTTTTACAAAGGCTTCTTCTTATAAAGTTGAAGAAATAGAAGAAAGCAAAAAAGTATCCATTGCCATTACCAACGAAAGCAGTAATAATTACTTAATGATTCATGGCACAGCAACTTTGGTAAACGACAAAACCAAAATGAAAGAGTTGTGGAGTTCTATAATGAAAGCATGGTTTCCTCTGGGCTTAGATGACCCCGATATGACCCTTATTAAAGTAACGCCCAACGAAGTAAATTATTGGGACAGCAGTTCAAGCAAAATGGTAGTATTGTTTAACATGCTAAAAGCAATTGTTACTGGAAAAGAATACAAAGAAGGGGAACATGGAAAAATTAATTTATAATAAAGCCTACGAGTTTTCTTTTAAAGCCTAAAAAAATAGGCAATAAAAGTGATGATTGAAGTAGGGTGATTGCAGTATATTTTAAAAACATAAACATATAATAAATTATGAAAATATTAATGGTATTAACATCGCATAGCGTGCTTGGAAATACAGGAAAGAAAACTGGTTTTTGGGTTGAAGAATTTGCATCATCTTATTATACAATGAAAGATGCAGGCGCGTCTATCACCATTGCTTCACCAAAAGGCGGACAACCTCCAATTGATCCTTCAAGCACCGAACCGGCCAATCAAACAGAAGCTACTCATCGCTTTGACAAAGATGCAGCGTTGAAAGAACTATTGGCCCACACCAAAAAACTATCAGAAGTATCAGCGGATAATTTTGATGCAGTGTTTTATCCTGGAGGTCATGGTCCTTTATGGGATTTAACCAATGATAAAAATTCGATTGAATTAATTAAAAAATTTTGTAACGATAAAAAACCTGTAGCGGCTGTTTGCCATGCACCTTCAGTTTTGCTGCACGTGATGGATGAAGAAAATATACCCTTATTGAAAGGTAAAAATGTAACGGGATTTACAAATACCGAAGAAGAAGCCGTTGGGCTAAGCAAGGTAGTACCTTTTTTACTGGAAGATGAATTAAAAGGCAAGGGTGGTATTTATTCTAAAAAAGAAGATTGGGCTTCATATGTAGTAACAGATGGTTTATTAATTACCGGCCAAAATCCGGCGTCATCAAAAGCAGCGGCAGAAAAATTATTGGAGCTTTTAAAAAAGAGAGTAATATGATTGTGGAGGCATAAATTATTTATTTGCTAGTGCTCATAAAAAGTAAAATATGAAAGATAACTATCACTTTTTAGCCATTTCGGGAAGTTTAAGAAAAAAATCTTTTAACACAATGGTGTTAAAGGCAGCACAAAAATTGGCACCTTCTACTATTGTTATCGAACATTTATCGATTGCAGATATACCTATGTACAATTTTGATTTGCATGAAAAAGTGTTTCCTGAATCCATTGAAAAAATATGTACTGCCATTAAAACAGCCGATGCAGTCATTATAGTTACACCTGAATATAATTATTCTATTCCGGGAGTGCTTAAAAATGTAATCGATTTTCTTTCTAAACATCCTACAAAACCGTTTGATAGAAAAGCGGTAGGTATTATAAGTGCAAGCCCGAGTTTGTTGGGTGGCGTAAGAGCGCAATTTCACCTACGACAAATATTAGTAGCCGTAAATGCAATTACTATGAATATCCCTGAGGTAGTGATAACACAGGTAAATACAAAATTTGACGAGGAAGGAACATTGAATGATGAAAAAACAAAGGAGTTTTTAAAAAAATACATTGCTGAATTAGCTGATTTTGCCACTAATTTAAATCACAATGTTTTAATTTAAAATTATGGAAAATAAAATAATATACTCAACAAAAGCTCAAACAACAGCAAGAATACTACTAGGCATTTTTTTTAGTTTTACTGGTACAGGGCATCTTACTTTTATGCGAACTGAGTTTTTGGCACAAGTGCCCAATTGGGTGCCTATGGATCGGGATACAGTTGTGCTTTTATCAGGTGTGGTAGAAATTATTTTAGGAGTTTCTTTACTTTTTTTAGTAAAACAACGAACTACTGTTGGTTGGATAGTTGCCCTATTTTTGATAGCAGTTTTTCCTGGCAATATTGCGCAATTAGTTAATCATAATTATGCTTTTGGTTTAAATTCGGATTTACTTCTTTGGTTACGGTTACCATTTCAACCAATTTTAATAGCAATAGTTTTGTGGAGTACAGGAGCGTGGGGAGAATGGAGACGCAAAATAAAGTTTAACCATCAAGTTCATCCAACAATGCAATAATATTATATCAATAAATAATCAATTCAATTATCAATAACTAAAAAAAACAAAATGGAAAATTCAGAAACAAAAGAAGACATGATTACCAAAGCTATTGAAAAGCAAACAATCAAATTACCATCCGACACATTTTTATTTGCAGCTATGGGAGCAGCAGCAGTTTCATTAGCGTTTAAATGTATGGGCAACGATAAAAACGCTTCGTTTGTAGGCCAATGGGTAGCACCAATATTATTAATGGGTGTTTATAATAAATTGGTTAAACAAGAGGAAGCAAACAAGTAAATAAAAAGTAAAAAAGATGACAGCGAGTGCCGATAAGAGACTGTTTCGTTCCCTAAACATTATTAGGATTTGCAGGAGGGGAATTGAAAATAATTTCTATTCCCTTTTATCGGTTTTCCCAATTGTTTTAAAAAAATAAATGTGAATGATATAACTCAGTTTCTTTATTATGTAACACTTTCGGCAACTATTAAATACAATTTTGCAACGCAGAGAAAATTCATTCTCTGTATAAATAAAAAATAAAATGGAAAAAGAAATGACAACAACCAAAGACATTGTAGCAATTGCTACTACAGATGCTAAAACACTTACAGCCGCAGTAAAAGCTGCTGGCTTGGTAGAAACTTTGCAAGGCAAAGGGCCATTCACGGTTTTTGCACCTACTGATGCAGCTTTTTCTGCAATACAACCAGAGGTAGACAAATTACTGAAACCAGAAAGCAAAGCAAAACTTTCTAAAATTTTGACTTACCATGTTGTAAGTGGAAAAATGAAAGCAGCTGATTTGAAAGACGGACAAGAGTTAACTACTGTAGAAGGCGGCAAGTTGAAAGTAACCGTTAAAGACGGGAAAGTAACTGTGGGCGGTGCTAAAGTTGCTACAGCAGATATTACTGCATCAAATGGAGTAATTCATGTTATTGACAAGGTATTATTACCTAAAGATTAAATCAAAACAAATTAGTAAAAAAACTTGCTAATAGTTATTGATTTAGCTTAATGAAACTACAGAATATGTCAGATTGGCTTAACGGGTATCATGAACACTGTGGTTTTCCAATCTTCAGGCAGTGACCAACGAAATGGTAGGCGTGCGTGTAACCGTTTATTATGTATGTTTCATTAAGCAAATCTTTTTAATAAAAATAAAGAATGTTTGCAAATTTAATTTTAATAACACATTAGATAGTGATGAATTTGTAAACAGAAAATTAATTCGGATCAGTGAATTATCGAACTTTTTTTAAATAAATAATATGAAAACTGAATTAGAATTGAACGAAATGATTTTAGTTATAACTAACAAAATCAGAGAAAGAGATCCTGAATTACTTAAATATATGAATGAAATGCCTTTAACTGTTCCCTATCAGGAAAATCCAGTTATAACTGTTAAAACCTTAACATCCTATTACGATTCACTTGTAGTCTTATTTAAAGAATATGAGAATAATCACGTTAAAAATTTGACACTAAATAAAGTTGAAAATTTACCAATAACTCAAATTGTAACTATGGAATTAGATAATTCATTTCAAAATTTACTGACAGAAGTCAACGACTTTACTGTTTCATATAATGATGTAGGCGAAGGAAGCAGTACTTTATTATTTCTTCATGGTTTTCCATTCGATAAGTCGATGTGGAAGAGTCAACTTGATAATTTAAAATCTTCAAATCGTTTAATAGCTTTAGATATTCGTGGTTTTGGAAAATCAACTGATGAAGAGACACCACTAAGTATTGATTTATTTAGCGAAGATTTAATCGCATTTATGGACAAATTAAATATTAAAAAAGCAATTGTTTGCGGCCTCTCCATGGGCGGGTTCATCGCATTGAATGCTATCAAAAAATTTCCTGAACGTTTTGAGGCGTTGATTTTATGCGATACTCAATGCATTGCCGATACAACAGAAGTAAAAGAAAATCGCTACAAGGCAATTGAACAAATTAATCGGGATGGCGTAACTGAATTTAATGAAAAATTTATTAAAAGTGTTTTCCACCCAAATTCATTAACTAATAAAACGGAATTAGTTAAAACCCTTAGTAGTATTGTGTTTACAAATCCTAAAGAGATAATTATCGCAGGCATAACTGCTTTGGCGGAGCGTTCCGAAACCTGTTCTAGC